>CAWDJC010000030.1:0-126497 GCA_963802525.1 uncultured Actinomycetota bacterium | reverse complement strand
AGCGGTACCACTCGACGGCACGGCGCACTGGGGCCGGTCCGCCGTCACGCAGCGCCAGCGACGCGGAGCGCTCCTGGGGGTCACGCATCCGCCACACCTCCGAGAGCCGTTGGGTCCAGGGCAGATCGGCGCACAATTGGGCGAACATGCCGCCGCGGGCCTTGACCGGGGCCAACTGGTGGGCATCGCCGACCAACACCGTCTTCACCCCCGCATTGGTGGTGGCGGTCAGCAGTTGGCGCAGATCGTCGGTGCCGACCATGCCGGCCTCATCAACGACGACCAAGGTCAGGTGATTCAGCCGCAGCGTTTCGTCACGCAACGATTTCAGCGCCTTGGCGACGGTGTACCCGGCATCGCCAGCGCCCTCGCGCACAGCGACATCGACCGCTTTGCCGGTCGGCGCCAGGACCAGAACACGGCGGTTGGATCGGCGCGCGCACTCGGCCAGCGCCCGCATTGAGGTGGTCTTGCCGGCCCCGGCCGGCGCCGACAAAGGCTGCACCAGCTGCGGCGAAGACGCGATGGCCTCGACCGCCCGTTTTTGGTCCGCCGACAAACCCGCGGTGTCGTGCTCCCGGACCCACAGCTGCGCCCGGGGGTCGCGGGCGTCGACCAAGTCCAGCAGCACCGCTTCCTCGGCCAGGATGCGGTCTAGCGTGAAGCGTTCATGTCCCTCACGCTGATGCGCCGCGCGCGGTCCAGTCAGCCGCATCCCGATCTCGTCGACGGCGGCCTCGACCACCTCCCGCGGGGAGCGTTCAGTGTCCACCGGAAGTTGCGCACCGACCATCTCGACGAGGTCGGCGCGGGTGAACGCCGCCTTCTCGATCTTCTCGGCCATCGTCACCAGACGACGCCGATCAAACGGTGCCCGCGAGGCGGCGCGCCGCGCCTGCCGGGCCTCTTGAAACGCCGCCCGATCCAGCCGCAGTCCGCGCGCATCCTCGCGCCACATGGTCTGCAGCTGCACCCACGCCAACTGCTCGGGTTTGGCCGGGCGGGTGGCCTTCTGCGCGGCCGCCAACTGCGCCTGCGTCGGCTGCCCGCCGTCCACGACGACGAGGTGGTTGGCCGCCCACTCCCGCAGCTGCGTGGAGCGTTGCGACCACGCCGTAATGCTCGCCGGGTCGACACCGGCGAGCTCGGCCATACCCGTCGCGGGATCGATCGGCGCCCACTCCAAGCCCAGGGAGCGGTGCAGTTCGCGGCGCAGCGTGGCCTGATAGATCACCCCGGCCGCGCGGGCTTCGTGATACAGCGATGTGCCGTCGATCGACACCAGCTTCCCGTCGACGCGCGGCTGCCGGTTCGGCACGATCACGTGCGTGTGCAGGTGCGGATCCCCGGCGCGGCTCGTCTCGTGCTGGTAGGCGATCGCCACCACACCCGGCAACCGAACAAGGTCCTTTTCGCCGCTAACCGGGTTGTGGACGCGGGTGTATCCGGCATGCTGAGCGAGGTACTCCATGGCCTCGGACATGGCAGTGGTGTGCGCATCAGCGATCGCCTTCTCAGCCACGTCATCGCCACGCACAGCGCGGATCAGCGACACACTTTTCGGCGCACAAAACGTCAAATCAAACCCGTGCACCGCGCGCCCACCGAAGCCGCGGCCGCACTGGCCGTTCGGCTTGTGCGAATCGCCGCCTACTCCCAGTGGCGCGAGGCTGCAGACTGGACTGGTGAGCGAGAAGGAGAGCCCAGCGATCTGCTCGGCCAAGGCATGCCGGGCCTCCGCGACCTGGGCGGTTGTGTGGAACAACCCCAGGCTGCACACTCCCGACCGGGAGAAGGTCTGGGTGGCCTGCGGAGAACACAAGCAACCGCTCGCCGACTACCTCGCCGTTCGTTCGTTCCTCAAGCGTGTCGAACCATTGGGGGCGGTCTAGTCAAGGGCTCCTCAGCACTGCGCGCCGCCGGTGGTGGCCCCTACCCCGGGCATCCTGGCGGCGCGCACCTAGCAGCGCGGCGAGCGGCTCCTTGATCGACAGCTTGACCGTGCGCGCGTCGGCGCGGGCGCTCAGCCGTTGCCCTATCAGCTCACCAGGAACGCTGTAAGACGACCTACTGCTCGACGCCCCCTTGTGCGACAGGCTTGGGGGGTGGACAAACTGGCTCAGGGCATTACGGCGTCAGGTCGAGCAGCGCCTTCGAACATGGCGGCGACGGTTGGCTGTCGCCGAGGGACCGTAGTCAGCACCGGCCGATCAGGATACGGCGGCTAAGGATCTCCACGAATTGCCGCCTTCTCGTGTCGCTGCAGTTGGCGTTCGAGCACCGTGAGGTGGTGCACGAGCTGCTCCATGCTGGTGCAGGCCGCCGCCGCGAGCTGCTGGGTCGTGGTGTCATCCACCGTTGCGGCGGTACCGCCGAGCTTGTCGGCGCGCCGGGACAGCGAGCGGGCCTCGCGTAGGAGTGCCGTGATCGCTTTCGCAGACGGAGGATCAGGACTGTCCATGTCGTCGTCGGCCATGCCGTTGATTCTGCGTGCACCACAACCGATTCACGACCGAATCGAGCCACGACATCTGTGCCGTACGCGGGATCCTCTTGCGGGCGGTCATCGGCGCCCGACATCGTTAGTCTTGTCCAGCATTGATCGGCGTGGATAGCGTGCCTCATGCCCGTTCGGTTCCTGTCCGACGCGGAGCTCGCGAGGCTCAGCGGCTGGCCGGACGATGTCGCCGACGACGAGCTGGTCACGTTCTTCACGCTGACCAGGGACGACCTTGGCTGGCTCGGCTCGAACATCCACGCCGCGATGGCGGAGTATCGGGGAGCGGGCTGCTGGTGATACACGTACGAATGCGCAGCGTACCCTGCCGGCCACGGCCGGCCCCATCGGCGACCAGACCCGCTACGCGGGGGCGGCGCCCACCGCTGGGGCGCCCATGGTAGGGATGTCAGCCACAAGGGCATCGACTGCGGGTTCTGGTGGTGTCCGACGAGACTCGGGCGCGACGGTCGTGTCCGGTGGGGACCGCTTCGCCGCAGCGGACACCAAGCGACGGGGACGGCGCGGGGTTCGGATCGCCGCGGCGCTGGTCGGCGCTGTCCTGCTGGTGGCTGGTGGTGCGGTCCTGGCCGTGCGGCTCACCGGAAAGCCGGCCGGTGCTCCCGGCGCGTCGGCCGGCCCACCCTCGGGCCTCGTTCCCGCATCGGCCGTGGGTGGGCTGCTTTTGGGTGCCGACCAAGTTCACGGCATCGTCGGTCAGCAGCTGCAGCAGGCGTCCTCGTCCAACCAGACGATCGACTCGTCGGGCGGGTTCAACCTTCACGAATGTAGTGGCGCGATCTACCCGCTGGAAAACGATGTCTACGCTTCGACGCGGTACGCGGCGGTGCGGGAAAGGCTGCTGCAGCCGTCGCCGACGGGCGATCCGTTTTATCCCCTTGTCGACCAGTCGGTGGCACTGCTGCCGTCGGCCGACCGCGCCGCCCAGTTGCTTGCCGACTCGGAGCAGCAGTGGCAAAACTGTGCGGGCAAGCCTCTGACCGTCTCGTCGGGGAACAGGACAATGCGAGCCACCCTGGCGAATGTCGTCAGCCAGGGCGACATGATTTCGCAAAACCGCACCGTCGCCGATGGCGCCAGCTGCCAGCACACCATGGCTGTGTGGTCGAACGTCGTCGCCGAGGCGGTGGTCTGCGCCGACGCCGGTGTCGACCACGAATCGCAGCAAATTGCGCAGGCCATCCTGGCCAACGCCCGGCATCAGTGAACGTGCCGACCCGGGTTTGAGGTGTTCTGTCACGCCAACCGGCCGTCGAGCTCAGCGAAACGCTCGGCGAGGATCCGCCGCCTCCGCGACCTGGCGGTTGTCCTCACTTTCTGTGGCCGGAACCGCCTGGTCTGGCTGGGCGCGCAGCTGCGTCGCCTAAAGATTACGAGCATCTGAACACCAAGGGACTACGAGACCCGTGCTACTCAAACATCCCCGCGTTAGGGGATTTCTACGGCTTCGTCGGCGGCGAGGCCAACCAGTATTACCCGGGGCTGTATGAGGGCACCACGGCGGACCAGAAGCTGCTCGTCGTCGACGGGCTCGTTGCCTTCAAGGGTTCGGCGAATCTCACCAACGCTGGTTTGCGGAAGGCGGACCGTGGGACGCGATCCCCTAGATTTGCTGCGCAGAAAATTACATGGTTGTTCTTGTAGTGGCAAATCTCGCATGTGGTATTTGGCCTGGTCAGGAAAGGTTATCGCTGCGCCACGAGCATGATTGACCGGATGGTGGAGAGACAAACTGATGCCGAACCCGGCGTTGACGCCCTTGCGCGAGATTTATCGGCGTGTCCCGCATCGGTTAACGGCACATTCGGCGCATAACGGATTGTGCATCGTTCTGGTCGCACTTGGAGATGTGGCATGGCAGGTCGACGTGGAACGTGTTGTGGGACTACCAAGTCCTACCTGGCCAAATACGTATCGAATCGGGTTATACTATGCGCGGCTAACCAGATGTGTAAGGCAGCGCTTCAAGGAAAACCGGGCACATCAGATTTGCGAAAACGCGTCCGGCGCAGACCGGAGGACTTAGCCTATGTTCGTAACTGTTGAACCTCGAAGGAGGTGTCAATCAGACTCACGGAAAAGACCATTGCTACCACGGTGTGGGTTACCGCCGACGCGCCCAACGAGCTAATCGGGCTCAAGACCAAACGTCGTCAAGACGCGAGCGTGTCACTGATGCTGTCTGACTGGGACAAGCAGGTTAGCGCCACCACCCCTCCGGTGTAACCACATCCTGTTCCCTTCACTCAACCAATTTCAACAACAGCCGAAACAGCCGACATCGGAAAGGAATCACCATGATAGGGACCAGTTTTCAGTCACGCGCCGCGCTTTCGGTGGCCAGCGCCGCAGTGTTGACCGCGCTGAACGTCGCCGTCACTCCCACCGCACACGCCGCCGGTCCTCCATTTGCCGGCGTCGCCTCCACGTACAACGGCACCGCGGTCGGCACATCGGCGAACCAGCAGACTGAGGATGCGGCCATCGGTCTTGCGAAATCTAACTGTCCGCAATCCGGCTGTAACTTTACGTTTGTCGTCGAAAGCCCTAACTGCGGTGCGCTCGGCTGGAGCAAGTCAGGGGATGGGGAATACAACTTTGACGTCCGTCCCACAAAGGCAGCGGCAGAACAATCCCAGGGTACCGGCTTTAATCTCGTCGCCTCGGTGTGTGCTTCGGGGTAACCGGGGGGGCCACGAGGGATGAAGCGGTGTCCGCGGCCCTGAAACGGCCTCCCGGAAGCACGATCTCCGCCTCGGCGTGCAACGAGGGGTCCGACACAGGATGGACCAGCCACAGCAGCTGACGCCGTCACCCCGATGTCTTATGGGCTGTTCGCTCCGGCGGAATCCGGTCAGTAAGACCGCTTTTGACAACACCGGCCTGGGAAGGAGGTTGTCCCGGTCCTGGAGACGAACAAGTGAGGCGCAACCGCAGGGCCGGGATTGAAAACCGTTGGCGCAAGGTTATCCGCGACGCTGACGGCACCAAACGCACAGCGCTGTCAGCCCGCGACGGAATCGGGCTGCGCTGGATGGCTAGGTTGCGTTGTGACGTTGCCGCAGGCGACCAGCGGCTGTGGTCGGTGGTCCGGTTCGACAACGGCGAGGGCAGTGGAAAGGCGCACCTGGTTGAACTCGGAACCGACGCTCCGGAAACTCATGTGGAACCCGTCGAGAACCTTGTTGTCGTAGGTGAATTCCGTCACTCGATCTATCCGGGCCTCATCGAGACAGGCAGTGTGGAGTGCGGCGGCGACAGCCGTTCCATTCCGTAATTAACGCTGAGAATTATCACGCCCTGGAGCTGCTCACCTACACACATCGCGCGAAGATCGACGCCATCTAAATTGACCCGCTGTACAACTCGTGGGCCAGAGACTGGACCTACAACAATCATTTGTCGAGAGCGACGACAACTACCGGCACAGTAAGTGGCTTGCGAACGCTTTGTTAGCTTCCTGCCGGAGACTGGCGAGGGACTTCGCTTCTTCGACGTAGTAAGTGAACAGATTCGTGACGAGAATGCCGTCGAGTGTCTTGTATGCCTCCGCGTATCGGTCGTAGTCCTCCTCTGACAATTCCTTGACCGCGTAGAGAAAGTTTGAACACGGGTCTTGGCGGGTGGTTGGCGGGTGGCGATTCGGTTGGTTGCTGCACTTGCGCGAGTTGGTGGGTGGCGCCGGGAGCGGAGCGGACGGCGCCACCCCGACTCTGGGGGGTGGTCAGGTGTAGAGGCGTTGTTTGAGCCGTCGGAGTGCCGGTTGTCTTGCGTGTTTGGTTTGGGCTTCGATGTCTTCGATGACGGCGGCGACCAGGGGTGTTTCGGCGAGTTCTTCGGGCGCGATGTGTTCGGCTTTGATGAGGACTTCCAGGGCCTGGGTTGGGGAGCGGGTCAGGATGTGGGCGCGGCGCGACGAGTTCGGGGACGGAGTTCAAGCTGCCGCGGCGCAGCGCCCTGTCGGTCAGTTCGCGCAACCAGCGCTCGACCAGATTCAGCCAGGACGAGGAGGTCGGGGTGAAGTGCCGGTGGAACCGCTTGTGCCGGGCCAGCCACCGCTGCACGTCGGGGTGCTTGGGGGTGGCGTAGACCCTGAGCTGACGCTCCTGGCCGCCTCATCCGGAACGAACACAGTCCATATCCTTGGTTGTGCCCGCAAGCCGAACCCCGAGGAGAACCCGATGCGCACCGATATCACCTTCCACTCCGGCGACGACTGGTGCGCCGGCTGGCTGTACCGGCCTGAGGGCTTCAAGGGACCGCGGCCGCTGATGGTGATGGCGCACGGCTTCAGCGGGACCAAGGAGCTGCGCCTCCCCGCCTACGCCGAGCGCTTCTGCGCGGCCGGGATCGGGGTGCTGCTGTTCGATTACCGCCACTTCGGCGCCAGCGGCGGCGAGCCCCGCCAGCTGCTCGACATCTCCCGCCAGCACGCTGACTTCCGCCGCGCGCTGGCGTACGCGCGCGACCTCGACTGGGTCGATCCGGAGCGCGTCGGCCTGTTCGGCAGCTCGTTCTCCGGCGGCCACGTGCTCGCCGTCGGGGCGGCCGACGGGCGGGTCGCGGCGATCGTCTCGCAGTGCCCGTTCACCGATGGCCTCGCGACCCTCCCCGCGCTCGGGCTGAAGACGATCATGCGGGCCACTCTCGCCGGGCTGCGCGATCAGGTCACCGCGCTGCGTCGCGGCGCGCCGTATTACATCCCCGCCGCAGCACCGCCCGGCAGCCTCGGCATAATGACCACGGACGATTCGCTGTCCGGCATGACCACGATCGCCGAGCAGTCGGTCGACGCGCAATGGGACAACCGCGTCGCCGCCCGGATCATGTTGCGGGCGCCGATGTACCGCCCGGGTCTGAAGGCAGCGAAACTCCCCTGCCCGGCGCTGTTCTGCATCACCGACCAGGACTCGCTCGCGCCCGCAGAGCACACGGCCAAGCTGGCCGCCCGCGGGCCGCGAAACGAGATCAAGCGCTACCCGATCGGCCACTTCGACATCTACGTGGGTGAGGACTGGGAGCGAGCGGTCGCCGATCAGACCGAGTTCCTCGTGCGCACGCTGAAGCCGTAGCTGCGCCCAGTTTATGGCGATGACCTACAGCGGATTTGGGAACGGCTTGCCGACAGTCGACAGTATTGAGCGCTGGCCCGAGCGGGCGGGACTGGTTGCGCTGAGCCCGTCGAGGACGCCAGATCGTCGGGAACCCAGCCCAGCCACGGAAGCGTCGACAGTTGAACGGCAACGCCCAGGCGGTTCTGCTGGCGGTTGAAGCCCGCCAGCCACGACAGATCCTCGGCGGACAGCGTGAAGTAGGTGACCGCGTCCTCGACAGCGATTCGTCCGGCCAGCTGCTCAACCGGGCAAGTTCGGGATCAGACAGGTAGCGGACGGGCATCTGGCCTCCGAGGGGCCCGCGGTTCAGGCCATCACCGCAAGGACGCTAGCCACGGTCAATGGAGGCCCAGCAAGGGCCGCGACGCACCGCCCGTAAGGCGATCCTCTCTCCCTTCCTCCCGCACGCGGCGAACGCGGTTGACCGGGTGTACGGCGGGACCGGCGACCTGCAGCCGATGCCCCGGATCGAGGAGGTCAGTGACCTCGACGACGGCAGCCGTGCCTACCCGGTGATCACCGGTGACTACTCCGGGGTGCGTGCGTGGCGCCGTACACCAGTCGCGGTCGGTGCGTTCGTCGCCAAGCCGACCCTGGTGTTCACCAAGCTCGACCCCTCGGTCGTCAACGAGGAACTCGCCCGCCTGGCATGACGCCTGATAGGACGCGGTTGGCGTGTTCCCTACGGTATTCACAAGCTGCCGCTCCGCCGCACCGGAACTGACGGGACATCAAATGTTGCAGCGGCCTTAGTGCTGATCGTAGATCCAGAGCACGAACCCGAGCTCCGCAGACTACTGCGACATCTGCACGGCCTCACCACACCAATACCGAAGCCAAGGTAGCTGCGCATCGTCGGTGGCGCCGACCTGAAGCACATCATCGGCCTGGAGTGATGCGCTGACCGGTTGAGCGCAAGTTTCGTTATCTGGAACGCTACTTCGAGGCATCCTTCATGCTGACCGCCACATGGTCAGAAGGGAACGGTACGGCCCGCGTGGCGGTGTTGCGGGCGCTGGACCGTGGGCGCCCGGCACTGGTGTTTCTGCGGGACGGCACCTGCGGTCTCACGGTCGGGCGGCTGCCTGGTGGCGTTGCTGGGCGCGGTAGACGGTGGAGCGAGCGACACCGAACAGGTCGGCGAGTTCGGCGGTGCTGTGCTCACCGGCCTGGAGCAGGCCGACCAGATGTGCTTCCTGCCGGGGGTTGAGCTTGGGCTGCTTGCCGCGGAGCCGACCCTTGGCCTTCGCTACCTTCATCCCTTCGCGGGTGCGCAGCCGGATCAGGTCGGACTCGAACTCCGCGACCATGGCCAACACGTTGAACAGTAGCCGGCCGACCGGGTCGTTCGGGTCGTAGACCGAGGCGCCGAGACGGAGACGGACCTGCCGGGTGGTGAGTTCGTCGGCGATCGCCCGCGCGTCGGGCAGCGACCGGGCGAGGCGGTCGAGCTTGGTCACCACCAGGGTGTCGCCTTCTCGGCAGGCCGCCATCGCCTCCCGTAGGCCGGGCCGGTCTCGGGTGGTGCCGGTCAGGCCGTGATCGACGTAGATCCTGGCCGGCGAGACACCCAGTGCGGTCAGGCCGTCGTGTTGGGCGGTGAGGTCTTGCTGGTCGGTGGAGCAGCGTGCGTACCCGATGAGAAGCGCCGCCATGGCGCACCTCCTGTGTGCGGCCCGGCCGCCGCGGCGCGGCGGCTCAGGCAGCGGCCAAAGCCGCTATCAGTACGACACTCCGATCACGTGGCTTCGCAAGGCGATTCGCTAGCCGACGGCATGACCGACTACGCCGGTACGCGGCTGCGTGCCATGTTCGCGTCGGACCTGGGACACTGGGACGTGCCCGATGCGTGCGCAGTCCTCCCCGAGGCGTGGGAGCTCGTGGAGCGCGGGCACGTCGCAGTAGACGATTTCAAGGCCTTCACACACGCCAACGCACTCGCACTCTGGGGAGACGAGATGTTCGCCAACACCGTCATAGGAACCCGATGACTGCGCGCTGGCAGACCGGGACCGTCGCGTGCGGCGGCGGCGAAGAGATCTATTACGAAGTCAGCGGCGACGACGATCTGCCCGCGATCATGCTCACGCACGGCGCCGGCGGCACGCATGCCGCGTGGTTCCAACAAGTGCCGACGCTCGCGGCCAATGGCTTCCGTGTGATCACGTGGGACTGCCGCGGCTTCGGCAACTCGACGTTCACGTCCGGCGTGCACGGCAGCGCGGCGGCGGTCGCCGACATGGCGGCGGTCCTCGATGCGACGGGCACACCGGGCGCGCACCTCGTCGGCCAGTCGATGGGCGGCTGGTGGGTGACCGCGTTCACGATCGCCCATCCCGCGCGTACGCACTCGCTCACACTGTCGAACACCGTCGGCGGGCTCTGGACGACTGCGCTCCTCGACTACTTCCGCGAGTGGATGACCAAGGCGGCCGCGAACTTCGGCGCCGAGCAGCGCATCGGCGCGCACTTGGCCATCTCCGCCACCTTCGTGGAACGCGACCCCGCCCGCGCGTTCCTGTACCAACAGCTGAACACCTTCCACACGCCCCCGATGGCGGCAGTCGGCGCCTCCCTGATCGGCGACGCGGTCGCGCACAAAGACCTCGACGCCACCGGCGTTCCCGTCCTCGTGATCACGAGTACCGACGACGTGCAGTTCCCGCCGCACCTTGTCATCGACAGCGCGCAGCGCCTCGCCAACGCGTCTATCGTCGAGGTCGCCGGCGCGGGCCACTCGACCTACTTCGAGCGGCCCGATCTCTACAACGACGCGTTGATCGCATTCATCGAGAAAGCGGGACGATGAGCGAAGTGCTGACGGCTGAACAGATCGGAGCGTTACAAACGGACGGCTTCGTCGTGGTCGACGACCTGCTGACCGACGCCGAGCTCGACACGTTCGAGCCGCTGGTCACCGCCGCGGTCGCGTACCGCTCCGCCGGCGACGAGCGCACACTCGAGGAACCTCTCGCGGACGGGAGTGTCGGTGCAGCACCCGGAGTCGTGCTGTAGCGACGGGGGCTGCCGTCACGTCCGAAAGGGGATCGGCGGATTCTGGCAGTCGTCGCAACACGTCCCGTCGCGAGCGGAATCGCTCGTCCGTGTTGAGCGTAGCGGGATCGGGTCGGTGGCGGGCGCTGGTACGGGCCGGCATGCCCACGCGTCAAGGGCGCTGCGCGTCCCTGCGGGACCGGCCTGCGGCCGGCCCTTGACCCGCGGGACCCTCCGGCCCTGGGGCAGGGAGTTGCGGGCAGGGCGATGGCCCTGCCCGCCTCAAGCGCCCGCCGCCTCATGTCCCGGGGGTCGTTCCGGATCAGCGCGGAGAGCCTACGCGGCGAACAGGTGGCCGATCTCCTCGATGGGTTTGCGGTAGCCGAGGCGTTTTCGGGGCCGGTCGTTGAGTTCGGCGGCGACCTGGTCCAGCTCGGCTTCGCTGTGCACGGACAGGTCGCTGCCCTTCGGGAAGTACTGGCGCAGCAGGCCGTTGGTGTTCTCGTTGCTGCCGCGCTGCCAAGGCTTGTGCGGGTCGCAGAAGAAGATCTCGATGTCGGCGGCGATGGCGACCTGCTTCCAGTCGCGCATCTCCGGGCCCTGGTCCCAGGTCAACGATCGGCGCACCACCTCGGGCAGGGTCTGGATCTTCGCGGCCAGTGCCGGGGCCACCTGCTCGGGCTTGTACCCGTCGGGCAGGTGCACCAGCATCGTGTACCCGCTGCTGCGTTCGACCAGGGTGCCGATCGCGGTTAGGTTGCGCTTGCCGATAATCAGGTCGCCCTCCCAGTGCCCGGGCACCGCCCGGTCGGTGGCTTCGGCCGGACGCTCGCTGATGTTGACCATCGCCGGGATACGGTTCTTCCGCTGCCCGGGCTGACGACCGGGGTGGCGCAGCGCCCGCCCGGTGCGCAGACACAGGGTCAACTCACGGCGCAGTGCGCCGCGCGACTGCACGTACAGCGACTGGTAGATCGTCTCGGTGGACACCCACATCTCCGGATCGTCGGGGAACTCCACCCGCAACCGGCCGGAGATCTGCTCCGGCGAGTACTTCTTCTCCAGATACTGCTCAACCTTCCCTCGCAGCGCCAGGTTCGTCGCCAGCTCCGCCGGTTTCGGCCGCGCGGCACGCTCCCAGGCCGCCGCGTGTGCGCTGGTCGCCCGATACCGCCCCGGCGCCTCGGCGTTGCGGCCCAGCTCCCGTGAGATCGTCGACGGGGAGCGCCCCAGCCGCGCGGCGATCGACCGCATCGACTCACCCGCGGCCCGGGCCAGCGCGATCTCCTCCCGCTCAGCAAAACACAAGTAACGCCCCTGCAGGTTCCGACCCCGCCGTGGCCGCACCCCGCCACTGGCGATCACCCACCGCGCGCCCTGCTTGCGATACGTCCCAACCACTTCGGCCGCATCGGTGATGAACTCACCACGCTGCAACGCCGCCCAGAACACCTGCACGTTCTCGCTGATCATGTGCCTGAAGAACCTGGCCACCAACACCCTCATTCCAACGGTGTTGCGACCACTGCAAGAACCCGCGGTTCGGCTATCGGGACAGCCTGCGGAGATGCCTGACCGCGCCAGTACAACTTCAGCACCGCGGTCACCTTCGATCAGCAACTGTGGGCCGAACTCACCTCACTGCGGTTCCTGCACGACGCCTACAACGTGCTCGTCATGGGACCGGTCGGGGTCGGAAAGACATTCCTGGCCAACGTGTTAGGCCACATCACGGTCCGCCGCAAGCACACCGTGCACACCGAACGCGCCGACAAACTGTTCAAACGGCTCAACGCCGCCCGACTCGACGCCACCTACGAAGACGAGATGCGCAAACTGCACCGCGTCGAACTCCTCGTCCTCGACGACCTCGGCCTTCACCGATTGGAGGCCACCGAGACCAGCGACTTCTACGAGCTGATCGTCGAATGCCACCGCAAAGCCTCCACGATCATCACTTCAAATCGGGAGCCCCCGGAGATCCTGACCATGATGGCCGACCCGCTGCTGGCCCAATCGGCGATGGACAGGCTGCAGTCGGCGGCCTATGAGCTAGTCGTCGAAGGCGACAGCTACCGGCAACGCCAGAAACCCAGCATCACCAAACCCGCCAATCGAACGAACCCGGATTGACGAACACCGCCAAACCTCAAGCCACTATCATCCGGCGTGGGTACTTCACCCGACGCAGGCGCTGCCGCTGACGTGGCCTCGCGTGCCGGTGGGGGTGAGTCGCCAAGAGCGGCAACGTTATTGCCGCGCCATCGCGACCGTGAGCCTGTCCTCGGGTTTGATGAGGTGGTCCTGGCGGTCGCCGCCGATGTCGATCTGGACCCAGTCGATCTCACCGTTGAACTTGTTTCCGGTGGGGCCGTAGTCCGGTGAGACTGGCGAACCGCTATCGAAGCCGACGTCGCACGCCTCGTCGGAGGAATACGCCATGGGTTGGGTCCGCTCCACGCGCCCGGCGCCGACGGGTTTGCCGTCGTAGTACAGGGTGATGTCGCCGCCCTTGGCCAAGCCGCCGCCGTCGTAGGCGAATTCCATGCGCACCTGATGCTTTCCGTCTGGAATCGGTTTGTCGGCGGTGATCATGTAGTGCTCGATGCCCAGGAAGTTGTAGCAGTATTTGAGCCTGCCCTGGTGGGCGTACAGCGACCAGCCGCCCACGCTGCCGCCCTGGTTGACGATCACCCCGGTCGCGCCGGACTCCGGGACCGTGATGTTGGCGGTTACGGTGTGTGACTTGTTCTTCAGGTTGACCACGCAGGCCTCGCTGATCCGCATGCCTGGGAACAGCAGCTGGCTGTTTCCGCGGATCAGCTGGGGGCGCCCGGCGATGTCGGGATTGAAGCGCTCGAAGGTCCGGTCATCGAGCGGCACCACGTTGTATTTGACCGCCTCGATGAGCCACAGGCGCTGCATGTCGGCCAGCTTCTTGGGGTTCTCGGCGGCCAGGTTGTGGGCCTGGGTCCAGTCGTCGGGGCCATACAGCTCCCAGGTGTCGTCATCGAACGCCGACGGGGGGTCGATCGACCACGGCGTGCGGTGTTTGGTCACCGCCGTCCACCCGTTGTGGTAGATGCCGCGGTTGCCGAACATCTCGAAGTACTGGACCTCGTGTGTCTCGGGAGCCTCGCCGTCGCGCAGGGTGGGCAACATGCTGACACCCTCCAACGGCGCCTGCTGGATACCGTTCACTGAGATCGGCGCGGGTAGTCCGGCCGCCTCCAGGATGGTCGGGGCGACATCGATCACGTGATGGAACTGATTGCGGGTCTTGCCCTTATCGGCGAAGCCATTGGGCCAATGCACGATGGTGCCGTTACGGGTCCCACCCCAGTGGGAGGCCACCTGCTTGGTCCACTGATACGGCGTGTTCATCGCGTGCGCCCAACCCACCGCGTAGTGGTTGTAGGCCTTCGGGGTGCCGAAGTCGTCAATCTTGGACAACAGGAACTCGGTGGTTTCGACGTCGGGCATCCCGTTGAGCATGGCCATTTCATTGAAGGAGCCCTGCAGGGTGCCTTCGGCTGAGGCGCCGTTGTCGCCGATGATGTAGTAGATCAGCGTGTCGTCGAGGACGCCCAGGTCTTGCAGGGTGTCGACGATACGGCCCAGCTCGTGGTCGGTCTGCTCGAAGAATCCGGCGTAGATCTCCATCTCGCGGGCCAGCACCGGCTTGAGCTCGGCGGGCATGTCGTCCCAGGCAGGGATCTGGTCGTGGCGTCGGGTCAGCTCGGCATCCGCCGGCATGACACCCAGTTCTTTCTGGCGTGCCAGGATCTGCTCGCGCGCCACGTCCCAGCCGGCATCGAACTTGCCCTTGTACTTGTCCGACCACTCTTTGGGCACGTGATGCGGGGCATGGGTGGCGCCGGGCGCCCAGTACATGAAGAACGGTTTGTCGGGCATCAGCGCCTTCTGCTGGCGCACCCAGGTGATGGCGCGATCGGCCAGATCCTCGGTGAGGGTGTAGCCCTCCTCGGGTGTCTTTTCGGGCTCCACCGGTGCGGTGCCTTCATACAGGCCGGGGTAGTACTGGTTGGCCTCGCCGCCGATAAAGCCGTAGAAGTACTCAAATCCTGAGCCGGTGGGCCACTGGTGGAACGGGCCGACGGGCGATACCTCCCAGACCGGCACTTCGTGGCACTTGCCGAACTGGGCGGTCGAATATCCGTTGAGCATCAGGGTCTCGGCGACGGGCGCCTTGTCCTTGGGCCGGATGCTGCTATATCCGGGCGCCGAGGTGGCGATCTCGGTGATGCCACCCATGCCCACCGAGTGGTGGTTGCGCCCGGTCAGCATTGCTTGACGCGTTGGCGAGCACAACGCCGTGGTGTGAAAGCGATTGAGCTTGAGCCCGCCGGCGGCTAGCCGCTCGGCCGTCGGCGTGTTGCACGGACCCCCGAAAGCCGACGAGGCGCCAAACCCGACGTCGTCGAGCAGCACGATCAGCACATTGGGCGCGCCCGCCGGCGGGCGCAGCGGAACGATCGGCGGATAGGTGGTGTTGGGGTCCTTGGCGTCATAGGTCGTCAAGCCAACATGCTTGACGTCGGGAATGGGCAGAATGTCGCGGCGCACCACAGCCTGCTCTGACGCCGCCGGTGCGGCCTGGCCATCAGATCCGGCCTTTTGGCCGTTGGGCTCAACTGACGGATTCGCCACGATGATCCTCTCCTAGAGAATTGGGGTTACAGGTGTTTCGGCACAGTCTTGAGACGCCGGCCGCGACGGCCGAATCGCCGGTTAGCGGGGTTGTTCAGCATGTTGAATGGATGCTGTGCGGTCGGGTCCCGAGCGTCGCTGCGGTCATAAAGAAGGCCACAAGGCTGATTCTCGGCCAAACCAATCTCCCCCCTCCTCCCATCCAAACGGCACGACCACCCCCTGGGGGTCGTACTTGGCGAGCGTTTCTGCGTTACCCCGACACATCGAGACTAGGCCGTCCGCAGCATTGTTGAAACCGTTTGTTGACTCATTGGCCGCAAAATATGTGACCACCACCGGCAGCTGGCGGAACATCGGCGGCCGCTGCAAACACATCCGGTCCTAAGTGCGAAAGTGGGTGTGCACGTTCAGATTTCGCAGCAAAACACAGCCAACACTCATCTATAACGTGAAGCTCCGATCTATAACGTGAAGCTCCGACCGGCCGGCGCGGTGACCCTCCGTCCACCGGCGCCCGGTCAGCGACGGACACGCCGGCGGCATCGCCGCGGCTGTCACGACGAGGTCGCATTCGAATGGGCGCTGCAACAGCCCACTCCCCATGGACCGACCGCAATCCGCAGCCTACGAACTCGTCGTCGAACGGTCCGTAGTGGTTAGCCGTGTAGTCCGTTCTTGATTGCGGTGTCTTGTTTTTGGCCGACGTCGGTGACGAATTGGGGTGGCAGAGGATCGTTGGGTGGACTGTCAAATTCCATGTTGGCGAAGGCCTTGCCCTCGGTGAACAGCAACACGGTCACTGCCTTGGATCCATCCGGTGAGGTGCCCGAGACCATCGTTCCGCCGGTGCCCACCGCCGCCGGTGCGGGGGTTCCGCCTTTGACCGTATCGCCCAGTGCGGCCTTTTCTTGGTCCAGCTCGCTGACGGCCTGGTCAGGATCGGGCAGGATGAGGATGGTGGCGCCGACGTGGCGGGTGTCGTTTTGGTTGCCGAACAGCTGCGCGACACCGGGCTGGCCGTTGGGGTTTTGGATCGCCGGCTGAGCGGTGAAGGTGTCGCCGGGCAGGGTGATGTCGCTGGCTTTGATCAATAGAGCGGTGTAGTCGGCGAGGGGACCGCTGCTCGCACTCGATGTCGCACTGCTGCTGCCCGATGCAGTAGCCGATCCCGACGACGAGGTCGTCGATGACTTGTTGGCAGCGCAGCCGACGAGCGACACACCTACGAGCATGCTGGTCGCCGCCAAGCCGGCGAGCGCGATCATCGGAATCTTCATGCTGTCCCATCCCTTCTCGTCCGGCCGCGTCGTGACGACACCGGAAAACCCGCGATCCTTATATCCGCCACCCAACTGCTGAGATACCGGCAGCCGCAAACGGGCGTTGCCCAGGTATCAGTTCCCGACGCAGACGCCGCCGGTGACGTATCCACGCCTGCCGCTGGCGGTCATGCACGCGGTGACGTTGGGCGCGCGTACGGGTTGACACGATCGCATGTAGTTGTCCCAGTACCAGCCGACCGGGCACCAAGGCTGGGCTCCGCTCACCGCCACAGAACCGGTCGTGAGTGTCATCGCCGACATTGACGCCAGCGCGAAGACGAATACGGCGACGGCGGCCCGGCGACGTAACCATTGTTTCATCGCGGTCTCTTTCTGTTGTCAATCCAGACTTTTCGCCTACCGCGCCAGCCTGTCAATGGCCACGGACACCCTCCCAGGTAGGGCCTTTGGGTACCCGCCGGACGCCAAAAGATCCTCCTCCCGACGCCGGTGTCGGCGAGCGGTCGGTGAGGGATGCGCTCTACGCCATGCGCGGTGTGATCAGCAGCCTGAGCAAGACGAGGCACCGCCACGACCGTCACCACCCAGCGCGGTGAGTAGCCGGGCAGCGCGGCCCTCTTTTCAGAGTCGTTGACGGGCCGCCCGTAAGCCGAAATCCACGACGCGTGCACCTGGGTCTGACACGATGACCCGGTGTCCTCATCCACTGGGCCCTCACCCGTAGCGGGTCCGAGTCTGCGCCAGTTGACGACACCGCGAGCGGCGGCCCTGGCGGGGGTTCTGTCGGCCCTGCTCTTCGCGGCGGTACTGATCCTGATCCGGGTCAAGATGCCCGAGGGAGTGGGCGACTCGACGCAATGGCTCAACTCCGAAAGGGGCGGCATCCTGACCGCGACGAAGTTGATGCCGTTCGCCGGGATCACCTTCTTGTGGTTCATCGGGGTGGTGCGTGATGGCTTGGGGCGCTACGAGGACCGGTTCTTCGCGACGGTGTTTTTGGGCAGCGGTCTGCTTTTTTTGGCGATGATGTTCGTCTCGACCGCGGTCGCCGCCGCGCTGGTGGCCAGCAACACCGGCGTCACCGATCCCGCGGCGCATGTCGAGGTGGTCGCGTTCGGCAAGATGATCGTGGTGTCGGCCGCCAAAACCTACGCCATCCGGATGGCGGCGGTGTTCATGATCTCACTGGCCACCATCTGGCTCAAGACCGGGCTGATGCCGCGCTGGCTGGTCGTCGTCAGCTATCTGGTGGCGGTGGCGTTGCTGATCGCCAGCGACCTGAGCATGTGGTTGACGCTGGCGTTTCCGATCTGGGTGTTGGTCGTCAGCGCGCTGATTTTGCTTCGTTCAGGATTCATCGACGAGCAACGCGCGAGTCGCGATTGAGGATGGGTTACCGCCACCGTCTGCGATCGGCTTGTGGTCAGGGAGTCCAACCAGCCGGCCACCCGGTTCGCCAGATCGACCACGGACTCGCCGCCGTGCGGTGCCCGCGTCGGGTCGGTCAGCCATACGGCCAGGTCGGCTGGGCGCACGCCGCCCAGGACGTCGCCACGCCACCTGCCGCAATCCAGGTCGGCCAGCCGTGGCTCGACCGTCGCCAGCAGGCCAAGCAGCTCGGCGGTCTGGCGGGTGCGCTTCTCCGGCCCGGTCAGCGCGGTGCAGCCGGGTTCGCCTGAACGGCTTCGGATTCCGAGATCGATCGACGCGTCGACCTGCCGACGGCCGGTCGCGTTGAGTGGTTCATCGGTGGCAAACCGTCCGCCCGCCATCGCATCGGTCATGGCATGCGACACGAACGTCAGCCGGACGACCTCGGTCACGCAGCAGTTAGCCCACGCTGTACGGCTGCGGCCGCTGCGGCTGGGGCTGTGGCGGCTGGGGGGCCCCGCCGTAACCGAGCTGGGAGGCGATGTATCTCGCGGCGTCGGTGACCGGCACGGCCTGCACGGCCGTACCGTATGCGCAGATCGTCATCCACACGTCGCCGAGTTCGGTGGTGTCGAACCGCATCCCGATGACCGCGTTGGCGGCTCGGTTGCGCGCCTCGTTGATCAGCCGTCCCATCGCCTTGTTGCGGCTGTCCGCCAGGTTCTTGGTCATGCCCTGCAGCTCGCCGCCAAACATCGACTTGAATCCCGCGCCGATCTGGGCGAAGGCATTTCGCGATCGGATCTCCCAGCCGGGAATGTCGTTTGTGGTGACGACCAGCACCGGCCGACCTTTCTGCGTGCGCGGTTACTTGGCCGCGTGGCTTCCGCCGGTTGCGGCCGGCTCGGCCTTAGGCAGGTCGGGTTCGGCCGACTTGGCCGGCTTGGGGGTGCCGGTGAAGGTCAACACCGCACCTTCGCCGGAGCCCTCGCCATCCCAGTTGTCCACGTCGACGGTGACGAGCTGGCCGGGACCGACCTCCTCGAAGAGGATCTTCTCGCTCAGCGCGTCCTCGAGCTCCCGCTGGATCGTGCGCCGCAGCGGCCGAGCGCCCAGCACGGGGTCGAACCCGCGCTTGGCCAGCAGCGACTTGGCCTTGTCGGACAGCTCCAGGGCCATGTCCTTGCTCTTGAGCTGGCCCGCGACCCGGCCCACCATCAGGTCGACCATCCGGACGATCTCTTCGGGAGTCAGCTGGTGGAAAACGATGACTTCGTCGATGCGGTTGAGGAACTCCGGCCGGAAGTGCTTCTTCAGCTCGTCGTTGACCTTCTGCTTCATCCGCTCGTAGTCGTTGTCACCGCCACCCTTGGTGAAGCCCAGGCCGACCGGCTTGGAGATGTCGGCGGTGCCCAGGTTGGACGTGAAGATCAGCACGGTGTTCTTGAAGTCCACCGTGCGGCCCTGCCCGTCGGTCATCCGGCCATCCTCAAGGACCTGCAACAGGCTGTTGTAGATCTCCTGATGCGCCTTCTCGATCTCGTCGAACAGCACCACCGAAAACGGCTTACGCCGCACCTTCTCGGTCAGCTGGCCGCCCTCCTCGTAGCCGACATATCCCGGCGGAGCGCCGAACAACCGCGACGCGGTGAACCGGTCATGGAACTCGCCCATGTCGATCTGGATCAGCGCGTCGTCGTCGCCGAACAAGAAGTTGGCCAGCGCCTTGGACAGCTCGGTCTTACCCACACCGGAGGGGCCGGCAAAGATGAACGAACCCGACGGGCGCTTGGGGTCTTTCAGCCCGGCGCGGGTACGGCGGATCGCCTTGGAGACGGCCATCACGGCGTCGGCCTGACCGATGATCCGCTTGTGCACCTCGTCCTCCATGCGCAACAGACGGGTGGTCTCGGCCTCGGTGAGCTTGAACACCGGGATGCCGGTCCAGTTACCCAGCACCTCGGCGATCTCGTTGTCGTCGACCTCGGCCACCACGTCCATATCGCCGGAACGCCACTGCTTTTCGCGCACGGCACGCTGAGCGACGAGCGTCTTCTCGCGGTCGCGCAGGCTGGCCGCCTTTTCGAAGTCCTGCGCGTCGATCGCCGATTCCTTCTCCCGGCGCGCCTCGGCGATCTTCTCGTCGAACTCACGCAGGTCTGGCGGCGCGGTCATCCGGCGGATCCGCATCCGCGCACCGGCCTCGTCGATCAGGTCGATCGCCTTGTCCGGCAGGAACCGGTCGTTGATGTAGCGGTCGGCCAGGGTGGCCGCGGCCACGATCGCGCCATCGGTGATGGACACCCGGTGGTGGGCCTCGTAGCGGTCCCGCAGGCCCTTGAGGATCTCGATGGTGTGCTCCACCGTCGGCTCCCCAACCTGCACCGGCTGGAAGCGCCGCTCCAGCGCGGCGTCCTTCTCGATGTACTTGCGGTACTCGTCGAGCGTGGTCGCGCCGATGGTCTGCAGCTCGCCGCGGGCCAGCTTGGGCTTGAGGATCGACGCGGCGTCGATCGCGCCCTCGGCGGCACCGGCGCCCACCAGCGTGTGCAGCTCATCGATGAACAGGATGATGTCGCCGCGGGTGTTGATCTCCTTGAGCACCTTCTTCAGGCGTTCCTCGAAGTCACCGCGGTACCTCGACCCCGCGACCACGGAACCCAGGTCCAGGGTGTAGAGCTGCTTGTCCTTCAGCGTTTCGGGAACCTCGCCGTGCACGATGGCCTGCGCCAGGCCCTCCACGACAGCGGTCTTGCCCACACCGGGCTCACCGATCAGCACCGGGTTGTTCTTGGTGCGCCGGGACAGCACCTGCATCACCCGCTCGATTTCCTTCTCGCGACCGATGACCGGGTCCAGCTTGCCCTCCATCGCGGCGGCGGTCAGATTGCGCCCGAACTGGTCGAGCACCAACGACGTGGACGGGCTGCCTGCCTCGCCGCCACGACCACCGGTGCCGGCCTCGGCGGCCTCCTTGCCCTGGTAGCCCGACAGCAGCTGGATCACCTGCTGGCGCACCCGGGTCAGCTCGGCGCCCAGCTTGACCAGCACCTGCGCGGCCACGCCCCCACCCTCCCGGATAAGACCCAGCAAAATGTGCTCGGTGCCGATGTAGTTGTGGCCCAGCTGCAGCGCCTCGCGCAAGCTCAGCTCAAGAACCTTCTTGGCGCGCGGAGTGAACGGGATGTGCCCCGACGGCGCCTGCTGGCCCTGGCCGATGATCTCCTCGACCTGGCTGCGGACTCCCTCCAGCGAGATCCCGAGTGACTCCAGCGACTTCGCTGCGACGCCTTCGCCCTCGTGAATCAGACCCAACAGGATGTGCTCGGTGCCGATGTAGTTGTGGTTGAGCATCCGGGCCTCTTCTTGCGCCAGGACGACCACCCTGCGGGCACGGTCGGTAAATCTTTCGAACATCGGCGGTTACCTGCTCTCCACTCACCATCGGGTACAACGGATGCGCGCGGAACCCGCCTCCCACTCTAATCCGAAGTTACCGCCGTGAAGTCGGGTGAAACCTTAGTTGTGCTGGGTTTTCGTGGTTTTCGGTGGTGGTTGTTCTGGCTACTGGAGGGTCAGTGGGATGGCGGCGCCGAGTAGTTGGAAGGCGTGGCGTTCGGTGTCGGTGGCCTGGGCGAGGATGGGCACCGAGGTGCCGGCCAAGCTGGAAGAGTTGCTGGCGGGCATCGGGGCCGCCATCGACGCGGTCGGGGGCAGCTTCACGATGCGGTACACCACGGTTGCGGTCACTGCGGCGCGAACCGGCGCCGCCTCACCGGCATTTACGCTATCCGCCCCTGGCGGGGACGCCGAAACTGTCCGCAGGCACGGAGATTTCGTGTCCGCGGAGCCGGAGGACACCTGTCCGCCAGTCCGGAGTTCGCACTGACCGTTGACACTGGGCCGTAGGGGCATAGGTAGCGCTGTGTCGTGCTCAGGTCTGGGCCGCCGCCGAATGGCTGGTGAAACAGGTACGGGCGCATCGGCGCGCGGTGGTCGAGCGTGGCTGGGCGCTCACCGGGGCGGTGCGGGAATCCTGCTGTTGGTCACGGTCGGCCTCGGCGCGCACCTGGCGGCCAGCAGCACAGCGTACGCCCGGTGAGCCGATAGGCTATTGCCCGGCACGAAACACGCCCGGCGCGCCTTCCGGTACATGACCGGTTGCATGCCGTAACGTCACCGCTGTAGCAGAGGCCGCGGGCAACCCACCTGTTAAGTGGGCCCCTCGGTCTCGGCCGGCCTGTTCGCCGACGTGTGGTACGCGTGCCCTCGCTAGTGAATTCCGGTCAGGCGGAGCGGCGAAGTGCTTACCAGGGCCTGCCGCTCCGCCGCTGCATTTTGGACTCTACTTGAGTTCGGTTTACGGTAGCGCGCTGGCAATTAAATTACGCGGATGTCGTTCGATTCGGCGTGTTGCGGCTACGCAACTACACGGGCCACCAGGCTGGGCGCGTCAGAGCTGACAACGCCCGGCAGCGCCACGGACGACACCCACGCCCGCCGGGCCGCGCTGGTCCGGCATCGCCTCCGAGAGAGACCTCACGTTCCCTCGACAAAATCCACGCCGACCAAGTTCCTTACCCCGCCGAGAAGGCGGCCAACGCTTGGGCGATTGTCACGGCGCGGGAGCTGTGCCACGACATCGGCCGACACCACGTCACGGTCGGCGCGGAAGCGGAGGCCTTCTTCAAGAAGTTCGCGGAAGCTGACGGCTGGACGGCTGAGCAGGCACTTACATTGGTGACCGATGCTGTGACGACGTATTGCCCGGAGGTGCGGAATGAACGACCGTAAACGGGCCTGGCAACTGCTACACCAGGAAATCCGACGCCGGGCGACCAACATTGACAGCGACACGGCGAACACACAGTTCGGAACCGTTGTCCGCGAAGCGGATAGCGTCGTTCACCTGCTAAAGGAGCTTGCCGGGTTCGGGGCGATATTGGCGCTGATGAATCGTAATCCGGGCGACTTGCTGACATTGGCTGACCAGATTGGCCTACGGGTGATGCGAGAGCCGGATGAACCGGACGACGAGGACGACGACTAGCCTAGATTTTGCGTGAAACTGTGGGTGACACGGGCTTGAGTTAGCGAAAGTGCCTGTCCTGCAAGGAATAATGAGACTGCTTGACGGTCCATCATTCCAGCGGGGAGGCACTTTCTAGGTGAAGGTTAGCGCAGCGGTTTGTCGGGTGAAAGTGTCGGCGGACGGCCACGGCGTCGTGTCGCACGCTGGGGTGGGCATGTTGCGCGAGCTGGCCGACCTGACGGGGCTGTCGTCGCAGGTCAGCGCGGCGTTGGCCGACACCTATAAGGGGCCGTGGGTCCATGCGCCCGGGGATGTGTTCGCCGGTCTGGCCGCCGCGGTGGCCGACGGCGCGGACTGCGTCGATGGGGTCGGCCAATTGTGGGGGGATCGCGAGCATGTGTTCGGTGTTGTCGCCTCGACGACCACGTTGTGGCGGCTGGTCGACGAGCGCATCGACGCGTTACACCTGCCGGCAATCCGGGCGGCGCGAGCCCACGCCCGCCAGCAGGCCTGGGCCGCCGGTGCTGCCCCCGATCACGACGGTTGGCTGCATCTGGATGTGGATGCCACCATCACCATCGACCATTCCGACAACAAGGAGAACGCCGCGGCGACCTGGAAGAAGACGTTCGGCCATCATCCGCTGCTGGTGTTTTTGGACCGCCCCGACATCGCCGGCGGGGAGGCGCTGGCCGGGCTGCTGCGCAAGGGTAATGCGGGAAGTAATACCGCCGCCGATCACATCACGGTGCTCGGGTGGGCGTTGGCGTCGCTGCCCCCGCAGTACCGCCCAGGTCCCGGTAACCGCGACGCCCCGCAGGTGTTGATCCGCTCCGATTCGGCCGGCGCCACCTATGGGTTCGCCGCGGCCTGCCGGAAATCGGGGGTGGGGTTCTCCTTGGGGGCCGCGATCGACGCGCCGATCCGCGACGCGGTGGAGGTGCTCAACACTGGCGGCGGCTGGTATCCGGCGATCGATTCCGGCGGCGGCATCCGTGATGGCGCCTGGGTCGCCGAGGCCACGGGGTTGTGCGACCTATCGAAATGGCCGGCCGGCACTCGGCTCATCCTGCGCAAGGAACGCCCGCATCCCGGCGCGCAGTTGACGTTCACCGACTCCGACGGTCACCGCATCACCGGGTTTCTCACCGACACCGCCGACGGGGTGATTCCGGGCCAGCTGGCCGGGCTGGAACTACGCCACCGCCAACATGCCCGCGTCGAGGACCGGATCCGCCAAGCCAAAGCCACCGGCCTGCGTAACTTGCCATTCAACGCTTTTGACGCCAACGCGGCCTGGCTCGAAATCATCATGGCCGCAACCGATCTGATTGCCTGGACGAAACTCATCGGCTTCGCCGATGCCCCCGAGCTGGCCCGCTGCGAGATCGGCACCTTCCGCTACCGCGTCCTGCACGTCGCCGTCCGCATCACCCGCGGCGCCCGACAAATCCGGCTGCGCATCGACGCCACCTGGCGCTGGGCACAGGCAATCGCCACCGCCTGGCGCCGTATCCGCACCGCATTCACCTAACCGCAAACCCCCTGACCCGACGAGACGAAAGACCCTACCGGCCCTGGAAAGCCCGCCTCCAAGCGACACTGGACGACCTGTCACACCCGCATGCCACAATCAGCATCACCAGCCGGCCAGCACGGGCAAGCACCCGCCCAGACCAAGCCGCACGAAAAATCGAGGCTAGGCGCCGGGCGTCTCGCCGACAATCCCCTGGGACAGTCGGCCGGAGCGATCATTTCCTAACGCGGGCAACGTTCTTGCCGGGGTGGACGATAGCAGCGATAAACGGCTAACTGCTTGTGGCTCTGACCGGCTTCTCATTGGAGCTGCCGGGAATCGAAACCGGCGCCCTACCTGGGCTTATAGACCCTGATCAGCGGCTTCGTTACGTTTCGTTGCGTCTCAGTCCCGCTCGTTAGCTGCGGTTTCGTTCTCACATCTTGACGCCGTCAAACGACGAAGCCTGAGGCGTCCCACCTCGGCAAACGCTGGTTTCAGCGCGGTGACCTGGCTATTCTCACGTGTGTCATGACTCATCGAGCGGACCCCTCAGGCGATGTAGAAGCACGTTCGCGGATGGACGGGCCCCGGCATCGCCTACACCGCAGCCACTTGGTTGCGGCCGGCGCCAAGGTGCTCGCCGCGCTGGTATCGGCGGTTGTGGTTGTCGTCACCGGCATTGGGTGGATCGCCTACCGCACTGCATCGGCCGGCATCACCACATCTGATGCGTTGGCCGGCGAACCCGCATCGACCGGGAGTGATCAAAACATCCTGATCATGGGGCTGGATAGCCGTCGCGACCAGAGGGGCCAGCCCTTGCCGCCAGACATCTATGACGCGCTGCACGCAGGCGGTGAAGATTCCGGCGACGGCGACGCCGACTCGCTCATCGTGTTGCACCTGCCCGCCGGGGACGCCCCGGCCACGGCGATCTCAATCCCTCGCGACGACTATGTCGATCTGGCCGGGTGCCCGGACTCGGATTGCCGCGGCAAGATCAAGGAGGCCTACAGCGCCGCCTACCAGCGCGTGATGGACCGCGGCGGCTCCGCCAACCCGCAATCCGATCGAGCCTCGCCTGAAGGGCGAGACTCCACGGCGAAAGAACAGGCGGCGCGTGAGGCGGGCCGCAAAGCCGAGATCAGCACGGTCAGGCGTCTGTTGCAAATCCCGATCGACCACTTCATTGAAGTCACCTTGGTCGGGTTCTTTCAGGTCGCCCGGGTGGTCGAACCCATCACCGTGTGCCTGAACGAGGACACCGCGGATCGCTACTACTCGGGCGCGGACTTTCATCAAGGCATCCAGCAGATCAGTGCAGCCCAGGCGATGGCGTTCGTTCGGCAACGCCGCGACGCCAACGATGAGATGTTCACCGACCTTGATCGAACACGGCGCCAACAGGCCCTCATCGTCTCGCTGGTCCGTGCGCTGCGCCGCAGCGACGCGTTGTCGACCCCTACCCGGTTGCGCGCCCTACTGGACGTCGCCAAGCAAAACGTCGCCGTTGACGCTGGTTTCGACCTGGAAGACTTCGTGCATAACGCGTCGGCGTTCCCCAACAGACCGGTCGCGCTATACACGCTGCCGGTCACCAGTTTTGGCGAAATCTCGAACGGTGCATATGTCAATTTCATTGACGTACCGACCATCCGCACCGTCGTGCACAACCTGGTGGCCGCCGATTCGCCCGTGGCAGCCTCGACCAGCCCCACCAGCGCAGCACCGCAATCAGGCGATGGCGCAGCGCTGACCGCAGGCAGCGTCGCGCTGGACGTGGTCAATGCCTCGGGCAGGCAAGGCGAAGCCGCGCACCTCGAAATGTCCTTAGCGACAGGGCACTTCACTGCGGGGACGGTCAGCACCGCCGACTCCACCAGCCGGACAAGCACCATCGCCTACGGACCCGGCGCCCAGGCGGCCGCCGCCGAGCTCGCCGATGAATTAGGCATAAATGCCGCCGCATCCGACGGCGTCGCCCGCAACACGGTGCGACTGACCGTCGGGACCGATTACTCCAGGTTTGACGACCTCAATGACACGTCGGCATCGCCGACCACAACCGTCACGGCGCCGGTCACCACGGTGCCGGCCACCGGCACCGGCACGCAAGCACCGACACCTACCAATCTCACGCGCATGACCGCCGATGACGTTCCCTGCGTGAAATGACAAGGCCCCAGGATTCGCAGCTCCGACGAACTCCGCTGCGGACAGCTGGAGCCGTTCCCTGTACCACCCGCGCCAGCCAATATCAGGGCCGCGGTCGGTGTCGTGCCCTGTAATGCCTTCTCCCTCACCTGTATTCAGCTGCCTGGCAGCTACGCAGACAGCGAGTGACGGTGCCTAGTTACGAGGTGTTCGGCCGTGTAAACGCAAGGCCTGGGCTGTCGCCGTAGCCACTTCACCTCGCAGGTTCGTGATCGGTGGATTGCCCCGCGGATGGATTGCGTTGGCGAGCAGAATTACGTAGGTATCTGAGCCTGGGTCCAGCCAAAGCGTGGTTCCAGTAAACCCTGTGATGCCAAAGCTACCGATGGGAAAGACCATGCCTCGCGGCTTGGAATAGGCCGTATCGATATCCCAGCCAAAGCCGCGCAGGTTTTGTCCCTTGATCGCCGGATAGCGCGGAGCAAGCAGCGGATCTGTGGTGTTTGGTGTCTTTGCGATGGCTTCTCGGCTGGCACGGTTCGCTGCGTCGAGTTGTTCAGCCGTATGTCCGGGCTGCTCAGGAGTCGTCATCAACTCCAGGGTCGCTTGCTGCAGCGGAAACTCGCTCGGGCGGCCCGCAAGCCGATCAAGCAGGGCCTGCGCATAGACGCTGACATCGTGCGCCGTCGAGAACACACCGGCATGCCCGGCCACCCCACCCATGCGGCGCGCCGTCGGGTCATGCACCGTGCCCCGAAGCAGGTAATCATAATCGGGATTCTTGCTCGGATCGGTTTTGCTTTCGTCGTCATGTGTTGTTGGTGCGATGCGCGACAAAACACTGGTGCTCCAGCTCCCCACAGGACAGCCGACCTGCTCGCGCCGTTGTGGCGCGGGAGCCCACGCAATCGCAGCTCCTCGCATCGTGTGTGGACCACATGCTTTGGCGGGCGGAAGATAGCGGGTCTCTGCCATGCCCAGCGGCGCAAACACGTTTTGCTGAACGTAGACGTCTTCGGCCTCGCCGCTGACTTTCTCGATCAGCGCGCCAAGCAGAATGAAATTGGGATATCAGCCTGACGCCACCGTCGTTGAGCAACGACCGCCGGGAAACTGACGTCGGCGCCGATCAAACGAAAGCCGCCCCGGCTCCCACCGGGGCTTTCACCTGCCACTTGATGCGATGAAGGGGCGGGGCCTCCGCTCCTTGTGACGTCCCCGGCGAATGCTGGGGGTGTTACTTCCACAACCAAGGGAGGCCCCTTATGGATGAGTATGACGGCAGGCAGTTTGTCGGGATCGATCTGCATCGGCAGCGGTCGGTAATCGTACGCCAGTCCGAATCCGGTGAGCAGCTCTCGGCGGTGCGGATCGTCAACGATCCAGTGGCCTGGCAGCTGCAGCTTGAGCTGGCTGGTTCTGAGCCCGAGGTGGTGTTGGAAGCGACGTATGGCTGGTACTGGGCCCTGCGGAGCGCGGGTGCATTTGGCTCATCCGTTGGGAGTCAAAGGGTTCCGATACCGGCGAGTGAAAAACGACGTGCGCGATGCGGCCGATCTGGCCGATCTGCTGCGGATGGGTCGACTGCCCGAGGCCTGGATCGCCCCACCGCAGACGCGTGAGTTGCGGGAGTTGGTGCGCTACCGCGCCAAGCTGGTCGCGATCCGATCCGGACTCAAGGCCCAGGTTCATGCGGTGCTCGCCAAGGCCGGCGTGTTGATCGCGGTGTCGGATCTGTTCGGATTCACTGGCCGGCAACGACTGGCCGAGGTACCCCTAGGCTCCGTCTACGCCCAACGGATCCGCTCGCTGCTGGAACTCATCGACATCCTCGACAGCCACGAAGCGCGCTTCGCCGCGATGATCGCCGAGCGGTTGGGCGCCCACCGCGGCTATCAAGCGATCCAGCAGGTGCCCGGCATCGGGCCGACGCTGGCGGCGGTGTTCGTCGCCGAAGTCGGGGACGCACACCGCTTCACCGACCCCGCCCACCTGTGCTCATGGGCCGGGCTCACCCCGCGCCACCGCGAGTCCGACACCGTCGTGCACCGCGGACACATCACCAAACAAGGCTCCAAAGCGGTCCGCTGGGCCGCGATCGAGGCGGTATAGCGCCACCCGACGACGGCCAAGATCTCAGCCGACAAACAACGCATCGAAGCTCGCCGCGGCCGCAACATCGCCAAGGTCGCCGCGGCACGCAAACTGCTCACGCTGGTCTACTACGGGCTACGCGACGGCCACATCCGCGCGCTCGACCGTGCCAAGACAGCCTGAGCACCCCGGACGCAACCGCGCGCGGCCGCTTTTTGTCATGACCCCCGAACCATCGGCGTGGTCGCCCGCTTGATCGACCCCGCGTGTTGCCACCGCACCGCTCCATGCCCACAACAGCTGGGCGAAGGGATGACCGGCAGCCGGACCAATCCGGCCCTGCCCCAACGTATCTGCACCATCACGGCATTGGAGAAGCCCACAACCACACAACCGTGCCCGCTACACCCCCGCTTTCGGCATCCGCCGACAGCATGCACCAGGCCGGCCCGGCGTCAAGACCGTTCGTCCTCGCTACGCTGCGGGCGCTCCGTCTTGACCCCGGTCCTCGCCTGATGCTGTCTACACGGAGGCCCAAAGCAAACAAAACCGCTGGTCGCTAACGTGTTGACAGGGCCCCGCCCTTCAGGGATAACAAAGGTGGCCCACATGTCAGTTGGGTGGCATGTCCTTCGCGCCTTTGGAAAATACTTAGCAGCGAAACACGTCACGGTAGTTAACGATGATGACGGTGTCGCTAATTTTGGCCGTGGACGGATTCAGATGCTGATACGCTTCCGGACGCCAGCAGGCAAACCAATGGCTCAAACCACTCAAATCTGACAGTTATCGACGTCGAGCATTAGCCACTCGGTGGAGGGTGTTTGCCAGCCAACGCTGTGTCTCGGGGACGGGGAGGACCATCGGGATGATGGATGTAGCGATCGTGGGAATCGGATGCCGGCTGCCAGGCAAGGTGCACGGGCCCGACCAGCTGTGGGACTTCTTGCTCGCTCATGGCGACGGGATCATCGAGGTGCCCGCGGACCGGTGGAGCCTGGACCGCTACTACGACCCCGACCCGGACATGCCTGGCCGGATGTACACCCGCAGCGGCGGGTTCCTGCAGGGCTCGCTGTGGGACTTCGACCCGGAGTTCTTCGGGATCTCGCCGCGCGAAGCCTCGACCATGGACCCGCAGCAACGGTTGCTGCTGGAGGTCACCCAGGAAGCGATGGACGATGCCGGGGTGGCCGGCCGGGTCGCCGGTCGGCCGGTCGGCGTCTACGTCGGTGCCTTCACGGTGGACAACATGGTGCTCCGTAACGGGCTCATGAGCCTGTGGACGGTGGATTCCCAAACCGCCACGGCGGGCACGTTCACCATGCTGTCCAACCGGATCTCTTTCGTGTACGACCTGCGCGGGCCAAGCATGACCATCGACACCGCCTGCTCGTCCTCGTTGGTCGCACTGCACGAAGCTACCCAGGCGATCGCCCGCGGCGAGATCGAGCTGGCCCTGGTCGGCGGGGTGAACGCGATGCTCATTCCAGAGACGTCCGTCACGATGAGCAAGGGCCGGTTCCTCGCCGAGGACGGCCACTGCAAGACCTTCGACGCAGCCGCGGACGGCTACGCCCGCGGTGAAGGAGCCGGCATCCTCGTGCTCAAGCCGCTCGCGGACGCTACCCGCGACCAGGACCAGATTTACGCCGTCATCCGGGCCACCGGCGTGAACCAGGACGGACGCACGTCGGGCATAACCGTCCCGAACCCGCAGGCGCAGGCAGACCTCATCCGCCGCGTGCTCAGCGAATCCGGTCTGCGTCCGGAACAGATCGGGTACGTCGAAGCGCACGGCACCGGAACCGCGGTTGGCGACCCATTGGAGATGGCCGCTCTCGGCGAGACCCTCGGCCGAGTCGAGGGTCGCACCGCGGACCTGGTCGTCGGTTCGATCAAGAACTCCATCGGCCACCTGGAGGCGGCCGCTGGCGTGGCCAGCGTGATCAAGGCGGCCCTCACCCTGCATCACCGCCAGCTGGCCCCGCAGGCGACACTGAACCGACTGAACCCGGCGATCCCTTTCGCCGAGCACCGGATTCGGGTGATCACCGAGGCCGAACCCTTCCCGGCCGACTACACAACAGCAGCGGTGGCGGTCAACGGCTTCGGCTACGGCGGCACAAACGCGCACGCGGTGCTGGTCGAGGCGCCGAAGCCCACCCGCCCGGTCGTCCGGCAGGCGCCGGCCCAGGTGCTGCCGGTGTCCGGACGCAACGAGGTGGGCGCCCGTCAGCTGGCGCGGGAGTTGCTCCCGCTCGTCGCCGACCCGGCGGTGGACCCGGTTGCGTTGGCGGACGCCATTTGGTCGCGCCGGTCGCACCACAACCACCGGTTGGCCGTACCGTTCGGCGACCGCGACGACCTGCTCGCCCGGCTCGCTGCGGTGGTCGACGGCTCCGTGACGGGCGGCCGGACGGTCGGCGACGGCACCGCGCCGGTTTTCGTGTTCAGCGGGATGGGCCCGCAGTGGTGGCGGATGGGCCGAGACCTGCTCGACGCGGGCGGCCCGTTTGCGCGGGCCGCGGCCGAGGTTGACGAGCTCTTCGCCGACCTCTCCGGCTGGTCGGTGATCGACGAACTACGCCGAGACGAGGCCGACTCCCGGGTGACCAGCACCGCGGTCGCTCAACCTGCGAACTTTCTCGTACAGGTGGGGCTGACCGCGGAACTGGCGCGCTACGGCGTACACCCGAAGGTGATCGTCGGGCACAGCGTCGGCGAGGTGAGCGCTGCCTACGTCAGCGGCATGCTCAGCTTGGAGGACGCGGTCAAAGTCAGCTACCACCGCGCATGGCTGCAGGCCGGCACGGCCGGCTCGGGCGGGATGCTCGCTGTGGCTCTGAGTGAAGCCGAGGTGCTGGAGTGGATCACCGAACGTGCAGATCTGTGCATAGCAGCAGTGAACAGCCCGTCCGGCGTGACGCTGGCCGGCACCCACTCCGCGATCGCCGAATTGAGCGATGAACTGACCAGTCTGGGTGTCTTCACGCGGCAACTTCGGGTGGAGGTGCCTTACCACTCACACCTGATGGACCCGATCCTGTCGAAGCTGACCCGGGCGCTGGCTGACCTGGCCCCGCGGACGCCTGTCGTGCCGCTGTACTCGACGGTGACTTCCGCCCAGGTCACCGGACCGGACTGGGACGCAGAGTACTGGTGCGCGAACGTCCGCCAGCCGGTGCGGTTCGCCGACGCGATGACTGCGGTGATCGACTCCGGCGAGCGGGTGTTCCTCGAGGTCGGCCCGCACCCGGTGCTGTCGGGCAATATCAAGGAGATCCTGCTCCGCACGGGTGCGACGGGAACCTCGATCGGCACCCTCAAGCGGGACGCCGATGATCGCACCAGCGTCCGGACGGCGCTAGCCGACCTCTACGTCGCCGGTGCCCTGGACACCGACCGCGCTCCCGGCGCCTCCGACGGCCTCCCGCCGCAGCGCCCGCTGCCGTCGCACCAGTTTCAGCGGGTGCGGCTGTGGTCGATGGAACAGGCGGTCGCTGACGAGCACTTTGGCACCAGTGACGCCCGCGCCCTGCCCGGCGACCCGATCGACGTCGGGCAGTCGGAGTGGCGGACCGAGCTGGCAGTCGCTCGACTGCCCTGGCTGCGCGACCACATCGTGGCCGACATGGTGCTGCTGCCCGGCGCGGCCTACCTCGATGCCGGACTCGCCGTGGCAGCCCAGACCACGGGTCGGCCCGCCCCGGCGCTGGACGAGGTCCGGTTCATCACCCCGCTCGTGGTGGAGCACAACGACGTCCCAACCCTGCGCCTGACCATGGAATCCTCCAGCGGACGGTTCACGGTCAGCTCGCGGGGCAGTTCGGCCACCAGCTGGACTCGGCACGCGAGCGGACGCATCGTGGACGGCTTGGTCCGGCCAACGCTCGCGCTGCCGGTGCTCACCGATGCCGCCGCCACGGCCGACGAGGTATACCCCCGGCTGGCCGAGCGCGGCCTGGTGTACGGGCCGGCCTTCCGGCGGATCGTCGAAGCCCAGGTGAGCGACGGCCGGGCGCTGGCTCGCGTCGATGCCACCACCGGCATCGCCGGGTCCAACCACCAGGCCCACCCGGCCGTGTTGGACGCCGCGCTGCAGTGCGTCGCCCTGCTGGCCGGGGCCGATGACGCCTCCGTCGGCGGGGCCGTCGTGCCCGCCGCGGTACGGCACGTCCGGCAGTTCGCCGCCTTATCCGATCATGTCTTGGTCGGCGTCACCCGCGTTGCCTCAGAGTCGGGCGAGGCGAAGCTGGTCGCCGATGTCGTGCTCACCGACCCAGCTGGCCAGGTGCTGGTAGAGCTGCACCGGGTGCAGTTCCTGCCGGTCAGCCCGCGGCGACCATTTCTCAGTGAACTCGACCGGCTATGGCTCGAGCCGTTGTTCGAGCCGCGCGAGCCTCGCGACTCGGCCGGCCGGGCCAACGCCCTGGCCCTCGAGCGGGTGTTCCTGGTTGCGGCTGGCGAGGAATCGGCCCGGTGCGCCCGCGACTACGCCACCCAGCGCGGGACCGAGCAGCTCCTCGTCGTCCGCGGCGGAGAGCCGGGACAGATCTGTGCCGAAGCGGAGGCCGAACTGCGTCGCGTGCTGGCGGCCGACCGAGACGACACCCGCCCGATGGTGGTCACCCTGATCGCGGCCACGGCAGCCAAGGACCAGGCGCCGCCTCCCCGCCGGATGGCACGGGTCGGTGAGCTGCCGGCGATGCTGGTCGGGGTGGCCCGCGCGGTGCAGAACGTGCAGGACGAGGCGCTGCTCGAGGGCCGCGACCTGCCAATGCACGGCCTTCTGATCACCCGAGGGGCGTTGCCGGTGCCCGGTGACCGCGAGGCGCCCGACCTGGCCGCGTCCGCCCTGGTCGGCGCCCGTCGGGTCTTACGCAACGAGCAGACGCTCTTGAACTGGCGGCTGATCGATATCGATCACGGCAGCCAGCTGAATACAGTCGTCCTGGAGTCCCTCGTCAGCGGGGCCTACGCGAGTGACGACGCAGACGAGGTCGCGCTGCGGGATGACCTACGGATGGTGATCGTCAACCAATCCAGCCTGTCCAGCCGACTGGAAGCTCTCGAAAAAGCACAACCGCTCCGCGATCCGGACGCGAACTTCGAGATAGAAGTGCCCCAGTCCGGTCGACTGGCCGACCTTGCCCTGCGGGAGATCGCGCGACGTGCCCCCGGGCCTGGCGAGATTGAACTGCGCATGGAGGGCATCGGCCTCAACTTCAAGGACCCGATGAAGGTCCTCGGCGTACTCGGTGAGGCCGAGCTAGCCGGTACCCACTTCGGCTTGAGCGTCGGAATGGAGGGCATGGGGATCGTCACCCGGATCGGCCCCGGGGTCAGCGGCTTCACCGTCGGCGAGTCACGCTTTGTAAGCGTCCCGGGGATGGCCCGCCGCTACGTCACCACCCCGATGGACGCGGGTCCGATCGAACCCGGTCACGGCCTGACCCTAGAGGCCTACGGCTCGGTGGTGGTGTTGATGACTGCGCACTACGCGCTCATGCACGGGGGCCGGCTTCAGTCCGGCGAGTGGGTGCTCGTGGCCGGTGGCGCCGGCGGCGTCGGGATGGCCGCGGTGCAGATCGCTGCCAAGGCGGGTGCCCGGGTGATCGCCACCGCGTCCACCCTGGAGCGCGCCGACATGCTTCGAACCCTCGGAGCCGAATATGTCGTCGACTCCCGGTCGCTATCGGCAATCGATCAGGTACGCCAGCTCACCGGCGGGCACGGAGCCGACGTTGTCCTGAATTCGGCCCCTGGTGAGGCGGTGCTGGCCGATCTGGAGCTGGCCGCGGAGTTCGGCCGGGTGGTTGAGGTCGGCAAGACCGAGATCTTTGGTGGTCGGCTCATCGACCTGGCGGTCTTCAACAAGAACCTGTCGCTGATCTCGATCGATCTCGACCGGATGATGGCGCACCGGATCGACCTGCTGGAGCAGGTACATCGCGAAGTGCTCGCTTTGCTCCGTGCCGGAAAGTACGAGCTGCTGCCCACCCGGATCCTGCCGGTGTCGCAAGTGGCGGATGCCTTCGATCAGGTCGCCCGGTCCACCCACCTGGGCCGGATAGTGTTGGATTTCACCGAGTCGGCGCCACCGGTCAAACCGGCGCGGCCGGGCGCCGGCATCCGGTCGGACGCCGCCTACCTGGTCACCGGTGGTCTCGGGGCCTTCGGTCTGGCCACCGCCACGTGGCTAGCTGCCAAGAGCGCGGGCACAATCGTGCTAGCCGGTCGACGCGGTGCGGCCGACGCCCACCAGCAGGCTGCGGTGGAGGCCCTGCGCGCCAGCGGCGCCGATGTCCGAGTCGAGCAGGTTGACGTGGCCGACCGGGCGAGCGTCAACGCCCTGCTCGCCCGGTTGTCCGACGGCCCGCCACTGCGTGGTGTGTTCCACGCTGCCGGCGCCCTCGCCGATGAACCACTCGGCCGGCTAAGCCAGCGCGGCCTGAACTCGGTGCTGTCCCCCAAGGCCCGGGGCGCATTCATCCTGAGCGAGGCCTTGACCGAGACCGAACTTGACCATTTCGTGCTGTACAGCTCGGTGGCCAGCCAGGCCGGAATCGTTCCGCAGATCAGTTATGCGGCGGCGAACGCCATGCTGGACGCGCTGGCCCACTACCGGGCGAGCCTCGGACTACCGGCGCTGTCGGTGAACTGGGGATCGCTCGCCGGCGGCATGGCCACCTCCAGCGAGGAGATCTCGACCTACTTGGCCCTGAACGGCCTGCGTCCGCTGCCCTTGGATGCTGCCTGCGAGTGCCTGGACGTGGCGATCGGCCTGAAGCCGATCCAGGTGGCAATCGCCGACGTCGACTGGGTGCTGTGGGCGTCGATGCACCCGGCGTCGGCAGGCACCCCGAGATTCGCCGGCCATGTCAACGCGGCTAAGGGCACGAGGGCCGCCGGCGACTCCGTGCGCGCCCAACTCGCCGCGACGGCAGTCGAGCAGCGAGTCGAGGTGATAACCCACATGCTGGCCGGACAGGCGTCCCGGGTTCTAGGTATCCCCGCCGACGCGGTCGACTGGCACACCCCGCTGCCCGAACTGGGGTTGGACTCGCTGATGGCGGTCGAGTTGCGCGCCCAGGTCAATGTCGCCCTGGACGTGGACATCTCAGCGCTGGAACTGAGCCGCAGCGGCGGGCTGTCCTCGCTCGCCTCGCGGCTCGCCGACCTGCTGGCGGCCCCGCGATAAACCCCGCCGTCGTCCGTCCTCTACCACGTTTCGTCGAGAAGACTCGCCGACACGTCCAATCGCTTGAATTCATTGCGCCCGTAACGCTCGACACAGGCAGACCGTCGCACCTTGCCGCTCGTCGTGAACGGAATCGAACCGGCCGGCACCAGAACGAGATCAGAGACGCGCAGGCCGTGCGAGGTCGAAATGGCCGTCATGATCTCACGCTTGATCGAACGCAGCTTGTGCGTTTTCTCCTCGCCGGAGCCCGTTTGCTCGGTGGTGAGTTCTACGATCGCGACAAGGCGCTCGGTGCGGTCATCCGGTACCGATATTGCCGCGACCCGGCCTCCGGTTATTTCTCTGATCGTGGCCTCGATGTCGTCCGGATAGTGATTGCGCCCATCGACGATGAGCACGTCCTTGATGCGCCCCATGACGAACAATTCGCCGTCGAACACGGCGCCCAGGTCTCCGGTCCTCAGCCAGGATCCGTCCGGGGTGCCGGGTGAGGGGCCCGCAATTCTGGCACCGAAGGTTCGGTTCGTTTCCACGGATTTCTCCCAGTACCCCGTTGCCACGTTGTCCCCGTGCACCCAGATTTCGCCGATCGTTCCCGGCGGATTCTCCCTCTGAGTGTCCGGGTTGACGATCCGCACCGCGCACATCCCAGGTGCCACCCGGGGCGGGCCGTAGCTGACGAGGTCGGTAGCGCCTATATCTCCGTTGGTGCATGCCTGCACCTGTCCGTCCGACGACTGCTCGGAGGCAAATCGGACGGTCCTCACCGGCTGGCCCATCTTGGGAGCCGCCACACACAAGGTGGCCTCGGCGAGTCCGTAGGACGGTAGTATCGCCGTCTCCTTGAGGTTGAAGCGCGCGAAGCGCTCATTGAATCGCTTGATGGTAGCCGGGTGTACTCGTTCGGCTCCGTTGATGATCGCCAGCACGCCCCCGAGGTCAATTCCGTCCATATCGTGATCCGACGTCCTTCGCGCCGCCAGATCGAAGGCGAAATTGGGTGCACAGGAATACGAGAGGCCAGTCTTGCCAAGCAATTGCATCCAGCGGGCGGGCCGCTGCAGGAATGCAACGGGCGTGATGAACGAGATCGGATTCCCCGCATAGATCGGTATAAATAATGTGAAGAACAACCCCATGTCGTGGTGGAACGGCAGCCACGACACCCACCGAAGCCCCGGCGGAGGGGTATTTCCGTAGTCCTCGAAATAGACGACTGCTGCCTGTTCGAGGTTGGCGATCACGTTCCGATGAGAAACGATTACGCCAGCGGGCGTGCGCGTGGATCCCGACGTGTACTGAAGGTACGCCGTGCTCGGATGTGACTGGCCAACCGCATCGAATACGCGGGCAGAATACAGATCCAGCGAATCAACCTCGATCACCGACGTGCCGGCGCATCCGTTCTCGTCGCACGCGTACTTGGAGACTTCGTCGACGGCGGTGGACGTCGTGAGAATGACGGACGGCGAGCAATCCCGCAACGCGGCCGAGACACGTTCGTCGTGGACGCGGAACTGCGGAACCGGCAGCGGAACGGCGATGAAGCCCGCCTGCAGAGCTCCCAGAAAGGCCGTGATATATCCGAGCCCCTCCGGGGCCAGTATCGCAGCCCGATCACCGACCTCGCCGCAACGTCTCAGCTCCTCGGCAACGACGAGCGCTCCTTGATACACCTGCGCCCATGTCAGGCTCTCGGCGAAACCGGCGGGGTCGATCTCATAGTCAATGAAGGTGTAGGCCGTCGCATCAGGCTGCCGGCTGGCTCGCTCCTGCAGCAGACCGGGAAGAGACGACTGGGTCATCGCCATCGCGTTGCCTTCATGTCGGGGAGGTTGTCCCGGGTCTCGTGGAAGTTGAGTTGGCGGTCCCCCGCTCGAGACCTGCCGTGTGGTAGGTGTCGGGCGTTCCGCCAAAAACTCCGAGAGCAAGGGGACCACCATGAAGAAGAGTAGCCAGATTCAGTCCGTCGACGCGAGCGCGCCCGCGATCCCAGAGCGGGTCAGCGTGGCGATGGGCGAGATCGCCGAGAACGTGCGGGAGGGCCCGCTGGCTATGGCCGTCGGTGCTGGCCTGCAGGTCATGCAGGTGCTGATGGAGGCCGACGTGACCGAGCTGGCCGGCCCGAAGGGCAGGCACGATGAGGCGCGGACTGCGGTGCGGCACGGGCGTGAGCGCGGGTCGGTAGCGGACGCGGACCTGTCCATGATTGACGTCATTTGCACCGAAGCCGACGGCAGCGGCGCACCCATCTACCCCCGCAACCTCACCCTCATCGCCACCGACCCCACACCGGTCCTCGTCGTGGTGGACGCCTGGCTGGACACCGTGCCCGCCGCCCTCTCGGTGCGCGACCCCCAACAGGCCCGCCTCGCCCTGCACCGCTGGACGGAACTACCCACCGCCACCGACGCGGCCGTGTCGCTGATCTGCCACACCAACCGCATCGCCAGCCCCAACGCCCGCGACCGCTACGGCTCCACCATCGCCCTACGCCAGAAGGCCCGCATGAGCCTGTACTGCCAGAGCGACGAGGCCGGCCGGCTCGTCGTCGGCCCCGAGAAAGCCAACGGGGTGACCACCGTGCCGGCATCGCTGCTCACCATCGAAGCGGTCCCGCTGTTCCAGCCCACCGCCGACGACGACGGCACCGTGCCCCGCCTGGTCTACGCCGGCGAGTCCGACCAGCACCGTGCGGAATACCGACCCTGTCGCCGGGGTCGATTGGTAACGTATCGGCAACGGCGATCTGGCTTGACTCATAAAACATGCTTTGAACTGTGATGATGCTGGTGCGCGATACTGGGATTGAACCAGTCACGAGTTCGGCCCGCCCCCGAGGAGAGCACGGGCGCCCCGACCAACTAGTCCGCCGCGAAATGGCAAAACGAGTAGTCCGCTACCCGTGTGCTCGGCCCGCCAGCGAATGATCATTGGTAGATATCGGGCATGTCATCGCATTTAATCTGAGGCCGCGGAGCGGGAGGCGTGCCGATATGGGCGGCATCTTCATCAGCTATCGGCGGAACGACAGTGGCCCGGAGGCGGGCCGCCTCCGGGACGCGCTGATCCGCCATTTCGGCGCGAATCAGGTGTTCCGCGACCGCGACAGCATCACCCCGGGCGAGCGGTTCCCCCTCAGAGTCGAAAGGGAGTTGAGCTCGTGCGACGCCTTGCTGGCCGTGATCGGGTCCACATGGCTGTCGATCCAAGACGATGCGGGTCAGCGCCGGCTGGACGACCCTGACGACTACGTGCACCTGGAGATCGCGACGGTCCTCGCCCGGGCTGACGACGTGCTGGTCATTCCCGTACTCGTCGGCACGGCGTTGATGCCCGCCAGGGTCGATCTGCCGAAGCCCTTGGCGGCGCTCGCGGACTGCCAAGCGCAGCCCCTCAGAGAGGAAAGCTGGGACGATCAGCTGGCACGCCTGACCAGAGCGGTCGAGGAGGTAGTGAAGCCGGGCGTGGCGGCACCCCTTCCTCTCCCCTTCGCCGCGCCTCAACCAGAAGTCACGGCTGGGGCAGTGCCCCGCACGCAACGGCGCGAGCACGCAGCCGGAACCCTGGCCGAGTCGGTGCACCTGCAGTGGGAGGAGGAAGCGAAGATTCGTGGATTATTCGACCCGGATCCGATGCCGGTGCATTGGACCCTCACCGAGCACGACGTCTCCGACCACAGCCGCCACATCTCCCCGGGCCGGCTGATCTTCGACGGGACCAGCGACCGCATCGACGAACTGGCCGAGCAGTTCCAGGCACTGTCGCGTCGACGGCTCGTGATCCTCGGCGGGCCCGGGTCGGGCAAGACCACCCTGGCGGTGCAGCTGCTTTTGCGACTCCTCGAAGTCCGCACGCCGGCGGAGCCGGTTCCGGTGCTGCTGACGGCGAACAGCTGGAACACCGCAACCCATCCGCGGCTGCAGGACTGGCTCGCCTTCCGACTGGGTAAGGATTATCCCGCGCTGCGGGCGATCGACGAGGCCATGCCCGGTGAGCTCGTCGACAGCGGCATGGTGCTGCCGGTGATCGACGGTCTCGACGAACTCGACCCCGTCTACCGGTTGGTACTACTCACCACGCTCAATAACTCGCTGGGAGCTACCGACCCGCTGGTGCTGACCTGCCGCACCGACGAATACGTCGACGCTGTTGAGAACGCGGACGTGCTCACCGCCGCCGCGGTCATCCAGGCCCACCCCCTCACCGCCCCGGCGGCCGCGGACTACCTCGACAACTGTCTTCCCCCGCGGCAGCGCCTCGGGTGGGACGCGATCCTCGACACACTGCGCGGCAACCACGACACACCCCTAGCCGACGTGTGCTCGACCCCGCTGGGGCTATGGCTGCTGCGCAGCGTATATATCGAGAACAAGAGCGATCCGACCCCGCTCATCGATCCTGCCCACTACCCAGACGCGGAGGCGATCAAGGCCCATCTGTTCAACGAGTTGATCCCCGCCCTAATCAGCAAACGACGCCCGGTGGGCGACGGATCCGACCCGCTACGCCCGCGCCGAGACTGGGAACCCGACGCGACTCGACGATGGCTGGCGTATCTAGCCATGCAACTGCACGGGCAGCGCGACCTGCGCTGGTGGCACCTACCCTCCGCCGTCCCGGCCAGGATCATGACAACGCTGTTGGTACTGATAGGCGGGCTGATAGGCGGGCCGACCGGCGGGCTGATCGGCGGGGAGTTCGGCGGGTGGCTGGGCACGACTGGGGGAGGCGGGCCAACGCTCAGACTGGTCGGGCTGGTGGTCGGGCTGGTGGTTGGGCTGGTGGCCGGGCTGGTATTCGGGCTGGTGGCCGGGCGGAAGATACGCAGGACGCCAGAGCCCGGGTACGCCAACTTGCGGCTTCGCGGCCGCGGTCGCGGCCTCGCCCGGGATCTGGTGGGCGGGCTAATCGGCGGGCTGAAGGTCGGGGCGGTGGCCGGGCCAGCGGCCGGGCTGTTGGGGGGGCTGATATGGGGGCTGCTTGGGCTGAAGGGTGGGCCGCCAGCGGTCGGGCTGGCGCCGAGAGTTGCTATCGGGGCTGGCATCGGGCTGTATTCCGGGCTGGTGGTCGGGCTGGTATTCGGGCTGATCGGCGGGCTGGTGTCCGTGCCGGCGAGGTGGGTGAGGTTGCCGGCAAGCAACGATCGATCGCGGACCCCGACCTCGACTTACCGGGGCTCCCGCAACCTCTTCACCCTGAGCGTGCTGCTGAGCGCGCTGATGGTCGCGATTGGGTTGGGGCTGATGATTGGGCTGGCGTCCGGGACGGATGAGCAGGGCGGCGGGCTGAAGGTCGGGCTGGCGGCCGGGCTGTTGGGGCTGCTGATTGGGCTACCGGTCGGGCTGATGGTCGCGCCGACGCAGGAGCCTGCCTGGTTCGGATTCGTCGTGACAACCCGATGGCTGGCATTCCGGGGCAAGCTGCCGTGGAAAATCATGGGGTTTCTCGACGACGCCCACCGGCTAGGCCTGCTGCGCACTTGCGGGTCGGTCTACCAATTCCGACATGCCGAACTGCAAGATCATCTCGCCAAACCCGGGGAGACCGCAGCTCCGGTCACACCCCCGCAACTCACCTCTGGGAGGCAGCCGGGCAGGCGCCGTGTGCACGGTCCGCAGTGGGTCCGCAGCAGTTTCAACAACAGCTTTAGCTAGCCAACACAACCAACGCCGTGACCTGCAGTTTCACAACAGAGCCAACGCAGCTAACTTCAGTAAACGCCCAGGTCGGGCCACCTGATTCTCGATGCGCACGAAGACTCGCGACAGGTCGGGACCGACCGCGGTCGCCCGCATCTCCAGCGACGAACGGCGATTGCCGTCGCGGTCCTCGTACTCGCTGGTGTAGACGTGGCCCGCCGCGATCACCGGTGCGCCCTTGCCCAGCGCGGCACCCACCCCGGAGACCAATCGGCCCCAGCAATTGACGGTGATGAACAGCGAGTTGCCCGGCTCCCAGCTGCCGTCCCCGGTGCGGCGCCGCGAATTGCTGGCCACCCGGAACTTGATGAGCTCCTGATCGCCGACCTTGCGGCGCACCGGGTCGTTGACGATGTGACCTACCACGGTAAGCGGTGTTTCGAACATAACTGATCCCTTCTTTCGCTTTCTCTGACTGGCTTAGTGATCGCGTCACTGCCCTATCCGGCTGCCATTCAGCCCGGCGCCACCGACGGGCTCCGCGGCGAAACCGGGCCAGACGGCCGTTAGCCGCCGCCCCTGTGCAAAGAACCGTGACTGTGGATCAGTCCGCCGGTTGGTGCGAACGCCCCGGCGTCTCCCGCCGCGCGAGTTCGGCCAGCATCGCGTTGTAAGCGGCCAACTCGGCGTCATCGTCGCGTTCGGCCGCGCGGTCCAGCCGCCGGGCGGTGCGCGCATCGCTGCGCGCCCACTGCACCAGCAGCGCGATCATCACGAGCACCAGCGGCAGTTCGCCTGCCGCCCAGGCGATTCCACCGCCCAATCGCTGGTCGCCGAGCAAGTCGGTGTGCCAGGCAAGACCCAATGACCGGTAGTAGTCGGCGCCGAGCACGGTCCGGGTGCCCATCAGCACCACCCCGAAGAACGCGTGCAGCGGCAGCGACGCGAACACCACGGCCACTTTGGCCAGCGGCGGGATCGGCCTCGGCGTCGGGTCCACCCCGATGACGACCCAATAGAACAGGTAGCCACTCAGCAAGAAGTGCACGTTCATCGCCACATGCCCGGCGTGACTGCTCACCGTGGTGTCAAAAAGATTCGAAAGATACAGCCCGTAGAACCCGGCGACGAACAGCACGGTCGCGACCACCGGGTTCGTCAGCAACCGCGACAGACGGCTGTGCAGCGCGGCCAACAACCATTCCCGCATGCCGGGCGGATCGTCGCGGCCGGCGGCGGGCAGCGCCCGCAAGGCCAGGGTGACCGGGGCGCCCAGCACGAGCAAAATCGGCACCAGCATCGAGAGGCCCATATGGGCGACCATGTGCATGCTGAACATCGCCGGCATGTAGCGGCCGACGCCCGACGAGGTCACGAACAGCAAGGCCAGGCAGCCCAGCAGCCAGGCCAGGGTCCGCCCCAGCGGCCAGCTGTCGCCGCGGCGGCGCAGCCGCACCACCCCCGCCGCATACAGCGCGGCGAGGACGATCGCGGCGGTGCCGAAGAACAGGTCGAAGCGCCAGTCGAACAGGACGCGCGCCACCGTGGGCGGGCCGTCGAAGTCGTAGCCGATCTCGGCTTCGGGAATCGAGGGCAGCCGGGCCGGCGGAGGCGGCGGCGCGGTGCGGCCCAGCCCGACGGCGATGCCGAAGGTCAGCCCGAACACCGCGGCCTCGATCAGCGCCAGCCTGACCAGCACTCTGCGCGCGCGGGGCGGACTCGAATCGGCTTGCAGCGCAGCCACTCCGGAGCGCCGCTGGCGCCAGCCGAGGCCGCCCAGCACGCACAGCGCGACGAATTTGGCGACGATCAGCCGCCCGTAACCGGTGGTGAGCAGGTCGGACGGCAGGACGCGCACCACGGCGTTCACCAATCCGCTGAGCGCCATCGCGACCCAACACCACAATGCGAGCATCGAGAAACGCCGTGCCGCCAAGTCGGTGTGGTCGCCGTTGCGCAGTGCGTGGGCGAGCAGGGCGAGCAGGCCCCCCGCCCACAGGCTGGCGGCGACGAGGTGGATGAGCAGGCTGTTGGTGGCCAGGTCGTGCGAACCGCCGGCCGACGAGTGACCGGTCAGCCCGAGCGGAATCAGCGTCACCAGGGATCCGGCGAGCAGCAGTGGCGTCCATGACCAGCGCAGCACCGACAAACTCGCCAGCGTGACCACCGCGGCCAGGATCGCGGTCCAGCGCCACGCCGAGGCGGTGTTGATCACCCCGGCCAGCGACCAGAGCGTGACCGGGTTGAGGTGGTCGACCACCGGGTGACCGGACACATCGGAGATGGTCAGCGGGACCAGCAGGGCGGCACACACCGCCCAGGCACCCGACGCCACCGTGCCGACGCGAAGCGCGCGGTATCCGCCGGCGTCGAGGACTCCGCTGCTTTGCGGCGGCACCAGGAACGCCGCGAAAAGAAACGACCCGACGGCCAGCACCGCGGCGATCTCCCCCGCCGCCCGGATGAACGGCAGCCCCAGCGTGGTTGCCGGACCCGGATCGGGCAAACCGGTGGCGGTCAACGCCCCCGCCAGCGAGAGCGCTCCGATTCCCGCGGCGGTACAGCCCGCCAGCACCGCCACGCCGATCAGCAGCGGCCACGCCAACGCGCGGGGTGCGCGTACAGGCCGGGCAACCGTCATGTACCCAGGGTATTGGCGGGCGCACCGACTACAGAGTTTGGCCGTCCAAACGGCCCTGGCGCGCTTTGGCCTCGCGGGCGACGAACTGGTTCCGTGCGATCCGCCCGACGTAGTCGGAGTCTCGCAAGATGTCCCGCAATTCCCGCCGGAACGCGGTCCGCCTGTCGGCGAGATCGGCCGCGGGCGCGATCAGCTCCTGATCCGCGACAACCTGGTATGCGGTGGCGAACAGCAACGTCGACACCGATTCGCTGCTGCGGACCCTGGTCTGTGCCACGTATTGCCGGCCCACCCCCAGCGCCAACTCCGTCAGTTTCTTCTGGCCGATGTCGGCCGGCGCATCGCGCAACACGTCGGCGACGATCTCATACGCTTCGAAGAAGACCCGCAACATCGCGTCCGACATCAACGGACGCTTGGCGAACAGCATCGCGTCGATCTCGTCGCCCCCGGCGGCGACGTGCGCTTCCCAGTCGTCATGCCATGCCATCTCTTCGGCGATGTTCTCCCGAAACGCCGCCGAGTCGGCGAAATAGAAATCGAATTTCAGCAGGTCCCGCAACCGCATCGCCTGGGCCCAAAAAGCCTCCATGCGGTTACCTTCAGCGCGCCTGGCGTACGCGAGCGCGAGTTCGACGATCGACGTCTCGAGGAAGGCATGGATCACCGAGTTCCGATAGAACGCCGCCGCGTGCTCCTCATTGGGCCCGATCCGCCACACCGGCTCCCGACCGCCGTCGACCCGGGTGATCGGGTGCCCATTGGACAGCGCGTCGACCGCCGCGCGCACCCCGTCGCGGGTGCGCAGCCGCAACGCGCTCGTCGACATCGGGGTGTGCTTGCGCTCGAGGTAGTCGAGCGAGTCCTGCAAGGTGTGCTGCAGCTGATCCAGCGTCAACGCCGCGCCGCGGGTGGTCAGCAGCAAAGCGCACACCAAACCCGTCGCCGTCACCGGCGTGGACTGCAGAATCCGCCACGCGACTTCGAACGACATCTTCTGCAGCGCAAGCCGTTTAGCGTCCGGATCCTGGGCCTGCGGACCATGCGGCGGACCGAGGTACTGCCGCATCGAGACCGCCTCGGGGAAGCGGACGTAGATCTTGCCGTAGTTGCGCTCGCCCTGCGCCCTGATGAAGTTGTACAACCACATGATGCCCTCGGGCGTCTTCTCGCCACCGCGGGCGTAGGCGGCGTACTCGGCCGTCTCGTGTAGCTGATCGAAGCTGATCGACACCGGCTGCAGCAGGATGTCTTCGCTGCGGTTATCCAGGTAGGCGTCGGCCACGTAGGCCATCAGGCCAAGCTTGGGCGGCAGCATCTTCCCGGTGCGCGAGCGCGTGCCCTCGATGGACCAGCTCAGGTTGAACCGCTTCTCGACGATGTAGCCGACGTACTCCCGCAGCACGTACTTGTAGAGCGGGTCATCGCCGATGTTGCGGCGGATGAAGATGGAGCCGGAGCGGCGCAGCAGCGGCCCCATCAATCCGAACGACAGGTTGATGCCCGCGAACATATGGACCGGCGGTAGCCGGTTCTCCTGCATCGCCACCGGCACCACCGCGCCGTCGATGTAGGACCGGTGCGAAAACAGCAGCACCGCCGGGTGGGCTTCCAGCCCGGCGCGCATCGCCGCGACCTGATACTTGTCGTAGTCGATCTCCGGATCGAATCCGCGGCTGAGCGCCCTGCCGAGGACGGAGACCAGATCGACGGACGCCCGGCTCCACCCGGTGGCGAGTTCGTCGAGCATCTTCCCGGCTTCCTCGACCGTCGCGCCCGGGATCTTTTCCAGGCCCGCGCGAAACCGCGTGGACGCCAAGATCTCTGGCTTCACCAGCCGCGGGGACTTGTACTGCGGTCCGAGGATCCGGTATTCGGCCCGTTCCAACGCCAGGATCGCGCGACGGGTGACGAACTGCGCGAAGTCGCGCTTGTCGTCTCCGACGGTGGTGTCGCGCCACTGCTGGCGGAGTTCGGAGACCTTGGCCGGCTCGCCGGCCACCACCCGTGCGCGTTGCGGATCGTTGCGCGCGATTTGTCGTTGCTGACGTTGGTTGGGGTGGTAGGGATCCCGGCCGGGAAGCAGCCCGGCCAGCTTGGCGACCCTGCCACGATCGGCCGGCGGCAGCCAGAACACCCGCACCGGCACGACCGAACGGTCGTCATTGGCTTCGGGCTCGAGTTGCTCGGCCAGCGCGGTCAGCGCCGCCGGGGGCGCATTGCGTTGCGGCAGCGCCAATACCTGAAACCTCGCCTCGGGATTGCCGGCGCGCTGCCGGCCCACCCAGGCCATGACCAACTCCCGCTCGACCGGCGAGGTCATGGACGCCAATATCAGCGAGTCTTGCGCGGCGAGGGCCGAGCTGATATCCGCGGCCGGTTTGGTCACGGCCGCCCTCTGGGCGGGGAATTCGGCGGCTCGGCGCTGACCGTGTCCTGCCCGCCGGGCCGTTGTGCCTCACCGTCTTTGAGCGCGACGTCGGACGCGTTCGGAGTCGCCTTCGCCGGCCCCGGTTTCGTCGCAGCCTTTGGCGCGGCCTTCCGCGCCGCCTTCTTGGGAGCCGCCTTCTTGGGAGCCGCCTTCGTGGGGGCTGCCTTCTTCGCGGGGGCTTTGCCGGTCGGTGCCTTGACCTTTCTCGCCGCCTTCTTCTTGGCGTACAGGTCGACCTCGGGCAGTTCACCCAGCTCTTTAGCGGGCCAGTTGGCCAGCGTGTCCAGATACAGCTGACGCACCTCGGCGATGTGCTCCGGCAGCGTCTCGAGTGTCCAGTCCTGCACGGAAATCGGCGGAAATACCGCGACATCGACGGTGCCGGGGTTGATCACGTTCGAGTTTCGGGCGGCGACGATCTCGGCGTTGCGGATGACGATCGGGACGATCGGGATCCCCACCGCCATCGCGATTCGGAAGGGCCCCTTCTTGAACGGCCCGACTTCGGTGGTGTCCACCCGGGTCCCCTCGGGTGCGATCACAATCGAGAGCCCGTTCTTCGCCCGGTCTTCTACCGTGTGCATCGTCTCCACCGCGGCGACCGGATCGTCCCGATCGATGAACACACCGTCCAGCAGCTTGCCGAGCGTGCCCATGACCGGGTCTTTCTGCAGTTCCTTCTTGCCCACGCCGACCCAGTTGTCGCGCACCAGCGCGCCCGCGATGACCGGGTCAACCTGGTTGCGGTGATTGAAGATAAAGACCGCCGGACGCTGCGCGGTCAGATTCTCCTGGCCGATGACATCGAGATGCACCCCGGCGATCGCCAACGACAGCTGGGAAAAGGTCGAGGTGAAGAAATTCACCCCCCGCCGCCGGCTGCGGGTCAGCACGCCGATCCCCACCGCGCCGGCGGCGACCGGGAACATCGAACCGAAGCCGGCGAGTGTTCGTATCTGCCGCCGGAGACCCAGGCGGCCCCGGCTGTCGAATCTCAGAATCGGCCAGCCCCGGCGCTTGGCCACGGCGGCCATCTTCCCTTCGGGGTTGGTCGGCCGCGGGTTGCCCACCAAGTACATCAGGGCGACGTCCTCGTCACCGTCGGCGTAGAAGTAGCTGTCCTTGAGGTCGATGTCGTTCTCAGCGGCGAACCGCTGTACGGCGGCGGCCTTCCCCGGCCCCCACAGGATCGGCTTCTGCACGCCGCCGGTGAGTATCCCGTCTTCGTTGGTCTCGAACTTGTTGGTGAGCATGTTGGCGATGCCGAGGAACCGCGCGACGGGGTTGACCTGGATGGTCAGCGCCGACGAGCTGAGCACGACGGTATGGCCGCGGGCCACGTGGGCCCGCACCAGCTCGCGCATTTCGGGGTAGATCCGCGACTCGATCCGTTGTACGAACAGCCGCTCGCCGATCTCCTCCAGGTCGTCCAGCAACCGCCCGGCCAGCGCCGCCGCGGCCTTGCCGATGAGGTCTTCGAACTCGATGCGCCCGAGGGTGTGGCTCAGGCCGGCCTGAACCATGCTGAGCAACTCCCCCACACCTATGTCACGGCGCAGCAGCCGCTCCTGGGTCAGGATGACCGCGGTGAAGCCGGCGACCAGCGTCCCGTCCAGGTCGAAGAACGCACCGATCTTCGGCCCGGGAGGACTGGCCATGATCTCGGCGACCGAGCCCGGCAACCGCATGTCCCCCGCCGGCTTCCCGTTCTTTTGGGCGCCGCGCTGCTGCGGCTGTTCTTGCGACGCGCTCATGAGCCCGCCACCGATCGAGTCGAAACGGCCGGCTCGGTGAACGAGGCGGGCACCGCATGGGGCGCCGGGTCACCGGCCAGCGCCAGGATCTCGTCGAAACCCTCCAGCAGGCACCGGGCGAACAACGGCTCGTTGCGCACCGAGGCCCTGTCGTAGCGCACGGTGATCGTGCACCAACCACCCCGGGAAATCAGCACCACCATCATCGCCACACCGGGCAGTGGGCCGATGCCGTACTGCCGCAAGATCTTTGCGCCGGCGATGTAGGTGTCCCCGGGGTAGACCGGGACGTTGCTGGCCTGCACGTCGGAGCCGATCACCGAGCCGGTGATCCCCTCCAGCACCGGCGTGGGCAACACGCTCAGCACCGGCGCGATCGAACCTACGATGTTCATCGCGGGCTCGTCGCGCCGCTTCGTCATCTGGGCGCGAATCTTCTTCATCCGGGCGACCGGATCGGCGGTGCCCAACGGCGCTGCCAAGTTCACGCCGGTGAACCGGTTGCCGCCGGCTGTGTCGGCTTCGGCCCGCAGGTTTACCGGCACCGCCATCGGCAAGGTGCTGATGGGCACGCCAAGGGCCTCGTGGTAGCGCCGGAGGGCGCCAGACAGGCCGGCGAGATAGGCGTCGTTGATCGATCCTCCGCCGGCCTTCGCGGCCTTGTGCAGGTCGGAGAGCGGGATGTCTATCGCTTCGGTGCGAGTGGCAAGGCTACGCCGGCGCAGCAGCGGCGACGGCTCGGCGGCGCGGTTCATCACCCGCACGCCGGACATCGCGTAACCGACCGCTCCCCCCACTGTGGACACGGGGTCCAGTACCGCCCGCCCGGCCGCCGACACCGCCCCGGCCACCGCACCCACGACGCCGTTGACGAGGGCGATGGGGAGGCGATTGAGGCCCTGCCGCATCAGGTCATTGGGGGTCAGATCCTGCGGAATGGGTTGCGGGGGCGTCGGCCTGGGCGGTGGATCGCGCTCGAGGTCATAGATCTCGGCGAACATCTCGACACCGCCGACGCCGTCGGTGACCGCGTGGCTGACATGCAGCAGCGTCGCGGCCTTGCCGTCGGCCAGCCCCTCCACCAGGGTGGCCGTCCACAGCGGCCGCGATATGTCCATCGGCGACTGCAGGATCACCTCGGCGAGGTCGAACACCTCGCGCAGCGTGCCGGACCCGGACACCCGCACCCGGCGCACATGGAAGTCCAGGTTGAAGTCGGGATCCACCACCCAACGCGGGGGCGCCGTCGGCAACGTCGGCACGACGACCTTCTGCCGCAGCCGCAGCACCCGTCGGGAGGCGTTTTCGAAGCGGGTGCGGAACCGCTCCCAGTCCGGCGTCGTGTCGAGGAGTTCCAGCGCCATGATCCCCGACCGGGTCCGGGGATTCGCTTCACCCCGATGCATCAGATAGTCGACCGGCCCAAGCTCGTCGGACAACTTAGCGACCTCGACGGACTCAGCCATGATCACGAACTCGACGCGCCAACGTTGTCACCGCCGACCAAGCCTCCTGCCTCGGACACCGCAAATGCCAACACAACGCTAGTCGGGTTGCGGCGCTGGTGAAAGGCGCGACGATCGGGTCCGCGAAACTCCAGGGCCTCAGCTGGCCGAAGTTGCCGACAGCGACAACGACTCCGTCAGTGAGGCGGCGCGCCGCCCGTAGACGACGCCCAAAAAGTCGGAGACGGCTTCGGCGGCCAACCGCGATCGGACCGTCGGGGTGATGTCGAAGGCGTGGTGCGCATTGGCGAGTTCGGCGTGGGCGACCGTGGTGGCCCCGGACTCCCGTAGCGCCGCGCAGAAGGCCCGAGCCTGGCCGCTGGGGACCAGTTCGTCCTTCTCGCCGTGCAGCACGAAGAACGGCGGGGCCTCCCCGTGCGCATGGGAAATCGGCGACGCCGTCCTGAACCGCTCGGGATCGTCGGCGTAGCGGCTCTTCAGAACGAAGTGCTCGAGGAACGGAAGCATCATTTCGTGCATGTTCTCGAAGTCGGTGAAGTCGTACACGCCGTAATACGGCGCGACGGCCTGGACGGTCGTGTCCGCGTCTTCGAAGCCGGGCTGGAATGTTGGGTCGTTCGGGGTGAGCGCGGCCAACGACGCCAGGTGCCCGCCCGCCGACCCGCCGGTGATCGCCATGAAGTCGGGATCGCCACCGTAGTCGGCGATGTTCTCGCGGACCCACGCGATCGCCCTCTTCACGTCGATGAGATGGGTCGGAAATGTGCAGCGCGGGCTCTTGCTGTAGTTGATCGACACGCAGAGCCAGCCGAGTTCGACCATCCGGCTCATGAGCGTGTAGGCCTGTACTCGTTTGCCGCCGACGGCCCACGCCCCGCCGGGGACCTGCAGCAGCACCGGCGCGCGGCGGCCGGGCGCCAAGTCATGACGTCGCCAGATGTCCAGCAGGTGTTCGCTGCCACCCGGACCGTAGGAGATGTCGGAGGTCTGCGCCGCGTACCGATGGTGCGGCCCGGGCCTGCGCAACAGCCCGCCGCGTGGCTCACACGCGGACTCAACGCAGGCCGGGTGGCGCACCAGGTCACGAAAATCCGGCCCAAAGCACTCCTCGAGCGCGGCGGTGAGGGCCTCGTCTGCCTTCTGCGCCGCCCAGGTAGCACCGACGCGACCGATGGACGGCGGTGATACCCGGGACAACGCATGCCCGGTCACCACGTGCGGGGGAAATTCTGTGGAGAGCCAGCCGGCAACCCAGCCGACCGCGAACGGCGAGCCGCGCAGCAACAACGCGCCGGCTCGGGCCGTATCTCTGGCATCGGCAGCCAGCCGCAGTGCCTGGGCACCGGCCCGCGAGCACCGCGAAGTCACGTTCAAGGCCACGCTCATAGCAACGCCACCCCTCGACGTTATGCACACGCCTCGTTGCGGTTAACGGCTGTTTACCAACCGGTGTTGTGCGTGTGTCGAGGCCCACACCATAACCGATAAGTGCGGTGCGGGAAGACTTTTCGGGCGCGTCGCGTTCCGCGAGTCCTTCGCAGAGCCCCGTTCGATAGACTGACCTGCACATTGCCTCCGTAGCTCAGGTGGATAGAGCAAGGGCCTTCTAATCCCTAGGTCGCACGTTCGAGTCGTGCCGGGGGCACTGACACTTTTGCAGGTCAGCGTGCTTAAAGTGGTTATCAAACAAGTTAGCTGAATGACCCAAAACGCCCGTTTCAACAGCACTCCAACAGCACAAAGCCGCTAGTTGCGCGCGGTCGGCTCAACTTTTAGTTAACGCCAGATGCCACGATCTTTTAGACAAGATCAGCCAGAACGGCTGGAATCCAGCTTCAAAACAACGTTATCTGGAGACAGCGACGCGAACGCGGTAGACAACAGGCGTCGGTTCAAGGAGGAAACGATGGGTCGCGAACTGTGCAAGTTCTTCGCGGGATTGCTAGCGGGGCTGGCTTACATGCACGCCATGCTTGGCGTGGGTGCATCTCGCGGCACGCTCACCGAGCCTGTATGGCCCGGAACAAGGTGGGGTGCCGGATACATGTGGACTGAGGCTGCGTTCTATTTAGGCATCAGTCTGGCACTCGCGTATTTCGGCTGGTTCCGGAAGAAACCTCATAAGGAGTTGCAGGTGTCGAGCCCTTCCGTGGCGAGTGCCGGAGAGCAGCCCACCATAACGCAGGAAGAAAACAACTAGCTCGACTCACGCCTGTCTAGAGGAATAACGTTGTCGGCTTTTTTAGCGACCGGACGCGGTAAGGGCGCAGCTTTGGCGTGATCCTCGCTAGCGATGACGTTGACATAGACAGCGTGCAATTGAGACAACACTTCTGACACAACTTCTGAGACACGCCGACCTGGCGATATCTGCGACTATCGCGTCAATCATGCTCTGTCGCAATACTTTAGATCCGAGAATCCGGGCGGTTGCCGCGATGACGGCCATCCTTGACCGAATTGGGCCGCGAGTGTCGCCCCGAATCGCCTGATTCACGCCCTTGCCCGGCGGCACGAACTCGCCGACGCATTTGGTGTTGGACGAGCAACACAGCCGCGTACCACTGTTTATCTCAGTAGACCCGCCCGATGACCAACCCCCTGGGACGAACTCGCCTTACTGGCCGCTAGGAAGGCGTGGTCGGCGGTGCGCTACGCTGGACATTGAAGCGGCGTGCTCGGAGTGCCGGCAGAGCTGGGCGGGCATGGCGTCCCGCGAGCACGCGCCGTGCCGGCTCTGACGCGAAGCATGGTCCCCGGCGTCGGTGATGGCAACTGGCGGCGGGTCAGGACGTCGACGTGCGTAGCCTCATGGTGCCTCGAGTCGGTCAGCATGGCCCGCTTCTTTCTCGCTCGCGGTGCAGCCGGTCGAAGTAGCCGGCGCCCGGGTCGTTGTAGAAGCAGTCGTTAGGTTCCCATGTGCCGAGATCGGTTCGATCGATCGCCTTGAGTGCTGGCATTGACGACGTTTGCCGTTCTGGGTGCTCCGTTCGACGGGCCAGGCGCTGATCCGCCGATAGCGGGCACCGAGGTAGGTGCGTGCCGATTCTGGGCGCACGCCAGCGGCGGCCGCCACCGAGCGCGCCTTGGAGGTCAGGGGTTGCCTCGGTGCCGTGTTCTGCTGGACTTGACTTTGCCGGCGGACTCAGGTTGTTGCCCGGGCAGTAGTCCGGCCCGCGACGCTAGCTGAGCCGCGGCAGCACCCGCGTTGGCCGCGGTCGGCACCGGTCTCGGCGATCGATGCCACATCAGCGGTCGATGGTGCTGATGCCTCGGGATGGAGCAGATCACCTGATGGTCGGCGTCGACCCGTGACAGGGCGCGATCACTGGTGGAACGCCTCGATCGCCGGTCGGCCTGATGTCCATCCGATCGGCTGCGGTTGCGCTGCGTCTTGGATCAGCGTCGCCGCGTGAACCCGCCGTGTGCCATGAGCGCGTGATGCTCGGTGAACCGCATCGGTCAATGCCACGGTCAACGCCGGCGATCTTGGAGCGCACCCGCGTCTCGCCAAGTCGGCCTCTATGCGCGAGCGGGGCCGCGGCTTGCCGCGCGATCAAGGACTCCAGCATGGTTCGCGCCGGCGACAGCGCCTCGGGCAGATCGTCGCCGAGGCTGACCTTGCCGACAGCTTGATGTCTTCGGCGTCTTCGAGCGTAGCCTCGCCAGCCGCTGACACCTGCCCGGCGAGGACCGTTCCCGGGTGATCGCAGTGCGCGCCCAGTCAGATCGCGAAGCTGCCTGGATCGGCGTCGGCCCGCACCTTCGAGGCCCGCTCCAGCGCGTGCCCGGCCCAGCCGCGCCAGCCAGGTCGCGTCGGAAACATCGGTCTTCGCCGGCACAGGGAGGTTTGTCCGTGCCGCGCATTGACAGATGCCGCACATCGAACCCCGCGATCGTCCGACAATCCGGTGCTGACCGCGCGTCCAGCCACCGAATCGCTCGTCGTCGGTGCATCACCGCGATCACGTCGCGACCCGCTCGTGTAGCCATCAGCAGGATGCGCACGCAGCGCCGCGGATCATGGCTCGTCCATCGCGCCCCTCGGTGGTAACCGGCTCAACAGATCCGCGGCAAGCCCAGCGCTCGCCGACCCGCACGCACGAACCTTGGCCGATCCTTCGGCCGAGCATATCCAGCCCTGCCAGCGACGGCGTGCAACCACTACCCCGGCCCCTCTCCATACGCAGCCGAACACCTGCGGTTGTCCACCCACGCTTGCGGCGCGACAGCCCGCGCATTCAAAAATCGCTGACGCTCGGGCTCAATCGCACACAGTCCACGGTTCCCGTGGAAGCCCGCCATCACCAGCTGCACCTACAGGCATCACCGGCACCACAGAGCAGATCGGGATCGACCACGCCGAACCTGGCCGTGTTACTGCCCCGCTCCTAGGCCAGGCGCGGTCAGCGGGCGCACGCTTGACTTAAAGCACTTCAAGTTCGGCATAGTGGCAGATATGACTCCCACAAGCACCGCCGGCCACTCTGACCTGACGATTCAGCAGGTTGCGCGACGTACCGGGCTGGCCGAGTCAGCCCTGCGGTATTACGAACGCATCGGGCTGATCGACGCGGTACCGCGCGACGATAGCAGCGGGCACCGCAGATTTCCGCCGGACCAGGTGGCGGCGGTCGAGTCGCTGAGCTGCCTGCGCAGCACGGGAATGAGCGTTGCGGACATGCGGGTTTACGTCGCGAACATGCGCCGGGGGCACGAAGCCGCGTCCGATCAGCAGCGGTTATTCGCCCAGCACGCCGAGCGGCTTCGCACCGAGATCGCCCGACTGCACTTACGCGAACAGTACGTCTCGCTCAAAGCGGAGCTGTGGGCGGCGCGGGAGCGCAACGACCGTGCCGCTGAAGAACAGCTGTTGCCTAAGCTACTGGCGCTCGCCGGCATGCTCATCACCGACTCGACGCAGACCAACCATGTCTGATACATCAACCACCCGTGTGTTGCTCACCGGCGGCTCAGGATTTCTCGGGACGCGGACCATCGCGGCGCTACTTGACGCGGGGTACCAGGTGCTTACCACCGTCCGCTCCCTCGACCGCGAGCCCGCAGTGCGTGCTGTCGTGCAAGACGCGCATTCGGACACCAGCGGATTGACCTTCACCGCAGCGGATCTCACCGCCGACCACGGGTGGGAGCAGGCCGCGGCTGGCTGCGACTACGTGCTGCACGTCGCGTCGCCGTTTCCCTCGAGCCAGCCGAAGAACGAAAACGAGGTGATCGTTCCCGCCGTAGAGGGCACGCTGCGCGTTCTGCGGGCGGCCACGGCGGCCGGGGTTCGGCGAGTAGTGGTGACGTCGTCGTTCGCGGCGATAGGCTACAGCCCCAAGCCCTCCGGCGTGCCCTACGACGAATCAGACTGGACCGATCCCACCGGGCAGACCAGCGCGTACGTAAAGTCGAAGACTCTGGCCGAACGGGCAGCGTGGGATTTTGTCGCCGAACACGTAGGAGCGCCAGAACTTTCGGTGATCAATCCGGTCGGCATCTTCGGCCCAGTGCTCGGATCGGACTACTCCAGCTCCATCCAGATCATCGCGGGTCTGCTGCACAGCAAGCCGCCGGTACTCCCCCGAGCCTCTTTCGGTGTCGTCGACGTCCGGGACGTCGCCGATCTGCATATCCGTGCGATGACCGACCCGGCCGCGGCCGGCGAACGGTTCCTCGCCACGGCGGGGCCGCCGCTGTCCCTGCCGGAGATCGCCGCCATCCTCCGCTCGCGACTGGGGGACGACGCCCGGCGGGTGCCGACACGACAGGTGCCCGACTGGCTCATCAAGGCCGCCGCCAGAGTGGTGCCCGCGCTAGCCGAACTCGCCGAGTTGGTCGGCGCGCCAAAGCACCTCAACGGGGCCAAAGCACTCAAGCTCCTGGGCTGGCAGCCCCGTTCGGGCACCGACGCGGTGACCGCCACGGCGGAGAGCCTGCTGCGGCTGCGCTGAAATCACACCGGACGGATCATCACGTTCTGACCCGAGCGACGGCCGAGGCGAAGCCAGACACCGCGCCGGTGAGCAGACGATAGAAAGGGCCAACGATGCGGAGTGCACCGCTTGGAATGCTGGCGATGCCGCCGGTGGTGTTCGGTGTCGCTGGGCACGCGACGGTGTCCCGATGACCAAAAACTCGCCTCGCTCGGTCACCGAATCGGCAAGTAGCACTAACCATCCCGACGCGCAGGCAAGACCCGCGAACGATGGCGAACTGAGCGCAGCGTTTCAATCTGACCTGACGATTGATGAGGATGCAGTGAACGGACTCGTAACCGCCAAAGAACCTGCTGACGGGCGCCCGCACGAGTCCGTCGACAGCGCGCAGCTGTACGCGAAGTATCGCCGGGTCGCCGCCGAACAGGCCGCCCTGCGCCGACTCGCCACACTCGTGGCGCGGGGCATTGAGCCTACGGAGGTTTTTGGCGCGGTCGCCGACGAGATGCGCCGATGTGTGCCCGGGGACACCGCCGGACTGTGGCGCTGCGAAACGGACCGTGAGATTATCATCGTCGCCGCCGCTGCCGATCCCGCAGCGCGGGCAAAATGGCCGTTGGGCACCCGAACTCCGCTGGAAGGCAACACCCTCGCAACGTTGGTGCAACGCACCGGGCGCCCCGCACGGATCGACAGCTACGACAACGTCGCCGGGCCAATCGCTGCTCGCGTGCGCGCGGTCGGCGTGCGCGCGGCGGTGGGGGTGCCAATCATCGTTGATGAACGCGCGTGGGGCCTGGCAGCGGTCGGTTCCCTGCGGCCCGGCCCTATGCCGGCCGACACCGAGGTCCGCATCAGCCGCTTCGCCGAACTGATCGCTATTGTTCTGGTGGCCGGTTATCGCGACGAGCAGAAGCGGCAGCTCCTGGCCGAGGGGTCACAACGTTTGAGTCTGGTTGACGCGCTGCTGGAGGGACGAGCGTTCGACGATTGGAGCCTGCGCGAGGTCGCCGACTCCCTGCGGCTGCCGATCAATGGTCCTTTTGTGGTCATCGCCGCCCAAGCTCCCACCGTGGGTGATGAACCGCTATGCGAGATCGAATCGAAGCTTCGCAGCATTGACATCTTTTCGGCGTGGCGGCTGCTGCCCGATTTGCAGGTCGGGATCGTGCACGTCAAGTCCAAGCAAAAACTCGACAGGGTTGTCGCCCTAATGTCTCGGACGACAACTGCGCGGGTGGGGGTTAGTGCGGCCTTCAAGGATCTGCGCGATACGCCACGAGCCGTGCATGTGGCAAGAGTGATGTTGCGGGGCCGGGCCGATTCCACCTCCTCGGTCGCTGTGTTCGACGGCTCCATCCTGGCCACCGCTGCCGTCAGCGCGCCCGAGGTGATGATCAGAACAGTCGGCACTGCGTTAGACGGTTTTGGCGACCTTCCCGACGACGAGCGGGAGATGCTTTTCGAAACGTTTCGGGCGTGGCAGGACAACGATGCGTCGGTGTGCGGTGCGGCTGAACGACTTTTCTGCCACCCGAACACCGTCCGCCACCGGTTGCGTCGGATCGAGAAACACACCGGCCGATCCCTCTCGCGGCCAAGGGATGTCGCTGAACTGTGTTTGGCGTTCGAAGTACACCGCCGTCTCATGTAGCCGAAACCCATTGACACTGTGGACGAGCGGAGAGCCGCCACGATAACGATTTGTCCGGCAGGTGCCGGTTCGTCGAGTTTTCCTATCGCACCATGTGTAAGCGTCGTTAGGCGCGTGTGCGGCAGCGCAAGTTTTGAAAGAATGTTTGAGACGCTGAGAACATTAGTTCTGAGACCATCTTGGCGAACCAGGGATCGGCGCGTCGACACGGGAGGCGACGCTCTGGGACGTGGACCGATTCAAGATGACAGCCAAAAATTACCATTTTCAACAAAGGCCCAGGTGGGAGCGCCTTCTAATCCCTTCCTCGGCTGATGCTTGACGTTTTGGCTTCGGGTGATGTCTGACAGTGTTTCGGCTGATGCTTGACAGTGGTTTCGGCTGATCCTTGACACTCCCCTAGATGAGGGAATTGAGCGTGACCGGGCAGAGGTATCAGGCCGCGCTAGCAATGATCCGCCGCGGGTTGTCGGTGTCGCAGGTCGGTCAGCGGAACCTCGGGCTAACGAGCGATTCCAGCGAGTTCGTGTGCCACCGCATCGAATGCGCGCAGCGTGTCTAACATGTGCGGCTCATGAGAGTGCGGCTGGGTGGATAACTTCGCGGCGACCATCTCTGCGGCGCGGTTGACGTAGATCATCTGACCGCACATGCCCAGGCACAACACGACGTTGCTGCCCGGGCAGGGGAACCACACCTGGTTGCGGTACATTCCGCCGGGCAATTCGGTGTCGTCGGGGCTGGCCGCGAACGCCTGACGCGAGTCGGGGCCGCCGTCGAGAGTGTCGGCGATCCACGCCGCCGGCACCACTTGCTGGCCGGTCAACGAGACGCCGTCGTGCAAGAACAGTGACCCGAACCGGATCATGTCGGTAAGACATGCGCTGATGCCGCCGTCGAATATTCCGGTGCCGACCGTGTCTACGCCGATGGTGGCGTCGCATTGGGCGCCGATGCGGCTCCACAGCAATTCCGACATCAGTTCGGGCATCCGCTGGCCGCCGGCGACCTCGCAGATCCAGCCGAGTACGTCGGTCTCACACGAGCGATATTCGAACGGGCCGCCGTGCGCGGACTTCTGCCGCAAGGTCAGCAGGAAGTCACGCAGCGTGGAGGGGACGTCCGGACTGCTCTTTGGTGCCCACCCGATCGCCTGCTCCAGGACGTGTATCTCCGCGCTTGGGTCGAGGTAATTTTCTGAGAAGGCGATACCCGACCTCATGTCCAGCAGGTGGCGCACCGTCGCACCGGCGTAGCCGCAGTTCGCCAGGGCGGGAACGTATGTCGTGACCGGGGCGTCGAGCTCGATCGCACCGGCCCCGTGCAGCGCGCCTACCACGGCTGCCACCAGCGACTTGCTCACCGAGAACATCAGGTGCCGGGTCTGTGGCCCCAAGCCGTCGAGGTACTCCTCGGCCACCATCGAACCGCGGTGGGCGACGGCCCACCCGTCGGTAGCGGTGGTGGCCATCACCGCGCCAACGGTGGTGACCACCCCGTCGGTGCTGGTCACCCGGATCTCGGCCATCGGAGCACTGGCTGCGGGCAACGCCGCGACAGGCCCGGTCCCGCGCGAGATTACCGCGGTCGGCACGAAGTCTTCGACGTGCTGGAAGGACCAACGCGAATATGGCGCCGACAGCCAGTTGTCCAGTGAGATACCGGTCGGGACGCGACCAAGTTCGCCGTCGATCATGCGCGCGGCTTCACGGGAGTTCGTGCGGCCGCTGCTCACGCTCGTGCGACGAGCCGCGAGACGATCGGCGCAGCCGGCGTCAGGGGTGTTGAGGCGAACTTCGCCTTGATGCCTTTGACCCAGCGCCGGCAGCGCTCGGTGAGCTGGTAGTCGTTGGTCTGCAGGTGCCCGCGGGTGACGAGCACGCCGAGTTGGGCACCCTCGCAACGTAAGTCGCCAGGCGCCGCAACACGCATGTAGAAGGCCTCGGACCCGTCGAGCAGCGTGGCCCAGTCGTTGGCGGGGCGCGCAAACGAGACACGCCCGTCGTCGTCGATGCGCCACACACCGGTGCGTGGCGTCGCGGTGAAAATCTCGACATCTTGTGAGGTCTCCGCGAGTATCAGCTGACCCCAGACCTCGTCTTCGCCATAGCCCCGCTCCCAGCGCGAGTTGATCTCCTCGATGTCGAGCTCGTACTCCACGTCCATGTACTCGAGCAGGTGGAAGAGGAACAGCGGCATGTCGGCGTAGGCCTCGGTGGTCAAGTTCGTCATCGGGCTGGCGCCGCTCAGGCGCGGGTTCACCTCGCCGAGATAGAGCTCGTCGGAGTCCAGGTCATGAAGAAGGTCCACCTCGAAGTAGCCGCGGTATCCCTCGCGGCTCAGGATGTCGCCCAGCTTTCGCACGATTTCTCGCGCGGTGCGGGTCTGTGCGGGCGGCAGCACCTCACGCCAGATGTCATTGCCGCACCAGCCGCCCTTGCGCGGCGTCAGCTCCGGATAACCCACGAGACTTGTCATCGCGGGGCCGATCACGGTGCCATGGCGGGTCACCGTGCCCTCAAGGCACACCTCGACATTTCGGATGCGCTTCATCACTTTGACTTCCTGCCCGGCCAGGTCACCGGCGTGATCGTCCCAGTCGCGCTGGCCGCGCACAAAGAACACCGCGCTGCCGGCGTCGCCATAAGCGGCCACGACGACGAGGTCATCGCCCAGCCCGGCGCTTTCCGCGAGCGCCGACAGCTCGTCGTAGGAGCCGACGCGCCCGATCACGTGAGGCACGCTCGGCACGCCCGCCTCGTCGGCCAGGCGCGTCATGACGATCTTGGAGCCCAGCCGATCGCGCAACTCGACGGGAGGGTGCATGACCTCCAGCCCCGCCTGGCGCGCGAGGGCCTGCGTCTCCTCGTCCATCATCACGAAGCAGGCCTTGCCACCGGGCCCTCGGCCCGCGATGAACTCGAGTGTCTCAGAATCGCGCAGGAGGTGGTTGCACACATCTCCCATGGACTCGAAATCAATGCGGTCCCGCCGGCGGGGCACGAACACGCGCGAATGTACGCCCTCAAAAGAGTCAAAGTACGTCAGGTAGAAGAAGTTTCGTACCCAGCGGTCGATGCCTAGCAGGTTGAACGGGGTCGGCGAGATGAAGTACAGCGGCACGGCGTTGGTGTGAAAGAACGCGCGTACGTCCGAGATGCCGTTCAGCAGGCGGCGCGGCTCGGGCTCCGGCCCGTCGGCGGGCACGATCACGCCAGCCGCGGTGACGTCAACGCCTGGGCTCGCCGCAGGGACCGCGGCGGGGACAGGGACGCTACGGTCAGCGCGACGGCGGCGAGCTCACATACCTCCATGCCACAAGTGTGCACCCGCCTATGGCCGCGTGGAAGCATGAAGTGCCCCAACGCCGGCCTCGTATTCGTGCTAACACCAACACCTGAAGCATCCCGGTTTCATGCACACCTGGTTTTGGTGTGACGCAGCATTTGCTGACATACCCTGTCGGGGGACGCTGGATCGGCCGAGAACACTCCATTCGTCCTCCACGCGCCAGGAGCCTGAGCACCTTGCTGGTGTGTAGCCGTATTGACCGAGAGCGCCGAATAGGCATCGGGATCCGGTTACCGCTTATTCACCGCGAATGATCTGGAGTCGGCCGGAATTGACCGGTTGCCACGGGAGCATCTAGATCTCCAATCTAGTTGTCGCACGGGGAAATTAAGCAACAACCGGCATCGTCGGTTCATACCGTTTGGTAATCCCAAGGTCGCACGTTCGAGTCGTGCCGGGGGCACCGAGAAACACCAGTTCAGAGATTTAATAGATATATTAACTTTGTTGATTCGGGCCAGCCCATAACACAGCCGCTGCCTGATCGAGATTGATCGATATGACCGTTGCTCAATCAGGAGACGCGGGGTGGCGGTGACGATCTGCTCAAGCAGCTCGCGCAACTGGGGCAGTTACATATCGGTCCCGATGTGCCAGCATTAGCTCGTGAACGCACGCCAATTCGCTCGTTTTATGGGTGCCGCGGTGGTGACAACCTGGGCGACGCTGCTAGGCGCACCGATCCTCAGTGCCTCCGCGTCCGCCGCTCCGTGCCCCGACGTCGAGGTGACATTCGCCCGCGGCACCGCCGAGCCACCTGGTGTCGGCGGGGTCGGACAGGCATTTCTCGATTCACTGCGCTCGCAGGTTGGGGGTCGGTCCGTCGGGGTGTATCCCGTCAACTACCCCGCCGCCGACGATATCGCCCCATCCGTAAACGCCGGCGCCAACGATGCGCACGCTCACGTTCGGTCCATGGTTGCGGACTGTCCCAACACCAAGCTGGTACTCGGTGGATATTCCCAGGGGGCGGGCGTGATAGATCAGATCACCATCGCCCGAGCACCGGTTGCGGGCTTGATTCCCGATATTCTTACGGCGGACGAGGCTGACCACGTTGCTGCGGTCGCCACCTTCGGCAATCCGTCGGGCAGATTTCTGGGGGCGCCAATAACCGAGCTCAGCCCGTGGTATGGGGCGAAGGCCGTGGACTTGTGTGCGCCCGGAGATCCGGTTTGCGCTCCAGGCGCGCTCCTGACGCTGCCGTCGCATGACGAGATGTTCTCCCCGGCGCACCTTTCCTATAAGCAGTCCGGGATGCCCAGTCAGGCCGCGACTTTCGTGGCGAGCCATCTCTAACGCACGAGTCGGGGACGATTTATCGGTGGACACACGGAACCGGTAGAAATTCGAGCCTAGGACCCCGGTCACCGCGAAAAATGAATGTTAGCAATCGATCTCTACATTCAGATCGAATTCGGCGAAGGTACTCGAAACGATCTCCCGCAGCTCATCTTTAGTATTCGGCCGGCCGAGAAGATATGCAGAGATTCGGATAAACATCTTCCCGCGGCCCCGCCCCGAGCCCAGAAACAGTTGTCCCCCCATGGCCTCGAGTGTGCTCTTCTTGATATCGGGCTCAAGGGCTCTCATGTACGAGTAGTCGGCATCGGTGCCGTCGGGCCGGTTTGCCGCCGGGGACAGGTCACCGACATTGGAGCAGGTGACGGGAAGGCTGGCACCACCCGCCGCCATCCCCGCTACCTTCCGGGCCACCCACTTCGGTGTCATCGCTGCCAGGGGGAGCGGCGCCAAAAACTCGTCGTCGGGGTTCTCCATCGCCGCGAGGATTGCTTGCGTGATCTTGACGTGCATTTCCCCGAGGTCCGTCGCCGCGTGCGTTGGGTCGACCGTGACGTCGACATTCGTGAGCGCATTGCCACGGGTATCGTCTTTGGTCCGCAGCGTCACCACAAATCGTAGGGTGACCGTTCCATCGTCCTGAACACGTCCCGCCCTCACCGCGAGCCTGCACGCCACTCCTGCCACAAGCGAGTTGCTGCTTGCACCAACACCTTTGGCGCAAGCATCCCATTCCGCCAGGTCTATGTATGCGGTCAGGGCGGGCATCTCCACTGCCTGATCGTCGCTGGCCGTCCTCGGGGCAGGCGGTGCCGCTTTGATCGATGATCTGACTTCTTTGCCGTCCCGCCAGGCCCTTCGAGCCACGGCGCCCAACGCGTGCGCAATGTCGGGCAGTTCTGTGACGGTTTGCCCGAGATCCTCGCGCAACGCCCGCCTGAGGGTGCGCGATCCCGCGGGCGGATAGCCCAGATCGCGCGTCCTGCCCTCAGCAGCATCGGCTATCGCCTGGCCCAAAGCGATCGCGTCGACGATCGTGTGCGACGCCACCAGAGTTACCGCGGTCCCGCCGTCCTCGAGCGGAAGCACCCCGAGATGCCAGCCGGGTCCCCACTCCGGATCGATGGGTAGGCGCGCCCGCTCGTCGGTCCACGCGCTCACATCGGCGCGCCGCCGCGGCGTCGCGGCGAAATCGATCTCCCCCGACGCCGGAGACAAGACCCAGCGATCACGCGCGAACGGCAACGGAGACCGTTCGATCCTGCGTCCCAACAACCCGCATCCAAGATTGCGGTGAAAACGCCGTAACCCATCAACATCGACGGGACGGTCGTATATCCAAGTGACCTGGATCAGCGCGCCGTGAACCGCCCGCAGCGCGAGAAATCCCGCTTGATCCTGGTGTGCGAGCCTGTTGTCCACCCGCTCATCGCTGACGCGTCTCAGCGGCTGGGACCGTGGGCGCGGCGGTGTCGGTTAGGAGGTCGGCCAGGTGGGTGGCGAGCATGGTGGGGCTTGGGTGGTCGAGGGCCAGGGTTGCGGGCAGCGTGAGTCCGGTGCGTTGGTTGAGGGTGTTGCGTAGTTCTAGGGCCGTCAGTGAGTCGATGCCGAGGTCTTTGAACGGGCGGTCGGGATCGAGGGCGGCCGGGTCGGGGTGTGCCAACACGGCAGCAGTGGTGGCGGTGACCATCGCGGTGAGGGTGTCAAGCCGTTGTCGGGGGGTTTGGGTGGCCAACTGGGCGGCCAGTGTGCGGGGGCTGGCGGTGGCGGCTTGGGGGCGGCTCGTGGTCAGGGCGGACAGGATCGGGTCCAACGTGTTGTTGCGTGCGTGGCGGTTCAACGCGCCGGCGTTGAACGGGCTGGCCAGCAGGTTGGGCCGCTGACTGGTGAGTGCGGCGTCGAAGAGGGCCAGGCCGTGCTCGTTGGTGATGGGGGTTAGGCCGGTGCTGGTCAGGCGGGTCAGCTCGGTCGTGTTGAGGTGGGCGGTCATGCCGCTGGGGGTTTGCCAGTAGCCCCAGGCCACACTAGTGGCCCGGCGTTGGGTGTGATGGCGGTGGCGGGCCAGCGCGTCCAGGAATGCGTTGGCGGCCGCGTAGTTGGCCTGCCCGGGGCTGCCCAGTATTCCCGCGGCCGAGGAGAACAAGACGAACGCGGCCAGGTCGCGCTCGGCGGTGAGGTGATGCAGATGCCAGGCGGCGTCGGCTTTGGCAGCCAAGACCGCATCGAGTTGTTGGGGGCTTAGTTCTGCCACCACGGCGTCATCCAGGACGCCGGCGGTGTGGATGACCGCCGTCAACGGGTGGCTGGCGTCAATGGTGTCAAGTGCTGCGGCCAGCTCGGCGGGGTTGCTCGTGTCACAAGCGACGATAGCGACTTGGGCGCCCAGCCGGGCCAAACGTTGCTGCAGTTCGCTGGCCCCGGAAGCGTCGGGCCCGCTGCGAGACACCAGCAGCAGATGCTCGACGCCGTAGTGGGTGACTAGATGTTCGGCGAAGAGCGCGCCCAGCATCCCGGTACCACCGGTGATCAGCACCGTGCCCTCGGGATCCAACACCGCGGGGGGGATCAGCACGATCTTTCCGGTATGGCGGGCTTGGCTCATGTCGCGGAAGGCTTGGGGCGCGTTCAGCAGGCCGTAGCTGGTGGTGGGCAGCGGCTTGAGGACACCGGCGGCAAACATCTGGGTCAGGGCCGTCCATGCTCGGCTCGGAGGGATTCCGCTGGTGCGCTGGACAGATCGTAGACCTGATAGTCGACTCCGGGATGGGATGCGGCGATGTCGCCGGCCAGGCGGATGTCGGTCTTGCCGATTTCGATGAAACTTCCGCCGCGGGGCAGCAGTTGCAGCGAAGCATCGACGAACTCTCCGCTGAGGCTATTGAGCACGACGTCCATGCCCTGCCCGCCGGTGGCGTCGTCGAAGGTGTCGACGAAATCCAGCGTGCGCGACGAGGCGATGTGCGCCGGGGTCGACCCCCAGATCGTTGAGCACGTGATGCTTGTTCGGGTGGGCGGTGGCGAAAACCTCAGCACCAAGGTGGTTGGCGATCTGGATGGCGGCCTGACCGACACCTCCAGCGCCGGCGTGGATGAGCACCCGCTGCCCGGCCGATAGCCCGGCGATCTCGACCAAAGCGATATAGGCGGTCAAGAACGCAACCGGCGCGGATGCGGCCTGGGTAAACGACCATCCAGCCGGGATGGGTACCACCATGCGCTCATCGGTGATCGCGGTGGGCGCGAACGCGTTGTGCGGGAAAAGGCCCATCACCGCATCACCGCGACGCAGCGATGTCCCGCTGGGGCCGGTGTCGAGGACGACCCCGGCGGCTTCGCTACCCAGGCCTTCATCGGCGATGGCGCCTAATGCCACGACCACATCACGGAAGTTCAGCCCGGCGGCCCGTACCTGAATGCGGATCTGCCCCGGGGCCAGCGTCGTGGGGGGTCCGTGGGGAGCAGGGTCAGGTTGGTTAAGTCACCCTTACCGGTGGTGGCCAACTGCCAGGCGGGGGCATCCGGTGGGGTCAGGGTCGGGGTGCGGGCCAGGCGGGGGATGTGGGCAACACCGTTGCGCAGGGCCAGCTGCGGCTCGCCGGCCGGTCGCGTCGACGGCGACGGCCAGCAGGTTGTCCTTGGTGGCGGCGGTGTCATCGGTGTCGAGCAAAATGATGCGGTCGGGGTGCTCGTTTTGTGCGGTGTGTATCAGCGCCCAGACCGCGGCATGCGCCAGATCGGGGACACCGTCATAAGCGCTGACGCTGACCGCGTGACGGGTGATGATCACCAGGTGGGTGTTGGCGGTGTCGGGCCGGGCCAGCCAGCTCTGCAGCTGGGCCAAAACGTGGCGGGTCAGGGTGTGCACTCGCCGCAGCGGATCAGCCTCCGCTCCTGCCTTCTCCTCGGGTCGGGGCAGGGCCAGATCACCAACTCCGGGCATGGGGTCAAGGTGGCCAGGTCGGTGTGGATCGTGCCGTTGGACAGGCCGGCCGGCAGGTGCTCGGGTGAATCGGTGCATACCGCCCACGCCGGTGGTTGGGCCGCCGACGGACCGGGCAGATCGGGCACCGACGGCCAGGTCAGCTCGAACAAGCTGTCGGATAGCCCCGGCTGACGGGGTCGGCCGGCCGATCTGGTCGGAGACAGCGCGCAAAGTCAACGCGCTGATGGTGATCACCGGTGCGCCGGTGGGGTCGGTGGCGTGCAGCTTGAACGTGTCCTCGCCGGTGCGGGTCAGTTGGACATGCAGCTGGGTGGCCGCGGTGGCATACAGGGTGATCCCGCTGAACGCGTACGGAAGCCGCAGCAACGCGGAGTCGGCCTCGTCGGTGCGGTCCAGCACGGAGGCCAACGGGTGCAGGGCGGCGTCCAGCAGGGCGGGGTGGATACCGTAGCCGGTCGACATCGGTGCCGGCGGGCAACGCCACCTCGGCATAGACGACCTCGGGTCGGGCCGGGTCGGTGCCGATACCCCGCAGCGACCGGAACAGACCGCCGTAGCGGTAACCCCGCTGGGCTAGCCGTTCGTAGAAGTCGTCCTGGTCGACGCGCCTCCGACACCCGGCGCCGGCGTCGGGCGGTGGGCTGGCCGCAGGCTGATCAGCGCTCAGCTCGCCGCTGGCGTGCAACGTCCACGCGGCGGCATGCTGGCCACCGGTGCGCGAGTGCACGCTGAACGGACGCCGCCCGTCCTGATCGAGCGGATGCACCAGGATCTGCAGATCGGTCGGCGCCTGCTCCGACAGAGTCAGGGCGGTATGCAGGATCAGCTCATCGATCACCGGGCAGCCGCTCAACTCACCGGCCCGCAGGATCACCTCGATGAACCCCGTCGCCGGGAACACCACGGTGTCGTTGACCTGATGGCCGCCCAGCCAACCCTGGGTGCTCGGTGACAGCCGCCCGCTGATCATGACCTGGTCTTGGTCGGCCAGTGCCGCGACCGCGCCCAACAAGGGATGGTCCGCGCGGTCCAGGCCGAGCCCGCCGGCGTCGCCGGTCGGGCCGGGGGCCAGCCAATAGCGGCGGTGCTCGAAGGGGTAGGTGGGCAGCCCGACGGTGCGGGCGTGGGGATACAGGGCCGGCCACGACGGGCTGTGGCCGTGGTTGTGCAGCTGGGCCAACGCGGTAGCCAGGCTGTCTTGGTCGGGCCGGTCCCGGTGCAACGTGGGGATCACCGCCGACTGGGTCCGCCCTGCGGCCTGGGCCAGGGTGTCGGTGATCGCTGGGGCCAATACCGGATGCGGGGACAACTCCACAAAGGTGTGCTCACCGGCGGCCAAGAGCTCGACCACACGGTCATAGAACCGGACCGGCTCGCGCAGGTTGCGATACCAGTAGTCGGCGTCCATGGTGGTGGTGTCCAGGGGTCGCGCCTGAAAGTGCGCTTTCCCACCGTGGAATACAGCGGGATGCGTGCGGGCGCCGGAGTCAGGTCGGCCAGCTCGGCCAGGAGGCGTTCACGCAGCGGTTCGACCTGAGCCGAGTGCGAGGCGTAATCGACTGCGATAGGCCGGATGTGGATGCCGTCACGATCACACGCCGCGGTGAACTGCTCCAGCGCGGCGCGGGTGGCCGCTGATGATGGTGTGCGAGGGGCCGTTGATCGCGGCGATGCTCAACGCCTCACCCCAGGGTCGCAGGTGTGGGCGCAGTTGGTCGGCGCCCAGCAGGACCGACGCCATGCCACCGGCACCGCGCAGGGCGCTCAGCGCTTGACTGCGCCGCGCCACAACCTTGGCGGCCTCCGGCAAGGAAAGCACCCCGGCGATATACGCCGCGGCGATCTCTCCTTGCGAGTGGCCGATCACCGCGTCGGGAACAATGCCGTAGCGGCTCAACACCTCGGCCAGCGAAACCATCATCGTGAACAGCACCGGCTGGACCACGTCGACTCGGTCCAGCGCCGGAGCGCGCCGGGTCCTGACAGCAACACCTCGCGCACCGACCAGTCCGTGAACGGGCGCAACGCCTCGTCGCAGTCGTCGACCATGTCGGCGAAGACGCGGTGGTGTTCGTAGAGCTCTCGCCCCATGCCGGGGTATTGGCCGCCTTGGCCGGGCAAGACGAACACGGTCTTACCGCGAAGGTGGGCCAGGTAATGGTGTTGGGTCAGCTGCGGGTGGGGTTGGCCGGTGCGCAGGGCATGCAGGGCGTCCAGCAGGTCTTCGCGCGGATCGGCGATGGCCACCGGTGCGGTGATCACCGCCCGATACGGGTGATGCGTGCGGGTGGTGGCCAGGCTGTAGGCCACATCGGTGAGATCCAGGTCGGGATGGCGCGACCAGGTGTTCGTGCAGCCGGTCGGCCTGCGCGCACAACGCTGCGGGGGTGCGCGCCGAGATCGGCCACAGCCGCAGCCCGAACTCGACACCGGCTTGGCCAGCAGGGGGTTGCGCGTCGGCCGGTCCGGCCGGCGGGGTGGGGGCTTGTTGCAGGATCAGGTGCGCGTTGGTGCCGCTGATCCCGAACGAGGACACCGCCGCGGTGCGGGGATGATCGGTGACCGGCCAGGGCACCGGCTCGGTGAGCAGGCGGACAGTGCCGGCTGACCAGTCGATGTGCGGGCTGGGGCGATCGACGTTCAGGGTCGGGGGCAAACTGTCGTGGTTGAGGGCCGCGATCATCTTGATCATTCCGGCGACGCCGGCGGCGGCTTGGGTGTGGCCGATGTTGGATTTGATCGACCCCAGCCACAACGGGTGCTCTGCCCCGCGCGCGGCGCCGTAGGTGGCGATCAGGGCGCCGGCCTCGATCGGGTCGCCCAAGGTGGTGCCGGTGCCGTGGGCCTCGACGACATCAACCTGATCAAGCCCGATACCGGCGTTGGCTGCGGCTTGGGTGATGACGCGTTGTTGAGCGGGCCCGTTGGGGGCGGTCAAACCATTGGAGGCACCATCTTGGTTGATCGCCGATCCCGCGATGACCGCCAACACCGGGTGGTTGTTGCGGTGGGCATCGCTGAGCCGTTCCAGGACCAACACCGCGGCCCCTTCGCCCCAGCCGGTGCCATCAGCGTTGGCGGAGAACGCTTTACAACGCCCATCGGCGGCCAGCCCGCGTTGCCGGGCGAACTCGGTGAACACCGCTGGTGTGGTCATCACCGTGACACCACCGGCAAGGGCGAGAGTCGACTCGCCGTTACGCAAGGACTGACACGCCAAATGCGTGGCCACCAGCGATGACGAGCAGGCTGTGTCGACGGTGATAGCGGGGCCCTGCAAACCCAACGCGTAAGCGACACGCCCGGAGGCCACACTGGTGGACAGACCGGTCAGGGCGTATCCCTCCACACCATCGGAACCGCCCGCGCCGTAGGATTGTGACCACGCCCCGACGAACACCCCGGTCTCAGAGCCGCACCAAAGTGGCCGGATCAATTCGGGCGGTTTCCAACGCTTCCCAGCACACCTCCAGCAGCAACCGCTGCTGAGGATCCATGGTTTGGGCCTCCCGCGCCGAGATCCCGAAAAACTCCGCGTCAAACCCGGCCACCTCCGCCAGAAACCCTCCAGCGCGGGTGTAGGTCTTGCCCACCGCATCGGGATCGGGATCGAACAAATCCGCCAGGTTCCAGCCACGGTCGGCCGGAAACTCCCCCACCGCGTCGGTGCCACTGGCCACCAGATCCCACAACGCCGCCGCCGAATCCACCCCACCGGGAAACCGACACGCCATCCCCACCACTGCTACCGGCTCGTCTGTCCGCACCCGCGACCCCACCGGCGGAGCCGCCGCAACCGACCCGCTCAGCAGCTGGCCCAGGTGGGTGGCCAACTCGTCCGGGGTGGGGTAGTCGAAGGCCAGGGTGGGCGGCAATGCCAGCTCGGTGACGGTCTTGAGCCGGTCAAGCAACTCGGTGGCTTTCACCGAGTCAAACCCCAGGTCCTGAAACGTGCACTCGGGGTCGATGTCGTCAGGGCTGGGATGGCCCAACACCGTCGCCGCCTGCGAGCACACCACCCCCACCAGCAGGTCATGTTGCTGCTGGCGCAGCGTGCGCAGGCGTTGGGCCAACCCCGAGTCGGCCCCGGCGCCCGCACCGGTGTCGTCGACCATGCGCTGCTCTCGGCCGACGGATCAGCCCGTCTAAGCGGGTGAACTCATCGCGCAGATACAGCTGTAGGCAGTCCCTTCGTCTGACCTTGCCGCTTGTGGTGAGGGGAATCGAACCAGGGGGCACCAGAACGAGATCCGCCACACTCAGACCGTGCGACTTCGATATCGCCGCGGTGACTTCACGCCTGACGGCGCCCATCCTGTGCATCGCGGCCTCTTCGGATTCGTCTCGCTTCTTGAGTTCGACGATGGTGACCAGCTTCTCAACGCCGTCATCATCCGGAACCGCTATCGCCACGCAGCGGCCTGCGGGTGATCTCCTGGATCGTCGCCTCGATGTCGTCGGGAGAGTGGTTGCGCCCGTAGACGATCAGGAGATCCTTGATACGGCCGACGATGAACATCTCGCCGTCGGAGAAGAAGCCCAAATCTCCGGTTCTCAGCCACGGCCCTTCGGGTGTGCCGGCCGACGGACCGACAAGCGTTGCGCCGAAGGTGCGTTCAGTCTCTTCGGGTTTCTGCCAATAGCCGGCAGCAGACGTTGTCGCCGTGCACCCAGATCTCACCGACCGTTCCCGCCGGACACTCGGTACTGGTCTCGGGGTCGACGATACGCACCGTCGGCGACCGCGGCATGCCGTAACTGACCAGCGGCGTACCGTCTCCGCTCGCGCACCGCTTCGCGTGGCCGGCGGTCAGTTCCTCGGATTCGAAAGAGACGGTTACCGGTGGTTGACCCGATTCGCGGGTCGCCACGTACACCGTGGCTTCCGCGAGCCCATACGAGGGCCGTAACGCCTCGGGCTGAAGATTGAAGCGGGCGAACCGCTCAGCGAAGCGCCGCAGCGTCGCGGGTTGTACGCGTTCGGCACCATTGAGGATGTTGCGCACGCCCCCGAGGTCAAGCCCGGCCAGGTCGTCATCCGATGTTTTTCGCGCCGCCAATTCGAAAGCGACGTTCGGCCCTGCCGAGAAGGCGTGACTGTTGCTTGCCAGCAATTGCATCCACCGCGCCGGTCGCTGCAGGAACGACACCGGGCTCGTGAGCACAGTGTGGAATCCCCCCAGAACCGGGAAGATGATTCCCAGTACCAAACCCATGTCGTGAAACAACGGCAGCCACGACACCACGGTGGTGTCTGGCGGAGCAACCCCCCCGTCTGTCGTCGAAGTAGGCGGACATGATCTGCTCGACATTGACCTGAATGTTTTTGTGCGAGATCACGACTCCCGCCGGAGTACGGGTCGACCCGGAGGTGTACTGCAAATACGCGATGTCTGGCCGACTGTCGGCCTCGGCAGCGGGTCCGTTCTGGGAGTCCAGGTCCAGCAAATCAACCTCGATGACCGATGGCGCGCGACTCACCGGGCTTCGACTTCGACGTACTCGGCGATGTTGCCTGCGACAGAGGATGTCGTGAGAATCGGCAGAAGGCGACGCGTCACGCAGGACCGCACTAACACGCTCATCGCTGGCGCCACCCAGCGGCATCGACAGCGGAACCGCGATCTGACCGGCCTGTAACGCGCCGAGAAACGCAGCGACGTACTCGAGTCCTTGCGGCGCCGATATCACCGCGCGGTCACCAGTTGACCCGCAAGCTTTGAGCTCCTGTGCGACGTTCAGCGTTCGCCGATACAGCTGCGACCACGTCAGGCTTTCCGCAACGCCCGCCCAGTCCTGCTCGTAATCAACATACGTGAACGCTGTCTCATCTGGGCCGCAGACTGGCACGCTCCCGCAGCACAGCGGGAATGGAGGACTCAATCACAGCTCGACGATATCGGGTGAACAGACGGGGCGTCGTCGGAACCGGCGCAGCTCAGAAGAAACTGCTGTCGGGCAGAGCCGCGCCGTTCACCGTGATGTCGCCGAGCACGCGCGTTTTCAGACGGTCGAGTTGGTGCGGGAACGACTCGGCCAGCCCCACAATCGCGGGTCTCAGCCAAGCCCAATTAGTTCCAAACACGTTGGAGTACAAGGGAGACAAGCGAGATCGGGTCCACACGGGATACGCCGATCGGTAATCCCTAGGTCGTACGTTCGAGTCGTGCCGGGGGCGAGGAACCACGCGAAGGGTCTCAGGGCCTCAGGCTGGCCAGGACAACCATGGTCATTAATTGCCAGGATCTCCTTGGCAGTGGGTGTGGTCTTTTTGGACCGTTCCGCCATGTGCGGTTGCCAGTGCCGCCGCCTCCGCGTCATCGCGTGTCGGACCCCATCCTCCGTAGTATTTGGTGTTCGCGGCGTTCATGGCAATCGCGACGCAGCCACCCTGCCCGCTGGCCAGGAGACGACAGTCGCTGATTGTCTTGCGACACGCCGACATCACCGTTTGCTCCGCGTCAGATTTGCTGGTTCCTCCGTAGGTGTACTTGATCTGCCCGGTGGAGTCCGAGATCGCCATGGCGATCCAGGGGTCATCGGCGTGCGCGGACGGCGTTGCTGCGAATGCCATGCCGATCGCGATCGCTACCGCTGCTGGTTTCTTCATGGGCTTCCGGGCCCTTTTCTGTTGCGCTGCGCCGTTGTGGCGCAGGTAAACGCGAAGGGACCAATTGTCGCCCGTCACCGCTTACGGCGCGACAGCAGCGAACCCACCATCAGCGCTGCAACGGCGCTGACCTCGACATTTTGCCGCGTGGCGCGCGGGCGCAGGCCGGCCGGGCAAAGTCGGTGACATCCGCTACGAGCCCGGTGCGTATTGCCAGACCACGTCGTGGCTCGCAGCCATCGTCGGGTTGCACCACATCGTGCGGCCGGCCGAGTCGTGCGTGGTCGCATTCCGCACCGAACACGGCTGACCCGCAGACGGTGCGTTGAGATAGGCGACACCCATACCGAGCCCGACGAGGACGGTTGTAGTGGCAGACACCATCGCCAACCGCAGGTATCCGATTTTCCTGTTCGCCTTCTTCTCGGCCGCGGTGCGCATTGGGTGCTCCTCGTGTCGATGCCGGTTTGCTGGGTGCTCTCGCGAGCTGATCCGAGCATCGGCGGCGCGTCTTGAGGGATCCTCAAGGGATTCTTGGCGTGGCCCGCCAAGTACCCTTACCTGCGTCTTGCCCGGAGCCGACAGCAATGCGGAGGTGCCGATGGCCCAATCCGACCTCGTCCTGTTCAGCGTCGACGCCCGCGTCGCGCTCATCACCGTCAACGACCCCGACCGGCGCAACGCCCTCACCGACGAGATGTCGGCGCTCCTGCGGGCCGCCGTGGAGCGGGCGGAAGCCGATCCCGATGTGCACGCCGTCGTCGTGACGGGGGCGGGCAAGGCGTTTTGCGCCGGCGCCGACCTCAGTGCCCTGGGGGCCGCCGGCGGCGGCACGGCGGAGACGGGATTGCAGCGGCTCTACGATGGCTTCATGGCCGTCGGCAATTGCCGGTTGCCCACGATCGCCGCGGTAAATGGCGCGGCCGTCGGCGCCGGCCTGAACCTTGCGTTGGCCGCCGACGTCCGTGTCGCCGGGCCAGGAGCGTTGTTCGACGCCCGTTTCCAGAAGCTGGGGCTGCATCCCGGCGGGGGTGCGACCTGGATGCTGCAGCGCGCGGTGGGTCCGCAGGTCGCGCGCGCCGCGCTGTTGTTCGGGATGCGCTTCGACGCCGAATCCGCTGTGCGGCATGGGTTGGCGCTCAGGGTCGCCGACGATCCGGTGGCCTCGGCTCTGGAGCTGGCCGCGGGGCCCGCGGCGGCTCCTCGCGAGGTGGTGCTGGCGACCAAGGCGACGATGCGCGCCACGATCAACCCGGGATCGGTGGACACCGAGCAACACGACCTCGCCATGCGCACCGAGCTCGGGCCGCAGGCGTCCTCCATCCAATCGCCCGACTTCGCAAGCAGATTGGCCGCGGCGCAGCGCAGGTAGGCCAGGCTGGTTTCGGGTGATGGCCGACGGTGATGTCGATCTGAGGCAGCGCCAGCACGACGCGCCATCAGCGACGATCCGCAACGTGTAGTCGCCCTTTGCGGCGGCGCGCTACGACGATCCTGAGCCACGTCAACGGGCGCGGTCTACTCTTGCCGGTGTGGATGCGTGCGCGGAGGGTTGTGACCGCGGCGTGATCGACGTGGCAACTGTCCAGCCGCGTGAGCACGACACCGACTGGGTACGGGCTGCGCGCTGGGCACGCTGGCTCGCGTGGGCCAGCCTCCTATGGATGTGCGCTGAGGGTGCGCTCGGCCTATGGCAAGGGCTTGTCGCCGGGTCAATCTCCCTGATCGGCTGGGCGCTCGGCAGCGCGGTCGAAGGCTTGGCGAGTGTGCTTGTCGTCTGGAGGTTTACGGGTTCGCGCACGCTCTCGGAGACAGCGGAGCGCCACGCGCAACGAGGCGTCGCCATCTCGTTTTGGCTCATCGCTCCTTACATTGCATTCGAATCAGTCCATAACCTGCTCACAGGAGCGAGGCCCGAGACAACGGTGATTGGGATTGTCCTGACCGCTGTGGCGCTACTAGTGATGCCGGTATTGGGCCGGGCCAAGCAGAGGCTCGGCGCGCGCCTGGACTCCAGAGCCACCACCGGTGAGGGTACGCAGAACTACCTGTGCGCCGCGCAGTCCGCCGCTGTCCTGCTCACGTTGGCCGTTCTCGCCGTGTGGCCAGGCGGGTGGTGGCTAGACCCGGCAGTCGGACTTGTGATCGCTGGCTTTGCGGTCTGGGAAGGGTTCGGAGCCTGGCGCGGCAAGGAATGCGGTTGCTGATTTAGGCATGCCATATTTCGCACCCCGCATTGAGCCCGTCGTGTCAGCACCGCGAACGCCCTCTTGGGGTTTTCAGAAGGTCGGAGAGGGCTAGCAACCGTCACCCGGAGGCGGATTCCACCGCCCGCCGCAGCATCATTTCCGCGTGCTTGAGCACCGGCGAGTCGACCATCTGGCCCTCGAACGCGAACACCCCGCGCTCGGACCGCGCCGCCGCCAACACCCTTCGCGCCCAGTCCAGCCTTTCCTCGGTGGGGCGATAGGCCTCGCGCACGACCGGGATCTGGCTCGGGTGGATGCAGACGGTCCCGTCGAAACCCACAGCGACCGCGTCGTTTGCCTCCGCCCGCAGGCCCTCGATGTCGCGGATGTCCAAATGCACGGCGTCGAGCGCGATCCGGCCGAACGCGGACGCCGCGAGCAGAGTCGTGGACCGCACGTGGCGGGCGACGTCCCGATAGGTGCCGTCGGCCAGCCGGCTCGAGCTGCCGCCAAGGGTCGCAACCAGATCCTCGGCACCCCACATCATGGCCGCGGTGCCCTCGGCCGCGGCGATTTCGGCGGCGAATACCGCGCCACGCGGGGTCTCGATCAGCGCGACGACCTCGCGCGGCGCGAGCGCGGTCACCTGCGCGGCCGATTCCGTCTTGGAGAGCATCACCGTCGAGTAGGCGGTATCGGCCAGGGCGTCCAGGTCGCGGGCCTGCTCCTCGGAGCCGGCCGGGTTGATGCGCACCACCGTGCGCTCCGGGTCCAGCGGGGTCTCCCGCAGCGCCTTGCGGGCAGCGGGCTTATCCGCCTCGGCCACGCCGTCTTCGAGGTCGAGGATCACCACGTCGGCGGCAGCCGCGGCCTTGGCGAAACGCTCGGGACGGTCGGCGGGGCAGAACAGCCAGCCGGGACCGGCGGCGCGCACGTTCATCACGACTCCGCTCTGCTTGTTTCAGAGACCGGTCGCTTCTGCACCAGCGTGGTCCGCACCGCCCGCGCCACGACGTCGCCGTGCTGGTTGCGGCCGGTGTGCTCGAGGGTGACGATGCCTTCGCCCGGCCGGCTCTTGGACTCGCGCTTGTCGGTGCACACGGTCTCCGCGTACAGGGTGTCGCCGTGAAAGACCGGTTTGGGAAACGACACCTCGGAAAAGCCAAGGTTGGCGACGATGGTGCCGAGCGTCAGTTGCGCCACCGAAAGCCCCACCAGCGTGGAGAGGGTGAACATCGAGTTCACCAGCCGCTCCCCCCGAAAGCCCGGTTGCTCGGCGGCCCACGCCGCATCCAGGTGCAACGACTGGGTGTTCATCGTCAACGTGGTGAACAAGACGTTGTCGGCTTCGGTGACCGTGCGGCCGGGCCGGTGCAGGTATGTCGTGCCGACCTCGAACTCTTCAAACCACAAGCCCCGCTGGACAATCGACTTGCCGGTCACGAAAGCCCCAGCGAGCGCGCTATGAGCATCAGCTGCACCTCGGTGGTGCCCTCGCCGATCTCAAGCACCTTGCTGTCGCGGTAATGCCGTGCGACCGGGTATTCGTTCATGAATCCGTACCCGCCGTGGATCTGGGTTGCGTCGCGAGCGTTGTCCATCGCCGCCTCCGAGGAGATCATCTTCGCGATCGCCGCCTCCTTCTTGAACGGCTTGCCCGCCAACATCTTTGCGGCCGCCTCGTAGTACGCCGTGCGCGCGACGTGGGCGCGCGCTTCCATCCGCGCGATTTTGAAGCTGATCGCCTGATACGAGCCGATCGGCTGGCCGAATGACTGCCGCTCCTTGGCGTACTTGACGCTTTCGTCGACGCAGCCCTGCGCCGCCCCGGTCGCCAGCGCAGCGATCGCGATGCGGCCCTCGTCCAGGATGGACAGGAAGTTGGCGTAGCCGGAGCCGCGGGAGCCCAGCAGGTTCTCTTGTGGAACGCGGACGTCGGCGAACGTCAGCGGGTGGGTGTCCGACGCGTTCCAGCCGACCTTGTTGTAGACCGGCTCGACAGTGAATCCCGGTGTGCCGTTGGGCACGATGATCGTCGAGATCTCCTTCTTGTCGCCCGCGAGGCTTCCGGTGACCGCGGTGACGGTGACCAGCGAGGTGATGTCAGTGCCGGAGTTGGTGATGAATTGCTTGTTGCCGTTGATGATCCACTCGTCGCCCTCGAGGCGGGCCGTGGTTCGGGTGCTGCCCGCGTCCGAACCCGCACCGGGCTCGGTGAGCCCGAAACCGGCGAGCGCGCGGCCTGCCGTCAGGTCCGGCAGCCACTTCTGCTTCTGCTCGTCGCTGCCGAACCGAAAGATCGGCATCGCGCCGAGACCGACCGCGGCCTCCAGCGTGATCGCCACGGACTGGTCGATCTTGCCGAGCTCCTCGAGCGCCAGCGACAGCGCGAAGTAGTCGCCGCCCATGCCGCCGTACTCCTCGGGGAACGGCAGGCCGAACAGGCCCATCTCGCCCATCTTGGCGACGACCTCGTACGGGAAGCTGTGTTCCTCATCGTGTTTGGCCGATACCGGCGCGACCACGGTGCGCGCGAAGTCGGCCACCGTGTCTCGAAGATCCTCGTATTCCTTGGGCAACGTCCCTGCGGTAATGGATGTCGTCATCTCTCGTCCTTGCCTTCTTCGCTTTCCTCGTCCGGGATCAGCCGGGCCAGCACCTGGTCTACTGTCACCTGGTCCCCGACGGAGACCAGCACCTCCGCTCGCCCCGAAACCGGTGCGGCCAGCGAGTGTTCCATCTTCATCGCCTCGACGATCACCACCACGTCGCCTTCGGAGACCTCGGCACCGGATTCCGCCTGCACGGCAATCACGTTGCCGGGCATCGGGCTTACGATCTCTTCCTGCCTGGCGCCCGCCTCGCGGTGAATCGCGGTTTCCTCGGCCTCTCGCAGGTGCCACGTTCCCCGTTCGTCGGCGATCCAAAGGTGCCGGTTGGCCTCAGCCCACCAGTATTCGCGGCGCAGGCCGTCCAGCGTCGCGTACATCCGCGCACCGTCGAGTTGCACGCCGGCGGAATGGATCTCACCGTCACCGACCTGCACTTTGGCGGCCTCGGGTAAGCCCCACACCGACACGGTCTCGCTGCGCAGCGGGGTGCGCACCGCGGTGCGCACCGGCGCCGCGCCACCGCCGACCCGCCATCCCGTCGGCATTGTCCACGGGTTGTCCGCAGCGCGTCGGGCCACAACAGAAAGGGCCCACTGACGGAAGAGGCCGCCGGCGGCGAGCACGTCGTCGGGTGCGGGGACCGGTGCGAAGTCCGCCAGCCGCTCGTCGAGCAGCGCGGTGTCCAGATCACCGGCACGCACCCGGTCGTCGGCCAGCAGGAACCGGAGGAATTCGACGTTGGTCTGCACGCCCAGAACCGCGGTTTGCGCCAGTGCCCGACCGAGTTTCGCGAGCGCCTCATCGCGATCGTCCCCGTGGGCGATCACCTTGCTCAGCATCGGGTCGTAGTCGCTGCCGACCAGCGTGCCGGCCAGCAGCGACGAGTCCACCCGCACGCCGGCCCCGGACGGTTCGAACACCTGCAGCACCTGGCCGCCGGTCGGCAGGAATCCCCGGGCCGGATCCTCCGCATACACGCGGGCCTCGATCGCGTGCCCGCGCAATTGGATGTCGTCCTGGGCGAACCCCAGCTTCTCACCCGCGGCCACCCGTAACTGCCACTCCACCAGGTCCAGACCGGTGACGGCTTCGGTAACCGGGTGCTCAACCTGCAGGCGGGTGTTCATCTCCATGAAAAAGAATTCGTCGGGACGGTCGGCGGAGACGATGAACTCCACCGTGCCGGCACCAACGTAATCGACGCTGCGGGCGGTGTTGCAGGCCGCGGCCCCGATCCGCGCGCGAGTCTGGGGGTCAAGCAGCGGCGACGGCGCCTCCTCGATGACCTTCTGGTGGCGCCGCTGCAGGCTGCACTCGCGTTCGCCCAAATGGACCACGTTGCCATGGGTGTCGGCGAGCACCTGCACCTCGATGTGCCTGGGCCGCAACACAAAACGCTCCAGGAACAGCGTGTCATCGCCGAATGAGGCCCCTGCCTCCCGTCGGGCACCCACCAGCGCCTCGCGCAGTCGGGCCGGGTCTTCCACCAGCCGCATGCCCTTACCGCCGCCTCCCGCCGACGGTTTGATCAACACCGGATAGCCGACCTCTTCGGCGGCCGCGACCAGTTCGTCATCGGTCAGCCCGGGCTTGGCCACACCGGGCACCACCGGTACATCAAAGGCGGCGACGGCGTTCTTGGCGGTGATCTTGTCCCCCATCACCCGTATCGCTCGCGCGGGCGGCCCCAGGAACACCACCCCGGCGCTTTCACACGCGGCGGCGAAATCCGCGTTCTCGGAGAGGAACCCGTAGCCCGGGTGGATCGCCTGGGATCCGGTGCGCTTGGCGGCGTCGACAACCTTGTCGATGTCCAGGTAGCTTTCGCGCGCCGCGGCCGGCCCCAGCCGGACGGCCGTGTCGGCCTCCAGCACGTGCCGCGCGGTGGCGTCGGGGTCGCTGTAGACGGCGACCGATCGGATGCCCAGCCGGCGCAGGGTCCGGATCACGCGCACCGCGATCTCGCCGCGGTTGGCTACCAATACGGTGTCGAACATCTTTACATCCGGAAGACGCCGTAGGAGACCGGTTCCAGCGGCGCCTGGGCGCACACCGAAAGGGCAAGCCCGACAAACGTTCTGGTATCGGCGGGGTCGATGATGCCGTCGTCCCATAGCCGGGCGGTCGAGTAGTACGGGTTGCCCTGATCCTCGTACTGCCGGCGGAGGGGCGCCTTGAACGCCTCCTCCTCGTCGGCCGACCACGGCTTGCCCGCCGCGGCGAGTTGCTCGCCGCGTACGGTTGCCAGCACCGACGCGGCCTGCTCGCCGCCCATCACCGAGATCCGGGCATTGGGCCACATCCAGAGGAAGCGCGGAGAATACGCGCGCCCGCACATCGAATAGTTGCCCGCGCCGTAGGATCCACCGATCACAACGGTCAGCTTGGGCACCCGGGCGCAGGCCACGGCGGTGACCATCTTGGCGCCATGCTTGGCGATGCCGCCGGCCTCGTAGTCGCGGCCGACCATGAACCCGGCGATGTTTTGGAGAAACAGCAGCGGAATCTTGCGTTTGTCGCACAGCTCGATGAAATGCGCGCCCTTCAAAGCGGATTCGCTGAACAGCACACCGTTGTTGGCGACGATGCCGACGGGATGGCCGTGGATGTGCGCGAAGGCGGTCACCAGCGTCTTGCCGTAGTTGGCCTTGAATTCGCTGAATTCGCTGCCGTCGACCAGCCGCACGATGACCTCGTGCACGTCATAGGGCACCCGCGGATCCGGCGGCACGACATCGTAGAGCTCCGTCTGCGCGTGCTTGGGCTCGATCGAGGGTTGCACCTCCCATTGGCTGGGCTCACGCGGACCGAAGGTGGCCGCGATCGAGCGGACGATCCGCAGCGCGTGCTCGTCGTCGTTGGCGAGGTGGTCGGTGACACCGGAAACCCGCGAGTGCAGGTCGCCGCCGCCGAGTTCTTCGGCCGAGACGATCTCGCCGGTGGCGGCTTTGACCAGCGGCGGGCCGCCGAGAAATATCGTGCCCTGCTCGCGGACGATCACGGCCTCGTCGCTCATTGCCGGCACGTAGGCACCGCCCGCCGTGCACGATCCCAACACGGCGGCGACCTGCGGAATCTCCTTGGCGCTCATGGTCGCCTGGTTGTAGAAGATCCGGCCGAAATGCTCGCGGTCGGGAAAGACCTCGTCTTGGCGCGGCAGGAAGGCGCCGCCGGAGTCGACCAGGTAGATGCACGGCAGTCGATTCTGCAACGCGACTTCTTGCGCGCGCAGGTGCTTCTTGACCGTCATCGGGTAGTAGGTGCCGCCCTTGACCGTCGCGTCGTTGGCGACGATCACGCACTCGCGCTCCGACACCCGCCCGATTCCGGTGATGATCCCGGCTCCCGGGGACTCGTCGTCGTACATGCCGGCGGCCGCCAGCGGAGAAAGCTCCAGAAACGGGCTGCCCGGATCGAGCAGGCGATCCACGCGATCGCGGGGCAGCAGCTTGTCGCGGCTGACGTGGCGTTCCCGCGCGCGTTCACTGCCGCCCAAAGCCGCGGCCGCCAGCTTGGCGTTCAACTCGCTGACCAGGCGCCGGTGTTCATCGGCGAACGACGGCGCCTCAACAGGGCTTGTCACGGACGCGGTCACAAGTGCCTCCCGGTAGTCGCAAGCACCAGGGGCGGTTCGGTTTTCGAGACCACCTCGTCGGTGGAGACCTCGGGGGCGGTCTCGACGAGGTGCAGACCGTCGTCGCCCACGTCGATGACGGCGAGGTCGGTGATGATGCGGTTGACACAGCCCACGCCGGTCAGCGGAAGGGTGCACCGCTCAACGATTTTGGGGCTGCCGTCCCTGGCGGTGTGTTCCATCATCACAATCACCTTGCGCGCTCCGTGCACCAAATCCATCGCGCCGCCCATGCCCTTGACCATCTTTCCCGGAATCATCCAGTTGGCAAGGTCGCCGGTGGCCGAGACCTGCATGGCGCCGAGCACCGCGACGTCGAGGTGGCCGCCGCGAATGATCCCGAATGACGCCGAGGAGCCGAAGAACGCCGCGCCCGGCATCGTGGTGACCGTCTCCTTGCCCGCGTTGATCAGATCCGCGTCGACGTCCTCGGGTCGGGGATACGGCCCGACACCGAGTATCCCGTTCTCCGAATGCACGACCACGGTGACGCCGTCGGGGATGTGGTTGGGGACGAGGGTGGGCATTCCGATGCCGAGGTTGACGTATTGGCCGTCCTCGAATTCGGCGGCCACGCGCGCGGCCAAACCCTCCTTGCTCCAGCTCACTCGGCGCCACTCCTCCTCATCGCTCCGCTCTGCATCGTCGTCGGCGCGGCGCTCACCGCACCGTCACCTTCTCGATCCGCTTGTCGGGATTGGGCACGTGCACGATCCGCTGAACGTAGACGCCAGGGGTGTGCACCGCGGCCGGGTCGATCTCTCCGGGCTCGGCGAGATGTTCGACCTCGGCGATGGTGATCCTGCCTGCCGGGGCGCAGTCCGGGTTGAAGTTGGCCGCGGCCCCGCGATAGACGAGGTTGCCATGGCGGTCGCCCTTCCAGGCGTGCACCAGCGCGAAGTCGGTGCGGATCGCCCGCTCCAGAACGTAGGTGGCACCGTCGAACTCGCGGGTCTCCTTCGGAGGCGACACCACCGCCATCGCGCCCGAAGCGTCGTAGCGCCACGGCAATCCGCCATTGGCGACCGGAGTGCCGACTCCCGCGGGTGTGTAGAAGGCCGGGATCCCCATCCCTCCCGCCCGCAGCCGCTCCGCCAAGGTGCCCTGTGGAGTGAGCTCCACCTCGAGTTCGCCAGCGAGGAACTGGCGGGCGAACTCCTTGTTGTCACCGACGTACGAGGCGACGGCCCGGCGAATTCGCTTGTGCTGCAACAGCGGACCCAACCCGACGCCCTCGCCGCCGCAGTTGTTCGACACCGTCTCCAGGTCGCGGACCCCGCTGTCGAGCAGCGCCGCGATCAGCGCCTCGGGGATGCCGCAGAAACCGAATCCCCCGACCGCCAGGGACGATCCGTCGGTTATGTCGGCGACCGCTTCAGCGGCCGTCGCCACCACCTTGTCCATCGCCGCAGCAGCCTCCTTGCCGTCGGGGTGGTCCGAAATTCAGTTAATCTTCATTAACTGGAGCGAGAATACCATCGGCCAACCGCCGCGTCCAGGGAGGGAACGGGCGCTCAGTCCCCGCCACGGAGGTACTCGATCGCTTGCTGGCGCATCTCGGTTTTGCGGACCTTGCCGGTGACGGTCATCGGGAATTCGTCGACGATCCGCAGGTACCGCGGGATCTTGAACCTGGCGATCCGGCCCGCGCAGAACTCCCGCAAGGCCTCGATGGTCAGCGCTGGCGCTCCGTCGCGCAGCATGACAACCGCCATGACTTCCTCGCCGTACCGCGCGTCGGGCACCCCGATGACGTGGCCGTCGACGATATCGGGGTGGGTGTGCAGAAACTCCTCGATCTCGCGCGGGGAGATGTTCTCGCCACCCCGGACAATGAGGTCTTTGATTCGGCCGGTGATCTGGATGTACCCGCACGTGTCCATGACGGCCAGGTCTCCGGTGTGCATCCAGCCGTCCTCGTCGACGACCTCGGCGGTCCGCTCCGGATCGTTCCAATAGCCGGCCATCACCGAATAGCCCCGCGTGCAGAACTCGCCGGCCACCCCGCGCGGCACGGTCTGGCCGCCGGCCGGGTCCACCACCTTGACCTCCAGATGCGGACCCACCCGGCCGACGGTGCCGACGCGCCGTTCCAGCGGATCGTCGCTGCGCGTCTGGGTGGAAACCGGTGACGTTTCGGTCATCCCGTAGCAGATCGAGACGCCCGGCATGTGCATGCGCTCGATCACCTTGCGCATCACCTCGACCGGGCACGGTGAGCCGGCCATGATCCCCGTACGCAGGCTGCTCAGTTCGTAGTCGTCGAACTCCCGCAGGCCAAGCTCGGCGATGAACATCGTCGGCACGCCGTAGAGGCTGGTGCACCGTTCGGCCTGCACCGCCCGCAGGGTGGCGGCGGCTTCGAAGCCGGGCGACGGAATCACCATGCAGGCGCCGTGGCTGGTGGCCGCCAGATTGCCCATCACCATGCCGAAGCAGTGATAGAAGGGCACCGGGATGCAGATCCGATCCTGCGCGGTGTACTCGAGTAGCTCGCCCACCAGGTAGCCGTTGTTGAGGATGTTGCGGTGGCTCAGTGTGGCGGCCTTCGGGTATCCCGTTGTGCCCGAGGTGTATTGGATGTTGATCGGATCACCGGAATCCAGGCTCGCCGCGATGTCGCTCAGCGCCGTTGGGTCGGTCTCCGTATCGGCTAGCTCGTCCCATCGATCGCCGTCCAGGAGCACCACGTCGCTCAGGTCAGGGCAGTGCGGCGCCACCTCGTCCAGCATCGCGGCGTAGTCCGTGGTTTTGAAATCCCGCGCGGCAATCACCATCGCGACCCCGGATTGCCTCAGCGCATATTCCAATTCGCGGGCACGGTAGGCGGGGTTGACGGTTACCAGGATCGCGCCGATCTCCACTGTCGCGTACTGGACGAGCACCCACTCCCACCGGTTCGGCGCCCAGATGCCGACTCGATCGCCCACACCGATCCCGGCCCGCAGGAACCCCGTGGCCAGTCGGCGCACGGAGGCCAGCAGTTCGGCGTAACTCCAGCGTCGTCCCGCGGCGACGTCAACGAGTGCGTCGCGTTGCGCATACTTGGCGGCGGTCGCGGCGAAGTTGGCCCCGATCGTCGTTTCGAGCAGCGGAGGATTGCCCGGACCCCGCTCATATGAAAGGTCATACGACAGCGGTTTCGGTTGTGCGGCTTCTGTGGTTGCCACGGGTCCTCCGGCTGGTTCGGTTACCAACCTAAACCCGCCAACCACGCCGCGAGTGAAAGTTGATAGCGAATAACTCGTGCTAAGTTAGTGGCGATTAACCGACCGGACGAGTTGTGGGCGGAGGTCCGTCATGACAACGTCCGCGCCAGAGGGCGGTCCCGGCCCTCCTGACGCCCCAAATCGCCGCAGCCAGTTGAAATCCGACCGGCGCTTGCAACTCCTGTCCGCCGCCGAACGCTTATTCGCCGAGCGCGGATTCCTCGCGGTGCGCCTCGAGGACATCGGCGCGGCCGCGGGCGTCAGCGGTCCGGCGATCTACCGCCACTTCCCCAACAAGGAGTCGCTGCTCGTCGAGTTGCTCGTGGGGATCAGCACCCGGCTACTAGCCGGCGCGCGCGACGTAAGGGCCCGCAGCGCCGACGCGACCACCACGTTGGACGACCTCATCGACTTTCACCTCGACTTTGCGCTGGGCGAACCCGACCTGATCCGCATCCAGGACCGCGACCTTGCGTACCTGCCGGAGGCGGCCGAGAAGCAGGTACGCAAAGCGCAGCGCCAGTACGTCGAGGTCTGGGTGGGTGTGCTGCGTAAGCTGAATCCCAAGCTGGCGGAAGACGATGCTCGGCTCACGGCGCACGCGATATTCGGCCTGCTGAATTCGACACCGCACAGCATGAAGTCGCCAGACCATTCGCGCGCCAAGCCCGCTCGTGCGGCGCGGTCACGCGCCGTCATGCGGGCGATGACGGTCGCCGCGCTGACGGCCGGAAATCGGTGCCCCTGAGTTGCGCGTCATAAGCCGAATCACTGCTCGGACGCCAGGCCCAGGTACCCTGCAAGCCATGAGGTGGACATGAACGATCCACGTCGACCCGAGTGGTCTAGTCCCCCTCTACCGAGGTCAGGACCGGCCGGGCCGCCGGGTTCCCCGTATCCGCCGCCCGCTGACCCGGCATACGCCGACCAAGCGGGGCCCTACGCGCCCACCTACGGCGGGCAAATCCCGCAATGGGCGCCGAGCCCGAACGACACCACAGAGCTGCCTGCGTACTGGCAGCAAGAGCTGCCCCCGTCGGGCGAAGTGCCGCCTGAGGATCTGGCTCCCCCGCCGTCCGGAGGCCCCAAGTCGCCGCGCTGGCTGTGGTTCGCCGCCGGCGCGGCGGTGCTGCTGGTCGTCGCGCTGCTGATCGCGCTCGTGCTCGCGAACGACGCGATCAAGACCCAGACTGCCGTCCCACCGTTGCCCGCCATGCCCGGGTCAAGCGAGGAGACTCCGACACCGACCCCATCGACTCGGACGTCTCCGCCGTCGCACACCCTCAGGCCCCTGCCGCCGCCCACCGTGCCCGGCACACCCCCCGAGACGACCGTCCCGGGTGCAATGCAGGACGTCGTCTATAACGTCACCGGCGACGGCCGGGCCATCAGCATCGTGTACATCGGCACCGGCGACGTCGTACAGACCGAGTTCAATGTCGAGCTGCCCTGGAGCAAAGAGGTCAGCCTGTCGAAGTCCGCGGTCCACCCGGCGAACGTCACGGTCGTCAACTTCGGCCACAACGTCACCTGCTCGGTCACCATCGCGGGGGTCCAGGTGAGCCAGCGGGCCGGAGTGGGCCTGACGATCTGCGACGCGAGGGGCTAGGCCTGCGAAGGCTGTTCCGCGGTCTCCTCGCCGCGCACCGGGACTCGAACCACCACCATCCCCAGCAGTCCGGCGATCAGCACCAGCGAGATCCCGCCGAGACCGGCCCGCACTGCGCCGAATGCGTCGACGAAAACGGAGAACAACCAGGGCGCCACGAACGACACCGCCCGCCCCGTCATCGTGTAGAGCCCGAACGCGACCCCTTCCCCGCCGTGCTTTGCCAGCTGCAGCAGCAGGGCGCGCGACGATGAGAGCGACGGACCGACGAAAATGGCCAACAGCAGTCCGCACAGCCAGAAGGCATGCGCACCGGACAACATCATCAATGTGACCGCCACGACGATGATCGCCACCAGTGACCCAACGATGACCGGTTTGGATCCGATCCGGTGGTCGACGAACCCGCCGATTGCCGCGCCTATCGCGGCCACCACGCTAGCCGCCACGCCGAACACCACCACATCGCCTTGGGAGAGGCCGTATACGTTGACGCCGAGCACGGCGCCGAAGCCGAATATGGCCGCCAGCCCATCCCGGAACAGCGCGCTGGCCCCCAGGAAATAGACCAGGTTGCGGTTGCGGCGCCACTCCGCGCTCACCTCTACCCACAGCTTGCGATAACCGCCCAGCATGCTCGCCGGATGCGACGTCTCGCCGGAGTCCGGCAGCCGGTGGGCGACAAACAGCAACGGTAGCGCCAGCACCGCAAACCACGCCGCGGTCAGCAGCATCGCCGTCCGGACGTAGAGCCCGTCATGGACGGGCACGCGCAGCAGCCCGCGCACCGGGCCGGTGCCGGAGATGAAACCCAAATAGACCAGCAGCAGCAGGACCACGCTGCCGGTAAACCCTGAGGCCGCACCCAGGCCGGAGATGCGCCCCACCGTCTGCGGCGTCGAGATCTGACGCAGCATCGCGTTGTAGGGAACACCAGCCAGATCACCGCACGCGGCCGTGGTCGACAGCAGCACCAAGCCCGCCCAGAGATAGCTGGGGTGGTCGCGTATCAGGAACATCGCGCTGGTCGACGTGACCGCGAGACCGCTCAACACCGTCAGCATCACCCGCCGACGGTGTGGGGCCTCTACCCACACCCCGACGAGCGGCGCCAACACCGCGATGGTCAACCCCGCGATGGCGAGCGCGCGACCCAGCCAACTCGCCGGTGACGTACTACCGGATATGCCCGACCCCACGCTGCCGGTCAGATAGACCGAGAAGACGAAGGTCGCCACGATGGCGTTCATACCGAGGGAGCCGCAGTCCCACAGCGCCCATGCCACCACCCGTGATGGCACGGGCGTGAGAGAGCGCGACCGTGGCTGACTCATGCCCGGCACTCTATTTGTTTGGCAGACGACCCGCCGCGCCCGGCTACGCCGCGCTTGCGGTCGCTGCGGATTTGTTTGGCAGACGACCCGCCGCGCCCGGCTCCGCCGCACTTGCGGTCGCTGCGGATTTGTTTGGCAGACGACCCGCCGCGCCCGGCTGCGACCCGTGCCTGTCTACGATTGCCGCATGCCGGTACCAGCTCCCAGTCCCGACGCGCGCGCCGTTGTCACCGGAGCTTCGCAAAACATCGGCGAAGCGCTGGCCACCGAACTTGCCGCGCGCGGACATAGCCTGATCGTCACCGCGCGACGCGAGGACCTGCTCAACGACCTGGCCACCCGGCTGGCCGACAAATACGGTGTCGCCGTCGACGTGCGCCCCGCCGACCTGGCCGACCCGGCCGAACGGGCGAAACTGTGCGACGAACTGGCCACCCGTCCCATCTCGATCCTGTGCGCCAACGCAGGTACGGCGACGTTCGGTCCGGTGGCGGGCCTTGACCCGGCGGCGGAAAAGGCTCAGGTGCAACTGAATGCCGTTGCGGTGCACGACCTTACGTTGGCCGTTCTGCCGGGCATGGTCGAACGCAAGGCCGGTGGCATCCTGATTTCCGGTTCGGCGGCGGGCAATTCGCCGATCCCCTACAACGCCACCTATGCCGCCTCCAAGGCGTTCGTGAACACCTTCAGCGAATCGTTGCGGGGCGAACTGCGCAGCTCCGGTGTGCACGTCACGCTGCTGGCACCGGGCCCGGTGCGCACCGAGCTTCCCGATGACGCCGAAAGGTCGCTCGTCGAAAGAGTGGTGCCGGACTTCCTGTGGATCTCGACGGAACACACCGCCCGGCTATCGCTGGATGCGTTGGAGCGCAACAAGATGCGCGTTGTCCCGGGCTTGACGTCGAAAGCGATGTCGGTGGCGAGCGGATACGCCCCACGCGCCATCGTCGCGCCGATCGTGGGCAGCTTCTACAAGAAGATGGGCGGCGGGTAGGCGCTACTTCCGGCGGCGGCCGGTACCGAAGATGCCTTTCACCGCTTCGCGTATCGCCGTGTTAATGCCGCTCTTGACCGTTGGATCGTGCAATATCTGCTCTAACATGCCGGGCCCCTTCGGCTCCGCGGGCGCGGGCATTGGCGGTATGTCGGATGGGTCCGGATAAGGCACGGGGTCGTATTGCCCCGGCGGCGGCGGGGCCTGCGGCTGGGGCACTTCGGGTTCCGCTGGCTGCTCGATCGTCTGGCCGTATTTGGCCTGCAGCGGACTCGATTTGGCCGCGGCGGAGATCGCATCGGTGCCGATCGAGGCCATCAGCGACCGGGGCACCCGCATGCGGGTCCACGCGACCGGCGTCGGTGCGCCCTTCTCGGACAGCACGGTGACGACAGCCTCGCCGATTCCCAGCGAGGTCAGCGCCGACTCCAAGTCGTACACATCGGTTTTCGGATAGGTGCGGACGGTCTTGCTCAGTGCCTGCTGGTCGTCGGGGGTGAACGCCCGCAGCGCGTGCTGGACCCGCGCTCCCAGCTGGGACAGCACATCGTTGGGCAGATCGGTGGGCAACTGGGTGCAGAAGAACACCCCGACGCCCTTGGAGCGGATCAGTTTGACGGTTTGTTCGACCTGCTCGAGGAAGGCCTTGGACGCGTCGGCGAACAACAGGTGCGCCTCGTCGAAGAAGAAGACCAGCTTCGGCTTGTCCACGTCACCGACCTCGGGCAGGACCGTAAACAGATCGGCCAGCAACCACATCAGGAAGGTGGAGAAGATGACCGGACGCAACGACTGACCGCTGAACTCGAGCAGCGAAATGATGCCGTGGCCCTGGTCGTCGACGCGCAGCAGGTCCTGCGGATCGAGCTTCGGCTCGCCGAAGAACGTGTCCCCGCCCTCGCCGGCAAGGTTCACCAGCGCTCGCAGGATGACGCCCGCCGTCGTCGACGACACTCCGCCCAGGTCTTTCAGATCGGCCTTACCCTCGTCGCTCGTCAGATGGCTGATGACACTGCGCAGATCGCTCAGGGTGACCAGCGGGCGGTTGGCTTGCGTGGCCCAATGGAAGATCAGCCCCAACGTCGACTCTTGAGTAGCGTTGAGCCCCAACACTTTTGACAACAGAACCGGGCCGAAGCTGGCGACGGTCGCGCGCACCGGCACGCCGACTCCGTCGGTGCCCAGCGACAAGAACTCCACCGGGAATCCCGTCGCCTGCCAGTCGTCGCCGGTGTCTTTCGCGCGCGCGGCGGTCTTGTCGTTGGCCTCCCCCGGCTGGGCCAGACCGGACAGATCGCCCTTCACGTCGGCCATCAGCACTGGAACCCCGGCCGCGCTGAGCTGCTCGGCGATCAGTTGCAGCGTCTTGGTCTTGCCGGTTCCCGTCGCCCCGGCCACCAAGCCGTGCCTGTTGACGGTGGCCAGCGGGATGCGAATCTGCGCGGTCGGGTCCGCCACGCCGTCGACGACGACCGTGCCCAATTCGAGCGCCTGGCCTTCGACGGAGTAGCCGCTCGCGATCCGCTTCGCGGGTGTCGCCGCTGATTCGGTGGTCATCGTGATGCGCCCCTCTTCCCCAGTCGCTCCCATACAGTTCGGCAACGCTCACACTACTTGCCAGGGGGAGGCGGGTGCAGGGCCTGACGTGCGTTTACGCTGAGCGCTGTGCGCGACGAATTGGTGTGGATCGACTGCGAGATGACCGGGCTCGATCTGGGCTCGGACAAGTTGATCGAGATCGCAGTCCTGGTCACCGACGCCGAGCTGAACATTCTGGGCGATGGGGTGGACGTGGTCATCCACGCCGACGACGCCGCTCTGTCGTCAATGATCGACGTGGTCGCCGAAATGCACTCGCGCTCGGGGCTGATCGAGGAGGTCAAGGCATCCACCGTCGACCTGGCGACCGCCGAGGCGATGGTGCTCGACTACGTCACCACGCACGTCAAGCAGCCCAAGACGGCGCCGCTGGCCGGCAACTCGATCGCCACGGATCGGTCGTTCATCGCCCGCGACATGCCGAAGCTGGATTCCTACCTGCACTACCGGATGATCGACGTCAGCTCGATCAAGGAGCTGTGCCGCCGCTGGTATCCGCGCATCTACTACGGTCAGCCCGCCAAGGGGCTCACGCACCGGGCGCTGGCCGACATCGGTGAATCCATCCGCGAACTGCGGTATTACCGGCGGACCGCGTTCGTGCCTCCGCCGGGACCGTCTACCAGCGAAATCGAGACGGTGGTCGCCGATCTTCAAGACGGAGAGAACGCAACTCGAACAATCGATTCGGACACCGAGTCCCCGAGCGGCTAGTATCGACAGTCGCCGCTCGTTGGCTCCGATCTGGACGCCGGCTCGCGGCCATGGTGAGTGTAGTTCAGTTGGTAGAGCACCAGGTTGTGATCCTGGGGGTCGCGGGTTCGAGTCCCGTCACTCACCCCAACAGGCAAGAGGACCTTTCGGCCGCGTTATTCGGGCGCGACAGGCCGTTTCAAGGTGCAGACAATGCTCCACTCGAAATAATGGTCGCCGCCTCTGTCATAGTCGCTGAAGTGGCGAGCGACCTGAACCCGTTGCACCGAGGAGCCCACGATCTCCCACCCCTGTTCCCCGTAGGCTTTCGATTGACGGCTCGCCTCGTCGATCACAGCCGCCAGAGACTCGTTTGTGTAATGGACGAAGGTGGTCTCCCACCGCTGCGGATACCACTTGCCGTCTGATGCCAGCCACCAACCGGGCCCGGGCGAAGGAGTGCTCATGTCCCGGCACCCTACAACGCTGAGACCGCAGACGAATGAATGAAACGTGACCGATGCGTTGCTCAGCCGCCGAAAGTGCAACGAGCGACGCCCCTTAAAGGCGGCGCCAGCCCATCAGGTGTTGGCGTTGCCGGCCTTCCACACCGGCCAGGGGATGTTCCAGTCGCCCAGCCCCTCGGTGCCCGGCAGCGTCGCCCCCACGGTGTGGACGATCTCGACGATGTCGCCGCTCTTGCTGTGGTCGTAAAACCACTCGGCGTTGCTCGGGCTCACATTCAGACATCCATGGCTGGTATTGGTGTGGCCCTGGGCGCCGACCGACCAGGGCGCGGAGTGCACGAAGACGCCGCTGTACGAAATCTGGGTGGCCCACTCGACATCGGTGCGATAACCGTTGGGCGAGTTGACGGGCACCCCGTAGGTGGAGGAGTCCATGATGATGTGCTTGAACCGCCCACCGACGATGTAGAAACCATTGGCCGTCGGGGTGCTGTCCTTGCCCATCGACGTCGGCATGGTCTTGACGACTTCGCCGTTGACCCGCACGGTCACCATCTTGGTGGTGTCGTCGGCGGTCGAGATGACCTCGTCGCCGATGGTGAAGTGCGTCTTGACGTTGTCCTCGCCGAACATCCCGTCGCCCAGGTCGACGCCGTAGGTGTTGACCGCCACATCAATGGCTGTGCCCGGCTTCCAGAAATGCTCTGGGCGCCAACGCACTTCGCGGTTGTTCAGCCAGTAGAACGCGCCCTCGACGGGAGGGTTGGTGGTGATGATGATGGCCTTCTGCGCCGCGGCACGGTTCGCGATGTTCTCGTCGAAGCGGATCGCCACCGGCTCACCGATGCCGACCACCTCGCCGTCGCCGGGATTCACGTAGGGCATCGTCAGGTGGGCCGGTGAACTGGTCTGGAAGGTCATCTGCCGGGTCGCCGCGCCGCCCAGCCCCAGCGCCTTCACGTTCAGCGTGTAGCGCCTGTTGTAGCCCAGCTGATCGGTCGTCGACCAGCGCAGCCCGTCGGGGCTGAGCTGACCGTTGATCGTCCTGCCGTTCTCGTTGACCATGGTGACCGACCCCAGCACGCCGTCGGCAACGCTCACCGTCACCGGCGCATCCACGGTGACGCCGACGGCACCGTCGTTCACCGAGGAGGTGAGCTTGGGGACGAGCAGATCAGCAAACGGCGTGCCCTTGTCGAAGATGACCTTCGCGGGCGCGGCGGTGTGGCTACTGCTGCAGGCAACGCCGACGACAGCAAACATGATCATGGCAGCAAACAGCCACGATCGGCGTCCGCGCAAAGGCGTCATCAAGCGACCTTTCACACCACTCCGCTTACGTCGGTCACCGCTGACCCTGAATAATTGCGAGCATTTTAGAGGGTTCGGCCCGCTCACAGTCAGAATATCGGCCGGTTCGTCCCGTCCCGTGCAGCCATCGCAACGAAATTCACATCGAAGTGAGCTCGTTCGGCGATTTTTGACACAGGCCAGTGACCATAAGGCAGCACCGCGCGCTCCGCAAACGCCGGGAGATCGCCCGAGCCGCGCCCTCTAGAATGGGTGAGGTCCAGGGATTTCGTTCCGCGACAGAACGCCTGTTATTGTCGCAGACGCGGTCTCGGCCGACAAAGCGCCGTTAGCTCAGTTGGTAGAGCAGCTGACTCTTAATCAGCGGGTCCGGGGTTCGAAACCCTGACGGCGCACCACACGAAACCACAGGTCAGGCATGGTTTTCGTCTGCCTTTGGTTTTTGTTCGCATACCCCTGACCGGGTATCGAACTGGCCGAAAATCCTCCACCCGATCCTCCACGCCGCGGGGACTCGACCGCCGCACCCCCGCACGTGGATGCACCCACCCCGCTGCACAAACTGCTGGCAATGTCGCCAATAGTGGTGAACTACCCGAAGTACTCCCGAGTCGACATTGCTGAGATAAGCCGTGGCGAATGACTTGCAAGCCGGAAGCCCGTGGTGGCGGCGGAAACTGGGTCTAGGATCCTTCTGGGGCGCCCGTTATGCGCCAGTATCAGCTGGTCCGGGTGCGAGGCGTCGGGGCTTCGACCGCGAAAGGCCAACCAGTGAGCGATAAGCCGAATGTCCTGATCATCTGGGGCGACGACATCGGGCAGAGCAACCTCAGTTGCTATAGCAACGGGCTGATGGGATACCGGACTCCCAACATCGACCGCGTCGCCGCCGAAGGGGTGCTGTTCACCGACTATTACGCAGAGCAGAGCTGCACCGCCGGACGGGCGGCGTTCATCACCGGCCAGAACCCGTACCGCACCGGCCTGACCAAGGTGGGTCTGCCCGGGGCGCCGCTGGGCCTGCAGGCGCAGGACCCGACGATCGCGACGGCGCTCAAGGCGCAGGGCTACGCCACGGGCCAGTTCGGCAAGAACCACCTCGGCGACCGCGACGAGCACCTGCCCACGATGCACGGCTTCGACGAGTTCTTCGGCAACCTATATCACCTCAACGCCGAAGAGGAACCCGAACTGCCGGACTACCCGAAGGATCCGGCGTTCCGCAAGAGATTCGGGCCCCGCGGCGTGTTGCACACCTGGGCCAACGGCGACGGCACCCAGCGCATCGAGGACACCGGCCCGCTCACCAAGAAGCGGATGGAAACCTGCGACGGCGAATTCCGCGACGCCGCAGTCGATTTCATCAAGCGCCAGCACGAAGCCGAGACCCCGTTCTTCGTGTGGTTCAACTCCACGCACATGCATTTCCGTACCCACACCAAGCCCGAGAGCGTGGGCCGCGCGGGGCGCTGGCAGTCGCGCTACCACGACACGATGTTGGATCACGACGACACGGTCGGCAGCATGCTGGATCTGCTCGACGAGCTGGGCATCGCCGAGAACACGATCGTCATGTACTCCACCGACAACGGTCCGCACATGAACAGCTGGCCCGACGCCGGCATGACCCCGTTCCGCAACGAGAAGAACTCCAACTGGGAGGGCGCCTACCGCGTCCCGGCGCTGGTGCGCTGGCCGGGGCACATCCCGGCCGGCTCGGTGTTGACCGGCATTGTCAGCCACGCCGACTGGTTCGTCACGCTGTTGGCGGTGGCGGGTGTGCCCGACATCGCCGAGCGGCTGCGCGCGGGCACAGACCTGAACGGCACGACCTACAAGGTGCACCTCGACGGGCACGACCAGTTGGCGTACATCACCGGCGAGACCGACGAGAGTCCGCGCAAGCACTTCTTCTATGTCTCCGACGACGGGGACCTCACCGCACTGCGGTTCGACAACTGGAAGTTCGTCTTCCTCGAGCAGCGCTGCGCGGGCACGCTGCAGATCTGGGCGGAGCCGTACGTCGAACTGCGCGTGCCCAAGCTGTTCAACCTGCGGACCGATCCGTATGAGCGGGCCGACATCACGTCGAACACTTACTACGACTGGATGATGGACCACATCTTCTTGTTCGTTCCGGCTCAGGCTTACGTCGCGCAGATGCTGGAGACGTTGGTCGAGTTCCCGCAGCGGCAGAAATCTGCGAGCTTCAGCATGGACCAGGTCATGGCCAAGTTGCAGGACGCCACTACCGGCAGCAGCTGAGCGACGCCGATGGAGCGCAACGACCCGCTCCCGTCCTGGCGCCCCGGCGGCACGCGGGAGGCGCTGGAGGCGTTCTTGACGGCGGCCGAGGAGGTGCCGGTCGCCGATCGGGTCGCCTACTTCGATAACGACGGCACGCTGTGGTGCGAGCGGCCGAGCTATATACAGCTCGACTTCTTCCTCGACGCGCTGCGCAAACACGTGGCCGAGGACCCGTCGATCGGCGAGCGTGACGAGTTCGCCGCCCTGCTCAGCGGTGATCAGGCGGCGGTCGCGGGGATCGGGCTGGAACGCATCGCGCTCGCGCTCGCCGGTCTGTTCGAGGGCATGACGCCGGAGGAGTTCGGTGCCGCGGCAAGGGAATTCATGGGCAGAGCAGCGCACCCGACGCTAGGCCGGCCGACACGCTCGGTGACCTATCAGCCGATGCGGGAACTCATCGCTGAGCTGCGACGCCGCGACTTCACGGTCGGGATCGTCACCGGCGGCGGCACCGAGTTCGTCCGGGCGATCAGTGACGACCTCTACGGTGTGCCGGCCGAGTTGGTGGTGGGCACCCTCATCGGCTACGACGTCGGCCGTGACGGCGACGGTCCACCGGTCATCCGGCGCACCAGCCGCCTGCTCGGCGTCGCAAACGAGGGCAGCGCCAAGGTCGCCAACATCCAGACCCAGCTGGGCCGCCGGCCGATCCTGGCCGCCGGCAACTCCGGGGGTGACCGGGAGATGCTGGAATGGGCGCAGGCCACCGGCTCTCCCAGCCTTGCGCTGCTGATCGACCACGACGACGCTGAACGCGAATTTCACTACACCAGTACGGCACAGACGTTCGCCGAGTCCGAGCCGATCACCGCCGTCGGGGCACGCCTGGGATGGACCGTCGTGAGCATGGCCCGAGACTGGGACGTCGTATTTCCGCCGGTCTCTTGATCGACTGCCAGCGCCCACCTTCCAGACGGTCGAGTCGCGCTGCATCATTACGAATGGCAGGGTCAACGAACTCAACCCGTTGGCCCGGGCCAGTGCACTCGAAGCGAATGAACAAGCCGAATCTGCTTAAATACGCAGTGCCGGAAAGGCTTTGGTAGCAGCGACCTGTGGTCGCGCCGGCGCCGCGCTCAGCGATCCCTGATCCTGCGGACCACCACGACCACCACGACCGACGATATCCCCACCAGCGAGACGATCACCACGGGTTTCTTCACGAATTCGACCGCCCGGGCCTTGAGGTCGTCGGCGAGGCGGCGCGGATTGGCCCGCTCGGCAAGCGAGTCGACGGTTGCCGCCAGCTGGTCGCGCGCGACGTCGATATCCTGCTTGATCGCCTCGGGGTCCCGGTCCGCCACGTGTCTGTCCTCCAAGTCCCAGTCTTCAGGTGATACACCTGCCCGCACTACCCTAGATCAGCTGGCGATAACCCCAACCTTGCGGTGAACAGAAAGGGACTCACGTTGACCGAGACCACACGGCTTGCGCCCGGCGACAAAGCGCCCGCCTTCAGCCTCCCCGACGCCGACGGCAACAAGGTATCGCTGGCCGACTACAAGGGTCGACGCCTCGTGGTGTACTTCTATCCGGCTGCCTCAACGCCGGGATGCACCAAGCAGGCCTGCGACTTTCGCGACAACCTGCACGAACTCAACGATGCCGGCCTCGACGTCGTCGGGATCTCCCCCGACTCACCGGCGAAGCTTGCCAAATTCCGCGACGCCGAAAGGCTGACGTTCCCGCTGCTGTCGGATCCCGACCGCAAGGTGCTCACGGCCTGGGGCGCCTACGGCGAAAAGCAGATGTACGGCAAGACGGTCCACGGCGTGATCCGTTCGACCTTCGTGGTCGACGAAAAAGGTAAGATCGCCGCCGCGCAGTACAACGTCAAGGCGACCGGCCACGTCGCCAAACTCCGGCGCGACTTGGCTGTCTGACTCCGCCGGAGCGGAATGGAATGGGACCGCAGTCCGTTTAGGGTCACGAAAGGCGTCGGGCAGGCCGACACCTCGAAGAAAGACGGCGGGCACATGACTGGGGACGAGCGAATTACTGAACTTCTCGATCGAAACCTTCAGGAGGTCTTCGGAGAAGGTGATGCGGCCCGCCGGCGCGCCGCCATCGAAGAGTTCTACACGGACGACTGCGTGCTCTACGTTCCGGACGGCGCCTTCGTCGGACACGACGCGCTGGACAAATTCGCCGGGGATTTACGTGCCACGCATCCTCATTTTGTCTATACACCGCAGGGAGAGCCCCAAGCCCTGCACAACGCGGGAATCCTCGCATGGGGCTCAGGCCCGAAGGGTGAGCCGCCCGAGTACACCGGGCTCGATGTTGTCGTTGTTCGCGAGAGCAAGATCGCTGCGCTGTACGTCTTTCTCAATCCGAAATTCTCATAGCAGCGCCTCGGCAGGTCATCAAACTTCGGCGCGACTTGTCGGTTTAGCTCAGGTTGGCCAGCAGCAGCGCTTCGGCGGCCGCCGCGCGCTCCAGCACGCCCAGGTGCAGGCTTTCGTTGATGCTGTGGGCCTGGGTCGCGGGGTCTTCGACGCCGGTGACGAGGATCTTGGCCTGCGGGAAAGCGGCGGCGAATTCGGCAATGAACGGGATCGACCCGCCCATGCCCATGTCGACCGGCTCAACACCCCACGCCTGTCGGAACGCCGCCCGCGCGGCGTCGTAAACCGTGCCGTTGGCCTCGATGGCGTACGGCTGGCCGACCTCGCCGCGCGTGACGGTGACCTGTGCGCCCCACGGGGCGTGCCGCTGCAGGTGGGCGGTCAATGCGTCGAGGTGCGCCGCCGCGTCACCGCCGGGCGCGACGCGCATGCTGATCTTGGCCCGGGCCCGCGGGATCAACGTGTTCGACGAGGCTGCGATCGTCGTGGTGTCGATGCCGATGACGGTGATCGCCGGTTTGGCCCACAGCCGTTGCGGCACCGGGCCCGAGCCGATCTCGGAGACCCCATCCAGCAGGCCGGAGTCGGCGCGGACCCGTTCGGCCGGATATTCCGGGTAATTCAGTGCTGCGGCGTCGGTTTCGTGCAGGCCGGGCACCGCCACGTTGCCGTCGTCGTCGTGCAGGCTGGCCAGCAACCGCACCAGCACGCTCAGCGCGTCGGGAACCACGCCGCCCCACAGGCCCGAGTGCAGCCCGTGGTCGAGCGTGGCAACCTCGACCACACAGTCGGCCAAGCCGCGCAGCGAAACCGTCAGCGCCGGGACCTTGGGGCTCCAGTTGTCCGAGTCGGCGATGACGATCACGTCGGCGGCCAGCGAGTCGCGGTGGGCGGCGAGCAACCGGCCCAGTGACGGCGAGCCGGATTCCTCCTCGCCCTCGACGAAGACCGTCACGCCAACCGGAGGCTGGCCGCCATGCGCCCGAAACGCCGCCAAATGTGTTGCGATACCGGCCTTGTCGTCGGCGCTGCCGCGGCCGTAGAGCCGCCCATCGCGTTCCGTGGGCTCAAAGGGCGGCGACACCCACTGGCTGCTGTCGCCTTCGGGCTGCACGTCGTGGTGGGCGTACAGCAGCACGGTGGGCGCGCCCGGCGGCGCCGGATGCCGCGCGATCACCGCCGGCGCACCGCCCTCGCTGACGATGCGCACATCGCCAAAACCCGCCTGCGACAACAGCTCCGCAACCGCCCGCGAGCTGCGATGCACCTCGTCGCGCCGGCTCGGGTCGGCCCACACCGACTCGATCCGCACCAAGTCCTCGAGATCGCGGCGCACCGACGGCAACACATCGCGGACGCGCTCAATCAGATCGCTCATGACGTCGAGGCTAATCTCCCGCACCGCCGAGCTCGCGGTTGTCACGCTGGCGTGACGCTCGACACCCGTCGTCGCGCTGGCGTGACGCTCGGGCGGGGCGAGGGCCTCAGGGCGTTTCGAGGATGGCCACAGCGGCCGCGGTATCCGCCTCGTGAGTCAGCGACACATGGATCGTCACGTCGGCCAGATGCTTGGCGATGTCCCCCGTCAACCGCACTCGCGGCCGGCCCCACATGTCGGTGACCACCTCGATATCGCGGTGGATGTCCTCCGGCAGCATGGGCCGTTGAGCGAACCGCGACCCGGACCACGCCTTGATCACCGCCTCCTTCGCGGCCCACCGGGCGGCCAGGTGGCGCGCCGCCGACGAACTCTTGTCGGACGCGTCGCGGCGCTCGCCGGGAGTAAAAGTCTCGGAGAACACCGTTCCCGGCTGGTCGACCTGCTCGGCGAAATCAGGAATGGAAACGAGGTCGATCCCCACTCCGACGATGCCCATGGCTGGCCAGGTTAACGGACGACCGCGGTCATTCGGCAGGGACCTCGTAGGCCTCGTCATCACCCAGCCGGGCGGCGGGGTTCAGCAGCATTGCCGCCTCCTGCCGCTTCTCCGGCGCGTGGTGGTCGAAGCGGCGGTCCGGGGGCCGCTGGTACATGGGCGGACCGCCGGCGATGGCGGAGGCCAGCCTGCGCTGGCCGGCCAGCAGGCGGGCGTCCGCGCGCCGCCGGTAGTCCGCGCGCTGATCCGCGTCCAGCGCGGCGATGAACGCCTGCGGGTGCACCAGCGCGACCAGCCCGGACACGTGGCCGAATCCTAGACTGGTCAGCATCCCCGCCTTGAGCGGGAACCTCTCACCGAGCCGCAGTGTCTCACGCACCCAGACGAAGTGGGAGGAACCCGCCAACTCGTCGTCGACGCAATCCAGGCTGCGGTTCGGTGGGATCACACCGTCGCGCAGCATCTGGCACAAGCCCATCATCTGGAATACCGCCGCGCCGCCCTTGGCGTGGCCGGTGAGGCTCTTCTGCGACACCACGAACAGCGGAGCGCCCGCCGAGCGGCCGAGCGAGTCCGCCAGCCGCTCGTGTAGCTCCGTTTCGTTGGGATCGTTGGCCAGCGTCGACGTGTCGTGCTTGGAGATCACCGCGACGTCGTCGGCGCCCACGCCGAGCTTGGCCAGCGCGCGCGCCAGCGGCGAGTCCTTGCCGCCGCGCCCCGCGCCCAGCGCCCCGAGACCCGGGGCCGGGATCGAGGTGTGCACGCCGTCGCCGAACGATTGCGCTAAGGCCACCACCGCGAGCACCGGCAGGCCCATCCTGAGGGCCAGGTCGCCGCGGGCCAGCAGGATGGTGCCGCCACCCTGGGATTCGACGAAGCCCAGCCGGCGCCGGTCGTTGGGGCGGGAGAACTTCGAGTCGTGGATGCCCTTGCCGCGCATCATGGCGGTGTCGGCGGTGGCCGCCATGTCACCGAAGCCGATGATGCCTTCCAGCGTGAGGTCGTCGATGCCACCGGCGACCACCATCTCGGCCTTGCCCAGCCGGATCTTGTCGACGCCCTCCTCCACCGAAACGGCGGCCGTCGCGCAGGCGGCGACGGGATGGATCATCGCGCCATAGCTGCCGATGTAGGACTGAACCACATGCGCGGCAACGATATTCGGCAGCACTTCCTGGAAGATGTCGTTCGGCTTGTTACGGCCCAACAGGTTTCCGTGGTACATCGTCTGCATCGATGCGCCACCACCCATGCCGGTGCCCATGGTGTTGGCCACCATGCTCGGGTGCACGTAGCGCATCACCTCGGCCGGGCTGAAACCAGCACTCAGGAACGCGTCGACGGCCGCCACGATATTCCACACGGCCAGCCGGTCGATGGAACTGGCCATGTCCGGGCTGATGCCCCACACCGTCGGGTCGAATCCGGTCGGGACCTGACCGCCGACGACCCGCGACAGCTTGGTCTTTCGCGGCACGCGAATCTCGGTGCCGGCCTTGCGGATGACCTGCCAGTCGGTGGAGTCGGGCACCGGTCGGATAACCGTGTGCTCCGGGTCGAATTCGACGAAGGCGCGGGCATCGGCCTCCGAGGACACCACGAAGGCGAAGTCCTTTTCGAGGAACACCGACACCAGCAGCGGCGAGGCGTGGTCCGGGCCGATGGCGCCGTCGTCGACGAACTCACGGATGCCGCAGCGTTCCACTACGGTGTCGTGGTAGCGCTCGATCAGCTCGGATTCGTCGACCAGCTCACCGGATTCGGTGTCGTACCAACCCGGTTGGGGGTCGTCCTCCCAACGGATCAACCCGGTGGTCCAGGCGAGCTCCAGGACGCCGGCCGCCGACAGCTCGTTGTCGACCTCCATCTCGAACCGGGTGCGCGACGAGCCGTACGGGCCGATTTCGGCGCCGCCGACGATCACCACCAGATCGGCGGGGTCGAGGTCGAGGTCAGCCCATTCCGGAGGTGGCGCCGGGTGGTACCCGCGCGGCGGCGACGGCAGCGCGGCGACGATGCCAGCGGTGCCCTCCGCCTCGGGGGCTTCAGCGTCGTCGCCCGATGACGACATCTCCTCGCGGGCCTTGGCGGCCAGCTCCGCCATGTCGAGGTCGGCGTCGGCTAGCCCGCCGGTGAAGTCCGCCTTGATCGGGGTGCCGGCCGCGGCCACCTTGGACTCCACGTCGCACAGGCTGAGCAGCAGAGCCGCCATCTCGTCGGTCGAGTAGGTGGTGACCCCGGCCTCCTCGACGGCGCTGACGATGGCGTCGTTGTGGCCCATCAGCCCGGTGCCGCGGGTCCAGCCAATCAGCGCGTGCGCCAAGCTGACTCGGGCCGCCCACGAAGATTCGGCACTCCAGCGACTCACCAGGGCGTCCAGCGCCGACTTGGCCTCACCGTAGGCGCCGTCGCCGCCGAACATTCCGCGGTTGGGCGAGCCCGGCAAGACCACGTGCAGCCGCGATGCGATGTCGCGCTCGGCGCCGATCTTCGACAGGCCGCCGATCAACCGCTGCACGGCCCACAGCAGCACCTTCATCTCCAGCTCGGAGCGCGAACCGGCCTCGGACAGGTCGCCCGCGACGCGCGGGGCCGCGAACGGGAACAGCAGCGTCGGGGTCTGCGCGTCCTTGATGTGCATAGATTGTGGCCCAAGGCTTTCGGTTTGCTCGGTACCGACCCACTCGACAACGGCGTCGATGTCGGAGTAGGACGCCATGTTGGCCGCCACCACCCACAGCGCGCCGCCGTAACGGGCGTGGTCGCGGTAGAGCCCGCGATAGAACGCCAGCCGCTCGTCGTCGAGCTTGGATGTCGTCGCGACGACGGTGGCTCCGCCGTCGAGCAGTCGCGCGACCACGGACGCCGCGATCGAACCCTTGGAAGCGCCCGTCACCACAGCGACCTCGCTGCTGTAGGGACCGGGGAGCGGGTTCTCGGCGCCGGCGGCGATCCGGCCGTACAGCGACGCGTGGATCTGGCGGCCCGCGGCCAGCGACTTGCCCTGCCACCAGGTGGCCTGGGTGGCGACGACGTGGCCGGCGCCCTCGAACCGTCCCGACAGACTCAACCACTGGGCGTCGATGTCGCCCTCGTCGGTCAACCAGAGCTTGACCAAGTCCTCGCGGGCGCTGGCCCAGCGGTCGTCGAACACGACGGCCTTCTTGGGGTCGAACACCGGCGACACCAAACGCGGCCAGTCCGCGCCCAATTCGATGGTGACCAAGTCAATGAGCTCGGCATCGGTGGCCGCCGGTGACACGCTGACCGGATCGTCGTGGCCCAGCTGGCCCAGGATCAGGCGGGCCGCCGAGGCGAGCACGCCGTCGCGACCGGTGATCTGATCGGTGAATTCGCCGAGCGCGGCCGCGTCGATGGTCGCACCGGCGCCGCCGCCGCCCGCCGACGGCAACGCCACCGAGATACCGCGGCGTGCGGCGACCGACGCGACTGCGCCGTCGATGACCCGGTCGACGGATGCGGCATCCGCCAATGCGCCCTCGTGCAGGTGGCCCATGGCGCCGCCACGAACACTGGTGCCCTCGCGGGTGCCCAGCGCCACTTCGACCGTGACGTGCCTGGCCCAACCGTCGCCGAGCTCCCAGGTCTTCTTGACCCGCTCGGCGATGGCAGCGGGCCGCTTGCCCGACGGCCCCAGGACCGTGCGCAGCTGATCGTTGATCGCGTCGGAAAGCACTGGGCCGTAAGGCTTATAGGTGCGCGCCAGCTTGGTCACCTGCGAGCGCAGGCCGGCCAGATCGGCCTCGGCGGCACCGTCGATGGCGCCCAGGTTCAGCTCCGAACCCAGGTCCACCAGCAGCTGGTTGCGCCGCGACGACGCGCCGTCAGTGATGGACTCGATGGAGTCCAGCTCCTCGATCTGGTCGATGCGCATCTTGGCCGACAGCGCGATCAGCGCCAAAGTGGCGTCGGCGGCGTCGAACCCGATATCGTCCGGACGCGCTGCACCCGACGGAGCGGCCGGCATTGATGCAGGGGCCGCAGGCGCGGCCTCGACGCTGGAGAACCCTTCAGCGGCAGCCGGCTCGGCCACCTCTGCCACCTCTGCCACCTCTGCCACCTCTTCAGTGGACTCCGGCTCCGGCTCCGGGTCGGTGTCGGTGGCGAACAGCACGGCGGCGTCGCGCTCCGCGTTGAGCACTTCCACTGTGCTGTGGGCGTATTCGGGCAGCTTGAGGGTGTTGGTGGCCAGGCCGGCGACGGTCGGCGACGACTTCACACCGATCTCGACGAACCGCTCCACGCCCAGGCCACCCGCGGCCTCTTCGATGAACAACAGGTCCTGCGTTTCGATCCAGCGCACGGGGCTGGCGAACTGCCACGCCAACAGTTCGATCAACACCTTGCGGGCGAGCTCGCGGGGCTTGTCGTTACGCCAGGTGTCATAGTCGGCGAGGATCTCGTCGAGCGGCTCCGCGGGCACCAGATCACGGATTTCCTGGATGAAGTCGCGGTCCAGCGTGAACGGTCGCGGCACCAGGTTGGGGATGTAGCGCCCGATGATGATGTCGGGATCCTTGTCGCGCGGCATGACCCGATCCAGCGAGCGACGGAATTCGGCCACGCCGACCCGCAGCACGCGCGAGTGGAACGGCACGTCGATGCCGGGCACCAGAATGAACGAGCGCCGGCCGCCGCTGAGCTCGCGGCGACGCTCGACTTCGGCCTCCAGCGCTTCCAAACCACGCACCGTGCCGGCGATCGCATACTGCGAGCCGCGCAGGTTGAAGTTCACGATCTCGAGAAATTCACCGGTGCTCTCGGCGAGTCCGGCGACGAAGGCGGGCACCTCATTGTCAGGAAGGTCGATCTGCGAGGGCCGGATCGCCGCCAACCGGTAGTTGGAGCGGCCCAGCTCGTCGCGCGGCACGATGTCGTGCATCTTCGAACCGCGGTGGAACACCATCTCCAGCAAGGCGTCCAGCTCGTAGATGCCCGTCACACAGGCCAGTGCCGTGTACTCCCCGACCGAGTGACCGCACGCGATGGCACCTTCGACGAAGGCGCCCTGCTCGCGCATCTCGGCGACCTGCGCGGCGGCCACCGTCGCCATCGCCACCTGGGTGAACTGCGTCAGGTACAGCACCCCTTCGGGGTGGTTGTAGTGCACGCCGCTGGCGATGATGCTGGTCGGGTTGTCCCGCACCACATGCAGAACGGAGAAGCCCAGCGTCTCGCGGGTGAACCTGTCGGCGGTGTCCCACACCTTGCGGGCGGCCTTCGATCGGGCCCGAACCTCCATGCCCATGCCCTTGTGCTGAATGCCCTGGCCCGGGAACGCGTAGACGGTCTTGGGGGAAGCCAGCCGCGCGGTCGCCGACATCACCAGATCCGATCCGATGCGCGCGGCTACTTCCAAAACCTCTGCGCCCTGGTCGATTCCGACGCGATCCACCCGGAAGTCGACCTCGTCGCCCGGGCGGACCATACCCAAGAATCGCGCGGTCCAGCCGACCAGCCGCGCGGGCGGGCGGGCCTGACCGTCGGTGGCGGTCACCGCATGCTGTGCGGCGGCCGACAGCCACATGCCGTGCACGATCGGCGATTCCAGGCCCGCCAGCAGCGCGGCCGCCCGATCGGTGTGTATGGGGTTGTGGTCACCGGACACCACGGCGAACGGGCGCATGTCGACCGGTGCGGCCACCGTGACGTCGCGGCGGCGGCGACGCGGGGTTTCAGTCGCGTTCTCCGAAACTGCGCCGCCGGCCCGGACCGGATCGCTGAGCTCGGCGGCACCGGTCCGTCCAAGGATCGCGAAACGCTCACTCAGGGTGGCTATGACTTCAGCCACGGAGCACTCGCCTGAGGTGATCGTCACCGAAACCGGCACGACACGGCCCATGTCCGTGTCGTAGGCGCGCGAAGCCGTTGCGTTTACCGTCAACTGGGCCGGCACCGTCGGCAGCTTGCCGACCACGTCGGCAGCGTGGTCGAGATGCACCAGGCTCAGCAGGCCCTCCACCACCGGGACCCCGGCGTCGGTGACCGCCGAGCCGATCGCCGCGAAAACGGCGGGCCAGCAGAGGCCGACCAGTGCGTCGGGCACGGTGGTGAGGCTGGGGGCCAGCGACTCTCCGAAGGTGGCCGTGACTCCGGTGTGGTCGGCGACCCGTTCGGGGTCCCAGTCCACCGTCACGGTGGCCGTCCCGCCGGTGACAGCGGGCAAGAAGTCCGGCCCGTCGACGCCGGCGGCGATCGCCAGGACCGCGCGCATGGCGGTGCTGGCGTCCTCGGTGGAAACCACCGGAATACCGCCGTCAACGGTGTTGGCGGGCAAGGTGAATGGGATGTCGACCCACGTACCGGACACCGGCACCCTGAGCACGACCTGCTCATTGCCCGGACCGCCGTCGACCTCGAGCCGGGCCCCGGTGGAGGAGTGTGTGGCGCGCAGGCTCTCGGGTCCGTCGTGCACCAGCCAGTCGCCCGGATCGGCGATTCGATGAACCGGGTTGGTCGTGGTGCGGCCGGCCCACTGCACGTCGGCGGCGTCGAGGACGACGGCCAGCGGTCCGGTCACGTCGGATCTGCCCAGCCGGCGCGACGTGACCGCTTGGGGCTGCCCGTCAGAAGACAGCACCTCGTCGATGGCGGCCTGCTCGAAGCGGTCCAGCAACTCGCCGACGGGTTCGTCCAACCGAGTGATCCCGGCCACCGCCGCGGTGCCCGGGATGATGCAAACCTGGTCGGCGTCGTAACGGGCATCGTGCGCCTGCCACAGGGAGTCACTGCGCCACCAGCGCCGCACGTCCTTGTCGATGACGGGCACGAAGTTGACCGGCTTGCCCAGCGTCTTGCACAGCGTGACGAAGAACGGCACGTCGGCCGGGTGCAACTGCACGGATTCCGCGTCCGGGTAATGCCCAAGCAGGGTGGCGATGGCCTTGTCGGGCTCCTCCAGCAGCGCTTCATCGGAAGCGAACAACGTCTCAATCGGCCCGAAATCCTTTGCATGCAAACGCGATTCGGCCCGTTGCAGCATCTGCTGGAAACGGTCGCGCCACGTGTCGGCAAGCCACGAACTGCCAGGCGACGCGGTGTCGGCGGTCGAATCGCCCTCGCCGATGGTCAGTTCGACGTACCGTCGCAACCACTGCAGGTAGGTCATCTCCCCCACGTCGCCGAAGTACGGCTTGGCGGTGTTGGCCATCGCCGCGATGATCTCGTCGCGGCGCTCGGCGACGGCCTCGGCGTCACCGGCGACCTCGTCGAGCAGCCGGCCGCACCGGGAGGCGCTGTTGTCGATCTCGTGGATGTCCGCGCCGAGCTGGCTGCGGCTGGAAGCCATGCCGCCCTGGGCTTTTCCGGCGCTGATCCACTGGTCGGTGCCTTGCGTTTCGACCAGCATCCGCTTGACCGACGGCGACGTGGTGGACTCCTTGGTCGCCATCGCCGCGGTGCCGACCAGGATGCCGTCGATCGGCATCAACGGGAAGCCGTACGACTCGGCCCAGCGCCCGGATAGGTATTCGGCCGCCCGCTCGGGGGTGCCGATGCCGCCGCCGACGCAGACGGTGATGTTGGGGCGCGACCGCAGCTCCGAATAGGTCGCCACCAGCAAGTCGTCGAGGTCTTCCCAGGAGTGGTGGCCGCCGGCACGCCCGCCCTCGATGTGCGCGATCACCGGCTTGGTCGGCACCTCGGTCGCGATGCGAATGACCGAGCGGATCTGCTCGACCGTTCCGGGCTTGAACGCCACGTGGCTGATGCCGATATCGTTGAGCTCGTCGATCAGCTCGACGGCTTCCTCGAGGTCCGGGATGCCGGCGCTGACCACCAGGCCGTCGATCGCCGCGCCGGACTGGCGGGCCTTCTGTACCAGCCGCTTGCCACCGACCTGGAGCTTCCACAGGTAGGGGTCGAGGAACAGTGCGTTGAACTGATAGGTGCGGCCGGGCTTGAGCAGACCCGAGAGCTCCTCGATGCGGTTGGCGAAGACTTCCTCGGTCACCTGCCCGCCGCCGGCCAGCTCGGCCCAGTGCCCGGCGTTGGCCGCGGCGGCGACGATCTTGGCGTCGACGGTGGTCGGGGTCATGCCCGCAAGCAGGATCGGCGACCGTCCGGTCAGTCGGGTGAACTTCGTCGAGAGCTTGACCCGGCCGCCGGGGAGCCGAACCACGGTCGGGGCGTAGGTCGACCAGGCCCGGGCGACCTCGGGGACGGCCCCGACGGTGAAGAGGTTGCGCTGACCGCCGCGGGTTGCCGCGGGCACGATGCCGACGCCCAGTCCGCGGATCACCGGCGCGGTCAGCCGGGTCAGGATGTCCCCGGGGCCCAGATCCAGAATCCACCGGGCTCCGGCGTCGTGAACGCGCGTGATCTCGTCCACCCAGTCGACGCCGTTCACCAGGATGGATTCGGTCAGCTTCCGGGGCAACCCGGCATCGAGGCCAACCTTCTCGGCCCAGCCCCCGACGATGTCGATGCCGTCGGCCAGCCGCGGCGTGTGGAAGCCGACCTCCACCCGCACCGGGTCGAAGACCGGGGCGAAGACGTCGCCGCCGCGGACCTTGTTCTTGCGGTCGGCCGCTTCCTTCTCGGAGATCTGCTGGCAATACAGTTCGAACCGCGAAAGCTGCTCGGGTGTGCCGGTGATGACCACCGATCGCCGGCCGTTGCGGATGGACAGCACCGGGGGCAGGACGGTGCGCACATCCTGCGCGAACTCGTCGAGCAGTCGGCGAATGCGTTCCGGGTCGGCGTTGGTCACCGAGACCATCGGCGGGCGGTCGCCCAGCACGGAGATCCCGCGTCGGCGGGCCACCAGCGTCCCGGCCGCCCCGATGAGCTGGGCCAACGCCAGCAGTTCGACGTCGCGCGCGCCAGCGGCCTTGAACGCCTCGACAGCGAGCACGCCTTGCGAATGCCCGACGACGGCCACCGGCGGTGCCGCGGTCCAGTCCATGCCCTGCCGCGCCAGGGCGCGCGCGGCCGCGATCTGGGTGAGCAGCACGCCGGGTATCGACACCGCGGCCGAGGTGAGGTGCTTGTCCGACGGGACCGGATCCTCGGCCGCCAGCGCACGCACCCAGCTCAGCGGCTCGAAACCGATCGGACGCACCACCACCAGCTCCCTGGCCACCGGCTCGAGCAGCAGTTCCACCTCACCGACCAGGGTTGCCAGGTCGGACTCGATCCCTGCCGACGACACCAGTTCCTCGAGGTTCTCCAGCCAGGCGCTGCCCTGGCCGCCGAATGCGATCGCGTACGACTCGCCGGCCGTCAGGCGGTCGACCAGAGCATGGGTGTGCGGGCCGGTCCCGTCGCGGTCAGCGGACACTCCCCTCGCTCCGCTGGGGGACCCCTCCCCTTGCTTCGCCGGGGTACCCCAGTCACGCTCGTGGATCGTCACCTTGTGTATCTCCCTGTATGCGTCTTTACGTCTCGTTCGGCCGGTCAGCCCCGAGGGTGGGACCCGGTCGGTCTGTCCAGTCGATTCCCCGTCGAATCACAGCCGGAGGACGGCTGGCCGGTGTGCTGTCGGCGGACCTCCCCGTGGACCAAGCGGCGCGGCGGACGGCATCGGCTCTACTAAGACTGTCATAAGGATCAGTGCCCTTTTTGTATGTTGATCGGTTACTGGTGAGTTCTACGCACGGGTAACCGTGTCGTGGGTAACACCCGGTTTAACCGGCCACGCGGGCGCGGCGAACAAACGTGCTGCATGCAGGTGGTTACGGTCGAGTAGCTATAACTGCGCTGTTCAAGGCACGATTGTTATGTAATCGTTATGTTAAAAAAAATCGGGCTGCTTAAACGCCGTTGACGCCGCGTCAGCCGCATCCCGTGAGCGCGCGGCCGAGCAAAATCAGCGAACGAGTGTTTGCTGGAACTCGGGCCGCCGGGCCCCGCTAGGCCCACTGCCCGAATTGAGGTTTGACGATCTCGTTGATGTCCACCCCGACCCCGCCGACACTCCGTTTGTCGATCTCGACCTGATGCAGGCTCGCGGCCGGATGGGTGAACCCCTTGGGCGAGCCCCAGTTGTGCTGCCAGAAGTAGGAGCCCAAACCGTCGTGGACCGCCCAGTCGATGGTTTTTGAATTGGCGTACACGCCGGTGCGCTGATGCCCGATCACCGACTCCCAGGACCGCAGATACGGGACTATCTGCTGCTTGTACTGGTCGTATGACGGGTCGTCGTCGATCGACGCATAGATCGGGGCGTTCGCCGGACCGCCGGCGGCGGCGTGCAGCTGCATCCCGCGCTGCGCATGCTGCAGCCCCGCGCCGGCCCCACCCAGCCAGTCGGCGGTGCTGCCCTTGCCGTACTGGTAGCACGAGACGATCTTGAGCCCGTTGCTGCTCAGGTCGCGGGCCTCGGTGACCTGAATCGGCTTGCCCAGCATCCAGTTGCCGCCGGGCCGGCGGTCGGACACGTACCGGATGGATCCCACCGCCCCGGCGGCCCTGATCTGGCTGGCCGGGATGACTCCGGCCGCGTAGTCCAGCAAGGTGCCGAGCGACGCCGATGCCGGTGCGGAGCGCAACGACGCCGCCGCGACGCCCAGCCCTAGTAGACCCGGGGTCGCGGCCGCCAATTTGAGCACGTCACGGCGCGAGACCGACACATGCCACAGGGTACTTCGAAAACACCAAATGACACACTGACCACACCAGTTACATCTGCATCACAGTGCGGCAACGCACGTCCCGGGGCGCCACGGCCGCACACCTAGACCGCTTCAGTGGGCTTCAGCCGTGTGATGAGCACGTCGTGGACGAAGCCGAGCTTGGCCACCACCGGAAGGTTGAGCCGAAAGGGGTAGAGGGCCTCCCTGCCCATCGCGTGGTTCACCCGGTTGAGCACGCCGGAGAGCACCTCCCAGTCGCGCACCATTGCGGCGAAGTCGGCTTCGCCGTAGTGGACCCGCGGGTCGATGTCGGCGTCGAGGTCGAAGTGCACCCGGTCGGCACGCAGCATCAGCCCGGAGTCGGCGGCGGTCGCCAACGTTCCCGTGATGTGCAGATAGTGGGCGAAGGTCTCCGCCCAGTCCTCCCAGGGGTGGGCGGTGGCGTAGTGCGAGATGTAGTCGTGTTCCCAGTGATCCGGGACGTGCCCGGCGTAATAGTCCGCCAGCGCGGCCTGGTAGTCCCGGCGTTCGTCGCCGAAGAAGGAGCGGGCCTCGTCGATGAGTGTGCCGCCGGTGATCAAGATCATTTCGTAGTAGTGGCCGACCTCATGGCGCATGTGACCGAGCATGGTGCGGTAGGGCTCTTTGAGCATGATTCGCAGCCGTTCGCGGTACAGCTCAAGCGATTCGGCCAGGTCGATGGTGATGACGCCGTTGGCGTGCCCCATCGTCACCGGATGTCCGACGGACTTGCTGGAAATCAAATCGAATGCCAGACCCTTCGGGTCTTCGTGAAAGGGCGTGATCGGCAAACCCAGGTCGAGCAGTTGAAAGATCAGGCGCCGCAGGGCTTTCAGGGTGCCGGCCAGTTCGCTCTGCGCCTCGGTGTCGTCAGCATCCGGTCCGGTCCGTACAAAGCCGTCGGCGAAGCAGACACCGGTCGGCGAGTCCTTCTCGACCAGCCAGTTGCAGCCTCGATCCCAGTGGGCGCACCGCACCCATTCGGCGTCGTCGATCGTGGTGGACGCTCCGGCGGAGGGCGCGAGCGCCACCGACATCCAGGGCTTGTGGAATGCCACGTCAGTCGCGCAGGCCGAACAGCATTGGTCTTCGAAGGCCACTGCGAAGCCGCAGTGCGGGCAGCGGTATGCGCGCATCGAAGCTATCCTTCGTTGTCCGTGGCGGTGATGTATGTCCAAGGCTGTTGCGGGCGGCTCTTCAGGTAACCCTTCTGCCAGTTCCACTGCGGGTGCTGGCGCAGGAATTCGTCGGCGTCGAACGGCGCACCGTCGGCCCGCCCATACCGCGCCCACAGATTCATCTCGGCGATGTCGGCGGCGCAGGCGACCTTGGCATCGACGGAGCCAAAAGGTGTAAACGGCGTCAAACCACTATTCTCACAAGGATCTTCGTCGGAATGTGCGCAGATCGTGCGCGCCGATGGGCGTGTGTAGTTGAGGTACGGATCGAAGGTGTCACCGATCATGCGCTTGCCGACCCCGACGTCGATCCGCCCGTCGAACTCCCCGAGCAATTGTTGCCAGCGCACCTGGCGGGCGCCGTTGGGCGTGCGGATATCGCTGAACCCCGTCCCGAAGCATTCCAGGTTGCGGATCCGCGGATCGGTCGGTGCATTGTCACCCCAGAAGTAGCCGTCGGTCTTGCGCGCCAGGCTTTGATAAAGCAAACCCTCTTCGTAGCGCGCGATCTCACCGGTCTTGATGTCGCCGATCAACCACGAGTTGGCGTACCCGCCGTTGTTGTCGGCGTTCATCAGGCTGATCCAGTGGTCGATGTCGTTGGCGTACTGAGTTGCGACGCGGGCCCGGCAGAACTCCGGCGTCCGCGTCTCGTCATATCCCTTGAAACCCTCGTAACCGCCGATGGTTGTTTCGGTGATCGCCAGACCGGCCGACGACAGCCAGAAGTCGGTCATGCTGGCGATCCATCCGGGCGCGGTCTGCATCACCATTCGGTTGCCTTCGTCGGGGGTCAGATCGAGGATCACGTTCTCGAACTGGCCCTGCCAGAAGTCGGTGAAGCTGGTGTGACCCAGCACGATTGAACCGTCACTGGTCGCACTGCCGGTCGCGACGAACGCGCTGCAGTGGTTGCCCTCGCCACCGGTCGGGGCGAGCGCAGTGTAGCGGCCAGAGTTCTTGGGCCACCAGTAACCGGTCAGCTCCATCCAGTCGTTGATCCCCAGCACGTCGTCGAACGTCGACGGAACTCCGGCTGCGGTCAAACCGGCTGCAACACCTTCGATTTCGGCGTGCAGTTCGGACGGGACCTTGGCGGCGTGCAGTTCGACGGCCTGGGCTACGAAGAAATCGTAGGTCATGCCGATGTCTTGATACGTCATCTCCCGGTAGACCCGGATCGACTCGGCGTACTCGTCGGCGACGAGGTAGCCGTACTGGAACCCGCGTTCGAACGGAGCGCCACCGATCGAGACGTGCACCCATCCGTTGACATCGTGCCGCGAAGCCTTGGCGAGCCAAGCCTTCTGCTCGTCTGTCAGCTCGGCCGGTGCGGTGCGGGCCGGTGCGGCACTGGGAGCGACCGGCGGCTGCACGTTGTGGGGCGGGGGCTCGGCAGGTCGTGTGGACGTCTGGGGTGTCATGATCACTCCTGGTAGTGGTTGCCGAACAGGCCCAACTTCAGCCGGTTTACGACGTTCGCGACGGCGAACCAACCGCGCACACTGTTGCCGGCCGGGTTCAACCTCGGCGAGAAGGCGGCCACCGCGAGTCGGCCGGGCACCACGGCCAACACGCCACCCGCGACACCGCTCTTAGCGGGTACCCCGGCGGTGTAGGCCCAGTCCCCGGACTGTGTATACATCCCCTCCATCACCATTTCAGCCAGCAGGTAGGGGACGTTGGAGTCCGCAATGACCCGCTCGCCGGTGCGAGGATTGACCCCACCAGAGGCCAAGGTGGCGCCCATGGTCGCCAAGTCGGCAGTGTTCAGCATCGTCGAACACTGCTGGGTGTACACGGTGCAGGCTTCCATCGGGTCGCAGAAAATCGTTCCCGCGCTGCACATCAGCCAGGCAATGGCCTTATTGTGCGCGTTGGTGGCCTGCTCGGAAGCATTTATCTCCGCACCGATGGACAGCGGACGCCCCGCGAAAGCACTCTGAATGTCCAGTACCTTGCGCCACCGGTCGGAGGAATCGGTGGCTTGTACCAGACTGGTCGTGGCGATCGCGCCGGCGTTGACCAAGGGTGATGTCGGCTTGTCGTGGTGCAGCTCGAGTGCCAGCACCGAATCGAATGCAGCTCCGGTCGGATTCGCACCGATCTTGGCGCGCACCGCACTGTGCCCTTGCTGCTCGATGACCAACGCCAGGGTGAACACCTTCGAAATGGACTCGATCGGGAACTCGTGCTCGACGTCTCCGATCGAGGCGATGTGGCCGTCGGGCGTCATCGCGCACAACGCGAAAAGGCCCGAGTCCACGTCGGCGAGTGCGGGGATGTAATTCGCGTTGTGTCCCTCGGAGTTATGCCGATGCAGCGAATAGGCGTGTGCCACGGCGGAGTCGATTGCTGCCGGGTCCAATGGAACTATGGCCATGACGAATCACTCCCAGCCCAGCGTCGGGCGAAGCACTTGTGGTCCGGGTCAGACCCGTCGCCGGAGGGTGCCCGCATCAACGAAAACCGCATGCTGCTTGCTGTGCATCTTCGTGATTTCCTCGGTTCCCAGCGCAGGTCGCTCGAACTCGCGACAGCGAGCGTAGCAGAGCGGATTCGCCGCGAGCCGGCTCAAGCGTGAGCCCGCAATTATCATTGTCACTGTTAACTTAGTAAGGTTAAGGTCAACGATGCAGGCGGTTCCGGCCGTGGGACCGCATTCGACTGCAGGGGACTTCCGATGGATCACGACCAGCTCATCGACCTGACCCGGCGCGCCTTGAAGTTGGCGCGCGACAAGGCGACCGACCTCGCTCCCGCGCAGCACCGGGTCGACGCGCGGGACTACACCTCGGTTGAGCGACACCACCAGGAAAGAGCCCTGCTGCTGGCCAGTCCCCAACTCGTCGGCTACGTCTCGGAGCTTCGGAGTCCCGGTGCGTACTGCACCAAGACGGTGATGGGGCGATCGATTCTGCTGACCAGAACGTCCGACGGGTCGGTCAAGGCGTTCGACAACGTCTGCCTGCACCGCCAGTCCCAGGTGGTGACGGGGTGCGGCAGCGCGAAGCGTTTCACCTGCCCGTACCACGCGTGGACATACGACAACACCGGGCGTCTGGTCGGCCTGCCGGGCCGCGAGGGCTTCCCCGACGTGACCGTCAAGTCCGCCGGTTTGACCGAACTGCCTGCCACGGAATACGCCGGATTCCTCTGGGTGGCAATGGATCCCGGCGCGACCCTGGACGTCGCCGCGCACCTGGGACCGCTGGCCGACGAGCTCGATTCCTGGGGCATCGGACGGTGGTCCCCGCTGGGCGAGAAGGTGCTCGACTTTCCGATCAATTGGAAACTGGCGGTCGACACCTTCGCGGAGAACTACCATTTCGCCACCGTGCACCGGCAGACCTTTGCCACCATCGCGCGCAGCAACTGCACGGTATTCGACTCGTACGGTCCCCATCACCGGTTGATCTTCCCGCTCAACACGATCGCTCGAACTCGACAATCTTCCCGAGGAGCGGTGGGACCCGTTCCACAACATGGTCGTGATCTACGCGCTGTTCCCCAACATCGTGCTGTCGGTGACCATCGCCAACGGCGAGCTGTTCCGGATCTACCCGGGAGACCGACCGGGCAGGTCGATCACCGTGCACCAGAACTCGACACCGCTCGACCTCTCCGATGAATCCGTGGCCGCCGGCGCCCAAGCCGTCTTCGAATATGCGCACGCCACCGTGCGCGACGAGGACTACCGGCTGGTCGAGGGCCTGCAAGCCAACCTCGAGTCGGGCGCGCGCGATCACCTGGTGTTCGGGCGCAACGAACCGGGACTGCAGCATCGCCACATCACGTGGGCCCGGGCGCTCGCCGCGTTCCGCCATAGCTGACGGCCGCCGTTCGCGACACTGCAACCACGCACACGACACGCCGGAAAACGTGTACGTGGTTTCAGTCTCGACGCGCGGGCGTCTCCGCGCTGTCGTCGGACAGCACGGCGATCAGATCCTCGAGAACGGTTGCCAGCACGGTGTTTTCGACGGGTGACACCCCGGTCAACAGCTCGACCGCTTCGCCGCGGCGACCGGCGGCCACCAGCGGCACCACCCGATCCACCATCGTCTGCAGGTCCGGCGCGGGCGGCTCGACGTTCGCGACGGTTGTGGCCAGCACCTCGACCAGCTCCCAATCCCGGTACAGCGCCAGCGAGCGTTCGTTGAACGCGAACCCGGTCACGGGTTTGCCCCACAGCATTCCGTGGTAGCGGTAGGGACCTTCCATGTATTCGATCGGCAGACCGTGCGCCGGGGCCGCCACGAGCGGCTCTCCGATGATGTCCAGTTGCAGTGTGGCGCAGGTGATCCGGTGGCGATCCGGCATGTATCGGGCCGGAGCAACCGGCCGCACCAGCGGCCGCACCGCGTTCGGCCAGCGGACGTAGCTGCTGATCGTGACGTCGACGTCTTCGGCGCAGTCGGGCGGCATGGCGGGGTCGGGATAGCTGGTCGTCACGCCGGTAAACGGCTGCAGCGCATTGCCGTTCGTGCGGTCGAATTGCCGCCAGATGCTCACGTCTACGCCATTGTCGAAGTTAATGGTGCGCCATTCGTGGGACCTGGCCCGCGGGTCTCCCCCGGCTCCCCCGCCGCCGGGATACTTCGGGAACCACTGCCGGTCGACATGGCCGCCGCTGCCGGAGACCTGCTCGACCACATCTCCCCAGCGCAGGGTTCCGGTCATCGCCATTCCGGTCTGGAAATACGAGTAGGTGTCGCTTTGGCCGAAGCAGACGATCTTCCCGTTGTAGGTCGATGCGCCCACCGGCGTCGGTGCGCGCGTCGGGGTTACGGCAAGGTCGAGCCGCATCGGCCGACCGGAGTGGTCCTCGCCCACCAGGCTGACCCGGTAGGTGTAGGGCAGCAACTTCCCGTCGCCATCCCGGCTGGTGCTCCACGACGCGGTGCCGGCGCCGCTGTGGTAGGTGATGTCGAGGTAACCCGACGCCATTTCCAGCTTGCGCTGGGCTCCGGGCTCCAGGTTGGCCGGCGGCATGTCGTAATCCGTATAGGTGCCGTAATCGCCGGTATCCAGGTCGAACAGCGCCATCGTGTAGAAATCCGCGACCAGCGTTCCACCGGGCCGGTTCTTGTTGAAGATGGTCAGGAAGGCAAACGAACGGTCGCTCTGGGTGGCGTCGAGCTGGCCGGCGATGAACCAGGTGTCGGACTCCTGGTCGGGGTGTTCGCCTTCGGCGGCCGGGAAATTCAGCTGGGAATCACCGGGCACCAACTGGAACGGGTAGCTACTCCAGTCGCTTTTCACGTCAACGCCTCGCCTCCGCGATCGTCGCTCACGGTCGGCTTCCTTGCCACGGCGCCATCCTGCTTTTCTGGCTATGTTAGCGTCAATAGCGAAATCGCGGTCGCGGTCCCATTCCCCGAGGAAGTCCCCCGATGACACAGAATCCCGGCCATCGTTCCTATGACGAGCTCTTCATCGGGGGCCAGTGGCGCAAACCCGCCAACCCGCAGCAGCTCGCCGTGATCTCCCCACACTCCGAAGAACCGGTCGGCCACGTCCAAGTCGCCGGACCCGAGGACGTCGACGCCGCCGTCGCCTCCGCGCGGCACGCCTTCGACCACGGCCCCTGGCCACGCATGACCCATGCCGATCGGATGGCCAAGGTCGAACAGCTCGCCGCGATCTACGGCGGTCACCTCGACGAGATGGCCGACCTGATCACCGACGAGATGGGGTCTCCGCGCAGCTTCAGCCGGCTGGGCCAGGCAGCGGCCGCGGTGTCGCTCATACACCTGGCGCTGGCTGCCGCGCGTGACTTTCCCTGGGCGGAACGCCGCCAGGGCGTGCTCGGCGAGGTACATCTGCGCAGGGCCCCGGTCGGGGTGGTCGGGGCGATCGTGCCGTGGAACGTGCCGCAATTCCTGATCATGCCCAAGTTGATCCCGGCCCTGATCGCGGGATGCACGGTCATTATCAAGCCCGCACCCGAAACACCCTTGGACGCTTTGTGGTTGGCCGAAATGATCGAGCAGACTGGACCTGCCCGACGGGGTGGTGTCGGTGCTGCCCGGCGGCCCCGATATCGGCGAGGCGCTGGTGCGCCATCCGGGTGTGGACAAGATCGCGTTCACCGGCTCCAGTGCCGTCGGGCGCCGCATCGCCGCCCTGTGCGGCGAGCAGCTCAAGAGAGTCAGCCTGGAACTGGGCGGCAAGTCGGCGGCGATCGTCCTCGACGATGCCGACATCGACAAGACCGTGGCCGGGCTGAAAACCGCCGGCCTGATGAACAACGGCCAGGCTTGCGTCGCACAGACCCGCATCCTGGTCAGCGATCGGCGGCACGACGAGGTCGTCGACGCGCTGGCCGCAATGATGTCGGGTTTGAACGTCGGCGATCCCGCCGACGAGACGACCGACATCGGACCCCTTGTCGCGCAACGGCAACAACGCCGGGTCCAGGATTACATCCGGTCCGGCCGCAGCGATGGCGCGCGCGTCGTCCTCGGTGGTGACGACAGCCCGGCCGGGCGCGGCTGGTACGTGCGGCCAACGCTTTTCGCCGATGCCACCAACGACATGCGCATCGCCCGCGAGGAGATCTTCGGCCCGGTCCTGACCGTGCTGCGCTACCGCGACGAAGAGGATGCGCTGCGGATCGCCAACGAGAGCGACTACGGTCTGGCCGGTTCGGTGTGGACCTCTGACATCGCCCACGGCCTGGAGATCGCGGCCGGTGTTCGCACCGGCACCTACGGCATCAACATGTACACGCTCGACATCGGCGCCCCGTTCGGCGGCTTCAAGCAGTCGGGCATCGGGCGTGAGTTCGGCCCGGAGGGCCTCCACGAGTACGTCGAGCTTCAGACGCTGGTCTGCAAAGGAAAGTTGCCGCCGCTACGCCGAATTCAGGGGCTTTCCGGCAGCTGCAGGGTGAGCTCGACCGGACAGCACAGGGCGCCGTGCTGATTGGTCACCTGAATTTCGATATCGACCAGGCGGCGCGGCGGGTCCACCGAGGTGTCCCACCGCTTGGTCACCGCCCGCCCGCGGCCGATCATGGTGTCGCCGGCATACACCGAGCCGGCCAGCCGCATCGAACGGCGCACCACGCGGCTGCTCGGCCCGGCCCAGTCGGTAGCGACGCGGTCGGCGAATCCGGCGAGGTGCATGGTGTTGACGTAAATCGTCGGATTGCCCTGGCTTTGGGCGTAGGCGGGATCGAAGTGGCCGGGGAAGTAGTCCCAGGTTGCCCCGGCGTTTTCCACGACCCGCTGGTAGCTGATCTGGTCGACCACTTCGGGCAGGTCGACGGGAACGGTGATCTCGTTCCAGTCCAGATCTTCACCGGTCACGAGGGTGCTCCAGGTGTGAAGCGGAACAAGGTATTTCGGCATGTGGCGACCAAGGCGCCGTCTTGACGGCGATAGGTCTCCAGCGTTTCGACGAAATGACCAACCCCCAGCCGGGTCCGCTTTTCCGGCGATACCGACACCAGCTCCTCGACGACGGTGAGCAGATCCCCCTCGACGATCGGCCGCAAGAACTCGACATCGTTGGCCGCGTTGATGAACGTGGTGCCCGGCAACGGCACCCGCAGCACCACCGACGCCACCGGCGGCCTGGCATCTCCTTGTTGGGGCGGCTCCCACGGCGGGGGGATCAGCCACCCCATCAACAAGGCCGGCGGGGCGAGCAGCCCTCCCCATCTTTGCCGCGCGAACTCGGTATCCCAATACGAACGATTGCCGTCCTGGACCATCGCGGCGAACAATTGGATGCGCGCGCCATTGACCGGGTTAGCCGCGGTGCGCGGTTCGCCCTTCGCGCCGACCATGCGCAGCGCGTCTTCGTAGGTACCGAAGGCTAGCTCGTAGCTGAGGTCCTGCTCCACGTAGCGGTGCCGCTCACATGACGAGCGGGTGCCGACTCGGCACCGAATCCCATTCGAGCACACGCGAAGTGAAGTACCAGCCGCCGCGCTCGTAGATCAGCGTGTCCCGGTATGTCCCGGTGGCCCGGAGGGTGGTGTCGCCATACATGGCGGCGAACAGCACCGCGACACAATGCTGGGTCGCGTTGACGCCGTCGATGCGGATCTCGTGGTCGACGGTGACCAGGCGCTGTCCATCGCCGCCGTCGAAGGCCGCACGCAGGTCGGTGTACCGGTCACCGTCCCGGGTGTAGCTGCCGCCGGAATGCCGGAAGGTGGCGATCCAACGCTCGCGGTCGCCGTCGGAGTAGGCCCTGTTTTGCCGGGCGGTCAGATCGAGGATGGCAGCGCGGCCCGTGGCGGCGTGGAGCAACTGCTCTTGCTGATAGGTCAGGGACATCTTGGCTCTCCGGCCTCTCGCGGAAATACAAGGGGAAAATGGTTCATGTAACACTAACTTAACTTACCTGACTAACGATATAACCGTGTTCTTCGCGATCCCACGTGGACTCATTTAAGCCACGAGTTCGCAACAGATCTTTACGTATTCGCCCGATGACGTTCTTCGGAAGTTCATTGACCGTCTCGACGAATCTCGGCACGCAGAAGTAAGGCATCCGCGCCGCGCAGAAGTCGAGCAACTCCGCGCAATCCAGTGTGGCCCCGGGGCGCAACGTCACGATCAGCAGGATGTCGTCCTCGCCCAATTCGCTGGGGACCCCGACCGCCGCGGCTTCGGCCACCGCGGGGTGGCGCATGACGACAGTCTCCACCTCGACCGAGGAGACGTTTTCCCCGCGTCTGCGCAACGAGTCTTTGACGCGGTCGATGTAGGTCAGGTTCTGTTCGGCATCGAGTCGGCCCAAGTCGCCGGTGCGAAACCACTCCGGATGCGGGTCTACGCGCAAACCCTCACCTACATATCCTTCGCTCATCACGTGCGGGTGCCTGGGTCGGCACGCGATCTCCCCGACCGTGCCGGGCGGCAGCGGATCGCCGTGCGCGTCGACGATGCGCACGTCGAAATTAGGATTCGGCCGCCCCGACGTCCCGGGAACCCCCTCGTCGGCCACGCCCTTGACGGCGATCGGAAAGGCCTCGGTCATCCCGTACATCGTGACGATGCGACAACCGTAACGCTTTTCGATGTCGCGGTAGGAGTTCGCGTCGATGGGCGCGGCGGAGATGAACCGCAGCGGCAGCTGCGCGTCACGCGGATCCGGCGGCAGATTCTGCAGCATTGACACCATCGCACCGGCGCCGGCGAAACCGATCGCACCGTGGGCGCGGATGTCATCCCAGACCTCGCCCCGGGGTGAAAGGCCTTCGCCAGCACCGTCGTTCCGCCAACCAGCATCGGGGCCAGCACGCTGGGCGCCGCGCTCAGGTGGAACAGCGGCATCGCGGTCCACAGCACCTCGTCCGGGCTGAATTCCCATGCCGAGGCGGCGGTCGCGGCCACCGAGAACAGGTAATGCCATGTCGTGGCGACCGCTTTCGACGGTCCGGTGGTGCCCGACGTGTAGAACAGCACCCCCACCTGTCGGGCCCCGCGATGCTGTCGGGCTCCGCGCCGGCGGCAGTCGGCCTCGACCGCGCCGCGTCGAGCGAATCATCCTGCACCACAACGTCGGTCACCGTGTCCAACTGGTCGGCGACCTCGTCGACGCGGGGGCGGCGCTCGAGATCGGTGAGGATCACCTTGGCCCGCGACAACCGCAGAGTGTGCAGCAGGAAGTCGCCCTTGTTCGCCGCGTTCACCGCCGCGCTCACCGCGCCGATGCGCGCGGCACCCAGCCAGAAGTAGACCCATTCCGGGCACGTGCCGGTGAACAGCGCCACGCAGTCGCCGGAGCCGACGCCCAGTTCGGTCAGCATGATCGCCGCCGCGCATGACCGCTGCCGCATCTGCTCGAAGGTCACGTCGGCACCGGCGATCGACATCATCACCCGGTCGGGATACTGCTCGGCCCGGCGATCGAGCACCGCCGGCACGGTAAACGGTCGACGCCGAAATCGGAGGGCCCCAAGGCCGGCCCCGGCTCAGGGCGCATCACACTTCCAGTCAGGCTTTTGCGGCAGCGCCGGGTCGGGCTCACCGTCGGCGGTATAGCCGAAGTCGTAGCGCGAGGGTTGCTCTCCCGGATAGAAGCGGTGCGCCCAGCGGCGAAGGGCCGCGTAGTCGTGTGCCTCCTCGGGTGCCAGGTTCGGCTTCTCCAGGTATTTCATGTTCTCCCAGGTGAAGAAGTCCTGCTTGATGACCTCCTGCTGCAGCGCCAGGAACTTGGCGGCGCGGCCGGTGGGTACATCGCCGGTGTCACCAGGCTCGCGGATGGACGCCTGGGTATAGAAGTAGTCGGTGTAGTCCTCGTCGACCGGGGTCTGGCCGGTCACCTCGATGGTGGCGACGAGGTCACTCGGGAACCGGACGAGGCCGAGCCCCAACGAGTAGTTGTCGTAGATGATCTTGGCGTCGACCGGACCGTTCGGGGTCAACCAGGTCTTGGCGCGCGGCCACCGCCGAAATGGGCACTGACCGTGGCATGCAGGTGGTAGCCCGCGACCTCGAACGAGGTGGTGTTGGCGGGGTTTGCCGCCTTATGCACGTACTGCACGTGATACGGGTCCGCCGCGTTCTCGATGATCATCTGCGGGTGCACCTTGACCCGGTTGAGCATCTGGGAGTGCGGGTGCAGCGGGTAGTACTCGTCGGTTTCCAGCTCGGGCAGCACCGGCGGCTGCCAGTACGGCGCGCGGCCGTGACGCTCATGCCAGACGAGGACGAAGCCGTACCACTCCACGTCGGGTAGGTGCGGATCCGGACGTTGTTCTTGCAGCCGATCTTGCTGTACGGGATCAGCGCGTTGGTGCCGTCGCCGCGCCACTGCCAGCCGTGCCAGGGACAGACGATGTTCTCGCCCTCGACGGTGCCGCCGACGCCCATATTGGCGCCGAGGTGCTGGCAGTAGGCGTCCATGACGTGCACCTTGGCCGGACTCGGTGCGAAACAGCACCAGCTCCTCACCGAAGTAGTGCACCCGCTTGACCTGACCGGCGGCCAGATCGGATCCGAAGGCGACGATGAACCAGCCGGTCGGGAACCGGTAGGTCGACAGTGCAATGCCGCACTGACCGAACTCACGTTCCGACGGATCTTGCTCCGAATTCGATGCGTCACGATTGCTCCGTATCCGGCGCGGCACTCCCCGCGGGTCGACGACTAGCTCTATTTTTACTATTTTAAGCATTGAACGTCAACGCGGTGCCGCCGGTGTCCGGTGGTGTCGCGCAGAAGCGGGGTTGCGGATGACGGCTGCGGCAGTGGACCTATCCGATTTCGCCTTGTGGCGCAACGGTTTTCCCGACGAGTTGTTCGCCGAGTTGCGGTGCACCCGGCCGCTCTTCCGTCACGACCTGACGCCCGGTGTCGCTCGGCCAAGACCGTGCAACGCGATTTCTGGGTGACGACCAAGCACCGGCACGCGGTCCGGCTGCATCGCGACACCGAGTCGTTCACCGCGGTGGACGGTCCACTCATCCAGCCGGTCGGGATGTTTTCGTCGTACCCGACAATCATCACGTTGGACCCGCCGGCCCTGAACAAGCGCCGCAAGCTCATCTCCAACGCGTTCAACCCGCGCGCGATCGCCAAACTGGAGGACGGCATCCGGGCGCGCGCCGCGAGGATGATCGACGATCTGCTCGACCAGGGCGGCGGCGATTGGATCGATGACGTCGCCGACGCGCTCCCGATGTCGGTCATCGGCGACATCATCGGCATCCCGGAATCCGATCGGCCACGAATCTTCGATGTTTTCGACCGCATCCTCAAGGCGAACTCGCCCGAGGCGCAACTAGCGGGCGGGCAGAACCGATCTCTTCGCCACGGTCTTCGGGTACGCGATGGAACTCACCGCGGACAAGCGGCGCGACCCCGCTGACGACATCTGGAGGACGCTTGGCGACCGCGGTGATCACCGGTGACGACGGTGAGCAGTTCAGCCTGCCCGCCAACGAGCTCGAATTCTCTTCTTCGTGCTGGCGTTCGCCGGCAGTGACACCACCAAGAACGCGCTGGCCATCGGACTGCAGGCGTTCCTCGAGAACCCGAGCAGATCGAGCGGTATCGCGAGCAGGAAGCGGTGCGGCCGAGCGCCGTCGAGGAGGTGCTGCGCTGGGCGTCACCCGTCGCGTATTGGACGCGCACCGCCAAGGTCGACGTCGAAATGGACAGCCAGCACATCCCGAAGGGCGACCGGGTCGTGTCGATGCTGCGTTCGGCCAACCGCGACGAGGAAGTCTTCGCACTCGCCGTTCACTTTCGACATCGGCCGTCAACCCAACCCGCACGTGGCTTTCGGCGGTGGCGGGCCGCATCACTGCCTGGGCGCCATGCTGGCACGCGCCGAACTGCGCGCGGTGTTCGACGAACTGCTGCTGCGATGCGACGACATCGTCCTCGGTCCGGCCAGGTGACTCTGCCGATCTGCTCACCAACATGTCGATCTATGACGAGATGCCGATATCAGTGAAACTGCGCCCGAGCGGCGTTCGTTCAATACGGCGCCGGCGTGTTGCCGAATGCGGCCGACACCGCCAAGGGTCCAGGTAGTCGCGCCAGTGCACGATCGGTCGCTGACCGTCGATTACCGATGTTGAAGCGGTTGACGTACGGCGCACCCGTTCTCACCACCGTGCCGTGCATCGTGTACTCGAGATCACCACCGACTTCTCGGGTCGTAATAGCGGTACACCTCGCTGCTGCCGCTCTGCACGATCGATTCCCCGTAATCCGAGTACAGCTCGGCCAGCGCTCTTCGTCCGACGATACGGCGCGGGTAATCCGGGACGTGATGACGTACTCGACCATCCACATCCTCGGCGTGCATATCGAAGAAGTCGGTGCCGTCGACCAATCCCGTCAGGGCCTTCGGCGACGACCTCGAATAGGGCCGCATCGCGGCGTACTTGCCCAGTCTCGGGACGACATCGACGCACTTAAAGCCCGTCAGTCGATCAGCCGCAGCGCAGCCTTCGGGCACTGGTCCACCGCGGCGCGCACGTCGATCTCCTGCGCGGCGGCGCGGGACCGTCCGCGATCGCACCACGTACGGCGTCGCCCGTTCGACGCCTCCAGGGCGAGCATTCGCGAGCCATTCGCCTCGCACAGAGTTCTCGATCGAACACTCACGCACATCAGAGCCCTCCTAACCCTTATTTCTTGAGGCCACGCCGGGCAGGTCCCGATCACTGCCGCTTACCTTGCCTTCGCCGGCTTCCTTCTCGGTCAACCCGCACCGATCGCGCAGCACCTCTCCATCTGCTCGCCCAACCTCGGCGGCGGGCGAAGCAGCCAATTATCTCGCCGAGCAGCTTGGCGAACGGCGGGCAGGATAAAGGCCGCACCGGTGCTCGGGTCATTCAGCGCCTCCAGAAAAGCCCCGGTCGCGCAGCTGAGGGTTATCGGTCACCAATGACGGCGACACCACGGGGCGGCGGAATGCCGCGCACCAGCGCTCACCGCCGGTCCAGCGGCTGCCCGCGAACCATCCTGCAGGTCGAGATCGATGTCGTCGGCGCGCTCTCGCCACCGTCCACGGTCGGCCAGGCGCTACATACACCGGCGGTTCGATCCATGAGCATCGACCGGCTTGCCACTGCCGATCGTCGCGCAGGTGACCACGATCCAGTCGTCGTCACCGCGCGCCGGTAAAGGTCCTCGATCGATTCGCCGTGACCACCGTTGCCCCGCCGGCCGGCGTCACCGAGGACCTCGATTCGATCGCCTGTATCGCCGTCGCGTTGAGCACCATTTCCAGCATCGGAGCATCGACCAGCTGGCCCGATGCCGGTGCGGTCGGCGAAGTTCAGCGCGACCAGCACGGCGAATGCGGCGTGCACGCCGGCCAGCGGATCGCCGGCTCCGCGGGGTGTCACCGGCGGCGCCTCCGAACCCGGTCACCCACGACAGACCGGCGATCTGCTCCATGGTCGGGCGAATCCACCCGCTCACGCCACGGACCGTCCAGCCCGAACACCAGCATGCGGGCGACCACCGGTTTCGGATTGCACCTCCAGCGACGCGTCGCGGTGAGCCCGACTGGTCCATCACCCGCGGTCAACTCTCTCGATCACGACGTCGGCTTGGCGGCCAGCTCGATGAATAAGCAAGAGCCCTGCCTCGCGAGCCCAAATCCAGTGACGGAACACTTGTCGTGCCGTTCGTGAACACCCACATGCTCCCACCATCGTCCACATCGGTACGCATCGCCGCCCCAGTCGCGAATGCCGTCGGGTCGCTGTATCGACTCCACCTTGATGACGTCGGCGCGAGCACGGCCGGCAGGTGGTAGCGGCCGGCCCGGCCAGAACGCGGTCGCGGTCGACGATGCGCACACCCTCGAGCGGTGGCCCCCTCGGCGCCGGCTCGATCGGCTTCGCTTCTCTGCCGGGGCGATGCGTCGTCGGCCTCGCCGGGAGCAGGTGGTGCCAGCGGCACGGGCGCGCATGCCGACAGCACCCGCGCGGCGGGGCTGGTGAAAGCCGGCGGGGTTGCGACAACGCCTGACGCTGCTGCACGTACTGCAGATCGCGGTCGTGAAACCGTTCCCAACGCCGCGATCGACAGCCGGAACAGCTGCCCCAGTTCGACGATCTCGTCGACGATTGATCGGCCACCACGGGCCGACCTGTTGGCGGATCAGGTCCGGACGACCACCGCCCAATCTCGAACGCAGCTGTTCGATCTCCTCCAGCTGGGGACGTCCACCCATCGCGACGAAATCGAGCCATTGCTGACCAGGTGACCATCGTGATCCGACGTAGCATCCTTGGCCGGTTCAATGAAGGGCACTTCGAGTACGGCGGACCGGCGACGCGCAGCAGCTGCGAATGCCGCCATTCGCTGCTCTACATCGCGGTCATCGCCTCGAGCATGGACAGATCAAGATGCTCACCAGGTCCGCCGCGCTCGACGCGGCGGCGCACGGCCACGCGCCGAACGCCACGTAGACGCCGGCCATGTACTCCCCCAGGTCGCCGCCGATCGCGATCGGAGGCCCAGCGGGATCGCCGCGAAAGCCGGGCGAGCCGGACCACGCCTGCAAGGTGAAGTCGCTGGCGCGCGGTCGGCGTACGGTCCCGTCCAACCGAAGTCAGAGATCGTAACAATGATGGCCCGCGACTCGGCCAGCAGGCGCTGCGATCGATGCCAGCACCGCGGCCTGCGACCGGCCGGCGGTGACGTACAACGACGTCGGCGGCGCCAGTTCGGCGCGATAACGCTTCGGTTCCTCGGCAACGGTCAGGCTGCGCTTGCCAGCGTCGAATAGCTGAAGAACGGAGAGGCAGTGCCCAGCCGGCACAGGGCGAACAGCTTGGCGGATCTCGGCGCAGGCCGATCCCCTTGCGGCGGCTTCGATTTTCTGCACCTGCGCCCCGGCGTCGACCAGCAGCTTGCCGCCGTTGGCTGCCCCGGCTCTCCAGTCGCTGATCTCGACGACGCGCAATTCGTCGCGGTGTTCGGCCGGCTGTCGGGCTTGCGCCTGACGCGGCTATTTCTACCATTACTGCTAAAATAGCCAAGCCACCGAGGGCGCGAGGATCGAATAGACCGCCCTGGAATTGGCCCCGACGCCGTCGCCGACTGTCGGCGCCGAGATCGCCGAAATCGTCGCCGACAGTTGCGCCGCCAGATCATCGACGGCGAACTTCGCGACGGCGATCTCCTGCCTCGCCAGGAGGTGCTTCGTCGAGCAGGTCAACGTAGGTTTCGTCTGCCACTCCGTGCGGCGCTGCGGTATTGGAAACCGAAGGCTCGTCTATCTGTCCAACGTGGCAACCGCGGCCGCGCCGTCGTGCACGCGCCGGCGAAAAAGCGCGGCCTACATGCTCGGGCTGTTACCTGCAAAGCAGTGCGTCGCGGTCGCCG
>CAWDJC010000029.1:0-111410 GCA_963802525.1 uncultured Actinomycetota bacterium | reverse complement strand
CTGGTCAGGTGCCAAGCGTCCCGTGTTACTGATGTGACTTTTGTGTTTGTTGTGGTTTGACAGGCGTGTCGCGTTGATGTTCGCGGCTGGCCGCGAATCATGAAGTGGTGGCTGATGATCCGCGCCCCTCGTACGAGGAGCTTGCCGCTCTCGTCGCTGTTCAGGCCAAGCGGATCGCGGAGCTCGAGGCCGAGATCGCCGAGTTGAGGCGGCAGCTGGGGCAGAATTCGCAGAACTCGTCGAAGCCGCCGTCGACGGATTCTCCGTTCACCAAGCCCGCGCCGAAGTCGTTGCGTCGCAAGAGCGGCCGCAAGCCGGGCGGGCAGCCGGGGCATCCGGGGTCGACATTGACGCTGGTGGCCGATCCGAACGAGCGGTTGCGGCATGAGCCCGGCCAGTGCGCCGGTTGCGGTGCTGATCTGGCGGCCGCGCCCGAGGTGGGTATGGAGCGGCGGCAGGTGTTCGACCTGCCGCCGATGACGGTGCGGGTGACCGAGCATCAGCTGATCGCGCGGCGCTGCTCGTGCGGGACCACGACCTGCGGCGCGCCGCCGGCGGGTGTGACCGCGCCGGTGCAGTACGGGCCGCGGATCACCGCGATCATCCTGTATCTGTATGTGGGCCAGTTCATGTCGAAGAAACGCACCGCCCAGGCACTGGCCGAACTGTTCGGCACCCCGGTGTCCGAGGGCACCGTCGCGACCATGACCACGCGGGCCGCCGACGGGCTGGACGGGTTCCTCGACCAGGTCAAGGACCGCATCGTCGAGTCCGAGACCGCCGGGTTCGACGAGACCGGGCTGCGGGTCGCCGGCAAGCTGCATTGGGTGCACTGCGCCCGCACCGGCCGCTACACCCTGATCACCTGCCACACCAAGCGCGGCCGCGAGGGCATCGACGACATGGGCGTGCTCGGCCGGTTCCGTGGCGTGGCGGTGCACGACGCCTGGGCGCCCTACGACACCTATATCGAGTCCGAACATCAGCTGTGTTGCGCCCACGCGCTGCGGGAACTGCAAGGTGTCGCCGACACCGCGCCACCGGATGCCCAATGGTGCTGGGCCACCCAGGTATCCGACGCGCTGGTCGCGATGCAACACCTGGCAGCCGACGCGATCGCCACCGGCGCGGACAGGATCGATCCCGACGCCCTCGCCGAACAGGTCCGGCGCTACCGCTCAGCCGCCCAGATCGGCCTCACCGAGACCGCCGCCCGCTCGGACAAACCGATGCAGAAGCACAACGCGCTCGCCCGTCGCCTGCTCGACCGGCAAGACGACTACCTGCGCTTCACCACCGGCCGGCGAATACCGGCCGACAACAACGGATCCGAACGCGACATCCGCATGATCAAACTGCGGCAGAAGGTGTCCGGGTGCCTGCGCACCCTCACCGGCGCGAAACAATTCTGCGCCATACGAAGCTATCTATCCACCGCCGCCAAACACGGCCGGAACTTCTTCGACACCTTCGTCATGCTCGCCGAGGGCCAACCCTGGCTGCCCGCCACGACCTGACCAGTTACCGCTATCGTAACCTCAGATAGGTGACAACTGAGCTCAAAGGGCCGCTGCCACTGCCCTTTAGACCAGCCGCATGAGCACTCCCGCAGCGGTGCCCCTGTGCAGCACGTGTTTCGAGCTGCCCGCGCCTGTCCGATAGTGTGCGACGCGCCGAAATGGCGGCGCGCGGCATGGGCACGGTGTTTTCTCTTCTGGGCCGTGCCGGCGGCTCGGGTGGTTGTTCTGAAGGTGGACGACGGCCGTATCGTCCGCTTGGATCTTTCTATGGCCGCCCGAACTTAAAACGTCCCCACAAGGGATCACTCCGCCTTCTTCTTTCCTCCGCCCTCTGAAAGATCGCAGAAACGGTGAGTTAAGCCCGCATTCTCGGGTATAGTCTTGCCGCCCCTCCAATAGTGCTCAATATGGTGGACGTGTGCGTCGTCAATGTCCGTGATTTCCTGATGGCAAAGGACACATGTATTGTCCTTCGCCGTCGCGTTCTTACCAAACTCGCGGCTGAAAGTCCGCGTTTGAGCGTCCTCGCTGACGATCGCCGTGCGCCGTCCGTCCCACATCCGGCCCCACGGGTCGAGCGTCACCCTGACCTATCCGAAACGTGCTGGCGATCGATGCGGGCAGGTCCCGTGTTACTGATGTGACTTTTGTGTTTGTTGTGGTTTGACAGGCGTGTCGCGTTGATGTTCGCGGCTGGCCGCGAATCATGAAGTGGTGGCTGATGATCCGCGCCCCTCGTACGAGGAGCTTGCCGCTCTCGTCGCTGTTCAGGCCAAGCGGATCGCGGAGCTCGAGGCCGAGATCGCCGAGTTGAGGCGGCAGCTGGGGCAGAATTCGCAGAACTCGTCGAAGCCGCCGTCGACGGATTCTCCGTTCACCAAGCCCGCGCCGAAGTCGTTGCGTCGCAAGAGCGGCCGCAAGCCGGGCGGGCAGCCGGGGCATCCGGGGTCGACATTGACGCTGGTGGCCGATCCGAACGAGCGGTTGCGGCATGAGCCCGGCCAGTGCGCCGCTTGCGGTGCTGATCTGGCGGCCGCGCCCGAGGTGGGTATGGAGCGGCGGCAGGTGTTCGACCTGCCGCCGATGACGGTGCGGGTGACCGAGCATCAGCTGATCGCGCGGCGCTGCTCGTGCGGGACCACGACCTGCGGCGCGCCGCCGGCGGGTGTGACCGCGCCGGTGCAGTACGGGCCGCGGATCACCGCGATCATCCTGTATCTGTATGTGGGCCAGTTCATGTCGAAGAAACGCACCGCCCAGGCACTGGCCGAACTGTTCGGCACCCCGGTGTCCGAGGGCACCGTCGCGACCATGACCACGCGGGCCGCCGACGGGCTGGACGGGTTCCTCGACCAGGTCAAGGACCGCATCGTCGAGTCCGAGACCGCCGGGTTCGACGAGACCGGGCTGCGGGTCGCCGGCAAGCTGCATTGGGTGCACTGCGCCCGCACCGGCCGCTACACCCTGATCACCTGCCACACCAAGCGCGGCCGCGAGGGCATCGACGACATGGGCGTGCTCGGCCTGTTCCGTGGCGTGGCGGTGCACGACGCCTGGGCGCCCTACGACACCTATATCGAGTCCGAACATCAGCTGTGTTGCGCCCACGCGCTGCGGGAACTGCAAGGTGTCGCCGACACCGCGCCACCGGATGCCCAATGGTGCTGGGCCACCCAGGTATCCGACGCGCTGGTCGCGATGCAACACCTGGCAGCCGACGCGATCGCCACCGGCGCGGACAGGATCGATCCCGACGCCCTCGCCGAACAGGTCCGGCGCTACCGCTCAGCCGCCCAGATCGGCCTCACCGAGACCGCCGCCCGCTCGGACAAACCGATGCAGAAGCACAACGCGCTCGCCCGTCGCCTGCTCGACCGGCAAGACGACTACCTGCGCTTCACCACCGGCCGGCGAATACCGGCCGACAACAACGGATCCGAACGCGACATCCGCATGATCAAACTGCGGCAGAAGGTGTCCGGGTGCCTGCGCACCCTCACCGGCGCGAAACAATTCTGCGCCATACGAAGCTATCTATCCACCGCCGCCAAACACGGCCGGAACTTCTTCGACACCTTCGTCATGCTCGCCGAGGGCCAACCCTGGCTGCCCGCCACGACCTGACCAGTTACATTACATCATGCATGCGGCCGGCCTGGCTTCGCCGGTCTACTACATGAAGTATCCGCTCGAAACCATCGAAAGCGCCGTATCGGGCATCAAGAATTTGCTGGAGTTGGGACGCCGCAACCCGTAGCTGGCGGGTTTCTTGTTCTTCAGTTCGAGCGAAATCTACGGCGACCCCGATCCGCGCTTTGTGCCCACTCCCGAGACGTACCACGGTCACGTCTCGAGCGTCGGCCCCCGGGCTTGCTACGACGAGTCGAAACGGCTGGCAGAAACGATCGCGACGATCTATCACCAGAAGTACGGCTTGCCGGTGACGATCGTCAGGCCGTTCAATGTGTTCGGGCCCGGGATGAAGCACAACGATCGCCGCGTCGTTCCCATGTTCACCTATCAGGCGCTGACGGGCGAGCCGATTCCGGTGCATGGAAACGGACTGCAGACGCGAACGTTTTGCTACATTACGGACGCGATCACCGGCTTCTTGAAGGTGCTTCTGAGTGGTCGCCCCGGCGAACCCTATAACATCGGCAATGCCGCCAACGAAATCTCGATGCTTAATCTGGCCGAGTTGTACGCAAAGCTCGTCCCGGGCTCGACATTTCAGCACATCGACTACCCCGACTCCTACCCGGCGGGCGAGCCTCAGCGACGCTGTCCGGATCTCTCCAAAGCCCATGAGGAGCTGAACTATCAACCGCAGGTCGACGTTGAAGACGGACTCGCACGATTCATTGCCTGGGCCAAAGACCAGGCGTCTTACCGGAAGGCCGTATGCGAATAGCTGTGATCGGCCGGGGAAAATGGGGCATGAACATTGTCCGCACACTGGCGACGATGCGCGATGTGGAGCTAATTGACGAGTCGAAGAACTTCGATGTCGTTCTTCGCCAGCAGCCTGCCGGGGTTCTGATTGCGACGCCCTCCGCGACTCATGCGGAAGTCGCGATCCCATTTATCGATGCGGGTGTGCCGACGTTCATCGAAAAGCCGATGGCTACCACGGTGGCCGATGCGATCCGCATTCGCGAGGCAGCGTTACGTTCTGGCGCACCCGTTGTCGTGGGGCACGTGCATTTGTACAACCCCGCGTTTCAGGCTGCGAAAAAACTTCTACCTGAAGTTGAAACCGTGCAGGCCGTGTTCTGGGAGGGAATGAATCACCATCCGCGAACCGATTCATCGGTGTTGTGGGACTGGCTTCCGCACGGTCTCTCCATGGCGCAGGCGCTATTCGAGGCAAATCCTGGTTTCGCGCAGGCCTGGGGCGTCGGCGAAGCGTCGCGGTTCAAGGCGGCAAGCGCCAAATTTGTGATCGCCGGCGTCCCGTTCATCGCGAACGTCAGTTGGGTCTCGCCGCTGAAGCGTCATCGCATGACGATTGTGGGCGAAGACAACTCGCTCACCTTCGACGATACCGCGGAGAGAAAGCTTTCGCTGCGCAATTCCAGGGGTACGTCGTACCCTGCCTACGGTGAAGAACTCCCGCTGACGCGCGAACTTCGGGCGTTCATCGGCGTGCTACGCGCTGGGAAGCTGGATACGACCCAGCTGGAAAGCGAAGTTGCGATCGTGCGGGCGATCGCCGCCGCGGAAGAATCTGCTCGGAATGCTGGTCGGTTGGTAGCAATCGACAACTGTCGATCGTGACTGCCCACGGTGATCTAGCACGGGGCTGCCGTGTGCACTGCGGGCGGATTCTCGATTGACTTGTCGGCTTCCGCGGGGCAAACGACTCCAGCGAGATCCGCAACGTGGGACCGGGTCGACGTCAAGGGCTATGCGGGCCGACTTGGCGCCGTAATGTAGGCCCTCGGGATGAGGGCGAATTCAGGGCAAACGCGGAGTAAAAGTACTTGGGATCGTTACGAAGGCTACATGCGAATCGCGCAGGGACCTCGCGCTCGCGGGAACATTGGCGGCGATCCATCGGGAAATGAAGGGGTCAGCTTGAAAATTTCGGTAATCGGATCCGGCTACGTCGGCCTCGTCACGGGCGCCTGCCTGGCGGACAGTGGCAACGAGGTCGTCTGCGTCGATATCGACCAGGCCAAGATAGACCGGCTACTCGCGGGAGAGGTCCCGATCTACGAGCCCCGCCTGGCTGAGCTGATCGAAGGGAGCCGCGAGAACGGGCTCATCGACTTCACGACCGATAGGCGGCGCGCAATCGAGCACGGAGACGTGATCTTCATCGCCGTCCCAACGCCGATGGGCGAGAGCGGCGCGGCCGACCTCACCCACGTCTACTCCGCGGCCGATGACATCGGGTCTCATATGGACCGCTACAAGGTCGTCGTCAACAAGTCGACCGTCCCGGTCGGCACTGCCGACGAAGTTCGAGCGATCATCCGCAAGAAGACCAAGCACGAGTTCGATGTCGTGTCCAACCCCGAATTCCTGAAGCAGGGCAAAGCGATCGCCGACTTCATGCAGCCCGACCGCGTGGTGATCGGCGGCGACTCGAAGCGCGCGCTCGATATCATGCGAGAGCTCTACGAGCCGTTCCTGCGCACCTTCCATCCCCTAATCGTCGTAGACGTCAGGAGCGCCGAGATGGCGAAATACGCGGCCAACTCCTTCCTCGCGACCAAGATTTCCTTTATCAACGAGATCTCGAACTTGTGCGAGAAGGCCCGCGCCGATATCTCGGCGGTACGGGAGGCCATTGGGGCCGACAAACGGATTGGCTATGAATTCCTGTTCCCCGGGATAGGCTATGGCGGCTCTTGCTTGCCGAAAGACGTTCAGGCCCTCCTATATACGGCCGACGGTCTGGGGTCGGACATGCGTCTGCTGCGCGCGGTCGAGCAGGTCAATAGCGAGCAGAAGGCCGCCCTCGTATCCAAGATCGTCACCCGTTTCGGGGGCGAATCGCCCGCGAAGAGTCTGCAAGGCCTGCGCATCGCGCTGTGGGGCCTCAGCTTCAAGCCACGGACCGACGACGTGCGCGAGGCCCCCTCCCTAGTCATCGCGAAAAGGCTGGTCGAGTTCGGGGCGCTGGTGCGGGCCTTTGATCCCGAAGGAACCGAGCAGGCGAAAAAGGCGCTCGGGAATTCGATCGAGTACGCCGGGAACATGTACGACGCCGTCGAGGGCGCCGACGCGCTGCTCCTCCTCACCGAGTGGAAACAGTTCCAGCGGCCGTCTTGGCAGCGCGTCAAGTCGGCCATGCGAGCTACGTCGTGTTCGATGGCCGAAACATCTATGATCCTAAGCGCCTGCGGGCCGAGGGCTTCGAGTACTACGGCATGGGCCGGAACTGAGGTGCGTCCACGACATGTTCCAAGAGCGCAGATCTGATCAGGATATCTACCTTGACTGAAGAGCAGCCCTTGAGCCTGATCGTGATGATGCCCGTTCTAGACGATTGGGTCTCGGCCGCAGAGCTACTACGACGTCTTGACAAAGCCATCGCCGCTTCCGGTTATATCGCCACAATTCTCCTTGTAGACGATGGCTCAGTACAGCAATGCGACTATGGCGACTTCCAAAGTGACTTCGCCGTAATCCGGAGAATACAACTTCTGCGACTGCGCAGAAATCTTGGCGCCCAACGAGCGATTGCCATTGGGCTCGCACATATTCAAAAAAGTTTGACCTGCGACGTCGTCCTCGTGATGGACGCCGATGGAGAAGACACACCTGCTGGGGCTGCCCAGCTTCTGCGAGCGTATTCGGAAAGTCACGGTCAAAAGGTGATTTTCGCAGACGGATTCGGCGCTCCGAATCTCTGTTGTTTCGCTTCTTCTATTCTCTCTATCGCGTCCTTCACAGGTGGCTTACAGGCATCCGCGTAAGGGTAGGGAACTTCAGCATTCTTTCTTCGGAAAGCCTCGATACGCTCGTATCTATGTCGGAGCTCTGGAATCATTACGCAGCCGCGGTCTTTCGATCCAGAATCCCATTCAGGATGGTGCCCATCCCTCGCGGAAAGCGCATCGCCGGAACCTCCCGCATGAATTTCTCGTCGCTTGTCTCGCACGGTCTCAGCGCAATATCCGTCTTCGCAGACATCGTTGGCGCGCGCCTTCTCATCGCTTCCCTGTGTGCCTCCGTGCTAGGTGGCTTGGGCATCCTTGCCGTCATCGTGATCCGCGTCTTTACTGAGCTCGCTGTCCCCGGCTGGGCCACGTATACGACCGGAGTTCTCGTCATCATCATGATCCAATTCATCACAATCGCAACCAGCTTTACCTTCTTTGTGTTGTCAAACAGGACGAACCTTGGCTTTTTGCCTTTTCGGGACTATTCGCTTTTCATGAAGGACGCCGTGGATATCTACTCGCAGAGTGACTTCAAATATGTTGGTTCCGAACTGGATCTATTCGCGGCTGTGCACAACTGGAAGTCCTACTGGTCCAGTCAGGTGCGTCCATTCCTGACAGGGGACATTCTCGAAGTGGGCGCCGGCATCGGGTCCAACACACAGTTGCTTGATCCCGGAGGCACGGGGCGCTGGGTTTGTCTGGAACCTGATCCGCAGCTTGCCTCCCGATTGAAGCAACACATCGAGGCTGGAACCGCTCGACGCACCTATGAGTCCGTATGTGGAACGCTAGCTTCCATGGTTGGACAGCAGTTCGACACCATCATCTATATCGATGTACTGGAGCACATTGAGCACGACCGCGAAGAGTTACAACTTGCAGCATCGCATCTCCGCCCGGGCGGTCATATCATCGTTCTATCGCCCGCCCACCAGCGTCTCTTCACGCCGTTCGATGCGGCGGTCGGTCACTTCCGCAGATATAACCGGACGATGCTCCGCGCAATCTCGCCCCCGGGTCTGCGTCTCTCGCGCATGCGCTACCTGGATGTTATCGGCCTTTCTGCTTCGATGGCGAACTTGCTCTTTCTTCAGCAGTCGATGCCAAAGAAAGAGCAACTCGATTTATGGGATGGCCTGATGATCCCTATTTCGCGCGTTCTCGACAGACTTCTCCTCTACTCAGCCGGCAAGTCGATAATTGCAATCTGGCAAAAACCTTTCTGAATTCGGATGCAGTCCCGAGATTAGCCTTGATCCGTCCTGGTTATACCCGACTTAGGACATTTGGTAGCTCTTGGTGGAAGAGAGTGGACCTGTGGTTGTCGTGATCTGCGGTTAGGGGTTCATGTCGCTGAGCTAGGTTGCGCGTCGACTTGGTGGTCGACACCAGCGGCGACATCGGACCGCGGTGGGTGCTCTAGCCCTGAGTAGTACCTCGGGTGTGGCGACGCAAGCCATTTCCGATCGTATTGGCGGGCAAGGAATTCGGTGTTTCGGAGCATCTGGGAACTAGGAGTTATATCGGTCTTTCGTCGGACTGGGCTGCCGCCCGACCAGAGGGCTGCCCAACGCCAAGCAGGTGGCCGTCCTGGCAGGGTCATCGGCTCGCAGAGGCGGCCGGCGCGGCCTTGGGGCCTCTCGTGTGGAACTACCGGAGGAAGATCAGAACACGGCTGCCGAGGTGGATTCGCGCAGCATCGATGTAGTGTCGGCCTCCACCAAAGCGCGGTAAGCCGGTCTTCGCGCGTACGAAACGACGATTGCCGCGCATGCAACCAGCCAAAGGATCGGCGTCAGGACCGCTGTGGTGGCGTGGATGACCGGCACGGCGGCGTTGACGACCTGCACCGGTGAGCCCGGCAGCACGATCTGGGCAATAGTGAGCGCCGCGGCCAGACTCACGCAGATGCCGACCGCGCGACGGCGATCACCGACGGTGGCGAGCTGGTCGAAGATCCCCGATCCTGGCGGGCCGTCCGGGTCCCGGACCACCAGCGCAGCGACCGGTAAGGCGAACACCAGGTAGTAGTGGTACGTCAGGGCGATGAATAGCGCGGCAGTGGGCAGCAGCGCAATGCCCACCATCACCGGGGGGATGCGTCGCCCGAGAGCAAGCAGGCAGACGACAACCACGACGAGTACGACACCTCCGATGAGCGATCGCGGCCCAGCGAGAAAGCCGTCCGGGACATAGCCCAGCTTCTTCCGGATGAGTTCATCGGGAATGAAGAGGACTCCCTTTCCGAAGGACACGTTGTACGACCCGACAAGCGTTTGGAACGAACTCACGTAGTTCAGTTGGTTGTGGATCGTCTGCACGATAGCTTCTGGAAAGCACCGCCACCACAGCAGATACGCGGCGAGATTGGAGATCACCACCCCGCCCAGCGTGATGCCGCCCAACCGCCACTGTCGGGCCGCGAACATCGCGACAGCGAGTAGAGCGAACTGTGGTTTCACCAGCGCGGCCAGGACCACCGTGATCGCAACCAGCCCCCACCGCCGTCGGCGCAGCGCCACCAGAAAGACCAGCGCGATCGGCGCCATGAACCCCATCGAGTTGGCCCGATCGATAACCAGCCAGGCTGGAATGGCCGCGGCGCCCAACGCCACAAACACCACCACCCGCTCCAGGCCACGTGCACCCCGAGCCGCCCAGACAGCCGGCGTAAGGACCGCGGTCGTCAAAGCAAGCAGGTAGCCGAACAACCCCAGCATCGGCGCATGTAGCCACGCAGCGGGAGCCGCGAAGATCGTATGCGGCACCATTCCGGCGGCGGGGAGTGGGTTTGCGAGACCGCCGTGGTAGGCCTCTAATGGCTTCCACGGATTGGGCTGCGAGAGCTCGGTCACTATCGTGTAATCGCTGAAGCAGTGTCGACCTATGTTCATCCCCCAATAGGGCGAGCAGTCATTGGGGGGGTAAACGAGAGAGGAAGGCACGTCGACCGCGTAGTACTGGTTGAGGACGTACCCCGTCGCCGCCGAAACCGCGGACGCCAGCAGGATGGTGCCAAGCATGACGGTGCGCTCGGATTGGCCTGCTACCGCCGAGAGCCGCTCCCGGAGCGTCGTCACGGTACCCCGAAGCACCTCGAGGGGTCGATTCATCTGCATTCTCCCCGATTCTGCGCGAAACGGTAGCGGCGGCACGGGCCGCGAGCTCAACCAGCGGGCAGTCTAGCTTGGCCGCCCCGCAGTCTCGACCGTATCGGTGGCTGGCGCTTCGCTCACATGTGGTCGTGGGTTGCCGTCAGGGAACGGGTCCTGGCCGGTACAGCTCCAGATGTGGGAGGCCCCGAATGTCCGCTCGCCGGGAAAAGGATGGTCCTGCGCTCATCGAGGTGCCCATCGACTCCGATCAGACCTATTACTCAAAGATCAGTTCGGCAGTGCAGGCGGACAGATCGATGAAATCCAACCCATTGCACCGGATGAGTCCCGACCTGCCTGACGACGTTGAGCAGCGGGTGACGCGGCACCTCGGCGCCACGGTGCCGCAGGTTTGAGCTGCGAGTTGAGCGCCGCCACCAACCGGTAGCTATCTGAACTGCCCTAGGCCCGACATCGATTTACTAGCTTTTCATCGCCGTTTTGCTCAAAACCGCCCGCGGAGCCGGATGACGCGGAATCATACTCTGCAGATTTGTTGGGGCCTGTAAGGGGAGGCACGGTGAACAAGACCGAACGGCAGATGGCTGAGATTCTGCGTGTGGGCAAGGAAAATCACGGCGTTGTGAGTGTCAAGGCCGAGTTCGAGGCCGAGGGGACTCGTATCGACGAGCTGCTGCGGCTTGTCGACATCGCCCGCTCGGCGGGCCTGCCGCTTACTGTCAAGATTGGCGGCTGCGAGGCGATGCGTGACCTCCTGGAAGCCAAACAGATCGGCGTGCGCTACATCGTCGCGCCGATGGTGGAGTCGGCATATGCGCTGTCGAAGTATATCGCCGCCAAGGACACCGTGTATGACGAGGACGAGGAACTCGACACCGATTTCTTGTTCAACCTCGAGACGATCACGGGTTACCACAACCTCGACGACATGCTGGAGCTGGCCAACACGGGTCGCGGCGTGCATGGCATCGTCTTCGGCAGGGTGGATTTCACGGGATCGCTCGGCCAAACTCGCGAGACGATCAATAGCGCCGAGATCACCAAGTATGTGACCGCCGTCGCCGACAAGGCCAAGTCGGCCGGCTTGGACCTGGTTCTCGGCGGTGCGATATCGAGCGACACGCTCGACACCGTCCGCGAGGTCGCGAAGGTGCATCTGACACGTTTTGAGACCCGGAAGGTCGTGTTCGATGGCTCGGCGGGCACGCTCGACTCAATCGCTGACGGGTTGCTCAATGCGGTGCACTTCGAGTTGCTGTGGTTGCTCAACAAACGCGACTACTACGGGCACATCACCGACGAGGACGCCAAGCGGATTGAGATGCTCGACGCGCGCTGGAAGGTCCTCAACCACCACTGAGCATCGAGCACGTGCAAGAGTGGAACGACGACGGTTGACCGAGTCCGGTGGCTCCTGAACACGTGCCCTCCACAGCTCTTGTTACCGGGGCCGCACGGGGAATCGGCCGTAGCGTTGCTGACGTCTTGGAGTCCAAGGGAATTCGCGTGCTGACGCCTGGGCGGCAGGAACTCGATCTTGCGGTATCCGAATCGGTTGGCGCCTACCTGAGGAGTCTCGACGAAGCGGTTGACATTTTGGTGCTCAATGCCGGCATCAATTATCCGGAACCGTTGGGCGAGTTATCGACGGACAACTGGTCGAGTACGCAACGGGTCAACGTCGCGTCCAATCTTCTTCTCCTGCAAGGCTTGCTTCCTCAGATGGTGGCAGCTAGGTACGGCAGAGTGGTCGCGGTCTCGAGCGTCTACGCGCATCGGGCCCGCCTGGGCCGGGTGGCTTACAGCGCGTCCAAGGCTGCGATCGAGGAAGTGGTGCGGTCGGTCGCGGTGGAGTATGGGCGCTTCGGTGTGCTGGCAAACTGTGTCGCCCCCGGGTTCGTGCTCACCGATCTCACGTACCAGAACAACGACGCGGAGCAGCTTCAAGCGCTGGCCGAACGCGTCCCGGTCGGTCGGCTGGCTGAACCCGAGGAGATTGCCCTCTTCATTTCCTGGCTGGTATCTGCCGAGAACTCCTACATCACTGGACAATCCATCGCTATCGACGGAGGTTTCCTATGCGTGTGACCCAGGATCGGATGATAATCAAATCCGAACAGGGTGACTACCCTGTGGACTTCGTCGCTGAAGTCGCGCTGGTGCCCGGGATCATTGACCCCGGCCCGGAGACCTTCGTGATCATCGATGAAGCGCTGGTCGACATCTACGGCGAGGCTCTGAGCGGGCTGCTCGAACACCCGACTTATCGGATCAAGGCCGATGAGGAGAGCAAAACTCTCAGTGGCGTAAGCCTTTTCGTCGACTGGTTGCTGGAGAACAAGGCGACCCGCTCGGCGCACATCGTGGCGATCGGTGGTGGCGTCATACAGGATGTTGCCACTTTCGCGTGCCACATCTACTACCGCGGTGTGGCGTGGACATTCGTCCCGACCACTCTGCTCAGCCAGGCGGACAGTTGCATCGGCGCGAAATCGAGCATCAACGTGCTACCACTAAAGAACCAGCTTGGCGTGTTCCACTCACCCAGTCATGTCGTCATTTGCTCGGAGTTCCTGAAGAGCCTGCCCAAAATGGAGGTCGACTCGGGCTATGGCGAGATCTACAAGCTCGCGCTCACCAATGACGGTGCGTTCTTTGATGAGCTCGCCGAGGCGTTGTGCGATGGTGGCCACCGCAATCCGCGGGTGCTGGAGATGATCCGCAAGGCCCTGGAGAGCAAGAGGCTGGTCATCGAGAAGGACGAACATGAATCGGATCTGCGGCGGGTCCTCAACTACGGTCACAGCTTCGGCCATGCGCTCGAAGCGCTGACCCACAACGAGGTTCCGCACGGAATCGCGGTGATGTGGGGCATGGACCTCATTAACTTCCTCGGGATGAGATGGGGACTGACGAACCCCGAAACAGCCGCGCGGGTGCGTACGGTCCTCGCAGCCAACACCGACTACACGATTCCGACCATTCCGTCGGCCCGCGATCTCGTGGATACGCTGAAACGCGACAAGAAGGTGCGTAAGGGCGTTATGTACTTTGCCGTGCTGCACGACGAGGGCGACCTGAGGATCGTGCCGCAGCCGCTCGACGAGAAACTGGTAGCCGAGGTTTCGGAGTACCTGGATGGCGACCCGCTCTTCGCTGCTCGTTGACTTCGGCGCCACCGACGTCAAGGTCGCAACGTTGCGCGCCGACGAGACTTAAGCCACGGGCTCGTCCGTCGAGCGGGTAACCCATTGGATGTAGCTCATTTCGGGCCGTCGGCCTAGCGGACGCGCTCCCAGACGCGCATCCCGCGTACTGGGGCAATACCTTCATCAATCCGGTAGTGCGCCAAGATGTAGTCGCAGAGCGGCTTGCCGGTTTCGGGTACATGTTTCAGTCGCGGCATAAACCAGGGTTGCAGCACGCTCTGCGGTTCTGCGTATAGCTCTGCCGCGGGGGCGTCGCAGGCCAGCTCATCGGGCGCCAGAACAGGCAGGTTCCAGCGTTCGATTTCCTGGATCTTCTCAGCGGCGATCCCCGTGGAGGTCTTCGCGAGGAACCACGGATAGAAGCCGGTGATGACCTGCGGCCCTGGAATAGGCGTGGCACGGCGGTACACCCCAAAGGGTGCAAACAGCCGCTCGCTGGCGGCAAGCATGCGGCCCTGCGGTGACCCCACGCCCTCCCCCGCGGCGGGCTGATTGGCCCGGCCGCCGAAGCGGGCGGCTATCAACGATCGAGTCGCCGGCATGCGCAGCGAAGGATCCTGCTCCCCAACAAGCATGCGAGTCTGCACCATGAAGCGCGCAGCGGGCAGGGTGTGATATGTGAATTGACTCAGCAAGAAAAGCCCACAGAGCGCACCGCTCGCCCAGGCCAGCCGCGGCGCGCGCGGGAACAGAGCAAGCACCGTGACCAGATACAGGCACAACAGATTCACATAGATGTGACCGACGTCGCAGCGCCCGAAGGCAGCGGGAATGCATGCCAGCGAGAGGGCGGCGACGTAAAGAAACACACCGTGGCTCGTTCGGTCGGCCAGCGCGTTCCGCACCAGGCACGCTGCGGCCAGCAGCAGCAACAGCAGGGCGCAGACTTGAAAGGAAGGCAGAAGCGGAAAGCTGATCGCGCCGTTTCCCACGGCGTTCAGCGTGTCCAGCTCGCCGAATCGGTACGCAACCGCGACCAGACCCGCAGCCCACGCCACCAGACCGGCCAGCATGGCAAACGTTCCGGGCCGGCGCGCCGGGACACACAGCGTGAAGAAGAGCAGCGACCCGGCTACGAACACCACGGCCTGCTCTGGAGAGTAAAGCAGCAGCAGGGCACTTCCGGACGCCGCAACCGCAAAGACCACAAGCATGCGGGTTGCACTGTGGTATAGCCGGTACACCGCAACCGCGAGCAGGGGCGCAGACACGAAGCGCAGAGGTGTGTAGTTGGCTCCGCCGTCCACGACCGAGACCATGAGAAGGGCCCAGAAGAGCAGGAAAACCGGCGTGCGTGCGGCCGGCTTTGCAGGCAGCCACTGCACAAGCAGCCATAGCGCAGCTACTCCAAGGACCCATTGGCTGGTCCAGAACAGGTAGTAGCCGTCGCCCAAAGACAGATGCAGAAGCCGCGCTAGCCACACCGCGGGCAGAAACAGCAGCGGGCCGTAATCGAACTCGAAGCTGCGGTACAGCGTGCCGCCGAGCCGGTACATCTCAAGCCGGTCCAGAAAGTAATGAGCTTCCGCAAAGGGGACGGTGTCTCGCGTTGCGACCCACACAGCCACGCAGCCGACAATGGACAGAGCTGAGGTGATTGCCAGCCATTTGTAACTGCGGGTAGCGATCGGCTCGGCACTCTCAGCCGGTGGCCTAAGACCGAAGCCGCGGTACATCCACGCGAAGAGCGCCAGGAAGAGCACCAACGTAACTTCGCAGGCGCGGTTGCCGAAGCCAAACGCATAGCTGACCGACAGACCGTCGCTGGGTGGAAAGAGATACGGAATGCCGAAGACCGCCGCAAATCCGAAGACCACAACGAGCGTTGCCCCGAGTGCCTTCGGCAGCGTCGGCTTGGGTTCCAAGGGCTGCTCTCGGATCGCGGTAACCGCATTCCGCGCCACATCGACAGGTCGGCCCATGCATACCCTCCTCGGTTCGGATCGAAACTCCGTCAAGAGCACGGCGCCGAACTCACCCCACCATGGGTAATCTAATGCCCGCGTTATTCCGCCGCCGAGGAATCCGCAAATGCTTTCCGCCCGTTCGTGGGTGTCCAGCAAACAGCGCTTGGGCAGACGCCCCGGGGAAAACCGGGCCTGCTTCGTCAAGGATTCTGGTGGAGTTCAACGCTCCGGCAACGCCACCGGATCCGGGATCACGGCGGTTCCGATCTGCGGCGAGCCGGCCGGCCCTACGCCAGTTGCGCTGCATCTCTCGCCGACTTGTTATGAGCTGATCATGCGCCGCCGAGCACCCCGCTTGCGGTGATCTCGATCTGACGATCAAGGGACGCGCTCGCCAAATCCCACCTCTGGCACCGCCGCTCCCAATCCTGGCCGTCGGAGTGATACCGATCCGGATCGCGGGTGTCCACCTCGTCACGGCTGATCACTGCGTCAGGTCGCACGACTGCGGCGATCCGCGCGGCGAGCTCGGCCATCTCCACCAGCTCTCCACCGCTGTCGATCGTGGCGGGCCCGGTGCCGCCCTCGGCGATGCCGAGGGCGAGTAGCTCCTCGGCGAGCACGTAGCGGCGAAACACCGGACGGCGCGCCGTGATCCGGATCGCTCCCGAGTCAGCGTCCCGGATCATCGATCCCAGTGCGTAGCCCTGCGGCTTCTGCACGTGGGCACCGGAGATGCTCCACGCTCGGACGACGACGGGCACCACCCCGCGCTGGGCGGCGGCCTGCGCTAGGCGGTGCTCGGCCTCACGCTTGAGGTAGCCGTACGGGTTGTCCTGGATCGGGCCGTCGAGAGCGTCGTGCGGGTGGACCGCCGCGCCGCTAGAGACCATGAGCGCAAGACGTACCCCGGGTAGTCGCGTCGCGTACAGCAGTCGCTCGGTCAGGGCGCGATTGGCAGCGACGTACTCGCCGAGCGGCATGTCGGCAACTCGGTCCCGGGTCAGAAACGCGCAGTCCAGCACGACGGTTGGCGCGAACGCCGCCACCGCACGTTCGTCCCATGCGCGGCACTCCAATTCGCACTCAGCGACTCGGATAGTCCGCGCCCGGCTGGCTAGGGCCAGCGTGGGTAGACCCAGCGGGGCGAGCAGGTCGAGGGCGGTCCTCCCGAGCCAACCCGACGCGCCGGTGACAAGTATCCGATCGTTGCCGAGCGCCTGCGCCGCGAGCGCGCGTGCGCTCTCACTCACCAATCCGGTCACGTTGCGGGCCAGGCACTCATGGCCCGGAGCCTACGGCAGCGCCGGCCGCGAGTTCCGGATCGCACCGGCCAAGCGCTCACTACGACTCGCCCAACCAGGTCGCCAACTTCGACGTGACCGCCGCCTGATCCGGCCGCCGGCACCTCCTGTGCGACGCTGGCGATCTCCGTTTAATGACCATGGTTGCCCATGAGACCGACGGCTACGACACGGGATCCTTCGATGCCGCCTTGGCCATTGGTTGCCCGACCCCGCACATCAACACGTCGGAAAAGCCACCCCGCGAAAATCCGGTACATGTTGGTGCTCACACCATTTTCATGGATAGTTCAGCCAGACCAGCGCATTTTTGTCATGCTGATGTTGCTCCCATGTCCTGGCTCGGAGTTCATCAAGTCCCGGCTCCGCCTGATGTGCTGAACTTGTCTCAACCAACTGGCCAAGACTTGATGGCGGATTGTGCAAGTCAATTGACGCACTGTGTCAGACCGCCCTGTTGACGGCAGCGGGGTCTCCCACCACGATGACTGCCCGGCGCCGCAGTGGCGCACTCTTCGGGTGTCGGTGTCCCCGTCAGGCTGCCGGTGCAGCGATTTGCCCAATGAATTGCCGCAGCGTGTCAGCCGTTGACGAGCGCACGGTCGGCCAGCGCGCTCATTACCGGCGCCAACAGCCGAGCGTATTCGACGGTCATATGCGAAGCGTCAATGTACACCAGGGTGTTGCCAACGATCACCGGGCAACTTGCGTTGACCAACAAAATTCCTGGCTGGCAACGCGATGATCGATAACTGACTCTTGCGCACATTACTCGGCACTGATCGGGTCGGTGAGGGATTTGGGTGCACAGCGGCAAGGCCGTTACCGGCTATTGCCAGACCGCAACGTTGGACGCCTCGGACAGCCGTGGGCATTGCCTGAACAGCGATCATTGGATTACGGGGTCTTGATGCCGATGAAGGTCCCTCGAAGATTCGCCTGATAGGAGCCGCCGAGTAAGGATTCTGCAATGCTTGGTTCCAGGTGATCATACTCTTCCATCACAAGATTAAATCCAACATCGCGAATCGTCTGAAGTAGGTACTCACGTTGAACCCAGAAAGATCGACGATTCTCCCAAGAAGACCATTTTGCGGTTTCTCTCTTGTTGAATGATCGGTCGTTTGAAAACTCCATAAACCACCTTCCGGCGAGGCCCTCATTTTCACTGGGCGATGAAAGAGGGTAAATTACGGGCGGGGGCTTTCTCGCCAATCTGGCCGATACGCTTCGCGCCAGCAATCGGAATTTCGTATCTCTCGGATCAATAAGGGAGAAGTGTGTCTGTAGGATCAGGAGTTTCTTCGTCACGGTTGAAAGCGTTTCCAGGTATTGCTTTGGACGATCAAGGTGGTAAAGCAGGCCACAGCAGAAGACGGCATCAAATTCGCCATACTTGGCGATGTTCAACGCATTATCTTGAACAAACTCCAAATGCGGCAGATCAATCTTCGATTTAACGTAATTGCACGCCGCTATATTCAACTCACGCACCTCAATCCCAAGAACCCGGAATCCCATGCGTGCGAACTCGACAGCGTACCCGCCTTCCAAACAACCCACATCGGCCAGGCGGAGTTGACTTTTATCCCCGGGGAAGACAGTTTCTAGGATTCCGCGCGCCGATATGAACCACGGATGGTCCACCATTGAACGCGTTGACTCGGGTTTCGTGAAAGTTCCGTCGTCGAGGCGAATGTTGTGTGCGGTGAATTCCAACGCATTTTCAAATTTTCCAGCTACCATGCCACGCTTAGATCCTTCATGTGCTTATGCCCTTCTAGAGGAGGAGCTCCGCGCGAGCGTTGTTCGGTACCTTGAGTCTGACCCTTCGCGCATTGATAGGCTAACCTCGATTTTTCGTGCGGCTTGGTCTGGGCGGGTGCTTGCCGGTGCTGGCCGGCTGGTGATGCTGATTGTGGCATGCGGGTGTGACAGGTCGTCCAGTGTCGCTTGGAGGCGGGCTTTCCAGGGCCGGTGGGGTCTTTCGTCTCGTCGGGTCAGGGGGTTTGCGGTTAGGTGAATGCGGTGCGGATACGGCGCCAGGCGGTGGCGATTGCCTGTGCCCAGCGCCAGGTGGCGTCGATGCGCAGCCGGATTTGTCGGGCGCCGCGGGTGATGCGGGCGGCGACGTGCAGGACGCGGTAGCGGAAGGTGCCGATCTCGCAGCGGGCCAGCTCGGGGGCATCGGCGAAGCCGATGAGTTTCGTCCAGGCAATCAGATCGGTTGCGGCCATGATGATTTCGAGCCAGGCCGCGTTGGCGTCAAACGCGTTGAATGGCAAGTTGCGCAGGCCGGTGGCTTTGGCTTGGCGGATCCGGTCCTCGACGCGGGCGTGTTGGCGGTGGCGTAGTTCCAGCCCGGCGAGCTGACCCGGTATCACGCCGTCGGCGGTGTCGGTGAGAAACCCGGTGATGCGGTGACCGTCGGAGTCGGTGAACGTCAACTGCGCGCCGGGATGCGGGCGTTCCTTGCGCAGGATGAGCCGAGTGCCGGCCGGCCATTTCGATAGGTCGCACAACCCCGTGGCCTCGGCGACCCAGGCGCCATCACGGATGCCGCCGCCGGAATCGATCGCCGGATACCAGCCGCCGCCAGTGTTGAGCACCTCCACCGCGTCGCGGATCGGCGCGTCGATCGCGGCCCCCAAGGAGAACCCCACCCCCGATTTCCGGCAGGCCGCGGCGAACCCATAGGTGGCGCCGGCCGAATCGGAGCGGATCAACACCTGCGGGGCGTCGCGGTTACCGGGACCTGGGCGGTACTGCGGGGGCAGCGACGCCAACGCCCACCCGAGCACCGTGATGTGATCGGCGGCGGTATTACTTCCCGCATTACCCTTGCGCAGCAGCCCGGCCAGCGCCTCCCCGCCGGCGATGTCGGGGCGGTCCAAAAACACCAGCAGCGGATGATGGCCGAACGTCTTCTTCCAGGTCGCCGCGGCGTTCTCCTTGTTGTCGGAATGGTCGATGGTGATGGTGGCATCCACATCCAGATGCAGCCAACCGTCGTGATCGGGGGCAGCACCGGCGGCCCAGGCCTGCTGGCGGGCGTGGGCTCGCGCCGCCCGGATTGCCGGCAGGTGTAACGCGTCGATGCGCTCGTCGACCAGCCGCCACAACGTGGTCGTCGAGGCGACAACACCGAACACATGCTCGCGATCCCCCCACAATTGGCCGACCCCATCGACGCAGTCCGCGCCGTCGGCCACCGCGGCGGCCAGACCGGCGAACACATCCCCGGGCGCATGGACCCACGGCCCCTTATAGGTGTCGGCCAACGCCGCGCTGACCTGCGACGACAGCCCCGTCAGGTCGGCCAGCTCGCGCAACATGCCCACCCCAGCGTGCGACACGACGCCGTGGCCGTCCGCCGACACTTTCACCCGACAAACCGCTGCGCTAACCTTCACCTAGAAAGTGCCTTCCCGCTGGAATCATGGACCGTCAAGCAGTCTCATTATTCCTTGCAGGACAGGCACTTTCGCTAACTCAAGCCCGTGTCACCCACAGTTTCACGCAAAATCTAGGCTAAGGCAACCCGTCGTCCTTCGCGCGCGAACTACGAAATCACTTCTGCTACTGGTATTTTGCCTCGATCTTTCGCGCAGGCCGGTTCGGGTCCGGTCACTGCCGGTGCTAGCCGGCTGCTGCGCCTGCCGCAAGATGAGCACCGACATCCAGATCGGCCCAACCGGCCAGAAGTTGTTGCTCCGTCGCCGTCATGTGAGCAATCGGCGCCGTCGCCGACCCGGCTGTTGTTGAATGAGACGCATGCTGCTCTCGCACACCGGCCGTCGTGCTGGCCGCCTCATCCGGCGCGTGTACTACGTGGGCCCAGGTCAGTGCAACATATGCGGGAGCCGGGTCCGCTTCAGGAGCGTCAGTCGCATGCTCGGCGGCACGCTGGCCAAGTACGGTTGCCCCTACTCCCTCGACGACTTCGAGACCCTAAACCACCGCCGGTACCTTTGTCCGGTGTGTGGCTCCGTCGACCGGGACCGGCTCTACAAGCTCTATGTCGACCGCTTTCTGCAGCCCGACGGCGTCCGGCGGGTGCTCGAATTCGCGCCGTCGGCACCCCTGTCGGCATACCTGCGCAGCCGCGCCGACCTCCAGTACCGCACCGCGGATCTGATGATGGCGGGCGTCGACGACGTCGTCGACATCACCGACATGCCGATGTATGCCGACGGATCGTTCGACTTCTTCATCTGCTCCCACGTCCTCGAGCACGTCTCGGACGACGGCCGCGCCCTGAAAGAGCTGTACCGGATACTGGCACCGGGCGGGCGTGGCATCATCATGACCCCGGTGGCGCCTGAGGGCAGCTTCGACGAGGATCCCGCGGTGACCGACGAAAGGGAGCGGTGGCGCCGCTTCGCCCAGGGGGACCACGTGCGGCTCTACGATCACTCCACTCTCTGCTCGCGAATCCGCCAGAGCCGGTTTGAGGTTTCCGCCCTGGGCTCGTGCACTTTCGACGATGAGACGTTTACCCGGCACGCCATCGCGCTCGGTTCTTTGCTGTACATCGTGCACAAGCCGGAGGCCGACGCCGTCTGACGGTCGACCGCGGCCTGGGGGCGCTGGTATGCCAAACACCCCTGCCACGGGTTCCCGGGCGTACCTGGGCCGCGCTGCGCTACGACGAGCGCTGTGAGGTCACCCGCAGCTGCAGTCCCCCTTCGCGCCACGAGCGGTGGACCTTCTCCTTGTTGGCCCTCCGGCTCGGCGCGGTGGCGGCACGCATGCGCCGCATGGTCTTGAGCCGCCGCGTGGGCGTCGCCCAGTGGTGCTGCAGTGCCAGCATTGCAGACCGGGGGTGCTGCGCGATGGTGTCCAGGAGCGCGGCGCGACCCTCCGGGCCCGGGACCTTCGCGATATGCCGGAGGGTCCAGTCGGCCATGGCGGCGACGATCTCCTCGCGCAGGGGGTCGCCGGGGAACAGGTCGAGCATCGCGTCGAACATCGCTGCATGCCCGGGACCTTGCGTCAGCCAGAACTGTGGAGGGTCCACGACCCTGTTATGCCACATACCCTGAGAGTGACGGCGGTAGACGGCCATCGTCTCGGGCAGCATGGCGATGTCGCCATGGACTGCGTGCCGGACGTGTAGGTACCAGTCTAAGGGCATGACGTCGGCGGGGATGTCGTCGTAGCGCGCGAGGCGGCGGTACACGACCGAGTTGGTCTGGATGTAGTTCCCCGCGATGAGGGTCTCTACGCTCAAGTTGCGGCGCAATTGGACCGGCGGGAACTTCGAGTCTCTAGCGTGGCCGTCGGTCCAGATCATCCGCACGGGATGGAAGCACACCGCGGTCTCTGGATGCCGGTCGAGGAACGCCACCTGCTTGGCCAGCTTCATCGGATCAATCCAGTAGTCGTCTCCCTCGCACAGTGCGAGGTACTTGCCTCGAGCGGCCGACAGGGCGTCGGTCAGGTTCGCGTGGGTGCCGACGTTCTCGGACCTGAGGATCGGCCGGAACAGGTGCGGGTGGCGATCGGCGTACTCCTGGATGATCGCCGGGGTGGCGTCGGTCGAGGCATCGTCGGCGACGATGATCTCCACGGGGAAGTCGGTCTTCTGGGCGATAAAGCCGTCGAGGGTCTCTCGGATGTAGGCCTCGTGGTTGTAGGTGATTGACACCACGCTCACCTTGGGTGGGTTCGCGGCTGCCTTTTCGGTCACTGCGAGCTCCCTTCCTGGACGGCGGCAACGACGCGTGCGACGTTGTCGGGGGCCATGTCGTCGTGGACTGGCAGTGAGACGATCCGCGAGCAGATGTCCTCTGTGACGGGCAGGTCGGCCGACCCTAGCTGAGGGTTTGCCTCGAAGTACGGCTGCAGGTGTAGCGGCGGGTTGTAGTAGTCGCGGGCCTGGATCGCGTGTTTACGCAGGCTGGCGAGCACCGCGGCCCTGTGGTCGGCGGACGTGCAGCACGCGCTCGCGAAGCACAGCGAAGAGGCGTCGGCGTTCGGCTGGAACCGCAGACCCACGCAGGTGAGCTCGGCACGATAGCACTCGAAGACGTTGCGGCGGCTCTTGAGGCGGCGATCGAGCCCGACGAGCTGGCGCAGGCCGATGGCCGCGTTGATCTCTTGCAGCTTCCCGTTCATCCCGAGCTGCGTGGATAGGCGCCCCCCCGCGAAGCCGAAGTTCTGGAAGTCATGCGCCCGCTCGACGAGCCGTGAGTCGCGAGAAACCAGCGCGCCGCCCTCACCGACCGCGAACGGCTTGGTCGCATGCAAGGAGAAGATCTCGCAGGCGCCGCGTCCGCCGACGCGTTCGCCCTCGGCGTACATCGAGCCGAAGCCAGCCGCCGAGTCGAGCACGATCGGTAGCTCCCACTCGGCGGCGAGATCCTCCCAGGCACCGATCTGGGGGTTGCCGACGCCGAACGTGTTGGTGAGCAGGATGCCGGCGACCCGGTCGCGGGAGCACTCGAGGACTGCACGGGCCGAGGGGGCGCTGGGCTGCCACGTGTCGGGGTCGATGTCGATGAACCACGGCCGGTACCCGGTCCACAGAGCAGCCTGGGCCACCGCGATGAAGGTGAACGACGGCATCAGCAGGTAGCGGTCCCGCGTTCCGGGACCGAGAGTGGTGTGGAGTGCTGCGATGAGCGCCAGGGTGCCGTTCGCGAGGGTGGCAACGTGCAGGTCAGGCCCGAGGTACTCGCCCAGGGCGCGGGCGAACTGCCGCTCCTTCGGACCGAAGTTCGTGTACCAGTTGGCGTGGACGATCTCGTCGAAGTCCTCGGCGAGCTCGGCGGACCCGGGAAAGCTCGGGCGGATGAAGGGGATCTCAGAGGGCATCGAGCCACCCCTCCCGGACGTTGACCACCGATGCAGGCACGCCCGCGACGACCGCGTTGGGCGTCATCACGTCGGCCAGCACCGTGGCGGCAGCGCCGACCACGACGGTGGCGATCTTGCCGTGCGCGCGGTGGAACTTGATCAGGGCGTGGATGTCGACGTCGGCGATGCCGTCGCCGTAGGTGCATAGGAACGTCTCGTCGCCGATGTATTTCTGGATGCGTTTGATCCGGCCGCCCGTCATCGTGGTCAGGCCGGTGTCAGCAACGGTCACCTGCCAGTTGAATTCGGCGTGCGAGCCGTGGTAGCGGATGCTCGACTGGTCACCGAGGGTGATGGTGAAGTCCAGATTGGACACCCCGTAGTTGGAGAAGTAGCTCTTGATGTACTCGCTCTTGTAACCGGTGCACACCACGAACTCGCAAATGCCGTGATGGTCAAGGATTTTCATGATGTGCCACAGCACCGGTCGGCCACCCACCTCGACCATCGGCTTGGGCCGGAACTCGGTCTCCTCACGCATTCGCGTGCCGAGACCACCCGCGAGGAGCACGGCTTTCATGACGAGTCGTCCAATCTCAAGGCAATCGATCCCCCGTCGCGATTTCGCTGACGCAGCGTCGCGCAGGTGACACACTAGCAATGCCGCGACGCGCCCGGCGGGGTTTTCGAGGCCGCCGCATAGTATATGAATTACACACGCTTGAGGAGATCTCATTTCAAGGCTCGATACCGATGGTTTGGGGGACGACGGGCTCGAGGAGGATCGCGCGGATATCCTCGCGGCGGTTCGCGGCTACGCGAAGCGCAAGCTCGCGACATCCGAGTTCGTCCCCGGTGTCACGCCGGTCCCGGTGTCGGGCAAGGTCCTCGACCCGGAGGACTTCGCCGCACTCGTCGACGCGTCCCTGGACGGCTGGTTGACCGCAGGCCGGTTTCATCCGCTCTTCGAGCGCGCCCTGGCCCGTTATGTGGGGGCCCGCGACGCCGTCTTCGTCAACAGCGGCTCGAGCGCCAACCTGTGCGCGCTGAGCGCCCTGACCAGCCCAAAGCTGGGCAAGAACAAGAAGAGGTTCGGCAAGCGGCCGCTGGAGCCCGGTGACGAGGTGCTGACCGTGGCCTCCGGATTTCCCACCACCGTCAACCCGATCATCCAGAACCGGCTGCGGCCGGTCGTCGTCGACATCGAGCTGGGCACCTACGACGCCATCCCGGAGCGGCTGCGCGAGGCCGTCGGGCCCAAGACGCGGGCGATCATGATGGCCCACACCCTGGGCAACCCCTTCGACCTGGACACGGTGCAGGAGTTGTGCGACAAGCACGGCCTGTGGCTGGTCGAGGACTCGTGCGACGCGCTCGGCTCGACCTACGACGGCAAACGCACCGGCAGTTTCGGCGACACCGCGACCGTGAGCTTCTACCCCGCGCACCACATCACCACCGGCGAGGGTGGCGCCGTGTTCGTCAAGTCGGCGCTGGTCCGCAAGCAGGTCGAGTCGTTCCGCGACTGGGGCCGGGACTGCTACTGCGCGCCGGGAGACGACAACACCTGCCAGAAACGGTTCGAGTGGCAGCTCGGCGATCTGCCCAAGGGCTACGACCACAAGTACATCTACAGCCACATCGGCTACAACCTGAAGGCCACCGACATGCAGGCCGCGATTGGCCTGTCTCAGCTGGCCAAGATCGACGGATTCGTCGAGGCGCGCAAGGCAAACTTCGACTACCTGACCTCGCGGCTGTCCGGCGTCGAGGGGCTGATCCTTCCGGTGGCCACACCCAAGTCGGACCCGTCCTGGTTCGGCTTCCCGATCACCCTCGATCCCGAGCATCCCGTGGACCGCACCAAGTTCATGCAGTTCCTCGACGAGCGCAAGATCGGCTTCCGTCAGCTGTTCGCCGGCAACCTCGTCAAGCAGCCGGCCTACCGCGACGTCGACTTCCGGATCGTGGGCGACCTGACCAACACCGACATCGTGATGAACCGGACGTTCTGGGTGGGCACCTACCCGGGCCTGACGCGGCCGATGCTCGACTTCGTGGCGGACTCGATCCACGAATACATGGCCGAGGCCGCGCGATAGCCGTGCACTACCTGGTCACCGGGCACACCGGGTTCAAGGGACCATGGCTTGACGCTGCTGCTGCTCAGCCGCGGGCACCGGGTGTCCGGCCTGGCCCTCGACCCGGCCGAGCGCAGCCTCTTCAAGCGGGCGGGTCTCGCGGACCAGCTGGTCTCCGACTTCCGGGTGGACATCCGCGACGCCGAGGCCACCGCGGCGGCGGTGTCGACGGCGGCCCCGGACGTCGTGGTGCACATGGCCGCCCAGTCGCTGGTCCGCGAGTCGTATCGCGACCCGCGCTACACCTACGAGACCAACGCCATCGGCACGCTCAACGTGCTGGAGGCCGTCGCGGCCACCCCGTCGGTGCGTGCGCACGTCGTCGTCACCACCGACAAGGTGTACCGCAACGTCGACCAGGAGGCCGGCTACGTCGAAACCGACCCCCTGGGTGGCGACGATCCCTACAGCGCGTCGAAGGCGATGGCCGATCTGCTAGCCCAGTCCTGGATTCGCAGCTTCCCCGGCTGTCCCACCGCGATTGCCCGCGCCGGCAACGTCATCGGCGGCGGCGACGTCAGTCGTGACCGGCTGCTGCCGGACCTGGTGGCCGCCTATGCGCACGGCCAGGCACCGCGGTTGCGGTTCCCGCGCGCGGTGCGGCCGTGGCAACACGTACTCGACTGTCTCAACGGCTATCTCACCCTCGCCGACGCGCTGCTGGCCGGCTCCGGCCCGGGCCAGTGGAACTTCGGGCCGGGCCGCGACAGCTTCGTCGAGGTCGGCCAGGTGGCCACGTTGGCGGCCGAGCTGTGGGGCGGCGGCGCGCACTGGGAACTCGACGTGCGGCGACCACCCGCACGAGGCGAACCTGCTTGCCCTCGACGCCTCGAAGGCGCAGCGCGAACTGGGCTGGCGCAATCGGCTCGGCTTCCGCGATGCCCTGGCATGGACGATCGACTGGGCGCGGCGCGTGCACGCGGGCGCCGACGCGCTTACGGTGACCCGGGAGCAGATCGCCGCATTCGAAAGCCTCGAATGAGCGAATTCGACCTGCCACCCGAATCGGCGCCGCCGGGGCCGCTGATCCGGCTCGTCCACGACCAGCGCATGGCATTCCTGGTGGTCGGGGCAATCAACACGCGTCGTCGGGTTCGCGATCTTCGTCGCCTGCTCGGAGAGCGTGGGCCACTTCGTCGACCACCGGTTCGGCAAGGTCGCCGGGTCGCTGGTGACCCTCGGCATCACGCATGTGCTGGCCGTGCTGTTCGCCTTCGTGATGCATCGGCGGTTCGTGTTCCGCGTCCGGGGCCACGTGCTGCGTGACCTCGTGCGCTTCTGAGAGTGTCTACCTCACCGCGCGGGGCCATCAACGTCGTCGCCTTGCCTGTGCTGGTCGAGCTGGGCCTGCACCGCATCCCGGCGCAGGCAATCATCGTGGCGTCCACCACGCTGCTGAGCTACTTCGGCCACCGGCACTTCTCTTTCCGGCGCAGCGCCGCCGACACTCAGGACGAGACGTCGCGCACGTAAAGCGTGCAGCCGCCTCACAGCCGCCGGTGACGGGGACGGTGTGAAACTGCCAGCCGATGTGCGCGACGAGTTGCGGCAGTGTCAAGGTCTTTCTGTCGCACGAAGTTTCGCAATTACGCCGATCGTTGTGGCGAGAACTCCGTCTCTAGCTCAGATGTAATTGAGGCGCTTATAGCAGTCTCCGGGGGATCCTCCCGAGCCAGGCCTTGGTCACTGCGACGTGAGGGATCCGGTCGCCGCGCGTAGGAGATGATAATCGCCCCGCACGTGATCAGCCAGAGGAGCGGCGCAAGGGACACCGTGGTGAGAACTACCGCCCTGTCGACTATCCCAGTGGTCCCCATCTGTACCTGTCCCGCTATGTCCGCGTGGATCGGCGGGCTGGGCAGCGCGATATGGGCGATGCACAGTGCCGCAGCCAGACTCACGCAAATACCAACTGCGCGACGGCGACCCCCGACAGTCGCGGGCCGGTCGAAAATCCCGGTTCCCGGCGGCCCGTCCGGATCCCGGGCCACCAGCGCGGCAACGGGTAACACGAACACCAGATAGTACGGCAGACTCAAGGCGGGGAAGAGAGCAGCCGTGGCCAGCAGCACGATGCCCACCATGACAGGTGGGATGCGCCGCCCAAGAGCCAGAACGCAGACGACAACGAGCACGACGACGGCGTACCCGATCAGCGATCGCGGAGCAGCGAGGAAGCCGTCCGGTATTGTGCCCCCCGTGTCACGGGCCTTGATGCCATCGGGGATCAAGAGGAGCCCCTTGGCGAAGGACACGTTGAAATGCACGACGAGCGCGTGGAACGTACCGTAGCTGAGGACGTTGTGCATCGACTGCGTGATTGTCCCCGGAAAGTCCCGCGGCCACAGCGCATACACGGCGATATTGGAGATCCCGGCCCCGGCCACCGCGATGCCGCCCCACCGCCATTGCCGAGCCGCGAACAATGCAACAGCCAATAGGGCGAACTGGGGTTTCACCAATGCGGCCAGGACCACCATGATCGTGACAAGGCCCCAGCGCCGTCGGCACAGCGCCACCAAGAAAACCAGCGCGACCGGTGCCAGGAACCCCACCGGGTTGCCCCGATCGATCGCCATCCACGCCGGAATCGCTGCGATGCCGCACGCCACGAACACCACTACCCGCTCCAGGCCACGTGCACCCCGAGCCGCCCACACGGCGGGAGCAAGGATCGCGATCGTCAAAACGAGCAGGTGGCCGATTAACCCCAGCCGCGGCGCCCCCAGCCAGCTACCCAGAACCCCGAAGATCATCTGCGGCACGATCCCGGCCGCCGGATAGTTGTTGTAAGCCATCTTCAAGCCCGACTGGGTGTAGAAGGGGTAGGGCTCCCAGGGGTTGGGCCGCATCCCGAAGGTCACCGACATCGGATAGTCGCTGAAGCAGTGTCGACCGACGTTCATGCCCCAATCGACGGAACAGTCATCTGGGACGAAAACGAGAGAGGAAAGCGCGTCGACTGAATAGTACTGGGCGAGGACAAAGCCCGTCACAGCCGAAACCGCCGACGCCAGCAGGATCGTGCCCAGCAGGATGGTCCGCTCGGATTGGCCGGCGACCACAGCGAACCGCCCCCTGACCGCCGAGATCGCACCGCTCACTACTTCTTGGGGTGATCTCACTATGTTGTCCCCCGTTCTCCACGAAAAATGTCGCGGGAGCAAGATCGCCCCAGCCACAGCCGCCCGGCAGTTTAATTCAACAGCGTGCCCGACAACCGGGATTCAAAGTCTTCACAAGCCGCCGGCAACACCGTTGAAAGTTCCTCGTTTTGTGCTCGCCGCGGACTATCCTTCAGCAGCTGCCAACTTAAGGGGACGCGATGAGCAATCACACCTACCGCGTGATCGAGATAGTCGGAACCTCCCCCGACGGGGTCGACGCGGCTATCCGGAGCGGTCTGGCCCGAGCGGCGCAGACAATGCGCGCCCTGGACTGGTTCGAGGTCGAGTCGATCCGTGGCGACTTGGTGGACGGAGCTGTTGGCCACGTCCAGGTGACCATGAAAGTCGGCTTCCGCCTGGAAGATTCCCAGGCCGACCAGTCTTAGCCGGCGACGGCTCCCGGTTCGGAGAACGGCGCCCCGAACTCGGTCACCGGCTGCAGGCCACGCTTGCGGACCTTCGCGGCGGCGTCGCGGATCAGCTTGTAGATTCCGACGAACGCGGCGTGATCGGTCATCACGAACGGTGTGAGCAGTCGATTGTGCACCACCGCGAACGCCACCCCGTCCGCAGGATCGGCCCAGCCGACCGAACCGCCCAGCCCGACATGGCCGAAGCCCGGCATCACGTTGCCGATCGGCAGGCTGTGGTAGCCCAGGTGGAAAGCCAACGGCACGAACAGGTTCCGATCCGGCCGCAGGCTCCGCCGACCGGTCAGACCCGCGACCAGCTCACGGGACAGGAATCGGGTGCCGTCGATCTCGCCGCCGTTGGCGATCGCCCCGTACATCCGTGCCAGCGCGCGGGCCGTCACCACCCCGTTGGCCGCGGGAACCTCGCCGTCCAGCAACGGAATCTCCCCCTGGACGGCGGCGATCACGCCCGGGAAGTACATCGACCGCCATCCACCGGACAGCTGATTGCCGACCTTGCACGTCACATAGTTGAGCACCGGATTGGCGACGATGCTCTGCGGCATGATGATCTCGGCGGCCCGCGTCGGCGACTCGGCCGGTGGGCGGCCCAGATGAAAGCCATCGCTGTTCAACGGCTCGGCGAGCTCCTCGCGAAACAGGACGCGCATGTCCTTTCCGGTCACGGACCGGGCCAGTCCCGACATCAACCAGCCGAAGGTCAGCGCGTGATAAGCGGGTTTGCCCAGCAGCCGTCCCGGTCGGGCCGCGGCGGCTAACCGTTCCTCCATCACGACGTGATCCAGCAAGTCTTCCTGCGTGGCGCCGCGCAGGCCCGACAGGCCGGCGTGATGTTGCATCACCTCGCGGACGGTGAGATTGCCCTTGCCGTTGGCCGCGAATTCCGGCCAGTACTCGGCAACGGGAGCCTCGTAGTCGATGAGCCCGCGGTCGGCGAGCCGGTGGATGACCGTGACGGCCATCCCCTTGGTTGCCGAGAACACCATGGCAGCGGTGTCGGCCGACCACGGTACGTGACCGCCACGGTCAGCCCAGCCGGTCCATACGTCGACGGCGGGTTGGCCGTCGACGTAGACCGCCAGCGCCCCGCCACCGAACCGGCGAGCGGGGAACATTGTGGAAAAGAAGCGAACGGCGCAAGCAAAGTGTGGGTCCGCCGCGCCGTACACACGATGACCTGCGTCAGGGCCATCGTGAGGAGGGACCGCGCGGAGATCGACCCGAGACTCCATCGTCACGCTATCGAATTTACTTGGATTTCATACCTTCCGTAGGGCAAAACGGCCCTTATTTTACCTTTCCGTTAGCGAGACGCGGCCTTAAGTATTTGCTGGGCCGCTAGCGCGGGGGTCAGCTCTCCTGCCTTGACCTGGCGTTCGACATCGGCACGGATTTTGCGCACGTCCGGGTTGAACACGACCCGGTCCAGGACCGTGTCGCGGACCATCTGCCAGGTCCAGTCGACTTGCTGGGCCCGTCGGCGCTCGTCGAACTCCCCGGCCTCGGTGAGCACCCGGCGATGGCGCTCGATCGTTTCCCACAGCTCCGCCAGGCCGGTCCCCTCCGTCGCGCTCATCGTGAGAACCGGTGGCCGCCAAAGTGTTTCGCCCGGATGGGTCAGCCGGATCGCCGCCGACAGTTCACGCGCGGCCTTCCGCGCCTCGCCCAGGTGCTCCCCGTCGGCCTTGTTCACCACCACGATGTCGGCCAGCTCCAGCGCGCCCTTCTTGATGCCCTGCAGCTGGTCGCCGCTGCGCGCCAGGGTCAGCAACACAAAGGTGTCCACCATGTTGGCCACGGCCACCTCGGACTGGCCGGCGCCGACGGTCTCGACGAGGATGACGTCGAAACCCGCGGCCTCCAGCAGCACGATGGCTTCCCTGGTGGCCTTCGCCACCCCGCCCAACGTGCCCGAGGTCGGCGACGGACGGATATAGGCGTCCGGGTGCACCGCGAGGCGCGCCATCCGGGTCTTGTCGCCCAGGATCGAGCCGCCGGTGCGCGTCGACGACGGGTCGACAGCCAGCACCGCCACCCGGTGTCCTTGGTCGATCAGCTGCATGCCGAGCGCCTCGATGCTGGTGGACTTTCCCACCCCCGGGACCCCGCTGATGCCGACGCGGTGGGCGTTGCCCGAGTGTGGCGTCAACTCGAGGAGCAGCCTCTGCGCTTTTTCGTGATGGTCGGCGCGGGTGGACTCCAGCAGCGTGATGGCTCGCGGCAACGCCGCGCGGTCGCCGCCGAGAACGGCAGCCGCCAATTCCTCGACCGTGTCGTTGTTTGGGGATGTCATGGATCGACTCGGCGGCACTCGTTCAGCACCGCGAAAGTGCAACTGGCAACGCATTTACCGAGTAACGCCGTCGATGATTGCACTTTCGCGTCGTTTTCCGCCCAGCGGCCTGAGAAGAATCCGGTTGTCGCTCGGAGGCGGGCAGTTTGGGCATGCCCTGGCCCAGAGCGTCCAAAGTTGCAGATGTGACTGCCGTCAAAATCGCAATTCCGATCACTGGCCGAGGTCATACCCCAGCCGCTCGGCGAGCTTGTGCAGCAAGCCGATTGCGGCGTCAGCGATCACCGTCCCGGGCGGGAAGATGGCGGTGGCCCCGGCGGCGTACAGCTCGTCGAAGTCGCCGGGCGGGATGACGCCACCGACCACGATCATGATGTCGGGCCGCCCGACCTCGGCCAGCGCGTCGCGCAGCGCCGGCACCAGCGTCAGGTGGCCGGCGGCCAGCGACGACACCCCGATGACGTGCACGTCGTTGTCGGCGGCCTCGCGGGCCACCTCCTCGGGCGTGGAGAACAGCGATCCGACGTCGACGTCGAACCCGATGTCGGCGAACGCCGTCGCGATCACCTTCTGCCCACGGTCGTGGCCGTCCTGGCCCATCTTGGCCACCAGAATCCTGGGCCGGCGACCGTCGGCCTCGGCGAACTTCTCGACCAGTTCGGTGGCGGTTGCGATGTTGGTGGCCTTTCCGGCTTCGTGACGGTAGACCCCGGCGATGGTACGGATCTCCGCCTGGTGACGGCCATACACCTTCTCCAGCGCGTCGGAAATCTCGCCCACGGTGGCCTTGGCCCGGGCCGCGTCGATCGCCAGCGCCAGCAGATTGTTGCCCAGCCCGGCGGGATCAGCCCGGCCGCCGGCCGGGCTTTGGGCGGCGGCGGCGCGAGACAGTTCGGTAAGGGCGGCGTCGACGGCCGACTGGTCCCGGCTGGCCCGCAGCTCTTGCAGTTTGGCCAGCTGCTCGGCGCGTACCCGGCTGTTTTCGACCTTGAGGACCTCGATGTCCTGGTCCTCGTCGACCTGGTACTTATTGACCCCGATCACGGGCTGCTGGTCCGAGTCGATGCGGGCCTGAGTGCGCGCGGCGGCCTCCTCGATGCGCATCTTGGGGATGCCGCTGCTGATGGCTTGCGCCATGCCGCCGTGCTCGGCGATCTCGGCCATGTGGGCGCGGGCCTGCTCCGCGAGCCGATGCGTCAGCCACTCCACGTAATACGAGCCGCCCCACGGGTCGATCGGCCTGGTGGTGCCCGACTCCTGCGCCAAGACCAGCTGGGTGTTGCGCGCGATCCGCGCGGAGAAATCGGTGGGCAGCGCGAGCGCCTCGTCCAGCGCGTTGGTGTGCAGCGACTGGGTGTGGCCCTGGGTGGCGGCCATCGCCTCGATGCAGGTGCGCGCGACGTTGTTGAAGGCGTCCTGGGCGGTCAGCGACCAGCCCGAGGTCTGCGAATGCGTACGCAGCGACAGCGATTTGGGGTTCTTGGCGCCGAATCCGGCGACCAGTTCGCTCCACAGCAGCCGGCCGGCCCGCAGCTTGGCGACCTCCATGAAGAAGTTCATCCCGATGCCCCAGAAGAACGACAGCCGGGGCGCAAACTTGTCGATGTCCAGCCCGGCGTCCAGGCCCGCCTTGATGTAGTCGACGCCATCGGCCAGCGTGTAGGCCAGCTCCAAATCCGCTGTGGCACCGGCCTCTTGGATGTGGTAGCCGGAGATGGAGATGGAGTTGAACTTCGGCATCTTTGCGCTGGTGTAGGCGAAGATGTCGGAGATGATGCGCATCGACGGCTTGGGCGGGTAGATGTAGGTGTTGCGCACCATGAACTCTTTGAGGATGTCGTTCTGGATGGTGCCGGCCAGCTTCTCCGGTGGCACCCCCTGCTCCTCGGCGGCCACCACATACAGCGCCAGGATCGGCAGCACGGCGCCGTTCATCGTCATCGACACAGAGACCGCGGACAGGTCGATGCCATCGAACAGCTGCCGCATGTCGAGGATGGAATCGATTGCCACGCCGGCCATCCCGACGTCGCCCTGGACGCGGGGGTGGTCGGAGTCATAGCCGCGGTGGGTGGCCAGGTCGAAGGCCACCGACAGGCCCTTCTGGCCGGCGGCGAGGTTGCGGCGGTAAAAGGCGTTGGAATCCGCGGCCGTGGAGAACCCGGCGTACTGGCGAATCGTCCAGGGCTGGTTGACGTACATGGTCGGGTAGGGGCCGCGCACAAAGGGCGGTTCGCCGGGGAAGCTGTTCAGCGGGTAACCGTCGGCCGCCGCGGCGGCGCGGTCGGCGGCGATGTACACCGGTTTGACATCAATGCCTTCCGGCGTATGCCACTGCAACTGCTCTCCCGTGTACCCCTGCGCCGACGCCGCCGCGGCGACGTGTTTTTGAACGTCGGCCTCGGTCGGCGGCTGCGGTTCGCGATCGCCGTGCAGCGGGATATCCGAGAAACTACCGATTGCAGGTGTCGTCATCGTCATCGCGGCTACGCTCCCAATCGAGTGAGCAGGTTCGACAAGGCTTCCACCGCATTGATTTTCGCGGTCAGGTACTCGTCCGGCCGGTGCTGCGCGTCCCCCAGCGCTCGCTCGGGGCCCGCCAGGTAGACCCTCGACACACCGGCGTTCCGGGCCGCCTCCACGACGTCCGCGGCCTCATCGGCATAGCGCTTGTCGGTGCCGCAGATGATGGCCACGCTCGGCGGCCCAGCTTCAGCGACGGCATCGGCGACCCCGGCGGCCTCGACCGGTCCCGGATTGATCGCCTCGATGCCGCCCGACGCCAGCAGGTTCGACGCGAACGTCGCCCGGATGTTGTGCTCGGCCAACGGGCCCAGCGGCAGCATCAGCGCCTTCGGGCGTGAACCGGTGCGAGCCAGGTAGGCGTCCGAGCGGTCCCGCAGCGCTTCGAATTCCGCCGCGTAGCGCCGGACCGCGGACCGCGAATCCCCTTGCGGCAGAGGAGGTTCCCCCAAGTTCGGGTACTCGTTGACGCCGGTGATCGCGGTCCGCCGATGCGCGATGTCGTCGGCGCGTCGCGCGGCCACATCGGCGATCTGCTCGGCGATGTAATCGCGGGCGTCGGCGAATCCGCCGCGGGCCGCCCGCGCTTCAGCGGCCTGGAACTGCCCCCAGGCCTGCTGGGCCAGCTGCTCGGTGAGATCCTCGACGAACCACGAACCGCCCGCCGGGTCCAACACCTGCCCGACGTGCGACTCCGCCAGCAGCAGCAGCTGGGTGTTGCGGGCTATGCGGCGCGCGAAGCCGCTGGCCACGCCGGGAAAGCCGCCCGGGATCGCCACGTCGAACGGGAGCACCAGCACGGTGTCGGCGCCCCCGACCCCCGCGCCGAAGGCGGCCACGGTGCCGCGCAGCATGTTCACCCACGGGTCGCGCTGGGTCATCATCGGCAGCGAGGTCTCCGCGTGCACGACGGCCGCGCCGCCCTCGGGGTCGCCGACCACCTCGGCGACCCGCGCCCACAGCTGACGCGCGGCGCGCATCTTGGCGATCGTCATGAACTGGTCGTCGTCTGCCGACAGCCGGAAGCTGATCTGCCGCAACGCTTGGCCGACCGGGATCCCGGACTCGGTAAGCACCCGCAGATATGCCACCGCGGCCGCGACACTGCCGGCCAGCTCCCAGGTCGCGTTGGCACCCAGGTTGTGGAAGGCGGGACCGTCGACGGTGATCGCCCGCACGCCGTGGTTGCCGGCCACCCGCGCTGCCACCGCGACCGCTTGCTCCGTCGACGGGCAGCCCCGGCCGCTCAGCTTCGCGGTCAGCGGGTCGGCGCCCAGATCGATGGACAGGGCGGTGCGCTGGTCCGGAGCCAACCGGTCGACCGATGCCAGCAGGGCGTCGCAGGCCTCGGCGTAGTCGGCACCCGCGTCGAGGATCACCGGCACTAGGTCCAGGTACACGCCCGAGAGCAGCTGCGTGAGGTCCCCGGGGGCCACCCCGGACTCCCCCACCCGGATCCGCAGCGCGCTGACCCCGTCGCCGAGTCCGGCCAGCACCGCCGCGTTGCCATCATCGCCGCCGGGAACGGGGAACGCCTCGGCCACCTTCCAGCCCACGTTGACGTCGCGCAGCGCGTCGCCACCACGCACGTAGGGCCACTCGCCGGGCAGAGTTGGTTCGGGCAGCTCGTCGAGCGCGGTGTAGAGCGCCCGGATGGCGATCCCGTCATAGGTGGGGGTTTCCAGCAGCCGCTCGGGCTCGTCTCCCAACTGCTCGGGGTCCTTGCGGGTGCTCTTGGACAGCACACCGGCGACCGCAGTGCGCCAACGCCCGCGAACCTGTTCTAGGTCGGCGAGCTCGGGTACATCAATGGACACCGATTGCTCCCTTTTTCCCAGCAATTGGGGGTCTGCCGCTTACTAATGAGGCTAATTGATCGAAGCTCTCCGCTAAAAACCGCGAGGCGCGAGGATCGGGGCAGGTCGCCTCGGGACGCCGATGAAACGCCAGCGTCGGGCAACGAGTTATTCATCTGGGCCCCGTAACCTTTACAGGCGTGACGGCTTCCGCCACCTGCAAAATCACCGAGACACTGCGCGATCTCCGCTCCGCGCTGGGCGCGGCCGCGCGTCAGTTGTCCCGGCCACGGGCGGTCGCGACAGTGGTCGGTATCACAGTCCTGGTTAGCGTGGCGCTGCTGGTTCCGCTGCCCACCCCGGTGCAGTTGCGCGACTGGGCCGAATCGGTGGGCCCGTGGTTTCCGTTGGCGTTCCTGATGGCGCACGCCGTAGTCACGGTTGTGCCGGTCCCCCGCACGGCGTTCACTCTGGCCGCCGGGCTGCTGTTCGGCCCGGTGTTGGGCGTTGCCATCGCGTTGGTCGCCAGTACCGCGAGCGCGATGATCGCGATGCTGCTGGTGCGCGCGGCCGGGTGGCAACTGAATCGCCTGGTTCGCCACCGATCGATCGACACCGTCGACGAGCGCTTGCGCAAACGGGGCTGGTTGGCCATCTTGTCGCTGCGCTTGATACCAGCCGTGCCGTTTTCGGCGATCAACTACGCCGCCGGCGCGTCGACGGTGCGCCTGCTGCCCTACGCACTGGCCACGCTGGGCGGCTTGCTCCCAGGCACCACCGCCGTGGTGATCCTCGGCGACGCGCTGGCCGGTCATCCCAGCCCGCTGCTGTACCTCGTGTCGCTGTGCACGGCCACCTTGGGGCTGACGGGCCTGGTCATCGAGATCTGCCACTTCCGGCGGCACCACCACCGCAAGACGCAGATCGCCTTACACGGCGAAGAGCCTTCGCCCGAGCCGGCCGTCGTCAGCTGATCCCTCGCCGCGCGCCGCAGCACCGGGGATGGGCGGGCTAGACCGCCCCGTTTACATACCGTTTGCGCCCAGCAGTAATCCGCCGGCGCCGCCGGTGCCGTCTTTGCCAGGTGTCGCCCCTACTCCGCCGGTGCCGCCATTTCCGCCGTCACCGATCAGCACAGCGGCGCCGCCGTTACCGCCGTCACCGCCCGTCCCGGTGAGCCCGGTGTAACCGCCGTTACCGCCGGTACCGCCGGAGCCGATGAGGCCGGCCTTGCCCCCCAAACCGCCGGTCCCGCCGCTGCCGCCGACGTTGTTTCCGCCGGCGCCGCCGGCCCCGCCGGAGCCCATGAGCAGGCCGGCGTTGCCGCCGGCCCCGCCGGCACCCCCCTTGCCGACGAGCACGGCGCTACTATCCCCGCCAGGACCGCCGTCACCACCGGAGCCGGTGAGCAGGCCGGCGTTGCCGCCGGGCCCGCCGGCCCGCCGACCGCGAGCCGAACCCGCCGGCCCCACCGGCGCCGCCCGAGGCGGAGAACGGCCCGGCGCTGCCGCCCGTCCCGCCGGCCCCGCCGGTAGAGCCGGGCCCGGCACCCTCTCCGCCGGTCCCACCCGCGCCGCCGGACGCGAAGAGCCCGCCGAGACCACCGGCCCCGCCGGCGCCGCCGGTAGTGGTGCCGACTCCGCCGTTCCCGCCGGCTCCGCCGGAGGCGAAGAGCCCGCCGACACCGCCGACACCGCCGGCCCCGCCGATGGTCCCGGCGTTGACACCGGCCCCGCCGGGCCCCGCCGACGCCGCCGAAGGCGAACGGCCCGCCGATACCGCCGGTCCCGCCGGTCCCGCCGATTGCGCGCCGAGTTGCTGGTCCCGCCGGTCCCGCCAATACCGCCGGTGCCGAAGAACCCGCCTCCCCGCCGGGCCCGCCGGCCCCGCCGGTCCCGCCGCTAACCCCGCCGATGCCGCCGTTACCACCCCTGCCGAATAGCCCGCCGGAGCCGCCGGCCCGCCGTTACCGCCGCCAATCCCGCCGGCACCCCCGGCGCCGCCGTTGCCGAACAGCCCGGCGGGCCCGCCCGCCCCGCCGTTCCCGCCCGGAGCGCCGGTCGCGCCGGACCCTCCGTTGCCTCCGTTGCCGATCAAGAACCCGCCGGCTCCGCCCGGTGCCCCGCTCCCCGGCGCCCCGTTGGCGCCGTTGCCGATCAGCGGGCGCCCGAACAGCGCCAGGGTGGGCGCATTGATTACGGCGAGTATGTCTTCTTCAAGGCTTTGCGCGGGCAATGCGTTGGCCGCCTCGGCGGCCGCATAGGAGCCCGCGCCCGCGTTGAGGGCCTGCACGAACTGGGCATGAAACGCCGCCGCCTGGGCGCCGAGCGTTTGATACGCCTGGCCGTGCGCGCCGAAGAACGCCGCGATGGCCGCCGAGACCTCGTCGGCGCCCGCGGCCACCACCTCCGTCGTCGTGGCCGCCGCGGCCGCGTTGGCCGTGTCAAGTGTCGAACCGATGTTGGCCAGATCCGTTGCCGCCGTTGAGATTAACTCCGGCGCAGCGATAACAAACGACATCCCGCACCTCCTACAGATCCGGGATCGCCCTGCAACTCGGGGCGCTGTCGAACGCTAGGGAGGCAAATAGCGTACCGCCGTCCCGAGCAGGCTCATCGCGTTTTCAGCGAGCTCGTTCACCGATTCGGCCACCACCAATGCCCAAGCCCTAATCGCCGAACACGGGCCGTCGATCAGCACGAAACCTTTTGGGTCGAGTTAGCAGGTAGAGCAAGTAATCGCTGGTTCGTTGCTCGCGGGCGCCCTCGGGATGGTCGCGGCGGGCTTCGGTGTCGCGGTGGCGAGCGCCGGGCCTCCGCCGCCCCCTGGGCTCGGGGTACTGGGCCAAGTTCCAGCGCTGCGCTATAGCTGCAATGCTGCTAATATGCAGGCATGGTGGCCATCACGATCCGGAGCATCCCTGACGAGGTTCGCGACGAATTGGCCGCACGTGCCGCACGGTCGGGGCAGTCGCTGCAGGAATACCTGCGCGGGTTGCTCGTCGCGACAGCGGAAAAGCCGACGGCCCGCGACGTCGTCTCTCGTGCCCGCGCCCGCGTCAACGCGACCGGAGCGCGCCTCGACGCGGCCGCCATCCTCGCCGCGAAGGACGCCGATCGTCGGTGACCGAACGTGTCGTCTGCGACGCATCGGCGGTAATAGCCGTCCTGCTGGATTCTGGCAGCGATGGTCAATGGGCAACGGCACGGTTGGGCGGCGCGGATCTCTTCGCACCCACGTTGTTGCCGTACGAATGCGCCAACGTCATCAGGCGTGCAGAACTAGGCGGTGCGATCAGTGCTGACCAGGCCGCGCAAGCCCACACCGATCTTCTCGACCTGGCGGTAGACCTGTGGCCATACGAAGCGCTGGCAACCCGCGCTTGGGAGCTACGGGCCAATTTGTCCATCTATGACGCCGCCTACGTCGCCCTCGCGGAGATCTTGGCCGCCCCGTTGGTGACCCTGGACCAGCGAATGCTGCGAGCGCCGGGCCTTACCTGTTCGGTGTCCGCCCCCGGCGGTACGTTCGGCCAGTAGCGTCCTCAGGTACCGACACCCGACGACCTGGGGAAGCCGCATGACCTCCAACGACACCAACTTCGGCGCCCGCAACCCGGTGCCGCCGACCGCTGCAGCCCCATCCCGGCCCCGCCTTTCCACAGCCGTCGTCTTCGCCGTCGGGCTGGTGGGCTTGGTGCTCGGCGCCATTGCCGCCTTCGCGGTAACCGGCTTGGTGTGGACGGTCCACGTCGAGCTGCCCCCGCCGCCCTATCCGCCGCCGCTGTCGTCGAATGGGCCGGGCTGCGTGTATCCGGCTCCCCCTGCGCCGGGCATCGCGCCGGCACCTTCGCCGGGGGTCATCCCTGCCCCGCCGTTGCCGCCGGTACGCTAGTCCGCCGGCTGTGTTCCGACCAGGTCCCGAGTCCCACCAGGATCGTCAACCGACGGACCGGAGCCCAGCAGCGGCTTGCCGGCCACTTCGGGGGCGAAGATCAGGGTGATCGCGCCGACCGTCCCGGCGAACATGAGCATGTACGCCGGCATCATCGGATTGCGGGTGCCCGCAACCAGCGACTCGGCGATCAGCGGTGTGGTGCCACCGAACGCAGACACCGCGATGTTGAAGCCGATGGACACCGCGCCGTAGCGCACGTTGGTGGGAAACAGTGCGGGCAGGATCGCCGGCTCGAGGCTGCTGAGGAACAGCATGGGCAGGCCGACGAGCAGCACGCCGCCGAACTTCGTCGGGTACGTCCCGCCGAACCGCATCAACGAAAACGCCGGTATCGAGACCGCGATGAGCAGCCCACACCCGGTCCACATCAGCGGTTTGACGCCGATGCGGTCGGACAGCATCGCAACGAACAGCACGCCGACCATCAAGACGGACAGCACTATCAGGACCATCACCAACGCCGGATTGTCCGGCAGGCCCACGGTCTTCTTCAGGTAGGTCGGCACGTACCCGCTGACCATGTAGCTGGTGTCGCTGATCGCCAGCTCCAGACCCATACAGATCAGCAGCGCTTTCCATTGCTCCACGACCGTCAGCCTGAATTGCTTCCGACCGGAGGTGGGTTGCTGGCGCGCGTGCATCTCCTCGTAATCGGGCGATTCGTCGATCCGCGAGCGCAGGTAGACCGCAATCAGGCCGAGGGGAGCGGCCAACAGGAACGGGATGCGCCAGCCCCAGGCCAGCATTTCGGCGGTCGGCAGCGCGGTCTGCAGCCCCGTCACCAGCGCGGCGCCCACCACGAAGCCACCCAGCGTGCCCACCGGCAGAAATCCGGCCAGCATTCCCCGCTTGTGGTCGGGCGCGTGTTCGGCGATGAAGGTCATCGCGCCCGCGTACTCGCCACCGGAGGAAAGGCCCTGGCAGATGCGAATGACCGTGAGCAGGATCGGCGCCCAGACCCCGATGGTGTGGTAGACGGGCAGCACACCGGTCGCGGACGCGCATACGGCCATGAGCGAGATCGTCATCACCAACACGGGTTTGCGCCCGATACGGTCGCCGAGTGGGCCGAAGATGAACCCGCCGAGCGGCCGCACGACGAATCCCGCGGTCATCGTGCCGAAGGTGGCGATGAGGTTGCCCGCGCCGGAGTTTTCCCCGGGATAGAACTTCTGCGCGAGGATGGTGGCGACAAGGCTGAACAGGGTGAAGTCGTAGGCCTCCATGAAGTTGCCGATGGCCGTGCCCTCGATCGACCGATGCGTTGCGCCGGCATCGACCACCGTGATCTCGTCGCGCGCCGATCCACCGCCGCGACGCTTGCCCGCATTTCGACTCATTGGGTAGGTGACTTACCCGCAACGCCCGGCAACTATGCGACCCCCCTGGTCCCCTGGAGGAGAATCACAGTCATGGCGTGGGCTGCAGAAGTATCGGGTTTCGCGGCGATCGGCGCACGACTGCTGCGATCCCGCCGTCTCGTGGCGCGCCGATCCGGATCTCTAAGGCCCGCGCGGGCGCGCTGTTCGGCTCACGCATCCTGATGCTCGAACACATCGGCCGCAAGTCCGGCGCACCGCGATATGCCGTGTTGGAGATCGTCGATCACCCCGCCCCGGACGTCTACATCGTCGCATCCGGCTTCGGCCGAAAAGCCCAGTGGTTCAGCAACGTTCAGGCGCCGGTGCTGGAGGAGACGCTCGGCGCGCCGATCACCGACACTGACAGCGCGCTGCCGATCGTCGAATTGCGTTTGGATTAGCCGCGATCCGGGCCCTTCAACGTCATCGCGGCGAACGTCGCCAGGAACATCGCGGCGGGAAGGGCGTTGACGATCTTGTCCCGTGCCCGGATGTGCGCGCCGACGGCCAGGGTGAAGTACAACGTCAGCATCGCCGTCGTCAGCCTCGCCAGACCGGGAAACGGGTGACCGACAGCAAGCCGACCGCCGCGGCGGCCTTGACCACCGGCAGCACGGGCCGAATGTCGTCGGGCACTCCCCGGCTTGTCCAGAGTTTTCTTGATCGGAGCCACCTGCACCCCGCAAGCCACGGCGTCGACTGCATGGAAGGCGGCAAGCGCCACATAGGTTTTCGGTGAAGTCAGGGCACTCATACAGAGCAGCCTATTGCGTCAACTCCGGTGGCGCTCCCGGCTGACCGTCCACCGGCTGGCGGGCTATCGCCTCGGCCTTGGCCACCGCCTGGGCGATCGCCGGGTCGGTCGCGGTGGAGAACCAATCGGCGACTTCGGCGTCGTCGTCGGCGGCGTGCTTGGGCAGGTCGTCGACCGGGGACGGCTCGAACCGGAACACCCCGTCCTCGCCCGGGGTGCCCAGGAGTTTGGTGAACCCCTGCAACGCCGCGCTGAAGTCGCTGGGCACCACCCACACCTTGTTGGCGTCACCGCGCGCCATCTGCGGCAGCGTCTGCAGGTACTGGTAGGCCAGCATTTCGGGGGTAGGCCTGCCGGCCTTGATCGCGGCGAACGTCTTCTCGATGGCCTTGGCCTGCCCCTGAGCCTGCAGGTAGGTCGCGGCACGCTCACCCTGAGCGCGCAGCATCCGGGACTGCCGGTCGCCCTCGGCGGCCAGGATCGCGGCCTGCTTGGCGCCCTCCGCGGCCAGGATCTGAGACTGCTTTTGGCCCTCGGCCTCCGTGATCGCGGCCTGCCGGGTACCTTCGGCGGTCAAGATCATCGCCCGCTTCTCCCGGTCGGCCTTCATCTGCTTTTCCATCGAGGCCTGAATCGACGGCGGCGGGTCGATGCTGCGTAGCTCCACCCGGGCCACCCGCAGACCCCAGCGGCCGGTGGCCTCGTCGAGCACGCCGCGCAACTGGGCGTTGATCTTGTCGCGGGAGGTCAGGGTCTGCTCGAGCGTCATGCCGCCGACCACGTTGCGCAGGGTGGTCGTGGTGAGCTGCTCGACGCCGACGATGTAGTTGCTGATTTCGTAGACGGCCGCCTGCGGCACGGTGACCTGGAAGTAGACCACGGTGTCGATGTTGAGGGTCAGGTTGTCCTCGGTAATCACCGGCTGCGGCGGGAATGACACCACCCGTTCGCGCAGGTCCACGCGGGCACGGACGCGGTCGATGAACGGCACCAGCAGCGTCAGTTGCCCACTGACCGTGCGGCTGTATCGACCCAGGCGTTCGATCACCGCCGCCTCGGCCTGCGGGATCAGCGCGACGGACTTCGCCACCACGATGATCCCAAAGACGATCAGCACGAGCGCCACTATGAGAAGAGCGACTGCACCTTGCATCGGGCTTCCTCCTGTTTCTCCAGAGGGATTACATGTCCTTGAACACCACCGCTGTGGCGCCATTGATCTGCATGACGGTCACCCGCTCGCCGGGCTCGTACACGTCGCCCTCGTTGAGCGGCCGCGCCGTCCACACCTGGCCGTCGAGCTTCACCTGGCCTTCGTCGCGTGCGACGCGGTCAAGGACCAGGGCGCTCTTGCCCTCCAGCGCCTTGATGCCGGTCGGCAAACCCTTAGCCGGGGTGAGCCTCCGCCGCAGCGCCGGCCTCACCAGAACCAGCATCAGGACCGAGACGACCACGAACACCGCCGCCTCGGCCCAGATCGGCCAGCCCAGCAGCCAGGTGCTCCCCGCGGCGGCCAGCGCGCCCCCGGAAAGCATCAACAATGACATGTCGCCGGTCAGCGCCTCCGCACCGGCAAGCACCAGCGCGAATATGAGCCAAATCACCGCGGCGGGCATGCGGTCAGAATACGCGTAATCGGCCTTTGCGGGACCAAACAACTACACTCCGAACTCATGTGGTGTCCCAGTGTCTCGCTGTCCCTGTGGGCCAACGCCTGGCTCGCGGGCAAGGCCGCGCCCGACGATGTCTTGGACGCGTTATCGCTTTGGGCGCCAAAGCAATCGGTCACCGCGTATGATGCCGTCGCCGCGGGTCACACGGGGCTGCCGTGGCCCGATGTCCACGATGCCGGAACGGTCACGCTGCTGCAGACGCTGCGCGCGGCGGTTGGCCGGCCGGCGGTGTCGGCATCCCCGGGCGTCCCGTCTCGTTTGCGGGGCACGATCAACGTCGTTCTGCCGGTGCCCGGCGACGTGCGAGGACTGGCCCCCGGAACGCAATTCGAGCACGATGCGCTGGCCGCGGGCGAGGCGGTGATCATCACCAACCCCGACGATCCCGCCACCGCCGTTGGCCTGGTCCCCGAGTTCAGCTATGGCGATCTCGACGAGACCGACGACGACGCGGGCCTACCCGAACTGTGTGGGCTGTCTTGGACGGTGTACTCACTGCCCGGTGCGCCCGTGTTCTACCACTACGAGCTCGGTGACGCCGAATACACGCTGCGGTCGGCCGTGCGCTCGGCCGCCGATGCGCTCGGCGCGATCGGGCTGGGAGCCGCCGCATCCGATGTCGACGATCCGCGAGGACTCGTCGAGCAGCTGCTGGAATCGGCACGGCAACACCGCATTCCCGACCACGCGCCGTCGCGGGCCCTCCGGGTGCTGGAGAACGCCGCGCACGTCGACGCCATCATCGCGGTCAGCGCCGGGCTCAGTCGATTGTCCGACTCTCCAACGGATCGCATCGTCGCCGGGATCGGAGCGCAATCGTCGTCGCAAGCTCAGATCGCCACCGATGCGCTGCGGCCGCTGACCACGGTGGTGCGTTCGGCGCGGATGGCCGCGGTCAACGCAATCCTGCACTCGGCCTGGGCCGACTAACCGCTTTCCCGGGCAGCGCAGTGCGGTGGACGGCACGGCGCGCCGTTGACGCTGGCGAGGCAGCCCGGCACCGGATCCGGTCCGCTCACCCGGTTCGGCGCCCGGCCGTTGCGGAGCTCGTCGACCAAGTCCGTGGCCAGCCGGGCGAATCGCCGATCGGCGTTGGGCGTTGCGGCCCGGGCAAAGGCCATCCCCGCCGCCTCGGCCTGTGATCGCAACTCGTGGTCGAGATCCCACACCACCTCGATGTGGTCGGCAACGAACCCTATCGGGCAGACAATGACGGCTTTGGTGCCCGCGGCGGCCAGCGTCGTCAGGTGGTCGGCGACGTCCGGCTCCAGCCACGGAACTTGGGGCGACCCCGATCGCGACTGCCAGACCAGGTCGTAATCGGCGTATTCGGCGGCGGCCGCGACCAGCCTTGTGGCATAGGCGACTTGGCGGCTGTACAGCTGCGGGCCGCAGCGCTGGTCGGCGGCCACCGGAACCGAATGTGCGGTGAACACCAGCCGCGCGTCTTTGGGTACGCCGTCGGCCGCTGCCACGACGGCCCCAACGAACATCTCGACGAACAGAGGGTGGTCGAAATACGGTCGCAGCTTGACCAATTCGGGCGCCTCCGGCCCGGCGGCCCGCCGGGCCCGGGCGATGTCTTCGACATACTGCGTGCAGCTGGAGTACCCGCTCCACGCCGAGGTGGTGAACACCGCGGCACGACGAATACCGCTGTCCCGCATCGTCGCAACGGTGTCCTCGACGTAGGGCTCCCAGTTGCGGTTGCCGAAATAGACCGGCAGGTCTTGCTCGGCTTCCAGCTCCGCGATCAGCGCGCGGTTGATGCCGTTGATCGGCGACACCCCACCGAAATGCAGGTAGTGCTCGGCGACTTTGTCGAGGCGTTCGGGTGGCACGTTCCGGCCCCGGGTGACGTTCTCCAGAAACGGCCGCACCTGCTCGGGCCCCTCCGGCCCGCCGAAGGACAACAGCAGGACCGCGTCGAATTTCATTGCACCCTAGAGCAATTGGGTACTGGCGCCGCCGTCGGCGTAGATGACGGTCCCGGTGGTGGCCGGCAGCCACTCAGAGAGCAGGGCGCACACCGTCTTGGCGACCGGCGTCGCGTCCTTCATGTTCCAGCCCAGAGGCGCGCGCTGATCCCAGCCCTCCTCGAGCAGATGTATCTGGGCGCCGGCCTCTTCGCCGAGCGCGCCGCCGACGATCGCACTCATCGCCAGCGTCCGGATCGGTCCTGCCGCAACGAGATTCGAACGCACGCCGTACTTACCGGCCTCACGTGCCACGAACCGGTTCACCGACTCCAGCGCGCTCTTGGCGACGGTCATCCAGTTGTAGGCCGGCATCGCGCGCGTCGGGTCGAAGTCCATGCCGACGATGCCGCCACCGGGGTTCATGATCGGCAACAGCGCCTTGGCCAGCGACGCATACGAATACGCGGAGATGTGGATGCCCTTGGCGACATCCTCGTAAGGCGCGTCGAAGAACGGATTGATGCCCATCCCGGTCTGCGGCATGAAGCCGATCGAATGGACTACGCCGTCAAGCTTGTTGCCCTCACCGATCGCTTCGGTCACCCGGTCCGCCAGGGTGGCAAGGTGCTCCTCGCTTTGCACGTCGAGTTCGATCAGCGGGGCTTTCTGGGGCAGCCGGTCGGCGATGCGCTGGATCAGCCGCAGCCGGTCGAATCCGGTCAGCACCAGTTCGGCCCCCTGCTCCTGGGCCACCCGCGCGATGTGAAACGCGATCGACGAGTCGGTGATGATTCCGGTGACCAGAATCCGTTTGCCTTCGAGCAGTCCTGCCATGTCCGTCCTTACGATGCTTTGTCAGTGACCCATGCCGGCGCCGCCGTCGACCGGGATCACCGCGCCCGAGATGTACGCCGCGTCCTCGGACGCCAGGAAGCTGACGACTCCGGCGATTTCCTCGACTTTGCCTATGCGGCCCAACGGAATTGCCTGCTTTGCCATGTCCACGTACTTGGGGTCCATGGCCTGCGTCATCTCGGTGTCGATGAATCCGGGGGCCACGACATTGGCGGTGATCGAGCGCGACCCCAACTCGCGGGTCAGCGATCGGGCCATCCCGACGAGCCCGGCCTTCGAGGCGGCGTAGTTCGCCTGCCCCGGCAGGCCGGTCAGCCCCACCACGGATCCCATGAAGATGTAGCGACCGAAGCGCCGCTTGATCATGTTGCGCGAGGCCCGCTTGGCGACCCGGAAGACACCGGTCAGGTTGGCGTCAATGACCTTCTGGAACTGCTCCTCGCTCATCCGCATGATGAGCATGTCCGAGGTGAGGCCCGCGTTGGCCACCAACACCTCCACCGGGCCCTGCTGCTCTTCGACGGATTTGAAGGCGGCGTCGATGGCGTCGTAGTCGGTGACATCGCACTCCACGCCGGACAGCCCTTCGGGGGCACCGGACGCCCGATGGGTCACCGTTACCCGATGCCCGTCGGCGGCGAGCCGGCGCGCTACCGCCAGCCCGATCCCCCGGTTCCCCCCGGTGACCAGGACCGAACGGGAGACGAATGGTGGCCTGCCCCCGTCGGGGGCATTCTCGGTGCTCTTCTCGGTGGCCGTGTCAGTCACCCCGTCAACCTATCGCCTCACCTTGGTAGGGCCGAAATCGGCTGGCCCCACCCGCCGGTCACGCTCGCGTGACGCTCGACGCCCGTCGCCACGCTGGCGTGACGCTCGCGAGGCAAGAAAAACCTACGTCGGCAGGCGCCGGTTGATCAGCAGCGCCGCCAGTGCCGCCAGCGCCAGCACGAGAGCACCCAGCCGCAGCCAGCTCGTGCTGGCGTCGCCTTTGATCGTCTCGTAGCCGATCTGCTGCTGCAGCGACGCGTAAACGGCTTTCAGCTCGGCCAGGCTCGCGGCGTTGTACCAATTTCCACCGGAGAGCTCGGCAACCTTCTTCATCGTGGTGTCGTCGACCGGCACCGGCTGGCGCTGGTCGTTGATCTCGACGAAGCCGTAGGGGGTGCCGAACGAGATCGTCGAAATCGGCACGCCCTGGTCCTTGGCGGTGCGCGCCGCGGTGAAGGCGCCCTTGGGATTGTCCGGGTTGGTCGGCATCGTCTCCTTGCCGTCGGAGAACAACACGATGCGCGCCGGCGGCGGTGTGTCGCCGCCACCGATCACCGCGCCGACCGTGGCGATGGCCTGCAACGCCGTGAAGATGCCCTCCCCGGTGGCCGTGCGGTCGGCGAACTGCAACTTGTCCAGCGCGTTCTTGGTCGCCTCCCGGTTGGTCGTCGGTGACACCAGCACGGTCGCCGTGCCCGCGTACTCGATCAGGCCGAGGTTGATTCCCGGGGTCAGCTCGTCGGCGAACTGCTTGGCGGCCTCCTGGGCGGCCGCCATCCGATTGGGCTGGACGTCGGTGGCACGCATCGACTGCGACACGTCGATCACGAGCATGACCACCGCGCGATTGCGGGGAATCCGGACGTCGTTGGTCGGCCCCGCCATCGCAATGGTGAACAGCACCAGCGACAAGACCAGCAGGATCGCCGGCAGGTGCCGCCAACTAGAAGGCCGCCTCGGGGCGACGCTCTCCAGCAGCTCCATGTTGGCGAACCGCAGCATCCGCCGCTGCCGCGCCAGTTGCAGCAGGATGTACAGCGCGGCCAACCCGAAGACGACTAGAAGAAAGAGGAAAAACCACGAGTGCGCGAAGCCCGACAGCGTCATCGGGCCCAGCAAGGGCAATGTCACTGCCGCCCCGCCAGTGACCCGCGCCGGCGGGACTCGACGAAGCGGACGATGTCGGCGATCCAGTCCCGGTCGGTGCGCAGCGTCAGCACCGGGGCCCCGCAGCTGCGGATGGTGCGGGACACCTCCGCGCGGTGCGCCGCGGCCGCCTCGGCGAAGTCGTCACGCAACTGGGCGTCGATGGTGAACTCGCGGGTGACGCCGGACTCGGCGTCCTGCAACACGACATCGCCGATGTCGGGCAGTTCGACGTCGCGGGGATCGAGCACCTCGATGGCCAGCACCTCGTGGCGGGCCGCAATCGCCCGCAGCGGACGCGTCCAGTTGATCGGCCCGAGGAAGTCGCTGATGATGACGGCCATTCCGCGGCGGCGTTCCGGGCGGCGCAGCGCGTCGATGGCCGTCGCCAAGTCCCCGCGCACCCCGACCGGCGCCTTGGGCGTCGTGGCGATGGTCCGCAACAGCGTCTGCTCATGCTGGCGCCCGGAGCGGGCCGGCACTCGGGTGATGGTCGCGCCGGTGGCGATGATCGCGCCGAGCCGGTTGCCGCCGCCGCTGTTGAGGTAGGTGATCGCCGCCGCGGCCGCCACCGCAAGGTCGCGTTTCTCGCACACCGTGGTGCCGAAGTCCAGGCTGGCCGACATGTCGACCACCATCCAGGTCTCCAGCTCGCGGTCGGCGATCATCTGCCGGACGTGCGGGTGCATGGTGCGCGCGGTGACGGCCCAGTCCATGCGCCGCACGTCGTCGCCGGGCTGATACTCGCGCGACTCCCCCGGCTCCGTGCCCGGTCCCGGGATCAGGCCGAGATGATCGCCGTGCAGGACGCCGTCGAGCTTGCGTTTGACCGTGAGCTCGAGCGTCCGCAGCGCCGCCGACAGCTTCGGGTCGTCGATCTGCCCACGCTCGAACGACGGCGGGTGTATAGCCGCGCGCTTTGCCGCGGCGGAATTTGCATCGGTCACCGACCGCTAGCCGCCACGGTCTGCATCACCGGGGGCACCGAATGGCCTTGCTGGGGAACGGCATTCACCTGGGGCAGGGCGACCGTCTGCAGGACCCGGTTGATGACGATCTCCGGAGAGATTTCGTCGGCGAGCGCGTCGTAGGTCAGCACCAACCGGTGCCGCAACACGTCGGGAATGACCTCGACGACGTCTTGCGGGATCACATAGTCGCGGCCCCGCACCAGCGCCAGCGACCGCGCACCGGCGATGATGCCCAGCGAGGCACGCGGGGATGCGCCGAACGAGATCCAGCGTCCTGACGTCGTTCATGCCGAGCTGCTCGGGGTAACGGGTGGCCATGACGACGCGCACCACGTAGTCGACCAGCGCATGGTGGACGAAGACGTTGGACGCGATGTCCTGCAGCCGCAGCAGGTCGCCGGTGTTCAGGATCTGCTTGGGCACCGGTGGCTTGACGCCCATCCGGTAGATGATCTCCCGCTCCTCCTCCGGCGACGGGTAGCCGACATTGATCTTGAACAGGAAGCGGTCTCGCTGGGCCTCGGGCAGCGGGTAGACGCCCTCGTGCTCGATCGGGTTCTGCGTTGCCATCACCAGGAACGGGTTGGGCAGCGGGAAGGTCTTGCCGCCGATCGACACGTGGCGTTCCTGCATGACCTCCAGCAGCGCCGACTGCACCTTCGCCGGCGCGCGGTTGATCTCGTCGGCGAGCAGGAAGTTGACCACCACCGGGCCGAGTTCGGTGTCGAACTCCTCCTTGCCCTGCCGGTAGATGCGGGTACCGACGATGTCGGTGGGCACCAGGTCGGGCGTGAACTGGATGCGCGCGAACGTTCCGCCGACCACCCGCGCGAAGGTCTCCACGGCCAGCGTCTTGGCCACGCCGGGAACGCCCTCGAGCAGGACGTGACCCTTGGACAGCAGGCCGACGAGCATCCGCTCCACGAGCTGGTCCTGGCCGACGATGATCCGTTTGACCTCGAAGATGGCCCGCTCCAGCGTGTGGACCTCGGCGGCCAGCCCATTACCACCGCCCGGAGGCGCTTCATGGGCCGGCGGGCCGGAAGGCCCACCGGGGCCCGGGTAACTGCTGGCGCCCGGGGGCGGCCCACCTGCTGTTGTCATCAAGAACCCTCCACAGCTCAATCGGACACGACTGCTGGGCAGCGACGTGCCCTGGTCCAACTATTCCAGGCCTGCGTAATTCCGTCGACGTCGCGGTTCGCTGGCCAGCAATCAGTACTCGATGATCCTAGTCAGAAACGGCGTCATGCCCGGCTTGCGCACCGGGCTGACGGTGACCTTGCCGGCACTTCCGGACGCCTCCAGCATCTGCCCGTTGCCCAGATACATGGTGACGTGCTGGCTGCCGCCGGGTCCGTAGAAGATCAGGTCGCCGCGCCTGGCCTCGTTGGGAGGGATGTGGCGGCCGAAGTTGTACTGGTCACCGGAGAACCGCGGGATCAGCACGCCGACCCCGGCGAACGCGTACCGCATCAGGCCCGAGCAGTCGAAGCCGTTGATGTTGGCGCCGTCGCCGACGCCCTTGCTGGGACCCTGCAGCGTGCCGCCGCCCCAGGAATACGGCACCCCCATCTGCGATCCGCCGCGCTTGATCACGTATTCGATGGCCTGACGGCCGTTGGCCCGCGGGATCCGGCTGGGGCTGGTGTTGCCGGGGTCGGCGGCCGGGGTTGTGCCGCCGAGGTTGATCCCGAGCCCGCCAAGGAATTGCTTGCCCAGGTCCAGCGTGGTCTGCGTCGCCTGGGCGGTGGCCTGCAGCGAGGCGTTGGCGACCGCGAGCGGATCGCCCGGGGCGCCCGCACTGACCGCGGCGGGCAGCGTGGGATCCCACTGGCCGGGGTCGGCCGTGGCCGGGCTGGCCACAGACAACATCAGCCCGGTCACCAGTGTGGTGAGCACGCCCAGCTTGGAAGCCAGGTTGATCAGGCGAAACCGCTTGCGGCGCATAGCTCCTCGTTCAGTACTCATCCTCGGTCAGTATTCGATGTAACGGACCACATACGGCGTCATCCCACTGGTGCGCACGGGCGCAACGCGAACCTTCAAACCGATGTCGGGGGCCTCGAGCATCTGGCCGTCGCCGAGGTAGATCGTCACGTGCTGGCTGCCGCCCGGGCCGTAGAAGATGACGTCGCCGCGGCGCATCTGCGACGACGGGATCTTGCGGCCCAGGTTGTACTGCGAACCCGAATAGTGCGGCAGCTTGATGCCCACGCCGGCGAACGAATACAAGACCAGACCCGAACAGTCGAAGCCGGTGATCCCGGCCCCGGAGTCGATGCCCTTACTCGGGCCCGCGGCGTTGCCGCCACCCCAGGAATAGGGCACCCCCATCTGCGACATGCCGCGCCGGATCACGTACTCGGAGGCCTGCCGCCCGTAGACGCGCGGAATCCGGGACGGACGGCCCGGGGCGGCGTTGGTGATGCCGGTGTCGTCGGGTTGCAGGATGCCCAGCTGCTGCAGGAAACTGCGGCCCATGCCGGCGGTGACCTGCGTCGACGTTGCCGAGATGCCCAGCACCTGGTTGATCACCGCGATCGGGTCACCGGGGACATTGGCGCTGGGCACCATGGGCAGCGTCGGGTCCCAAAGGCCATCCCACCTGCGGCCCCCGGCGGGCGGCGCGCCGGCCGGTGACCCGGGGTCCCACCGGTCGCCCGACGCCGGGACGGCGGCCCCGCCATTTCGCGTCGACCATTCGAGCTTGGCCGCGTCGAGTTTCGCCTGGGCCTCGTCGCGCTCGTCGGCCAGGCGGGTCGCCTGCTCACGTTGTTCCTTGAACTTGCGCTTGGAATCGGTGAGCGCCGCCACCGCGGCATCCTGGCTGGCCTTGGCGTCGCCGGCGGACTTGTCGGCCTTCTGCTTGGCCAGCCGCGCCGCCGACTCCTTGTTCACCTGCCCGGTCCGGGCCCGCTGCAGCTTGTCCATCACCGCCTGGGAACTCGCGGTCAGGGTCTGGGCGGCGGTTTCGGTCGCGATGATGTCTTCGGGGCTGGTCGCGGTCAGGTAGCTGCCCGACGGGCCGTTCATATAGGTAGCCGCCGCGAAGGTGTTGAACCGCTGCTGGGCGGCAGCGATCGCCGCGTTGGCGTCATTGACGGCCTGCTGGCTGGCCTCGAGATCGTGTTCGGCGGCGGTCGCGTTGTCCCGTGCGGTCTCGACGTCGACCAAGGCCTTGTTGACGCTTTCCTGCTCCGTCTGGATTTCGGCAGTCAGGTCTTCCAGGCGCTGGTTGGCCTTGGCGACGTTCGCGATGAGTGCGGCCATGCTGTCGGCGGCGGGGTCAGCGTCCGCAAGACCGGGTGTGCACATCAGCAGGGCCGCGCTCAGCACCGACGGAACGACCGGCCGAAGCAGCCTGGCGGCCGGTCGCGCAGCGGAGCCCCAGCGCGTACGTCTCATTCGACAGGTCTCCTACGGCTCAACGCGGGCGGGCGGCGCCAGGCACGGCCTTTTCTGAAAACGCCGCAAACAACACGAGCATCATTTGCACCGTACGTCACATAAGACGCCGGGGAAACGCTCGTCACAAACTGCACTCTGGACGTGCGTTTAATGTGACCGAACGGTGACCTACGGTGTTTGCCGCAGAGGATCGCGGGCGCTTGCCCGATAAGCCGGGCTGAGCCGGATGCGCGTGTTAGACGCCGTTACCGGGCGCCTCCGCCTTGATTCCCGGGCCGTCAGCCGGCGTTGCTGCGCGCTTGCTGCGCAGCTGCAGGAATCGCGTCCCGACCGCTGCCGCGAGCACGCCGATGACGAGGAATATGGTCAGGCCCGTCCAGGGAAACTCGGGCGAGCTCAGCTCGTGCAAAAAATGCTGCGCCGAGACCACCGGGTTGCCCGTCTTGGCGATGTCCTCGCCGGCTTCGAGCGTGACCCGCGGGAACTGCGTGCTGTAGCTGCCGACGTAATTCGGGCTCAGCGTCAGGACCGTGGCGTCGTGGTAGTCGGCGCCGACCACGGTGGAGATGTCGCGCAACGGCGTGTCGTTCGGCGGGTTGTTGTCGAGCAGCACGATCTTGAGGTTGATGCCCTCGGCGTGCGCCTGGTTGACCACGCCGAGCAGGCCCGGCATGGCATCGGGTGGCGCGCTGACCCCGGCGGCGGCGACCTGAGCCTTGATCGCGGTCATATCGACGTCTTGCGGAATGTAGAGCGGCAGGACCGGCTGCAAGAAAAAGGTCGTCTGCGGTAGGCCGAAAGAATCTTGCCCGGTCATCCTGTCCCTCCGGCCGTAGTGCTACAGGCACCGTACGCGACCCGCCGTCACCCTGAGACGATGCGCACGGCTCCGGCGCACGAAGCGAGCCGGGCAACCCGCGGCGAGATTGCCGCCACGGTCGTGGTCGTCACTCCAACCACAGCCATGGCAGCAATCTCGACGCGCATTCGAGCTTTGAGGGGGTTTAAACCCGCGCCGCACGCGACAAGACTGGAACCACGAGGTGCCGCCGTAATGCAGGACAAGCGTACTGTTAAAGTAAGACCGCACCGCCGGCACCGCCCGTCGGCGGAAGAACTTAATCCTTGGGAGTTGAAGTGACTGATTCTGTGAACTCGTTCGGAGCCCGCGACACCATCAAGGTCGGCGACAAGAGTTACCAGATCTATCGCCTCGACGCCGTTCCGAACACCGAGAAACTCCCCTACAGCCTCAAAGTCCTCGCCGAGAACCTGCTGCGCAACGAGGACGGCAGCAACATCACCAAAGACCACATCGAGGCCATTGCCAATTGGGATCCCAAGGCGGAGCCTAGCATTGAGATCCAGTACACGCCGGCCCGCGTCGTGATGCAGGACTTCACCGGTGTGCCGTGCATCGTCGACCTGGCCACCATGCGTGAGGCCGTCGGCGACCTCGGCGGCAACCCGAACAAGGTCAACCCGCTGGCGCCCGCCGACCTTGTGATCGACCACTCGGTGATCGCCGACCTGTTCGGCACGGCCGACGCGTTCGAGCGCAACGTGGAGATCGAGTACCAGCGCAACGGCGAGCGCTACCAGTTCTTGCGTTGGGGCCAGGGCGCATTCGACGACTTCAAGGTGGTGCCGCCGGGCACCGGCATCGTCCACCAGGTCAACATCGAATACCTGGCGAGCGTGGTGATAGTGCGAGACGGGTCCGGAAAAGCAACCGCGTACCCCGACACCTGTGTGGGCACCGACTCGCACACCACGATGGTCAACGGCCTGGGCGTGCTCGGCTGGGGCGTGGGCGGCATCGAGGCCGAGGCCGCGATGCTCGGTCAGCCGGTGTCGATGCTGATCCCGCGGGTCGTCGGCTTCAAGCTGACCGGCGAGATTCAGGCCGGCGTCACGGCCACCGACGTCGTGCTGACCGTCACCGAGATGCTGCGCAAGCACGGCGTCGTCGGCAAGTTCGTCGAGTTCTACGGCGAGGGCGTGGCCGAGGTCCCCTTGGCCAACCGCGCCACCCTGGGCAACATGAGTCCCGAATTCGGTTCCACCGCAGCGATTTTCCCGATCGACGAAGAGACGATCTCCTACCTGCGCTTCACCGGCCGCAAGGAGGAGCAGCTGGCGCTGGTCGAGGCCTACGCCAAAGAACAGGGCATGTGGCACGACCCGAAGCACGAGCCCGCGTACTCGGAATACCTCGAGCTCAACCTGTCCGACGTGGTGCCGTCGATCGCCGGGCCCAAGCGTCCGCAGGACCGAATTGCGTTGTCGGACGCCAAATCCGCGTTCCGCAAAACCATTCCCAACTACGTCGGCGACGACCCCGACAAGGAGGACTACTCGAAGCTGGACGAGACGGTCGACGGGACGTTCCCGGCCAGCGACCCCGGGGCACTGGAGGACGGCCACGCCGACGACCACAAACCGGTGGAGTCGGCCGCGAAGCACGCCAAGGGACGCGTGAGCAGCCCGGTGACGGTCAAGTCCGACGAACTCGGCGAGTTCGTGCTCGACCACGGCGCCGTGGTGATCGCCGCGGTCACGTCGTGCACCAACACTTCCAACCCCTCGGTGATGCTGGGCGCGGCGCTGCTGGCACGCAACGCCGTCGAGAAGGGGCTGGCCTCCAAACCCTGGGTGAAGACCACCATGGCGCCCGGCTCCCAGGTGGTCAACGACTACTACGAGAAGGCCGGCCTGTGGCCGTACCTGGAGAAGCTCGGCTTCTATCTGGTCGGCTACGGCTGCACCACGTGCATCGGCAACTCCGGCCCGCTGCCCGACGAGATCTCGAAGGCCGTCAACGACAACGACCTTTCGGTGGCGGCGGTGCTGTCGGGCAACCGGAACTTCGAGGGCCGCATCAACCCCGACGTGAAGATGAACTACCTGGCGTCGCCGCCGCTGGTGGTCGCCTACGCCCTGGCCGGGACGATGGACTTCGACTTCGAGTCGCAGCCACTTGGCACAGATAAAGAGGGCAAGGATGTCTACCTGAAAGACATCTGGCCGTCGCAGAAGGACGTCTCGGACACCATCGCCTCGGCGATCAACCAGGAGATGTTCACCAAGAACTACGCCGACGTCTTCAAGGGCGACGAGCGCTGGCGCAACCTGCCGACGCCCAGCGGCAATACCTTTGAGTGGGACCCGGATTCGACGTACGTGCGCAAGCCCCCGTACTTCGACGGCATGTCGGCCGACCCGGAGCCGGTCAGCGACATCGCCGGCGCCCGAGTGCTGGCACTGCTCGGCGATTCGGTGACCACCGACCACATCTCCCCCGCCGGCAGCATCAAGCCGGGCACCCCGGCGGCGCAGTACCTCGACGAGCACGGCGTCGACCGCAAGGACTACAACTCCTTCGGTTCGCGGCGCGGCAATCACGAGGTGATGATTCGCGGCACGTTCGCCAACATCCGCCTTCGTAACCAACTACTCGGCACGTTGGGCGAGGTCGTCGCCGGCGGATACACCCGAGACTTCACCCAGGATGGCGCCCCGCAGGCCTTCATCTACGACGCGGCGCAAAACTATGCGGCACAAAACATTCCGCTGGTGGTGCTGGGTGGTAAAGAATATGGGTCCGGCTCCTCACGCGACTGGGCGGCCAAGGGCACGTTGCTGCTGGGCGTGCGGGCGGTGATCGCCGAGTCCTTCGAGCGCATCCACCGCTCCAACCTGATCGGCATGGGCGTCATCCCGCTGCAGTTCCCCGAAGGCGAATCGGCTTCGTCGCTGGGGCTGGACGGGACCGAGGTCTTCGAGATCACCGGCATCGAGGCGCTCAACGACGGCAAGACGCCGAAGACGGTGCATGTCAAGGCCAGCAAGGACGGTAAGGACACGATCGAGTTCGACGCGGTAGTGCGCATCGACACCCCCGGCGAGGCCGACTACTACCGCAACGGCGGCATCCTGCAGTACGTCCTGCGCAACATGCTCAAGTCCGGCTAGCCCCAGACGATCCAAGCCCTGGCCATGCCAAAAGTCAGCGAGGACCATCTGGCCGCCCGCCGGCGTCAGATCCTTGACGGCGCCCGCCGTTGCTTTGCCGAATACGGCTACGACAAAGCCACGGTGCGTCGGTTGGAAAAGGCGGTCGGGATGTCGCGCGGCGCGATCTTCCATCACTTCCGGGACAAGGACGCGCTGTTTTTCGCGCTGGCGCACGAGGACGCCGAGCGGATGGCCAACGTGGCGTCGCGCGAGGGCCTGATCCAGGTGATGCGTGACATGCTCGCCGCGCCCGACCAGTTCGACTGGCTGGCCACCAGGCTGGAGATCGCGCGCAAGCTGCGCAACGACCCCGAGTTCAGCCGCGGCTGGGCGGAGCGTTCCGCGGAACTGGCGACGGCGACGACCGATCGGCTGCGCCGGCAGAAGGAGGCGCACCGGGTGCGCGACGACGTTCCCGGCGACGTCCTGCAGTGCTACCTAGAACTGGTTCTCGACGGCTTGGTGGCCCGGCTGGCATCCGGCGAGGATCCGCGGCGGCTGGCCGCAGTCCTCGACCTGGTGGAAAAATCGGTGCGCCGCAACGATTCTGGGCCGCGAGGGTAACGCCACTGCGAATGAGGGGACGTAATTTCGCAGTGACGCTACGCTCGCGTGGGCTGGCGCCGACGGGACGTGTGGTTGGGGCCCCCGCGGCCGCGCAGCGTGGTGCCGGACTCGATCAGCATGCTGTGGACAGATCCGTACGATCTGCCGGTGGTGGCCACCAGGTTGCGGATGCTGGCGCCGCCCTCATACGCGTTGCGTAGCTCGTGCAACAGCTGCTCGCGCGTCTTCTTCGGCTTCATCACGGCTCCCCTCCACGCTCGAACTCGATCCCAAGCACATAGAGTAAGAAGCCGCTGTCGGCCGCGGGCCGATTTGGCGAAATAGCCTGCGGCTATTTATGCGAGCTAAGCCAGCTCGATGAGATCCCGGTACTCGTCGGACCAATAGTCCTCGGTGCCGTCGGGCAACAGCACGACGCGTTGCGGGTCAAGGGCCTCGGCCGCCCCCGGGTCGTGCGTCACCAGCACCACCGCGCCTCGATAGCTGCGCAGCGCGTCGAGCACCTGTTCGCGCGAGGCGGGGTCGAGGTTGTTGGTCGGTTCGTCGAGCAGCAACACATTGGCCGTGGACGCCACCAGACCGGCCAGGGCGAGCCTGGTCTTCTCGCCGCCGGAGAGCGTCCCCGCCGGCTGGTCGAGCTGCGGACCGCTGAACATGAACGCGCCCAGCAGGCCGCGCAGGTCCTGTTCGCCGGATTCGGGTGCGGCGTGCCGAATGTTTTCCCAGACGGTCGCGTCGTTGTCGAGTGTGTCGTGTTCTTGGGCGAAATAGCCGATCCGCAAACCGTGTCCGGGCTCAAGGCCTCCGCTGTCGGCGGTTTCGACGCCGGCCAGCAAGCGCAGCAGCGTGGTCTTGCCGGCGCCGTTGAGACCCAGCACAACCACGCGCGAGCCGCGGTCGATGGCCAGATCGACGCCGCTGAACACCTCGAGCGACCCGTACGACTTGCTCAGGCCCTTCGCCACCAGCGGCGTGCGCCCGCACGCGGCCGGGGTGGGGAACTTGATCCGGGCCACCTTGTCGGCGACCCGCTCCTCGTCGAGCGCAGCCATCATCCGATCGGCACGGCGCAACATGTTCTGGGCCGCAACGGCTTTGGTGGCCTTGGCCCCCAGCTTGGCGGCCTGGGTGCGCAGCGCCGCGGCCTTGCGCTCGGCGTTCGCGCGTTCCCGGCGGCGACGCTGCTCGTCCGTGGCCCGGGCGTCCAGGTACTTCTGCCAGCCCATGTTGTAGACGTCGACCTCGCCGCGCACCGCATCCAGGAACCACACCCGGTTGACGACGTCGGCGAGCAGTTCGACGTTGTGGCTGATGAGCACCAGCCCGCCGGTGTGCGCCCGCAGGAAATCCCGCAGCCAGCCAAGCGAATCGGCGTCGAGGTGGTTGGTCGGCTCGTCCAGCAGCAGAGTGGTTACTGAACCTGAAGCTCCGGCTCCTCCTTCCGACGCGGCGAACAGGATGCGCGCCAGCTCCACCCGGCGCCGCTGCCCACCGGAGAGCGTGCGCAGCTGCTGCGTCAGCACCCGTTCGGGCAGGCCGAGACTCGCGCAGATGCGGCCGGCTTCGCTTTCGGCCCCGTAGCCGCCCAATGCCACGAACCGCTCCTCCAGCTGCCCGTAGCGACGGATCGCGCGGTCCCGCGCATCGTCGTCGGCGACCTCGGCCATCAACGCCTGCTGCTTCTCGAGATCGGTGAGCAAGACGTCCAATCCGCGAGCCGACAACACTCGGTCGCGGGCCAGCACATCGAGATCGCCTTCCTTGGGATCCTGTGGCAGATAACCTATTTCGCCGATGCGGGCCACCGATCCCGCGTACGGTTCGGCCTCGCCCGCCAGGATGCGCAGGGTCGTGGTCTTGCCCGCGCCGTTGCGACCGACCAGCCCGATGCGGTCCCCGGGCTGCACGCGCAGGTCCGGGCCGTCGGGTGAGAGCAGAATGCGCGCACCAGCGCGGACCTCGAGGTCCGTGGCCGTGATCACATCTGCTCCCTGTGTTTGTTACTTGTCGTCGGTGAACACCGGCGGCCTTTTCTCTGCGCGCGCGGCAACCGCTTCTTCGAAGTTGGCGGTGAGCAGGCGCACGAAGAGCTGTCCCAGGCCTTCGGCTTGCATGTGCCCTTCCAGGCTACCGGCGTCCAGTCCACTCCACAGCGTGCGCTTGGTCAACTCGATTCCCGGCCGCGAGAACGCGGCGATGCGTGCGGCGATCGCATAGCAGGTGTCCAGCAGCTGCCGTTCGGGCACCTGACACGACACCAGCCCGATGCGCTCGGCTTCCTCGGCGCTGACGTCGCGACCGGTCAGCATGATCTCGAACGCGCGCGACGATCCGATGGCCCTGGGCAGCAGGTAGCTCAGCCCCAGTTCGCTGGCGGTCAGCCCGTTGTTGATGCCCGCGGCCCGGAAGTAAGCGCTGGTCGAGGCCACCCGGATGTCGGCGGCCAGCGCCAGGCAGAGTCCACCGCCGATGGCGGCGCCGTTGACCGCGGCGATCACCGGTTGGTGTAGCCGCCGCAGCAGCAGGATGACGTCGTCGAGAAGCTCCATGGACCGCAGCGCATAGGTCGGACGGGTCAGGCCGTCGGCGTTGGGCACCGTGCCCGCGGACTTGTGGTCGGCGCCCGAGGAGAACCCCCGACCCGCCCCGGTCAGCACGACGACGCGCACGGAATTGTCGTAGGTGACCTTCTCGAGGGCCTCTTTGAGCGGCACCATGACGTCGAACGCCATGGAGTTCATCCGTTCGGGCCGATTGAGGGTTATCAGCGCGACCCCGGGCCGCGGTTGCTCTACCAGTACCAAGCTCACCCGTGAAAGGTAACGCGTACTCCGAACGCGCGACGGCTCAGACGTGGCCCATGCCGGTCGTCATCAGGACAACCCCCAGCACGGCCACGATGACGCCGAGCACGAGCCGCCAGCGCGCCTTGACCCAGTCGTGCAGGCGCGACATCACCGCGTGGGTTTGCGCGGGCGCCGCCAAATGGCTGGCCAGGGGGATCTCGGCGAAAGCGAGACCCACGACCGTGTAAATCGCGGCCGCGCTGACCTGAGTGCCCAAGGCGGTTCCCGAGGCCAGGATGGCGACCAACGCCGCCAGGTAGCGGAAGTCCGTCGTTAACCCGACTCCGATGAGAAACGAGACCCACGGCGGGCCGGCCTGCAGCGCGTCCAGCGCGCGCGTCGACAATCGCGAGAACGCGGTCGGCGCGGTCCGGCGAGACGGGTCCTCGCCGGGCACTGTTGATGGGGCCACCGCGGCGCGTTGACGCGCCGAGAAACCGACCGCGATCGGCGCCGCGACCAGCAGCGCGAGCACGCCCATCGCGATCTGAATGTGTCCGACCGTGGAGCTGTTGGCCGCAAGCTCCACCCGATGCATGACCGCCAGCGCGAGGTCGTGCAGCCCGAACAGCACGGCCAGCCCCACAACGACGCCAACCACCATGCCGCCCAGCCACAACGCAACCAGATGAACCACGGGCCGCGGCCGCGAACACAACAGCACGGCGATCCCGATCCGCACGGGGTCCACGCCCGCGTACAGCGCCAAAGCCAGCACCGTGCCCCACATGGGCGGGACTTTACCTTGACCGGGGCAGGTGGCGTTCGTACTTGCAGGCGATCGAGCGGCGCAGGCCGACGCGTACGTTAAACGCATTAAATGTCGACGAAACGCCCCACCTCGTTTCGTTTGATCTGCTAACGTTAGCCAGCATTGGGCAGGTGTCAACCGCGGCCCAATGACAGCCTTGGTTGGCTGCGCGAGCGCCAGTGGAGGGGCACTGACGCGTAATGCGTTGGTATGCAACAAGATCCGACCAATGGAGGTGGGTGGGCCGTTGGCCGTGTCATGACAAAGCCAGATAGAGCCGTCGCCGGGTTCTATGAATTCGCTGTGACCAGGCGATGATGCGATAACGGAGGAAATGTGTTCATCCCAGGCAAAGAGGCGTTCGGGGCCGTCGACGACTGGGCGCCGGACCCGGGTTCGGTCGCGTGCTGGCATCCCTCGCCCGCCTCGCTGGCCAAGGTCCGGCAAGCACCGATAAACACCGTGCCCGCCAGCCATCAGCAAGCTCGCCACCTGCGTAACTTTCGCGACCATGCAGACCGTGGGGCAGACATGTCACGGCTGTGCATTGGCAGTTGGGACATGCCCGGCCGGTGCGACATCCGGGCGCTGACGTACGTCATCAACGCACACCTTCGGCGGCATGACACCTACCACAGCTGGTTCGAGTTTGCCGACGGCGACCATATCGTCCGGCACACCGTCGGCGACCCGTCCGATATTCAGTGTGTTCCGATCAAGCATGGCGAAATGACGGCCGCGGCCTGGCGAGAGCACGTTTTGGCCACGCCGAGTCCCTTGCAGTGGGATTGCTTCCGCTTCGCCATAATTCAACGGCCGGATGGCTTCACGTTCTGTTTCGTCATCGATCATCTCTACATCGACGCGCAGTTCATGGGTGTGATCGGCGTGGAGTTCTATCTGATGTACGCCGCCCTGCGGGCCGGCGGTGCGCCCGTCTCGCTCCCGGCCGCGGGTAGCTACCAACAATATGCCGCCCGGCAGCACGAGTACACGTCGGCGCTGACGCTGGACTCCCCGCCCATACGTGCGTGGGTCGACTTCTTCGAACAGAACGACGGAAGTCTTCCGGAGTGCCCGGTGTCCCTCGGCGACGGATCGGGATCGGTTGACCTGATGTTCGTCGAGGTGATGGACGAGCGCCAGACGGCAGAATTCGAATCGGTGTGCTTAGCGGGGGGCACCCGCTTCAGCGGCGGCGTGTTCGCCTGCACCGCCCTTGCACAATACGAATTGACCGGCGCCGAAACGTATTACGGTCTCGTCGCACGCGATCTCCGCAGCACTCCCACCGACTTCGTGACGATCGGTTGGTTCACCGGCTTCGTCCCGATCACCATCCCGGTCAACCAATCGTCCTTCGCAGACACCGCCCGGGCCGCCCAGGAGTCGTTCGATTCGGGCAAAGACCTGGCGGAAATACCGTTCAATCGCGTGCTCGAACTGGCGCCCTGGCTGAGGATGCCTCAGGCGCGGGTTCCCCTGCTGTTCCACCTCGACGCCAGCAGCCCTCCCCTTTCGACCATCGTGAATTCCGACTGGAGCGGCACGAATGTGAAGATCCACCACGACGGTAAGGTCCCGGCTCGATTCGATTTACGCGTGAATCGGTATGAGGAAGCGACTCACGTCCTCGTGTTCTTTCCGAACAATCCGGTCGCTCGCGAATCGGTCACCCGTTACGTCGAGACGCTGAAATCCGTGTTCGTCCGCGCCTCCGAAGGCCGTTACTCAGCGGCACCGCTACACGACGGCGCGCCGTTTCAGCGGCAAGTGGTCTGATCAGCCCTGCTCGGCTTGCCGGGCCTGGGCCGCCTCGACGTCGAAGGCCTTGATCTGCTCCACCAAGTCCTCCAGGGCCGCCGGCGGCAGCGCACCGGCCTGGTTGAACACCAGCTTGCCCTGCTTGAACGCCATCAGCGTGGGGATGGAGCGGATCTGGGCGGCCGCCGCGAGCTGTTGCTCGGCTTCGGTGTCGACTTTGGCGTACACGATGTCGGGGTGTTTCTCCGAGGACGCCTGAAAGGTCGGCGCGAACTGGCGGCACGGGCCGCACCAGGACGCCCAGAAGTCGACGAGCACGATGTCGTTGCCCTCGATGGTCTCGTTGAACTGCTCAGCAGTGAGTTCGCGTGTTGTCACAATCGCCCCAACGTCGGGAGCTGCCGTGATGTTCCCACAGGGGCCTCCCAGAGTCCTGGCGGCTCAGATCAGGTTCCGCCGAATGGCGGCCGGATCGACCCGGTACGCCCTGAGGTGCCGCACCAGATCGTCCATCACCGCGGGATTGGCGATGCCGGCTTGCTTGAACACCAGCTTGCCCTTCCTGAAGGCCATCAGCGTGGGCAATAAGCGCACCTGGGCGACACCGACGAGCTCCTGCTCGGTTTCGAAGTTGACCTTGCCATGGACGATGTCGGGGTGTTTCTCCGACGACGCCTCGTAAGTGGGGGCGAACGTGTCGCACGGCGCGCACGACGGCGCCCAAAAGTAGACGAGCACGTTGTCGTTGCCGTAGACGGTCCTCTTGAAGTTCTCTGCAGTGAGGCCTCGGGTAGCCACTTCTGCCCTTACCTGCCCCTAAGTCCCTGGCCCGGCGACGTCGAGCGTACGTCCTTCAGGGCGCAATCGCGGGATTTTCGCCTCAGCGCACCGGCGACGCCGCCGCCTGCAGGAGCGGTTGGTCGGCAGGCGCATCGCGACTGGCTCGCAACGCTTCGCGGTTGGCGCGAGATCTGGCACGCGCGCGTGGCCATTGTCATTTATCGGAGTTTATCCACGCCCGGACCCGCGAATATCTGAATTGCCTTGCGGTGTGTCATTGAATTCGCCTCTGCCACAAGGCAAGCGGGGCCGACCTGGCCGCCGCTTGTCGTCATATATCGGCTCGAGCACCTCACCTTCGGAGGATCTCGGCTGCCAATTCGGTGCGTAACGAACGCGGAATGAAACCTGCGCATCTGCAAACAAATTCACCATGAAATAGGTGACAACTGGGACCCATGACTGCCGGAATCGCGATAGGATCTTGCCGTCGCTGACGCTTCACCGGGAGGTGCGGGATGTCATTTTTAGTCGCTAATACGGACTTGGTGTCGGGGGCAGCCGGGGATCTGGCGCGCATCGGTTCGACAATTAACGAGGTTAGTTCCGCGGCGGCCGCCCGGACGACCGCCGTGGCCGCCGCGGGGGCCGATGAGGTGTCGGCCGCCGTCGCGGCAGTATTCGGCGCGCACGGCCAAAGCTATCAGGCGCTGAGCGCCGAGGTCGCCGCGTTTCACGACCAATTCGTGCAAAACCTGCGCGGCGGCGCGCAAGCGTACGCCGCCACAGAAGCCGCCGGCACTAACCCCTTGAAGCCGGTGTTCGACTTGATCAACGAGCCCAGCCGACTGCTATTGGGCCGGCCCCTGATCGGCAACGGAAACAACGGTGCTACGCCCGGCGCGAACGGCGAGGACGGCGGAATCTTGTTCGGCAACGGCGGTAATGGCGCGAATGGCAACATCAACCAGGCCGGCGGCCGGGGCGGCTCCGCGGGCCTGCTCGGTTTCGGCGGGGCCGGCGGTGTGGGCGGGTTGGGAGCGAATGGCGGCGCCGGCGGCGGCGGCGGGCTGTTCTTCGGCAACGGCGGCGCCGGGGGCGCCAGCGGCGGCGGCGGCGGCGCCGGCGGTCTCGGCGGCTCCGCGTTACTGTTCGGGGCCGGCGGCGTCGGCGGTACCAGCCCCAACGGCATGGGGGCCGGCGGCGCCGGAGGCAACGGCGGCCTGCTGTTCGGCAGCGGCGGTGGCGGCGGCGGCAGCTCCCTCGGCGGCGCTGGCATCGGCGGCAGGTCTTTCCTCATCGGCGACGGCGGCGCTGGGGGGGACGAATTCAACGCCGGCCAGGCCGGAGCTGGCGGCACTGCCGGGTTCCTCTTCGGCAACGGCGGTGCCGGTGGCGCCGCCCCGATGGGCGGCACCGGCGGGCCCGGTGGCCAGGCCGGGCTGATCGGCAACGGCGGGGCCGGAGGCAGTGCCGATGTCAACGCCGGCAACGGCGGCAACGCGCTGTTGATCGGCAACGGCGGCAACGGCGGCCATCCAAATGGCCTCGGCGGCACGGGCGGACTCCTATTCGGTCTACACGGTGCGAACGGGTAACAGCCCCAGGTTACGGTTGCGTACGTTTTCTCCACTCCGACACACTTAGGGCCGATCGGCCTGAGTGGAGGGGAATCGCATTGGGCCACTACATCGCTAACATCCGTGATCTCGAGTTCAACCTGTTCGACGTTCTCGATGTAGGCGCCGTCCTCGGCACCGGACGCTACAGCGACCTCGACGAGGACACCGTCCGAACGATCCTGGCCGAAGCCGCTCGCCTGGCCGAAGGCCCGGTCGCCGAATCGTTCGCCTTCGCCGACCGCAACCCGCCGGTCTTCGATCCGGCTGAGCACACGCTCAACGTGCCAGACGAATTGGCCAAGACGGTGCAGGCGATCAAGGAGGCCGGGTGGTGGCGGCTGGGCCTGGCCGAGGACATCGGTGGCATGTCGGCGCCGCCGCCGCTGGCCTGGGGGGTCAACGAAATGATCGTCTGCGCCAACCCCTCCGCGAATTTCTTCAACCTCGGCCCTTTCCTGGCTCAGGCGCTTTTCGTCGAGGGCAACGAAGCAGCAACGGCGCTGGGCGGCAATGGGTGTGGAGCGTGGTTGGCAGGCCACCATGGTGCTGACCGAACCCGACGCCGGATCCGACGTCGGAGCGGGCCGCGCCAAGGCCATCCAACAACCCGATGGCACTTGGCACATCGAGGGCGTCAAGCGGTTCATATCCGGTGGAGACGTGGGCGATACCGCCGAGAACATCTTCCACCTCGTGCTGGCCCGGCCGGAGGGCGCCGGTCCGGGCACCAAAGGCCTGAGCCTGTTCTATGTGCCGAAGTACCTATTCGACCCCGATACGTTCGAAATAGGCTCCCGCAATGGGGTTTTCGCTACCGGGCTGGAACACAAGATGGGCATCAAGTCCTCGCCGACATGCGAATTGACCTTCGGCGACGGCGATGTGCCGGCCGTTGGCTATCTGGTCGGCGACGTGCACAACGGGATCGCGCAGATGTTCACCGTGATCGAGCACGCTCGCATGACGATCGGCGTGAAGGCCGCCGGCACGCTGTCCACCGGCTACCTGAACGCGCTGGCATTCGCGAAAGAACGGGTGCAGGGTGCCGATCTCACCCAGATGGCCGACAAGACCGCGCCGCGGGTCACGATCATCCACCACCCCGACGTGCGTCGCAGCCTGATGACCCAGAAGGCCTACGCCGAGGGCCTGCGGGCGCTCTACATGTATGCCGCCGCACATCAGGACGACGATGTGGCGCAACGGGTTTCGGGTGCCGATCACGAAATGGCGCACCGCATAGACGACCTGCTGCTCCCGATCGTCAAAGGGGTGAGCTCGGAACGGGCCTACGAGGTCCTGACCGAGTCGCTGCAGACGCTCGGCGGCTCGGGCTTTTTGGTCGACTACCCGCTCGAGCAGTACATCCGCGATTCCAAGATCGATTCGCTCTACGAGGGCACCACCGCGATCCAGGCGCTGGATTTCTTCTTCCGCAAGATCGTCCGCGACCGCGGCCAGGCGCTGCAGTTTTTAACGGCGCAGATCAGCAACAGCATCGACACCTGCGCTGAGGCACTCAAACCGCAGACCGAGCTGCTGCAAACCGCGCTGGACGACGTCACGGCGATGACGGGCGCCCTCACCGGATACCTGATGTCGGCCACGCAACAACCCACGGAGATTTACAAGGTCGGGCTGGGATCGGTGCGCTATCTCCTCGCCGTCGGCGACCTGCTCATCGGGTGGCGGTTGCTAGTGCAAGCCGGTATCGCCAAGGCCGCGCTGGCGGACGCGCCGTTGACGAATGACAAGGGCTTCTATCACGGCAAGATCGCGACCGCGACGTTCTTCGCCAAGAACATGCTCCCCAAATTGACCGCGCAGCGCGCAGTCCTCGAATCCCTCGACGACGACATCATGCGCGTTTCCGAAGACGCGTTCTGACAATTCGCACACAGCCTGGGCACACCGCACTCTTAGGGCAGTCGCCGATCCTGAGCTTCAGCGGGCACCGCCGATAATCGCGCACCAACTCCATAGCAGGTCAGATGGTATTTTCAGGCCCGAAGGCTGGCGGCTCCCTCGTGCTCCAGACTTCCTCGACGCCTTCGATAAACCCTTGCCAGTACGGATTGTCGCGGTCGGGGACCTCCACGAGGTCGCCCAACTGGCCCTCCGTCGCGTAGTCGGTCGCCCATACGGTTCCATCCCCGAACCCTCTTCGGTACTCCTCGGCCTCCGGGTCGTCGACCCTGACGTCCGACCTGGTAGCGAAGGTCGCCTCATCGCTGCTCGCAGCCTCCTTGATCTTCATTTTGACGCACCTCCTCCTGCCGCGCCTTCGACCGGAGGGGCCGGAGCTACGGCATCGTCGCGCGGCGCGTCCTTCTCTGCCGCGTCTTTTTGCAGGTATTCGTGAATGGCGTTCGCGGCCTTGCGTCCCGCGCCCATGGCTAGGATCACGGTCGCGGCGCCGGTCACGATGTCGCCGCCGGCGAAGACGCCTTGGCGGCTTGTGGCGCCCGTCTGCGGATCGGCGACGATGCAGCCGTGCCGGTCGATGTCGAGCCCGGAGGTCGTGTGCGGGATGAGCGGGTTCGGGTTGGTGCCGAGGGCGATGACGACCAGGTCGGCCTCGATCGTGAACTCCGAGCCCGAGACGGGTACCGGACGGCGGCGGCCTGATTCGTCGGGCTCGCCGAGCTCGGTGCGGATGCACTCGAGGCCACTTACCCATCCGGTCTCATCGCCTAGGACCCGTTGCGGCTGCGTAAGCCAGTCGAAGATCACGCCCTCGCCGCGCGCCCGCTCGTAGTCCTCGGCCCGGGCACCCTTTTCGACCTCGGAGCGGCGGTACACGATGTGACCCTCCTCGGCGCCGAGGCGGATGGCGCACCGCACTGCGTCCATCGCGGTGTCGCCGGCGCCGATCACCGCGGCACGCCTCGGGCGCCCAAGTGGCGTGTCGTACTCAGGGAACGCGAACGCGCGCATCAGATTGACGCGCGTGAGGAACTCGTTGGCCGAGTACACACCCTTGAGGTTCTCCCCAGGGATGTTCATGAAGATCGGCGAGCCCGCTCCCGTGCCGACGAACACCGCCGAGTAGCCCCACTCGTCGAAAAGCTGGTCCATGGTGACCGTCTTGCCGATGATCACGTCGCGCACGAACTCCACGCCGAGCGCCTTGAGATGCTCGATATCGTCGTCGACGATCTCCTTCGGCAGGCGGTACTGGGGGATCCCGTAGCGGAGCACCCCGCCGAACGCGTGCAGCGCCTCTAAGATCGACACCGGGTAGCCGAGCTGTGCTAGGTCACTAGCAGCCGTGAGGCCAGCCGGGCCTGACCCCACGATTGCGACCTTCTGGTCGCGCCACCCGTGCGGCGCGGTGAACTCGCCGCCGCGCCCGTGCTCGCGCTCCCAGTCGGCGACGAACCGCTCCAGCCGGCCGATGCCGACCGGGTCTTGCCGGTGAAGCAGCACGCAATGCACCTCGCACTGATGCTCAACAGGACACACCCGCCCGCAGATAGCAGGCAGCAGGTTCCGGCGGCGGATCGTGTCGGCGGCCCCCTGGAAGTCACCGACCGCGACGCTGCGCACGAAGTCGCGGATCGGCACGTTGACGGGGCAGCCCTGCTCGCACACGGGATCCTGGCAGTTGAGGCAGCGGCGCGCCTCGGCGATGGCGCGCTCCACGGTGTAGCCCTCTGCGACTTCGTCCCAGGTCCCGCGCCGCTCCTCCGGATCCCGGCACGGCATGGGGGTCTTATGCGGATACACGATTGGCATGGCTAATTACCTCCCAGTCCCGCCCGTTGGCAGGCCAATTTCTCCTCGGCTTTGTAGGTCGTCACGCGGTCGTCCGCCTCGTCGAAGTCGACCTGATGACCGTCGAAAAACGGGCCGTCGACGCAGGCAAAGAGCGACTTGCCGCCCACGGACACGCGGCAACCGCCGCACATGCCCGTGCCGTCCACCATCAGGGGATCGAGGGACACCATGGTAGGCAGACCCCATCGGCGGGTCGTGTTCGCCACGGCACGCATCATGGGCATCGGCCCCACCGCGAAGCAGTAGGTGAAGCCGGCGCCTGCCTGCAGCGACTCTTCCAGGCGGCCGGTGACGAAGCCCTGATAGCCGAAGGAGCCGTCGTCGGTGCACACGTGCAGCTCGTCGCTCTCGGTTGCCAGCAGGTCGGCGAGGATGACCAGATTCCGGGTGCGGGCGCCGATGATGGATGAGACCCGCACGCCCCGGGACCGCAGCTCGCGGGCCAGAGGGAACACCGCCCCCGTGCCGAAGCCGCCCCCGATCAGCACGGCGTGGCCCTGCTCGGGGAGGGGCACCGCCGCGCCGAGTGGGCCGGCGAAGTCAAGGAAGACGTCGCCGACGCGCAGGGCATTGACCAGCGCGCTCGTACGCCCCACCTGCTGGACGACGATCGTGATCGTGCCCTCCGCTCGGCTGAAATCGGTGATGCTGATCGGGATTCGTTCGCCGGTCTCGGTCACCCTCACGATGACGAACTGACCCGGGGCGGCGTTGCGCGCCACCAGCGGGGCGTGGACGACGAACAGCTTGGTGACGTCCGTGACGTCCTTCTTCTCGATGATGCGTGCCGTGGTGTCCATAGTCAGTTCCATCTCAAAGGAGTCAGTTCCATCTAAAGGAGAGGGTCCTCGTCCTTGGCCTTGAGCCGCAGCCAGCGGCGCTGTACCTCGGCCTCGATGGCGGCCAGCGTCGCCTCGTTGCCGGGCTGGGAGAGGTGCTTGGTCTTGCCCATGAGCTTCAGCCAGTCGGCGACGGCCAGGCGCCGATCGAGGGGCTCGGGGTCGTAGGTGATGTGGGTGATCCCGCGCTCGACCTCGTACAACGGGAAAAAGCAGCTGTCGACGGTGGCCTGGATGATATCGACGCCGACGCGATCCTCGGTCTTCCAGTTGAGCGGACAGGTGATCAGGATCTTGCCGTAGACCATGCCCTCGTGCTGGGCGTACCACTGCGCTTTAGCGGCCTTGCGGATGAGGTCGTCAGGGTAACCCTCGACGCCGGTGAAGACGTACGGGATATTGGTCGCCGCCATGATCTGCGGCGTGTCCTTGTGATGAAAGGCCTTCCCCACCTCGGCGGGGCCGACGTGGCTCGTCGACGTCAGGTGCCCGAGCGGGGTCGAGTAGCTGAGCTGGCTGCCGGTGTTCATGTAGCCCTGGTTGTCGTACTCCACGATGATCATCCGGTGCTGGCGCAGCGCGGCGCCGATGGCGGGGCCCATGCCGATATCCATGCCGCCATCGCCCGTGACCATGACAAACGTGATGTCCTCGCCGGCAGGGAGTTCGCCGCGGCGCACCCGTTCGTGGAACACCTCGACGAGCCCGCTCAGCGCGGCGGCACCGTTTTGGAACAGGTTGTGCACGTATGTGACCCGGTGTGACGTGTAGGGGTAGCCGGTGCTGACGACCATGGCGCACCCCGTCTGGTAAAACATCACGACGTCGCCCTCGATGCCGCGCAGGAACTGATCGAGCGCCGGAAACACACCGCAGCCGGGGCAGGCGCCGTGGCCGGGCGCAACTCGCTTCGGCTTGGTAGCCAGCTCCCAGAAGGGGGGTGCCTCCACCTGAAGCCGGCCGTCGGGGCCGGGCGTGACTTTCAGCTTCCCGCTCGTCATCTCCTCGCGGGTGAGTGCAGGGGTGCCACGACGTGCCTGCGGCTTGTCGGGATCGCCCGGCTCTACGCCGTAGTAGTCGAACGGCACTTCCACGACACCGGACTCGGCGGCTTCCAACGCCAACCGGAAGAACGCCTCGGCGTCCTCCGCATAGAAGTCCCGCCCGCCCAGGCCGTACACCCGGCTGAGGCAGAGGGTGCGGTTGTCGGGGTCGTCCTTGAGAGCGGACTTCACCTCGTGGGTGAAGTTGGCCCCGTGGGCTCCGTAGGAGCTGGACCGCTCGCCGATCAGGACCGCACGCACGCCGCGCAGCGCCTGGCGGATGGTGTCGGCAGGGAAGGGGCGGATCACGTTGGGGCTGACAACGCCAGCGGCGACGCCCTTCGCCCGGAGCCGGTCGGCAACGTCCTTGGCGGTCTCCGCGGCCGAGTTGAGCAGGAAGACGGCGACTTGGGCGTCCTCCATGCGATACAGATCCACAGGGTCGTAGCGCCGGCCGCTCAAGGTCTCGAAGTCGGCGAAGACGTCGGGGATGGCGGCCATGGCGGCGTCCATCGCCCGCTCAAGCTGATACTTGTTGTTGATCAGGTCGGGATCGTTCATGTACGGCCCGATCGTCACGGGGTGCCGGGGGTCAAGCGCCTTGACCGGTTCCAGCACGGGACCCAGCCACTCCTGCACGGTGGCGTCGTCCACGAAGGTCGAGACGCGGCGCTTCTGGTGGCTGGTGAAGAAGCCGTCGAAGGCCACGATCGCGGGCAACCGCACATCGGCGCGCTCGGCGACGCGCAGCGCCATCAGGTTGAAGTCGTAGACCGCCTGGGGGTCGCGGGCCATGAAGATGAGCCAGCCGGTGTTCAGCGTGTAATAGACGTCGGAGTGGTCGCCGCGAATGTTGAGCGGCCCACTGACGGCGCGGGTGGCGACATCCAGCAGCATGGGATAGCGCGACCCGGACTGCACAGGCAGCTGCTCTAGTGAAAAGAGCAGACCCTGCGCGCTCGTGGCGTTGAAGACGCGGCCGCCCCCGACAGCGGCGCCGAAGCAGATGCCGGCCGCCCCGTGCTCACCATCGGCCGGGACCATGACGATGTCGTGCTCGCCAGCCGCCTTCATCTCGTCGATCCGCTCGGCGACTTCCGTTGACGGGGTGATCGGGTAGTAGCCCATCAGGTGGAAGTTGATCTGCTTGGCTGACAGAGCGGCCATCTCGTTGCCGGTGCCGAAACGGACGACCTGAGCGGCCCGGCCGGCTCCCGGCCCCGGTACCGTTGGTGCTGGTGCTGCGACGCTCATCAATGGTCACCTTTCTCGGTCTCGAGCCACGGGAAGAGCGGTACGCGATGCTCGTCGGCCCAGCCGTCCTCCTCGCGGAGTTCGGTGAGGGCGCCGGTTGGGCAGGCCTCGATGCACTTGAGGCAGCCCTTGCAGTAGTTATAGTCGATGCCTTGCAGCCGCACGGCGAGCTCGCCGTCGCGGTCATCGGTCCATACGAAGCAGAGGTCGGGGCAGACGATGTCGCAGATCCCGCAGTGCACGCAGGTGTTTGGGTCGAAGGCGGGCACGAAGCCCAGCCGCGAGGTGCTCAGGTCCTTGACGATGCTGTTGCCCGCGTCCAGGATCACCCCCCCTATCGGCGCGTCGAGATACCCGAACGCAGGCTTGGCCCGCTGCACGGGCCGGCCAACATCGCCCGGCACCGCCGGCCAGGTCATGGTCCGCAGCTCGCGGTAGCCACGGTCAAAGGTACGCATGTTGGCCTCGACGAGCTGGGCGTAGCGGACGGAGAAGCTCTGCCGAATCGTTTCTTTTACTGCCTCAGGGTCGATAAATGGGCAGACACGCGTCACGGCACCGAGCATGGCCGTATTGACGCGTGTCTTCTCCTCCAGCGAGATGCCCAGCGCATCGAGTACCCCCACTGTGCCGGAACGCAGGTGGATCGACTCTCGGATCTCGCCCGGGTCCTTACGGGTGTTCACGATCAGCGTGCCGGTTGGGCCCAGCCCGGCGGCCACGTCAAACGAGGAGGCTAGCGCCTCGTTAAAGACCGCGACCACCTGCGGGTTTTCGATCGGGCTGCTCGTGCGGACCTCGCGGTCGGCTGGGCAGAGCCGCACGAACGACTTCAGGGGGGTGCCCTTCTTCTCTGAACCGTATGAGGAAAAGTGAGCACCGTTGAGGCCCTGCCGTAAGACGCAAGCCTCGGCCAGCATCTTCCCGGCGAGATGCGCGCCCTGCCCTCCGATCGACTCGAACCGGATCCCGAAAAAGCCGTCCTCGCCGGCGCCGGGCAATGAGTCCCCTCCCCCTCCAGTGCCTACTGAACCGGCTGCCGGTAGCACTGACATCGCAGCCTCCTCGTCCGAATACTGCCTCGACTACTTCATCGCTAGGTCCAACTCTGGACTCTCCGGGAAAGCCAGCACAGAGGCGAAGGATGTCTCCAGACAGAGCACTTCGGCTCTACTGGCTGATCCGTGGGTGTCTGGTTCGGCCCGGCAGGCTGGGGCGGTGGCCCCCGAGGCGAGCATGGCGAGGGCAATGAGTGCTTCAGGGGCGAGTGCTTCAGGGGCGGGGAATCCGAACGCAATCCGGGTCAGGAGTCGGATCTTGGTGTTGGTGGATTCGGTCGATCCCTGGCAGAGGCCGCAGTCCAGGCCGGCGTCGCACGATGCGGCCTGCCAGCTCCACGAACACCGGGATGCTGCAGCACGGCGCCCAGGAGATCCACCGGTCCAGGGCCTGCTTGCCTTCCCCGCCTTTGACCGAAAACACATGGCGCAGACCCTCTTTGAGCAGATATGCCCGATGCAAGCGGGGTCGGTCTTGGCGATCCAGGCCAGCTTGGCGGTCTGGCGTTCGGTAAGGTCGTCGGGGTGGCTTGGTCGTGCCCTTGATACCGGATGCTCCTATGTTCAGGCAACGAGTTCGGCGGTTCTTCCGGGCGGGTGTAGGGCGTGGATTCGCGATCCTCGCGGTCATCGCAGCCATCGCATTGTTCATCGCCGAGTGCGGAACGTCGGACCACACGTCGAACACCGGCAACACCGGAAAGCCCACCGTATCGGCGATCCCGCCGAGCTCGGCACCCAGCGCAGCACCCCCACCGGCACCTCAACCACCCGCGGTGGGCAAAGACTACGTTGAGGGCCTGGTCGAGTCGGTATCGGGCAACGCGATCCAGCTCAGGACGCGGACCGGGGCCGCGACGGTGGACTTCACCCCGTCGACAAGGGTCGCCGACGTCACCCCGGCTCAGCTCACCGACGTCACCCCCGGCAGTTGCGTCAACGTACGTGCTACCCCGCAGAGCGCTCCTACCGGTGCCGCGATCACTGCGCAATCCGTGACGATCACGCCGGCCATTGACGGCAAGTGCCCGCCGCCCGCTGGCTTCTACGGCACAGTTGCCTCGGTCTCAGGTAACACCATCGCTGTCGACAACACCGATGCTCGCGGCCAAAACACGCCAACCAATGTGACCGTCAGCAACAGGACCACCTATAGCAAGCAGACACCTACCACCACTCAAGCGATCGAGCACGGTAAGTGCATGGGGGCTCAGGGAACGAACAGCGCCGGCGTGCTGCAGGCGACGACCATCAGTCTTGAACCGTGCCCACCGATGGGCCGCCCGCACCACCATCTTCACCTCCCCCACCTCCCCTTCCACCTCTAGAGGACTCTAGAGGCGTGGCCGGTTAGACCGTGAAGCCGAGCGCGCGCAGTTGTTCGCGACCGTCGTCGGTGATCTTGTCCGGGCCCCACGGCGGGTTCCAGACCCAGTTGATCCGCAAGTCGCTCACCAGACCGCTGCCGACCAAGGCAGTGCGCGACTGGTCCTCGATGACATCGGTCAGCGGGCAGGCCGCCGAGGTCAACGTCATGTCGATTAGGGCGACAGTCCCATCGGTGCCCTCTTCCAGGTCCAGGCCGTAGACCAGTCCCAGATCGACGACGTTGATCCCCAGCTCCGGGTCGACGACATCGCGCATCGCCTCCTCGACGTCGGCGAGCAACTCGTCATCCGGTGCGGTGGTTTCGCTCATCCTTGACCTCCTCCAAGGCTTGACTGGCCTGGGCCAGTGCGGCTTTACAAGCCATCCATCCGAGCAACGCGCATTTCACCCGCGCCGGGTATTTGGCTACTCCGGCGAACGCGACTCCGTCGCCCAGGACATCCTCGTCACCCTCGACGGTGCCGCGCGAGGACACCATTTCAGTAAACGCGGTGATGGTCTTCAGCGCTTCTGGCACGCTCTGACCGATCACCTGCTCGGTCAGCACCGAGGTCGACGCCTGGCTGATCGAGCAGCCTTGCCCGTCATACGAAACGTCTGCGACGCTTTCGCCGTCGTCCGACAACGCGACCCGCAGGGTGACCTCGTCACCGCAGATCGGGTTGACGTGGTACACCTGCGCGCCGAACGGCTCCCGTAGCCCCCGGTGCTGCGGATGTTTGTAGTGATCGAGGATCACGTCCTGATAGATCTGCTCCAGGCGCAACGTCATTCTCTCCCGAAGAAGTCCAGGGACCGTCGTACACCGGCCACCAAACGGTCGACCTCGTCGAGGGTGTTGTACACCGCGAACGACGCCCGCGCGGTGGCCGCCAGGCCGAACCTGCGGTGCAGCGGCAACGCGCAGTGGTGCCCGACCCGCACCGCGACGCCGTCGTCGTCGAGCACCTGACCGACATCGTGCGCGTGCACCCCGTCGACCACGAATGCTACTGGCGAGCCACGGTTTTCCATCGATGTGGGCCCGATGATGTGCACTGCGTCGATACCGGAGAGGCCCTCAAGGGCCGCGGCAACCAGCTCGCGTTCGTGGGCTTCCACGGCGTCCATGCCGATGGCGCCGAGATAGCGTGCCGCCGCGGCCAACCCGACCACCTGGGAGGTCATCGGGGTGCCGGCCTCGAAGCGCTGCGGCGCCGGTGCGTACGTGGTGGCTTCCATGGTCACCGTCTCGATCATCGAACCGCCGGTGAGGAACGGCGGCATCGCCGACAACAGCTCGCGGCGACCGTACAGCACACCGATCCCATTGGGGCCCAACATCTTATGCCCAGAGAACACCGCGAAGTCGACATCGAGCGCGTGCAAGTCGACCGGCTGATGCGGCACCGACTGGCAGGCGTCCAGCACGGTCAGCGCACCTACCGCTTTAGCGCGGGCGACGAGTTCGTCAACCGGGGTCAGCGCGCCGGTCACATTCGAGCGATGGGTGAACGCAACGACTTTGACGCGTTCGTCGAGCTGCTGCGAGTCCAGGTCGATGCGGCCATCGTCGGTGACGGCGTACCAGTGCAGAGTCGCGCCGGTGCGCCGCGCGAGCTCCTGCCACGGGATCAGGTTGGCGTGGTGCTCCAGCTCGGTGGTGACGATGACGTCGCCGGGGCCGACGGCGTGCTCAAACCGATTGTCGCCGAGCACATACGCCACCAGATTCAGCGACTCGGTGGCGTTCTTGGTGAACACCGACTCGTCGGCGTCGGCTCCGACGAACGCCGCGACATCGGCACGACCCTGCTCGTACGCGTCGGTGGACTCCTCCATCAGCTGGTGCGCGCCCCGGTGCACCGCACCGTTGGACGTGGTGAGAAACTCGCGCTCGGCATCGAGCACCTGCACCGGGCGTTGCGACGTGGCACCAGAATCCAGGTAGGCCAACTGCTTCCCGCCGCGCATCACACGCTTCAGGATTGGGAAATCGGCGCGGATCGCGGCGAGGTCGAGTGGGGCCACCGACGTCGTCATGGTCAGGCCCCCGTGGCCGCCGTCTGGTGGGGGCCCCTCCCGCTTGCGGGGGAGAAGCGCTCGTAGCCGTTTTGATCGAGCTCGTCGGCCAGCTCCGGCCCGCCGGATTCCACGATGCGGCCACCGACCAACACGTGCACGAACTGCGGATGGATGTAGCGCAGGATGCGGGTGTAGTGGGTGATCAACAGGATGCCGCCGTCCTCGGATTCGGCGTAGCGGTTCACCCCGTCGCTGACCACCCGCAGCGCGTCGATGTCCAGACCGGAGTCGGTCTCGTCGAGAATGGCGATCTTGGGCTTCAGCAGTGCCAGCTGCAGGATCTCGTGACGTTTCTTTTCGCCACCGGAGAAGCCCTCGTTGACGCTGCGCTCGGCGAAGGCCGGGTCGATGTCAAGAGCGTCCATGGCGAGCGCGTCGAGATGACGCCGCACACCGGCGGGCGCCAAACCCAACCGGTCACCGATCTCAACGGCGGTGATCGATCCGGATTCCAGCAGCAAGCGCACGATGGCGCGCCGGGTGTGACCGTCCGGCACCGACGCGCCGGCTGCGCCGCAGCGCTCGGTGGCTGGTTCGGATTTCCACAACACCAGTGTGACGCAATTCCGGGCATCGGTCCACCAAGGGTACCCTGTGTAGGGGGTTGCGCTGATCACACCCGCTACGCTGCTCTGATGGCAGCCCGCCACCACACGCTGAGCTCGTCGATCGCCAGCCTCCACGGCGACGAGCAGGCGGTGGGCTCGCCGCTGAACGATACCGAGCTCACCGCGCTACGGCGCACCCGCCTGTTCGGCGCCACCGGCACCGTCCTGATGGCGATCGGCGCCCTGGGCGCCGGCGCGCGGCCCGTCGTCCAGGACCCCACCTTCGGCGTGCGCCTGCTCAACCTGCCGTCGCGGATCCAGACCGTGTCGCTGACCATGACGACGACCGGAGCGGTCATGATGGCGCTGGCCTGGCTGATGCTCGGCCGGTTCGCGCTCGGCGACAGGCGGATGTCGCGCGGGGACCTGGACCGCACCCTGCTGCTGTGGACGCTGCCGCTGTTGATCGCGCCGCCGATGTACAGCAAGGACGTCTATTCCTACCTGGCCCAGAGCCAGATCTCGCTGGAGGGACTCGACCCCTACCGGGTGGGTCCGGCGTCCGGGCTCGGCCTGTCCCATGTGTTCACGCTGTCCGTCCCCACCCTGTGGCGGGACACGCCGGCGCCCTACGGCCCCTTGTTCTTGTGGATCGGCCGCGGAATCTCGGCCCTGACCGGGGAAAACATCGTCGCCGCGGTGCTCTGCCACCGGGTCGTGGTGCTGGTCGGCGTGGGCCTGATCGTGTGGGCCACCCCCCGGCTGGCCCGGCGCTGCGGCGTCGCCGAGGTCAGCGCGCTGTGGCTGGGCGCGGCCAACCCGCTGCTGTTCATGCACCTGGTCGCCGGTGTGCATAACGAGGCGCTGATGCTCGGGCTGATGCTGGCCGGCGCAGAGTTCGCCCTGCGCGGCATCGACTCGCCGCGGCTGCTGCCCAAGTCGTGGCGGCCGGGCCCGGACTGGGAACCGCTGGGCATGCTGCTCGCGGGCGCCATCCTGATCGTGCTGTCGTCGCAGGTGAAGTTGCCTTCGCTGTTGGCGCTGGGATTCGTCACGGTGGCGCTCGCCTATCGCTGCGGCGGCAACCTGCGGGCGCTGCTGCTGGCCGGCGGCGGGATGGCGGCTATATCGCTGGCGGTGATGGCCATCGTCGGCTGGGCCAGCGGGCTCGGGTTCGGCTGGATCTACACGCTGGGCACTGCCAACGTGGTGCGCAGCTGGATGTCCCCGCCGACGCTGCTGGCCCTCGGCACCGGGCAGGTGGGCATCCTGCTGGGCCTGGGCGATCACACCACCGCGGTGTTGGGTCTGACCCGTGGCATCGGCGTGCTGATCATCATGGCGATGGTGGCCTGGCTGCTGGTGGCCGTGTTCCGCGGCCGGCTGCACCCCATCGGCGGCCTCGGTGTCGCGCTCGGCGTCACCGTGCTGCTGTTTCCGGTCGTGCAGCCCTGGTATCTGCTGTGGGCCATCATCCCGCTGGCGGCCTGGGCGACTCGCACCGGCTTCCGGGTGGCGGCCATCCTCATCACCCTCATCGTCGGCATCTTCGGTCCGACGGCCAACGGCGACCGCTTCGCCCTGTTCCAGATCGTGGACGCCACCGTGGCCAGCGCCATCATCGTGGCGGTGCTCATCGCGTTGACGTACACCAAGCTGCCCTGGCGCCGACGTCAGCCGCAGAACCCAGAAACGAACGGCGAGACGGTCATTAGACTGCCGGCGCCTGTGACTCCCGAGACGCCTCAGGCCACCCTTAGTTCCGAGGCGGCGCCCGACGCCTACGCTGATTCCACGTGACCTCGTCCGACCGGGGCCCGAACAACCCCGAAGCGGTGGTGCGGCTGCGCGGGGTTACCAAGCGATACGGGTCGAACACAGCGGTCTCGGACCTGGATCTGGATGTGCACGCCGCAGAGGTGCTGGCCCTGCTGGGCCCCAACGGCGCCGGCAAGACCACGACGGTTGAGATGTGCGAGGGCTTCGTGCGCCCCGACGCCGGCACGATAGAGGTGCTCGGCCTGGACCCGATCGCCGACAACGCGCGCCTGCGCGCGCGCATCGGGGTGATGTTGCAGGGCGGCGGCGGCTACCCCGCGGCGCGCGCCGGGGAGATGCTCAACCTGGTCGCCGCCTACGCCGCCGACCCGCTGGATCCGGCGTGGCTGCTGGACACCCTGGGCCTCACCGATGCGGCCCGCACCACCTATCGCCGGCTCTCCGGCGGGCAGCAGCAACGGCTCGCGCTGGCCTGCGCGCTGGTCGGCCGTCCCGAACTGATGTTCCTCGACGAGCCCACCGCCGGGATGGACGCCCACGCCCGGCTGCTGGTGTGGGAGCTGATCGACGCGCTGCGCCGCGACGGCGTGACGGTGGTGCTGACCACCCACCAGCTCAAGGAGGCCGAGGAACTCGCCGATCGACTGGTCATCATCGACCACGGCGTGACCGTGGCGTCGGGCACGCCGACGGAACTGATGCGCAGCGGCGCCAAGGACCAGTTGCGGTTCACCGCGCCGCCGCGGCTCGACCTGTCCCTGTTGGCCTCCGCCCTGCCGGAGGACTACCGGGCCACCGAGGTGACGCCGGGCGAGTACCTGGTCGAGGGCCCGGTCGACCCGCAGGTGCTGGCGACCGTGACGGCGTGGTGCGCTCAGATCGACGTGCTGGCCACCGACATGCGCGTCGAGCAACGCAGCCTCGAGGACGTATTCCTGGATCTCACCGGCAGGAAGTTGCGACAGTGACCGAGACCGCTGATAGCACCGCCCCGCTGTTTCCCGCGGGGACCTTCACCCCCGACCCGCGGCCCAACGCCGTGCCCCGGATGCTCGCGGCGCAGTTCGGCCTGGAGCTCAAGTTGCTGCTGCGCAACGGCGAACAACTGCTGCTGACCATGTTCATCCCGATCACGCTGCTGGTCGGGCTGACCCTCTTGCCTTTCGGTCATTTCGGCCACAACCGCGCCGCGACGTTCGTGCCCGTCATCATGGCGCTGGCGGTGATCTCGACCGCTTTCACCGGGCAGGCCATCGCGGTCGCCTTCGATCGTCGCTACGGCGCGCTCAAACGGCTGGGCGCCACCCCGCTGCCGGTCTGGGGGATCATCGCCGGGAAGTTGCTCGCGGTGGTCACGGTGGTGTTCTTGCAGGCGATCTTGTTGGGCGCCATCGGTTTTGCGCTCGGCTGGCGCCCCGCCCCCACCGCGCTGCTGTTGGGCGCGGCGGTCATCGCGCTGGGCACCGCGGGCTTCGCGGCTCTCGGGTTGTTGCTCGGCGGAACGCTGCGGGCCGAGATCGTGCTGGCGGTGGCCAACCTGATGTGGTTCGTGTTCGCCGGGCTCGGGGCGCTGACCCTGGAGACCAACATGATCCCGACCGCGGTCAAGTGGGCGGCGCGGCTCACTCCGTCGGGCGCGCTCACCGAGGCGCTGTCGCAGGCGATGACGCTGTCGGTGGACTGGTTCGGGATCGTCGTCCTGGCGGCGTGGGGCGCGCTGGCGGCGCTCGCCGCGCACCGCTGGTTCCGCTTCACCTGACGCGCGCCGAGATTGCCGTCATGGTCGTGGTGGGCGCCGAATCACAGCCAAGGGCGCAATCTCGGTGAACGGGCCGTACTACAGGCCGTACTACAGGCCGTAGTTTTCGTTGGCTTACCATCGGGCGGTGCTAAGACGAACGCTGCTGCGGTTGGTGGACCTGCTCCCCGACCCCAGTCTGCGCGTCCAGCGGGTCATTGCCGCGCTTGTCATCCTCACCCAGGGCGGCATCGCCGTCACCGGCGCGATCGTTCGCGTCACCGCCTCGGGACTGGGTTGTCCCACGTGGCCGCAGTGCTTCCCGGGCAGCTTCACGCCGGTAGCCGTCGCGGAGGTCCCCCGGATCCACCAGGCCGTCGAGTTCGGCAACCGGATGATCACCTTCGCCGTGGTCATCGCCGCGGCGCTGGCCGTGCTGGCCGTCACCCGCGCGCGCCGGCGCACCGAGGTACTGGTCTACGCGTGGCTGCTGCCGGTGTCGACGGTGGTGCAGGCGGTGATCGGCGGTATCACCGTGCGCACCGGGTTGCTGTGGTGGACGGTGGCCATCCACCTGCTGACGTCGATGACGATGGTGTGGCTGTCGGTGCTGCTCTACGTCAAGGTGGGCGAGCCTGACGACGGGATGGTCCGGGACCGGGTGGCGCGGCCGCTGCGCGCGCTGACCGCGCTGATCGCGGTGAACCTGGCGGCGGTGCTGGTCACCGGCACGCTGGTCACCGCCGCCGGCCCGCACGCCGGTGACCGCAGCCCCAGCCGAACGGTGCCGCGGCTGAAGGTCGAGATCACCACCCTGGTGCATGCGCATTCGTCGCTGCTGGTCTGCTACCTGGCACTGCTGGTCGGGCTGGGCTTCGGGCTGCTGGCCGTGGGCGCCGCCCGGGCCATCCTGTTGCGGCTGGGCGTGCTGGTCGCCCTGGTGTGCGCGCAGGCCGCCGTCGGCACGACGCAGTACTTCACCGGGGTGCCCGCCACGCTGGTCGCGGTGCACGTGGCCGGCGCCGCGGCCTGCACGGCGGCCACCGCGGCGCTATGGGCCTCAATGCGGGAACGGTTGAGAGAACGGGCCCAGCCCCAGCCGCTCGCACGCTGACTCCACGCCGAGGGCGAACCGGCGCTGGGCTAGGTCTCGGGTGTCGGCATCCAACAGCCCCCAGCCCAGCGATGGCGCGACGAGATCGAGCCGCGCCAGCCGCACCCCGCCTAGCTTCCGGCCGGGTCGGCCGTTCACGTCGACACGCGCGTACAGCAGTTCGCCGGCGCCGATTCCGATGTGCTCGGCAGCCGACGCGATGGCGGCGTGACCGAGGTCCCAGTACTCGCACTCTGGCTCGACTGGCTGCGTGCGGGTGAACGCGTGCGAGCGCTCACCGGCGAAGAAAATCAACGACGCCTGACCGACGGGTTGGCCCGGCGGCCCACTGAGCAGTGTCGGCACACCGGCACTCTCGAGGTCGCGCAGGTACCGCTCGTCGAGGTTCCAGGCGACGGCGTCGGGCGGGTTGAGCAGATTGGCCACGCCGGTGGTCCAGGCCAGGAACTCGTCGAGCCGGTCGGCGTAGTCGCGGGTGGCCCGCAGTATCACCAGATGCGCCCGGGCGGTTTCGGGATCGTCCCACGCCAACCAGCGGGCGTGCAGGCCCCGGTGCCGCAGCGCGGGCAGGAGCCCGGCGTCGTCTCCGTCCCCGGCGACGTGCCGCCGACAACCCGCCAGCACGATGCGCGGATGGAAGACGTCCGGCCGGGCCAGCTTCATGCCCGGGCATGATATCCGCATGCACGCAATCGAAGTCAGCGAAACCGGCGGCCCCGAAGTTCTGCGTTACGTTGAGACCGCTCAGCCCACGCCCGGTCCCGGCGAGGTTTTGATCAAGGCCGAGGCCATCGGCGTCAACTACATCGACACCTATTTCCGCTCCGGGCAGTATCCGCGAGAGTTGCCGTTCGTCCTCGGCCAGGAGACATCCGGCACCGTCGTCGCCACGGGCGATGGAGTCGACGGGTTCAGCGCCGGTGATCGGGTGGGCACCGCCGCGGCATCCGGTGCGTACGCCGAATTCTCCATCGCCCCAGCGGCTTTGACCGCAAAGGTGCCCGATGGCGTGACGTCCGATGTGGCGGCCTCGGTGATGTTGAAGGGCCTGACGGCGCATTACCTGTTGAAGTCGGTGTATCCGGTGCAAAGCGGCGACACCGTGCTGGTGCACGCCGGCGCCGGTGGCGTCGGGCTGATTCTGACGCAGTGGGCGCGCCTGCTCGGCGCCCGGGTGATCACCACGGTGTCCACCCCGGAGAAGGCGCGGATGTCCAGGGAGGCCGGGGCCGACGAGGTGCTTTCCTACCCCGACGACCCCGCGGAGTTCGGTCAGCAGATTCGAAAGCTTACGGACGGCGCCGGCGTGGCCGCGGTGTACGACGGAGTGGGCGCCACCACCTTCGACGCCAGCCTGGCCAGCCTGGCCGTCCGCGGCACGCTGGCTCTGTTTGGCGCGGCCAGCGGACCCGTTCCGCCGTTCGACCCGCAGCGCCTCAACGCCGCCGGCTCGGTGTTTTTGAGCCGACCGTCGCTGGCACACTTCATTCGTACCGGCGACGAGTTCCATTGGCGAGCGGGCGAATTGTTCGATGCGATCGCCGGCGGCACTATCACCATCGAAGTCGGCGGCCGCTATCCGCTGTCCGAAGCGGCCCGCGCCCACCAGGACCTACAGGGCCGCAAGACCGCAGGCTCGATTGTGCTGCTGCCCTAGCGATTCGACGTTTCAGGCCACACCCGCCACAGGCGCCTCGGCAGGAGAGGGGGCCGGCTTTTTGCCCGCCTCACAGTAGCCCTGCCAAACCGAAGTTGTCGCTCTGAGGCGGGCATCAAGGCTGCCGCCTCCGCGAGAGGCAGCTGTGGCGGACGTGACTAACGAGACCAGGTGCTCTAGAACAGCGTCGGCAGCGCGATGGCCGAGTCGAGCGCCAACGCGCAGAACACCACGGCCAGGTAGTTGTTCGACTGTAGGAACAGCCGCAGCGGCTTGACCGGCTCGCCGGCGCGAACGCCGGCGTACAGCTGATGGGCCATCGCCAAGAACCACGCCCCGGCCACCAGGGCCACCGCCGCGTATAACCAGCCGGTGGCCAGCGCCAGCGCCAGCGTCGCGAGCACCGTCAGCCAGGTGTAGATCAGGATCTGCTTGGTGACCTGACGCTCCGTCGCCACGGCGGGCAGCATCGGGACCCCGGCCAGTTTGTAGTCGTCCTTGTAACGCATCGCCAAAGCCCAGGTGTGCGGCGGCGTCCAGAAGAAGATGATCGCGAACATCACCAGCGCCGGCCAGCCGATGGTGCCGGTGACGGCAGACCAGGCGATCATCACCGGCATGCAGCCGGCCGCACCGCCCCACACGACGTTCTGCGACGTGCGGCGCTTGAGCCACAGCGTGTAGACGAAGACGTAGAACGCGATGGTGGCGACGGCCAGCAGGCCCGACAGCAGGTTCGTCGTCCACCAGAGCCAAAAGAACGAGGCCACGCTGAGCACCACACCCAGCACCAAGGCGTTTCGCGTCGGCACCGCAGCCCGTGCCAGCGGCCTGCGCGCGGTGCGCTTCATCAGCTTGTCGATGTCGGCGTCGGCCACGCAATTGAGCGTGTTGGCGCCCCCGGCGGCCAGCATCCCGCCGATCAGCGTGTCGAGGATCAGCAGCGGGTTCACCGTGCCGCGGTGGGCGAGCAGCATCGCCGGTATCGCGGTGACGAGCAGCAGTTCGACGACGCGCGGCTTGGTCAGCGCCAGGTAAGCCAGCACCGTGCCCTGCACTCGGCTCGGTTCTCGGCTCGGCGCGACACGCCCGCGAACGCTCACGCAATAACTCCTCGGGGTCGCAGTAGCGCGCAGCATCTACTACGCACGATGGTAGACCGCGTGGGGGCGGTGGCCAGCCCGCAGGGTCCATTCCGCGGATTTTCCGCCGGATTGCCGGACTGATTGCAGAGCTCGGGCGGCCGGCGCGTAATTTTCACAGCGGCCGGCGCTGGGTACCCGAAATTCTGCACTGCAAGAGCCGGCACTCCCGCATTAGGGTGAGCAATATCAGCTTGATGACCCAAGGACTGAGGCTGTGACCACACTCGAAGAGATCTCCACGCTGACGCAACCGCACCTGCCCGACGACTGGACCGAGATCGATTCGGCTGCGGTCGACACGATCCGGGTGCTGGCCGCCGACGCGGTCCAAAAAGTCGGTAACGGCCACCCCGGCACGGCGATGAGCCTGGCCCCGCTGGCCTACACCCTGTTCCAGCGCGCGATGCGCCACGACCCCACCGACACGCACTGGCTGGGTCGCGACCGGTTCGTGCTGTCGGCCGGGCACAGCAGCCTGACGCTGTACATCCAGCTGTACCTGGGCGGATTCGGCCTGGAACTGTCCGACATCGAATCGCTGCGCACCTGGGGATCCAAGACGCCCGGGCACCCGGAGTTTCGGCACACCAAGGGCGTTGAGATCACCACCGGCCCGCTGGGCCAGGGCCTGGCGTCGGCGGTCGGGATGGCGATGGCATCCCGCTACGAGCGCGGTCTGTTCGACCCGGACGCCGAGCCGGGAACCAGCCCGTTCGACCACTTCATCTTCGTCATCGCCTCCGACGGGGACATCGAGGAGGGCGTGACGTCGGAGGCGTCGTCGCTGGCGGCCGTGCAGCAGCTGGGCAACCTCATCGTGTTCTACGACCACAACCAGATCTCGATCGAGGACGACACAAACATCGCCTTGTGTGAGGACACCGCGGCGCGCTATCGCGCCTACGGCTGGCACGTGCAGGAGGTGGAGGGCGGCGAGAACGTCGCCGCGATCGAGGAGGCCATCGCCAACGCCAAAGCCGCCACCGACCGGCCGTCGTTCATCTCGCTGCGCACGATCATCGGCTACCCGGCGCCCAACCTGATGAACACCGGCAAGGCGCACGGCGCGGCCCTCGGCGACGACGAGGTCGCGGCCGTCAAGAAGATCCTGGGATTCGATCCCGACCAGAACTTCGAGGTCCGCGACGAGGTCATCTCCCACACCCGCAAGCTGGTGGAGCGGGGCGAGGAAGCCCACGGGAAGTGGCAACCGCAGTTCGAGGCCTGGGCGCAACGCGAACCCGAACGCAAGGCGCTGCTGGACCGGCTGACGGCGCAGCAGTTGCCCGACGGTTGGGACGCCGACATACCGTATTGGGAACCCGGGTCCAAGGCGCTGGCCACCCGCGCCGCCTCGGGCGGGGTGCTGTCGGCGGTAGGGCCGAAACTGCCGGAGCTGTGGGGTGGTTCGGCCGACCTGGCGGGCAGCAACAACACCACCATGAAGGGCGTGGATTCCTTTGGTCCGCCGTCGATTTCGACCAAGGACTACACCGCGCACTGGTACGGGCGCACCCTGCATTTCGGCGTTCGCGAACACGCGATGGGCGCCATCCTGTCCGGCATCGTGCTGCACGGCCCGACCCGGGCCTACGGTGGCACGTTCCTGCAGTTCTCCGACTACATGCGCCCGGCGGTGCGGCTGGCGTCGCTGATGGACATCGACACCATCTACGTGTGGACGCACGATTCGATCGGTCTTGGCGAGGACGGCCCGACGCATCAGCCCATCGAGCACCTTTCGGCACTGCGCGCCATCCCTCACCTGTCGGTGGTGCGCCCGGCCGACGCCAACGAGACGGCCTACGCCTGGCGAACGATCCTGTCCCGCGGCAACGGCAGCGGCCCGGTTGGGCTGATCCTGACGCGCCAGGGCTTGCCGGTGCTGGAGGGCACCAGCGCCGAGGGTGTTGCCCGCGGCGGCTACATTCTCGCCTCGGAAGCTGGCTCAGACGGCGGTGACGAACCCGACGTCGTATTGATCGGCACCGGTTCCGAGGTCCAGCTCGCGGTCGAGGCGCAGAAGTTGTTGGCGGACAGGGACATCGTCGCGCGGGTGGTGTCGATGCCGTGCGTCGAGTGGTTCGAGTCGCAGTCCGTGGAGTACCGCGACAGCGTGCTGCCCCCGTCGGTATCCGCCCGGGTGGCCGTCGAGGCCGGCGTGGCGCAGTGCTGGCACAAGCTCGTCGGCGACACCGGCACGATCGTGTCGATCGAGCACTACGGCGAATCCGCCGACGCCAAGACGTTGTTCCGTGAATTCGGTTTTACCGCGGAAGCCGTCGCCGCCGCCGCGGAACAGGTAGTGGATAACTGAGAAAGGGTGATTCGCATGGCCGGTCAGAACCCTAACCTCGCGGCGTTGAGCGCCGCCGGGGTATCCGTTTGGCTGGATGACTTGTCGCGGGAGCGGCTGCAGTCGGGCAACTTGCAGGAGCTGATCGACACGAAAAGTGTTGTCGGCGTGACCACCAACCCGTCCATCTTCCAGAAGGCGTTCGCCGAGGGCGACGCCTACGAGGGCCAGATCGCCGAACTGGCCGAGCGCGGCGCGGACGTCGACGCCACCGTGCGCACCGTCACCACCGACGACGTGCGCAGCGGGTGCGACGTGCTGGCGGCGGCGTGGGAGGCCTCCGACGGGGTCGACGGCCGGGTGTCCATCGAAGTGGACCCGCGGCTGGCCGACGAAACGGACAAGACCATCGCGCAGGCCGTCGAGCTGTGGAAAATCGTCGACCGGCCGAACCTGTTCATCAAGATCCCGGCGACCAAGGCCGGACTTCCGGCCATCACCGCGGTTCTGGCGGAAGGGATTTCGGTCAACGTTACGCTGATCTTCTCCGTGGAACGGCACCGCGCGGTGATGGACGCCTACCTGGCCGGGCTGGAGAAGGCGCGCGAGGCCGGGCATGACCTGTCCAAGATCCATTCGGTGGCATCGTTCTTCGTTTCCCGGGTGGACACCGAGGTCGACAAGCGGCTGGAAAAGCTCGGCTCCGCCGACGCGCTTGCGCTGCGCGGCAAGGCCGGTGTCGCCAACGCCCGCCTGGCTTACGCCGCCTACCAAGAGGTTTTCGACGGCGGTGATCGCTACGGCGCGCTCAACTCGGACGGCGCCCGGGTACAGCGCCCGTTGTGGGCTTCGACTGGCGTCAAGAACCCCGATTACTCCGACACCCTCTACGTCACCGAGCTGGTCGCGCCCAACACGGTAAACACCATGCCGGAGAAGACGATTGACGCCGTCGCCGACCACGGGGATATCAGGGGCGACACCGTCAGCGGCACCGCTGCGGCCGCCCAGGAGGTGTTCGACAAGCTGGAGGCGGTCGGGGTCGACCTGACCGACGTCTTCGTGGTGCTGGAGAAAGAAGGCGTGGACAAGTTCGTGGAGTCCTGGAGCGAACTGCTGGAAGAAACGCAGAAGCAACTGGGTTCCGCGGCCAAATGAGCCCGGCGAACTCGAAGGTGGGCGCCCGCGGCGGCGCCACGCAATGGCAAAACCCATTGCGGGACAAGCAAGATAAGCGGCTACCCAGGATCGCCGGCCCGTGCGGGATGGTGATTTTCGGCGTCACCGGCGACCTGGCCCGCAAGAAGGTGATGCCGGCGATCTACGACCTGGCCAATCGCGGGCTGCTGCCCCCCACCTTCTCCCTGGTGGGCTTCGCGCGCCGGGACTGGGAAACCCAGGATTTCCGCAAGGTGGTCCACCAGGCCGTCAAGGATCACTGCCGGACACCGTTCCGGAAGGAGAACTGGGAGCGGCTGGCCGAGGGATTCCGTTTTGTGCCAGGGGCTTTCGACGACGACAAGGCATTCTCCCGACTCGCCGAAACGCTGGAAAAGCTGGATGCCGAGCGCGGCACCCGCGGCAACCACGCCTTCTACCTGGCGATCCCGCCCAAGTCCTTCCCGGTGGTGTGCGAACAGCTGCACAAGTCCGGTCTGGCGCGCCCGCAGGGCGACAGGTGGAGCCGGGTGGTCATCGAAAAACCGTTCGGGCACGACCTGGAAAGCGCGCAAGAGCTGAACAAGGCGGTCAACGCCGTCTTCCCGGAGGAGGCGGTGTTCCGGATCGACCACTACCTGGGCAAGGAGACGGTCCGCAACATCCTGGCGCTGCGGTTCGCCAATCAGCTGTTCGACCCGATCTGGAACGCCCACTACGTCGACCACGTGCAGATCACCATGTCCGAGGACATCGGACTGGGCGGACGGGCCGGCTACTACGACGGCATCGGCGCCGCCCGCGATGTCATCCAGAACCATCTCATGCAGCTGCTGGCGCTCACCGCGATGGAGGAGCCGGTCAGCTTCAATCCGGCTGCGCTGCAGACCGAGAAGATCAAGGTGCTGTCGGCAACCCAACTCGCCGAACCCCTCGATGAGACCACCAGCCGGGGCCAATACGCCGGCGGTTGGCAGGGCGGGGAGAAAGTCGTCGGGCTGCTCGACGAAGAAGGGTTCTCCAGGGACTCCACCACAGAGACGTTCGCCGCCATCACGCTCGAGGTCGACACCCGGCGCTGGGCGGGCGTGCCGTTCTACCTGCGAACCGGTAAACGCCTGGGCCGCAGGGTGACCGAGATCGCCCTGATCTTCAAGCGCGCACCGCATCTTCCGTTCGACGCCACGATGACCGACGAGCTGGGCGCCAACGCCATGGTCATCCGGGTACAGCCGGACGAGGGGATCACCTTGCGGTTCGGCTCCAAGGTGCCGGGCACCGCGATGGAGGTCCGCGACGTCAACATGGACTTCTCCTACGGGTCGGCGTTCGCCGAAGAATCCCCGGAGGCCTACGAACAGCTCATCCTCGACGTGCTGCTCGGCGAGCCGTCCCTGTTCCCGGTTAACGAGGAGGTCGAATTGGCTTGGGAGATCCTCGATCCCGTCCTGGATAACTGGGCGGCACATGGCAAGCCCGACCCCTATGAGGCCGGTACCTGGGGCCCGGAGTCATCCTTCGAAATGCTGCGCCGCACCGGCCGGGAATGGCGGCGGCCATGATCCGCGCCGGCGACGATGCAGTGGGGAGCGATGTGGAGGAGCGGCGCAAATGATCGTCGATCTGCCCGACACCACCACCACGGCGGTCAACAAGAAACTCGATGAGCTACGCGAAAGGGCCGGCGCCGTCACGATGGGGCGGGTGCTGACGCTGATCATCGCGCCGGACAGCGAGGACGTGCTGGAGGAATCGCTCAAGGCCGCCAACGACGCCAGCCACGAACACCCCAGCCGGATCATCGTCACGATGCGCGGCGACCCATACGCCGACGAACCGCGCCTGGACGCACAGCTCCGCTCGGGTGGCGACACCGGCGCCAGCGAGGTGGTGATTCTGAAGCTGTCCGGGCCCCTCGCCGGCCACGCCTCCAGCGTGGTCATCCCGTTCCTGCTCCCCGACATCCCGGTCGTGGCGTGGTGGCCCGACATCGCCCCGGACAAGCCCGCCCAAGACCCGTTGGGCAAGTTGGCGATCCGGCGCATCACCGATGCCACCAACGGCGTCGATCCGTTATCGGCGATCAAGAGCCGCCTGCCCGGATACACCGCAGGCGATACCGACCTGTGCTGGGCGCGCATCACCTATTGGCGGGCGCTGCTCACCTCCGCCGTCGACCTACCGCCGCACGAACCCATCGAGTCGGCGCTGGTTTCCGGTCTGAAGACGGAGCCCGCCCTCGACATTTTGGCGGGCTGGTTGGCCAGCCGCATCGACGGACCGGTGCGCCGGGCGGTCGGCGACCTCAAAGTCGAGTTGGCTCGCAAGAGCGAGACCATCGTGTTGAGCCGGCCCCAGGAAGGCAGGACGGCTACACTGAGCCGGACCGCCCGGCCGGAAGCTCTGGTTCCATTGGCGCGCAGGGAAACCGGTGAATGCCTGGCCGAGGACCTGCGCCGGCTGGATGCCGACGAGATCTACCTGACAGCGCTGGAAGGCATCAAGAAGGTGCAGTACGTGTGAGCGCCTTCGTTGAGGTTTTTCCTGACGGCGACGCCCTGGTCGAGGCCGCGGGTGTACGGCTGGTCGATAACATCCAGACCGCTGTGGCGGCGCGTGGGAGAGCACTGATCGTGCTGACCGGCGGCGGCAACGGCATCGGGCTGCTGAAGTACCTCGGCACGCAGCGTGAGCAGATCGAGTGGTCCAAGGTGCATCTGTTCTGGGGCGACGAACGCTACGTTCCCGAGGACGACGATGAGCGCAACGACAAGCAGGCGCGGGAGGCCCTGCTCGATCACATCGACATCCCGTCGAGCCACGTGCACGCGATGCCGGCCAGCGACGGTGAGTTCGGCGCCGACCTGGCCGCCGCCGCGCTGGCCTACGAGCAGTTGCTGGCGGCCAACGCCGAACCCGGCCAGCCGGCGCCGAATTTCGACGTCCACCTGCTCGGAATGGGGCCGGAGGGCCACATCAACTCCCTGTTCCCGGACACCCCGGCCGTGCTGGAGACTACCCGCATGGTGGTCTCGGTCGAAGACTCCCCCAAACCTCCGCCACAGCGAATCACCTTGACACTGCCGGCAATCCGGCGTTCCCGCGAGGTGTGGCTGATGGTGTCCGGGGCGGCCAAGGCCGGCGCGGCGGCCGCCGCCATCGGTGGTGCTTCACCGGCGTCGGTGCCGGCCGCCGGGGCCGTCGGGCTCGACTCCACGCTCTGGCTGCTAGACGAAGAGGCCGCGGCCAAGCTTCCCCGCTGAGCCGCCCGAGTCATAATGACCGTCATGGCAGACAGAACCGTGCGCAACGGGCCCGAGCGGAGCCGGATCAAGACCCTCACCCAGGCCGCCCTGAACGCCGACAAGACGGTCGAACAGGTCGAAGACGTCCTCGACGGCCTGAGCAGAACGATGAATGAGCTGAACAGTTCGCTGTCGGCCCTCAACGCCACGGTCGAACGCTTGGAGGGCGGCCTGGATCACCTGGACGGCACCCTGTCCAGCCTGGACGACCTCGCCAAGCGGCTGATCGTGCTGGTCGAGCCGGTGGAGGCCATCGTCGACCGGATCGACGACATGGTGAAGGTGGGCGAGACGATGTTGTCCCCGCTGTCGATCACCGAGCACGCCGTGCGCGGCGTGCTGGACAGGCTACGGAACCGGACGGCGCAGTAGGCAGTGACCCCGCCCGCACTGGCGCGGGCCAAACGACCGTGTCCGGTTGACTACGTCCCCCGGTCGACTGCGTCGAAAACCTCCACCGCGTGCTGAAACGGCGCGGGCGTAATCCCCCGTCCACTCCCAAAAGGATGGTCGAGCGAGAAGGCGGTGCATAGCAGCAGGCCGAGTAGGACTGCGATCGTGCTGGACACAATTGCATGACCGATGGTGCTCCCAAGGCGCAGGAAACCCGTGAGCGCCACGATTGCCGTCCCACCGAATATCAGTCCCGACCACAGCAGCGCAGGTATTCGCGGCTTGGCGTCGATGATTCGCGTGTTGCGGTCGGACGCCAACACGGTCACCTGGCTGAGGAATTCCCCATTGATCGGGCTCGACGCGACGCTGGGCGGCTGATTGCCGATGACGCGGTACATCCCGGTGATCGCGGCTCGTGCGCTGTCGCTGGCGCCGCCACTACCTTGCTTATCCCATTCGGAGCCCGCCACTGCACTCGTGTACTGCCGCAACAACTGCCGCATCTGCGTCTGCTCTGGTTCTGGCATGGCGACGGTCTGCCGGTACATCGTCGTCAGCGTGGACGCCTCGTTGGCGACAATGACCCCGGCTGAGGAGAACTGCTGCCAGGCGGCGACCACGGTGAATCCGAGCAGAGCGCCGTAAACAAGCCCCACAACGGTTATGAACGGCGACAACGTCGAATTGTGTTCTTTGCCAACACCCGACATGGTGCGATTTGCCAGCAATATGGAGCCCACCGCGATCAGAATCGCGACTACGACGACAAAAACCAAAAGTAGCCAAAGAGGTGTTCCGGACCCGCTCATCGACCTCCTTGCGAAATGTTGCGCCGGCCGCAGGGCCGGCTACCCGAGGTTACCCGCTGTTACGCAGCGCGCTGGCCAGCCCGTTCATCGTCAGCAGGATGCCGCGCTGCACCAATTGATCGTCGTCGCCGGAGCGGTAGCGGCGGAGCAACTCCACTTGCAAGTGGTTCAGTGGCTCCAGATACGGGAAGCGGTTGAACACCGAACGGGCCAGCGCCGGATTGTCGGCGAGCAGGTCGTCCTGACCGGTGATCAGCTTGTGCATTTCGATGGTGCGGCGGTGCTCGTCGACGATCTTGTCGAACACCCTGCGCCGCAACGATTCATCGGCCACCAGCTCGGCGTAGTGGGCCGCCAGGCCGAGGTCGGTCTTGGCCAGCACCTGCGCCAAGTTCGACAGCACGCCGCGGAAGAACGGCCACCGCTCGTACAGCTGGTGCAGGATCTCCACCCGCTCGGTTTCGCTTTCGGGGCCCGCCGCGATCCACTGCTCGAACGCCGCCCCGGTGCCGTACCAGCCCGGGAGCATCACCCGCGACTGGCTCCAGGCCAGCACCCACGGGATCGCGCGCAGGTCTGAGATCGACTCCGTGGGCTTGCGGGAACTCGGCCGGCTGCCGATATTCAGCGAACCTATCTCGCTGACCGGTGTGGAAGCTTTGAAGTATTCGACGAAACCCGGTGTGTCGTGGACCAATTCGGCGTAGGCGCGGTGCGCGAGGGTGGCCACCTCGTCGAGCACCGCGTACGCCGGTTCCGCGGCGTCGCCCAGGCCCTCCACATCCAGCAGCGTCGACTCCAAGGTGGCCGCCAGCAGGCTCTCCAGATTGCGCCGGGCCAGTTGGGGTTCGGCGTACTTGGCGGCGATGACCTCACCCTGCTCGGTGAGGCGCAGCGAGCCGTTCACCGCTCCCGGAGGTTGCGCCAGGATGGCCTGGTAACTGGGGCCGCCGCCGCGGCCGACGGTGCCGCCGCGACCGTGGAAGAGCCGCAACCGAATACCGGTCTTGCGAGCGACCTCGACGAGGGTGAGCTCGGCCCGGTAGACGGCCCAGTTGGCGGCCAGATACCCGCCATCCTTGTTGGAGTCGGAGTAGCCGAGCATCACTTCCTGGCACCCGCCCCGGGCGTCCACCAGCGCTCGATACAGCGGAAGGTCCAGCATCGCCTGCAAAATCGACGCCCCGTTGTGCAGGTCGTCGATCGTCTCGAACAGCGGTGAGATACCAACCGGGCAATAGGGTTCCGGCCCGGAGGCGTCCAGCAGGCCGGCCTCTTTCAACAGGACGGCGGCCTCCAAGATGTCCGACACCGACTGGCACATCGAGATGACGTAGTTGGGCACCGCCGCCTTACCGTAGAGTTCGACGGCGCGGGCGGCGGCCACGACGACGCTTAGCTCACCGCGGGCCAGGTCGGACAGTCGGGCGCGGTCGCCAACCAGCGGGCGGCGGGTGCCGAGCTCGCGCGCCAGCAGCTCGACGCGTTCGTCTTCGGGCAACGAGGCGTAGTCCGGATGCACGCCGGCCCAGGCCAGCAGCTCGCCGATCACCTCTTCATGCACGTCGGAGTTCTGCCGCATGTCCAGGCCGGACAGGTGAAAGCCGAAGACGTGCACGCTTTCCCGCAATCGGACCAGCCGATCGTCGGCCAACAGCGCCGCGCCGTGCGTGCGCAGGGAGGCGTCGATAACGTCGAGGTCTGCCCGCAGTTCGGCCGGCTCGGAATAGGCCCGCAACCCCAGGTCGAGCTCGTGCTGCGGCTGCCGGTCCAGGATGTCGGCGGCCGTGGCGGTGAGCCGGCCCCGGATGACCCGCAGCGCCCGCCGATAGGGCTCGTCGGCGTTGGCTTTCTCCACGCAGCCCTCGGCCAGTGCGGTCAATTCGGGCGTGACGGTGATCAGTCGCGCCGACATCGACAACTCCTGCTCGAGGTGGGTGAGTTCGGCCACGTAGTGCGCAAGCGCGGTGAACGCGGCGCTGCCGGTGGCTTGCCGCACGACATCGCCGGTCACGTTCGGGTTGCCGTCGCGGTCGCCGCCGATCCAGGAGCCGGGTTGCAGGATGGGCGCCGAAAGCAGGTCGGCGTCGGGCCAGCGGGCCCGCAGCGCGTCGCGAACCTCGGCGTTGACCTGTGGGATCACCTTGAACAACGCGGCCGGGTAGTACCGCAGGCCCACGTCGATCTCATCGGTGATCTGCAGCCGGGACAGCCGGATCAGCGCGGTCTGCCACAGCGTGAGGACCTGGCGGCGCAACTCGAGTTCGATGTTGCGGCCGTGATCGGTCTCGGTGTGCCCGGCCGCATGCAGCCGCATCAACTCGGTGATCCGGTGCTGGGTGACGAACACGGTGCGCCGACGGGTTTCGGTGGGGTGGGCGGTGATCACCGGGGACACCAGGGCGCCCTTGAGGGCGTCGGCGACCGTCGCCGAATCCAACTCGGCCAGATCGAGTTTCGCGTAGGTCGCGGCCAGGCTGCTGTCCTGCGGTGGCTCGCCGGCCGTGACGTGAACGTCGCGCCGGCGTTCGCGGTGGATGTCTTCGGCCACGTTGGCCAGCAGCGCGAAGTGGCTGAACGCCCGGATGATCGGGAGGGCCAGGTGGATATCGATGCCGTCGAACATCCGCGTCATCTCGACCCGTTCGATCTCCGAGCGCCGCACTCGGAAGGATTCCACCCGTGCGCGTTCCACGAGGTCGAATACCTCGTCACCGTTCTGCTCGCGGACGGTGTCGCCGAGGATGGTGCCCAGCAGCCTGATGTCGGCACGCATCGGCTCGGTCACCTCGCGACCGACCCGGGTGCGCTGGACGGCGCCGATGGGTTCGAGCGCGGTGTCGGAAGCCTCAGCCATGCGTCCCAGTATCGGTGCGGATCGCGCGGTCCGCCCGTCGACCGGTCAGCGTCAGCCAGCCGCTGCGGCCGAAAGTGAAACTCACGACGCTTTGTCGGCGAGTCGCGTCGTGTATTTCACACTCGGCGCTGTGATGACGTCAGCGGTACTTGATCAACAAACCGATGCCGATGATGCACACCAGCCAGATGCCGACGATGAACACCGTCAGCCGGTCGAGGTTCTTCTCCACCACGGTCGACCCGGACAGGCTCGACTGCACGCCGCCGCCGAACAGCGTCGACAGGCCGCCACCCTTGGCGCGGTGCAGCAGCACCAGCAGCACCACCAGGATGCTGGTGACGACCAGGGTGATCTGCAGGGCCAATTGCATGACAGGCAGTTTACCGGCGGCGCGCTGATGTCACGGCAGCGGCCCACCGGCGGCGATCGCCGCCAGCGTCGCGAACTGCTCACCGTCCAGCGACGCGCCGCCGACCAGGGCCCCGTCGATATCGTTCTGGGCGACGATGTCGCCGATGTTCTTGGCGTTCACCGAGCCGCCGTAGAGCACCCGCACGGCGTCGGCGACCTGCGGCGAGGCCAGCGAGCCCAGCTCCTTTCGGACCGCCGCACACACCTCTTGGGCGTCGTTGGCGCTGGCCACCCGCCCGGTGCCGATCGCCCAGACTGGCTCATAGGCGACGACGACCTTGTTGATCTGCTCGGCCGACAGCCCGGCCAGCGAGCCGCGCAGCTGGTTTTCGCAGTGGCTGACGTGCTCGCCCGCCTCCCGGACCTCCAGGTGCTCGCCGATGCAGACGATAGGGGTGAGGTCGTGCTTGAGCGCGGCGGCGGCCTTGGCGGCGACCAGCGCGTCATCCTCGTTGTGGTAGGTGCGCCGCTCGGAGTGACCGACAACGACGAAGCTGCAGCCCAGCTTGGCCAGGAAGGCGCCGCTGATGTCACCGGTGTACGCGCCCGAATCGTGCTGGGAGAGGTCCTGGGCGCCGTAGGTCAGCCGCAACTTGTCGCCGTCGACCAGGGTTTGCACGCTGCGCAGGTCGGTGAACGGCGGGATCACCGTCACGTCGACCTTGTCGTAGTACTTGTCCGGCAACGCGAACGCGATCTTTTGCGCAAGCGCGATCGCCTCGAAGTGATTGAGGTTCATCTTCCAGTTGCCGGCGATCAGTGGCTTGCGGCTCACGAGTCTCCGCCCCCCTCGTTTGGATGGGGTTGCGCCGTGCACAGCACCTCAATGCCCGGTAGCGCCTTGCCCTCCACGTATTCCAGCGATGCGCCGCCGCCGGTGGAGATGTGCGAGAAGTCGGCCTCCGGGATGCCGAGCGCGCGCACGGCGGCCGCGGAGTCCCCGCCCCCCACCACGCTGAAGGCTCCCTTGCCGGTCGCCTCGGCGATCGCCTGGGCAACACCCTTGGTGCCGGCGGCAAAGGCCGGGAATTCGAACACGCCCATCGGGCCGTTCCAGAAGATGGTCTGGGCGTTGGACAGCAGCGCCGCGAACCGTTTGACCGATCCCGGCCCGATGTCCAGGCCGATGAAATCGCCCGGGATCGCGTCGACCGGGACGGTCTGCGGCGGTGAGTCCGCCGCGAACTTCTCGGCCACCACGATGTCCATCGGCAGTCGCAGGACGTCCACGTAGGTGTCCAGCAGCCTGCGGCAGGTGTCGACCATCTCTTCTTCGAGCAGCGACTTGCCCACCGAGAGGCCCTGCGCGGCAAGGAAAGTGAAACACATGCCGCCGCCGATCACTATGCTGTCGGCCTTGGTCGCCAGCGACTCGATGACGCCGAGCTTGTCGGACACCTTCGACCCGCCGAGGACCACGGCGTAGGGGCGCGTGGTCGAGCTGGTCAGCTGCTCGAGTACCCGTATCTCCTCGGCCACCAGCGTGCCGGCGTAGTGCGGCAGCAGGGTGGCGACGTCGTACACGGAGGCCTGCTTACGGTGCACCACCCCGAAGCCGTCGGAGACGAAAGCGCCTGTCGGCCCGACCAATTCGGCCAGCTGCCTGGCCAGGGCCAGCCGCTCGTTGTCATCCTTGCTGGTCTCACGCGGGTCGAAGCGAATGTTTTCCAGCAACAGGATGTCGCCGTCGGTCAGCCCCTCGGCCCGGGCCAGCGCGTCTCCGCCGACAGGCGAACGATCGGGGTCGCCGGCCAACTGCACGTTCCGCCCGAGCTGGTCGCCGAGCGCCGCGGCGACCGGCGCCAGCGACAACTTCGGGTCGGGCCCGTTCTTGGGACGGCCCAAGTGCGCGGTGACCACCACCTTGGCGCCGCCCTCGAGAAGCGCCTTCAACGTCGGCACGGACGCGGTGATGCGGCCGGGGTCGGTGATGGTGCCGTCATCGAGCGGGACGTTCAGATCGGAGCGCACCAGCACGCCGCGACCCGAAACGCCTTCGCCCAGAAGGTCTGGAAGCGTGGGCGGCGAAGAGCTCGTCACGGCTACAGGGACTTGCCGACCAGCGCGACCAGATCGATGAGCCGGTTGGAGTAACCCCATTCGTTGTCGTACCAGGACACCACCTTGGCCTGGTCGTCGATCACCTTGGTGAGCCCGGAGTCGAAGATCGAACTGTGCGGGTCGGTGACGATGTCACTGGAGACGATCGGCGCGTCGTAATACTTCAAAATGCCCTTGAGCCTGCCTTCGGCGGCGGCCTTGAATGCCGCGTTGATCTCCTCGGCGCTGCCGGGCTTGGACAGTTCGACGGTCAAGTCGGTCACCGAGCCGGTGGGAATCGGCACCCGCAGCGCATACCCATCGAGCTTGCCCTTGAGCTCCGGCATCACCAGGCCGATGGCCTTGGCCGCACCGGTGGAGGTCGGCACGATGTTCACCGCGGCCGCCCGGGCGCGACGCAGATCCTTGTGGGGTCCGTCCTGCAGGTTCTGATCCTGGGTGTAGGCGTGGATGGTGGTCATCAGCCCCTTGACGATGCCGAACTCGTCGTGCAGCACCTTGGTAACTGGCGCCAGGCAATTCGTCGTGCACGAGGCATTGGAGATGATGTTCTGACTGCCGTCGTACTTGTCCTCGTTGACGCCGAGCACGATGGTGATGTCGGGGTCGGTGGCCGGTGCGGAGATGATCACTTTCTTCGCCCCGGCCGACAGGTGTCCCTTGGCCTTGGCGGCGTCGTTGAAGCGGCCGGTGGATTCCACGACGACGTCGACGCCCAGGTCGCCCCAGGGCATGGCCGCCGGGCCCTCCTTGACCTCAAGCGCCTTGATCTTGTTGTTGCCCACGACGATGGTGTCGTCGCCTTCCAGGCTCACGTCGTAGGGCAGTCGACCCAGGATGGAGTCGAATCGAAGAAGATGCGCCAGCGTCGCGTTGTCGGTGATGTCATTGACGGCGACCACATCGATGTCGGCGCTGCCCTGCTCACGTTGAGCCAGCAACGCCCGGTAGAAGTTCCGCCCGATTCGACCGAAGCCGTTGATGCCTACTCGGACCGTCACTTGAGTCTCCCTGTCTTTCTATGTTCGCTGATGAGCGCTCGCCGTCAGCCTAGATCAGTGACACGCACCGCCGCCCGCCGGTAAGAGTGCCGGGCTTCTGCCGCTGCGAAAAGCCGGCTGCGGCGAGTGGGGGAAGTGCGACAGATGTGGTTGAAGGGCATCGATGGGCCTATGTGACAACACCCCGCGTATCCCGCCCACCGAACGATTTCTGCATCTGCGACCGGACTGCGCGACTTGACTGCAATTTCCCCGGCGGTTAGGGCCGAGCGGTCGGAATCGCGCGCCTCCGCGGCGTGGATCTGCCGCGAATGCGATTTTGTGCACAGGCGAACGACCGGGGTTTGAATTTAAATTGCACTGCCCAGGCAAAACAACGGGCTCGGGTGTTGTGGCGCCGTTTACCTCAGCACTGCGATTCTGTGACAAGAAAGTCGGGGCAACAGCTCCGCGACTGTCCCGGATCGCCAATGGCAGCCGTAATTGCCCGGACCGCCGGGCACTCGCGAACCAGAAACGCCCACTACAAACACCTCCGGTAACCGGAGCATGTCTCCTTTGTATCGGTTCTATAAGCGCCGGAATCGTCGCGTGTGCAATAGCAATAACCAGCCATACATTCGACACGACTGCGGTACGGCTATGCGGTTCTGCTGCACCAAATGATTGCGGAATACTGAGTGCTAGAGGAGTCGACGTTGATGACGGTCTTTGATCGGCGCAACATCAAAGTGGTTGCCATCGCTGGGTTTTGCGGGGCCGCCATAGCGTTGAGCCCCGATGCTGCAGCCGCCCCGCTGAAAACCGGCGGGAGCTATGCGTGCGTCCAGGGGATGTCGGGCGAGGCTGCAGCGCCGGCAGTCGGCGGACCGGCAGCCGCAGCCGGCGGAGCGGGAGCGGCCGGCTGCTGCGCGTACGGAGCCGCAGGCGGAGCGGGAGCGGCCGGCGGACCCGCAACCGCAGGCGGAGCGGGAACGGCCGGCGGACCCGCAACCGCAGGCGGAGCGGGAACGGCCGGCGGACCGGCAGCGGCCGGCAATGTATGCACGGCTAGCGCGGCTCTCACTGACATGTCTGGTGTTCTGCTGGTTGCGCCTGGGCCGGTTCCGGTGGTGCCGGTTGGTGCTCCGCTGATTGCGCTCGGGCCGCCAGTGCCGGTGGGTGCACCGGTGCCCGTGGGTGCACCCGTGCCGGTGGGCGCACCCGTGCCCGTCGGCGCCCCCGTACCGGTAGGCGCCCCGGTGCCCGTGGGCGCACCCGTGCCGGTGGGCGCACCCGTGCCGGTGGGCGCACCAGTGCCCGTCGGCGCCCCCGTACCGGTGGGCGCGCCGGTGCCCGTCGGCGCGCCAGTGCCCGTCGGCGCACCAGTGCCCGTCGGCGCACCCGTGCCGGTAGGCGCACCAGTGCCGGTAGGCGCACCGGCCCCGGTGGTGCCGGTTGGTGCTCCGTTGATTGCGCTTGGGCCGGTGCTGGCTGGTGGCCCCCTCGACACTGTGCCGGCCGGTGCTCCAATCATTGACATGGCTGGGACCGGTAAGGGCGCGCCGACTGGTCCGGCGCCGTCCGGCGCGCCTGTGCCCGGTCAGCCGGTTGCGCCCGGTCCTTCGGGTGCGCGCTGAGGCCGTTCCTCTTCGGGTTATACGGACCCGCTGGGTTGCCCCAGCGGGTCCGTTTCGTCGTGGGTGACTACCGGTCCCGTCCCGAGCCCTGACACCGGGGTGCTTGCATGTCATAGCCGCTGCCCGTCGGGCTGCGGGGCACCCGAGGTTGCGGTGACTCGACGACAGTGAAAAGCCCTCATATAACGGCAGATTCGACGCACGCGCACCGCACATCGTCTAGGTGTGGCCGCTTCGTGAAACCACCAACTGTCGCCGCTGCTATTCCTGCACGATCACCGGGTCGCCAATGTTGACCGTGTTGTAGTACCACTCTGCGTCGGCGGGGCTGAGGCTGATGCAGCCGTGGCTGACATTCTCAAACCCCATTGCATTGACGGCCCACGGAGCTGAATGCACGAAGAGGCCATGGCTGGTGATACGGACGGCGTAATCCACCGAAATCCGGTAACCGTCGGGATCGTCGACGGGGATGCCGACGCTGCTCGAATCCATAATCACCGAGCGTTCTTTGGACAAGACGGTGTAGGAACCGGCAGGCGTCGGATACTCCGGCCTGCCCATCGTGGCCGGCATCACCCCTTTTTCTCCCCAGTGCGGCCGGTGGTGCGGCGCTGGTAGTGAAGGCGGCGGTCCCGCCTCGACTCCGTCGACGGTCACGGTGAACGTGTGCTGCGAAATACTAGCGACACCGACGACGGCAGGACCCGTCTGGAAGTTCGTGGACAGGCCCCCCACCGAAAGCGACACCGTGCTGTGCGCCGGCCAGAATCGGTCGGGAACCCACTGCACAACGTTGTTTTCGAGCCATTCGAACTTACCGGTCATCGGGGGCGCCGATTTGACGTTAACGGCGCTCTCGGCCGCGTGCCGGTTGGCTAAGTTGTCAATGGGCGCACCGAACGTCACCACCACGGGGTGCGCCACACCCACCACCGCGCCCCGCGCAGGTAGCACCGACGCGATGGCGAGCCCATACGACTGGTTCACCGCCGCCAGGCTTACGCCGGCCGGCTTCGCAACCGCACCCGCCGCGATCACGATCACCGCAAGAACACACCGAACGACCGCCCGCATGGCTTCATTTCCCTACTGACAAAGTTGTAATTGTGATGCTAGAGGTGGTACTAAACGTGGAAGTGCAGGCGCGCCTTAGCAATTCGATCAAGCCTCTGTCACGTTTTGGCTACAGCGAGGCCAATCCGGCGACTTGATTGCGCGCCGCGATGAGGCGCTCAGGATTCAGCCGCGGCGTTGCATGCGCAGCCATCCCAGCGCTGCGTCGGCGGCGTGGTATCCGCACAGCCCGTGGATGCCGGCTCCCGGCGGCGTGGACTGCGAACACAGGTAGACGCCCGGCACGCCGGTCGCGTAGGGGTTGACGGCGATCCGCGGGCGGAGGATGACCTGGAGCCGGTCGTTGGCGCCGCCGAGGATGTCGCCGCCGATGTAGTTGGGGTTGTAGGCCTCCAGGGCGGCGGTGCCCGTGCTGACGGTCGCGATGACGCGCTCGCGGAAACCCGGGGCGAACCGCTCTATCTGATCGACGATGGCGCCGGTGGCGTCGCCGTCGTAGCCGAACGGCACGTGGGCGTAGGCCCATATCGGGTTGACGTTGCCCGACGACCGGGACGGGTCGGCCAGATACTGTTGCCCGATGAGGACGAATGGCCGCCCGGCCATCTTGCCTTGCGCGCGTTGACGTTCGGTGGCCGCGATCTCGGCGAACGTGCCACCGAGATGGACGCTGCCGGCACGCCCGCATTCGGGGTTCGTCCACGGGATGTCGCCGTCGATGGCGAAGTCGACCTTGAACGCCGACGACCCCTCGCGGTAGCGCTGGTAGGACCGCCTGATGCGGCCGGGCATGACCTCGCCGTAGATCTTCAGCGCAGCGGCCGGGCTGAGGTCGAGCATGACGATGTCGGCATCGGGGATGTCGCCGCGGCCGGCGACGGTCACCCCGGTGGTCACGGTGCCACCGTGCGCCGTCAGGGCCGCGGCCAGGGCCTGGATGATCGAACCGGATCCCCCTTGGGCTACGGGCCATCCGTAGCGGTGCCCGCTGGCCAGGAACATCAGACCCACGGCTGCGGTGAGCGGCCGGTCCAGCCGGGTGTAGGCGTGCGCGGCCGCGCCGCCGAACAACCCGCGCGCCTGCTCGGTGCGAAACCAGCGGGCCAGCACGGTGGCCGGTAGCACCGAGCGCGGCCCGAACCGCGCGAGGCGAATCGGGTGGTGCGGGACATTGATCACTGGGCGCATCAAATCCCGCGCCAGCTCGTCGAATCCCGCCGCCAGGTCGCCGACGGCGGCCCGCCACCGTCTGGCGTCGGGCCCCATCCGGGCCGTGGTCGCCTCGATCGACCGATACAGCACACCGGGCGGTGCCGTCGTCCAGCGGGTGCGCACAGTCGATTTCGGGCCACTTCCACACCAGCCCGTAGCGCTCGAGGTCGATCTCCTTCCAGAACGGCGAACCGACGCCGAACGGGTGAGTTGCCGAGCAGTGGTCGTGGATGAGGCCGGGCACCGTCAGCTCGCCCGAGCGCGCTCCCCCGCCGATCGTGTCGCGGGCCTCCAGCACCTGCACGTCGACGCCGTGACCCGACTTCCGCAGTTCGTAGGCACATTTCGGGGTAGCGCGGAGCGATTGTGCTGGTAGGAGGCTTGCAGAGTCACCCAAACGGCGAATTCGTGTAGGCACACGAGTTCGGGCGTGTCGCTGGACTTCACCAGCGAATATGTGCTAACGGTGTAGGGGTGTAGCTGCGGGAGACGAAGCGACGCAACCGCGACGGGTCGACGGTGTCGTATCTGCAGCTGGCGCACAGCGAACGCCACCCGGTCACCGGGGTGCCCTCGGCGAAGGTGATCCACAACTTCGGCCGCGCGGATGCCGTGGACCGCGACGCGCTGGCCCGGCTGGTCGCCTCGATCTCGCGGTTCCTCGACCCGGCACAGGCGATCGAGGCCGCGCACACCGGCGAGATCGAGATCCTGGACTCGCGCCGCTTCGGCGGCGCGTGGCTGCTCGGCCAACTCTGGGAGCGGCTGGGCATCGGCGCAGCGCTGCACCGGGTGGCCGCCGAGCGGCGCCTGGACGCCGAGGCGACCGAGCGGGTGCTGTTCGCGCTGGTGGCGCAGCGGGCACTGGAACCGGCCAGCAAGCTGGCCGCCACCAGCTGGGTCGGCGAACGGGTCGTGATCGCCGGCTGCGCCGGATTTTCCGACGACGCGGCGTATCGGGTGATGGACTTTTTGCTCGAGGCTCTGGGCGAGATCGCCGCGCAGATCTTCGACTCGGTCGCGCACCTGCTCAACCTCGATGTCGACATCGTCTTCGTCGACACCACCTCCACCTACTGGGAGGTCGACGTGCCCGACGAACTGTCCGACCTGCAGCCCGAACCGGAGCCCGACGACGGCACCGTGAAACCGGTCGAGCACGCGGCGCGCCGGTTCGGCAAGTCCAAGGACCACCGCGACGACCTGCCCCAGGTGGTGATCGCGATGGCGGTCACCCGCGACGGAATCCCGGTGCGCTGCTGGACCTTTCCCGGCAGTGAGAGCGACCAGCGGATCATCCGCGCGGTCAAAGACGATCTGGGAGCCTGGAACCTGCACCGGCTGGTGTGGGTCGTCGACCGCGGCTTCGCCTCCGCCGCCAACCGCGCCTATCTCACCCGCGGCGGCGGGCACTATATCCACGCCGAGAAGCTGCGCCACACCAACGCCGAGGCCGCCGACGCGCTGGCCCGCCCCGGCCGTTACCACGACGTGGCCGACAACCTGCGGGTCAAGGAGATTCGGGTGGCACCCGGCGGCGGCAACAACGAGGGGGCGCGCGCGGAGCGGTTCGTGGTGTGCCACAACCCGGATGCCGCCCAACGTGACGCAGCGGTGCGTGAGCGGCTCATCGAGCACCTGTGCGGGCTGATCGATGGCTCCGACGCCTGGTCCAAGCGCAAGCGCGACGAGTTCGTCGGCTCCCTGAAGGGCAAGCCCGGGCTCCGACGACTATTGCGGCGCACCAAGACCGGGCTGCTGCGCATCGACCGCGCCGCAGCCACACGCGAAGCCCACTACGACGGCAAGTGGCTGCTGCGCACCTCCGACCTCACCCTCACCGGCGAGGATCTGGCCGCCGCCTACAAGCAGCTGCTCGCGGTGGAACGCGGCTGGCGCGACTGCAAGAGCAGCCTGGGGCTGCGCCCGGTCTACCACCACCGCCAGGACCGCATCCGCGCCCACATCCAATTATGTTGGCTGGCACTGCTTCTCATCCGCGTCGCGGAAACCCGCGCCGGCGACACCTGGCGCAACCTACGCCACGAACTCGACCGCATGCACCTGGTCACCTTCACCACCGCCGACGGCCGCGTCGCGCAACGCTCCGCCCTCACCGGCAACCAGAAGACCATCCTCGCCGCACTCGACCTGCCCGAACCCCCCAAATACCTCGACTTCACACCCGCCATCGACGCCGCAGTCCCCGACTGACGAACCCGCCCGGATCACTGGCGTCGTGTAGTAACACGACCCAAATCGACTCATCCCACGTTTGCGCTGGTCAACACCAAAATTCGGCGATCCGTGTGCCCACTATCTGCGGAAGTCAGGCGTGACGGGCGAGGTGAATCGCCGCGGCCAGACCGTTGGGCCCGGCACCGACGACCAGGGCCTTGGGCATCGACAGTCACCGCGTGGCGCGTTGAGTGGTGACGTGGACGGGGAACTCGTCGCCCGGCTCGGGCCAGGGCTGGCGGGTCAGCATATCCGCGACCTCGACGTAGCCCGCCTCGATCAATCCGGTCTTGGCGTCGAGAATGCGGTACCACTGCTTTTGGATGTGGATCGGTTGGCCTTCGAGCACGATGACACGCACGTCGCCCTCCTCGAAGTGGCAGCGCCGTTGTACCGCTTCGAGCAGCTGCTCGTTGTGTAGGTGGCCCTCGCCGAAGTTCCACCCGACCAGCGGCCCGGCAACCACTTCGCCCTCGCGCACGCTGTAGTCGGCCTCATTGTCGATCGCCCGCGGCAATAGCCCATTGAGCGCCCTGCCATGCGTGTGCATCGCCCGGAACGCCGCCACCTTGTCGGACATCATTTCGGCGGTCCCCGCACCGTAGAGCTTGGCCAGCTGATTGACAACGAGCGCAGAGCTTTTGACGACGTCAGCCTCGATCTTGTCCTCGGCGCCGGCGCGGAAGCACCACACGCTGGTGGCCCAGTTGCCGGCGTAGTAGCGCATTGCCGGCAGGAACGAAATCTTCTCGGGGAAAAGGTTTCCCGCGATCACGATGGCTACCGCGACGATCACTAGGGCCAGCAGCAGCGGTGACCGAAGATCGGTGGCGCGGATCGCGCCGTAGTGCCCGAACAAATAGAAGAGCGAGAAGATAAAGAACACATTCCATTCCAGCGGGACTCCCATCGGGAGGTTGGAAAGGATGTTCAGGTGGAAGATCACCATGAACCCGATCAGGAACCACCGCCAGGGTTGATCGCCGGCGACGAAGACCAGAACCGTGGGGACCAGAAACTCCGCCGTGGTCCCGCCGACGTGGGCCATGAGCTTCGGCAACCAAGACGGACGTAGGTCGTTCACGTGGTCCAAATAGAGCGCGTGCTTTATCGGGTTGAACAGCCTTCCCCGCAGCAGCGCGTTGTTGCTCGTCATGACCGACACGACATACGGGAAGTGATGGTTGAGCTTGGAGGTCGCCGCCCCCCACCAAAGGCACAGCATGATGATCTTGTAAGCCGCGATCTGATCGGTGAAGGGGAAGAAGAACACGAATAGCTTCAGCCAGTAGTGTTCGCCGCGCGCGGCCAGGAAGATCGTCTTGTCGCGCAGACCCAGCACCGCCAGGGCGACGATCGTCGGCACCACCGTGACCGGGTCGATCAAACCGACATCGCCGGCGGCGGTGACCGGCCCGCCGTGCCCGGGCGACAACAGCGCCCACACTCCGCCGGCCAACACGACGGCATAGAGGGCGACGTCGACGGCGGTGCGGTTATCACCGGCGGTGAACGGGACTTTGCCCGGCCAGGCGGGGAGCCGAATTGTGTTGGGACGCAACCAATATAAGAACCCGCCGATCGGCGGCATGAACCGCCCGGTCAGCGGGCCCGACCCGCAGCCGAAGCCCAGGACCTCGAACAGCAGGGTGAACACGATGAACTTCTGGTACACGATCGGCTGCGTCCACCAGTCGCCGATGTGGCCCAGCCCGCCCAGGCCGGGGGTCAGCGAGATGATCGCGGCGGGCGCCGCGATGTACAGGCCGATCTTGATCAGGTAGAGCAGATAGACCGCGTACGGTGTCCCGAAGCCGTGCTCCGCCCAGTGCCGGGTCACCACTTGCAGTCGCGTTGCCCGGGGCAAGGTGGGCCAAGTCTCGTGGTCGACGTCCGGAAGCTCCGGTGACATAAATCCCATGGCGGCCTCGTTCCTAGCGGGTGTGAAACCAGTTGGTCAGTACAATCTAATTCGGAATCACAAGGCCAATGCTTTATCGGTGGCCCACCGACCGGCATGGCCTCTGCAGGCCGGCGCAGATCAGCATCGAAAGAGGCTGCGGCAGAAGTTGATTCATGCTAGCCGGGCCCGCCACCCACCCTGGCGGACCGGGCGACGTTTTCGCTCGTCGGGCGCGGTCGGTCAGCCTGGGATCCAGTCAACGGCATCGCCGTCCGCGCGACCCCTCACGACGCACGGATGCTTGCTCGGTCCTACCGGACCACGGGCGGTCCTACCGGACCACGGGCCGCGCCCTCCGAGGGATCGGGGGAACCTCGGCGGGTTCAGGGCGGGGAAATCGCCGCTGCAGGTCACCGATCAGCCCTTCAAGCATTCGCCGGTCGTGTTCTTCGATGTGCGTCAAATGCCGAAAAGCACAGACGTATCCGACATCGCCGCCAGCATCAGCGACGGCAATTGCCCGCTGGTACATGTTGATCCGGAGGTTGGTCCGCCGGCAGATCTGGGAGAGCAGCCGCAGAAAGTACTCGGCCTGGCGGTCATCCGCCGTCGCAACGGCTGCAGCAGTGGCGCCATCGGCAGGAGCGGGATGCCGGTTCATGTCTGTCTCTCTCAACTAGGATTTGGCGTTGAACTGGGCAAACGCTAACGCGAGGAGTCCAGCGGGCACCATATGCGCCCGCGCTGAACCTCAAGCTCACTTTTGTGCGCGCAGCATGAGCGGGCGCGGGCGGTGATTGACCCGGGACGCCGCTGAGTACGCCAGCGCTTCGGGCTGTGCGGTCACGAAAGACATGACGCCTCTCCTCAAAAATTTTCAGGCTCAACGCATTCTCCGGGGGATCCAACGCGCCGAAATCCATGGGATCTTTGACGTGGCAAACGATAAAGCGCCCAATCCGGCAAGCCCATATGCGCGCGATGAAAGCTCAAGATCGCTCTTGTGCGCGCAGCACAAATGGCTAGGAATGGCTAGGCCGTCGGCTTAGCCGCGCGCAGCACCCCCGGAGCCATCCACCGGCAGACCTCCAACGCCGTCTGCACCTTGAACACCGCATCGGGGTCGTCGAAGGTCTGTCCGCACAGCTCCATCGCCTGCGCCACCCGGTACTGGATTGTGTTGCGGTGCAGGATCATCGCCTCAGCGGTCGCTACGTAACTGCGGTTGCGGGCCAAGAACTCCCGTAACGTCTCGCGCAGCCACTCATTGCGCTCGTCGTCAACACTAAGGTCGCCCAGCACATCGGCGACGAAGCGCCCCAGCTCTTGCAGATCGCCGGCCATCAGCGCTATTGGCACGACGTCGCCGTAGAAAACGACGCGGTCCCTGCGGCGCCCTTCCCCGGCAAGGGCCACCGCTTTGGCCCATTCGGCCTGTTTCAACGATGCCCGGAATCCGCGCAACCCGTCCTCCACACGACCGAACGCCAGGCGGGCCCGGATTCCCGCCGACTCGAACGCCGTGCGCAGGTGCGACGGGTCGGGCGTGCGGTCATCGCGAACCCGCGCAAGCGAAAACCACAGCCGAGCTTCACGCTCATCGGTCGGCACCACCAACGAACTCCCCACGGAACCCAGTTCAGCGGCAAGCAAGGAGCGCACCTGATCGACGAGCGCCATCACCTCAGCGGTGTGTACCGCCGCATCCACCCACCCCACCGCCGCGATATGCCTACCGTTCAACGGATAGCGCAACGCCTTTTCGGCGCGGGGAACGTCAATTTGCGTGCCGGCGAGCACCTCGCTGGTCCATTGCTGTTGCAGGCCGCTGCGGCGGCTCAGCCAGCGATCGTGCTCCGCTTCGTAGGCCACGATCAATTGGTCAGCCACCATGTCGATGAGGCGGGACGATCGATTTACCAGCTCGATAATCGTCACCACTTGGTGTTCGGGCGGCAATACCGACACGTACTGCATCGCCACCTCCACGAAACGCGCGTGCCCCAGCCGATGCGCTCGAACCAACGGCGCCAACGGGATATCGCGCTGCGCGGCGGCACGGGCGTACGCCAGCGCGGCCGCGGGAGCCTCCACCAACGATGTCGGCTCATCCCGATCCAGGTAATGAACCGCCGCCACGAAGTTCTCGGTGAGGCTCGCCCGCCACAAGTCGATCATCCGGGTGTCGTAATTGAGCCCCTGGATCTCGGTCCTCATCATTTCGAACAACTCCGCGATGAACTCGTCGCGAATCTTGTCCATCCGTCGAACGATCACCGAAAGATGAAATGTGATGGGGACCCCCTCAGCTCAGACGCTCGTTGAGTTTGCGTCGGAGTTTTTTTCGGGAGCTTGAGGAGGTCCCTATGACGATGGTAGGCGGGTTTGACGTGCATCGGAAGCAGATCACGTTCGACTATGTGGATGACGACGGGTTGGTGCGGTGGGGTCAGATCCGCCCGGCCACCCGCGCGGTGTTGCGTGGTTGGCTGGGTGAGCACTGCCCGGAAAGCGACGCGGAGTTCGCGCTGGAGGGCTGCACCGGATGGCGGTATGTGAGCGAGGAGCTGGCCGCCGCGGGGGTGGTGGCGCATTTGGGGGATCCGGCCGAGATCGCGGGTTTGCGGGGTCCCAAGAAGCGGGCCAAGACCGACCGCGCCGATGCCCGGCTGTTGCGCACGCTGCTGTTGGAGGGTCGGTTCCCGGAGTCGTGGGTTCCGCCCGCGCATGTGCTCGAGGTGCGCACCCTGGGCCGGTTGTACTGCACCCTGATGGACGAGCGGCGCGCCTGGCAGCAGCGCATCCATGCCCAGTTGTTCCACCAGGGCTGCCCACCGATCACCGCGCTGCTGTCGGCGGCCGGCCGCGATGCGCTCGCTTCTGCCGAGCTGTCGGCGGCCGGACGCCAGTACGTCGACACGGCGCTGCGGCGCATTGACGAGCTGACCGCCGAGATCGACCCGCTGCGAACCCAATTGGTGAACTTCGCCCGACACCAACGTGGCTGCCAGGCGCTGCAGGCACGCCAGTACGGCATCGGGTGGTTATGCGCGGCGATCATCTGGGCCGAGATCGGCGATGCGCGCCGGTTCGCCCGCTCCGATAAGTTGGTGCGCTTTGCCGGCATGGACGTCACGGTGTACTCCTCGGACGGCAAACGCTCACCGGGGCATCTGTCCCGGCAGGGCTCCCCGGAGCTGCGCTGGGCCACCTTCGAGGCGGCCAAGTGCGCCGCTCGGCGTGGTTCCCCCGATTACGCCTACTACCACAAGCTGGCTGCCCGCCCGCACAGTGGCAAGAACCCGACCCTGGCGGTGGAGCGCAAAATCCTGCGCCGCTGTTATCACATTCTGCGTGAGCTCGGCGACGCCGCCCTGGCGTTCCCGCCGCAGGAGGTGGCCGCCTAACCATGCGTTGCGCACGTGCCCTGCCCACACAACAGCTGATGCCCGCGGCCAGCTCCCGCAGTGTCCCTGTCGCCACCCCGCTGTGGGGTGGACTTCCTGGAAAGAATGAGCGGCCGCACCCTTCGGCAGCCCGCCCGTCGGGCACCCCATCAATCATCATGTCGCCGGACCCTCGTCCGTGGACCCAGATAAGGCTGGGCGCCGGCACGCGCAACGTGGACACCCATCCGTTCAACGGGAGGCCGCAGATGACTTGAACCACAACGTGTTTACCTCGTCCTGGCCGGCCACAGTATGCGGCGGATCCTTGTCGGCATCGAGGTCGTTCGTCCTCGCTGCGCTGCGGGCGCTCCACCTCGACCCCCGACAGCGGTCCACCGCCACAAGGCACATGGCCCGGAACGAGCCAAACAACGAATACAACCAACGGATCCCAACCTTTACGGGGGTCCCCAACACAGATAAGGGGCACGCCATCGACCTCAGCCACTTCTGCGTCCCTTCTGCAGCGCCATCCCCCATCACTGTGCCGCCTGCGGTGCCAGCGCAAAACCCCCCGGTCGCTACCATCTAGGGGACTCGACGCGGCAGCGCAGCCTCCGAGAGCCTCAAGGAGAAACGTGAGCGACAGCGACAGCCCGGCCGCAAGGGATACGTCAGCACGGCGATCGAGGCCGGCGTGCCCATCGTGCCCGCGGTGTCGATCGGCGGACAGGAGACCCAGCTCTATCTGTCCCGCGGCACCTGGCTGGCCGAGCGGCTGGGGCTGAAACGGTTGCTGCGCAGCGACATTCTGCCGCTCTCGTTCGGCTTCCCGTTCGGGTTCAGCGCCGCGATCCCACCGAATCTGCCGCTGCCCACCAAGATCGTCACGCGGGTGCTGGAACCGATCGACGTCGCCGCGCAGTTCGGCGACGACCCGGACGTCGACGAGGTCGACGGACACGTGCGGTCGGTGATGCAGCAGGCCCTTCGTGAG
>CAWDJC010000028.1:0-117630 GCA_963802525.1 uncultured Actinomycetota bacterium | reverse complement strand
AGCCTACGTCCGTGTCGAAGAGGTTATCGCCTGCTGAGCGGCTGCGCACGCAGATCGATGAGGTGTTCGCCGGCGGGCAGGATCTGTCACGCGCGATCGAGCAGGTCGCCCAGCTGTTGCTGCAGTGTGCGCTTGAGGCGCAGGTCACGATGATGTTCGGTCGGGAGCGCTACGAGCGGGCCGCGTCCTGTCAGGATGCGTGCGGGGATGCGTAATGGCTACTGCGCGACCACGATCAAGACGACCGCAGGGCCGGTGACGCTGCAGCGGCCGAAGGTGCGCGGTACCACCGAACGGGTCGCGGACCGGTTGTTCGGCAAGGGGGTGACCAAGACCAACGCGCTGGAGTCGCTGGTGATCGCCGGGTTTGTGCGCGGGTTGTCGTGCGAGACGTGGAGGCCGCGCTGGCCGAGGCGCTCGGCCCGCAGGCGACGGTGTCGAAGTCGACGGTGTCGCGGATCTGCGCGCAGATCAAGACCCAGTTCGAGGCGTTTAGCCAGCGCCGACTCGACGACGTCGAGCTGGACTACCTGTTTTTGGACGGCTCGCATTTCAAGTACCACGTGGGCGCCGCCGCGGAACCGGTGCTGGCGGCGTGGGGCATCGACACCGACGGCAACGCCGCGGTGCTGTGGACGACGACCTACCTCGGCAATGCGCTCGACGCGTCGCGGCGCACCTGACCCTGCCCAGCACGACCAGATCAACTTCTACGGCACCTGCTCCTTCGACGTCGAAACCGAGCTTCGTCGCGAAGGACACCGCCCGCTGCGCTCACCGGCCGCTTGACCCATTAGCCGCCGGTCGAAGGGACCAGATTCGCTCCGCTGCTAAGGCGACCCCATGTGCTGGTAACGGAATTCTGCAAACGGTGGGCATCCCCTGATCCGGACGAGCTCGCGGGGTATTTCACCGAAGACGCCGTCTACCACAACATCCCACTGGAGCCGGTGCAAGGTCGTGAAGCGATAAAAGAATTCATCGCTGGGTTCGTCGCCGCATTCGACGGGATTGACTTCAACGTGCATCGGCAGATCGGCGACGGCACATTGGTTATGAACGAACGCACGGACGTGATGCGCCGCAAAGGCGGCGGGACAATCCCTTTGCCGGTGATGGGCGTCTTCGAGGTGCAAGACGGCCTGATTGCCGCATGGCGCGACTACTTCGATATGGCCGCCATCACCAGCGCGTTCAGCTAACCGTCCGAGCCCTAAGTCATCGGATCTCCGCGGGGCAGGTCTTTAACTAGGCGCGCCCCACCTGTTGGGTAACTCGATAGAAGTTCCCGCCAAGGACGGCTTGGATGTCGGGAATGCGGGTGCGGCCTCGGCGGCCGGCCGTCTCCCGTTGTTCCCGTTATTGCCGAGCAGCAGTCGCCGGTGCCGCCGGTGCCGGCTGTGCCCCCGGCTTTCCCAGGCGTTACCGCCGTTACCGCCGTCGCCGATCAGTACGGCGTTACCGCCGTTCCCACCGTTGCCGCCGGTGGTGACGCCGAACCCGCCGGCGCCGCCGTCGCCACCGCTGCCGTTTCACCCCGGCCTTGCCGCCGGCGCCGCCGGCGCCCCCGGTGCCGGCGCCTGCAGCGTTGGCGCCACTCCCGCCGTCGCCGCCGGCGCCGCCGGAGCCGAGGAGCAGGCCGGCGGTGCCGCCGGCTCCCCCGGCGCCGCCTTGCTGGGTGGCGCTACCGCCGGCGCCGCCGTGCCCGCCGGCGCCCCCAGCGCCGCCGGAGCCGATGAGCAAGCCGCCGTTGCCGCCGGCTCCGCCGGACCCGCCGGTCAAGAAGCCTGTCCCGCCGGAGCCGCCAGCGCCGCCGGAGGGACCGCCGGCGAGCATGCCGGCGTTGCCAGCCGGCCCCGCCGGCCCCGCCGGTGAGGTCGCCGAGCCCGCCGGCCCCGCCGGTGCCGCCGGCGCCCCGACAGCCAGGCCCGCCGGCCCCGCCTGCCCCACCGGTGGCGGCGGCGCTGAATCCGCCGGCCCCGCCGGTCCCGCCGTTGGCGAACAGCCCGCCGGGCCCGCCTGCCCCGCCGTACCCGCCTTCCCCGCCGTTGGCGAACAGCCCGCCGGCCCCGCCGGCCCCGCCCGTTCCCGCCGGCTCTGACACCGGCCCCGGCCCCGCCGTTGCCGGCGCCGCCGAAGAGCAAGCCTGCGTTACCGCCGACCCCGCCGTTCCCCCCGGCGGTGGTGCCACGCCCGCCGGCCCCGCCAGCGCCGCCAGCGCCGCTCAACAAGGCGGAACCGCCGGCGCCGCCGGCCCCGCCAGCGCCGGCCGCTGTGGCCCCGCCGGCTCCGCCGGCCCCGCCGGCCCCGAACAAGATCCCGCCGGCCCCGCCGGCCCCGCCGGTGGCGCCGGTTGCGCCGGACCCGCCGGTACCGCCGTCGCCGAACAGCCACCCGCCGGCCCCGCCTGCCCCGCCGGTCCCCGGAACCCCGTTGGCGCCGTTGCCGATCAGCGGGCGCCCGGTAACCGTCTGGACGGGCCCGTTGATCGCGGTGAGCACCTGTTGCAGGGTGTGCAGTGGGTTGGTGCTGGCGGGAGCGTTGGATCCGTCCAGACCTAACAGCAGCCCGCTGATGCCGCCTTTGCCGGTCGTGCCCGGGGTCGCGCCCGTCCCGCCGCTGCCCCCGTTACCGCCGTCGCCGATCAGCACGCCGTTGCCGCCGGCCCCGCCGGCGCCGCCGGCGCCGGTCGCCGACCCGGCCCCGCCGCTGCCGCCATTGCCGCCGTCGCCCATAAGCCCAGCCTGGCCGCCGGCCCCGCCGGCACCGCCCGTGGTGGCCCCGGCAGTGCCACCAGCACCGCCGGCGCCGCCGGCGCCGCCGGAGCCGTTGAGCAGGCCGGCGGTGCCGCCGCCGGCCCCCCCGGCTCCGCCCTTGGCGCCGCCGAACCCGCCGGCGCCGCCGGCGCCGCCGGAGCCGAAGAGCAGGCCGGCATTGCCGCCGATCCCGCCGGCCCCGCCGGTGCCGGTGGGGTCGAAGGATTCCCCGCCGGTGCCGCCGGCGCCGCCACTGGCACCGAGGGCGAGCATCCCGGCGTTGCCGCCGGCCCCGCCTGCCCCGCCGGTGTTAGCGCCGACCCCGCCGTTGCCGCCGCTGCCGCCGTCGCCGCCGGCGCCGAACATTCCGCCACCGCCAGCCCCGCCGGCCCCGCCGGTGCCACCTACGGTTTGTCCACCGGACCCGCCGGTGCCGCCGGCGGCGAACAGCCCGCCGACGCCGCCGGCGCCGCCGCCGGTGCCGGAGAAGCTGACCCCGCCGGCCCCGCCGACCCCGCCGTCGGAACAAGCCCGCCGGCTCCGCCGGCGCCACCGGCCCCGCCGGCGGCGGTGGCGCTGAATGTGAACCCGCCCGCGCCGCCGGTCCCGGCGGCACCGAAGAACATGCCGGCATTGCCGCCGCGCCCGCCGGCCCCGCCGGCCCAACAGCCGCCGGCGTCTGTGAGGCCCCGCCGGCGCCGCCGGTGCCGCTTCCGCCCCGACCAGCATGGCATTGCCGCCGGCCCCACCGGCCCCACCGGCCGTGCCGGCGGTCGTTGCGGTGCCGCCGGCCCCGCCGGCCCCGCCGCTACCGAACAGTCCGGAGACCCCGCCGGCGCCGCCGTTCCCGCCGTTGGCGCCCGCTATGGAGAGTCCGGATCCGCCGGCCCCACCATTGCCGATCGACCACCGCCGGGCGTCCCGTTTTGCCCCGTCCCCGGGCTGCCGTTGGTGCCGTTGCCGATCAGCGGGCGCCCGGTCTGCGCCACAAATTGCGCGTTGATCGCGTCGATCAGGCTCTGTAGGGGCTGCGCGGCGGCGGACTCGGCCGCCGTATACGAGGCCGAACCCGCGGTCAAGGCCTGCACGAACTGCTCATGGAATGCCGCCGCCTGTCGGCTCGCGGCGGTGTAAGCCTGGCCGTACTCCCCGAACAGTGCCGCTACGGCGGCCGACACCTCATCGCCGCCCGCGGCCAGCAGCCCCGTCGTCTGAGCCGCCGCCGCCGCGTGGGCCGCGCCGAGCGTTGAACCAAGATTCGTCAAATCCGAAGCCGCCGCCGCCAGAGCCTCCGGCCCCACGATCACAAACGACATTTGGCACCTCCCAACGCGACATGACCTGGACGTCACACCGAACTGGGGACCACCTCGTCCCAGCAAAGGAATCGGCACGTCGGATAAGTACTGCGATTCGCGGCAACAGACCATGCGATTTCACAAAAAGTTTAGGTAAAGTTCCTTCCCCGCTCAAGGCCGTGGGAAGGTCGCGCTTCCCGTATATCAGCGGCGGCGAACTCCGCACGGGTATAGCTGTCGTCAAACGAGGGGTCTCCTTAGCAGCGGAGCGAATCTGGTCCCTGACGGAGCGCGGAAGTCGCCGCGTCCGGCGCCCGGCACCTCGACTACCGGGTCGATCAGGCGCCCATCCACCAAGCCCTCGTCACCAACCTGAGATTTTTCTGTCGGCTACGGTTGCGACGTCGGCGGGAGCGACTGTCGGCTCCGGGTATCGCGGCACAGATATCTCACGTTGCTCACAGGTCATTAATATGCCCCCCGCGTGCGTCCCGTCGGCCGCAAGCGTCGACTGGTTCAATCCCAGTATCGCGTACCATAGTTCTACCAGCTCAGATGCAGTTTTCGACCACTCGAAGCCAGCCCGTGCCCCCAAACGTGCCCCGGCCTGCGACGCTGAGCCAGCCTGGCCGCCGTTTGCTATAGACAGCTGCTACCGAGACGCAGCGAGCCAGCGTGTTGAAGTTAGTGGGCTCCGCGCAGGTACGGTTCCAAGGACGCCCAGTAGCGGTACCCGTCAAACCACTCCCCAATCGTGTCCAAGTTGAACTCCGAAGAGTCGGCCTTGCGGCTCCAGTCGGTAGCCGTCCATCGTCTGGTGGTACTCCAGGTGGTGGGGACTGTCGTACCCGGCACGACCGGCCAATCGTCGCTGTGGGGGAACCGTGACTTCGGTGCTAGCCGCAGCAGACGCGTACCGGGCTGACTGCACTTGTAGATCAGGCACGGCATCGGCTCCGGCACGGCAGCAGGTAGTTCGCCCGATCCCACTGGAACCCGCTCATCTTCTTGATGCCACGCCGTGTGGTGGGGCTTGCAGAGCCGTAGGTAGGGCCACCGATTGGCCTCGTCGAAGCCGAACACATTCCGGGGTGCGAAGTGGTGGTACTCGTAGCCCACTGTCGTACATCCACGCACCATGCACACTGGTATGTCGCCGGTTCGAGACTCTACGTACTCCACTCTCTTGCCGCGTTTGATCAGTTCGTTGAACGCCTTGGCGCTCAAGTGCCGGACGCGGCGACCGCAGTCCGCGCAACACAGGTCGTAGATCGGCAACCCATTGACCTTCGTGCGGAGCCCGAGGCACGCCTTCACCTCATCCTGGTCCCAGGTATGCGGCTGCGGGCAGGACGGGTCGCGTCCCGACGTGACAGCCGCGCTGGAACATGCAGAAAGGCCGATTACCGGCAGCCGACAGGCAGAAGTCCGGGCACGTCACTTGAGCGAAGACCAGACGATGGCGCGACCGCTCACCCAATCCACTATGGCACAATCCGTCCTGACCAGCGCATCCCGGGCTTAGCCAGGATGCTGCCCAGCACGTTGGCCGCGATGTCGAGCGCGCGGGCCACCGCTTCGGGGTTCACCCAGCCGGAACCGCCCTTGTCCAGCAGCACGCGGGCGCGGTCGCGCAGCACCAGCTCCGGGTCTTCCTCGGTGAGCGCGTCGAACGCTACGGTGGCGGCCACCGCGCGTGCGTCGGGCCATCCCAGCCCGGTGAACACCCCTCGGCGTCGAGGATGGTGGCCAGGTCCTGCAGCGGCGCGACCACGCCGGGTTCACCCGGTGCGCGGACCAAGTGCTCCAGGGCCGCGGCGCGGGGGTCGGCTGGATTGTCGGGTGGGCAGTATGGGTCGACCGTCATGTCGGTGACGGTAGCTCCACCGAACGTGAAACACCAAGGGTTGCAACGGAATTACTCGCAGTCGTACCGATACGCATATGCGCAGATTGCAACGTGTGCGCGAAACGTTCAGCGGCAGCAGGTGGTGGGCGGTACCGTGGTCAGCTGGTGTAGCCGAACGCGCCGGTAAGCGCGGAGTGCACGCAGGGCCGCGTCATCGGCACCCCGCCGCTACACCCCCCGGAATGCAGAAACCCGGCCCCGAAGTGCCATCGGGGACCGGGAATCTGAGCACCGTACTTATCGAACTCACCCATCAACGCCGCCAAGTCGGGGAAAGGAGTGTCGAAAAGCCCGACGGCAGCGCCATCAGCTTAACGCAGATGACGCCGAATCCCGTTGGCGCGCAAGGGTCAGCGTGGCGCGGCGGCCAGCTCGTCGTACAACTCCACCCCCACGTGTTCCGACGCCTCCGCCCGCAACGCCTTACACACCTCGTGGTCCAGATCAGGCAGCGGTCGACCGTAACGCTCAGCGGCCCAGCGGATCGCCACCTCGTTGACCCGCGACTTGTACAAGCTCCACACCTCCACGGCGCGCGGGTCCTTCCCGGTGCGCGCGTCCCGCCACAACGCCAACGGACACAACTCCCACCCGTCAAGCTCAGACTGCCACCGCTGCAACACACTGCGCACACCCTCTTGGGACATCCGCACTCGGGGGTCGTGGCCGATCCGGCGCAGCGACCACCCGGCCTCATTCAGCCGCACGATGGTGGCGTCACGCCGTCGCTGAGCATCGCGGTTCACGCCGAAAAGTGTACGCCGCAACGGAGTTGACACCACGGTGTCAACACGCACCCAAAGGTGAACACCTGCAGCAGGCCGAAACCCCTCTGCGGCCAGGTATTACGGCGCTGCCGATGCAGGGCGGCAGACGGGTGAATTTTTCCGAAAAGTTGACATACAGATATGACCCCTACCGCGGGCAGGGGCGACAGGAGATCCACGGCGGCCTTCTTCACCCCCACCCTCGTCACTGGTGGCCGTTGCCCCGGTGACGGTCCACCCGCGCGCGATGATGGCTCTCGGGACGTGTCGGTGGGGCGCGACACGGCGACACGGCCGACGTTGCGCCCGTTTGTCGGCGCACAATGCTGAGCTTGGCCACGCATCGCTGTTCGACCATGTTGCCGTCCAGCGATTACAGCTTTGAACAGGACATTCGTTTTGGTCGGGCAATCGCGCATCGACCACCGGGGCCGATGCTGAGCGGATAGGCATGGTGAACATGGACAACGCGTCCGACAACGGCCGCAAGGGCGGCAAGGTACGAGCGGAGCGGCTGACGCCCGCGGAACGATCCGAATCAGCACGTCGCGCCGCGGAGAAGCGGTGGGGCCGCAACTGGGTGCAGGCAACGCACGCGGGCACCCTGATCGTCGGCGACATGGAACTGGAAGTGGCGGTGCTGGAGGACGGCACCCGTGTGGTCAACCAGAAGACCATCATGGGTGCGCTCGGGCGGTCGCTGACCACCGGACGCCATCAACGGACCGAGGACACCCCGTTCGTCGCCGCCGGGAACCTGGTGCCCTACTTCCCCGACACGTTGGTGGACATGTTCCAGCCCATCGAGTTCCGCGCCCCGGGACAGGGCATCTCGTCAACGGGGTTCCGCGCCGAGATCCTCCCGCTGGTGTGCGAAACCTACCTCGCGGCCGACGATGCCGGCGCGCTGCTGGATTCGCAGATGGGTGCTGCCGAAGCCGCAGGGAAGCTGGTGCGCGGACTGGCGCACGTCGGCATCATCGCGTTGGTCGATGAGGCCACCGGGTACCAGGAGTTCCGTGCACAGAACGCGTTGGCGAGAATCCTGGAAGCGTTCGTCGCGAAGGCACTGCAGCCCTGGGTGCAGACGTTTCCGTCAGACTACTACGGCGAGATGTTCCGACTGCGCGGCCTCGACTATCCGCATGATTCGGTGAAGCGTCCGCAGTACTTCGGCGTCCTCACGAACGACCTCGTGTACAAGCGCCTCGCCCCCGGTGTGCTCGATGAGTTGAAGCGCGTGACGCCGCGCACCGAGAAGGGTTACCGGCGGCACACTCACCACCAGTACCTCACCGCCGACACCGGCAATAACCACCTGGACCGCCAGGTCTCGACGGTGACGACGCTGATGCGGATCTCCGACAACAAGCAGCAGTTCGAGGAACTGTTCGACCGGGCGTTCCCGCCTGCCCAGCCCAAGTTGCCATTCATCGTCGAGCTGGACGAGGACGCCGACGCAGAGGCCCACGCTGGCTCGTGAGCGGGGTGGGCGGTGGTCGCGGCACGGGACGAGGATGCCGCGGCCACCGAGTCTCATGTGTAGTTGGTGATGGCGGGTTGGACGAACAACGCGCCGCCCAGCAGGCCGCCGCAACACACGCTGGTGGACGAGCTGTCGCACACGCTGCTCGGTAATGCCCATCTGCTCGGCCGCCTCTTCCACCAGCACGTAGCCCTCCCAGTCGTCGGTCATCGGACTACGGGGTCAGGTCGACCTTGGCGAAGCACGCGGCCCTAGGTGGCCGACGCCGAAGCGGCCCTCCGCGCGAATGCGGGCGGTGTTGTTCGTGAAGTTGTCGCCGCTGGCGTCCACCACCAGGTTGGTGGCCTCCCGGATATACAACTTGATACCAGTAAAGAAAGTTCTCACGCAGCAGGTCAGGGGCGGTCACGGCGGGTTCAGGCTCCAACGTGGTCGGTGTCGTTGGCCGCTCGGCGCTTCGCCGCCACCGACAGCGGAGCAACGGTCGTCGCGGTCATTCCGCGGACAGAAGGCTCCGCGCAGCTGCGCTGCCGGGTGTTGCGCCCGGCACCGGTTGGTGCTGGTAAATAGCGGTAGGGCTGATCGGGTCCGTGGCGGCGGACGGGAGCGCCAAGCGGACGGGAGCCGCCACGGCGTCACGGTCAGTGTTGGCCGCCGGTGAGCAGGGCGATGAGGGGGTGGGCAGCTTTGGCCAGGTGGTCGAGTAGTGCGCGGCCTTTGTCTGCGGTGGCTAGCGAGGGTTGGCCGATGACTCCGGTGTCGGTGTAGGCGTGCATGCCGAGGGTGGTCAGGTAGCGGCGATCGGAGTGGGTGTGGTCGCTGGTGTGCCATCCGGGTCGCAGGTAGTCGGGGTAGGTGGCCAACAGGATGGACGTCTCAAGTTCACCGGCGTGCATGTCGTCGTGGTTGGTGCTGGTGATGCCGGCCGCGGCGCGGGCTTCGGTCCAGTCCTCACGGCTGGGATGAGAGCCCCCATGCCAAGCGGCCCGGCGGTGTTGGCTTGCTGGACGACGTTGGTCAGCACCGCGTTGCCGCCGTGGGCGTTGACGAGGATCAACCCGGCCGCATCTTGCTCAGTGAGCGAGTCGGCGATGTCGGTGATGATCGCGGCGAGCGTGGTCGCGGCGATGCTGAGGGTGCCGGCGAATGCGGCGTGTTCATGGGAGCAGCTGATGGTGATGGGTGGCAGTTGGCGTAGCTGGTGGTAGGCGCTGATGGCTGCGGCGATCGCGCTGGCGATCAGGGTGTCGGTGGTCAACGGCAGATAAGGGCCGTGCTGTTCGCAGGAGCCGATCGGCAATACGGCAACGGGCAAGCCGGCGTCGGGGTCGGTCGTTGTGGTGGCGGGCAACACGGTGTTCAGAGGGCGGGACTCCGCCGGTGGAAGTGGTTGGGTCACGGGCTTTCTCCTTGTAATGCGGCGTCGATGCGGGATCGGAGGGCCACCAGGGGCAGGGTTTTGTTGGTGCGGGCGCGGCTGCGCAAGACTTCGCGGCAGTGCCGCAGCTCGCGGCGGGTTCGATGCGAGGGTGCTGCTTGGTAGAGCTTGAGCACGGCGGCCAGCTGCTCGTTGGCGCGGGTATCGCCGAGCTCGATCAAGACGTGCAGTAGGCGCGCGTGGGCGGCGGCGTGATCGCGCTGTTGGCCAGCGGGCCAGGTGCCGATGGTGCCTTCCAGCAGGCTCAGCGCATGCTCGGGCTGCCCGAAATACAGGTAGCCGGTGGCGATCTCGGAGGCGACATAGGCGCGGGTGGCGTAGATGGCGTAATCGTCTGCGACCGGCTCAACGTCGGCCAGGTCGAGGGCATGGGCGGCGTAGCGCTCGAACAATGCTTGGTCGCGGATTGCTTGGGCGGCCACGGCTTGCTGGCGTGCGATGCTGGCGGCCAGCCGGCCCACCTCGCGGCCCTGGATCAGATCGGCGGCCTCGGTGGCCAGCTCGACGGCCAGTTCGGGTTTGTCAGCGGTGACGATGTTGGAGCGGCGCATCAGCACCAGGGCGCGTAAGTCGGGATTGGCGGCGCGCAGATAGTCCTCGGCGTTGCGGGTGAGTCGTTCGGCGTTGGTGCGGTCGCCGCTGTCTTGGGCGATCCAGCCAGCTACTTCGGCGATGCGGCCAGCGGCTTGGCGCAGCTGGCTGCGCAGATGAGCGGGCGTGTTTTTGGCGAATGTTTCGATGGTGCTCAGGTCGCGGTCGATGAACTCGCGGGCATAGGCGGGTCCGAATAGGTGCTCAACCTGGACGTGCGCGTGGCGTTGGGCCTCGATGACCGCGATGACATCGGTGGACGCTGTGGTGGCGAGCAGCAGTGGCCGCGGTAGCGGTGTGTCGACGATCGCGCCGAATAAGGCGTCGTAGTCCTGTTGGAGGGCATCGGCGAGCAGGGTGCGCCACTGATGCTGCGGAAGGCGCCGACCGTGTTCAAAGTCGAGGATCTGGCGGCGCAACGAATCGACCGGGTGTGGGTCGAGACCGCGCATCGCTCGGACCTTGGCGACCTCACGCGCGAGGTCCCACAGGCTCCATCGCCATTCTTTGCGCGCAGCACGCAGGCGTTCGCCGAGGTCGGTAAGCGCGCGCTGCGTTTGGCTCACCCTGACCATCTTCGCCGATACGCAGGACACGGTGTGGCTGTTTTCTGTCCGTGTCGGGAGTCCCCGGGCGTCCCTGCTGCTCACTTACGCGGTGATTGCCGCCTGGTGTGTCCTGAGGGTGTAGCCGAAACCGGCTGCATCACAGGAAATCTGACCAGAAAGCGAGAATCCTGATGATGAAATTGCCGATCGATACGAGGGGCATGCAGTTCACCTGCACGCACAAGCCGGAGCTGCGCACTGTTCGGGAAACCGGTCAGCCCCGACTCGACCGCGAGACCCGCCGGGAACTGTTCCAAACACAGGTGATGGCCCTGACCGCCGAGGGCGCGGAAATCTTGGCGATCACCGTAGCGGGTGAACCGGCCGTGAGCGTGGGCCAGCCCGTGATTGTCGAGGGCCTGGTCGCGCTGCCGTGGGCACAAGGTGACCGCGCCGGCATCGCCTACCGGGCTGACGCGATCCGCCCCGCTGGCCCGGCAAAGCAAGCCGGCAACGCCAGTTAGCCCCGATGAGGCACCGGAATCGGACATCGACCACCGGTTCCGGTGCCCAAGTCGTCAAACCTCCCGCACCTCAACGCTATTCGTCAATCGGTTGGTCCCGAAGGCGGGATCGGCCGCGGAAAGGACATCACGGCGATGACCGCAAACAATAAGGCCAAGACTAAGGCGGACGAGGATTGGTTCGGCGAGCTGCTGGTCGCGGCCGTCACGCTGACCGGCAAGGGCCTGTTCCGGTTCGCGCTGCGCTGTCCCGACACCGCCACCCTGTTGGCCGTTTTTGCGGTCAGCGCCATGCTGGCCGGCCTGCGCTGGGCGTGCGTGCTGATCGTGGTCTGCGCGGTCGGCGTGTGGGGCTGGCGGCTGGGCTGGCCCGAGCCTTACCAGCGGTTGATCGGCAAGCCGGTCGCCGATTACCGGCGGGCCTACCTGGTGTATCGGCGCCGCTGGCGCACCATCTGCGAACACCACGGCCTGACCATCTCCCAGCCCGGCAAGCCCGACACCGAGCCGCTGGTGCCCGAGTTGTCCGCGGTACGCATCGGCGCGGCGGTCGACACCTTGGTGGTGCGGCTTTTGGTCGGCCAGTCGGTGAAAACCTGGCAGGCTCAGGTTGACGGGCTGGCGGCGGCGTTCGGCGCCCACCAGCTGTCACGATCCAACCCGGCCGGGTTGAGGCCGGGCGGGGCCGCGACATCGTTTTGCGGGTGCGCCACCACGACGCCCTGGCCGCCCCGATCCCGCTGGCGCGTCCGCATCCCGACCTTCCGGTGCTGCGGCTGGCGCAGGTGCCTGTCGGAGTCACCGAGCACAGCAGCCCGTGGGCGTTACCGGTGGCCGGCAATCACATTCTGGTCGGTGGGGCCACTGGCGCGGGCAAGGGCTCGCTGCTGTGGTCACTGGTGGCCGGATTGGCGCCGGGTATCAAGGCCGGGCTGATCGCGGTGCGCTGCCTGGATCCCAAGGGCGGCATGGAATTCGCCGCCGGTGCGCCGCTGTTTGACCGGTTCGCTTATGACCCTGAAGCGATTCTGGCGGTGCTGCGCGACACCACCGCGACCATGTTGGCCCGCGCCCAACGCCTGCGCGGAGCCACCCGCTGTCATCGGCCGACCCGCGCCGAACCCCATATCGTGTTGCTGGTCGACGAGTTGGCCACCTTGACCGCCTACGCCGATCGCAAACAACGCGCCGAAGTCGAGCAACTACTCGGGCTGTGGCTGGCCCAAGGTCGAGCGGTCGGAGTAAGCGTGATCGCCGCCGTGCAAGACCCCTCCAAAGACGTGGTCGCGCTACGCCAACTGTTCCCGGTCCGGGTCGGGTTGCGCATGACCGAGGCCACCCAAACCGCGATGATCCTCTCCACGGCGGCCCATCAACTGGGCGCGCGGTGCGAAGAGATTCCCGACAGCACACCCGGCGTGGGTTATGTACTCATCGAAGGCAACAGCGCCATCCAACGGGTACGGGCTTTCCATGTCACCGACACCGACATCGCCTGGCTAGCCGCCCACTTCACCCCGCCGGCCCGTCGTAGCGCGAGGAGCCGGTAGACATGTTCACACCCGCCGCGACCACACTGCCCGACTGGCTCGCGCCCGGCTCCCCGGCCATCGAGCAGGCGATCCGCCGCGCCGCCTCACCCGGCTACGAGTCGTGGTGGCAGCGGTGCGCCTCGGTGGGATTCTGCGCCAACCCGATTCAGGCCAGCGCTTATGATCCTGACGTCGGCCGGCGGGTGCCGGTGCTGATCCGCTGTGGCAACCGCCGCGCCGCCGCCTGCCCGTCCTGCTCAGATTTGTATGCCGCCGACACCTGGCAGCTCGTGCACGCCGGCGCCCAGGGTGGGCATCACGGGATGCCCGAAACCACCGCTGACCGCCCGCAGGTCTTCGCCACCCTGACCGCCCCGAGCTTCGGTCCTGTGCACACCAGCAGTCATCGGCCCGGCCTGGCTGACACGGTGTGCCACCCGGCCGGCAGCAACAAGACGTGTTGTCCGCACGGGAACCCGTTGTGGTGCAACGCGACTCACCGGTCCGATGACGCAGAGGTTGGGCAGCCGCTGTGCGCGCACTGCTATGACTACACCAGCCATGTGCTGTTCAACTGGCACGCTCCGGAACTGTGGCGACGCTTCACCATCACGCTGCGCCGCGCCGTGACAGCCCACCTTCGGCGTATCAGAGTCGCCCCTGATTCGGTGCGGGTGTCGTTTGTCAAAGTCGCCGAATATCAGCGCCGGGCCGTCGTGCACTACCACACCGTGATCCGGCTCGACCCCACAGGCGAGGAGTCCGAACCGCCGGTGTCGGCCATTGACCTGGCCGCATTGGTGCGCCATGCCGCCGATCAGGTTCGGCTCCCAGTGACAACTGATAACGCGGCCGACACCGCGGTTACGGCAGCATCGCAGGACCAAGCGCGAGTGCTGCGGTTCGGCGCCCAAATCGACACCCAGCCCCTCACTGCCGCCGGCGACACCACCAAGCCCGCATTGGCCCGGCGGGTAACGGCGTATCTGGCCAAATACACCACCAAGTCGGTCGCAGAGTTCGGCATCGCCGCCCGCCGCATCAGCCCAGCCGCCATCGGCGAGCTGGACATCCCGGCCCATACCCGCCGCATCCTGTCCACGTTGGCCAAGCTGGCGGCATTACCGGGTAACGCCGCGATGGCCGGCTGGCTGCACACCTTGGGATATCGCGGGCACATCACCACCAAATCCCGCCGGTATTCGGTCACGATGACCGCGCTGCGCGCCGCACGCCACCACTGGCGAACTCGTCGCGCTGAAACACCCGAAGCCGTTGGCTGCCAGAGCGACTCGCACACTGAGCAAGACTTCTCAAGGACTGCAGACGAATTGAACGACTGGCGTATTGACGGTGCCGGGCATCGCGACGACGGCGAACGGATGCTAGTTCTCACTGCTGCTTTACGGGCCCGGGAATACCGATACTTGGCCCGCTTGGACGCGCGACAGCACAACGATGCGCGTCCCATCAACTCAGCGGATTCGCAACCTTGCGCACCTACTGCGGAGCGCGATCGGGCTAAGCGCGCATCGAACGAGAACAGGAGAAGGCGATGACGGCAACATCAGCAATTCGACTTGGCACCAAGGCCGCAGCCGATTACCTGGGCGGGTTACCCGAGTCGACGCTGCGGTACTGGCGTTACATGGGCACAGGCCCGCGCAGTTATCGCCTTGGCCGACATACGTTTTACGACATCGCCGATCTGGATGCGTGGATAGACGCAGAGGCTGCCAAGACCGAGCGCGGCGGCTTGGTCAAATAACGGATTTGTACCACGGATCTGTGCGGTACCATTAATGTCATGATTACCCGACACCAGCGAGCCGGCATTGACGACCGATGGCACAAGAAGGTCAAGGGTTCCGATGGAAAGGTCCGCAAGGAACGCTCCGCTGTCTACGGTGAGGTCACGCGGTGGCGCGTGCGCTGGGTTGATGACAGTGGCAGGGAGCACACAAGAGTCTTTGAGCGCCGACCGGACGCGCAGGCTTATCTGGACGGCCTGACGGCTGACATTCAACAGGGTACGTACGTCGACCCTCGCAAGAGCGCTGAGACGTTTGGATCGGTGGCTGAGCAGTGGTTCGCTACTAAGGGTCATCGAAAACCCAAGACTGTCGCGGGTTACCGGTCCATCCTGGACACCCTCGTACTGCCGAAGTGGGGTGAGGTACCACTGAAACAGATTGACTACCAGGCCTACTCAACATGGCTAGGCGGTTTGGCCGTGGACGGATCACAGCGCGGCACCGCGCTCTCGGCGAGTCGTATCACGCAGGCGCACCAGCTCGTCGGCGCAGTGCTCAAATACGCGCAACGAACCGGAAAGATCGCCAAGAACGTCGCGCTGGAAATTAAGAGATCTGAAGACCTACCACAGCAGACCGAGCGTGAACGGCGCTACTTATCTCACGCTGAACTCTTGGGGCTCGCCAGGGCGACTGACCGGTTCGAGACCCTGACCCTGGTCCTCGGCTACTGCGGATTGCGATTCGGCGAGGCTGCCGCACTGCGACGCAAGCACGTGGGCGACAGGGAGTTGACTATCAGGGCGTCGGCTACCCATGTCACCGGCCAGGGCATCGTGGAGTCGTCGACCAAGACGCGACGTGCCCGGCAAGTTCCCGTGCCGGGTCCTGTGTGGGATCGACTGAAGAATGAGTTACCCGACGACCCGAATGCGTTGGTGTTCCCTCGTAGGCGCGGCGGGTTGCTCCCCATAGAGGAATACCGGCGTGCATTCGACAAGGCATGTGTCGAGGTCGGGATTGAGGGATTGGTTCCACATGGCCTACGACACACCACGGCCTCACTCGCGATAAGCGCAGGCGCTAATGTCAAGGTCGTGCAACGCATGCTCGGGCACGCGACAGCAGCCATGACCCTGGACCTATACGGGCATCTTCTTGACGATGACCTGTCTGCGGTCGCTAAAGCGTTGAGCAAGGCCATCGCCAGCACTGCGGTACCATTGCGGTATTCAGAATCAGATCCGGAGAAGCCGGAGACTATTTCTGCAGCTAGTTAGCTTCAGCCCCTATAGCTCAGTTGGTAGAGCTACGGACTTTTAATCCGCAGGTCCTAGGTTCGAGTCCTAGTGGGGGCACCGAAACGGGCACCGAAACGGGACGACGGCCATCGTTTATTCACCGGTTATGGATCGGTCTAACAGGGCCGCAACCTGGGCGTGAACTTTCGCCCGCCGCATGTTTCGGTCCTGGGTCATCGACACTTTGGCGTGCCCGAGCTGATCGCGCCGACCCTCGCGGACAGCCCCGCGTCGTCGATCATGGTGGCCACCGATATGCGGAATGAGTGCGAAGTCACATCAGGAACTCCAAGGCCATCACGAACCTTGCGCCACTGCTTATCGAAGTTGTCCGGGTCACGACACGTCCCAGCCGACGACGGGAAGAGCAGCCGATGCTCGCCCCAGAACGGCCGGCCGCGTCACGAAAGCGCACTGCCGTTCAGCATCTCCTCGGGACTCATGTTCGGGGACGCATTGCCGCCTGAGCCACCACCTGTCCCGGTCTCCGTAACGCACGTTTGGCTAGCGCCCGCATACTCTCGGCGGCTGCTTTTATGGAGCCAGGCGGCAGACTGGCGGAACTTTTTCCATACGGCGACAAAAACGCGGCTACGACGAATGAATCGGGCCGCCCCCGAGGAGGGCAGGGCCGGGCCGATCAACTGTTCAGACGCGGATTAGGGCGGGCCCGATTGCGTGCTACTGAACGCCGCGGTTGCTCTGGTAGGCGCCGGCTGGACGTGCCCGTTGCCGTTGAGGTAACGGCGCTCTAGCCGGTCAATGAGAAACTGTGCCTGGTGAATGTCTCGCCGCAGGGCAGCCGCTTCGTAGCGGACGGCGGCGGATGCCCGGCCGTTCGTACCGGTAACACCCTGCCGTTCGAGCCGCGCCAGCCGGCGGGTCATTGCGTGCAGTTGATCGCACAACGCGCGGACCAGCTCCACGGCCTGGGCGGCAGCCTGATCATCCGCCATGGGGCAATCGTCACATTCGCAGCCCGTTAGCCGCGTCGGAACTACAGGATCCGTTTGACGAGCGCGCACATAGCAAGGAATCCTCGGTTTATGGGCCACACCATCCAGGTCAGTGAGCAGACGCTGCTTGCGGACATCCAGCAACGATTGGTTGACGAGTTTCCTTCCGTTGCGCCCGCGGCTGTCAACACCCTCATCCGCCAAGAGCACGCCCGGTTCGAGACCAGCCAGATCCGCGATTTCGTACCGCTGTTGGTGGAGAAACGCGCCCGTCGCGAACTCAAACACAAGCCGTCGATCTCGCCCCCAATGGGGTGATTCCCTCTAGTAATTATCCAGGCACCTCGTGAGCCCAAGGCGCCTGACCAACTGTCTTGACGATGAATCGGGCCGCTCCCGTGGAGAGCAGGGGCGGCCCCGATCAACTGATATGTAGGCGTGGTTTGTCAATAGGCAGGTGAAGGCCGCCCCGGTTTTGTGCCGGGGCGGCCTTCGTTTGATCGGTGCCAGTCGGTGTGGTGGCGGTCGTTGGTCAACGACGGTGGTGTCAGACTGATATGCGCGGGTTGGGTACCGCAAGACGATGGTTCGGCGCGAAACGGTGGCTGCTTTCTAGTCACGAGCGTCACGTGGCAGAGTGTGAATCTTGTTGTGGCTCATAGTTGATACGCAGATCCAGTTCGCCTACTTCGCCGTCGGCCGGCTGGTGCTGCCGATCAAGTCATCTGGCCCGGGGTTAGTTCAGGGTGGCCGGTGACCAGCACCACCCGGCCAGTTGTCGAGCAATCGCGACGTTGGCGACTGCGGGGTGCTTCTTGCGTTCTAGGAACCGGCACCACTGCTGATGCAGTCGCCGGTTGCCGGCATGCCCGCGTGCTTTTAGGGCTGGGTCGACCTTGGCCCAGCGGGCCCGCATCGTTGGTCCCGGATGGCGGTAGGAGGCCCGATGATGCCAGGCCGCTTCGATCAACAAGCGTCGCACGTGGGCGTTGCCGGCTTTGGTGATCGAGCCCAGCACCCGCGAGGCGCCCGAGGAGTACTCGGTTGGGACTAGACCGACGTAGGCCCCAATCGAGGCGCCGGTGAATCTGCTCCAGTCACCGATCTCCACCGCCAGCGCCAGCCCGGTCAATGCCGAAATGCCGCGCAGGCATCCCAGGCGGTCCACTGTGTCGGCCCACCGCGGCGATGCTGCCACCCCCACAATCTGCTCATCGAGATGATCACGCGCCGCCGTCGCCGATAAGACCGCGTCGAAGTGATGGTCGAATGCTGCTGCGGTATGGGCGTCGGTAAACCGCTGCTGACGCAGCCACGTCTCGTGCAACCCGGTCCAGGCCTGCCCACCGGAATACACCCGGCCTTGGCGCAGCAGCAGTTTGGATAACCTGTGCCGCACCCGCATCAGGTCGGCGCGAGCATCCTCACGGGCGCGCACCAAATCTCGTACCGCCTCGACGTCGGCTTCGGGCACGGTGACCGGCGTAATCTCTCCCAGGCGCAGCAGCCGAGTCAGATGCGCAGCGTCACTGACGTCGGTCTTGACCCGATCCCCAGCTGGGCGGATCAACTTCGACGGCGCCGCCACCACACACTCGATGCGGGCCTCGGCCAAGGCCCGAGCTAAACCGAACCCCGTCGGCCCAGCCTCGCAGGCCACTCGTAGCCGACCCCGCAGCTGGCCCAACCACCTGAGGACCTCGCCGTGGTCCGGGCACAACCGTGCCCGCTCAACGAGACCGCTTTCCTCATCGACGGCATGCGCAACTACCGAAAGCGCATGCACATCCAACCCGACACTCGTACCGTTGAAACTCACCGGAGGCCTCCTGAATTGCAAATGTGGCTCTACCGCAGCGAGTGTTCACCCGCTAGCAGCAACCCACGTCCCTTTAAAGCCCGAGGCCTTCGGCCCCGAGTCAGCCTCCATACCGTCTAGTCAGACGCGGACTAGGCGATCTGGATCCGAGCAGCATCGATGTTCCTCGATGTCACGCACGCTCGTCCGGGCGGCCCGGCGTTTGTTTACCTTTCATAGAAGGCGCCTTGTGGGCGTTACAGGTTCGCGCGATAATCGCTGCCATTCCGATGGGTCGACCACGACGCGGTAGGAGGACAGAAATGTCGAGTGTGATCGCCGTACCGGAGCTGATCACTACGGCGGCAACGGATCTGTCCAACATCGGCTCGACGCTTAGCGCGGCCAACTCAGCCGCGGCGCTCCCGACCACCGGGGTTCTGGCCGCGGCGGAAGATGAGGTTTCGGCGGCCATTGCGGTGGTGTTCTCCGCCCACGGTCAGGGCTTTCAGGCACTCGGCGCACAGCTGGCGGCGTTTCATGACCAGTTCGTGCGGGCGTTGAGCGGGGCGGGGATCACCTATGCCCTGGCCGAGGCGGCAAACGTCTCGCCGTTGCAGACCGTCAAGCAGGACCTGGTGGCAGCACAGCCCACCTTCGACTTGGGTTTCGGTAACCAGGGCAACAACAACCTGGGCAACGGAAACATCGGCAACGCCAACTTCGGCAGCGGAAACACCGGTGATAGGAACATTGGCGGCGGAAACGGCACCGCCGCCCACCCGAGCATCGGAAATATCGGCAGCGGAAACACTGGCAGCCTCAACTTCGGCAGCGGAAACACTGGCAGCCTCAACGTCGGCTTCGGGAACACCAACTCGAGCTTTACCACCCCGCCGGGCAGCCCCTTGAGCAACATAGGCTTTGGGAACACCGGCAACGCCAGTTGGGGCATCGGAAACAATGGCGACTCGAACATCGGCGGCGGTAACATCGGATTTGGGAACACTGGCGGCGGGAACACCGGCAACGCCAACATTGGCTTTGGGCTTACCGGCGACAATGAGATTGGCATCGGTAATCTCTATTACAACACGGTAACTGGCCAGTTCCACTTCGGAGGGCTGAACTCGGGCAGCGGCAACATCGGCTTCGGGAACTCGGGTACCGGCAACATTGGTTTCTTTAACTCCGGTAACGGCAACTTCGGCATCTTCAACGCGGCCATCAACGCGCCGGGCAGCCACGGCAATTTCGGCATCGGGAATTCAGGTCTGGGGAACATCGGGTTCGGAAACTCGGGCACGGGCAACTTCGGCTTCGGCAATTCGGGCGTGCTGGACACCGGTTTCTTTAATTCGGGGCAGCTAGACACCGGCTTGGGAAACGCGGGCTCCTTCGACACGGGCTTCTGGAGCTCGGGTGTTTTTAATACGGGCAACGGGAATTCGGGCAGCATCAATACGGGCTTCTGGAATTCTGGCACCGCGAACACCGGCTTCGGGGCCACCGGCGACACGGGTGCCACGATCTCGGGTTTCGGCAACACCGGCACCGACGTCTCGGGCTTCTTCAACACGGCTAGCGGCGGCGCCACACTAAACGGCGAGATGTCGGGCTTTGGAAACACGGCCCACGGCAGTCCTGTAAATGGCGAGATCTCAGGCTTCTTCAACACCGGCGCCCCGAGCGGCTTAGCACCCGGGTTATCCGGCGAGGTCTCGGGCTTGTTGAACACCGGCAGCGTTATATCGGGCTTGTTTAGCCTGGCCAACCTGTTCAAGTAACTGTCGTAACTGATCAGGTTAGGCGCGCATCCACGGCACCGGAGACTTAAGCAACGGCGGCACCGGCGGGCTGCTGCTCGGCCTGAACAGGATGAACGGGATGACGTAGCCCCCGGCGCCGACCGGGTGGCGGCGATTACCGATTCGGTGTTGATGACCGGCCAGTGCCCCTGAGGAGAGCCGGGGCGATCAACTATTCAGACGCGGACTACGGCGATCTTGGTTCCCTGTTGCAACCGCGCTACCAAACGCCGCGGTTGCTCTGGGCGGCGCGGCTGGGCGTGCCCGTTGCCGTTGAGGTAACGGCGCTGTAGCCGGTCAATGAGAATCTGTGCTTCGTGAATGTCTAGCCGCAGGGAAGCTGCTTCGTACCGGGTGGCCGATGCCCGGCCGTTCATGCCGGTGACATCCTGACGTTCGGGCCGCGCCAGCTGGCGGGTCATTTTGTGCAGTTGATCGCGCAACGCGCGGACAAGCTCGGCGGCCTGGGCGGCATTGCGTTCATCCACGAAGGAAGCGTTGCACGGCTGGCCTTGTCCCAAACGCGAAATGGCCAGGGCCGCGAGGATTCCTAACGGCCAGCAGGCCGCCAGACCTGAATGCTGCGCGCACCGCGTTCCGCTTCCTCGCGAAGCGCAGCGACTCGGTGGCAGCACCGATCGATGTCAGACGCGCGTTCGCGCCGTTTCACAACGGAGCTTTGTGGCCCCACAACATCAAGACCTCTACTGAGTGCCGGTTGGGCGACGAACCATCAAAAGCATGGCTGAAATGATATGGACGTTGCTCTTTATCTTCCTCATCGCTCCCCTCGGTGCTCTTGCCTTTGACAGGCCCCTCTTCGGCAACTGGATCTGGCGCATCGACCCCGACACGCCGCGGGACTAATAAGTGAGTATTCCGGCGTCACCGGCAGGCCACACCCCGGGGCCGGTGCCTGCCGTCGCCGGGCCTTCCGCACTTTGCGGGAAGCCTTCGTGGGAACCACCGTTTATCCAGCGTTTATGACTGAAAACGGACCATATGTAGCGGCAAGCACTGAGATGTTGCGGCCGCCGAACTGCCTGCACAGCACAACTTTTCGATAACCGTTGAGATTCACCAGAACCCATGGACCATAAATCCGCAGGTCCTAGGTTCGAGTCCTAGTGGGGGCACCAAGAGCGGTTATTTCCTCGGGCGATGCCGGCTTTGCGTCCCGGGGCGCCGCCCGACATGACCTCGGCTGATCCACGACGCTCGCCGCTTCGGCCGGCACACAGTATGGCCCTGGTTTAGCCGCCAAACGGCTTGGCTATGCTTCGCAAGATGAGTGTCGATGCGGCCTACCCAAACGCGCCAGTAGCCCTGGTGACCATGGAAATCCGTCACCCAGCAACAGATTCCCTCACCGAATCATCGAGCGGAGAGCTCAGACGCCTCCTCACAGACCTCCTGCCCATCGAGCGGCAAGCGCAGGACGTGGCCTGGGCGATGGGCGCCGGCGGAAGTCCGCAACCGGCCGCCGAGCGCTTCGTCCGTTACGTCAACCGCGATAACACACTTGCCGCGTCGATGAAGACCCAGGCGGTCGTCATCGAGACGACCGCATACAGCAACTTCGAGGCATTGGTCGACGTGGCGATGAGGGTCATAGAGGCTCGCTCGCAGTTCTCGCCGATCGTCGGGGTGGAACGCCTCGGCCTGCGCTACGTCCTCGAGATCCGAGTCCCCCAGGGCGTGGATGGCCGCATCGAGTGGAGCAACTGGATCGCCGAGCCGCTGCTCGGACCCCAGCGCATCGCGCCCGGCGGCCTGACCCTGACCGAATGGCAGGGTGCCGCGGTCTACCGCGAAGCGCAGCCCGGCAAGTCGATGATCGTGCGCTACGGCCCCGGCGTGGGTCAGGCGCTGGACGCGAGCTACCACCTGCGCCGGACCATGCCGGCCCAACAGGGACCGTTCTTCCTGATGGATATCGACAGCTTCTGGACTCCGACCGGGTCGATCCCCGAATACGACCGGAATGCGGTGCTGACGACTTTCCAGGACCTGTACGAGCCTGCTCGTACCGTGTTTCAGGAGATGCTCACCAGCCGCCTCAAGGATGACCTGCTCAGCCGGTAAGCACCGCGCTGCTGTAGGTCACGTTGGCGAAGGCTTGGGCGACGTCGTCGTCGGGATAGACGAAGCCGTTAGCCGCGTGTAGCTCCTTGACCGCCTGCGACGACGTCCGCCAGCCGCGCTGGTTGAGATAGTCGAGGATGTGGCTGCGCTGTCCGTGATAGACGAGATCGTTGAAGTCGATCTCGAACCCGAGTTCGCTCATGCGGTCATGGTGTGCACGCCACCGCTGGTCGGCGAAAACGGCTGTGTCGGGCACGAATTCGAACGCCAGGCGGCTGCCGGGGGCGCTCAACGCGGTGATGTTGTCGAACATCGCGTCCTGGGCTTCGTCGGGCAGGTACAGCAATAAGCCTTCGGCGCTCCACGCCGCGGGGGCCTGCGGATCGAACCCCGCGGCTTGCAGCGCCGCGGCCCAGTCATCGCGCAGGTCGACGGCGACGGTGCGCCGCTCGGCGGTCGGTTCGGCACCGAGGTCGCTCAGGGTCAGGGTCTTGAACTCGATCACCTCGGGCATGTCGACCTCGTAGACGATGGTGCCCGCCGGCCACGGCAGGCGGTACGCGCGTGCGTCGAGTCCCGACGCGAGGATGACCACCTGGCTGCTGCCCCCCTGCGTCGCATCGAGGAAGAACCGGTCGTAGAACCTCGTGCGGCAGGCCATCCCCCGGGCCATCCGGTGCGGATCGAACTCGGATTCCCCGCCAACCGGAATCTGGCCGTTCACCAACCGGACGTAGACGTCGATCCCGACCGCGCGCACCAACGGCGCCGCGTAGGGGTCGTCGATGAACTTGTCATCGGTTGACAGCGCCCGCTGGGCGGCCACCATGGTCGCCGTCGCCCCGACGCTCGTCGCCAGGTCCCAACGATCACGATCGGTGCGCACCATGTGTTCCCTCGTCCCAAGCCGAAAATATAGACAGTCTAGTTACTACCACAGTGCTGATTGCCGACCCTGCGGTACTACCCTTCGACGTGTGACGGACTTCGCCCAGCGGACGATCGACCTGGCCCGCCAGAACGTCGCAGAAGGCGGTCGCCCGTTCGCGACGGTGATCGTCAAGGACGGCGAGGTCCGTGCCGAGAGTGCCAACAAGGTCGCACAAACGAACGATCCGACCGCCCACGCGGAGATACTGGCCATCCGAGAGGCGTGCACGAAGCTGGGCACCGAGCACCTGGTCGACTGCACCATCTACGTGCTGGCCCACCCCTGCCCGATGTGCCTGGGCTCGCTGTACTACTGCTCGCCCAAAGAAGTCGTCTTCCTGATCACCCGCGAGTATTACGAGCTGTACTACCTGGATGACCGGAAATACTTCGAGGTTTCCACGTTCTACGACGAATTCGCCAAGACCTGGGACCGGCGTCGGCTGGCCGATGCGCTACCAACCCCACGAAGCCGCGGTCGACGTCTACCGGTTGTGGAATGAACGCAACGGCGGCGAGCGCAAATCGACGGTCGTCCCGCCGGGCTGAACCGACCTGCGGCTGCGCCGATCGCCGCTCGGTATTATCTGCGTATGCATGCAGATAACAGCGAAGGCCGCCTGCCCGACGACCAGGCCAGCCTCGTCGTCGAGGTCTTCCGAATGCTGGCCGACGCCACCCGCGTGCAAGTGCTCTGGTCGCTGACGCATCGCGAGATGTCGGTCAACGAGCTCGCCGAACACGTCGGCAAGCCCGCGCCATCGGTTTCCCAGCACCTCGCGAAGCTGCGGATGGCGCGCCTGGTGCGCACTCGCCGGGACGGAACCACCATCTTTTACAGCCTGGAGAACGACCACGTCCGCCAACTCGTCATCGATGCGGTCTGCAACGCCGAGCACGCCGGTCCCGGGGTACCCCGTCATCACCGCGGCGAGAGTGGACTGAAGCCAGTCGCCTCATCGTCGTCATCGGCGAGCGCGCGACCACGTCGAGGTCCCGGCTAACTACCAAGGACCACAACACATTTCACATTGAAAGGTGACATCATGACCGAACAGCACACCCATGACGCGCCGCACGCGCATGAACACCGCCATGCCGACGTGGCCCACTCACACGCGCACACCACGCACGAGCACGACCATGTCACGCACGAGCACCCGCACACCCACGACGACGGAACCGAGCACACCCATCAGCACGTGCACCAGTCCGATCTCGAAGCGGTGCACAACCACTCGCACGAGTAACACCGCCGCGCGTCATGCCCTTAGGGTCGTGAGCTAGGAAACCTTGGGGCAGTAATGCTTTGGATTGTCGCGTTCATCTAGCGGCGGCAGGTTGCGCGCCGGCGTCTGCACCAGCGGTGCGTCGGCCGGGATCCGCCCAGTGGCACGATCGAAGCCGGCGCGCGCCCGCGGATGTTTGCGGTATCGCCTTGGCACGAAGGCGAAGACGAGACGGACGAAGTCGCCGAAACGCCGGTGCAGCCATTCGTCGCGGCGCGACCACCCGTAGCCCATCAACTCGCGCACCGGCGGATCGTAGAGACCGACGGTGAGCCATACGAAGAACGGCGCCAGCAGTTTGCGCTGCGTGGCCCACAGCCAGTTTGGGAGCCATTGGGCGAACGGGGGTTTGGGCAGCCCGGTCAGGTCGAGGACGGCGCGTGCGGCATAGTTGTTCTCTAACACGTCGCGGCACATGTGATCCCAGTAAGCCTGAAAGTCTTCCCAGGACGTCGGGACGGGTCGCAGGCTCATGCCGTACATGCGATACCACTCGACGTGCTCGTCGAAGAGCTGGCGCCGCTGCGCCTCGGTCAACCCGCCGCAAAACCGCTCCGCCACATGAATAGTGCCGACAAAAAAGGTGGCGTGCGCCCAGTAGAAGACGTCGGGATTCAACGCGTGGTAGCGCCGGCCCTGTTCGTCAACGCCCTTGATGTCGGTGTGGTAGTCCCGCACCTCCGCACCGGTGACCGGGGCGCGGTCGCCGTCGAAAACGACCCCGCCAATCGGGTACAACGAGCGCAGCAGACGCGGCCAGCGCTCCCGGAAGAACGTCGAGTGGTCGATGACCGCCGCGCCCAGTTGCGGGTGCATGTTCTGCATGGATCCCGCCCACGGACCCTGCAGCATGCCCCGCCAGTCCCCGAAGAACCGCCATGTCAGCGACTGCGGGCCGAGCGGCAGCGGCGGCGCTTGGTAGCCCAGCGGCGACACCGGGCAGCCGCCGGCCACATCGCCGGATCCCCTACGGGCTTCGCCGCTGGTCAGCGGGCAGGCTGCGGACGTATGTTGGGTCACTATTAGATTCCTGTAAGCAATCGGCAATTCTGACTACGTGCGTTGTCATTTTAGAGCTTAGGAGCGATGTGCAGACCGGTCAACGGCGGGGACGCTGGACCGGCGTCCCCTTAGAGAGCCGCCTCGCCCTCCGCCGCGACAACCTCATCACCGCCGGCGTGCAGTTGCTCGGCAGTGACCGCGGACCCGCGCTGACCGTCCGGGCGGTGTGCCGCAAGGCCGCGCTCACGGAGCGCTACTTCTACGAGAGCTTTACCGACCGTGACGAATTCGTGCGCGCCGTCTACGACGATGTCTGCACGCGGGCGATGAACACCCTCACTTCGGCGAAGACCCCCCGCGAAGCCGTCGAACAATTCGTCGAGCTGATGGTCGACGACCCCGTGCGAGGGCGGGTGCTGCTTCTGGCGCCCGCGGTGGAACCGATACTGACCCAATCGGGCGCGGAGTGGATGCCCAACTTCATCGACTTGCTGCAGCGCAAACTATCCCGCATCGGCGATCCGGCGCTGCAGAAAATGATCGCCACCAGCCTGGTCGGCGGCCTGACGAGCCTGTTCACCGCCTACCTCAACGGCCGGCTCGCGGCCACCCGCAAGCAATTCATCGACTACTGCGTGAACATGCTCTTCACGACGGTAGCGCCGTATGTGCCGCCGCCAGAGCAAGGGAAATCCGGGTAGCGGTTTTCGTGTGCGCCGCACCGCCCGTTCTACATCTAAGACCGTGACGTGCCACGCGGGATGCAAACTTGATGCTACCGGGGGACACAGATACTCTGAGTGCTACCCGCAGACACAGATAACTGGAGGCCCCATGTCAGCCCAGCTGACCGACCTGCAGCTGTTGCACGAACTTGAACCGGTGGTCGAGAAGAACCTCAACCGGCACCTGAGCATGCATAAGCCCTGGAACCCCCACGACTACATCCCGTGGTCGGACGGGAAGAACTTCTACGCGCTCGGCGGGCAGGATTGGGACCCGGAGCAGAGCAAGCTGTCCGACCTCGCCCAGGTGGCGATGGTGCAGAACCTGATGACCGAAGACAATCTGCCGTCGTATCACCGCGAGATCGCAATGAACTTCGGCTTGGACGGCCCCTGGGGCCAGTGGGTCAACCGGTGGACCGCCGAAGAGAACCGGCACGGGATCGCGCTGCGCGACTACCTGGTAGTGACCCGCGCGGTCGACCCGGTCGAGCTGGAGAAGCTACGCATCGAGGTGGTGAACCGGGGCTTTAGCCCGGGCCAGAACCACCAGGTCCGCGACGACCTGTTCGCCGAGAGCCTGTTCGATTCGGTCATCTACGTCACGTTCCAGGAGCTGGCGACCCGGATTTCGCACCGCAATACCGGTAAAGCCTGCAACGAGACCATCGCCGACCAGTTGCTGGCCAAGATCTCGGCCGACGAGAACCTGCACATGATCTTTTATCGTGATGTCAGCGAGGCCGGGTTTGAGGCTGCGCCCAATCAGGCGATGAAGTCGCTGCACAAGATCCTGCGCAACTTTCAGATGCCCGGCTTCCAGGTGCCCGAGTTCCGCCGCAAGGCCGTGTTCATCGCCGTCGGCGGCGTGTACGACATCCGGATCCACCTCGACGAGGTCGTCATGCCGGTGCTGAAGAAATGGCGCATCTTCGAGCGCGACGACTTCACCGGTGAGGCAGCCGAGTTGCGCGACGATCTTGCCGTGCTGGTCGAGGAACTCGAGCTGGCCTGCGACAAGTTCGAGGTGTCCAAGCGGCGCCAACTCGAGCGGGAAGCCCGTACGGGCAAGAAGGTCACGGCCCACGAGCTGCATAAAACCGCCGGCAAGCTGGTTATGAGCATGCGGTAGCCCAGCCTTGCGCATCGGTCCGATCACGCTCGCCAGCCCGGTTGTGCTGGCGCCGATGGCCGGAGTGACGAACGTCGCGTTCCGGACGCTGTGTCGCGAACTGGAGCAATTGAAGGTTGGCACGGTCAGCGGGCTCTATGTCTGCGAGATGGTGACGGCGCGTGCGCTCGTCGAGCGGCATCCGGTCACCATGCACATGACGACGTTCTCCCCGGACGAGTCGCCCCGTTCGCTGCAGCTCTACGCCGTCGACCCGGCCACCACCTACACGGCCGCCCGGGTGATCGCGGACGAAGGCCTGGCCGATCACATCGACATGAATTTCGGCTGCCCGGTGCCCAAGGTCACCAAGCGTGGCGGCGGTGCGGCCCTGCCGTTCAAGCGGCGGTTGTTTGGCCAGATCGTGGCCGCGGCCGTACGGGCCACCGCGGGCACCGACATTCCGGTGACCGTCAAGTTCCGCATCGGCATCGACGGCGAGCACCACACCCACCTGGACGCCGGCCGCATCGCCGAAGCCGAGGGCGCCGCCGCGGTCGCCCTGCATGCCCGCACGGCGGCGCAGCGCTACTCCGGCGTCGCCGACTGGGAACAGATCGCGCAGCTCAAGCAGCAGGTGCGAACGATCCCGGTGCTCGGCAACGGCGACATCTACGATGCCAGCGATGCGCTGACGATGATGGCCACCACCGGATGCGACGGCGTTGTCATCGGCCGTGGCTGCCTGGGCCGGCCGTGGCTGTTCGCCGAGCTGTCGGCCGCGTTCACCGGCGGCCCCGCCCCGACCTCGCCCACGCTGGGCGAGGTCGCCGACATCGTGCGCCGGCACGGCCGGTTGCTGGCCGCGCATTTCGGCGAGGACAAGGGCATGCGCGACATCCGCAAGCACATCGCCTGGTACCTGCACGGCTTCCCCGCCGGATCCGAGTTGCGCCAATCGCTGGCGATGGTCAAGACGCTCGACGAACTCGACTCCCTGCTCGACCGGCTGGACGGCGCAGTCCCCTTTCCGGACGCGGCGACCGGCCCTCGGGGCCGCCAGGGTTCACCGGCCCGCGTGGCCCTTCCCGAGGGCTGGCTGACCGACCCGGACGACTGCACGGTTCCCGCCGGGGCGGACGTGATGCACTCGGGCGGCTGAACGTAACGAGCTCGAAATCGCTTCCGGGGCGATAACTCAGTACGATGTGAGCCGCTGCATTTGCAACACCGTGCGACCCACGGGGGGTGGGTCTCAGCGCTGATAACGCCGGCGCTGCGCTGATATTGGGGGCGCTTATACCCCTGACGTCGCATAAGAGCTTCGGAGGCCGATAGGACATGAGTGACGGCGGCAATGACGCCACTCTTGACCATCGGCGCACCCCGCCGCCACCGCTGAGCGCCGCCCCGTGGGAGCGGTTCTCGCAACCGACGCCCGATCACGCCGTTCACCGATGGCTGGCCGAGCCGACCCTGGTAGAGCCCGTCGAGACCGGCGAGCCCGTCGAGCCCACTGCAGGCGAGACCGACAAGGCCGGATGTCACACCGACGGCGGACTCACCGTCGCCGATTTGATCGCCAAAGTCGGGGCCCCGACCCCTGACCGGCCCAGCCACCATCGCGCGGCAGACGACGAACCTTCCGAGATAGCGCCGGACCTACCCGTCGACCTGCAGGACACGCAGGTGATCGACACGCCGGCCTATTGGCTCGACGCCGCCCCTGAGATTCCCGACCTCGAGGCCGCCAATTACCCGAACGACGACGAGTTCGAATCCGACGGGACCGAGGCGCCAACCAAACCACCCCGGCGCCGGCCCGGGTGGTTCCACAGAAAATCGGCCGCCCCGGCCCACGAGAAGGCTCCCCGGGACCGCGAGCCGGAGCGGAAATCCCGAAGTCGGCCCATACTGTTGGCCGCGCGCTCGCTGGCGGCATTCTTCGCTGTGCTGGCACTGGTCCTGACTGGTGGCGCATGGCAATGGAGCACATCGAAGAACAGCCGCCTCAACTTCATCAGCGCGCTTGACCCCGGCTCGAGCGACATCCGCGACCCCAATGGGCAGTACGGCGACGAAGACTTCCTGATCGTCGGTATGGACTCGCGCTCCGGGGAGAACGGCAAGATGGGGGCCGGTGACACCGATGACGCCGATGGCGCGCGGTCGGACACCGTGATGCTGGTCAACATCCCGGCCAACCGCAAACGCGTGGTCGCAGTGTCGTTCCCCCGCGACCTGGCGATCACCCCGATGCAATGCGAGGCCTGGAACCCCAACACCGGAAAGTACGGCCCCATCTACGACGAGAAGAAGGGCACCTGGGGTCCCAAGATGGTCTACACCGAGACCAAACTGAACTCGGCATTCGCCTTCGGCGGACCAAAGTGTCTGGTCAAAGAAATCCAGAAGCTGTCCGGTTTGAGCATCAACCGGTTCATCGCCGTCGACTTCGCCGGATTCGCGCGGATGGTCGACGCCCTCGGCGGTGTCGAGGTGTGCACGAGCACCGCGCTGCATGACTACGAACTGGGCACGGTCCTGGAACACGCGGGGCGCCAAGTCGTCGACGGTCCAACTGCGTTGAACTATGTGCGGGCCCGCCAGGTCACCACCGAGACCAACGGTGACTATGGCCGCATCAAGCGCCAACAGTTGTTCTTGTCGTCGCTGCTGCGGTCGCTGATCTCCGAGGACACGTTGTTCGACCTGAACAAGCTCAACAACGTCGTCAACATGCTCATCAGCGACACTTACGTCGACAACGTCAAGACCAAAGACCTGGTCCAGCTCGGTCAGTCGTTGCAGGGCATGGCCGCCGGGCACATGACGTTCGTCACCGTGCCGACCGGCGTCACGGACCAGAACGGCGACGAGCCGCCGCGGATGGCCGACATGCGGGCGCTTTTCGATGCCATCATCAACGACGATCCGCTGCCCGAGGAAAACGACCAGAACGCAAAGAGTTTGGGGACGTCTCCTAGCTCGGGCCCGACCTCAGGCCCGACGAAGGCGCCCACCACCAAGAAGGCGCCGACGCCCGCCGCGACCCCCGAGGCGCAGCACCAGCAGGTGACGACGACCTCGCCGCAGGACGTCACGGTGCGGGTCTCCAACGCGACCACGCAGAGCGGGCTGGCGGCCACTGCGACCAGCCAGCTCAAGCGGAACGGCTTCAACGTGATGACGCCGGACGATTACCCGAGTTCGGTGAACACGACGACGGTGTTGTTCTCGCCCGGCAACGAGCAGGCCGCCGCCACGGTGGCGTCTTCGTTCGCCAACGCGAAGGTCCAGCGGGTTTCGGGTTACGGGCAGGTCATCCAGGTGGTGCTGGGCCCGGACTTCAACTCGGTCAGCACTCCCGCGCCCAGCGGCTCATCGATCAGCATGCAGATAGAACGCGGGTCGGGCAACCAGCCCACCAAGCTGCCCGACGACCTGACCGTCACCAACGCGGCCGATACCACCTGCGAGTAAAGATCTTTGGCGGCAATGCACAGCGCCTTTTCAGCGCCGAGAACGTACGCTTGGCAGCATGCGGACGGCCTACCACGAGCAGCTCACTGAGTTATCCGAGCGGCTCGGCGCGATGTGCGGGCTGGCGGGGATCGCCATGGAGCGGGCCACCCAAGCCCTGTTACAGGCAGATCTGGTGCTGGCCGAACAGGTGATCTCCGACCACGAAAAGATCGCGACCCTGAGCGCCGAGGCCGAGGAAAGCGCCTTCGTGCTGCTGGCGCTGCAGGCGCCGGTCGCCGGGGACCTCAGGTCGATCGTCAGCGCCATCCAAATGGTGGCGGACATCGACCGGATGGGTGCGTTGGCCCTGCACGTGGCCAAGATCGCCCGCCGGCGGCATCCCCAGCACGCCCTGCCCGAAGAGGTCAATGGGTATTTCGCCGAAATGGGGAGGGTCGCAGTCGAATTGGGCAATAGCGCGCAAGAGGTGGTGTTGTCCCACGACCCGGAGAAGGCCGCCCGGATCCGCGAAGAAGACGACGCCATGGACGACCTGCACCGGCACTTGTTCTCGGTGCTGATGGACTGGGAGTGGAAGCACGGCGTCGCGGCAGCCGTCGACGTGACGTTGCTGGGCCGCTTTTACGAGCGCTTCGCCGACCATGCCGTGGAAGTGGCGAGGCGCGTCATCTTCCAGGCGACCGGCAGCCTTCCCGACGAAGACACGAAGCACACCCCGCGCTAGGCCGGAGCCGGCCCGACTCGCCCGTCGAGGGTTAGCCGAAGCGGCCGGAGATGTAGTCCTCGGTCGACTTCTCGTTCGGGTTGGAGAAAATCTTGTCGGTATCGTCGACCTCGATCAGCCGGCCGGGCTTTCCTGTGGCTTCGAGGTTGAAGAACGCCGTCTGATCGCTCACCCGGGCGGCCTGCTGCATGTTGTGGGTGACGATGACGATGGTGTAGTCCTGCTTCAGCTCGCTGATCAGTTCCTCGATGGCCAGCGTCGAGATCGGGTCCAGCGCCGAGCACGGCTCGTCCATCAGCAACACATCGGGCTGCACGGCGATGGCCCTTGCGATGCACAACCGCTGCTGCTGCCCCCCGGACAATCCGCCGCCGGGCTTGTCCAACCGGTCCTTGACCTCGTCCCACAGGTTCGCGCCGTGCAGTGACTGTTCGGCCGTCTCGTTGAGCAGCTGGCGATTGCGCACACCCTGCAGCTTCAAACCGGCGACCACGTTGTCACGAATTGACATGGCGGGAAACGGGTTCGGCCGCTGGAACACCATCCCGATTGCCCGGCGCACACCGACCGGGTCGACACCGGGGCCGTAGATGTCTTGACCATCGAGCAGCACGCTGCCCTCCACTCGGGCGCCCGGGATCACTTCATGCATCCGGTTCAGCGTGCGCAGCACGGTCGTCTTGCCGCAGCCCGACGAACCGATGAACGCTGTCACGCTGCGAGGCAGAATCGACATCGTCACATCCGCGACCGCCTTGAACGACCCGTAGTAGATGTTGAGTTCTTTGAGGTCCAACCGCTTGGCCACTACTGCTCCTGCCTACGACTTCTTGGGTACAAAGATCTTCGCGACCACCCTGGCCCCGATATTGATGACCGCGATCACCATAATGAGGGTCAGCGCGGCCCCCCACAACCGATCCGTGGGAACCGGGTGGATGCCTGCGCCGGCCGATGTCTGGGCATACATCATGCCGGGCAGCGACCCCATGAATCCGCTGAAAATGTCGAAGTTCATCGACTGCGTATAACCGACCAGGATCAGCAGTGGGGCTGTCTCGCCCATCACCCTGGCCAACGCGAGCATGATCCCGGTGATGATGCCGGACAGCCCCGTGGGAATGACGACCCTGGCAATGGTTTTCCACTTCGGGATCCCCAGTGCGTAACTGGCCTCCCGGAGGTCTACCGGAACAATTCGCAGCATCTCCTCGGTCGCCCGAACGATCACCGGGAGCATCAACAAGACCAGCGCCAACGACACCGCAAACTGGGACCGGGGAAGCCCCAGCGTCGCCACCCACAGCGCGTAGATGAACAACGCCGCCACGAGCGAGGGCACGCCGGACAGGATGTCGATCATGAACGTGGCCAGCCTGCCCAGCGGGGTGCCGCCACCGTATTCGACCAGATAGATCGCCACCATGATGCCGATGGGGATTGAGATGACGGCGCATACCAGTCCCTGTAACAACGTCCCGACGATCGCGTGATAGGCGCCGCCGCCCGCCACGAATGCCGTCATACCCGCCTGCGAATGCGTCCACCACACGGTCGAGCTAATTGCCTTGAACCCCTTGACGATTACGGAGCCCAGCACCAACAGCAACGGCGTCACCGCGATCACCATCGACATCGTCACCAACACGGTCGCGACGTTGTTCGCGACTCGGCGACGCCGGCCGAGGCCCGAGAAGGTCCGCGGCTTGAGCGGACGGTCGAACATCGAAGTCATCGGCCGCCCCTTCTGCTCCAGGCTCGGGCGACGGCCCCGCGAGCCAGGGCGTCGACCAGGAAGGTGAGCACGAACAGGACCAGTCCCGCCGCGATGTAGGCGCCGGCCTTGTATCGGTCATCGAATTCCGATGCGGTGGCCGCGATCTTGGTCGCGAAGGTGGAGCCGCCGTCGAATAACGACCAGCCGAAGGCGGCCTGGGTGCCCCGCAAGATGATCAGCAGCGCGACGGTCTCGCCCAGGGCGCGGCCCAGGCCCAGCATCGCGCCGCTGATGTATCCGGATCGCCCGAACGGCAGCACGGTCGTCCTGACCACTTCCCAACGCGTGGCGCCGAGCGCCAGCGCGGCCTCGATCTCGTCGTGCGGTGTCTGGACGAACACTTCGCGGGTGACCGCTGCGATGATCGGCAGGATCATCACCGCCAACACGATCCCGCCGGTGAAGATGGTGCCGCCGCCCGCCACCGACGCGTTGCCGGTTGCGAACAGGAAGCACCAGCCGAAGGCGCGGTTCAGCCAGGTGGCGATGGGACGCAGCTGCGGCGCCAGCACGTACAGGCCCCACACGCCGTAGACGATCGAGGGAACCGCCGCCAGCAGATCGACCGCATAGGCCAGCGGCGCGGCGACCCGCCGCGGTGCGTATTGCGTGATGAAGAGGGCGACGCCCAGGGCGATCGGCATGGCCAGGATCAATGCGAACAGAGATACGAACACGGTCACCTGCAGCAGTTCGAGGATTCCGAAGTGCATGGCCGAGGTGTCGGTGGTGACCCAGTTGCCGCCGTAGCTGAAGAAGTTCTCTTGGTTACGCTTCAGGGCCGGTATCGCGCGCAGTAACAAGAATCCGCCGATCGCGGCGATCAGAATCACGATCAGAACTCCCGAAACCTGCGCCAGCCAACGAAATATCCGGTCCCCCAACCGCGGCTGGGCACGCCCCCACGGACTGATCGGTACTACCGGCGACTCGGGAAAGGGCGCAGCAACAACCGCACCCGAACCCGCTGCGGATGGGTCTGGCGTTGTCACTGTGATCCCGTCACAGTTCTGCTGTCGCTCCTTGTGCCCATTGGTTACTGCATTGCGTTGATCGCGGTAACCAATCGCTCCCTGACTTTATCGGGCAGCGGAACATAACCGGCGGACGTAAGGCCGGCCTGCCCATTGGTCGCGGCCACGTTGAGGAACGACTTGATCGCCGTGGAGGTATTCGGGTCGTAGCCTTTCGAGCACACAATCTCGTAAGTGGCCAGCACCAACGGATAGGTGCCCGGCTGCTGGGCGGCGTACATCGGGTTCAGATCAAGTACCAGGTCGTTGCCGTCGGCCACGAAGCCGGCAGCTTGGATGGCCTTGTCTGCCGTGTCGTTGGTGAGCGGAACCACGCCGTTCCCGGTGTCGATCTGGGCGTACGGCACACCGGCCTGATCGGCAAACCCCTTCTCGACATACCCGATGGCGCCCGGCGTGGCCCGCACGGCTTGGATCACCCCAGCCGACTTCGGGGCCCCTTCCCCCACACCGCCCTGAAACTCGGTGCCCACGCCCCGCGTCCAGCTCTGTGGCGCGGCGGCGGTCAGATATTTCTGGACGTTGTCGGTCGTTCCCGACGAATCCGCCCGGTAAATCGGCACGACTTTGGTGTCGGGCAGCGCTACGCCCGGATTGAGCGCCGCCAGTATCGGGTCATTCCAGGCCGTGATCCTGCCGCTGAAAACCTTGGCCAGGCCGTCGCTACTGACCACCAGCTTCTCAACGCCAGGCAGGTTGTACACCAGTGCGACCGGCCCGAAGACCAGCGGCAGGTCCCATGCCGGGTTTCCGTCACAGCGTTTGGCGGCCGGGCCTATCTGGTCGGCGACCAGCGGCGAGTCCGCTCCCGCGAAGTCGACATGGCCTGCGATGAACTGTTCGCGGCCGGCGCCGGACCCGGTCGGGTTGTACGACACGCCCTTGCCCGGGCAGAACTGCCCCCACGTCTGGTTGAACAACGACATCGCGTTCTGTTGCGCGGTCGAGCCCTCCGCCGTCAGCCCATTTTTGCCGCCACATCCCGCGGTGCCGGCGGGTCCCGACACGGCGGCCGCCGACGCGCCGCGGCGGTTGTCGTCGCTGCCGCAGGCGGTCGCCGTTGCGCCGCAGATCGCCATCGCCAGCGCCACAATGGCCAGCGATCTGCCCTTCCCGTCGAGCCTCACCGATCTCGCTTCCTGACGCATTCCCGACGCGTGCGGGCGCCGCTGGCTGTTTCCCAAAGGGAGGTTGCCAAGTCATCGCGAAAGTATGCGCCGACGCGGCCCACAGAAGCCGGTCGAGATGAATGCAATGTGAACAATCAGAGTCCACACGGCTTCCGTCAGCTGGGCGCTGTCGCGTAGGCGGTGTCGACGCTGTACGTGGTGAAGCCAAGGCGCTCGTAGGTCCGCACCGCGGCGACGTTGTCGGACTCCACGTAAAGCATGACGGTGGGTTCGGCCGAAGCGGCCAGCCGGCGTGCCAGCGACTGAATTCCGATGGCAGTCAACGTCTGACCCAGACCCCGGCTTTGCGCCGACGGGTCGACACCGACGACGTAGACCTCCCCCAGACCCGGTTGGTCGAGGTGCACCTTGGTCCAGTGGAAGCCCAGTAGCCTGCCCGCCTGATCGCCGTCGGGGTCGCCGAAGGCCAGGAACAAGCCCGCCGGGTCGAACCAAGGTTCGCCGCGCCGCTCGGCCAGATCCGTTTCGGTCCAGCCACCCTGTTCGGGGTGGTGGGCGAACGCGGCGTTGTTGACGCGCAGTAGCTCGGCGTCATCGAGGCTGCCCTCGTAGGTACGGATCTGCACCCCGGGATCTGGGGGCACGGAGTCGGGGGTGTCACGCAGCGAGCGTCGCATCTGGACCAGTTCGCGCACCGGAACCAGGCCGAGCGCGTAGGCGATCGCCCGGGCCGGTTCGAGGGTGCCGTGCGCCCAGAATTGGTTGCGCCCGGCGGTTTTGGCCACGGCCGCGCGTCCCATCGCCGCGCCGATACCGCGCCGGCGGGCCCGCGGGTGCACCACCAGTTCTGCCATGCCGGCATCCCCGTCGCGGGGCGGGCTGAGATTGAGGTAGCCGACGATCGTGCCCGGTTGAGAACCAGCCACCAGCAGATGCTCGGTGCGATCGTGCCCGAGTTCGCGCAGCACCTGTTCGCCGACAGGTGCGACCCCGTCGAATTCGGTTGCCGCCGAGACGAGTTCGCGAACCCCCTGCTGCTCACCGGCGGTCAGAGCGGAGCGCCAGTCGGGCGAGTTCACTGACTGCGCAACGGGTCGCCTAGCGGCTCTGGAAGATCCGCGGCGTCGGACTCGACGTCTTCAGCGTCGTCGGGCTCCGCGATCGGCGCTCGGCCGCGCGCCGGGCGGACGGCCTTGTAACCCACGTTGCGCACCGTGCCGATCAACGCCTCGTATTCGGGGCCGAGTTTGGCCCGCAGTCGACGGACGTGCACGTCGACGGTGCGGGTGCCGCCGAAGAAGTCATAGCCCCACACTTCGTGCAGCAGCTGCGCGCGGGTGAACACCCGGCCGGCATGCTGGGCCAGGTACTTCAGCAACTCGAACTCTTTGTAGGTGAGGTCAAGCGGGCGGCCCCGCAGTCTGGCGGTGTAGGTGCCCTCGTCGATCACCAGCTCGCCGAGACTCACCTTGCCCGCGCTTTCCTGGTCGGCCAGCCCGCCGCGGCGGCCGACCACCAGCCGCAGCCGGGCGTCGATCTCGGCGGGCCCGGTGCTGGGCAGCAGGATCTCGTCCAGCCCCCAGTCGGCGCTCACCGCCACCAGACCGCCTTCGCTCACCACAGCCAAGACCGGCACCGATCGGCCCGCCGTGCTCAACAGCCGGCACAGGCCGCGCGCGGACGACAGGTCAGTGCGCGCGTCGACGAGCACGGCGTCCGCGGTCCCGGCCTCAAGCAACGAGGATGGTTCTGGCGGCGCCGTCCGGACCGTGTGGGGAAGCAGCGACAACGACGGCAGGACCGGGTCGGGATGCAGCTCCGAGGTCAGCAGTAATAGCTCCAACAAGCCCCTCCAGCTCGGGGGAAAGGCATCTCCCAAGTTCGTAACGCCACGACGCGTTGGTTGCCAGGTCATCTAACGATAACTTGCCACCTGGTTATTTTGTGCGGCGTACGAGGCAGTGTGAGCCCCGCCACCGGGCGGGCCGCGATGGGGGGCCGCGCGATTACGCGACAATGTGCGGATGCGCAAGGTGCTGATCGGTGTGACGGCGGCGGCGATTGCCGTGGCCGTGATCGTCATCGGGGCCGTCGGCGTCGACTACGGAACCAGCATCTACGCCGAATACCGGCTGTCGTCCACCGTGCGCAAAGCGGCGAATCTGGGCTCCGACCCGTTCGTCGCCATCGTCGCATTCCCCTTCATCCCGCAGGCGATGCGCCACCACTACAACCAGCTCGAGATCAAGGCCAACGCGGTCGATCACGCGATGGTCGGCAAGGCCACCGTGGAGGCGACCATGTACTCGGTCGACCTCGCCTACGCGTCCTGGCTGATCCCACCCGATGCGAAGTTGCCGGTGGGCAGGCTGGAGAGCCGGATCATCATCGACTCGATTCACCTGGGCCGGTACATGGGCATCACCGACCTGATGGTTGAGGCACCCCCTGCCGAAACCAACACCGCCACCGGCGGCGTCACCGCATCGGGCATCTCCGACAGCCACGGCCTGGTGTTCAGCGGCACGCCGAAATCGGCCGGCTTCGACCACCGGGTCAGCACCTCGGTGGACCTCTCCATCGCCCCCGACGATCCGGCGACACTGGTTTTCACCCCCACCGGCGTCCTCACCGGACCCGACACCGCCGACCAGTCCGTTCCGGATGAGAAGCGGGATGCGGTGCTCCATGCCTTCAGCGCAAGGCTGCCCAATCAGCGGCTTCCGTTCGGCGTGGCGCCAACCTCCGAGGGCGCGCGCGGCTCCGACGTCATCATCGAAGGCGTCACCCGGGGAGTAACCATCACCCTCGAAGGGTTTAGGCAGTCATGATGCGCGCCTACGACGATGCAGTGGGGGTACCGCCCGCTTGCGGGGGACGAAGCGATGAGGTGGGGGCACCACCCGCTTGCGGGGGAGAGTGGCGCAGATGATGACCGTCATCGTCGCGACCGTAGCGGCCGTCGTCGTGGCAACCCTGGCCGGATGGTTGTTGACGCGCCGCTCGGGAAACATTCGGGAGATCGACCCCGATCGGGGCGCCGGCCCCCACACCGCGGACCTGGGCCTGTCTCGCAGCGGGCCGACCGTCGTGCATTTCAGCGCCCCGTGGTGCGGGCCCTGCGATCGGGTTCGCCGGGTCGTCGGCCAGGTCTGTGAGGACATGGGCGACGTGGCCCACGTCGAGATCGACCTGGACGCCAATCCGGCGACCGCCCGACGATTTTCGGTGCTGTCGCTGCCCACCACGCTGATCTTCGACGTCGACGGACGACAGCGGTACCGGGCCTCCGGGGTGCCCAAGGCCGCCGACCTGCGCTCGGTGCTGCAACCGCTGTTGGCTTGAGCACCGCGTCATTGGGTAAGCTTGCCGACGTGTCAGCCCGCCTCGAGCCCATGCTCACCATGCTTCGCGCAGTCGATCTGTGCCGCATCGCGGGTTGTTGTTGTTGCTGTAGCTGCTGAGTAGCAGCGCCCCCGCGCGCACTCGGAGCAGCTTCGGACCCCCTACCGCGGCGTGCCCCCGCTTTCCGCGCAACAAGATTTCTATGGGAGTAATACCGTGCCGAGCAGCAACACCGCCGTGCAGCCTGACCGCGTCGACGTCCGTGGACCCAGGTTCGCCGCCTGGGTCACCACCGCGGTCCTGGTGCTCGCGCTTGTCGTTTCGGCCGCCAGCCCGCTGGCGGCCGCGGTCATTCTCGGGGTGCAGGCCGTGATCTTTGCGATCGGCGCCGTCGGCGGCCCACGCCGGCACCCCTATGGGCGGGTGTTCGCAGGCGTCGTGGCGCCCCGGCTGGGACCGGTCAAGGAGCGCGAACCGGTCGCACCGCTGAAGTTCGCCCAACTCGTCGGTCTGATCTTCGCGGTCGTCGGCGCTACGGCTTTCGCCGCCGGTGCCTTCCTGGTCGGCGTCATCGCCACCGCATTCGCGCTGGTGGCCGCCTTCCTGAACGCGGCCTTCGGCATTTGCCTGGGCTGCCAGCTCTACCCGCTGGTCGCGCGCATGCGGCCCACTCCCTCATAACCTCCCTTCGTCAGAAGCAATCGAAAGGAATCCACCACATGGCACGCTCCGACGTCCTGGTCTCCGCGGACTGGGCTGAGAGCAATCTCAGCAATCCCGGAGCCGCGAACGTCGTCTTCGTAGAAGTGGACGAGGACACCAGCGCTTACGACACCGGCCACATCGCCGGTGCGATCAGGCTGGACTGGCGCACCGATTTGCAGGACCCGGTCAAACGCGACTTCGTCGACGCACAGCAATTCTCGAAGCTGCTGTCCGACCGCGGCATCTCCAACGACGACACCGTGATCCTGTACGGCGGCAACAACAACTGGTTCGCCGCCTACGCCTACTGGTATTTCAAGCTGTACGGCCACGACAAGGTCAAGCTGCTCGACGGCGGCCGCAAGAAGTGGGAGCTCGATGGGCGCCCGCTGTCCACCGACACCGTCAGCAGGCCGGCCACCTCCTACACCGCGGCCCCGCCGGACAACAGCATCCGAGCCTTCCGGGACGAGGTCATCGCGGCCATCAACGTCAAGAACCTGGTCGACGTGCGCTCCCCCGACGAGTTCTCGGGCAAGATCCTCGCGCCGGCGCACCTGCCGCAGGAGCAAAGCCAGCGGCCCGGCCACATCCCCGGCGCGATCAACGTCCCGTGGAGCAAGGCCGCCAACGAGGACGGCACCTTCAAGTCCGACGGGGAGTTGGCCACGCTGTACGCCGACGCCGGGCTGGACGGCGCGAAGGAAACCATCGCGTACTGCCGAATCGGGGAGCGGTCATCGCACACCTGGTTCGTGCTTCGGGAATTACTCGGGCAAAAAAACGTCAAGAACTACGACGGCAGTTGGACGGAATACGGTTCCCTGGTGGGTGCCCCGATCGAGTTGGGAAGCTGATATGTGCTCTGGACCGAAGCAAGGACTGACGTTGCCCGCCAGCGTCGATCTGGAGAAGGAAACGGTGATCACCGGTCGCGTCGTGGACCGCGACGGCCAAGCAGTGAGTGGCGCGTTCGTCCGCTTGCTGGACTCGTCGGACGAGTTCACGGCCGAGGTGGTCGCGTCGGCCACCGGTGACTTCCGGTTCTTTGCCGCACCAGGTTCTTGGACGCTGCGCGCGCTGTCCCCGGTCGGCAACGGCGACGCCGTGGTGGCGCCGTCGGGCGCGGGCATCCACGAGGTGGACGTCAAGATCGCCTGACACAGCGGCCTGTCTCCGGGGAGCCGAGGGGCGAATAGACTCGTCCCGTGGTGCTCTTCTTCGAGATCATGCTGGTCGTATCGGTCGTGGTCATCTCATGGTTCGCGCTGTACACCCTCTACCGGCTCATCACTGACGAGTCGTGACGTCCGAGGACCCCGACGGCCCGGCTTCCGCGGTCTCCGGCGACCGTGCGGTGGCTGCCGCCGCCGAACGCGCCAAGCTGACCGCGTCCCGCAACATCCCCGCCTTCGACGACCTGCCGGTGCCCGCCGACACCGCGAATCTGCGCGAAGGCGCCAACCTCAACGACGCACTGCTGGCGCTGCTGCCGCTGGTCGGGGTGTGGCGTGGGCAAGGTGAGGGCCGCGGCCCCGATGGTGACTACCGGTTCGGTCAGCAGATCGTCGTCTCGCACGACGGCGGCGATTATCTGAACTGGGAAGCCCGGTCCTGGCGCCTCAACGACACCGGCGACTACCAGGAACCCGGCCTGCGCGAGACGGGCTTTTGGCGCTTCGTCAGCGATCCCGACGATCCAACCGAGTCACAGGCCATCGAGTTGTTGTTGGCCCATTCGGCCGGTTACATCGAGCTGTTCTACGGGCGGCCCCTAACGCAGTCGTCGTGGGAGTTGGTCACTGATGCCCTGGCCCGCAGCCGGTCTGGGCTGCTGGTCGGCGGCGCCAAGCGGCTCTACGGCATCGTCGAGGGCGGCGACCTGGCCTACGTCGAGGAACGGGTGGACGCCGACGGCGGCCTGGTGCCGCATCTCTCGGCGCGGCTGTCGCGGTTCGCCGGCTAGTTGCCTGCCACTCCCGCGTTCCGACATGGAACGGCCCCCGAGCAAAGCTCCTGGTTGGACAGACCGGAAGCTCGGGGGCCGGGTGGCTACGGAGAATTCGCCAGCGCGCGTTGATCGCTAGCTCTTCCGAGCCATGCAGCTAGCGCGTAGCCACCTCACATGTCCATGAAGCTATCAATTTCGCGGACCACCTCCTTCCTTGTGTACGGCCGACCGTACCCGCCGTCCTGCGATGCGACAACAGAATTCAGCGTTCAGCGATCGCTGACAATCGCCGCGTCAACCAGTTCGGCGAATTCGGCGGCCATCGGAGATCGGGGCAGTCGCCGACCGTCGAGCGTGTGCACGCGAGCCGCCAGGGTCATGCTTGATATCAGCCAAATCCCTTGGGCGGCATGGAGATCCGCGATCCGTAACGCGCGGTAGTCGCAGTCGTAGCCCTTGGCCCGGGCCATCTCGAAGAGGGCCTGTTGCGTGGTGCCGCGCAGGATCGGATACCAGGGCGGCGGTGTCAGCAGGCACGGGCTCCCCTCCAGTCCCGGTTGAGCATCGGTGGCGATCACCACCGTCGAGCGCGGGCCTTCCAGGATGTAGCCGTCGGAGCTGACGAAGATCACGTCACCGGCGCCCTGCCGGGCGGCGTGGCGCAAGACGGCCATGTTGACCGCGTAGGACAACGTTTTCGCGCCCGCCAGCAGCCACGGCATCGCGTCGGTGCCGGTGGCGGGCAATCCGCGGTTCAGCGTGACCGCCGCGACGCCGTCGCGGCGAACCGCGGTCACCCTTTCCGGGACGGCGCTGACCATCACATAGGCGGTCGGTGCCGTGCCGCTCTCGCGGCCGCGGCTGCAGATCAAGCGCATCGCGCCCTCGTCGGCCGTGCCCGCGGCCCACTGTCGTGCCGCCAGTTCGATGGCGTGTCGCCAAATGGGCAGGTCCGGCGCGGGCAGATCCATGAATTTGGCCGACTGGGTCAGCCGTTGCAGATGCGATTCGACCAGACAGGCCCGGCCGTCGCGGACCAGCAGCGTCTCGAAGATGCCGTCACCGCGAACGGCCGCCAGGTCGTCGGCGTGCAGCAGTGGCGTTCCCGGCGGATGTATCTCCCCGTCCAGCGTGACGATCACACCCGTCTGGTCGGCCATGGACGAGAAGCCTATCCAATGGGCCCGCCTCGAACGTGAAGCTGGCTTCATGCTCGTCGGCCATCGTGAGGCCAGCTTCACGCTCGTCGGGCACGACCGCCCGGGGTCCGTAGAGTTGACGTGTGAACGCAGTACCTGCACCCGATCCCGGACCCGACGCCGGCGCGGTCTGGCACTACGGCGACCCGCTGGGCGAGCAGCGGGCGGCCGAAACGGATGCGGTGTTGATCGACCGCTCGCACCGCGCGGTGCTCACCCTGACCGGCAAGGACCGGCAGACGTGGCTGCACAGCATCTCCACCCAACACGTGAGCGAACTCCCCGAGGGCGCCAGCACAGAGAACCTCAGCCTGGACGGCCAGGGCCGCGTCGAGGACCACTGGATCCAGACGGAGCTGGGCGGCACGACCTACCTCGACACCGAACCGTGGCGCGGTGACCCGCTGCTGGAGTACCTGCGCAAGATGGTGTTCTGGTCCGAGGTCACCCCGGACGGCGCGGACATGGCGGTGTTGTCGCTGCTGGGTCCTCGGCTGGCTGACCGGGCGGTGCTCGGCGCGCTGGGCGTGGACGCTCCGCCCGCCGAGCTGACCGCGGTTCCGGTCGCCGGGGGCGGCTTCGTGCGGCGCATGCCCGGCGCCCCCGCCGGCCAGATCGAACTGGACCTGGTGGTTCCGCGCGGCGAGTCGGCCGGCTGGCGGGACCGCTTGGCGCAGGCCGGCCTGCGGCCCGCCGGGGTGTGGGCCTATGAGGCCCACCGGGTGGCGGCGCTGCGCCCGCGACTCGGCGTCGACACCGATGAACGCACGATCCCACACGAGGTGGGCTGGATCGGCGGTCCCGGTGCGGGAGCCGTGCATCTGGACAAGGGTTGCTACCGCGGGCAGGAGACCGTGGCGCGGGTGCACAACCTCGGTAAGCCGCCGCGGATGCTGGTGTTGTTGCACCTCGATGGCTCGGTGGAGCGGCCCTCCACCGGCGATGCGGTGCTGGCCGGCGGTCGCACCGTCGGACGCCTCGGAACCGTGGTCGAACACGCTGACCTCGGGCCGGTGGCGCTGGCGCTGCTCAAGCGCGGCCTGCCGGCCGACACCCAATTGGCGACCGGCCCGCAGGCCGCGGTCGCCGCGGCGATCGACCCCGATTCCCTGCCCGCCACCGAACAGATCGGCGCGGGACGGCGAGCCGTTGAACGGTTGCGGGGAGGTGCGAGATAATCGTCGATGACGTCCGCCACAGCGGGCAGGGGTCCCCGGCACCCGACCATGAAGCACGGTAAACTGTCGGCAGGACAATAATGACACCAAGAGATCGGAGCCGCCTACTCGTTAGGCCGCTCCGTTATTGCGCGAGGGGGTTCCCCCATGGGCCGCGGCCGGGCGAAGGCAAAGCAGACCAAGGTTGCACGAGAACTCAAATACAGTTCCCCGCAGACCGACTTCCAGCGGCTTCAGCGCGAGCTGTCAGGAACGAGCGCCGAAGAAACCAACGACCCGGACGACTCGGACGGTTCAGGCGCGGACAATCCTTGGCACGACCACGACGACTGGCGCCGCTAGAACTCAAACCACTGTGCCGATGCGCTTAGCATCGGCACAGTGTTAATCGCGGCTAGTCTCGGCCGCTAAAACCTCGGGTGCTGCCCGACCAGTTTGGCCCGCGGGCCGTCTTTTCCGCCTTTGCCGATGGAGCCCAACACCCAGCAATCCAGATGGCGTGCGGTCAGTATGGCCAAGGCGCGGTCGGTGTCTTCGGGAGCGACAACGGCGATCATGCCGACGCCCATGTTGAACGTCTTTTCCATCTCCTCGCGGTCGACCCGGCCACGTTGGGCGATCATGGCGAACACCGGTGCCGGCGTCCACGTGCCGCGGTCGACCTCCGCAACCAGCCCGGGCGGGATGACGCGTTGCAGGTTGCCGGCCAGCCCGCCGCCGGTGACGTGGCAGAACGTGCGGACGTGGGTTTCGGCGGTCAGCGCCAGGCAGTCTTTGGCGTAGATGCGGGTGGGTTCCAGCAGCTCTTCACCCAGCGTGCGGCCGAACTCCTCCACGTAACCGGCCAGGTTCATCCGGTCGATCTCGAGCAGGACCGTGCGAGCCAGCGAGTACCCGTTGGAATGCAGGCCGGAAGAGCCCATCGCGATGATGACGTCGCCGGGTTTGACCCGGTCGGCGCCCAGCACGTCGTCGGCCTCGACGACACCGATTCCGGTTGCCGAGATGTCGTAATGGTCCGGTTCCATCAGCCCGGGGTGTTCGGCGGTTTCGCCGCCGAGCAGCGCGCAGCCGGCGCGCACACAGCCCTCGGCGATACCGCTGACGATCGCGCTCAGGCGTTCCGGCACCGTCCGGCCGACCGCGATGTAGTCCTGCAGGAACAGTGGCTCGGCGCCGCAAACCACGAGGTCGTCGACGACCATCGCGACCAGGTCGAGGCCGACGGTGTCGTGCTTGTCCATCGCCTGGGCGACCGCCAGCTTGGTACCGACGCCGTCGGTGGACGCCGCCAGCACAGGCTCGCGGTAGCCGCCACGCAAGGCGAACAATCCGGCGAAGCCGCCCAGCCCGCCACGCACCTCGGGCCTGGTGGCCTTGGTCGCCAGTGGCTTGAACAAAGCGACGGCGCGCTCACCGGCTTCAATGTCCACCCCGGCCGCCGCGTAGGTGATGCCCTGGCTGCCCGGGTTTCGTCCGGGGCTTTTTCCGGGATCCGTCATCGCGATAAAGGCTACCGGGCGGCGCTTCGCGCCGGTATCAAACGTCTTTGAAGTACCAAGAGGGAATCAGGTCAGCGCACGATGGGTACTTCATCGGGCGCCAGATCATCGAGCGCGGCCCCGCGCGCGGCGTTGGCGAGCATGTGCTCGATGACGTTCTTGCCCAATGCGCTTTCCCCGGGCAGTGCGATCGGATACTTGCCGTCGAAGCAGGCGGTGCACAGCCGTGACCCCGGCTGCTCGGAGGCCGCGACCAGGCCCCGCAGCGAGATGTAGCCCAGCGTGTCGGCGCCGATGGCATGCCGTACCGCCTCGATCATCTCCTCTTCGTCTTCGACGGCGTTGGCGATCAACTCGGCCGGCGACGGGAAATCGATGCCGTAGAAGCACGGCCACTTCACCGGCGGCGAGGCGATGCGCACGTGCACCTCGAGGGCGCCGGCCTCGCGCAGCATTCGCAACAGTGCGCGCTGGGTGTTCCCCCGCACGATCGAATCATCGACGACGATGAGCCGCTTGCCGCGGATCACCTCTCGAAGCGGGTTGAGCTTCAGCCGGATGCCCAGCTGGCGGATGGTCTGCGACGGCTGGATGAAGGTGCGCCCGACGTAGGCGTTCTTCATCAGGCCCTGCCCGTACGGAATGCCGGACTCCTGCGCGTACCCGACGGCGGCCGGGGTGCCCGACTCCGGCACACCGATCACCTGGTCGGCCTCGACGGGGCATTCGCGCGCCAACCGGCGACCGATCTCGACCCGGGTGGCGTGCACCGACCGGCCGGCGATCGTGCTGTCCGGCCGCGCCAGGTAGACGTACTCAAAGACGCAGCCCTTGGGCTCGGGGGTGGCGAAACGCGTCGAGCGCACGCCGTCGGCGTCGATGGCCAGCAATTCGCCCGGCTCGATGTCCCGGACGAACGAGGCGCCGACGATGTCGAGCGCGGCCGTCTCGGACGCCACCACCCAGCCGCGATCCAGCCGTCCCAGCGAAAGCGGCCGCACCCCGTACGGATCGCGGCACGCATACAGGGTGTTTTCGTCCATGAACGTCAGGCAGAACGCCCCCCGCACGGTCGGCAGCAGTTCCAGCGCCGCCTGTTCCAGGGTGGCGTCGGCCGCGCCGTGGGCCAGCAGCGCGCCCAGGATGTCGGAGTCCGTCGTCGCCGGGGCGGGGCATCGGGTGCCGATCAACCCCTTCTCGCGGGCAAGCGCGGCCAGTTCGGCGGTGTTGACCAAGTTCCCGTTGTGCCCCAACGCAACCCCGGTGCCGGCCGCGGTGTTGCGGAACACCGGCTGGGCGTTTTCCCACGTCGTGTCGCCCGTGGTGGAGTAGCGGCAGTGCCCGATGGCGACGTGGCCCTGCATTGCGGCCAGCGTTTGCTCGTCGAACACCTGGCTGACCAGGCCGAGGTCTTTGAAGACCAGCACCTGGGATCCGTCGGCGACGGCGATACCCGCGGCTTCCTGCCCGCGATGCTGCAGCGCGTACAGGCCGTAGTAAGTGAGCTTGGCGACGTCCTCGCCCGGGGCCCAGACCCCGAATACGCCGCACTCTTCGCGGGGTGAGTTCAGGTCCTGCTCGGGTTCCTGGACGGTCACGGTTCGGCGGCTCCCCGGGGAACGGTTGGTGACGTAACGGAGTCTACGGGCAGCACGGCCCCGGCGCCGAATCCGATGGGCGTGTTGAGCGTTGAAAATCCGTCTCGATAACCCTAAACCTGCAGTTCAGAGTTATATTCAGCTCACATCGAACAGGGGCAACCAGTGGCCAATTTCACCGGCCCGGGAGCCCGACAGCGTCAGCGCCCCGGTGGCCTTCGCCTTTTCGAGCGGCACCAGCCCGGTGGCCAGCAGCAGCCACGTGCGCGGATCGGCCTCCACGACGTTGGGTGGCGTGCCGCGGGTGTGCCTGGGTCCGGAAACGCACTGGACGGCGGCGAACGGCGGGATGCGGACCTCGACGCTGGCGCCGGGCGCCGCGGCGGCCAGGGTGCGCGCCGTGAGCCGGACCGCCGTCGCCAGCACGTCGAGTTCGGGCGACGGACGGGATTCGTCCCGCAACCAGTCCAGAACGGCCAACACGGCCTGCCGAGTCTTTGCCGGATCGGCTTTTTGACGCGCGGCCATACCCCTAGGGTCTCATCATCATGGAGCCGCGGCGCGGGCCGAGCGCTTCACCGTCAGAGCGGCGATCGCACCGGCCTCGTTGATGGCGAGGTGCACCAGCATCGGCGCGGCAAGGCTGCCGGAAAGCTCGGCCAGCCAACCGAAAAGCCAGCCCGCGATACCGGTGACCAGCACGGTGGCCACCACCGGCTCGCCCGTAGCACGCGCGTCCGGGATGTGGGAGAGCCCAAAAGCGGCGGCCTGCAGCAACCTTCCGCCGGCTGGGCCGAAAGCACGGGAACCGGTGGTGGCCAGCGCGGCGCGGAAGGCGGCTTCCTCGGCCCAGACGGTGCCGACGGGGATCCGCAACAGCAGCCAGCCCGGAACGGATGCCGGCGGCTCAACCGCGGCAATCGACACCCGCACTATGGGCACCGTGGTCGTCGCGGCGATCGCGCTCGCCGCGGCCGCCCCGGCCGCCGACCCGAGGCGCAACCCCGCGCACAGTCGGGGCGGGAGCAGACCCAGCGGCGCCCGGGTCACCAGCACCAGCAGCGCGCCCACGCCGCCCTGCAGAGTCACCCGCCACACCGGGGAAAGTCGCGGACTGACAAAGCTCCAGCCGACCAAAGCGGCGGCCAACGACAGCGCCAACGGGCGACGAAAACGTCCGTCAGGCATATTGATTCGCGGCCGCGCTCATCCGAAGAATCGCGGCAGCACCGCCTCGGACGTCTCGCGCAGTTCCGCCAGGGACACCGTGAACAGGCCCTGAACCTCCACCGCGTCCGAGGCCTGGTCGACGACGCCGATGCGGACGGCGGGCAGTCCCCGCGCCTCGCACATCGAACGGAACCGGCTCTCCTCGGTGCGCGGCACCGCCACCAGCACCCTGCCCGCCGATTCGGAAAAAAGAAACGTGAACGGGCCTGTGCCTGATTGAAAGTCCTCGGGAAGCACGATGCGGCAACCGGTTTCACCCGCCAGCGCCGCCTCCACGATCGCCTGGGCGAGGCCGCCCTCGGACAGGTCGTGCGCGGCGGACACCAGCCCGTCGCGTGACGCCGAGCTCAGCACGTCGGCCAGGAGCTTCTCGCGCACCAGGTCGACCCTGGGCGGCAGCCCACCCAGATGGTCGGCGGTCACCTGCGCCCAGACGGAACCGTCGCACTCGTCGCGCGTATCGCCGAGGAGTATCAGGGTTTCCCCGGGTTCGGCGCCCAGGCCGGTGGGGATGCGCCGGCCGACATCATCTATGACGCCGAGCACCCCGACCACCGGCGTGGGCAGGATCGCCGCCGACCCGGTTTGGTTGTAGAAGCTCACATTGCCACCGGTCACCGGAATCCCAAGGGCCGCGCAGCCGTCGGCGAGGCCCCGCACCGCCTGCGAGAACTGCCACATCACCCCGGGATCTTCGGGCGAACCGAAGTTGAGACAGTTGGTGACCGCGACCGGGGTTGCACCGGTGACGGCGACGTTGCGGTACGCCTCGGCCAGCGCGAGTTGGGCACCGGTGTAAGGATCCAGCAGCGTGTAGCGCCCCGACGCGTCGGTCGATACCGCGATGCCGCGGCCGGTGGACTCGTCGACGCGCAGCACGCCGCCGTCGGCGTGCTCGGCCAGCACGGTGTTGCCGCGCACATAGCGGTCGTACTGCTCGGTGATGAACGCCCGGCTGCACAGGTGCGGACTGCCCAGCAGCGCAAGCAAAGTCGCGCGCAGCTGGTCGCCGGTGGCGGGCCGCGGCAGGCTCGTTGACCGGTCCGCGTTCAAGGCGTCCTGCGATTCGGGGCGCGCGACCGGCCGCTGGTACACCGGCCCCTCGTGGGCCACGGTGCGCGGCGGCACGTCGACGACCGTCTCGCCGCGCCAGGTGATCCGCAACCGGTCGCCGTCGGTGACCTCGCCGATCACGGTGGCCAGCACCTCCCATTTGCGGCACACCGCCATGAAGGCATCCACGTTCTCCGGCGCGACCACCGCGCACATGCGCTCCTGCGACTCGCTGCAAAGCACCTCGGCGGGCGTCATCTCCTTGGTCCGCAGCGGAACGGTGTCGAGCTGGATGGCCATCCCGCCGTCCCCGGCCGACGCTAATTCCGAGGTGGCACAAGACAATCCGGCTCCACCGAGGTCCTGGATGCCGATCACCAGGCCGCCCGCGTACAGCTCGAGGCAGCACTCGATGAGCACCTTCTCCATGAAGGGATCGCCCACCTGCACCGAGGGCAGCTTCTTGCGGGATCCGGTGCTGTCGAACGTGTCCGACGCCAGCACCGACACCCCGCCGATACCGTCGAGCCCCGTCCGCGCGCCGAACAGGATGATCTTGTTGCCGGCGCCAGAGGCGAACGCCAAATGCAGGTCCTCCTGGCGTAATACGCCGACGCACAACGCGTTGACCAACGGGTTACCGGCGTAGCACGCGTCGAAGACGGTCTCCCCCCCGATGTTGGGCAGGCCCAGCGAGTTGCCGTAGCCGCCGATCCCGCGGACCACGCCGTCGACCACGCGGCGAGTGTCGGGCGCGTCGGCGGCGCCGAACCGGAGCTGGTCTAGCACGGCGACCGGCCGCGCGCCCATGGCCATGATGTCGCGGACGATGCCGCCGACGCCGGTGGCCGCACCCTGGTAGGGCTCGACGTAGGACGGGTGGTTGTGCGATTCCACCTTGAAGGTCACGGCCCAACCGTCGCCGATGTCGACGACGCCGGCGTTCTCGCCGATACCGGCGAGCATGCCGGCGCGCATCTCGTCGGTGGTGGTCTCACCGAAGTAGCGCAGGTGCACCTTCGACGATTTGTACGAGCAGTGCTCGCTCCACATCACCGAGTACATCGCCAACTCGGTGTCGGTTGGCCTGCGGCCCAGGATCTCGCGGATCCGCTGATATTCGTCGTCTTTGAGGCCCAGCTCACCAAACGGTTGCGGCTGGTCGGGGGTGGTCGCGGCGTGCTCGACGCTGTCGATGGCGTGGGTGCGTGCGCTCGCCCCGGAGACAGTCATTGGTAGTCAGGGGCGCGGTGTCCGCAAGGCAGACCCGTTTCCCCATCCCCTTTCAATCCGTGCGTGCGGTTTTCCCGCACACGGCTTACCGATGATCTTCTTGACATGGTTACGCTGCCTTCGGGTAGCGGATGGTGCCGCGCCGGCGATGCAGGCCGTGCCCGTTAAACCACGCCTCGGTCCACTGATCGGCTTGCCCGGCACGCAGATTGCGGCCCCGCTTCTTGACCATCAAGCGGAACAGCCGCCACGTGACGTACTTGTCGATCTGGCGGAACTTGTCGGCGGCGTTGCCGGTACGAAAGTAGTTGCCCCAGCCACGCAGGATCGGAGTGAGCTCCGCGATCACCTCACGGATATCGATCCCGACCCGGAGACGGCCGGTGCAGGCCCGGACCTTGTCCCGCAACCTGATCATCGCCGCCTGGCTGGGCCAGCGGTGCAGGTAGTAGCGCACGATACGGCGCTGCTCCCATAACCGCCCCGACATGCGCGCCCGGAAATGACAACCCAGAAAATCCAGGCCCTCACGCCCGTCCCGCAAGTCGACCACCTTCGTTTTATCCGGATGCAGCCGCAACCCCAATGACGACAGGATTTCTCCCACCGCCGCCAAGGCCGCGCTCGCCTGTGCCTGCGAGCGGCACAACACCACACCATCATCGGCGTAGCGCACCAACTCACCCACCTCGCGACGGGTCAGTTCAGTGTCGAGCACGTGCAGGTAGATGTTGGCCAACAACGGGGAAATGACTCCTCCAACGCAGTTGGCAACTTCTGCTTTGAGGTGTCGCTGAGCTATCGGCGTGTCGAACTGCCGCGGCGTGGCAGTGCGACGGCGTGACATGTCGAGTAGTATGTTAGTGACATGCCTCTTGGTGGGTCTGCCGGTCGCGCTCGCGCTCGTGGTGACGTGTTCGCCGAGCGGGTCAACGCCGCCGCGGACCTGCTGGACGCGGGGGTGCCGGCAGCCGACGCCGCGCGAGAGCTGGCCAGCCGGTTCGGCTGTTCGCCCCGGCAGGCGCACCGCTACGTGCAGCGCGCCGGCCGGTCCGGACATGTTGCGGTGCCCGCCCCGGCCGCGGTGTTCACCGTCAAGCTGCCGGTGCCGCTCATCGCGCGGGTCCGGACGTATGCCGCCGCGTCGGGGCGGACGCTGTCCGCCGTGGTCGCGCAGGCGTTGGAGGAGTTCTTGGCGCGGGCGCATCGAGAGCGTCCGCGCCGGTGAGCGAGCGGGTGGTCGAGACCGAGTTCGTCTTCGATCGCCTGCAGGCCGCGGAACTGTCGGCGGCCTACCGCATCCTTGTCCCCGAACGACCCTCGCGCAGCGTGCGCGCTGGTCAGGAAGCGAGCCGTGCCGATGAGCAACGCAGCGATCTATGCCCGGGTCTCCTCGGCCCGGCAGAAGGAGCAGGAGACGATCCGATCCCAGACCGTGGCGCTTCATGCGCACGCCGAACAGCTGGGTCTGGACGTGCCTGAACCAGTGGGTGTTTGAAGACGACGGCCATTCCGGGGCGAGCTTGGTCCGTCCGGCGCTGGAACGGCTGCGCGACCTGGTCTGCCAGGTCCCGGTGGACGTGCTGCTGGTCTACTCGCCGGACCGGCTGGCTCGCAAGTACGCCTATCAGGCGCTGCTGATCGAGGAGTTCGCCAAGGCCGGCACGACCGTGATGTTCGTCAAGGGCCCGCGCAGTGACGGACAGCCCCGAAGACGCACTGCTGGTGCAGTTCCAGGGCATGATCGCCGAGTACGAACGCGCCCAGATCCTGGAACGGACCCGCCGCGGCAAAGCCCACCGCGCCAAGAGCGGCACGATCAACGTGCTCTCGGGCGCCCCGTTCGGCTACCGGTATGTCCGCAAGAGCGAGCATGCCGAGGCCCGCTACGAGATCGTGGCGCACGAGGCCGCGATCGTCGCCGAGCTGTTCGCCCGCTACGCCGACGGTGGGGTCGCGATCGGCGAGCTGGCCCGCTGGCTGAGCGGGCTGGGCGTGGTGACCCGCACCGGCAAGCCGCGCTGGGACCGCTCCACCGTCTGGGGCATGCTGCGCAACCCCGCCTACGCCGGGCGGGCCTGCTTCGGCAAGACGATGCGCACCGATCAGACCGCCGGGCTCAACCGCACCGCCCGCCTGGCCGGGCGCGCCACGCCCCGCCCTACACGGTCATCGACCGGGCCCGCAGCGATTGGCTCGCAGATACCCGTGCCCGCGCTGGTCGGCGAGGACACCTGGCAGCGGGTCCAGCGGCGACTGGAAGACAATAAGCGCTACGCCGCCCGCAACAGCAGCAATCCCTCGCTGCTGCAAGGCATTTGCGCCTGCAGTAGCTGCGGCTACGCCTACTACCGCACGTCGACACGCACCACCAACAAGAAGATCTACTACTACCGCTGCCTCGGCTCGGACGACTACCGCTACGAGCACGGCCGGGTCTGCGCCAACAAGCCGGTGCGCGCAGACTACCTCGACACCGTCGTCTGGAACCACATCACCGCCCTGCTTGCCGACCCGGCCCTGATCCGCAACGAGATCAACAAGCGGCTTGAGCAGGCCCGCACCGCGGACCCCGCCACCGTCGAGCGCCAGCGTCTCGATGCCGGACTGGCCCAGGCCACCACGGCGATCACCCGGCTCATCGGCGCCTACCAGGAGGAGTTGATCTCCCTCGACGAGCTCCGGACCCGCATGCCCGAGCTGCGCGCCCGCCAGACCAGCCTGCACCACCAGATCGACGCGCTCGACAGCCAACTCGCCGACCGAGAGGTCTACCTCAAGCTCGCCGACAACCTCGAAGACTTCCTCACCGGGCTGCGCGGCAAGGCCGCCACAGCGACCGTCGCCGAGCGCCAGCGCGTCCTGCGCCTGCTCGTCAAAGACGTTCTCGTCGGCGCCGAAAAGATCACTATCCGCCACTCCATCCCGGTGCGGCACAACGTGAGCAGCGGGACCGACGACAGCCCCGAAACCGACTCGGAGGGCGAAATACGGCCTGATTGCCAACTGCGTTGGAGGAGTCATGACCCCGCCCTGCGGGGTGCCCGCGACCGTCCGCGACACCACCCCATCGACCAGCACTCCTGCTTGCAGCCACTTACGCAGCAGTTTGAGCATCTTGCGGTCCGAGACCCGCCCACCCACCTCGGTGAGCAGCCGGTCGTGGTCGATCTCGCCGAAGAAATTCGCGATATCGAACTCGACCACAAACACCTGACCCTCGATGAAGCCGGTACGCAACCGCTCCATCGCCGCCGTGGCCGACCGTTTCGGCCGAAACCCATACGAGCACGACGCAAAGTCCGCCTCGAAGATCGGTTCCAGCACGATCTTGGCCGCCGCCTGGGCCACCCGGTCCCGCACCGTGGGAATCCCCAACGGCCGCGCACCACCTCGTGGTTTCGGGATCTCCACCCGGCGCGCCGGCGCCGGACGGTACACACCCTCGCGAAGGTCGCGGCGCAACTCACGCAACATGCGGTCCACGCCGTAATCCTCCACCGCGACCAAGGTGACACGATCCACCCCAGCCGCACCTCTGTTCTTACGCACCCGCTCCCACGCCTCCCACAAGACGTCACCCCCGTGAACACGGTCATACCCGGCGTGGAAACGCCGACCCGAAGACTGCTTGGCCGCAGCCCATAGCGTGCGCTGCAGTTCTCGTACTTTCACCGGCGAGAAACCCAACGGCTCCTCGTCGACTACGGCAGGCGATGGCCTGCCGGGGGAATTGGACCGAGACACCCCGGTCATGCCCTCGCGCTTACCCGCGTCGCCCGCGTGATCAAAGTCAGGGCCCTTCCCTCCCGGCGCGTTATGTTGCACGCCGATCACCGGTACTACGACCCCATCGGACTCCCGCTGCCCTCCAAGAGCTTTCACCATCGGCTTATACCCCTGGTCTTTGCCCGACGCAGGCCAGGCAGACGGGTCTCTCCTGTTTCAAACCAGACTGTGTGCACGTGCCGCCTCCCATACCCCGGAAGAACCCGACGAGCTAACCCCGGACCAGGGCTCGCCGGACATGGCCTTCGCCGTGACATGAGCGGCTCGGGTCCTCCGTTGTGACTGTGACGAGGCTGCAGAGCTCGCTTGACGCTACGGCCCGCACACTTGCTCCCTCCGAAGAGGCTCTTGACACCCCGCTCAGCCCGCCGCGTCTCCACAACAGACCGGGGCCTGCTACCCGGCGCTCCGGTACCTACCGGGACGGGACTTCCACCCGCTAGTCCAGTCCAACTTTCAGGACGCAACACGAGGACAGTTTAGGGTGACGCCACTGCCGCCGTCCGGACGCCGCGGCGGAGCAACACCGGCGCCGTTGTCCTATCCGGCGAGCTCGGCCAGCGCTGACGCCGTATCGAGGTCGGCATAGGCGAACGAATACCGTTGGGCCAGCGCGAGAGCGATGTCGGGGCGCTGCCAGAGCTCGCCGGCGCTGGCGGTACACAGCCACAAGGTCAGTCCGTGTGCCACCGACGCCCGGTAGCGCAACCAGATCTCGTCGATCGACGGCATCTCGTCGCTCGGCAGCCCAAGCGAGCGGCGGTATTCCTCGAGGAGGTCACGCTCGCTGCTGCGACGATCCTCGACGGTCAGCGCGCCCTGCAGGAAATAACCGAGGTCCAACGAGCTGTTGCCCCGGCGGGCGACCTGCCAGTCGAGGAACCCCACCTCGCCACAAGGCAGCAGGTAGGTATTGCCGATGTGCGGATCACCGTGCAACAAGGTCTGAGGCGATGCGGTCAGCGTTCTGATGTAGGGCTTCCAGATCGAGTCGATGAGCTTGTCGATGGTCAACGACTTCACCTCCCCGGGAGCGTCATCGCCGAGTCGGTCCAGCGCTTCGGACAGCAGCGCCATCTCCATGCCGTCCCACGGCAGGAACGGTTCGAGCCAGCCCAAAGCCGGGTCACGCAGCACACGTGCACCCCAGTACTGGCCGTGCATCCGCCCCAACCCACGCACGCCCGTCGCGACCTGCTCGACGGTCATCGGCCGGGTGGCGTCGCGGGGATCCGCGCCCCGGGCGGTCAGATCTTCCATGACCATGACGAAGTCGTAGTCGGCCTCGTCGATCAAGGCGGTGTAAACGGCCGGGTGCTCGAGCGGCAAACGCACCCCGCAGGTGAATAGGCGCGGCTCGTGAAACATGCCGCTGGTCATGCGGATCAGTGCTTTGTGCGCCGGGTCGGCGGCCTTGACGAACACCGTCGGCGGACCCTCCCCGGCCCGGTAGGTAATACCCAGGCGGGCACGTCGATTCGTGCCGTCATCACGAACCTCGACGGTGACCGCCTCGACCACGGCACCGGGATGGTGGGCGGACAGTGCCTCCGACATCCACTCGGGCGTGATGTCCTCCCAGGTCTTGGGTACCGACATGGCGGCAGCGTTCACGGAAGTTCCTTTCATGGAAACGATACGTATCGTTTCCTACACTTTTCACGATGAAGGTAACCCAACGCGGCCATGGGTCGCCAGTGCCGGACCGGAAGCCTCGCCGCCGGTTTTTCGACACGCACCTAAGCTCGGCGCATGCCTGACGAGCCGGTCGGCCGGCCGCGTGACAACCGGCTGCATCACGCGATTCTCGATGCGACGCGCGAGCTTTTGACCACCCGCAGTTACGCCGAGCTGTCGATGGAAAGCGTTGCGGCCCGCGCCCGCGTCGGCAAAAAGACCCTCTACCGGCGATGGTCATCGAAAGCACCGTTGGTGGCCGAAGCGGTCTTGGAAGCCTACGGAGGATCGGGATCGTTTCCCGTCGCCGAAACCGGCGATATCCGCGCCGACTTACAGTCGTGGCTCAACGAACACGCAGATTTCTTGGCCGCGCCAACCAACGCCGCGTTGGTGCGAGCCCTCGTCGCCGCGGCGGCGGCTCGCCCGGCCGACGGCGAGGACCTCTATCAACAGCTCAGCGCCGCTCAGCTTGCCGGGTTGATGACACGACTTCGGCATGGTGTCCGGGATGGACAGCTCCGCGCCGACGCCAACCTCAATGCCATCGCAGATGCGTTGATCGGAACGTTGCTCTTCCACGCGCTAACCCAGCCCGGAAGCGGCGATCCCGGCAACGGACGCTTGGACGGACTCCTCGACGCGTTACTCCAAGGCGTGGCCAGGGCTGACTGACGCCGTCGACCGCTCTTGGGCCTCAGTTACTGCCCGGCGACACAAAACACATTGCCCTCGGGGTCGGCCAGCACCACCCAGCGGAAGTTGTCGCCGAACTTGTGCCGGCCGACCTCGCTGGCCCCGGCCGCCGTCAGCCGCGACACTTCGGCATCCACATCGGCGGCACTGAAGTCGAGGTGCACGCGGTTTTTTCCCGGCGTGGGATCGGGCACCTTCTGGAACCCGAGCTGGGGGCCTTCCGGCAAGCTCACCGCGGTGAACTCGTCGGCGAGTATCTCCTGCGTCGTGCCGCCGAACTGCCCGGCCCACCAGCCGGCCAGCTGCGCGGGGTCGCTGCAGTCGAACGTGACCATCTGCACTTTGAGCGCCATACCGCCTGACCTTAAGCCTCAGAAGGTTCAGGCGAAAGAAACGCTTGCAGCGCGGCCGAATACGCGGCCACGTCGTGCGCGCCCATCAACTCCCGCGCGGAATGCATCGCGAGCTGCGGGGCGCCGACATCGACGGTCGGGATGCCGGTGCGGGCCGACGCCAGCGGCCCGATCGTCGAACCGCACGGGAGGTCGGCGCGGTGCTCGTAACGCTGCAGGCCGACCCCGGCCTGGCGGCAGGCCAGCTCGAACGCCGCCGCGGTGCGTCCGTCGGTGGCATACCGCAGGTTTGGGTGCACCTTCAGCACCGGCCCGGCGTTGACCTCGATCAGGTGGCCGGGCTCGTGCCGCTCGGGATAGTTGGGGTGGGTGGCGTGGGCCATGTCGGCCGACACCAGCAGCGACGCCGGCAGCCGGCGCAGGAAGTCTTCCCGGTTGCCGCCGGCCGCGAGCACGATCCGCTCGAGGACGGTGCTCAGCAGATTGGACTGGGCGCCGTGGTCGGATGACGACCCGACCTCCTCGTGATCGAACAGCACCAACACCGGCAACCAGCCCCGCGGCGCCGAGGCCGGTTCCAAGGCCAACAGCGCCTCCATGCCCGCGTAGCAGCTGGCCTGGTTATCCAGTCGGGGGGCGCTCAGCAGGCTGGCGTCGGCGCCGACCACCGTCGACGGGGTCAGATCGTGCGTCATCAGGTCGGCGGCCAGCACGTCGGCCGCCTCCACCCCGGCCCGCTCGGCGACGTAGGCCACGAACGAATCCCGTTGTTCCGCAACGCCCCACACCGCGTTGACGTGTCGCTGTGGGTCCAGCGTCACCGATTTGCGATCCTCGGCCAGGTGGATCGCCAGTTGGGGCACGCGCAGGATCGGGTCGTCTATCCGGACGAGCCGGTGGCCCACCCCGGCGCCGTCGCGGACCGACAGCCGCCCGCTGATGCCCAGGTCCCGGTCCAGCCAGGAGTTGAGCCACGCTCCCCCGTACGGCTCCAGCGCCACCACGCGCCAACCGGCGACCACACGGTCCGGGTGCTGCTTGACCCGCAGGTTGGGGCTGTCGGTGTGCGCACCGACGATCCGGAACGGTCCGTCGGGGCCCGTCAGAATTCCAGGCGACCAGTGAGCCGGCCCGCACGGTGAAGTAGCGGCCCGGTTGGTCCGGCCAGCGGTCGGTTTCGTCGAGTTCGGCAAACCCCGCCTCGGCCAGCCGGGCGGCCACCGTGGCACACGCATGAAACGGCGACGGGGACGCGTCGATGAAATCGCAGAGGCCTGCGGCGCTGGCCGACATGCTGACCATCATGGCTGCCCGGGACCGTGGAGTTCACGCTGGGCCTGATTGCGCGGCTCTCCCCCGCAAGCGGGGGGACCCCCACGCCGCGCCGGTTACGGCGCTCGCCGTCGCCACGCTAAGGTCGGCAGAGTGCCTCCGGTTCAGCCGCAACCCATCCTCCAGCCGTTGACACCCGCCGCGATCTTCCTCGTGGTCACCATCGACGACGGCGGGGAGGCGACGGTGCACGACGCGCTGCCGGACATTTCCGGGCTGGTGCGCGCGATCGGTTTCCGCGAGCCGCCGAAACGGTTGTCGGCGATCGCCTCGATCGGTTCCGACGCCTGGGACCGCCTGTTTTCCGGGCCGCGTCCCGCCGAACTACATCCGTTCATCAAGTTGAAAGGCCCGCGGCACACCGCCCCGGCCACACCCGGGGACCTGTTGTTTCACATCCGGGCCGAGACGTTGGACGTCTGTTTCGAGTTGGCCGACCGCATCCTCAGGGCGATGGCCGGTGCGGTCACCGTGGTCGACGAGGTGCACGGATTCCGTTACTTCGACAACCGCGACCTGCTGGGCTTTGTCGACGGCACCGAAAACCCTGACGGCCCACTGGCCGTCGGCGCCACCGCCGTCGGCGATGAGGATCCCGACTTCGCCGGCTCGTGCTATGTGCACGTGCAGAAGTACGTGCACGACATGTCGTCCTGGAATTCACTGTCGGTCGCCGAGCAGGAGCTGGTGATCGGCCGAACCAAATTGGAAGACATCGAACTCGATGACGACGACAAACCGGCCAATGCCCATATCGCCCTGAACGTCATCACCGACGACGACGGCACCGAGCTGAAGATCGTGCGGCACAACATGCCTTTCGGTGAGCTGGGCAAGAGCGAGTACGGCACCTACTTCATCGGATATTCACGGACGCCTCGGGTCACCGAGCAAATGCTCGAGAACATGTTCCTCGGCGACCCACCCGGCAACACCGATCGCATCCTGGACTTCTCCACCGCGGTCACCGGCGGACTGTTCTTCTCCCCCACCGTCGACTTTCTCGACGACCCACCGCCCCTGCCCGCGCCACTCGCGACAGCGCGGCCGGTAACACCGGCATCTGACCCCGCCTCTTACCAAGGCTCACTCGCGATCGGCAGCCTGAAAGGAATCTCTCGATGAACAACCTCTACCGCGACCTGGCACCGGTCACCGAAGTCGCCTGGGCCGAAATCGAATTGGAGGCCACCCGGACGTTCAAACGCCATATCGCCGGGCGGCGCGTCGTCGACGTCAGCGAGCCCGGCGGACCGGTCACCGCGGCGATCAGCACCGGCCGGCTTGTCGACGTCAAGGCGCCCACCGACGGCGTGGTGGCTCATCTGCGGGCAAGTAAACCCCTTGTCCGCCTGCGGGTTCCGTTTACCCTGTCCCGCTCGGAGATCGACGACGTCGAGCGCGGTTCGAACGATTCCGACTGGGACCCGGTCAAAGAGGCGGCCAAGAAGCTGGCGTTCGTCGAGGACCGCACGATCTTCGAGGGCTACGCCGCCGCGTCGATCGACGGCATCCGCAGCTGCAGCTCCAACCCGGCGCTGAAGCTGCCCGAGGATCCCCGCGATATGCCCGATGCCATCTCGCAGGCGTTGACCGGGCTGCGGCTGGCCGGCATCGATGGCCCCTATTCGGTGCTGCTCGCCGCCGACGTCTACACCAAAGTCAGTGAGACTACCGAACACGGATATCCGATCCGCGAGCACCTGAACCGATTGGTCGACGGGGACATCATCTGGGCGCCGGCCATCGATGGCGCCTTCGTGCTGACCACTCGCGGCGGCGACTTCGATCTGCAACTGGGCACCGACGTCGCGATCGGATACCTCAGCCACGACGCCGAGACCGTGCAGCTGTATCTGCAGGAGACGCTGACGTTCCTGTGCTACACCGCCGAGGCGTCGGTCGCGCTTAGCCCGTAGGAATAAACGTCCTAGGGCAGCCAGAGGTCCAAACAACGTCGCCTTGCGGAGCCGCTGAACGGATCAGGACCGATCCGTGCTCGGGCGGCTCGAGCGGCGGCGTCACCTCGAAGTGCCCGCGCTTAGACCAGCGGTTCGCCGCCGTCCACCTTCAAGGTCATACCGGTCATGAACGTGTTTGTCATCGCGAACAGCACGGCGCCGGCGATATCTTCCGGGGTTCCGATGCGCCCAGCCGGGTTGCCGTCGGCGATGTGCTTGAAGTATTCCCGCTTGCCGTCGCCACCGAGCGAGTCCCAGGCTCCGGCGTCGATGACTCCGGGAGAAATCGCGTTGACCCTCGTCGGAGCGAGTTCGACAGCCAGCCAGCGAGCGAGGAAGTCGACGGCACCGTTGGTGATTCCGACCCCGAGATACCCGACGTTGAGCTTGAACGCGTGGACGCCTGAGAACAGCACGAAGGAACCGCCCGGTTTGATCTGAGGCGCAAAGTATTTGGCCAGCATGGTGGGCCCGATGACCTTGGTGTCGAAAGAGAGCTGCAGCTGGCGGCGGTCGAGGTCGCCCAGCTTTCCGCGAGCGCGAGCCGACGCCGTCGACACCACGTGGTCGACCGCGCCCACCCGGTCGGCGAGGGCGGCGATCGACTCGTCGTCGGTGATGTCGACGATCTCAGGGGTGATGTCCCTGCCGCTGTAGGCGCCGGCAAGTTTGGTTTGGTCCCGTCCGGCCACGATGACGCGCGCGCCTTCCGACCGCGCGAGCAAAGCGACAGCGCGCGCGATCCCGCTGCCGCGGCCGATCACCAGGACTGTGTTGTCCCGCAACGTGTTACCCACCGTGCGCCCGCTCCTTTGATCCCCGTAGACCGGCACCCGCCTGCGTGCCCGCCGCCACCGCGCGGGCAGCGCCTAAACTGGGATGCCTGGCCCAGAATATGCCAACCAGATGTGCCGGGCAACTGTTGCGCACCGCTCGTTTTGGTGCATACTGGGATGCACAACCCAGAAGTTTAGCGCGCCGGGTTTCGTGGATTTTTATCGAACGTCGCGGTGGCGCTTGATTCTCCGATCGCGCGTGTCCTCAGGAGGAACGTCATGCCGGCTGTTCATCATCGCTACGCCACCGTCGCCGGTCATCGGCTGTTCTTCCGCGAAGCCGGCGACCTCGGTGCCCCCGCGCTGGTTCTCTTGCACGGATTCCCCACCAGTTCCTACATGTTCCGGGACCTGATTCCGGCGCTCGCCGATCGCTACCACGTGATCGCACCCGACCACCTGGGTTTCGGTCTTTCCGACGCGCCGCCGGTCGAGGAGTTCGACTACACATTCGATGCGCTCACCGACCTCACGGCGGGTCTGCTGCGCGAACTCGGCATCGCAAGATACGCCGTCTACGTACAGGACTACGGCGCGCCGATCGGCTGGCGGCTTGCGCTCCGTGACCCGTCGGCGATTACCGCGATCATCACCCAGAACGGCAACGGTTACGACGCGGGATTCGTCGAGAGCTTCTGGAAGGTCTTGTGGGCGTACCAAAGTGAGCAGACGCCCGACACCGAGGCAGCGGTGCGGCAGTTCCTCACGCTGGACGCTACCCGGTGGCAATACGTCACCGGCGTCGCCGACGAGACGCTGGTCGATCCCGAATCCTGGTATCACGACTACGCGCTGATATCTCGCCCCGGCAACGACGAAGTGCAACTGAAACTGCTGCGGGATTACGCCACCAACGCGCCGCTATACCCTCGCCTGCACGAGTACTTCCGCGCGACCCGGGTGCCGTTGCTGGCGGCGTGGGGCCGCGGCGACGAGATTTTCGGCCCGGCCGGCGCCGAAGCGTTCGCCGACGACTTACCCGACGCCGAGATCCACCTGCTCGACGGAGGGCACTTCGTGCTCGAGTCCGCGCTGGACGAAGTCACCGAGTTGATCCGCGACTTCCTGACCAAGGTCCGCCTGCCCGCCTGACGTAAGCCCGTGGGCGCCACGGGCATCAATGGGTTGGATATCCCATAGTCCGGGCCCCCCGCGAGTTAGCCTGACGCGATGGCCCATCCGGAGTTGCAAGACGAAACGCGGTTGACCCCCAAGGGGCGTGCCACCCGTGATCGGATCGTGCAAGCGGCCGCAAAGTTGATCGTCACCGAGGGCCTCACGGCGTTCAACATGGACAACGTGCGCAAAGCCGCTTCGGTGAGCGGCTCGCAGCTCGCCCACTACTTCGCGGACAAGCGCGCGCTCGTCCGCGCGGTGATCTCCCGCCAGATCGGCGTGGTGCTGGACTTTCATCGCCAATCGAAACTTGGCGGGCTGGATTCGTTCGACGACTTCGAGCGCTGGATCGACCTCAACGTCAGCTACCTCAGACGCATCGGATACTTCGGCACGCCCACCTACCACGCCCTCGCCGCGCAGCTGGCCAAGTCCGACGACGCAACACGCGAAACGCTCGCGGCAGGCTACTGGCAGTGGGTGGACCTGCTTCAGCAGGCGATACAGCGGATGAAAGATGCCGGCGTTCTGGTCGCGGATGCCGACCCGCGACAGTTGGCGGTGGTCATCGTCAGCGCCCATCAGGGAGGTGGCACCTTGGCCTTCACCTATCGGGCGGAATGGCCACACGCTGACGCGGTCCGCTTCGCGGTCAACTATCTGCGCATGTTCGCCACCGACGCCGCCGAACGGACTCCGCGTCCACCGCGCCGTCCCCGGGGCCGGCGCCCGGCCAGGAAAGCCAGCTGACCCATCTGGCGAAGGTGGCACCGTGTCTGAACACATCGCGTCGCGGTTCACCCGCAAGGGACTGGCGACACGTGCGCGCATCATTGACGTCGCCGCCCGGCTCATGTTCGAACGCGGCATCGCCAACACCAGCATCGACCAGGTGCGTAGCGCCGCCCGGGTGGGCGGCTCGCAGATGTCCCACTACTTCCGCGACAAACGGGATCTGACCCGTCACGTGGTCGCCGCGCGCCACGACGACGTACAAGCGTTTCACGCTCAGCCGCGGTTCGGTGCGCTCGACACCCTCGATGCCCTGCAGGTCTGGGCCGATGCCTGCGTGGCCGACATTGACGCCGTATACCGCGTGGGCGGCTGCGTCTACGGTTCCCTGGCCGGCGAGCTGATCGAGGCTGACGACGAAATACACGAGGATCTCTCAGCCGGCTACGACCAGTGGATTGAGCTGTTTCGAGCCGGGCTCACGGCAATGTGGCGCCGCGGCGATCTGCGACCCGACGCCGACCCACGACACCTGGCGGTGTCGCTGGTGACCGCGCACCAAGGGGGTGCGATGGTCACGCACGCCACCGGTGATCCGGAGCCGCTGCGTCTCGCGGTCAATGCCGCCGTCGACTACGTGCGCTCCTTCGCGCCCCATCCCGCGCCCCGCAAGACCCGAACCACCTCGTCTCGCCGCAGAGCCAAACCCTAACGTGTGAGCTCCGCCCTGCGGTCTGGACACGTTTGGGTTCGCTGGCCCATAATACTGGGTTAGCTAGCCCATTCAGTTGGTGCGGACGACCGGGTATGGTTGCCGCAGTGGGCTTCGCATGTCGATATCCGAAGGCCTACTAACGATTTTGGGGGAAGGGGCAGGAGATGTCCGCCACCAGTTCGTCCCAGCTGCCCACCGCGCCTGCCGTGGTACGGGAACAATCCGGCGAGGACACCATGCGCGCGATCATCCTCAAGGGGTTCGGGAGCCTGGACAACCTCGTCTACACCGAGATCCCCAAGCCGCTGCCGAAGGACGGCGAAGTCGTGATCGCAGTCAAGGGATTCGGAATCAACCACGCCGAGATGCACATGCGCCGAGGGGAATGGGCCGAAGCCGCGGAAGTCAGTGGCATCGAATGCGTCGGCATCGTCGACTCGTGCCCCGGGGGCGAGTTTCCGATCGGTGCCAAGGTCGCGGCGTTGATGGGCGGCTTGGGCCGAACCATCAACGGCAGCTATGCCGAATACACCCGCGTGCGCGCGGCGAACGTCGCCCTCATCGGGTCCGACCTGCCGTGGTCGGACTTGGCGGCGCTGCCCGAAACCTATGCGGTCGCTTGGACATGCCTCTTCCGCAACCTCAACCTGAAAGCCGGACAGACGCTGGTGCTACGCGGCGCGACGTCATCACTCGGGCAGGCCGCCCTCAAGATGGCGGTTGCCGCCGGCGCGCGTGTCATCGCCACCACCCGGAGCCGCGGCCGCATTGCCATGCTCGAGGAGCTGGGCGCATCGCGCGTCGAGTTGGAGAGGCGCGACCTGGCCGCCCACCTCCCCGAGTCTAAGCGGATCGACGCCGTCCTGGACCTGGTCGGCAACAGCACCATCCTTGACTCGCTCGACATGCTGCGCCGCGGCGGCACGGCGTGCCTGGCGGGATGGCTGGGCGGACTCGACCCCATCGGTGATTTCAACCCGCTGCTGCGCATGGCCAGTGGCGTGAACTGGAACTTCTTCGGCAGCTTTGTGTTCGGTACTCCGGGCTTCCCGCTGTCTGACGTACCCCTACAAGACATCGCGCGCCAGGTCGCCGAGGGCAAGCTGGAAGCGAAGCCGTCTCGTGTCTTCTCGTTCGATCAGATTCATGAAGCGCACCGGGTGATGGAGGCGGGAGAAGCCGGCGGCAAGATGGTCGTCGCGATGGAGTGATGTGCGGGCCGCAAATAACTTCTGGGGGAACATGTTTCGGGAAATGAGGCACGACGATGGGACTGGCATGGCAGCAAGGTCCGCTGGCGACCGGATCGGTAGGACAATTCCTCACGGAGCAGCCACTGCCGTCGCGACTGCTGTTCGCCGAGCCGTTGCGCCGGCGCATGAGAGTGCGCTTCGCGGACCGCTGGATCGCCGACAGCGAGGACGTCGTCCTGTTACACGAGCCGGGCCGCTACCCGGTCGCCTACTTCCCGCGCGGCGATATCGAGGCGGAAATCCTGATCGCCGAAGACCGGATCACCCAGCACCGCGACCTCGGCGACACTCAGTGGTTCACCGTCAAAGTTCCAGGGCGAGAAGCTAACCACTGCGCCTGGCAGCACACCGCGTTGCCGCCCCGTGCGGGGGTGCTCGACGGGCGCCTGGCCTTCGCCTGGCGCGCGATGGACGCCTTCTACGAAGAAAACGAACGCATCGTCGGACATGCCGCCGATGCCTATCACCGCATTGACATCCGCTCTACCTCACGGCATCTGGTAGTCCGGGATGGCGAGCAGGTGATCGCCGACACGAAGCACCCATTGGCGCTATATGAATCAGGCTTTGCACCCCGCTGGTATGTACCACGCGAGGATATCGACGCGGCTACCTTCAAACTCGTTGATCTTCAGACCTTTTGCCCATACAAAGGGATATGTTCGTACTACGATGTCGGCAGCCACCAGCGCGCCGCCTGGTCCTACATCAACGCCTGGCCGGAGGTAGGGCGGGTAACCAATCTGGTGTCCTTCGAACCCGACAAGATCGACGTATATCTGGACGGCAAACAGCTACACCTCGAGCCGGGCCAAACCGTCCTACCCCATGGTGTTGACCGAGGACTCGACACCGACGAGGTGCTACGGAAAACGCCCACCGGGACGCAATCAGGTGGCCAATCCTCGGGATGGCATTGATTTGTTCGCGCCTAGTCGGGTACTTACGCCCGGACCACACGAAGAATGTTGAGCGTTGACCATGCCGACTACCGCGCCGTCCGTACTCGTCTTCGACGTCAACGAGACGCTGATCGATATCGAGTCCCTGGCACCACTTTTCGGAGAGCGGTTCGGCGACGATAGGGTGCTACGCGAATGGTTCGCCCAGCTCGTCATGTACTCGATGACCGCCACCCTGGCCGAACAATACGTGAACTTCTCGACGCTTGCCCAGGGCGTGCTACGCATGCTCGGCGACATCTACCACGTAGAAGTCACAGACGACGACCTGCACCGCCTCAGGACCGGCTTGCTCACGATGCCAGCACACCCCGATGCGGAGGAAGGACTTGCCAACTTGCGCGACAACGGATTTCGACTTGTCACCCTGACCAACTCGCCGCCCAACCCGAACGGACCGACCGCCCTGCAGAATTCCGGGCTGGGCGGCTTCTTCGAACTACAGCTGAGCGTCGATGCCTGCAGCGCCTTCAAGCCGGCCCCGGCGGTGTACCGCTACGTGTGCGAGACGCTCGAGGTAGCGCCCGTCGATTGCATGATGGTGGCCGCGCACGTGTGGGACACCCTCGGCGCGCAAAATGTCGGCTTCAGCTCCGCTCTCATCACCCGGCCGGGCAATCCACCACTGCCGGTCGACGGGCTGCCGCAACCAAACCTCGTAGTGAGTGACCTGCGCCAGCTGGCCGCGCGCCTGATCGAGGGACGGCGCTGAACGATTGTCAGGACAACGCGCAATGTCATCCCCTCGGGGAGATGACTCGGATAGACAGTTCAGGGACACCACACGGGGAAGGTCTTCGAGCCACCATCGCCGTTGCGGGCCAAGTACCCGTCGATCGGTTGTGGCACGCCGTACCGTGCTTTCCGACGATCAGCGAACTGTGGCTGAGACTGCTTGAAGCGTATAGGGACGCGTTGGACGACAATTGACCCATGGCCACTTCAGACGGATTTCATCCCGACTTCAACGACACGGCGACGGAAGTCACCCGCAACCGGGTGCACCACGTCAAGGCGTCGGACATCAGTTCCGACACCGCACAATCGGAAGGGCTGCGGCGCTTCGCCGCACTCAGCGGCAAGTCGGTCGGCGCCGAGAAGCTGTGGATGGGCGAGACGCACGCTTCACCGAAATCCGCTTCGTCGAACCATCATCACGGCGAATCGGAGACCGCGATCTATGTGCGAAGCGGTAATCCGGAGTTCGTGTTTCACGACGGCGTCCACGAGGTGCGCATCTCGACCGCGCCCGGCGATTACGTCTTCATCCCACCGTATCTGCCGCATCGGGAAGAAAATCCCGACCCGAGCTACCCCGCGGAGGTCGTGATCGCGCGAAGCACCCAGGAGGCCATTGTCGTCAATCTGCCCGAGCTATATCCGCTGACAGACACTCAGTAGACTGCGATTTCGATCAGGTTGCCGTCGATGTCGCGGCAGTAGTGCGAGGTCATCAGCCCCAACGCGCCGACCTTGGTTACCGGTCCCGAGACGATGTCGACTCCACATGCGACGAGGTGGGCGCGAACGTCGTCAGGGGTTGCCTGTGTGATGAAGCACAAGTCTTCGGAGCCGGCCGCTTCGACGGACCCGGTGACCCAGTCGGGATCGTCGGCAAGCGCGCCGATCGGTCGCAGGTTGATCTTCTGATTTCCGAAGCACATGGCGGTTCTGTTCGACGGTCCGAACGTCTCGCGCCGCATGCCGAGGACCCGCTCGTACCACTTCGCGGTGGCGTCAACGTCCTCGCAGTTGAACACGATGTGGTCGATCCGTTCCACGGCAAATGCCACTTTCAACCCTCCTCGGCCTGGAGCTGCATTGTGAGCCCGCTTGGGCCCGAACTAAGCGAACCGCTGGAACCAGCATCGGGCGTGAGCGAGCGTCACGCCAGCGTGGCGATCGTTGCCGAACGTCACGCCAGCGTGGCGGCGGGCTTTGATGACTTGCCACCGGCATGCACTCGACGGTCGCCTCAACTTGACCCCGGGACGACCTGGTGCTAAGCAAGTGCTCAGCAATCGGGTTCAAAGCGTTGGCGAGCAGGGGGAACGGCTCCGCTTCGCGGTTGAGGAGGAGACAAATGACGGCCACGCAGCTGGTCTTCGACCCGTTCTCGGTGGAGTTCTTCACCGACCCATATACGACGTATCAACGGATGCGCGAAGAGGCGCCGGTCTATTACAACGAGGAGCACGACTTCTACGCGCTCACCCGTCACGAGGACGTGGCGGCCGCATTCAAGGACCACGAGACGTATTCGTCGGCCCGCGGGATCGATCTGGCCATGGTCAAGAAGGACAACCTGCCCGTGGAGGCCAAGTCGATGATCTTCATGGATCCCCCGGAGCATCGGCGCATGCGCAGCCTGGTCAACAAGGTCTTCACGCCGCGGGCGGTCACCGCGCTGAAAGACACCGTCACCGAGCTGATCGACTACCACCTGGCGCGGGTCGACCCCGAGCAATTCGACTTGGTCGCCGACTTCTCGGCGCTGTTCCCGGTCGAAGTGATCAGCACGGTCCTCGGGGTGCCCGCCGAGCACCGGCAGCAGATCCGGCACTGGGTCGACACGTCATTGCACCGCGAACCCGGTCAAATCGAGATGGACGAAGCCAACTGGGACGCGGTCACCCAGGCCGGGGTTTTCTATTACAACCTGATCCAGGAACGACGCAAGCAACCGCAGGACGACATGATCAGCGGCCTGATCGCGGCCGAGGTCGAGCGCGACGACGGCGGCACCACCCGCCTTGACGACATCGAAATAACCGGATTTGCAACACTTTTGGGCGGCGCGGGCGCCGAAACCGTCACCAAGCTGGTGGGCAGCGCGATTGTGCAGTTCGCGCGCAATCCCGAGCAGTGGCGGAAGCTGCTCGACGACCGCTCCAAGGTGCCCGCCGCGATCGAGGAGGTGCTGCGTTACGAGGCGCCCACGCAGTACAACGTCCGCTGTTCACGCAAAGACGTTCGCCTGCACGGCGTCACGATTCCCGCGGGCAAGCCGGTATTCCTGCTGGGCGGCTCAGCGAACCGTGATCCCGATGCCTTCACCGACGCCGACAAATTCGACATCGACCGCGACCGCACGGAGGCGCAGAACCTCGGTTTCGGCTACGGTGTGCACAGCTGCCTCGGGGCCGCGCTGGCCCGGATGGAAAGCGCGATCGCCCTGGAGAAGTTGCTGGACCTCATGCCCCGCTACGAAGTGATCTGGGACGACTGCAAACGGGTGACCATGCAAAACGTCGCGGGCTGGTCCAACGTACCCGTGCGGGTGCTGCCCTGACCGGAAATCCCGATCGCTCAGCCAATTCTCAGCAAACTCTTGGGTCCCGGCTAGCTCGGCTCCAAGGATCCGCAAAGCCGCCGGCCTCACCATCGATCTCATGACGAGTGAGCCGCTCTGCGCAAACCTGGTCGAACGCTATCTGCGCACGCGCGGCAGCCGGTATTTCCGGGGCCGGCACGACGGCGAATTTTTCTACGTCGCTAACACCCGCCCGCGGCGGCTGCACGTCCACCTCGAGATCTGCCCGACGCACGGCGACGTGTTGATGATTCGGGTGACTCCCCCGTGCTTCTTTCCCGCCACCGACCGTTCCTGGCTGATGCACTTCGCCGACACGTGGAACCAGCAGAACCGCGAGGTCGTCGCGATCGTGCACGGCTCCTCTGACCCGCAGCGCATCGGCGTGGTGGCGCGCAGGTCCCAATGGATCCGAAAAGGCGTTTCTTTCGAGGATTTCGCCGCCTTCGCTGACGCCAGTATCGCGGACGCGATCGACCTCTTCGGTCAGTTGTTCCCTGTTGCCGACTTGCCGTCCACGGCACAGCCGTTGCTGCGGGACGCCGGCTGAAATTCTGACAGCTCGCGGGCGTAACGCCACGGCGAAATCACGAGGGGTTTTTCGCACTGGTGTTTCCCCGCAAGCGGGTGGGGCGCGGCGGTCAGCGAGATCTACTCGACCGGCGTGCTTTCGCAGGGCGCCCCGGTCAACATCACCGTGTGGAGCTACGTCGACCAGCTCGGCATCGCGGTGCTCACCGACGATCAGACGTTCGACGACCCGCACGAGGCCACCGACGCGCTCACCGCGGCCTTCAGCGAATTACGCAGTGCGGCGGGGATTTCCGCTTAAGCGGCGAGCACGGCGTCCAGCGCCGAGTAGAACAGGCCCAGGCCGTCGTCGGAGGGACCCGTCAGCGCTTCGATGGCGTGCTCGGGATGCGGCATCAGCCCGACGACGCGACCGTTGGCGGAGCTGATGCCGGCAATGTCATGCTGCGAGCCGTTGGGGTTGTCGTGGTAGCGGAACACCACCCGGCCCTCGCCCTCGAGCTCGTCGAGGACGTCCCCGGGGGCCACGTAGCGGCCCTCGCCGGACTTCAGCGGCACCAGCAGGTCGGCGTCGGGCTCGAAACGCGACGTCCAGGCCGTCGAGGTCGACGCCACGCGCAGCCACACGTCGCGGCAGATGAAGTGCAAACCCGCGTTGCGAGTCAGGGCCCCGGGCAGCAACCCTGCCTCGCAGATCACCTGAAAACCGTTGCAAATTCCCAATACCGGCATGCCGCGTCCCGCGGCGTCGACCACTTCGGCCATCACCGGGGCGAATCTGGCGATCGCACCCGCCCGCAGGTAGTCGCCGTAGGAGAAGCCGCCGGGGACCACCACGGCGTCGACCCCCTTGAGGTCGGCGTCGGCATGCCACAGACCGACCGCCTCGGCGCCGACGCGCCGCGCGGCGCGGGCGGCATCCACGTCGTCAAGCGTCCCGGGAAAGGTGATGACGCCGATCCGCGCCGTCACCGAGCCTCCCTGCTTATCGTCCAGTCCTCGATCACGGTGTTGGCCAAGAGCGATTCCGCGATCTCGGCGAGCACTGAATCATCAACCGAGTCATCGACCTCTAGCTCAAACCTCTTGCCCTGCCTGACATCTGAGATCCCCGGGTGGCCGAGCCGGCCCAGCGCGCCGACAATCGCCTGACCCTGCGGGTCAAGAATCTCCGCTTTGGGCATCACATGAACGACCACCCGGCTCACCGGCACTCCTCCTCAGGGGTTAGCTCGGCACCAACTCTACCGGCGACCCGTGCCGACAGCGGGTCACGGGCACGAGGCGATGTAGGCGTCGCACAGTGGCGCGGTCATGGAGTTCAGCACGGGGTCGTCCGCCATCGACGGCCACGACACCTGCGGCGGGCCGGACGACCACAGCGTGAGCTCGCTGATCGTGCTGCTCGCCACGTGGGCCACCAGGTAGATGTGCATGATGACCGGACCGCTGACAACGGCGGCCATACGATTTTGTTCGTCGCTGGTGATCGACGGCGACTCCGCCGGTGCCCGCTGCTGGCAGCCGCGAAGCGCGGCGACGGCATTCCTGAACACCGAAGCCGCGGTCGGGCCGCCGCGGGCCGTGTCACCCCGCCAGTGCAGGACCTCGGCCTGCAACTGCCACTGACCGTCCGGATGGGTCACCGTCACGCGGGCCGCGACCGCCGACTCGCGGGCATCCTGCGGCACCGCCGCCGTGGCACACAGATCCTCGAACCGAAACCTCGCCGTCCCGGCACCCGTCAGCGGAACCGCCGAACCGGCCAGCGCGGGCCAGCTGTACACCGAGTCCAGCGGCATCGCGTGCTGCTGAATCCAGGCGGTGTTCGGGATCTGGTCGCATACGGGCGGGCAGGTCTCGGGATCTGCGTGGGCGGGGACCACGACGATCAGAGCCACCGCGAAGCCACCGACAACCAGCATCGCCGCCAGGATCACCCGCATCGGCATCACCCCCGTCAGGGCACAATCGTAGACATGCAACTGACGCATTTCGGCCATTCCTGCCTACTTGCCGAGTTCGACAACGCACGCGTGCTATTTGATCCCGGTACCTTCGCGCATGGTTTCGAGGGAATCACCGGCCTCTCCGCCATCCTCATCACCCACCAGCATCCGGACCACGTCGACGTCGCGCGGCTGCCGTCGCTCATCGAGGGCAACCCCGATGCCGCGCTCTACACCGATTCGCAAACCGCGGCGCAGCTGGACGCGCCCTTCCAAGAGGTGCACGTCGGCGACGAGCTGACGGTCGGAGATCTGACCATCCGGGCCGTCGGCGGCCGGCACGCCGTGATCCACCCGGAAATCCCTGTCATAGAGAATATTTCGTATCTGATCGGCGATGGAGGCCATGCGGCGAGATTGATGCACCCGGGCGACGCGCTATTCGTGCCCGACGAGCCGGTGGACGTGTTGGCGGCTCCGGCCGCGGCCCCGTGGATGAGGATCGCCGAGGCCATCGACTACCTGCGCGCGGTGGCGCCGGCGCGCGCGGTACCCATCCATCAGGGGATCATCGCCCCCGATGCGAGGGGTATCTACTACGGCCGGCTCACCGAGATGACCAGCACCGACTTCCAGGTGTTGCCCGAAGAAACCGCGGTCACGTTCTAGCGCCCCGAGCGTCACGCCAGCGTTGCTCTCGGCTCCCGGCGTCACGCTGGGGTGTCCCCCGCAAGCGGGCGCTGCCCCCAGCTAGCCGGCGTGGCCCGGCTAGGTGATGTCGTCGGCCGCGCCGCGCCCGGCGGCGCGGCCGGAGAATATGCAGCCGCCCAGGAACGTGCCCTCCAGCGCCCGGTAGCCGTGCACGCCGCCGCCGCCGAATCCGGCCACCTCGCCGGCAGCGTACAGCCCGGTGAGCGGGGTGCCGTCGGCCTTGAGCACCCGCCCGGCCAAGTCGGTTTCGATGCCGCCCAATGTCTTTCGGGTCAGGATGTGCAGCTTGACGGCGATCATCGGGCCGGCCTTCGGATCGGTCAGCCGGTGCGGCGCCACGACCCGGCCCAGCCGGTCGCCCAGGTAGTCGCGGGCGGCGCGGATCGCGGTGATCTGGCCGTCTTTGCTGAACTTGTTGACCACCTCGCGATCGCGGGCGGTGACCTCGGCCTCAACCGTGGCGTAGTCGAGGGGCTCCACATCGGGCAGCTTGTTCATCGCGGTCACCAACTCCCGCAGCGAGTCCGCGCTGACGAAGTCCACGCCCCGGTCGACGAAGGCCTGCACCGGTCCCGGCGGTCCGGAACTGGCCCGGTTGCGCAGCAGCTCGCGCACGCTCTGCCCGGTCAGATCGGGGTTCTGCTCCTGACCGGAGAGCGCGAACTCCTTTTCAATGATCCTGGCGTTCAACACGAACCAGGTGTAGTCATAACCGGACTTGGTGATGTACTCCAACGTGCCGAGGGTGTCGAACCCGGGGTACAGCGGAACGGGCAACCGCTTGCCGGACGCGTCCAGCCACAGCGACGACGGGCCCGGGATGATCCGGATGCCGTGCAGCGGCCAGATCGGGTCGTAGTTGGTGATGCCCTCGGTGTAATGCCACATCCGGTCGGGGTTGATCACCCGACCGCCGGCCTTCTCGGAGATGGCGATCATCCGGCCGTCGACGTGCGCGGGCACCCCGCTGAGCAGTTGCTCGGGGACGCGGCCCATCCGCGTGGGCCAATTCTTTCGCACCAGGTCGTGATTGCCGCCGATGCCACCGCTGGTGACGAGCACAGCGGGGGCACGAAATTCGAATTGCCCCACCGCTGTTCGCGACGAGGTTGCGCCGCGTGGCGCCGCCGAGGGCTCCAGCACGGTGCCGCGCACGCCGGTCACCGCGTCACCCTCGACGATCAATTCGTCGACCTGATGGCGGTGTGCGAAGCGCACCGCCGAGCGGTCCCGCAGCTGACGCGCGAAGATTTCGACCAACGCCGGCCCGGTACCCCACGTGATGTGGAAACGGGGCACCGAGTTGCCATGTCCCCGTGCGCCGTAACCGCCACGCTCAGCCCAACCCACCAGCGGAAAAATCTTGAGCCCCCGGGCGCGCAGCCAGCTGCGTTTCTCCCCGGCCGCGAAATCGACGTAGGCATGCGCCCATTGGCGTGGCCAGTAATCCTCGGGCCGGTCGAAGGCCGCCGTGCCGAGCCAATCCTGTAAAGCGAGTTCGTGACTGTCCCGGATGCCCAGGCGGCGCTGTTCCGGGCTATCGACGAAGAACAGGCCGCCGAACGACCAGAAGGCCTGCCCGCCCAGATTGGCGCTGTTCTCCTGGTCGAGGACCAGCACCCGCAAGCCGCGGTCCACCAATTCGCAGGCGGCCACCAGGCCCGACAGCCCGGCACCGACGACAATCGCGTCAGCGGCGAACCGCGCAGCCGAAGAATCGCTCATGTGGCAACAGGGTAACGCCCCCGGCCAGCAGGCCAATCAGACGCTAGCGTCAGGCCGCGTCCAAAACCGCCTTGTCGGACCGCCAGCGGTACACCGTCGGGGTGCAACCGTGCATCGAAGCCAGGTCGACGGCGTCCAGCATCGCCTGCTGCGGGCCGGGCTTGCGCAATTGATGCGCGGCTACCGCGACCCGCACTATGCCGCCGCGGCGCGCGATCCGCTCCGCGGACAGCACCACCATGCGGCACCACCACGGCTCGGTGAGGAAGCCCTCGCCGATGCCCAGCACCCGGGTGCGGACGGTGGTGTGCCGGATCAGGTCGGTGACCCCGTGCAGATCGGCAAGGAGCCGGAATCCGTTCTGCGGCAATGCCTTGACGACGCCCGGTGAGACGACCCAGCCCGGTGCCGCGAACAGCCGGGTGCGCAGCCCGAGGTGCTCGAGCACCCGGTCGGCGCCCATCAGCCGCAGGTTGGCCTCGTGTGCGCGCAGGACCGCGAATTCGCCGCGACGCTTCTTGGTTGCGGGGTCGTCGTAGCCATGCAGCACGATGGCGTCCCCGCCGGCCCGCCGGGCGGTCAGCCATTCGACGGTGTGCGGGTCACGGTCGAGCCGATAGTCACCCTTGAGCCGGGGAGCCACCAGCAACGAGACCGGGATGTCGCGGGCGTCCATTTGTGCGCAGAACGCCTCGACATCGTCCAGGGTGCGTTCGCCGATCCCCGAGACCGAGACGATCAATTTTCCAGACACACCCGCAGTTTGACGATCCCAGGTGTCGAAACGGTGAAGGACACGCGGACGGCAGGCGTATAAGGGCCCTGGTTACGGCGCCGGTCACCCATCTCCGGTGACGCGGTAGCCCGGCCGGCGCGAGTGTGTTGTAGCGCACACCGGACCGCCCGTCCGGAGCGCGACCGCGATTCGGCGCCGACCGGATCGAACGCCGGCCAGCAAACGCCTACCCGCGTCGGCGGGGCGATCGATTCGATATGCTAAGCAACGCCATGGACAAGGCCCGTTCAGCAGCGGCCGACACCCCGCCGCCCACCACCGCCCCCACTCAGTACCCGGGCGCCCATATCTACCCCTACAAGCTGGACGCCAGGCTGTTGCGGATCTCCGGCGTGTGCATCCTGGCCACGGTGATGGCGATCCTTGACATCACGGTCGTCGCCGTCGCGCAACGCACGTTCATCGATCAGTTCGGCTCAACCCAGGCTGTCGTCGCGTGGACGATGACCGGCTACACGCTGGCGTTGGCGACCGTGATCCCACTAACCGGATGGGCGGCCGACCGGTTCGGCACCAAACGCCTGTTCATGGGCTCCGTGCTCGCGTTCACGCTGGGCTCGCTGCTGTGCGCCATCGCGTCAAGCATCCTGCAGCTCATCATATTTCGCGTAGTGCAGGGCATCGGTGGCGGCATGCTGCTGCCGCTCGGATTCATGATCTTGACCCGCGAAGCGGGCCCCGCGCGGCTCGGCCGCCTGATGTCCATCCTGAGCATCCCCATGCTGCTCGCCCCGATCGGTGGGCCAATCCTGGGCGGCTGGCTCATCGACACCTCCAGCTGGAGGTGGATCTTCCTGATCAACCTGCCCTTCGGGCTCCTTACGGTCGTCCTTGCGGCAATCGTGTTTGAACGGGATCACCCGGCGCGGTCGGAAACCTTCGACGTTATTGGCGTGCTGCTGCTCTCGCCCGGCCTTTCGACGTTCCTGTTCGCGGTGTCGTCCATTCCGGGCCGAGGGACCGTGGCGGATCGCCACGTGCTGATACCGGCGGCCATCGGCCTGGCGCTGATCGCCGCGTTCGTCGTGCACGCGTTGCGGCGCGCGGACCACCCACTCATCGATCTGCGGCTGTTCCAGAACCGCGTGATCACCCAGGCCAACGTGACGATGCTGGTATTCGCCATGGCCTTTTTCGGCGCCGGCCTGCTGCTGCCGAGCTACTTCCAGCAGGTACTGCACCAGACGCCGATGCAAGCCGGTGTCCACATGATTCCCCAGGGACTCGGTGCCATGCTGACCATGCGGCTGACCGGACCCCTGGTGGACAGGCAGGGGCCGGGCAAGATCGTGCTGGTCGGCATAGCACTGATCACCGCCGGCCTGGGCACCTTCGCTTTCGGCGTGGCCAGGCAGGCGGCGTATCTACCCGCACTTTTGGCGGGGCTGGCGATCATGGGCCTGGGCATGGGGTGCACGATGATGCCGCTCTCCGTGGCGTCGGTGCAGGCGCTGACACCGCATCAGATCGCCCGCGGTACGACGCTTATCAGCGTCAGCCACCAGGTAGGCGGCTCGATGGGGACCGCGCTGATGTCGATGATCCTGACCAACCAGTTCAATCGGAGCGAAAACATCTCTGCGGCAAACAAGCTCGCGGCCCTGCAACAGAAGGCCGCCACCAGCGGGGTGCCGATCGACCAGTCCGCGATACCCCGGCAGTCACTCGCGCCCGGTTTCTGGGGCAATGTGCTGCACGACCTTTCGCACGCCTATACGGCGGTATTCGTGATCGCGGTGGTGTTGGTGATTTTCACCATCATCCCGGCGTCGTTTCTGCCGAAACAGCCGGCGTTCGTAACGGCCACCGAAGATCTCGATTAGCCGTCGAACAGCATGGTGGCGATCCGCGTCACGGTATCCGTCGGATCCAGCCCCCTCACTTGAGTGTTGACCGCGTCGTTCAGCCACAGCATCGAGAACCCATGTACCAGTGACCATGCCGCCAGCTGAGCGCCCGTGGGGTCGGTCCGCGCGTTGGGATCCCGCAAAGTCGCGACCCCGCGGGAAAGTTCGGCCCCGGCAGCGGCCTCGGCTGCGGCCAGTTCGGTGTCGGCGGCGTCGACGAGCGACTTGTTGAACATCACGTGGTAGTGGCCGGGGTGCTCGATGGCGAACCGGACGTAGGCCACGGCCGCGTCGGCGAAGTGGCCCCGAGCATCGGTCAGCGCCTCAGTCAGCAGCCGAAAACCCTGCGCGGCCAGCGCGGTGAACAGCCCACGCCGATCGGTGAAGTGATGCGCGGGCGCCGCATGCGACACGCCCGCGCTGCGGGCCAACTCGCGCAACGAGACTCTGTCCGCCCCCCGCTCGGCGACCAGGCGCGCGGCCTCGGCGAGGATCACCGCGCGCAGGTCGCCGTGGTGGTAGCTGGACCGGTTCACAAAGCCAGCATAGCGGCGAAACTTGACAGTGACTAGATGCTGGACTACCTTCAGCGACCAGGAACTTGTCAGTGTCTAGATTGGAAGATCGAGATGGCCCCGTTGATCACGCTGCTATTGGCCACCGTCGCCGCTCGGAGCATCGGCTGGCTCGGCGCCGGCTATGTCAACAGCTGGACCGCGGCGATCGCCGTCGGGCTGGCGGCGATGTTCGTGCTGACCGGGTGTGGCCACTTCGCACCGCCGCTGCGCCGTGACCTCATCGCGATCGTCCCGCCCCGACTGCCCGCCCCCGGTCTGCTGGTCACGATCACCGGGCTGCTGGAGCTGCTCGGAGCCGCGGGTTTATTGCTGCCGGCGACCCGGGTGGCGGCGGCCATCTGCCTCCTGCTGCTGATGCTGGCCATGTTCCCGGCCAACGTCTACGCCTCGCGGATGCCCGATCCGCCCAAGTCGATGACGACGCGGCTATCCCTGCGGACGGCCATCGAGGCCGTCTTCCTGGCCGCCGCCATAACGGTCGCGGTCGGCGGCAGCTAGCAGCCACGCGTATTGGAAAGCGGTTTCCTGCCAAGCCTTGTACCGACCGCTGACGCCGCCGTGTCCCGCGTTCATCTGGGTCTTCAACAGGATCGGATTGCCGTCGGTGTTGGCGTGCCGCAGCGCCGCAACCCACTTGGCCGGCTCCACGTAGTAGACCCGGGTGTCGTTCAGGGACGTCATCGCCAGGATGGCCGGGTACCTTCTGGCGTCGACGTTCTCATAGGGCGAATACGACTTCATGTACGAGTAGACATCACTGTCGCTCAATGGGTTTCCCCATTCGTCCCACTCCGTGACGGTCAGCGGCAAGGAGGGATCGAGGATCGTGGTCAACGGGTCGACGAATGGGACCTGCGCGAGGATTCCGGCAAAAAGATCCGGCGCCAAGTTGGCCACCGCGCCCACCAACAGACCGCCGGCGCTGCCACCCAATGCGACGAGCTGGCGCGGTCGGGTAAGGCCGGACTTCACCAAATGCCTTGCCACCGCGACAAAGTCGGTGAAGGTGTTCTTCTTCTCCAAGAGCTTGCCGTGCTCGTACCACAGTCGGCCCATCTCACCGCCGCCGCGGACATGGGCGATGACGAACGCCATGCCCCGGTCCAGCAACGACAACCGGGCGATGGAAAAGCTCGGGTCGGTGCAGATCTCGTACGCCCCGTAACCGTAGAGCAGTGCCGGCGCCGGCAACTCGATGTCGGCGCGATGCACGATTGACACCGGGATCCGGGTCCCGTCGTCCGCCAGGGCCCAGTCGCGCCGTTCGACATAGTCGGCGGGCCGGTAGCCGCCGAGGACGGGTTGCTCACGCAGCAAGGTGCGCTCACCGGTGGCAAAGTCGATGTCGTAAATTTGCGCCGGGGTGATCAATGACCCCGCCCTGATCCGCAGCTTGGGCGAATCCCAGGTCGGATTGCCGCCCAGCCCGCTCGACATCAGCTCGGAGTCGAATGCTATCTCCTCGGGTTCACCGTAGCCGCCGTCGGAATCGATGGGCCACAACTGGATTCGGGGCAACGCCGCGCGCCGGTAGCTCATCACCAGATGACCGGCGAAGGCGTCCACTCCGTCAAGCCGCACATCGTCGCGGTGCGGGATCAGGGTGCGTTGCCGTGTTGGATCGCCGACCGGGGCCTCGGTGAGCGTGAAGTTCACCGCACCGTCGTTGTGCAGGATCAGGAATCGGTCCTGTCCGCCGACGACCGCGTGCTCTACCGAATACTCGACACCTTCGCGCCGCGGCAGCACGACGGTGAACGGTGCCTGCGGATCGGCGGAGTCGGCGTAGCGCATCTCGGAGGTGATGGACGACCCCGCGGCGATGAATACGTACTTCTCACTTCGGGTGAGCCCCACCCCGAGCCAATACCGTTCGTCGGCTTCGTGATACACCAGCTCCGACGGCTCATCCGAGCCGAGGCGATACCGCCAGACCCTGTCGGGACGATGTGCCGCATCCAGGGTCAGGTAATACACGGTGCGGTTATCGGCCGCCCATGTCGCTCCCGCAGCGATGTCGGCGATCTCGTCGGGGTAGGACTCGCCGCTGCGCAAGTCCTTGAACCGCAGGGTGTAGCGTTCGTCGCCGACGGTGTCGACTGAATATGCCAGCAGGTTCCCGTCCAAGCTGACCATCGCGGCACCCAGCGCGAAGAATTCGTGGCCCTCGGCTTCCGCGTTCGAGTCGAGCAGCACCTGTTCGCCGGGGATCTCGGTGTTCTCGTCGAGGATCGGCGGGTCCCAGTCGTCGGGATCGGCGACCGGGCAACGGCACTGGACGCGGTACTGCTTTCCCTCGAAGGTCCTGGCGTAGTACCACCAGTCGCCTTGCCGAGTCGGCACCGACAGATCGGTTTCCTTGGTCCGCGATTTGATCTCGTCGAAAATCCGCTGCCGCAACGGTTCCAGGTGGGCCGTCATCCGATCGACGTAGTCGTTTTCGGCCTCCAAATAGCCGATGACCTCGGGGTCGGCCTTTTCGCGCAGCCATTCGTACGGGTCGATGAAGACGTCACCGTGATGCTCGCGCCGGGTCTCCACCCGCTTCGCGAAGGGCGGCACTAGGGGTACCTCCCGCTTGCGGGGGCGCGCGTCCGGCGAAGCATCCGTCATGCGCCCGGGCCGATCCAGGCGTCGAAAGTCAAACCCGAAATACGCTCGTAGGCCTCGACATAACGGCTGCGGGTGGCGTCGATGATGTCATCCGGAAGCGGTGGTGGCGGTTGGGACCCGTGGCGATCCCAGCCGGACTCGGGGCCGGTCAACCAATTGCGGACGAACTGCTTGTCGAAACTGGTCTGGACCACACCGGCCCGGTAGTCCTCGGCCGGCCAGTACCGCGAGGAATCCGGCGTGAAGATCTCGTCGGCCAGCAGCAGGTTGCCGTCGCGGTCGGTGCCGAATTCGAACTTGGTGTCGGCGATGATGATTCCCCTCGTCAGGGCGTGGTCGGCGGCCTGAACATAGATTTGCAGCGTACGGTCGCGCAACTGGTTGGCGCGCACCCCGCCCACCATCTCGATCACCCGGGCGAACGGGATGTTCTCGTCGTGGTCACCCAGCGCCGCTTTCGTCGCGGGGGTGAACAGCGGTGTGGCGAACCGGCTGGCTTCCACCAGGCCCGGCGGCAGCGCGATGCCGCAGACCTTGCCGGTCGCCTGGTAGTCCAGCAGCCCCGAGCCCGTCAGGTACCCGCGAGCGACGCATTCCACCGGAAGCATCTCCAGCCGCCGCACCACCAGCGCGCGGCCAAGCACCTCGTCGGGGATGCGGGGGTCATCCGGCGGCCCGGCCAGGTGGTTGGGGGCGTCGACGAGGCCGAAGAAGAACACACTCATCGCGGTCAGGATGCGGCCCTTGTCCGGGATGATGCTGTCCAGGACGTAGTCGTACGCAGAGATCCGGTCGCTCGCCACCAGCAGCAGGTGCTCGTCGTCGACGCGGTAGATCTCACGGACCTTGCCGCTGGCCAGATGCTCGTAGTCGGACAGTGCGGGACGCATCGGGTCAGCCTATCGGGCGCCACACGGCCGCCCCTGTGCTGGGATCGGGGCATGACGCCGCTATCAGCGCGATATCTGCCCTACGCCACCAGGCCCGGCCGGCTGGCCGCCCAACTGTTCAGCGACTTCGCCATCTTCCTGTGGACGGCGATCTGGCTGCTGGTCGGCACGGCCGTTTACGACGCCATCTCGACAATCGCCGAGGCCGGCCGGCAAGTCGAAAACGGCGCGAACGGGATCGCCGGCAACCTTGCATCGGCGGGCCATAGCGCGCAGTACATCCCGGTGGTGGGCGATGCGGTCAGCACGCCGCTCACCGCGGCCAGCCAGGCCGCCCTCGACATCGCGGGGGCCGGACGCAGCCTCGACACCACGGCGAGCTGGCTGGCGGTCCTGCTGTCGCTGGCCGTCGTCGCGGTGCCGCTCCTCATCGTGGTCATCCCGTGGCTGTTGCTGCGGCTCCGGTTCTTCCGGCGCAAATGGACCGTCACCGGCCTGGCCGCAACCCCGGCCGGCGAACAGCTGCTGGCGCTGCGGGCCCTGACGAACCGGCCGCCGCGCAAACTGGCCGCGATCAGCGCGGACCCGGTGGGCGGGTGGCGCCGCGAGGACCCGGTGACCATCCGGGCGCTGGCCGCGTTCGAATTACGGGCGGCCGGCATCGCGATGCGCGCGGGCTGACGGGAGGGCGCCCCGCAAGCGCAGGAGGCCCGCGACGACCACGATCAGCCACGCCGCCAACGCGTCCCAGAAGAAAACCAGCGAAACGGTCAGCAGTGAACGCCGACCGATTTCGCCGGCCATGGCGTAAGTGGCGGCGGAGTACATGCCCAGCGGGAACACCAGCGCCCACCACACACCGGCAAAGCGCAGCTTCTCGGGCCGTTGGCTGATGCGGCGCAGGCCGAAGTAGATCAGCGGTGGTATCCACAGCGTGGCCGCCACCCAGGTCACGACGGTACCCACCAGAACCGGCCCGGCCAGCCAGGCGGGCGCCACGGCGTGGATGTCGTCGCCGGCCAATGTCGCAATGGCCAGGCCGCCCATCAGAATCCAGCTGTCGGGCTCGAAACCGTCACGATCCTGACGCTCCGTCACGGCGCGCCACACGATCAGCCAGGTCATCAGACCGTAGATGCAGATCGCCGCCACCCACACGGGCAGGGCGATCATCAGCCACCAGCGGTGGCCGGTGTGGTGGGCCAGCTGAGCCATCACGATCGCCAAACCGGATGTTCCCACGCTGGCCAGTTCCCACGCGCCATGCGCATGGTCACGCAGCGCCGCCCCGCTGTGCGCCAACATATTCCGCGCGCTGAGCGCGATGAGCACGAGCCATGACGACAGCGCGACCGCCCCCAGCACCCGCAGCACCCACACATGGGACGACAAGCGGGAGTCGATCACGGCGCACGCGGCCACGAAGGTGAACAGCCTCAGCGTGACATCGGGATCCGTCAGATCCCAGCGCAGGTTACGGCGCCCGGCGACGGGCATGGCGGCGGTCGCGATCACCAGTGCGACCAGGAACACCAGACCCCCGGTGGCCACGGCGCCCAGCGTGTCGCTGAGCCAGCCGTACCCGTGGTCGCGCGCGCCGATCGACAAGACTCCGGTCGCCATCACCGCGGCGAACACATCGGGTGACGGCTCGGCATCGGCGAGCCGGATCGTCACTGTTCCTCGAGTAGCTCCACGACCAGGTGCCGGATGCCGGTATGCCGATTGCTGCGCGTCCATTCGACGGGCCGGGCGAGCCGCACGGTGGAAAAGCGCATCAGCAGTTCCTCGAACAGCACGCGCAATTCCAGCCTGGCCAGATTGGCGCCCAGGCAATAGTGGACGCCCTGGCCGAAGCCCAAGTGCGGATTGGGTTTTCGGGCGATGTCGAATTCGTCGGCGTGGTCGAACACGTCGGCGTCACGGTTGGCCGAACCCTCCCAGATCTGGACCTTCTGTCCCGCCTGGATCGACTGTCCACCGAGCGTGACGTCGCGGGCGGCGGTGCGCCGCTTCGACGGCGACGGCGACGTCCACCGCACCATCTCCTCGACGGCCGTCGGGAGCATGACGAAATCCGAACGCAGCGCGCGCATTTGCTCCGGATGGTCGGCCAGCGCCAGCAGTCCACCGGCGACCGCGTTGCGCGTCGTCTCCGCGCCGGCGCTGAACAGCAGACTGAAGAACAGGTACAGCTCGAGATCGGACAGCGCCGGCGCCGCATCCCTTTCGTCAGGGTCGTCGAGTATTGCGTTCGCGACGACCGACAACATGTCGTCGGTCGGCTTGGCGCGCTTCGACGCGATCAACTCCTGGCCGTAGGCGTACATCCGCGACCCGGCCTCCTCGGCTTTTTCGGGGACGGACAGCTGCGAAAGCTGCGATATTGAAGCCTTGCGCGAGCCGCCGAAGTCGAATTGGGGCTCGATGGCCTCGAACAGCCAATGCCGTTCGGATTCCGGCACTCCCAGCAGGATGCAGATCATCTGCATCGGCAGTTCGGCGGCGATTTCAACCAGGAAGTCGAAAGGTTCGCCCGGCACCACCGCGTCCAGCAGCCGGCGAGCCCGCGCCCGCAGATCGTCCTCGACGAGACCGATCATGCGCGGCGTCAGTCCCGAGCTGACGAGTCGCCGGATCTGCGAATGCCGCGGGTCGTCCATCATGTTGAGCACCTGGCCCGCGATGGCCAGGTCCTGCAACAGCGTGCCGCCGAACGGTCGCTCGCCACCGGTGACCGAGGAGAAGGTCACCGGGTCCTTCAGCACCGCAAGCGTTTCGGCGTACGTGGCGACGGACCAGAAGCCCTCGCCGTCGGGCGTGTTGTCGGTCGGCTCGTGCCAGTACACCGGCGCCTCCCGCCGATGGACGGCGAACAACTCGTGCGGGAATCCGTTGGCGAAGTTGTCCAGATCGGTGAAGTCGATCCCCGCGAGCGCGCCGGCGAGAGTCACAGGATCGCGCCCGGGGTGTATTTGGCGGCGTCCGGGTAGCGGCTCACCAACGCGTCCACCATCGCGACCACCTCGTCCACCTGATCACCGGCGGCACCGGTGAACGCCTTCTTGTCGGCGAGCGCGGCGTCCAGCGCGGCACGGTCCAGCGGGAGCCGGTCGTCGGCGGCCAACCGCTCCAGCAGGTCGGGCTCGGCGCCGCGTTCCCGCATGGCCAGCGCCGTCGCCACCGCGTGTTCCCGGATCACGTGGTGCGCGGCCTCCCGACCCATGCCGGCGCGCACCGCGGCGATGAGGACCTTGGTGGTGGCCAGGAACGGCAAGTAGCGATCCAGCTCGCGGCCGATCACCGCAGGGTAGGCGCCGAACTCGTCGAGCACCGTCAAGAACGTCTCGATCTGCCCATCGATGGCAAAGAAGCTGTCCGGCAGCGCAACTCGGCGCACCACGGAGCAGAACACGTCACCCTCGTTCCACTGCGCGCCCGCCAGTTCGGCGGCCATGGAGGCGTAGCCGCGCAGCACCACCTGCAGTCCGTTGACCCGTTCGCAACTGCGGGTGTTCATCTTGTGCGGCATCGCCGACGAGCCGACCTGCCCTTCCGCGAACCCCTCGGTGACGAGTTCGTGCCCGGCCATCAGCCGGATGGTGTGCGCCATCGACGACGGTCCGGCGCCGAGCTGCACCAGCGCGGAGGTCACGTCGTGGTCCAGCGAACGCGGGTATACCTGCCCGACGCTGGTCAAAACGGTTGAGAAGCCCAGAAATTCGGCCACGCGTCGCTCGAGCTCGGCCAGTCCGGCCACGTTGCCGTCCAGCAGGTCGAGCATGTCCTGGGCGGTGCCCATCGGACCCTTGATGCCGCGCAGGGGGTAGCGATCGATCAACTCCCGCAGCCTCGTCAACGCGATCATGGTTTCCTGGGCCGCCGAGGCGAACCGCTTGCCCAACGTGGTGGCCTGCGCGGCCACGTTGTGGCTGCGTCCGGCCATCACCAGATCGCGATAGGCCACCGCCCGCTCGGCGAGCCGAGCCACCACCGCGACGCCATGGGAGAAAACCAATTCCAGCGACCGCCGGATCTGCAGCTGCTCCACGTTCTCGGTGAGGTCGCGGCTGGTCATCCCCTTGTGCACGTGCTCGTGGCCGGCCAGCGCGTTGAATTCCTCAATGCGGGCCTTGACGTCGTGGCGCAGCACCCGTTCGCGGTCGGCGATCGAGGCCAGGTCGACGTCGTCGAGCACCCGCTCGTAGTCGGCGATCGCCTCGCGCGGAACGTCCACTCCCAGTTCGGCTTGGGCCCGCAGCACGGCCAGCCACAGCCGCCGCTCCGCGATGACCTTGGCCTCCGGCGACCAGATCGCGACCATTTCCGCGCTGGCGTACCGGGCGGCCAGGACGTTCGGAATGCTCACAAACGAACAGCTTACGGGTCTGCCACGGCCGCGCATTGGTCACAGTTGCCCCATGAGTCTTCGCGCCGGTGTGGCCGATGTGACCAGAATCGTCGCCCTACCCTATGCGGATGTACTTCGTCGGCGTGGACCTGGCCTGGGGCGGTCGCAACCCCACCGGTGTCGCGGTGGTCGACGACGACGGGCGGCTGGTGCACCTGGGCGCCGCGCGCGACGACGTAGGGGTGCTGGGCGCGCTGTCGCCCTACGTGCGGGCCGATTGCCTGGTCGCCTTCGACGCGCCGCTGGTGGTGACCAACCCCACGGGCCAGCGACCCGCCGAGGCGGCGCTCAACCGTGACTTCCGCAGGTTTGAAGCCGGGGCGCACCCGGCCAACACCGCCAAACCGGAGTTCGCCGAGATGCCGCGGGCGGCGCGGCTGGCCGGGGCGCTGGGTCTGGACATGGACCCGCGGTCATCGGTCGGCGCGGCGCGCCATCGAGGTCTATCCGCATCCGGCGACCGTGGTGCTGTTCCGGCTGGCGCGAACCCTCAAATACAAGGCCAAGCCCGGCCGCGACCTCCCGCAGCTCAGGTCGGAGCTGCTGCTCCTGATGGACGGCATCGAAAAGCTTGCTCAGGCCACTGTGCCGCTGCGCGTCGAGGGCCATGACGGCTGGGCGGAGCTGCGCCGGCAGGTGGCCACGGCGCAACGCAAGAGCGAGCTGCGCCGCGCCGAAGATCCGGTCGATGCCGTCGTCTGCGCCTATGTCGCGTTGTACTTCGAGCGCTGCCCGGAGCGCGTCACCATCTACGGCGACTTCGCCACGGGATACATCGTGACTCCGTCGCTGCCCCAACCCTGAAGGCTCAGATCTGCACTGGACGCGGGTCGATGGGGGCGAGCACGTCGACGAGCTCGACCACCGTGCCCAGCGCGGCCGCAGCGGGATCTCCGCCCTCGACCAGGGCCGAGACCACCGAACCGTCGACCGCGCAGATCAGCGTGCACACCAGCTCGATACGCACGGATCGGCCGGATCGCTCGAGGGCCTCCGCCACCGCCTCGGCGCGCTGGCGCAGGCTGCGGCGCATCGTCTCGCGCAGCGCGGGCAAGCGGGTGCAGGCGATGTGACGCTCGTATCGGGAGATCAGCTGCTCGGTGAGCGCCGGATCGGACAGGTCGCCCACCAGCAGGTCAGCCAGCACCTCGGCGGTGGTTTCGGGTCCGCGGCGCCGCCGGGACAAGGCGGTGACCCGCGCCCGCAGCTGTGCGATCTCGATCATTCCGATGTGCTCGACGGCGCGGGCGATCAAATCGTCGAGAGACGAGAAGTAGTAAGTGGTGGACGCCAACGGGAGGCCGGCGCGCCGGGCGACCGCCCGGTGGCGCACCGCTTCGAACCCGCCTTCGGCAAGCAGCTCGGCGGCGGCGCTCACGAGCGCATACCGTCGACGTTCTCCCTTTGGAGTAACTGCTGCAGTCACGAGTAGCCATGCTGCCAGCCAAAGTGGTACTGCATTGCCATTTCGGCCAAACGGCCATGGCATGATGGCCCGCATGCCCGACCTGAGCCGCCGCACCCTGCTCGGTCTCGGTGCCAGCGCAGCCATCGGCGCTACCGGAGCATACGCCCTCGACATCTTGTTCCAGCCTCGAACATCTCACGCCACGCCGGCGTCGACGGCCGGCACACAGGCGCCGTTGGCGCCCGCGCCGAGCGTACCTCTCGAACCGGCGGCCCCGGGTCAGCCCGCGCCGACCATGGTGACCGGATCCTTCGTGTCGGCGGCGCGCGGTGGCATAAACACCAACTGGGCGATCGCTCGTCCGCCCGGTCAGACCAAGGCGCTGCGACCGGTGATCGCGCTGCACGGTAAGGGCAGTGACACGTCAACCGTGATGGCCGGCGGGGTCGAGCAGGGGCTGGCACAGGCCGTCAACGCCGGGCTGCCGCCCTTTGCGGTTGTCGCCGTCGACGGCGGCGGCAGCTATTGGCACAAGCGGGCTTCCGGCGAGGACTCCGGGGCCATGGTGCTCAACGAGCTGATCCCGATGCTGGGCAGCCAGAACCTGGACACATCGCGCCTCGCGTTCCTGGGCTGGTCGATGGGCGGATACGGCGCACTGCTGCTCGGCGGCCGGCTGGGACCCGCGCGCACGGCGGCGATCTGTGCGGTAAGCCCCGCTTTGTGGCTGTCGTCCGGTGCGGCCGCCTCCGGCGCATTCGACGGGTCCGACGACTTCGCGGCGAACTCGGTGTTCGGAATGCCGGCTTTGGCTTCGATCCCGATCCGGGTGGATTGCGGCGACAGCGACCCGTTCTACTCGGCGACAAAGCAGTTCATCGCTCAACTGCCCAACCCGCCGGCGGGCGGTTTTTCGCCCGGCGGGCACAACGGGGAGTTCTGGAGCTCGCAGCTGCCGGCCGAGCTGACCTGGATGGCGCCGCTGCTGACCGCCTGACGAGCGGCTGCCACACCCACCACTTCTGCACCGTTGAGCAGGTCATTATGCGGGTCGAAAAGTTGATAGCACATGCGATATCAACTTTGAGAACAGCCGTAATGCCCCTGACCGAAGGTCCAGACGGAACGCGTGCGACGATCCGACGGTGAGCACACCGTTCGGTTGGAGCTTCCCCTACGCCTGGCCCCGAAAGCCCGTGCTGGGCGCGAACGTCGTGTGCACGTCACAGCCGCTCGCCGCACAGGCAGGTCTTCGCATGCTCGCCGAGGGGGGCAGCGCGGTGGACGCGGCGATCGCCACCGCGATCACCCTGACCGTGGTGGAGCCGGTGTCCAACGGCATCGGCTCGGACGCCTTCGCCATCGTCTGGGACGGCCGGCGATTGCACGGATTGAACGCATCCGGCCGCTCGCCCGCGGGCTGGACGCCAGAGTACTTCGGCGGCAACGCTGTTCCCGCGCTCGGCTGGAATTCGGTGACCGTGCCCGGGGCGGTGTCGGCGTGGGCCGAGTTGCACGCCAAGTTCGGCAGGCTTCCGTTCGAGAAGCTCTTCGAGCCCGCGATCTCCTATGGCCGCAACGGCTTTCTGGTTTCGCCGACCGTCGCGGAGCAATGGGCGGCCCAGGTGCCGCTGTTCAAGGACCAACCGGGCTTCGCCGAGGCGTTCCGGCCTGCCGGGCGGGCGCCGAAACCCGGCGAGCTGTTCAGGTTTCCCGATCATGCGGCCACGCTCGAGCAGATCGCCGCAACCAAAGGCGAGACGTTCTACCGCGGCGAGATCGCCGCCAAACTCGAGGCGCACGCGTTGGCCAACGGCGGGATCATGCGCGCCGGCGACCTCACCGCGCATCGCGCCGACTGGGTGGGCACGATCGATGCCACCTACCGCGGATACACGGTGCACGAGATTCCGCCCAACGGACAGGGGATCGTGGCACTGATGGCTCTGGGCATCCTGCAGCAGTTCGACATGCCCGCGCTGCCACCCGATTCCGCCGACAGCGTGCACCTGCAGCTCGAAGCGGTGAAGCTGGCGTTCGCCGACGCGCAGGCCCATGTCGCCGACATCGACCACATGGCGCTGGCGCCGGAACGCTTGCTGGACAAGGAATACCTGCGGCAGCGCGCGGCATTGATCGATCGGACGCGGGCAAAGCCGGCGTCCGCGGGCGCACCGACCGGGGGCACCGTCTATCTGACCGCCGCCGACGCCGCCGGGGTGATGGTGTCGATGATCCAGTCCAACTACATGGGATTCGGGTCCGGTGTCGTGGTCCCGGGAACGGGAGTGTCACTGCAAAATCGTGGCGCGGATTTCGCTGTGGCGAAAGGACATCCGAACCGCGTCGGCCCCGGCAAGCGTCCTTACCATACGATAATTCCGGGGTTCGTCACCAAAGACGGCGACCCGGTGATGAGCTTCGGGGTGATGGGCGGGACGATGCAGCCGCAGGGCCACGTGCAGGTCATGGTGCGCATCGCCGACCACGGGCAGAATCCGCAGGCGGCATGTGACGGCCCGCGGTTCCGGTGGGTGCAAGGCACACAGGTCAGCTGCGAAAGAGGCTTCCCGCCGTCGACCCTGGACGAGCTCCGGCAGCGCGGGCACGACCTGGTCGCCGTGGACGACTACAACCAATTCGGCAGCTGCCAGGCGATCTGGCGCCTCCATGACGGCTACTTGGCGGTGAGCGATCCACGGCGCGACGGCCAAGCCGCAGCTTTCTAATCGGGGCTTGCCCGGGTCGCGGGCGCTGCAATGGATGACGAGAACCTATATGAGCTGGGTGATGTCCAGCAGCTCCTTGGCTTTGGTTTCGCCCTGCGTTTTGCCGTATTTGGCGAATTGACCGATGAGCAGATCGGCAGCGGCCGAACCTGCCGGCTTCGGCGCCGGGCCGTCGAGGAAAACGTGATTCAGCCAGTCGAAGATCACGGCCTGGGCGTAGCTCAATCCACCCATTTGGCAGTGACTCGATGCGCCTTCGGCTCGGGTGAACAGGCTGATATAGCGGTCGCATTTGAGGGCGAGCATGAAATCGAGTATGTCGATGACGATGTCGGATGACGGGGCAGCAGCGTCGTGGATGTCGTCCTCGCTGAACAGAAACAGCATCGGGTGCCGATAATGGTCCGTGAGATCCTTGATGCTGTAGGGCTGGTAGACCTGAACCCATTCGTGTGCGTTTCGGATACCCAGCGTCCATTCTGAATGTTGGAAGCCCCAGCGTGCCGGGGTGTTGAGCTTTATCAGCAACTTGAACGTCGCATCCATGAATGCGGTGTTTTTGAGTAGTCCCTCCATCCCGGCTCGGGCGGCTGCACCACAATCGACCACCAGCGAGTTGGGGATGCACGCGCGGATTCGTTGGTCAAGCGCGCCACGGGTGGCAAGGTAGCCACCCATCGAGTAGCCGATGATGGCCAGCTTGTTTGGATCGACATCGTTGCGGCTGATCAAGTAATCCACCACGGCGCCTACGGGTTTTTCGTAGTCGGGGCGAAACGTCAGGCCTGGGTTGGCCTTCAGCGCGCCCCACTGTCCTGGACCCTCGAACATCAGGCAGTTCCAGCCGTGAGTTGGCGCGGCGGCCCCAATCCAGCTATAGAGCTCTTCCATGGTGGAGTCGAAGCCGCCCAGCGCGATCAAGGTGGGACGTGGCCCGTCGCCTCCAGAGACGAAATAGGCTGGCAGCCGGGCTCCTTCGAAATCGATGTCGACGCATTCGATCGGGGCGTCCATCAGCGCGATCATCCGGTGAAAGCAGTCCTTGCTGCGTTGCCAGAGCTGGGTGTGCCGAGCGTCGGTGTGTGCGGCGTAGAAAACGGCCATCCGGTAGTAGTTAGCTGCCCGCGCGAAGGCGCCGCGGGCGCTCACGCGGTTGCCGAGGCGCACTTCGCCGTCTGCGAAAGCGGCAACCCGGTCGGCGGTGACAGCCCACTGGGTGATCCAGCTGTCGAAGTCGTTGTTTTTGACGCGGCTTATGGTGTCCATGCACTCGCCGTATTCGGCTGCGCCGGCAGCCTGCAGCGACAAACCGCGAACGAACTCGAAGTTGAACCCTCCCACGGTTTTCTTGGCGAAATCAACCTTCATTGCGTGCCTTCCGTCACCGGTGTGTCGGCTCGTCGCAGAGCGTCGATCCAGCTGCTCACGGCCCGGGAGTCGGCCCGGTACAACGCGCCGGTCGGGACACCCAGGTAGCGCTCGATCGCTTCGATGTACGCCGCGTAGGTGCTGGCTATCTCTTTGGTGTGCGGCGCGTCCGGTGAACGAAAGGCCGCCGCCATCAGCGGGTGCGCAATTGCGTCCTGCAGCGCCTGAACGAGAGCGATAAGGATCGCGCCTGCCTGCTCGGGATAGGCGGTGGCAAACTGGCCCTCGTCGACGCCCTGACGCACGATCGCGGTCAATAGCGGTCCCAGACGTTTTGCCACGGCCCGGTCCACGCGCAGCCGGAAGCCGAGATTGTCAGGTGCATACCAAACCGGCAGCATCGCCACAAACAGCGTCTGGCGCGCGGACTTCCAGCGAATTATCTCGTTGAAGAAACGCTTCAGCTTTTCCTGGGCCCCCGACTTACCGTCGGCAACAATCGGGGCAAGCGCCTGCACCGACTCGCTGACGAGCCGTTCGGTGAGGGCCTCGATCACCGCCAGCTTGCAATCGAAGTAGTGGTAGAAAGCGCCCTTGGAGATCCGCAGATCGTCGAGAAGGTCCTGGACCGTCAGGCGCTCATAGCCTTTTGACAGGATCAGCCGCTGCGCGACATCCAAGATGGCGTCGCGCCGCGCTGCGTGCTCTACGACGTTAACCGTTCGCGCCATCGACTCCACCTAATACTTAGACCGACGGTTGGTTTATTAATGTGATTCTGGCTCATCTCACCGCTCTGGTCAAGACGCCGCAGGCTGCGCTCTTACCGGAGGTGTGGTCCACTTAAACTTGGATCTTGCCCTCCGCGGCGAGCAGGCCGATATCGCTTCGGAAATGACTGCCAGGCAATCGGATCGATCTCAGAATCTCGTATGCTTTCGTGCGCGCGGCGGACAGGTCCGCGCCGGTGCCCACGACGGACAGCACCCGACCGCCCGACGAGACGATCGCGCCATCGTCGCGTCGCGCCGTTCCCGCGTGCAGCACCCCGTCGGCTTCGGAGCCGACGACGACGTCTCCGACCCGGGGGCGTCCGGGATAGTTTTCGGCCGCCAGGACCACCGTCACGGCGGCGCCTTCGCTCCAGCGCAACTCGCCGAAATCGGCCAGCGCGCCGGTGCCCGCGGCATAGAGCAGTTGGCCGAGCGGCGACTCCAGCAGGGCCAGCACGGACTGCGTCTCGGGATCACCGAAGCGACAGTTGAATTCGACCACCGCGGGCCCCTTCGCCGTGATCGCCAGACCGACATAAAGCAATCCGTTGAACGGACTCCCACGCTGGACGAGTTCGGCGGCAACGGGTTCGACGATCTGGCTGAGCACTTCCCGGTATAGGTCCTCGGGCAGCCATGGCAGCGGCGCATAGGCGCCCATACCACCGGTATTGGGTCCGGTGTCACCGTCGCCGACCCGCTTGAAGTCCTGCGCCGGCAACAACGGCACCACGGTGCGGCCGTCGACGACACAGAACAGCGACACCTCGGGGCCGTCGAGATAAGACTCCAGCAGCACCGGGTGTCCCGCCTCGAGCAGTCCGGCCGCGTGGGCGCGCGCCGCGTCCCGATCGGGGGTCACCACCACGCCCTTGCCGGCGGCCAGGGTGTCGTCCTTCACCACCCAGGACGGGTCACCGGCCGGCGGTCCGAACCGCTCCAGGGCGGCATCCAAACGCGCTGGGCTGTCAACGATTTCGCTCGTCGCGGTCCGCACACCGGCCGCGGCCATGACCTCCTTCGCAAACGCCTTGGAGCCTTCGATGCGAGCGGCGTCCTTACTGGGGCCGAAGCACACGATCCCGGCGGCGCGCACGGCGTCGGCGATGCCCAGCACCAGCGGCACCTCGGGACCGATGACCACCATGTCGGCCCGGACCTCGTGCGCCAAAGCGACGACCTCCTCGCCCGAGGTGACGTCGACGTCGTGCTGCTCGGCCAGTCGGGCGGTGCCGGCGTTGCCCGGGGCGACGGCTAGGCCCGTGACCTGCGGATCACGGCGAAGCGCCAGCAGTAGCGCATGTTCACGGGCACCGGAACCGATCACCAGGACGCGCACAGGACGTCACTTTAGCGGGCCGGCTAGTCGAGAGTGTTCCCCGAGTGCATCTTGACCGCGGCGTTGACGTTGGCCTTCTTGTCCTCTCCGGCGCCCTTGGCCGCGGCCTTCTTGCGCTTTGCCACGACGCTGTCGACCGCCCCGTTGAGCGCCGATCCCAGCGGGAACCCGAGGTAGTGGGTGAGGAAGACGGCCATCTCCTTCAGTTCGGTCTCGGTGAGCTCCCCGTTGAGCAGTGCGGCGTTGATCTGGATCTCGGCCAGGTCGCGATTTCCGACTGCGGTCACCGCCGTCAGCGTCATGAGGCGCTTGTCGCGCATCGACAACCCCGGACGGGTCCAGATGGTGCCGAACAGGTGGTCGACGGTCAGGTCGAAGTACGCGTCGCCCTCGATGTTGGGCATCTCCCAGCCGTAGACCTCGTTCATCTTTTCGAGGCCCTTGCGGCGCAGTTCGTCCATGATGTCTCCCATCAGTCCTTCGTGTGCGGTACTCCGAGACCGGCCGCGAGCCGCTCAAACGCCAGCTGGGCCAGCGGCAGGTCGACCGACACCGCCTCGCCCAGCGCCAGCGCCAGGCTCAGGTCCTTCTCGCCGAGTCCGCGGGTGTGCAGGAACGGCTGGTACAGGAAGTGATCCGGCTCAAGGTTTTTCATGTCGTCGCGAACCATTATCGCCCCCGCGCCGCCCGTCAGCTTGTCGGTGTGGCGCACCACCCGGCCCAGCGCCTGCAGATCCAGGCCGGCCGCCTCGGCCAGTTTCAGGGCCTCGCACGCCGCAGCGTAGGAGGTGAACGTCAACATGTTGCGCGCCAGCTTCATTCGTGTCCCCGCACCCGGCTCTCCGGCATGGATGACCAGGGAAGCCCACTGTTTGAATGCCGGCTTGATCCGCTCGTAGATCTCGCGCTCGGCGCCCACCATGGTGGCGAGTTCGCCCTTGTCGGCGGCACCCCCGCCACCGCTGACGGGCGCATCGACGACATGAATGCCGCGCGGTTGCAGCTCGCGGGCCAGTTCGACGGCGGTGGTGTCGCTGATGGTCGAGTGGATCGCGATGACTGTGCCGGGCTTGGCGTTGGCCGCCAGCACGGCGACGACCTCGCGCACCTGCGCGTCGTCGAGGACGGTGACGCTGATGATGTCGGCGGCGGCCACGTCGGCCACGCTGTCGGCCAGCGTTGCGCCGGCCTCGGCCAGCGGCGTCATCGCTTCCGCCCGGATGTCGTAGACGATTACCCCGCCGGGCCAGTTGACCAGCCGTTTGGCCATCGGCGCGCCCATGTTGCCCAGGCCGATATACCCGAGCTTCTCGTGATCTGTCATGACCGGATTATCTGCCCGCCGTCGACATTGAAAATCTGCCCGGTGATCCAGGACGCCTCGTCGGAGAGCAAGAACAGGCACATCCCGACCAGGTCCTCGGGAGTTCCCATGCGCGACAACGGAAGACCCCTGACGATGTCGTCCACCATCTCCGCAGGCGTGGTGGTCCGGTTGGCCTCGGTGTCGATGGGGCCGGGTGCGATCGCGTTGATCCGGATCTTCTGGCCACCGAGTTCGCGGGAGAGTTGTTGGGTCAGGCCGTTGATACCGACCTTGGCCAGGCCGTAGTAGTTCGAATACAGCCACGCGGCGGTGGACGACTGGTTGACGATCGCGCCGCCGCCGCGCTTGGCCATCTTCTTGTACACCGCGCGCGTGCACCACAGCGCGCCGTCCAGGTTCACGCTCATGAACTTCTTGTAGTACTCGTGGTCGATGGTGAGCAGAAAGTCCAGCTTCATTCCCCCGAATATCGCGGCGTTGTTGACCAGGTAGTCGATGCCGCCGAACTCGGCCAGCGCGCGGTCCGCCATCGCCTTGGCCGACGCCGGGTCCGAAACATCCACCGGAACGCTGATGGCCGTTCCACCATCGGCGACGATCTGTTTGGCCACCCCCTCGGCCGCCTCGGCTTTGATGTCGGCCACCACAACCGCCGCCCCTTCACGGGCCAGCGCCTCGGCGTACGCCTGACCGATGCCGCCGCCGGACCCGGTGACGATGGCGACTTTGTTGTCGAATCGCATGTCTTCCTCTCAGCGCTGTCAGTTCACTGCCGTGGCAATGAGTTTGGCTTCCAAGTACTCCTCGAAGCCTAAAAGCCCCATTTCCCTGCCGTTTCCGGATTGCTTGTAGCCCCCGAACGGCGCGTCGGCTGAATACCAGACGCCGCCGTTGACGTTGACGGTGCCCACCCGCAGTCGCGCGGCGATATTCGCTGCGCGCTCCGGGTCGGCGCTGAAGACGGTGCCCGACAAGCCATATGGAGAGTCGTTGGCGATGCGCACCGCAACGTCGTCGCCGTCGTGGGCGATCACGGTGAGCACCGGCCCGAAGATCTCCTCGCGGGCGGGCCGCGCGTCGTTGGACAGGCCCGCGATCACGGTGGGCTCGATGAAGAAACCGGCCTCCTTGCCCGCCGGCCGGCCGCCGCCGCAGGCGAACGTCCCGCCTTCGGCGATCGCCAGATCGAGGTAGCCCTGTACCCGATCCCGCTGCCGCGCCGAGATCAGCGGCCCGCAGACGGTGCCGGGGTCGGTGGGATCGCCGGGCTTGATCGACCCCATGGTTCCCGCCGCGATGGCGACGGCCTCGTCGTAGTGGGCGCGCGGCACCACCAGCCGCGTCGTGATGGCGCAGCCCTGCCCGGCGTGCATGGACGCCGTGAACGCCGACATCGAGCACGCCCCGGCCAGGTCGGCGTCGTCGAGCACGACGAACGCCGATTTGCCGCCCAGCTCCAGGAACACCTTCTTGATCGTCACGGCGGCATCGGCCATCACGCTGCGGCCGGTGGCCGTGGAGCCGGTGAACGAAATCATGTCCACCCGTGGGTCTTTGGCCAGCAGCGCCCCGACGCTGTGGTCGCTGGAGGTCACGATGTTGACCACTCCGGGCGGAAAGTCGGTGTGCCCGGCGATGAGTTCGCCGAGCACTGCCGCGCACCACGGCGTGTCCGGTGCAGGCTTCAACACGACGGTGTTACCCGCGGCCAGCGCGGGACCGAGCTTGGCCAGGTTGATCTGGTGCGGGAAGTTCCACGGCGTGATGGCGCCGACGACGCCCATGGCCTCCCGCGCGAGGGTGCGACGGGTGGGGATTCCCATTGGCGACGCCTCGCCGAGATCCTGGTTCCACGCGTGAGACTCGGCGGTGTCGGCCGCGAAGCTCAGGTCGCCGACCGGGCCCTCCAACTGGGCGCCGGCGGTCAGCATCCGGGGGGCGCCGACTTCGGCGATGGTTATCTCGCGCAACTCTTCAGTGTGCGCCCGCATCGCATCGCGCAGCTGGCGCACGCACCGCACCCGCAAGTCGGTGTTGCGGGACCAGTCCGTGTCGTCGAAGGCCCGCCGCGCGGCGTCGATGGCGCGGCTCATGTCGTCGGCCTCGGCGTCGGCGGCGACCCCCAGCACTTCCTCGGTCGCCGGGTTGATCGTCGGGAAGGTGCCGCCCTTGCCCGGCGACATCTTGCCGTCGATGAAGAGTGCGCTCACGCCGTCGGCCAATAGAGTTCTTCGAGCCATATCTCCCGCTTCCGCACTAGTCATGGCACCGGAACACACCCGGCCAAGATGAGTGGACACTTGTCCGATAGTTTCGTATCGAACCATAGCCGTCAGGTTGTCGGAGGTGCAAGGGCCGATCTCGTCACCGGCCGCTTGCCGCCCGGATACGCCTCGTTTAGCAGCGTGTTTGCCGATCAGGCTTGCTTCTCGCCGCCGGTATCCGATAGCTTGGACATGTGTCCAGCGATGCACTGGTTTCGATCGCATCCCACGCCGACCGTCAGACCGGAGCAACTTTGCGCAACCGCCGCCAGGAGGAGACCTTCCGCAAGGTCCTGGCCGCCGGCATTGAAACCCTGCGCGAGAAGTCCTACGCCGACTTGACGGTGCGTGCGGTGGCGGCCCGCGCCAAAGTGGCTCCGGCCACCGCGTACACGTACTTTTCCTCGAAGAACCACCTGATCGCCGAGGTCTACCTCGACCTGGTACGGCAGGTCCCCTACTTCACCGACGTGAACGACCCGATGCCCGTCCGGGTGGACCAGACGTTGCGCCATCTGGCCTTGGTGGTCGCCGATGAACCCGAGGTCGGCGCCGCATGCACCGCGGCGTTGCTCGGCGGCGGCGCCGATCCCTCGGTGCGCGCCGCGCGCGACCGGATAGGTGCGGAGATCCACCGCCGTATCGCATCGGCGATCGGGCCGGGCGCCGATGCCGCCACCGTGTCCGCGCTCGAGATGGCCTTCTTCGGCGCGCTGGTGCAGGCCGGTAGCGGCCAATTCACCTACCGCGAGATCGCCGACCGGCTCGCCTTCGTGGTGCGGCTTCTGCTGGCCGGCGCCGGGGAGACGGCCGGCGAGGCGGTCGCCGGCGAGACAGGGGGCGACCGATGACCGTGCACGTTGGAGACCACGAGCTGGTCCTCGACCCGTACGACTACGACTTCCACGAGGATCCGTACCCGTACTACAAGCGGCTTCGCGACGAGGCCCCGCTGTATCGCAACGAGGAACTGAAGTTCTGGGCGCTGTCGCGGCATCAGGACGTGTGGGAGGGCTTCCGCAACAGCACAACCCTGTCCAACCGGGACGGCGTCTCGTTGGATCCGGTGTCGCGGGGACCGCACGCGTCAAAGACGATGTCGTTCCTGGCGATGGACGATCCCGCGCATCTGCGCCTGCGCACGCTGGTGTCGAAAGGCTTCACCCCGCGCCGGATCCGGGAACTCGAGCCGCGGGTCACCGAGCTCGCCGTGCAGCACCTCGACGCCATGCTGGCCAAGGCGGACGCCGGAACGGTCGACTATGTCGCGGAATTCGCCGGCAAGCTGCCGATGGACGTGATCTCCGAATTGATGGGCGTGCCGTTGGCCGATCGTGACGGCATCCGCGCCATGGCTGACGGCGTGATGCACCGCGAGGACGGCGTCAACGACGTGCCGGCTTCGGCGATCGAGGCATCGATCAACCTGATCGTCTACTACCAGCAGATGATCGCCGAGCGCCGCAAGAAGCCGACCGAGGATCTGACGTCGGCGCTGCTGGCCGCCGAGATCGACGGTGATCGGCTCACCGACGAAGAGATCCTCGGTTTCATGTTCCTGATGGTGATCGCCGGCAACGAGACGACCACCAAACTCCTTGCCAACGCCGCCTTTTGGGGCCACAGGAATCCCGATCAACTGGCCCCGGTCTACGCCGATCTGTCCCGGGTGCCGCAGTGGGTCGACGAGACGCTGCGCTACGACACGTCCAGCCAGATCCTGGCCCGCACGGTGTCCGATGAGCTGACCCTCTACGACACCACCATCCCCGAGGGCGACGTCCTGCTGCTGCTGCCCGGGTCGGCCCATCGCGACGAGCGGGTGTTCGACAACCCCGACGACTACCTGATCGGGCGCGAAATCGGGCCCAGGCTTTTGAGTTTCGGCAGCGGCGCGCATTTCTGTCTGGGCGCCCACCTGGCCCGGATGGAAGCCCGGGTCGCACTGACCGAGTTGTTCAAGCGAATCCGCGGATACGAGGTCGACGAGGCCAACGCCGTCCGCGTCCACTCCAGCAATGTCCGCGGGTTCGCCAACTTGCCCGTCAGCGTGGAGGTGTCCTGAATGCCGCGCTTCGAACCGCATCCGGCCCGCAGGCCCGCGATTGTCGCGGGCGCATCGTCGGGTATCGGAGCGGCCACCGCCGTCGAGCTTGCCGCGCACGGCTTTCCGGTCGCGCTCGGCGCGCGGCGCGTCGAGAAGTGTCAGGAGATCGTCGACAAGATTCGCGCCGATGGCGGTGAGGCGGTCGCGCTGCCGCTCGACGTCACCGACGCCGACTCGGTCAAGGGATTCGTGCACCAGGCCACCGAGCAGCTGGGCGACATCGAGGTCATGGTCACCGGCGCCGGCGACACCTACTTCGGGCGACTGCACGAAATCGACACGGAGACTTTCGAATCGCAGGTTCAGATCCATCTGATCGGGGCCAACCGGTTGACCACCGCGGTGCTCCCGGGCATGCTCGACCGCCAGCGCGGCGACCTGATCTTCGTGGGCTCCGACGTCGCGCTGCGCCAGCGCCCGCACATGGGCGCCTACGGTGCCGCCAAGGCGGGGCTGGTGGCGATGGTCACCAACCTGCAGATGGAGCTCGAGGGCACCGGAGTGCGAGCGTCGATCGTCCATCCCGGCCCCACCAGGACCGCGATGGGCTGGAGCCTGCCCGCCGAGGCGATCGGCCCGGCGCTGGAGGACTGGGCCAAGTGGGGTCAGGCACGCCACGACTACTTCCTGCGGGCGGCCGATCTCGCCCGGGCGATCACGTTCGTCGCGGAGACGCCCAGGGGTGGCTTCGTGGTCAACATGGAACTGCAACCCGAGGCGCCCTTGGCCGCGACGAAGGAACGCCAGCAACTGAAACTGGATGAGAAGGCAATGGATTCATGACAACCGCCATCGTGCCGCGGGTTTCCGGCGGCGAAGACGAACACGGTCATCTCGAGGAGTTCCGCACCGACCCGATCGGGCTGATGCAGCGCACCCGCGACGAGTGCGGGGACGTGGGCTGGTTCCAGTTGGCGGACAAGCACGTCATCCTGTTGTCCGGCGCCAAGGCCAACGAATTCTTCTTCCGTTCCGCCGACGAGGATCTCGACCAGGCCGAGGCGTATCCGTTCATGACGCCGATTTTCGGCAAGGGTGTGGTCTTCGACGCCAGCCCGGAGCGGCGCAAGGAGATGCTGCACAACTCGGCGCTGCGTGGCGAGCACATGAAGGGCCACGCCACCACCATCGAGCGCGAAGTGCACCGGATGATCGAAAGCTGGTGCGACGAAGGCGAAATCGACCTGCTCGACTTCTTCGCCGAGTTGACCATCTACACATCGACCGCGTGTCTCATCGGTACGAAGTTCCGCAATCAGCTCGACTCGCGGTTCGCGAACTTCTACCACCAACTCGAGCGCGGCACGGATCCGTTGTGCTACGTCGACCCGTACCTGCCGATCGAGAGCTTCCGGATCCGCGATGAAGCGCGAAAAGGGTTGGTGGCGTTGGTGCAGGACATCATGAACCAGCGCATCGCCAACCCACCCGCGGACAAGAGCGACCGCGACATGCTCGACGTGCTGGTGTCGATCAAGGACGAGGAGGGCAACCCCAGGTTCTCCGCCGATGAGGTCACCGGGATGTTCATCTCGCTGATGTTCGCAGGGCACCACACCAGTTCCGGCACCTCGGCGTGGACACTCATCGAGTTGATGCGTCACCCGGAGGCCTACGCCGAGGTGGTCAAGGAACTCGACGACCTCTACGCCGACGGGCAGGAGGTGAGTTTCCATGCGTTGCGCCAGATCCCGAAGCTGGAAAATGTCCTCAAGGAGACGCTGCGGCTGCACCCGCCGCTCATCATCCTGATGCGCGTTGCTCAAGGCGAGTTCGAGGTCGAGGGCTACCTGATCCACAAAGGCGACTTCGTCGCGGCCTCTCCAGCCATCTCCAACCGCATACCCGAGGACTTCCCCGACCCCGACAGCTTCGTACCGCAACGCTACGAGGAACCACGCCAGGAAGACCTGGTCAATCGGTGGACGTGGATTCCGTTCGGCGCCGGCCGACACCGCTGCGTCGGTGCTGCGTTCGCCCAGATGCAGATCAAAGCGATCTTCTCGGTTCTGTTGCGCGAGTACGAGTTCGACATGGCCCAGCCCGCCGACAGCTACCACAACGACCACTCCAAGATGGTGGTGCAGCTCGCTCGACCCGCGAAAGTGCACTACCGCCGCCGCAAATAGGGGTTGACGATGGGTTATCGAGTGGAGGCCGACCTGGACCTGTGCCAGGGCCATGCGATGTGCGAGCTGGAAGCGCCCGACTATTTCCGGGTGCCCAAGCGCGGCAAAGTCGAGATCCTTGACGCGGAGCCGCCCGACGAAGCCCGCCGGGAGATCGAGCAGGCCGTGATGGCCTGCCCGACCCAGGCACTGTCCATCAAACAGAAAGAAGACTGACAATGGCCGAATCATCTGGGTTCACCCGTGCAGAACTCGACCAATGGGTGCAGTCCTGGCTCAAGGCCAACAAGGACTGCGAGAAGGCGGGCGACTGGAAGCCGCTGGCCGACTTCTACGCTCCCGACGCCACCTATGGCTGGAACATCGGGCCCAAGGAAGACGTGATGTGTGTCGGGATCGATGAGATCCGCGACATCGCGCTCGGTTTGGAAATGGAGGGCCTCGAGAACTGGCAGTACCCGTACCAGAAGGTCCTCATCGACGACCGGCAGGGCGAGATCGTCGGGTTCTGGAAGCAGGTTGTCGTCGACGGCGACGGTGGGCGGCAGGAGATCTACGGGATCGGCGGCAGCTGGTTTCGGCTCAACGCCGACAAGCTCATCGAATGGCAGCGCGACTTCTTCGACTTCGGTCACGTTCAGGCGCTGTACCTGGATTTGATGAAGGCCGGCAAGCTGTCCAAGGGCATGCAGAAGCGGATCGAGCGCAGCCTCGCCGGTGAAAAGCTTCCCGGCTACTACCCGCTGGGTAAGGCGCCCGTGCCGATCTGGTGAGCCGGACCAACCAAGCATTTGATTTGTCGCACGCGCTATGCTGACGCGACGGGGGTGCCATGTGGCACTCGTCACCACTGCTGCCGGGCAAGATGGGTCGGGCAGTCTCACTTCAAAGGCGAAATGGGGTCAGGTCCAACGTGAAGACAAAAGGCGCTCTGATCTGGGAGTTCAACCAGCCGTGGTCCATCGAGGAGATCGAGATCGGCGACCCGCAAGCCCATGAGGTCAAGATCCAGATGGAAGCGGCGGGCATGTGCCACTCCGACCATCACCTGGTCACCGGCGGCATCCCGATGGCGGGCTTCCCGGTGCTCGGCGGACACGAGGGCGCGGGCATCGTCACCGAGGTCGGGCCCGGCGTGGAAGACATCGCCCCGGGCGACCACGTGGTGCTGTCGTTCATCCCGTCCTGCGGGTCCTGTCCGACATGTCAGTCGGGCATGCGCAACCTGTGTGATCTGGGTGCCGGGCTGCTCGGCGGCGCCGCGGTATCCGACGGCACCTTCCGCATCCAGGCCCGCGGCCAGAACGTCTTCCCCATGACGCTGCTGGGCACGTTCTCGCCGTACATGGTCGTGCACCGCAGCTCGGTGGTGAAGATCGACCCGTCGGTCCCGTTCGAGGTGGCCGCGCTGGTCGGCTGCGGCGTGACCACCGGCTACGGTTCGGCGGTGCGCACCGCCGACATCCGGCCGGGCCAAGACGTCGCCATCGTCGGCGTCGGCGGCGTCGGCATGGCGGCGCTGCAGGGTGCCGTCAACGCCGGCGCCCGGTACATCTTCGCGATCGACCCGGTGGAGTGGAAGCGCGACCAGGCCCTGAAGTTCGGCGCCACGCACGTCTACCCCGACATCGACGCCGCGCTGATGGGCATGGCCGAGGTCACCTACGGCCTGATGGCCCACAAGGTGGTGGTCACGGTCGGCGAGCTGCACGGCGCCGACGTCGACAGCTACCTGAACATCACCCAAAAGGGCGGAACCTGCGTGCTGACCGCGATCGGCAGCCTGCTGGACACCAACGTGACCCTGAACCTGGCGATGCTGACCCTGATGCAGAAGAACCTGCAGGGCACCATCTTCGGCGGCGGCAACCCGCAGTACGACATCCCGCAACTGCTGTCGATGTACAAGGCCGGCAAACTCAACCTGGACGACATGATCACCCGCCGGTACCGGCTCGACCAGATCAACGACGGCTACCAGGACATGCTGGACGGCAAGAACATTCGCGGCGTCATCCGGTACACGGACGCCGATCGGTAAGCCGGGCTGATCACGAACATGCGCGGCTACTGGAACCTCGATGTCATGAAATTCGGCAAGGAGGAGTGAGCCGCTCAGCCGATCCGCCCGAGCCCGGTGAGGTTGCCCTGCATGGCCTTGCGGTCCATCAGCACCATGGTCGGCGTCTGTAGCGGGTCGCTGAGGATGGTGGCCGACTTCGGTTGCTCCCACAAGAGCCCACCCGTGCCGGCGTCGACCACGCCGTAGGCGAAGATGTCGAGCGGCGTGGTTCGGTCCAATCCGATTCGAGTGATGGTGTAGAGCAAGCCGTCCGCGGTGGACAGGTGCGGTAGCGCCGCGCTGCGAACCTTGTTCTCCCACACGGTATGACAGCCGGGGTTGTCGACGTCCACCCGCGTCATTCCGCCGACGAACGGCGCCGTCGCCGGAACCGCCGGGGGCGCGCCCGCCGGGACCGCCGGGTAGGGGTAGCCGTAGGTGCTCGAAACGAACACCGAGCTCCCGATCCCGATCGGTGCGTTCTCGCTGCCCGGGCCGCCCTGCGTCAAAACCGTTTGCTGGCAGATCAATTGGCCCGTGCCGGACTGGAAGATCAGCGCGTGCACCTGAGGGCTGGCGTTGTCGACGATGGTCAGGTAGTCGGCGCCGGTGGTGGGACCGAAGTACACGGGGGTGGAGCCGGTCCCCCAGCTCAGTTGCCCGGGCTTGCGGGCGGGGCCGCGGTCATAGGCTGCGCGCCAAAGGATTTGCGGGTTGCCCGCGTTGTCGAGGTTCAGCTCGTAGAGGGCGAAGGTGGTGGCCACCGCGACGCGACCGCTCGGCGACGACGAAATGCTGTTCGCCACTTGCTCACCGGCGGGCAGCGGCAGCGTGGCAACGCCGCCGCCCGGCTTGGCCACGCCCACGACGCCGTTGCCGGTGGCGAACCAGACGTTGCCCGCATAATCGGGAACCAGGCCCACCGAGTTGTCGCCGGCCGGTATCGCCCCGGACAGGTCGGTGGACTCGGTGATGACCAGCTTCCAACAGCCCAGCGGACCCTCCTTGGCGTGAGCGATGCGCAGCAGGTGGTTGCTTCCGTCGATCATCACCACCTGGTTGTTGTTGTCCAAGTAGGCATAGACGCCGCCGAGCAGGCTGCCCTTGGCGACCTGCAGCTTGGCCAACGGGACGAAGACTGGGACGCGGCCACCGGGATCGATCAGGAAAATGGTCGGCGTCTGGCCGAGATCGGTGGTGCACAGCGCCAGCACCAGGCCGTCGGTGCCCTGCATGATCGTCGGACAGGCCGCCAGCAGCGGGTAGCCGAAGATTGCGGTCAGGTGGGCGCCGGGGCCGGGAAGCGGTCCCGCGTCCGATGATTCGGCGTCGTTGTGCAGCGACGCCAGGCCCAGCGGCGCCATGAACGGGTTGGGCGGTGCCAGCGGACCCCACGCGTTGGCGGCCCGCGCGGTCGGCGCGACAGCTCCCGAGACAACGGCCGGCGCAAGAGACACGGCGCAAACGGCCAGCAATGCCACGGGAAACCGCACAGAGGTCTCCTCCCGTGAACTGAGTACAGTGATTTTCGCGACGCCGCAGAACGAAATCGCAACACTGCGCTAACGATTCCGCTTCGAGACGGCGTGGCGCACGGGCCGGCCGATGCCGGAATCGTTCGGCGCCGCTCGTTTTTCAGTTCGCTAGCGGCGCGTGAAGCTCAGATGTGTGACGCCGCCGGGGCTGGTCACCGACTCCACCGTGAACCGCTGCTCGAGGCCCTCCAGTCCCGGCCACAACGGTTCCCCGCGCCCCAAGACGATGGGCACCACTGCGACGTGCAACTGGTCGACAAGGTCCGCGGCGAGAAATTGGCGAATGGTCGACGGTCCCCCACCGAGGCGAATGTCGAGGTCCCCGGCGGCTTTTCGGGCAATCTCGAGGGATTCGGCGGGGCTGGCGTCGATGAAGTGGAAAGTGGTTCCACCTTCCATCTCGATCGGGGGCCGGGGGTGATGGGTGAGCACGAACACCGGGGTATGAAACGGCGGTTCGGCGCCCCACCAGCCTTTCCATTCTTCGCCGCTCTGGTGGCTGTCCCATGGGCCGCGCTGCGGCCCGAACTTGTGGCGACCCATGATTTCGGCGCCGATGCCCGGCGCCCACATGCGGGCCAAGGCGTCGTCGATGCCCGTCGTCCCACCCGACTCGCCGTGCATTGCGCGGAAGGTGCGCGTAGCGAAAAACCACTCGTGCAACCGGCCGCCGGCGTGCCCGAACGGCGCATCGACGCTTTGTCCAATACCCGTGCCGAAACCGTCGAGCGAAACCGAAAAGTTGTGCACGCGAACCTGTGACATGGCGACATCTCATTCCTGCGTTGTGGGTCCTTGCCGGACTGACCCCCGATATCCGGGAAACTCATCGGTGGCAGCTCGCCGAGATTGCCGTCACGGTCGTGGTTCGGGTGGCAACCACAACCGTGGCGGCAATGTCGGCGAGGGCGCACATATGCTGGGGCCATGGCGTCGATCTTCACCAAGATCATCAACCGCGAACTGCCCGGCCGCTTCGTCTACGAGGACGACGACATCGTCGCGTTCCTCACGATTGAGCCGATGACACAAGGCCACACGCTGGTGGTGCCGCGCGCCGAGATCGATCAGTGGCAAAACGTCGACGGCGCGGTGTTCGCCCGCGTCATGGCGGTCAGCCAGCTGATCGGCAAGGCCGTGTGCAAGGCCTTCAGGACCGAGCGCGCCGGGATGATCATCGCCGGGCTCGAGGTGCCCCACCTGCACGTGCACGTCTTCCCCACCCGCAGCCTGAGCGACTTCGGTTTCGCCAACGTCGACCGCAACCCGTCACAGGAATCCCTCGACGCGGCGCAAGCCAAGATCAAGGCCGCGCTGGCTCAACTGGCGTGAACCGGCTCCGGTGCGGAGACGTCGCTGACGCGGGGCAGCGTGACGCGGAAGCAGCACCCCTCGCCGGGCGAGGTCGTCACGCTGACATCACCGCCGTGCGCGCGCACCAACGAGTCGACGATGGATAGCCCCAGTCCGGTGCCGCCGCTGGCCCGCGCCCGGGACGAGTCGGTGCGATAGAACCGCTCGAACACCCGCGACGCGTCCTGCTGATTCATGCCGGGACCCTTGTCGGCCACCTCGAGGACCGCGTCGTCGCCTTCAGTGCCGACGCGAACGGTGACGTCGGCGGTCGCCGGGGTGTGCTGCAAGGCGTTGGCGACAAGGTTGCTGAGCACCTGCCGAATCCGCGGCTCGTCGCCGAGCACCTCCGGGGTGCCGGGACCGTCGAGGACCTCCATGGTGATGGCGCGCTTGTGGTCGATCGCCTGCGCGTCGTGCACGGCATCGCTGGCCAGCGCCAGCAGGTCCACTCGATTGTGTTCCAGCGGCCGTTGCACATCCAGCCGCGCCAGCAGCAGCAAGTCGTCCACCAGCAGGCCCATCCGACTGGCCTCGCTTTCGATCCGCGACAACAGCATGGACACGTCGCGCGCGGCGCCCTGCCGATATAGTTCGGCGAAGCCGCGGATGGTCGTCAGCGGGGTGCGCAGTTCGTGGCTGGCGTCGGTGATGAACCGTCGCATCCGCTCCTCGGAGCCGCGGGCCTTCTCGGCCGACGACTCCGAGGAGGCCAGCGCTTGCTGGATCTGAGTGAGCATTCCGTTGAGCGCCAACGAAAGCCGGCCCACCTCGGTTCGGGGATCGCGTTCCGGGACGCGGCGATCCAGCTGGCCGGCGGCGATGTCCGCGGCGGTGTGTTCGACCTCGGTCAGTGGCCGCAGGCTGCGGTGCACCACCGCGAAGCTGGCGATCCCGACGACGGCGAGCACCGCCACCCCGATGCCGATCTGCAACCAGACCAGGGAGCTCAGCGTGTGCTGCACGTCGGACAGGTCGACCGCGACCGTCGTCAGGCCATGTGGGCCGCGGACCGACACCGCGCGCCATTGAATGTCGGAGCCATTGACCGAGGGCAGCGTCGTCGGATTGGGGCCCACGTCGTTGTCGGGCGGCAGCGCCGGTTCGGCGTTGCGGTCGTTGATGGCGGTGAACGGAGTGCCGTCGGTGCCGACACCCCGCACATAGAACTTCGACGGCGGGCGGCCGGGGTCGGGGCCCTCGTAGGGAGGCGGTGACTGACGCCGCGGGGCCTGCGCCCAGCTGCGGGAGGCGTCGAGCAGGTTCTGGTCGATCCGGCCGATCAGGCTGTGACGCAGGATCGAGGTGACGGCGAGGCCGGAGACCGCCAGACCGCAGGCCACCAGGAGCAGGGTGGCGGCCACAAGGCCCACCCTTAGTGGCAATCCGCGTCGAACCTGTATGGCCATCTCCGTATTCTTCGCTACCGCTCGTTACTCTGCCGAGTGCCCGAGCGCGCTCAGCGCGGCTCCCGCAGCACATAGCCCACGCCGCGCAGGGTGTGCAGCAGCCGCTTCTCCCCCGTGTCGATCTTGCGGCGCAGATAGGACACGTAGGACTCGACGACGTTGACGTCACCCCCGAAGTCGTAGCGCCAGACGTGGTCGAGGATCTTCGGCTTGCTCAGCACCGTGCCGGCGTTGATCACGAAGTAGCGCAGCAGGGTGAATTCGGTCGGCGACAGCGACACCGGTTCGCCGGCCTTCCACACCTCGTGGGTCTCTTCGTCGAGTTCGATGTCGGCGAACGTCAGGCGCGCGTTGCGGGGTTCGGCCCCGCCCTTGCCGGCGCGACGCAGGATGACCCGCAGTCGGGCGACGACCTCCTCCAGGCTGAAGGGTTTGGTCACGTAGTCGTCGCCGCCCAGAGTCAGGCCGGCGATCTTGTCCTGCAGGGAGTCGCGGGCCGTCAGGAACAACGCCGGGGCGTCGATGCCGTCGGCACGCAGCCGCCGCAGCACCCCGAAGCCGTCCATGCCCGGCATCATCACGTCGAGGATCACCGCGTCGGGACGGGCGTCGCGTGCGCGATCGAGAGCCTGGGCTCCGTTGGTTGCGGTGTAGACCTCAAACCCCTGGAACTTGAGGCTGACGGAGAGCAGTTCGACGATATTGGCCTCGTCGTCGACCACGAGGACGCGAGCCTCCGGTTTGGTTTCGCTTGAGGTAGCCGCTGTCATGAGGTACTTCCGTCCTTTACTTGAACGTTACCTTTCCAATTATTGTGTGATTCCTGAAAGCTCGGTGGTAGTCACCTGCTAACAGCCTGCCAAGAATCATTGCATGAGCTAGGAACGATGCGGCTTTACCAGGGGTATCGCGAATAGACTCTGAAGGCATGAACTTCGCCAAAGGAATCGTGTCGCTAGCGACGGCTCCCGCGCGAGTAGGGCTTGCCGCCGCCGACGCGGGCTTGAACGTCGCTACCGCGGCGGTGGGGGTGGCGAAGCGCGCGCTGGGCGACGCCGGGGACTCCGGGACCAACGCGATGGCTTCGATGCTCGGGATCGACGAGGCGATCGTGCGGGCCAACCGGTTGGCTCGGCTGCTGGACGACGACGCGCCGCTGGGACGCGCCGTGGCGGCCGACGGGCCGCTGGACCGGTTGCTGCGCCCGGGCGGGGTGGTTGACATGCTGACGTCGGAGGGCGGTTTGCTCGACCGGCTGACCGCCGACGGCGGCGGGTTGCAGCGCGCGCTGCAGCCCGGCGGGCTGGCCGATCAACTGCTCGCCGAAGACGGCTTGATCGACCGGGTGCTGTCCGAGGACGGGCTGGCCGAGCGGCTGCTCTCCGAGGGCGGACTGATCGACAAGCTGACCGCCAAGCGCGGTCCCCTGGACCAGCTCGCCGACGTCGCCGACACCCTGGCCCGGCTGACACCGGGAATGGAGGCGCTGGAGCCGGCCATCGCCACGCTGCAGGACGCCGTCATCTCGCTCACCATGGTGGTCAACCCGTTGAGCAGCATCGCCGACCGAATTCCGCTGCCCGGCCGGCGCATGCCGCGCCGCTCATGGTCGCGATCGGTGCGCTCAACGCGCATCATCGAAAGCGACGAATGACCGGTTAGGCTGGCAGCTTGATTTACCGGCCTCCTTAGCTCAGTGGTAGAGCACTCGCCTTGTAAGCGAGCGGTCGTCAGTTCAATCCTGACAGGAGGCTCCGAGCTTAAGCACCTTCTACCTGCGCAAACGCCGGGGACCGCAGGGCGCAAGGATGTTCGATGGCGGCTGAGTGTCACGACGGTGTCACAACCTTTTGCCAAGTGGCCGCCGCGTCCTTCAACGCGTCATTCTGCGCATGCACATAGGTGCGCATAGTGAACGCCGGATCAGCGTGCCCCAGCCACGCCGAGATCACCGCGATCGGCACGCCCTGCGCGTGCATGATGCTCGCGCAGGAATGCCGGGCATCATGCAACCGAACCTGCCTCACCTTGGCCTCGCCGCACAGCTCTCGCCAGAAGTCGCTGAGCGTGTCGGGGTGATACGGGCGGCCCACGTCGTCGACAACGACGTGCCCACCCTGGCCGACGTAGTGCGGGGCCGAGCCGCAGCCGTTCAGCGGCCTGGGTCGCCTTGGCACGCTTGAGCGCCTTCGCCAGCGCCGGCGTTAACGGCAGCGTCCGCGCCGACCGCTCCGTCTTGGGGTCTGTGTCGTGGACCCGCCCGCCGACCGAGACTCGGTTATGCGCGATGGTCAGCGTGCCCGCATCATGGGCGTCCTGGAGCGTGACGTCGGACCACCGCAACCCACTGATCTCGCCGCGGCGCAGGCCGGCTAGCGCGAGGTGCCAGCGCATGTCCGAGGCGGTCATTTTCGACGTGCTTCAGCACACGCCGAACTTCCTCACTGAATGTGGTCAGCTTTGCTTCCGGTCGCTTCAGCCGCTCGACCAACCCCGCCACGTCGCGTGCAAGGGCGCCCTGCCTGACTAGATCGGCGAGCACCCGTGAGATGAGATTCAGCATCGGGTTGATCGAGTTGGCCGTCCACGGCCTCTTCTGACCGGGGAAGGCGCCGGTGTTCAGATCAGTGATGAGCTGATCGAGATGGGACTTGGTCAATTGCTGCACTGGCATGTCCCCGTGGCGGTCGCGCAGCGGCTTCAACGCGTGTGTGTAGGCGGCGCGCGTCGTCGGCTCAATGTCGTGCATCCCAGCGAGCCAATCTCGGCATGCCTGCTCGATCGTCAGCGCCGAGCGCGCAACGAACGTGCCATCAACGACGCCGCCCGTGATCTTTGGCGAGCGCGCTTCGCGCTTCACGCTCGGAGGCGTAGCGCCGTCGCGCCTGGCGACGCCTTCCATCGGCGGACTTCCCAGCGTCGACCGTGAGCTGATACCGCACGACGCGTTTCCCGGTCTTGCGGTCGGTCACCTCGACCTTCTTGATCTGCGGGGGCAGCTGCTGCCGCGCCATCGTCTACGCCTTCCGCTTGCCGGGGGTGGTGTCGGGTAGGAGGCCGCCTTCGCGGGCTTGTTGCACGTATCTCGCCGCGGTCCTGTGAGAGACGCCGAATGCGCCGGAGACCGCCTCAGTCGGCCGGTCCTCGATATGTTCCCGATAGATATCGGCAACTTTCTCTAAGCGCTCCTGCGGTATGCGCGGCCGCCCGGACCGCGCCCTCCGCACATTCATGAGCGCGGCGCGGTCCTCGATGGGCTGCACCAACGTTGTCCTGCCTGACGCATCAACAGCGCCTACCAATGAGCACGCGGCAACGATCAGCTCAAGCCAGCGATCAAGTGGGAGGTCTAGATCCCTTCTGCGTACCTCGGGGCCGTCCGGCCGCGCCTGCAGCGTCACCTCGGTATAGACCGGAATCCCTTGGCGCACTTCGATCGTCATCTTGAGATCAGGCTCTTTGGCGTGGCCGGGAGATTGGACGATGATCCGCGGAGGCACCCAACGATCGCCAACCTGTACTCGACCGGCGGCCGGGTCATATGTCGCTGTGATCCCGCCAGTGAACGAAAGCGTGCGCCGAACCAAGTAGTTCACCTCCTAGCCAAAAAAAGCCTCGCCAATGTCGAGGACAGATATGGCATGGATCGGTCAGCCTGTCAATAGGCCGCTGACACACCAGCGGAGACAAGCGAACGAAAGCGAAGGGTTGCATGAGCAACGCAGTAAAGCGCCTCGTCCCGATACCCGAGGCGCGCCAGCACTGGCTCGGGGGCATCGGCCACACCACGATTTACGCCTTGATCAACAGCGGCGAACTTGTGAAAGTAAACATTGGTCGGCGCAGCTTCATCACCGCGGAATCCCTTGCGGCATAAGTGGATCGGCTCAGTGAGGCCGCGACGGCATGAGCGTTAGAGACCATCAGGAGAACGGGCCACCTGTCGGGCCACCTGAAGTGGGCGGCCGGGCGCCCCGCACCACCAGGGCAACCCCGACCAACCCGATCATCTTCACCAGCACCCTCGACAGCGCCGATAGGGACATTGTAAGCCAGCATCGTGGTCGTCGAGCTGCGTCAAGACGCCTGCCGGTGCAGGAATCCCGCCGCTCAGATCCGTGGTGGTACGACCCGCCGGCGGCCGGCTATGAGGACGCGGTTAACCATCTTCTCGGTCAGGGGCTGATCCCGGCGCCGAATCGTGAAGGGCTGCGGGCGATGTGGAAGCGCGGAGGTAACAGCCGCGCTTCCGCCGAGCTGATCGCCCAACGCTGGGGTGTAGTCGCATGACCGACGACCTGGCAGCCCGCGGAAGGGCGCTGGCCGAGGGCGGGAAATACCTTCCCGATCTGGCGCTGGTTGATGAGTCACCCGTAACACTGTCACCCGCAACAGATCATCTGAACACCGACCCTGACAACGCGATCGATGGCGCGAGCTTCGTCCTCGACTCACCCGAAGGCATCCCCGCCATCTGGGGAAGAGGCACCCAGGTGCTCTGGCCGAAGGGCGAGGCGCTGATGATCGCTGGCGGCCAGGGCCTCGGAAAAACAACACTCGCCGGGCAGGTAACCGCTGGACTGCTCGGCACTGGTGACCGCCACATACTGGGCCTGCCTGTAACCGACTTGCATTGCAAGATCCTCTATCTGGCGATGGACAGACCACGGCAGATCGCGCGGTCACTGCGCCGCCAGTTCGGTCCAGACGATCGCGATGTTCTAAGCGAACGGCTGCTGGTGTGGGAAGGGCCGCCGCCGCGCTATCTGGCGGCTAATCCAGCACTGCTGGCGAAGATGGCCCGCTATTACGGCGCCGGGGTGGTAATCGTCGACTCGCTCAAAGACGCCGCTGTCCGGCTGTCTGAGGACGCGGTTGGCGCACAGTGGAATCGAGCCCGCCAGCACCTACTCGCGCAGGGCTGCCAGCTTCTGGAGCTACATCATTCAACGAAGCGCGGCCCAGCAGGAGCGCCTATTTCGACTGTCGCTGATGTGTACGGCTCGACCTGGTTGACGTCGGGGTGCGGCTCAATCATCTTGCTGGCCGGCGAACCCGGTGACCCGATCGTCAAGTTCCGGCATGTGAAGCAACCCGCGGAGGAAGTCGGCCCGTATCAGTTGCTGCACGACCAGACCGCCGGCCACCTGGCTATCGACTTCCAGGTGGATCTCATCGAATTGGTCAGGTCGACTGGCATCGAGGGGCTGACCGCGAAGGATGCGGCCGCGCGGTCACCGGCAAGGGTGATCCGTCGTCCGCTGACATCGAAAAGGCTCGCCGCCGACTCAACCAGAAGGTGTCCGACGGGTTACTCGTTCGCATTGACGGCAGCCGTGGGGGCGCGTTGGGCGCACCGAAAGGCAGCACTGCGGCGGCATGGTTTCTGGCGGCGACGGCATGATTTTCACTCACGAATCATCCACGCCTAGGGCAAAACCGCAGGTCAGGTCATTCACGCCCCATCGGAGCCGAAAATCAATCACGGCTGATTCACGCCATTCACGAATCGACCTAAAACCGCTGGTCAGGTCATTCACGCTGCCAATCACGTCAATCATGGCGCAGTCATTCACGAAACCCACTGTCCCTTTAAGGGACAGGGTTTCGGATGACAGGGACCACCAATAGGAAACGCAACAATGAACGGTGAGATCTGGTCAGATGTAGTGGACTTCGAGGGCTACTATCGCGTGTCCAGCCGTGGCCGTGTGATGAGCTTGCCACGAGTGGTGCCAGTGCAAGGCCAGGTTCCACGGCGGCTGCGGCCCTGGATCTTAAAGCCGGCGGTGAGGCCATCCGACGGCCGCCAACACGTCACGCTCAGCCGCGACGGCAAGGTGGTCACGCGGACGGTGGGCACCCTCATGCGGCAGGCGGGATTCCACCAGTGAGCGTCGCCGGTTTGTTCGACGCGCTCGGCGCGATCCCCTCGTTGCCGGGTGCCCGCTGCCGCGGGCGTCATCACCTATTCGACCCGCCAACGGCTGATGCGGAGGCGGCGCCCATGACCGCACCATCCAGTCCGAATCGCGGGACTCCGCACAATTGGCGATGCGATGGACCCAGCCCAGCCCCGCCGCGCTATCGACACCCACCATTTCAGCTGACCACCAACGTGATCGGCCGATACCCAACCCCCGTATTGTTTATTGAGCCGGCGCCCATGTCAGTCGACCGTGTGCCCGTGAAGCCGCCCCCTCCCTGCAGCAAGAACACGGGCGAGCAGGAGAAACGACCATCCTTGGCGAAAGTCCGTTGTGCAAGGGCTTTTTGGCGCACACCGACGCGCCGGAGGGCTGCCGGACAGCGGGCGGACAGCGCGGACAGTCGAAAGTGAAGACACCCTGATATGAAGCTCTTATCTTCGCAGCATGATTTCAGAGTTGTCACATCCAAAAAGCAGGGACTCCCGCCAGCCGTTCTTTTTGGCATCGGCAACAGCTATGTGCTGCGCTTTGTGTTGACTCCAGCCGAGGCGACCGATTTAGCTCGGCGGCTGACCGCTGCGGTGGCCGAACTGAATTCGGACAGTGAGCGGTGAGCGCGGCCGATAAAATCCGGGCGGTCGTTGCCGTTCTGGTGCCCCCCGATGATGCCGCGTACCTCGTCAAGGTGATCGATTACATCGAGGCGGCCAACAAGCGTCAGGGCGGCGTGCCGCTGTCGGAGAGGCTTGTATCGGTGCGTGCGCAACTCGCCGCGGGGGTCAAGGCCGTTGTCGGCTCGCACCGGCGCGAGGACGACGTGATTTCAGCGCTTGCGCTGTCAGACTCAGACTCGGATGTCCTGATGGACACCCGCGAAGCAGCTGCGATGCTGGGGATCAAACCTACGACGGTCGGTCTTCATTGCAGGGCTGGCCTTCTCGGACAGAAGGTTGGCCGCGAGTGGGTGATCAGGCTGTACGAGCTGAAGGAATTTCAGCGGGATCGTTTGGAGCGCAAAGGAGACTTGCTTGACGGACGATAGGGCTTTCCGCGCAAAGGTGATCGCGGAGCTTGGTTTGGACCCCGGCGCGAATGACGCGACGATTCTGCGCGCTGTGGCCGAGCGGCAGTTTCGATCTAGGATCGCCGCGGCGCTCGGCGTGGCAGCTGATGCCGATGACCGGGCGATTTTGAGGGCGGCCCACGAGCGTATCGAGGCGAGTAAGCGGCGGGTCGGGGAGGTCCATTTGCAGGCCGCCGACAGACGGGCGATCGATGCGGCGGTTCAGGCGGCGTCAGGTCGAGCGGCAGCACCCGTGGATATGCTCGGCCTACCGATACCCCAGGTGCCGCCGCCGGTGCGGATTTCGCGTGGGACTCCGCCTGATCAATGGACATGGAAGCAGCAATCCGATGCCATGCAGCGCCGACTCGGGCCGCGGTTTTATCCCGGCACGGAGCCGCCCCCCGCCGGCGATGTCTACTACCAGCCAAGCCCGAACGACCCATACGAATTCATTGAGGGACAAGGCTTCCGGCCCAAGTCGACCTACCAAGCGCGAGGTTGAACATGCCGTACAAGCTAAGCCCTCACGTTGCCTGCCTGGTCGTGCGGAGCCCCGATGGAAAACTCAACCATCGCTATCACGGCGGCGGCAATGGGGCGGAACCGCGGGCCTTATATCCCTTTCTTGGATGACGAGCAGCGCGAACACTTTCTACGCCTGCGCCTGGTCGAAGAGATTGACGACGCGACGGCGGCGGTTGTTCAGCCGCATCCGATGCCCGCGGCTGATGACCTGCTCCCCAATGGCGAGCGGGTCGACGAATGCCTCAGCGACCTCCACCGCTTGGACGTGCCAGCTGACTCAGGGGCGCCGACGGCCCGGAAGGCCTTGCGCGACGCCGGTATCCGGTATGCCAATGAAGTGATTGCCGGAGCCGTCAGACAGCGACGCGCACGCGCAGCGCTATCTGGGACAGCGGCATTCATAAACCTCGTTCGCGCACTTTCTCTGGCGCGCGCGGACAGGCGGCACCGGCCGCCGCGCTGGCGGGTCCTTGAGGCGGCGACCCTGGCGCGAGTGGCCGGTGCCGAAAACCAAAGGAGCGTAGGTGACTAACGATTCAACACACACCAACACTGGATTGCGATAGCCACCCAGCTAAGCCTCATCGCAGCAAGCGATCAACCGGCGGGACAGTTCCGCGAAAACCGAGGGTTGGGGCTCTACAAGCAACCGCAGCAAGCAACGCATGGTTCCGCAGGTGGCGTATACAAGCACTGTGCCCTTCTAGGCGCGGACAACGGGTTCGGCGATCCATCAAATTCGGGCAAGCGTTGCTTTTCTATCATTTCGATTCGGCGTAGCGTTTCGAGGGTCAGCACGGCACAGGAGGAAGCATGTCTGACGGACCGAGTCCGCAAGCGGAACCACCGATCGAGAACCGGCCGTTGCCCAGGCCATTTGAGGTTCCGAGGCTGCCCGACCCCAACCAAAAAGGGTACATCGAGGTAAGCACAACTGTGCCGCCTCCTACAACGGGCCCATTCTCTCCACCACCGCCGCTGACCGATCCGACGCCGCCTGTGGAAACTTCGAAGACGGAAGGCGACTAACTTTTTGAAAAAGTCTCGGTTTCTAGTGAAGGACGGCCGGTTTGCCGACGACTCTCCTCGCGTTCATATTGTTTTTTTGCTTTGTGACGCCAGGCTTTGTTTTTCAAATGCTACGAGAGCGGCGTCATCCGCCGCGTAGCTATAGCACGCTAATGGAGACAAGCATTATCGTTGTCTCAAGTGTGGCTTTCTCCCTGCCTGCTATGTTGGGACGTAACTGGTCAGGTCGTGGCGGGCAGCCAGGGTTGGCCCTCGGCGAGCATGACGAAGGTGTCGAAGAAGTTCCGGCCGTGTTTGGCGGCGGTGGATAGATAGCTTCGTATGGCGCAGAATTGTTTCGCGCCGGTGAGGGTGCGCAGGCACCCGGACACCTTCTGCCGCAGTTTGATCATGCGGATGTCGCGTTCGGATCCGTTGTTGTCGGCCGGTATTCGCCGGCCGGTGGTGAAGCGCAGGTAGTCGTCTTGCCGGTCGAGCAGGCGACGGGCGAGCGCGTTGTGCTTCTGCATCGGTTTGTCCGAGCGGGCGGCGGTCTCGGTGAGGCCGATCTGGGCGGCTGAGCGGTAGCGCCGGACCTGTTCGGCGAGGGCGTCGGGATCGATCCTGTCCGCGCCGGTGGCGATCGCGTCGGCTGCCAGGTGTTGCATCGCGACCAGCGCGTCGGATACCTGGGTGGCCCAGCACCATTGGGCATCCGGTGGCGCGGTGTCGGCGACACCTTGCAGTTCCCGCAGCGCGTGGGCGCAACACAGCTGATGTTCGGACTCGATATAGGTGTCGTAGGGCGCCCAGGCGTCGTGCACCGCCACGCCACGGAACAGGCCGAGCACGCCCATGTCGTCGATGCCCTCGCGGCCGCGCTTGGTGTGGCAGGTGATCAGGGTGTAGCGGCCGGTGCGGGCGCAGTGCACCCAATGCAGCTTGCCGGCGACCCGCAGCCCGGTCTCGTCGAACCCGGCGGTCTCGGACTCGACGATGCGGTCCTTGACCTGGTCGAGGAACCCGTCCAGCCCGTCGGCGGCCCGCGTGGTCATGGTCGCGACGGTGCCCTCGGACACCGGGGTGCCGAACAGTTCGGCCAGTGCCTGGGCGGTGCGTTTCTTCGACATGAACTGGCCCACATACAGATACAGGATGATCGCGGTGATCCGCGGCCCGTACTGCACCGGCGCGGTCACACCCGCCGGCGGCGCGCCGCAGGTCGTGGTCCCGCACGAGCAGCGCCGCGCGATCAGCTGATGCTCGGTCACCCGCACCGTCATCGGCGGCAGGTCGAACACCTGCCGCCGCTCCATACCCACCTCGGGCGCGGCCGCCAGATCAGCACCGCAAGCGGCGCACTGGCCGGGCTCATGCCGCAACCGCTCGTTCGGATCGGCCACCAGCGTCAATGTCGACCCCGGATGCCCCGGCTGCCCGCCCGGCTTGCGGCCGCTCTTGCGACGCAACGACTTCGGCGCGGGCTTGGTGAACGGAGAATCCGTCGACGGCGGCTTCGACGAGTTCTGCGAATTCTGCCCCAGCTGCCGCCTCAACTCGGCGATCTCGGCCTCGAGCTCCGCGATCCGCTTGGCCTGAACAGCGACGAGAGCGGCAAGCTCCTCGTACGAGGGGCGCGGATCATCAGCCACCACTTCATGATTCGCGGCCAGCCGCGAACATCAACGCGACACGCCTGTCAAACCACAACAAACACAAAAGTCACATCAGTAACACGGGACGCTTGGCACCTGACCAG
>CAWDJC010000027.1:0-53773 GCA_963802525.1 uncultured Actinomycetota bacterium | reverse complement strand
GCGTTCTCAGCGGACTCGGAAAGGCTGGTGCTGATCATGCTATTCACCGCATTGCGTGACATTCAGTGGCGCAGGTGGCGTTTCGTCATCGCGATCGTCGTCACGGGCCTGGTATTCGCGATGACGCTCGTCCTCACCGGGCTCGCCAACGGATTCCGGGTAGAGGATGAGCGCACCGTCGACTCCCTCGGCGTCGACATGTTCCTGATCAAGTCCGGTGCCACCGGGCCATTCCTGGGCTCTGCACCGTTCCCGGAGGCAGAACTGCACGTGATCGCCGGCGCCCCGGGCGTTGTGGCCGCGGCTCCGCTCGCGTACAAGGGGGCGACGTTCAAAAACGGCGACTCGACGCACCCAGCGGCCATGTTCGGCGCACCAGCGGGCGGTCCGGGCATGCCGGCGATGTCGGAGGGCAGGGCACCGTCGAGCCCCGACGAGCTGGCGGTGTCGAGCACGATTGGCCGCCAGATTGGCGAAGAACTCGAGGTCGGTTCGCGCAAGCTGCTGATCGTCGGCATCGTGAACAATTCCACCTCGCTGGCAAAGACACCTAACCTCTTCGTGACGACCGAGGGTGTACAACAACTGGAATACGGCGGGCAGCCGCTCATCTCAGCGATCGGGATCCGCGGCACACTCTCGCAGGTCCCCGACGGCTACCGCGTTGTCAACCGCACAGTCGCAGTCGACGACCTGATGCGACCCACCAAGATTGCGGTCCAGGCGATCAGGATCGTCGCAATTCTGCTGTGGATCGTTGCGGCGTTGATTGTGGGCGGCGTCGTCTACCTGTCCGCGCTGGAGCGCATGCGTGACTTCGCGGTATTCAAGGCGATCGGCGTCGCGACACGATCGATCCTGGCGGGACTGGTGCTGCAGGCGATCGTCGTCGCCGCCCTTGCCGCCGCCTTCGGCGCAGGACTTTCACGGCTGCTCGCACCCCTGTTCCCAATGAACGTCATCGAGCCCGCTGCGGCCTACCCGCTCTTGGCGGTGATCGCGGTCGGGGTCGGTCTATTGGCCAGCGCCACGGCAGTCCAGCGGGCTGCCACCGTCGATCCCGCACTCGCATTTGGAGGTCCCTAACCATGGTCGGTCTACGCACCCAGAATCTCGTCGTCGAATATTCCAGCGGCGGTAATGCCATCCGCCCGATCGACGGCCTGGACCTCGAACTCGACGCGGGCTCGTTAAACATCCTGCTCGGTCCCAGCGGCTGCGGGAAAACGACATTGCTGTCGTGCCTCGGCGGACTCCTGACACCCACGTCCGGCCAGCATCACCGTCGGTGACGTGGACGTGACGGCGCTCAACCGCCGCGCGATGACGCAATACCGGCGCCGCAAGGTCGGCATCGTGTTCCAGGCGTTCAACCTGGTGCCAAGCCTGACGGCGCTCGAGAACGTCCTCGTGCCGCTGCGTGCAGCCGGCGTCTCGCGCGGCGCCGCGCGTGAGCGCGCCGAGGAGCTGCTGACCCGTGTTGGGTTGCAGGACAGGATGTCCCATCGTCCCGGTGATCTCAGCGGCGGGCAACAACAACGCGTGGCCGTGGCGCGCGCGATCGCCCTCGATCCCCCGCTGATCCTGGCTGACGAACCGACCGCACATCTCGACTACCTCCAGGTCGAGGAGATGCTCCGGCTGATCCGCGACCTCGCGACCGGTGATCGGATGGTCGTGGTGGCCACACATGACAGTCGGTTACTTCCGCTGGCCGATCGTGTGATCGAGATGGCGCCAGCGACCACCCTGGTGAACCGCGCGCACGAAACGATCAATCTCAAGGCTGGATCAGTTCTGTTCAACCAAGGCGCGCTCGCCGATTTGATCTACACCGTCTCCGAAGGCGAGGTCGAGGTGGTGCGTCAACGACCGGGCGGCGGCCAGGAGGTGATCCGAGTCGCCAAGGCCGGCGACTACTTCGGCGAGACCGGCCCCGTGTTCGGCTTGCCGCGCTCCGCAACGGTGCGCGCCCGTACCGACGCGGCGGTAATCGGCTACAGCGTCCCGGCTTTCCGACAGCGCCTCGGCGCCGCAGCTGGGCCGGGCCTCAACGAGGGGCGCGAACTGGCGATGGATTAGGCCCGCAGGAAGTATCCGGGCCTCAGCCGAGTGACCGCAGTGCGTCGAGAGCTCTGGCGGAGTCGCTGCCCGGGTCGGCGCGATACGTCAGCATGTGCTGCCCGCCGGAGTGCGGGATGTTGAACCGGTTCCGGTGCAGATACAGATCACCAACCACGGGGTGGCGCATGTGGAGGACGCCCACCCGATACCCGACATCCGCCCGCGCCCATAGTTCTCTGAATCGCTCACTGGCGGCGGATAATTCATCGATCAACGATCGCACCCTCGGGTCGTCCGGATTGCTGCCGGCCGCTTCGCGCAACCCGCTCACCGCGACATCGGTCGCCTCGTCCCAATCCACGTAGAGGTGGCGAGCCGCGGGGTCTAAGAGCCGCCAGGACAGGAAGTTCCGCCCCGGAGTGAAGCCGGGAGATAGCGCTTGAGCGATTCGGTTGGCCTCCAGCACATCCAGAGATCTGCTGGCCACGATCGCCGGCATCGAAAACTGCTCTATCAGCTCCGCGGTGCCGTCGGCGGCGTCCTCCGCACCGGAGACATCCCGTCGGCCGCCGGTCGGGCCGGCCAACTGGTGTAGATACTCGGTGGCCTTGACATCGAGCCGCAGCGCCCGCGCGAGCGCATCGAGAACCTGAGCCGACGGGTTCTTGTCGCGGCCCTGCTCAAGCCGGAGGTAGTAATCGGAGCTGATGCCGGCCACCAGCGCCAGCTCTTCGCGGCGCAACCCGGCGACCCGCCGGCGTGCGCCCGCCACCAGCCCGAGATCCTCGGGCCGCACCTGCTCCCGCCTGGCACGCAAGTAATCGCCCAGCGCATTGGCCTTCACCGCCACGAGCCTAATCCTGTCCCTGCCAGTCCCAGGATCAAGGCGACCTTCTGATCCACCCTCGGCGGCTTCATGGTGGATGCAGACGCCACCGCAAGAACCGCGTCCAGGACTAAGGAGGGGCGATGGTGCAGCGACACGATGTCGAGTTCCCCGTCGAGGGCGGAGAGACGCTGCGGGGCTGGCTGTTTGTGCCCGGCGGCCCCGCGCCGCACCCGGCCATCACCATGGCGCACGGGTTCGCCGGCGTCAAGGAGCACGGGTTGGAGCGATTCGCCCGGGCGTTCGCCGAAGCCGGATTCGCAGTCCTTGTGCACGACCATCGCGGGTTTGGCGCCAGCGGCGGCTCACCGCGCTTCGACGTCGACCCGTGGGTTCAGATCGCCGACTGGCGCCGGGCAGTTTCCTTCCTGGAAAGCCACCCGGCAGTAGACGCCGACCGGATCGGGTTGTGGGGCACCAGCTATGCCGGCGGGCACGCCATCGTCTTGGGAGCCACCGACCGGCGGGTGCGCGCGGTGGTCGCCCAGGTGCCCACGATCAGCGGCTACCAACAGAGCCTGCGACGCGTTCCGCCCGACCAGGTGCCCACCTTGGAAGCGGCTTTCGCCGACGACGAGCGCCAACGGTTCCACGGTGCGCCCCCGGCCACTCAGGCCGTGGTCAGCCCCGACCCCACCGTGCCCGCCGCCTACCGCTCGGCCGACGCCGTCGCGTTCTACAACCAGCCGGCGCCCGAGGGTGTTTGGAAGAACGCCGTGACCCTGCGCTCCTCGCGCGCCGCGCGGATGTACGAGCCGGGAACGTGGGTCTCGCGCGTCTCCCCCACTCCGTTGCTGATGATTGTCGCGCTGCACGACACCATCACCGTCGCCGACCTGGCGCTGAGCGCCTACGAGCGAGCGCTGCAGCCGAAGAAGCTGGTCACCGTCGACGGCGGTCACTTCGACCCGTACCTAGCGCGGTTCGCCGAGGCCTGCGGCGAAGCGCTCGCGTGGTTCACCGAGCACCTCAGCACATCCGAAAAGCGCTGATTTAGAAGGAAATACCTCATGTCTCAACTGCACTACGAAGTCATGGTCAACGACGGGTTACGACGCCAGCGTGACCAGCGGCCACCCGACGGCGGCCCGATCATCGTGTCCCGACTTGGCGGGAGGCGCGCGATGCCGTATGTGATCGCAACGCTGGTGATGATCGCGGCGGCGGCGGATTTGGCCACGATTCCTGCGACGCGGCAGTTCTCCCCCTACGGCCCGTCACATCTGGCGGTGCTCGTGGTCTTCGCGATCGGGTCCGCTGCGCTGGTCTGGATTGGACGCCGGCAGACCGACGCAGCTGACCGCCGTCCTGCGGCTCGCTGGCGCACGGCGATCGACTGGTTCGGCAGCTCGACCGGTGCGCTGCAACGGTCTCCGGGCGCATCGCCTTGCGACCGACGGCACGCTCACGTTGTCCCCAAAACTGACCCGAAAGGAATATGTCATGTCCGAACTGCACTACGAAGTCCTGGTCAACGAAGGCCTGCGACGCCAGCGCGACCAGCGGCTACCCGACGGCAGCCCCATCGTCTCCTCGCCCGTCTCCTCGACGCTCATCTACGGTGAGCGCGACGCGGTACTGGTCGACCCGCCGTTCACCTACGATCAGGTCCGTCGCGTCGGTGACTGGATCGAAAGCACCGGCAAACAACTGACCGCCGTCTACGCCACCCACGGCCACGGCGATCACTGGTTCGGCACCGACCTGTTGCTGCAACGGTTTCCGGGCGCAGTCGCCTATGCGACCGACGGCACGATCGCGATGATGCACCAGCAAGGCACCGAAGGCCGCGCCCAGCTGTGGGACGTGGACTTCCCCGGCCTCATTCCTCCCAGCCCCGTGGTCTACCAACCCATTCCCGTCGACGGGATCAAGCTGGAAGGCCACCAACTGCTGGCCGTCGAGGTCGGCCACACCGACACCGACGACACCACGGTGCTCCATGTGCCGTCCATCGGCTTGGTGGTCGCCGGTGACGTCGCCTACAACGGCGTGCATCAATACCTGCTCGAAAGTCGCCACGGCGGAGTCGAGGCGTGGCTGGCCGCGCTGGACAAGGTCGCGGCGCTGCAGCCCCGCGCCGTCGTGGCCGGCCACAAGAACAAGGACCTGCCCGACGACCCTGCCATCCTCGACCAGACGCGCGGCTACTTGTTGGACGCCCTCAAGCTGCTCGCAGAAAAGCCCAGTCCGCGTGAATATTTTGACGAGATGATCGCCCTGTACCCGGACCGGCTCAATGTGGGCCCGGTTTGGTACACCGCCGTTTCGCTGTTGTCGGGCCAGACCAGCAAGTCGTCGGTTCGTGACGAGGTGGCGCACTGGTTCTTCGACGATTACCTGTCGACCTGGATCGGCGTCGGCGCTGGCACGATCGCGCGCGGGCCCGAGTTCATCCTCGACTACTGGGCAGCGCCCCTGCACTGGAGCGACGACCAGGGCAGCCGGTGGATTCCGGATGAGGCGGCCGTGGTGACAGTCCTGCAGCAGCTGCAAACCCGATTGCGCGGTGAGGGCTACGCGTACAGCGCGGTGCCCGACCAGAAAGTGACGGTCTATCACGACAACGGCGCGGCGATCGAGGTGATTTGGTCACGCTGTCGCGGGAACGGCTCCGAGATCGAGCGACTGGCCGCTCATTTCGAGGTAACACGCGGTCCGGCCGGATGGCGAATCGTCGGCATCCAGGCCGCACCGACACCCAGCGACTCGCTGAACGATGCGTGGCCGCAGGCAAATTGACCAATAGAAACAACCACCTCTAAAGGACACCACAATGATCATCGACACCGCCGACCTCGACCCCACCTCGAGCTACAAACTACTGATCGGCAGCGTGCTGCCCCGCGCCATCGCCTGGGTCAGCACGAGCTCGACTAGAGGGGTCGGCAATATTGCGCCGGTATCGTTCTTCACCGTCGTCGGCAGGTTCCCGCCGGTCCTGTCGATCACACTGCAGCCGCGGTCGGACGGGGTGACCCTCAAGGACACCTTCGTCAACATCCGTGACACCAACGAATTCGTGGTGAACATCGCCACCATCGGGCACGCGGACGCGGTACACCGTTCGGCCTACGAATTCGGATCCGACGTTGACGAGTTCGAGGCCCTCGGGCTGGAGAAGGCCGCCTCGGAGTCTATTTCGGCACCGCGGATCGCCGGGGCTCCGATCTCCTTCGAGTGCGTCGTCGACCGCATCATCCCGATGCCGCCGCTGCCCGACCACGTCGTCTGGGGACGGGTCAAGCGCATCCACGTGCGCGACGACCTGTACCTGTCCCGCGGGCGCATCGACGTCGGTGCGCTGGGCGTCTTCGGGCGGCTCGCGGGCGAATACACGTTTGTGGACAACATCTTCACCACCCCGCTCCCCGAAGAGCTCGTGGAAGCACTCGACGTGCGGCGCGCGGGCCGGCTTGACGGCCGCGCCACTGACTACTCACCGATCGACACGACCGAATGGTCACCGTCGGGCTCCACGATGGCGGGATCGAAATGACTCAGTCGATCAACGGGTTTCCCGTCACCCGGGCACCGGCCACGACTGCCGGAGCGCCCACAGCCTTGCTGATCCACGGATTCCTCGACGACGCCTCGGTATGGGACGACCTGGTCGAGTGTCTGGGAGGTGAGATCGGCGCAGTGCGCTACGACCTACCCGGATTCGGCGCGCGCAGTGGATCGACCGGAGAAGCGCGCGACGCGACGCTGGAGTCGCTCGCCGCCGAGGCCGCCGACGTTGTCCAGGGAATCGACGGGCCGGTGATCGTGGTCGGCCAGAGCCTCGGGACGCAGGTCGCCGAACTGGTCGCCGCGCAACACCCATACCGAGTGCGCGGACTGGTGCTGCTCACGCCCGTCCCGCTGGGCGGCACGCGGCTGCCCGACGAGGTGGTCGCGCCGTTCCGCGCCCTGGCCGGAGACCGCGACGCGCAGCGCGGCGCGCGAGCCGAACTCTCGCCTCACCTCGGCGAAGAACAGCTCGACCATCTCGCCGACATCGGTGCACCCGTCGCGGCCGACGTCGTCTCCCACTACGTCGACGTCTGGAACGACGGGTTGATCAACGCACCCGCCATAAGCGCGTTCGGCGGCCCGGTACTGATCATCCGCGGCGGCGCGGACGCGTTGGTGACCGAGCAACTGCTGGACAGCATCAGCCCGCGCTTCCTCGAGGCCGAAGTGACAGTCATCGACAAGGGCGGCCATTGGGTGCACGTCGAGTACCCCGGAATCGTCGCGACGATGATCCTTGACTTCGCCGACGCGATCGCGGGGGTGGCACCGTGAAGCGATCAATGCGGCACAAAGTGTCTGTCACAAAGCAGATCCCGCAATCCGGGCGCGGGCCCCTCCCCGATGGCAGCACACGGATGTGGTCGCCGATCACCTCCACACTGATCATGGGACAACGTGACGCTGTACTGGTCGATCCGCCGCTCACCACGACGCAAGCGGTCGAAATCGGCGATTGGGTCGCGGCCTCGGGACGCGAACTGCGGCAGATCTACATCACCCACGGTCACGGCGACCATTGGTTCGGCGCTATCCCGTTGCTGCAGAGGTTCCCTGGCGTGACGGTGCGGGCGACGGAAGGGACGGCCAAGCTGATGGAGGTGCAGAACGATCCCAAATTTCGTGCCGAGTTTTGGGATCGAGTGTTCCCCGGGCAGCTTCCCGCCGGTGAGGTGGACGTCACCGTCGTCGACGAGCGCGGTTTCGAGCTTGACGGTGTCGCGCTTTTCCCTGTCGAGGTCGGCCATACCGACACCGATGCGACGACGATGCTGCATGTACCCGAAATGGGCCTCCTCGTCGCGGGTGATGTCGTCTACAACGGCGTACATCTGTACCTGACGGAAACGGGTGGGGTCACCGGGATTGACGAGTGGCTCGCCGCGCTCGACACCGCCGAGATCCTGAACCCTGCGACGGTCATCGCGGGTCACAAGGCCCCTGGCGCCTTCGACAATCCTTCGCAGATTCATGCGACGCGGCGGTACCTGAACGACGCGCGGCGGCTGCTTCAGTCGTCGGAATCGGCTGAGGTGTTCTACGAGGCAATGCTGGGACTACATCCCAACCGGGTAAACCCGGGAGCTTTGTGGGGTGCGGCGATCACGCTGTTCCCACCGGCCTGAACACGCCCCGGCGCCAGCCGACCATGACCAAGATCGACGGCCTGATCCACAACGCGGCTATCGTGCTCGAGGACCATTTCGAAGACGTCACCGACGAAGGCTTCGACAGCATCATGGCGAACGCGGCGCCCCGCACTAGAGTCCCGTCTGTCTCGTATTGTCGGTGTGTGCTGATCGGCTTCCTACTCGCTCTGGGCTGCTCGCTGTGTTACGGCACGGCATCAGTGCTGCAGGCCGCGGCGGCGCGTTCGGTGGAAGCCGGAAGCAGCTCGGGTGTCGATGCTGTGTTGCTGTTGCGCGCGGTTCGGCAGTGGCGCTATCTCGCCGGCATCGGCCTTGACGGCCTCGGATTTCTGCTACAGGTGGCGGCACTGCGCTTGGTGCCGATCTACGTTGTCGCCGCGGCGTTAGCCGCGTCGATCGCAGTCACCGGCGTCGTATCCGCATGGGTGCTGTCGACGCGGCTGTCATCGGCTGAGTGGACAGCCGTCGGGGTGGTATGCGTGAGCCTGGCCGCACTGGCTTGCGCCGCTGGACCCGGGCATTTTCGGCATGCTCCGGCCGGACTCGGCTGGGCGCTGCTGGGCGTGGTGGCTGCCATATTCATCGCCGGTGCCGCTGCTGGTCGATTGAGCGACCGCCCGCGCGTGATCGCTCTGGGGCTCGGCGCCGGAAGCGGCTTCGGTGTCGTGGAGATCGGCGTACGTCTCATCGACGTAATCGATCCCACCAAAGGCGCTTTCTACACCAACCCGGCCCTGTACGCGGCGGCCGCAGGGGGGGCCGCAGGGTTTCTATTGCTCACATCCGCCTTACATCGCGGCTCGGTGACCGCGGCTGTCGCCGGGATGGTGGTCGGTGAAACGATTGCGCCTGCGCTCGTCGGAGTCGTGTGGTTGGGTGACCGCGCCCGCGACGGCCTCGGCTGGGTGGTTGTCCTGGGATTCGTTGTCGCAGTTGCCGGCACATTGGTGCTGGCCCGATTCGGCGAAGCGCCTAGTCCTGCCGAACCCGACCGAGCCGTCTCCTAAGTCATCGAGTTGCTGCGGTTGTGCCGCGGTGATCGGCGTTCTCCGCGGTCACGCTATAGGTCGTGCCGCGCGCTTCGCGCGTCCACAGCATGCCCCCCTGCGCGCTGACGCCGGCCGCGATCAACTCGCGTTTGAGGATCTTATTGGTGGCCGTCGCGGGCAGGTCGTCGTTGATGCGCACATAGCGCGGCCACGCCTTCGGCGACAGGTCGGGTTGCGAGGCAAGAAACTTCTCGAAATCCGCGGGCTCCAAATCGATCCCGTCACGCAGCACGAGGGCCGCCATCACCTGATCACCGACCCGCTCGTCGGGCACGGCATAGACCGCGACCTGGCTGACTTGCGGCAGCCGGTCGAGAATCCGCTCGATCGGCGCCGCCGCGAGGTTTTCGCCGTCCACTCGCATCCAATCCGCCGTGCGGCCGGCCAGATAGATCCATCCGTCGGCGTCACGGTAGGCCAGATCGCCGGACCAGTACATGCCGTGCCGCATCCGCTCCGCCGTCGCGGACGGATCGTTGTAGTAGCCGGTGAACGGCCCCGCACCCTGGGTGTTGACGAGTTCGCCTACCGCCTCGTCGAAGTTGGTCAGCGCGCCGTGTTCGTCGAACCGCGCGACCGCGCACTCCTGCAGGGTCTTTGGGTTGTAGATGCTGACCCCGGGATAAGGCTTACCGATCGAGCCGGGCGGGGCGCCGTCCTCGCGGACGACGATCACCGCGAACTCGCTGGAGCCGAAGCTGTCGACCACCCGGCATCCGAAACGCCTTGCGAATTCGGCGATATCGCGGTCGGTTGCCTCGTTACCGAACGCGACCCGCAGGGTCGTGTCGGCGTCGTCGACACGTTCGGGGGTGGCGAGGATCAACGCGAGGGGCTTGCCGACATAGTTCAGGTAGGTCACGTCGTGGCGGCGCACGTCGTCGATGAAGCGCGACGGCGAGAATTTGGCGGGGACCATCGTGGCGCCGCTGCCCACGGCGACCGCCCACCCGGCGGCGATGCCGTTGGAGTGAAACAGCGGCATCGCGAGGTAGCAGACGTCATCGGCCATGACGTCGTATTGGAAGATCAGGCTGGCCCCGCACATGATCGCCATCCCGTGCGCGAACCGGACGGCCTTGGGGTCACCACTGGTGCCGGAGGTGAAGATCATCATCAGGGTGTCAGCGCTAGTCACCTCGCGGTGGGGAACCAGGCCTGGCGCTGCGGCGACCGCTTCGGCGTAGCGCGTCGAGCCCACGTCCACAATCTGAATTCCGTTGAGATCCAGGCTATCCAGCAGAGGCAGGTGCTCGTCGTCGACGAGAAGGATCTGACAGTCGGATCGTCGGATATCGGCGAGCAAGCTGGCTCCGCGCCGGGTGGTGTTGATGCCACACAACACGTAGCCGCCCAGCGCGGCGGCCGCCATGGCGCGAAGCATCGCCGGTGAATTGGTGAGCAGGGCGCCAACATGCAGCGGACGCGTCGCGTCGGCGAGGGCGATCAGCGCGGCGGCCTCGGACTCGGCCTCGGCCAGGTGTTGCCGCCAGGTCCAGGTCCGCTCGCCGCAGGCGATCGCGGGGGTGTCGTCGTTTCTGCGCTGCCTAAGTAGCTGTTGAACCGTCTCCGGCACGGTTTCACTTCCTCATCTGCGCGTTGTCAGCACAAGCCCGGCGTAGTTCTGACCTGCCGCGGCGTCGCACTCACGCCGGTAGTTGCCGAATCCCCCGGCGTAGGGCATGAAGGTCCGTTTCTTGCCTTCGATATTGGCGCCCAGGTACCACGACGACGCGGCCTTCGGGAACAGGGTCTGCTCGGCGGCCTTTGCGACCTGGTCGGTCCAGGCGTCGGCGGCGTCGCGACGGGGTTCGACCTCGGTCACCCCGAGACGGCGGACCGTCAGCACCAGCTCGATGACCCAGTCGACCTGAACCTCGGCGTGCAGCACCATGTTCGCCAGCACCGACGGGCTGCCGGGCCCGCTGATGGTGAACAGATTCGGCAGACCGGGGACCATCAGGCCCAGGAACGTCACGGGGCCGTCGGCCCAGATGTCGCGCAACCGCACTCCCCCGGGCCCGCTGGGGTCGATGCGGGTCAGCGCGCCGGTGAGCGCGTCGAAGCCGGTCGCGAAGACCAGCACGTCGCAGGGGTAGGTCGCTGCGCTGGTTCGCACTCCCTCGGGGGTGATCGCGTCGATGGGCTCGCGGCGCAGGTTCACCAGCCGGACGTTGTCGCGGTTGAAGGTGGCGTAATAGCCGGCGTCGGTGCAGATCCGCTTTGTTCCGATCGGGTGATCGACCGGGATGAGGTCGGTTGCGACGACGGGATCTTGGACGATTTCCCGGATCCGCTCCTCAGCGAACATCCGGGCGATGTCATTGGCCGCCGGGTCGGAGTTCTGGTCGGGGAAGGTCTTGGCGAACAGGACGCCGCCCTCGCGCCAGCGCCGCCACAGGGCTTCGAGGCGCTCTTGAGATCCGGTGTCGACCGCCTTCTTGGGGTGGGTGCCGTGCGGCGTGCCCGCCGACGCGTAGGCAGAGATCCGGCGGCGCTCCGGATACTCCTCCTGGATCTGTTGCTGTTCCTCCGGGGACCATGGGCGGTTGGGCATCGGGATGCTGTAGTTCGGCGATCGCTGGAACACCACGAGTCGCTCGGCCTGTTCCGCGATGATCGGAACCGCTTGAATTCCAGACGAACCCGTGCCGATCAGCCCGACCCGCTTGCCCCGCAGGTCGGGATCCTCGCGCGGCCAGGCCGCCGTGAAGTACACGTCGCCGGTGAAATCGTCGACGCCACGGATATCGGGGCGGTTCACCGCCGACAGGCAGCCCGTCGCGCACAACAGAAACTGCGCGGCGTAGGTCTGGCCATCCCCCGAAGCATCACGAGCGCGGACATGCCAGCGCCCGTCCGCTTGGTCATAGTCGGCGTCGACCACGTCGACACCGAACCGGTAGTGGCGGCGCAGGTCGAACCTGTCGGCAACGTGGCGCAGGTAGGCGAGGATCTCCGGCTGTGCGGCGAAGCGCTCGGTCCATGTCCAGCTCTGCTGCAGCGCCTCGTCGAATGAATATGAGTAGTCGACGCTTTCGACGTCGCACCGGGCGCCCGGGTACCGGTTCCAATACCAGGTGCCCCCCACATCGGGAGCCGCCTCGATGCCGATCACCGACAGGCCCGCCGACACGGCCCGGTGCACCGCGTAAAGCCCGGCGAACCCTGCGCCGATGACGATGACATCGGTCGAGAACGCCTCGGTCACCTCGGTACGCTCCCCACGCGAGTCGGGTCAAGCAGCCCCCGCAGGTCACCGAATATCAGATCGCGCGCCGACGCCGCCGGCGGGAAGGAAGGAATCGTCATGAAGCCGTGGAACAATCCGGGAAAATCGCGGTGCACGACCTCCACCCCCGCGTGGCGTAGGCGGCGTGCGTAGTCACACCCCTCGCTATGCAGTGGGTCCAGGCCGGCGGTGACGATCACCGCGGGCGGCAGATCCGCATGAGAATCCGCCCGAGCGGGTGCCACGAGGTAGGGCGGGTGGTAAACCCTTTCGCTGCCCAGATATTGACGCCAATACCACTGCATCGCCGCGCGGGTGTTGAAGTATCCGGTGCCGTAGCGGTGGTAGCTATCCGTCTCGAACGAGGGATCGATGACCGGGTACAGCAACAGCTGGGCGGCGGGCGGAGCGACACCTCGGTCGCGGCAGAGAATGGCGGTGACCGCCGCGAGATTTCCGCCGGCGCTGTCGCCGGCGATGGCAGTTCGCGGCGCGTCGATGCCAAGGCCGGCCGCGTGTTCTGTCACCCAGCAGAACGCCGCGAAAGCGTCGAGTGCGGCCGCGGGTGCGGGATGCTCGGGGGCGAGGCGGTAGTCGACTGACACGACGACGGCTTGGCTGCCGCGCGCCAGGGCGCGGCAGAAGCCGTCGTGGGATTCGATGTCGCAGAAGACGAATCCACCGCCGTGGCAGAACACGATTGCCGGGCGGTGGGCGAATAGGTCGCCGTGCGGGTGGTAGATCCGCACCGGGATGGCGCCTGCGGGGCCCGGGACCGCGTGGTCGACGGTGCTGCGGACGTCCTCGATGTTGTTGGCGGCCTCGCGCCGTTGGGCCACGGCGGCCCGCGCCTCGGGACCGGTCATCGTCTCGACAGGAGGGAATCCGGCGTTCAACCAGCGCAACATCGCCCGCACGCCATCGTCCATGTGGGCCTCCGCCCGCGCCGTTGCACCGGTCATCCCGGCCGGTATTTCAGCAGGGTGATTCCGCTTTCAGGCAGATCGTAGAACACCGGCTTCACCCGCATTCCGATTCGGATGTCGCCGGGTTCGACCTCGACCAATTCGGTGCTGATCCTTGGCCCGGCATCCCACTGCACCACCGCGAGCAGCTGCGGCAGCGCGTCTGCCCAGGGCGGACCGGTCGGTCTGCGGGCGACGGTGAAGGTATAGAGCGTTCCCGCACCATCAATTTCGCGCCATTCCAGGTCGTCGGCCAGCGACCCCGGCGCCAGGGTGCGGGGATAGAACACGTAGCGCCCCAGCGAAGGCGAGTACTGGATAAGGATTCGGTGCTGGGCCAGGCCGTCCCAGAAGGGCCGGGAGACCGGGGTGGGTTCGGGAACCGGCCGGGGTTCTGCACCCATCGCTAGTCTCCCCGCATCAGCAGGGCGACCTGCTCGCTCATGATGCCGCCGTTGCCAGTCACAAAGGCGGTGTGGCAGTCGGGCACCTGCGCGTCACCGGCCCGGCCCATGATCTGACGCGCGCCGTCGACGACATGATGCATGCCGCCGGCCATCCCGGCCTGGCCGAAAGACAGTTGACCACCGGCGGTGTTGAGTGGGAAGTCGCCGCGGTGGGTCAGGTCGCGGTCGGTAACCCAGGACATGCCTTCGCCTTTGGCGCAGAAGCCGGCGTCTTCCAGGCTCATCAACACCGTGATGGTGTAGCAGTCGTAGATCGACGCGACATCGACATCGGATCGGCTCAGCCCGGCCATCGCGAACGCCTTGTCGGCGGCGCGCGCGATCGGGGTGCGCAGCACGTCCTCGGCGTAGGTCGGGGTCTTGAACGCGATGCGTTCACCAAAGCCTTTGATCCACACGGGTCGGTTGCGGCTTCGACGCGCGATGTCGGCGTTGGCGATCAGGACCCCCGCTCCCCCGTGCACGCGCATCACCGTTTCGAGCATGTGGATGGGATCGGCGATCATCGGGCTGGCGAGGACGTCGTCCACCGTGATCGGGGTCCCGTGGAAGACCGCGCCCGGATGCGCGCACGCGTTAGCGCGCTGGTCGACGGCGATCTTGGCGACCGCTGCGGGGTCGTAGCCGAACTCGGCCAGGTAGCGCTGGGCAATCTGCGCGTACGGCGCGTTCTGGCCCACGTTGCCGTACGGGATCTCGAACTCGGCCTGCGGCGAACCATAGGTGTTCGACGACGCCCCATACCAATTCGGGGCGGCGGGCGGCCGTTTCCGGGATTGCGGCGCGGACGCCGATCCGGGGACGACGGCCAGCGCCGCGTCGCAGACGCCGAGCTCCACGGCGGCCGCTGCCCGCCAGATCATCCCCGCCGAGGTGGCTCCCCCCAGGTCCACCCGCTCGCCGAAATCCAAGGGCATGCCCAGGTACTCGGAGAGCGTGGCCGGCGCGAACATCGCCGATTCGGCCACGCCGTGGGTGAGCAAGCCGTTGACACAGGCGGGGTCGAGGCCGGCGTCCTCGATGACCATCTTCGCCAGCAGCGCGTACTGGTCGAGGGTGAACAGTGCCGGCCTGGTCGGACGGCGTTCGGCGGGCAGCTCGGCGATGCCGACGATGGCCGCCTCGCCACGCAGTCCCGTCACGACGGCGTTCCGCGCCGGGGAAGTTCGACCGTGGCGGTTCCCGGCACCAGCACGGTGATGTCGCGGCGGCCGGCGATCTCGAGATCCACCAGTCCCGTGCCGTCGTCGGAGAGGCGCTTGGCGGTGACTTCCCCCCCGAAGCTGAGCAGCTGGCCCGGATGGGCGACGGCGCGGCTCTGCACCGAGAAGGCCGCGAGACGGCCGCGTCCGCCGATCCAGTCGCCGATCGCGCGGGCCAGCAGTGCGGCCTGGAGCGGGCCGTGGACCAACACGTTGTCGTAGCCCTCGACCGTGCGGGCCCACTCCTTGTCGTAGTGGATGCGGTGGCCGTTGTAGGTGGCGGCGCTGAAAAAGAACAGCTGCGTTTCGTCGACGGTGACGTTCAGCGTGGGAATTTGGTCGCCCACGCCGACGTCCTCGTAGTACACCTGCTGTCCGGTCATCACATTCCTAGGGTCGGGCGATCATCGACGTCGACGCTTCGGCAACGAGATCGCCGTGCTGATTGCGGTACACGGTGCTCCAGGTGACCAGAACGAATTTGCCTGAGCGGCCCTGCTTTTCAACGATGGACTCGATGGTGCGCACCATCTCGATTTCGTCGCGGTGGTAGGCGGGCAGGTGAAAGGTGAAGCTCTCCCCACCGGCCATCCGTTTGGGGGCGCGGGGAAAGGCGAGGCTGCCGGAGACCGCGCCGGAGGACCCATCGGGCCGCAGCGCCTCGAGGTGTGTGACGCCCAGCACGGCGTATTGCAGAAAGAGCGGGGGACAGATGATGTCGCGAAAGCCGTTGGCGCGGGCGTACTCCGGATCGAACCATAACGGGTTGTGGTCACCGACCGCCGCCGCCCACCGCTGCCAATCGCGCCGGTTCACCTCACCCGTGGCCGACGCGGCTACCGTGCCCACTCGCGACGCCGATGCGGCGTCGATCAAGGTGTCCTCACCCACCGGCGCTCCCTTCTGGCTCGTTTAAGATCTGCTCCAGCCATGCTGCGGCGACGTCGGCCCCGCCACCGAGCGTCGAAACCAGCCGCGCCCGTTCGCTCCACAAGTGCAAGTCGGTCTCGGTGACATAGCCCATCCCGCCGTGCAATTGATGGGCGTCCAGGGTTATCAGCCTGGCCGCGGTGGCGGCGTGCATGCGCGCGATCACCGTTTCCCTCGTCGCCGTGTGACCCCGCGCCAGCCAGAAGACCGCCGAGTGCGCGGCCAGGCGCGCCGCGGCCAAGGCGATGTGCATGTTGGCGATCAGGTGCTGGGCCGCCTGGAACGACGCGATCGGGCGGCCAAACTGGTGACGCAGCTTGGTGTAATCGACGGTACGTTCCAGCACGGCCTGCCCGACCCCGACCAAATCGAGTGACCCCAGCGCCACCGCCGTATTCGCGACCCGGCGCAGACCCGGTTGGGCGACATCACCAAGCAGCGCGTCGGCGTCGACAACCACGTCGTCGAAGCGCACGACGGACGCGCGATTCCCGCCCGCCATGGCGAGCGGATCCATGGTCAAGCCGCTCGCGTGCGCGTCCACCACGAAGACCAGCGTGCGCTCGCGCGCCGCGGCCGAAGCCACGATGAGGTCGGCGAGGTCGGCATCGGCGACATAGTCCGCCGTTCCGGTGAGTCGCCAGCCACCGGTCGAGGCCGGCTCGGCGCGCAGCACGGGCGAGACGACGGCGGCGTCGCGGGCGCTCCATAACGCCGTGGTGGCGCGAAGACTGCCGTTTGTCAGCGGGGGCAGCCACGCGGCCTTGGCTCCTGGGGGGCCCAGCTGGTCGATCGCGAGTGCGGCCTGAACGGTGCTGTGCACCGTCGTCGGGCAAAGAGCGCGGCCCGCCTCGGTGTAGAAGACGGCGAGGTCGTCGAGGGAGCCCCCGGAGCCGCCGTAGTCCTGGGCGATGGCCAGCCCGAAGACACCGGCATCGGCCAGCGCCTTCCACAGCGCCGGGGTGCTTCGGTCGGCGCCGGCTTCATTCAGGCCGCGCACCAAACTCACGGGGCTCTCCGCCGACAGCAGCGCGCGCAACGACGAGGCGAACTCGCGCCGCTCGGCGGTGGGCTTAACGTCCATACGAGGGCATTCCGTGGCCGCGCTGGGCGATGATGTCACGCAGGACTTCGTTGGTGCCCCCTCCGAAACGCATCAACGGGGCGGCCCGGTAGAGCCTTTCGAATTTGCCGGCCAACGGCGCGCATTGGCTGCGGTGTGCCAACAGGCCGTCGGGCCCGAGGAGATCGAGCGCCAGGTCGGCGATGCGCTGGCGCAGCTCGCTGGTGAAGACTTTCTCGACGCTGACCTCCACGGTGGGGATAACGCCGCTGTCCAGGATTGATGCGGCCTCGTAGCCCATGAGCGTGGCCACCTCGACGTCGGCTTCGGCCCGCGCCAGCCTGCGGCGAAGCACCGGGTCGTGGGCGGGCACCGTGCCGTCACGCCGTGGGCTTCGCGCGAGTTGGTGCAAGTCGTCCACGGCGCGGCGCAGATCGCCCGCGTTGGTCAGCGCGCCACGTTCCAGATCGAGGGCGCCGGTGATGTACGTCCAGCCTCGATTGACTTCGCCGATCAGGTTCGTGACCGGGACCCGCACGTCGCGGAAGTGCACCTCGTTGGTGCGATAGCCCGACCACGCGTACAGCGGGCGGATCTCCACGCCGGGGCTGTCGATCGGGACGATGATGACCGAAATCCCCCGGTGGCGGACGGCGTCCGGATCGGTGCGCACGCACAGCCACTCGTGGGTGGCGCGCTGAGCCCCGCTGTTCCAGATCTTGGTGCCGTTGATCACCCATTCCCGGCCGTCGAGTGTGGCACGGGTACGCAGGTTGGCCAGATCGGTTCCCGCGTCCGGTTCGGAATAGCCCACGGCGCAGGTCATTTCGCCTCTGGCGATCGGTGGCAGCCATTCGGTTTTGTTCTGCTCGGTGCCATGGCGCATGATCATCGGCGCTACCGAGGTGACGGTCAGATCGGGCCCGGGCACACCCCAATACTCGAACTCGCTCATCAGCAGGTGCTGATGCACGGCGCCCAGCCCCAGGCCTCCGTACTCGCGCGGCCAGTTGAGCCCGAACCAGCCCTTCTCGCCGATCTTGCGGCGGAACCGTGCCACCTCGCCGTCGGGGAACTCCAGATCATGCTCGGCCAGCTCGGCCCGCAACTCGGCGGTGACGTTGTGCTGGAGGAATTCGCGAACCTCGGTCAACCACGCGCGTTGCCCGGCGTCGAGTTCGAAATCCATCCCGGTGCCCACCTAACCCTTCATCAGGCCGCGCCAGCGTAACGCCGCTGCGAAATTCCTTTCGCTGTTTCGCACTGACGTTACGCTCGGCGTCCCTCATGGTTCGCGCACCCGGTGAACATGCCCGCACTCACTGACACTCGTCATTGACAGGCGCCAGCGAGCATCGCTAGGTTAGCTACCGTGCCCCCGACGACATCGACCTTGGAATCCGCTTCGCGGGTCGGCACTCGGGAGGCCCAGCGGCTGCAGACGCGGGCCCGTCTGTTCGACATCGCGGTGGCCGAGATCGCCAGGTCTGGATTGGCGGGCACAGATGTCGCCGCGATCGCCGCGACCGCGGGCGTGGTGCGGGGCACGTTCTATTTCCATTTCCCGACCAAAGAGCACGTGCTGGTCGAGTTGGAACGGAACGAGGAGGCCAAAATCGTGGCAAGGCTCGCCACCGAGACGAGCGACCCCGGCGACCTCATGTCGATCCTCACTCTGCTGGTGCGCGAGGTGCTTGCCGCCGAGGAGCGGCTGGGTCCGGTGATCTTCAGGGACATGCTGGGGTTGCACTTCTCCGCGATGCGCCCTGTCGACGATGAACCCAGTGAGCATCCGCTAGCCGAGTTCGTCATCGCCGCGATCGCTGAAGCGCAGGCTGCGCAGCGGGTGCCTCGGGATGCGGACGCGGGCGAACTCGGGGTGATCTTCATGACCGGGCTGTTCGCGTTGCTGGCCACGGGCAACACGGCATCCCGGGCACGTGTTTTGGACCGATACGTAAAGACCATCGTTCACGGAATGGAGGCGCCATGACCGGCACAGGCATCGAGGGCTACCGGGTTTACCTGGCGCATCGGGACGGCGACGCCGACCTGCTGCATCGCCGACTTGCCAACCGTGAGGAATTCTTCTCATCGCTGGAGGCCGACCCGGTTCGCTCCGCCCACCCCATCGATCGGCGTGTGTTCCTACGCAATCTGCGCCGCCGCCGACCCGAGCAGGGGCTCCCCCGCGAGATGCTGTTCCTCCTCGCGACCGCGAAACTGAACCAGGCGGAGCGATTCGGCGTGGACTTGGGCGATACCTATGGACGGATCGGCGGCGAGGACCAGCCGCCGGAGCGGGTGTATCTCGCGCTCGAGGAGCATTACCACACCCGACTGCTGGCCTACGTACTGGACATCTTCGGTCTGCCGTTTCAGGTCGTGGTGCCGCCGTTCGTGATGCGCCAGTTCGTCAAGATGGAAGTGTTTCTGCCCGAGCGAATCGGATTCCCGTTCGTGGGCGCGGCGGAAATGGCGGGATGCATCATGTTCGACGAGCTGCGCCGCGTCGGCGTCGAGTTGTTCGCCGGCGAACCAGACGTGGCCGCACGGATCGACCGGCTCTACACCGAGATCCTCACCGACGAGCTGGGTCACGTCGGCTACTGCGCAGCGCGCTGCACCCGCGGGGAGCGGGCGCTAATGCGCTGGCTCTACCCGCTTTTCGGGCGAATGTTTGCTCGCCAGACCGCCGAAATAAGCCTGCTGACCGATCCCGCGAAGCTTCGCGCCCGCCTCGATGCGCCGTTCGACGTCGAGGCGCTTGCCGCTTGCGTATCGAACGAAACGTTCGTTGCCGCGCACCCGTGATCTGAGCGATCCGCAGCCGGCGACCGCTTGACTCGTCTACTCGACGCGCTCTAACCCGCGGGCAGGCATGGGAGGCCGAGTTATTCAGCCGACAGGACGGCATTGACTACGTCGGTTGCCAACTCATCGCATCGCGGCGATTCTGGGCAGGTGCCGCTCGCCCATCATCGCCCGCGCGGCCCCGACGATGTCATCTCGCCATTGCGACTCGTAGGTTGAGGTGAAGTCGGTAGTCGCACTGCATACCACTAAGCGCAGGAGACTGACATGAGTGATGCACCCGATTTCGGCACGTTCGGCCGGTTCGTCGAAACGCCGGTCGAAGAGATGTCGCCACAGATGAGGGAGGCCTACGACTTCACCCGCGAACTGCGGGGATTTGTCCCCGGCCCGCACAAGATTTGGCTCGCCAACCCCACGCTGTCCAAAACGATCGTGCCGACCGGCGCCTACTTCCAGCGCCAGTCCACGTTGACGAAGACCGAGATCGAGATCGCGACCAACATCGTCAACGCCCGGTGGCGCAGCGCCTACGCCAACTACGAACACGAGATCGTCGGCGAACGTGACGGACACCTGGATCCGCGACGTGTCGAGGCGATGATCGCCGGGCTGCCAACGTCTTTCGATGACCCACGCCAACAGGTGGTCTACGAGCTCGCATCGGCATTGACCGACGGGCACGTCGTGCCGCTCGGCATGTACCGGCGCGCCAAGGAGTTGCTCGGTGATGCGGGCATCGTGGACGTCGCGGTGCTGCTGGGCTGGTTCACCATGGTGTGTATGACGTTGGGCGCCTTCGACGTGCCGGCCAACGCCGAGGGATTGGAGCAGTAAGCATGGCCCTCCCCCCGTTGCCCACAGTCACGCTGACGCAGGTCGCGTTCTTCCCGCAGTGGTATTTCCCCGAAAACCTAGCCGTGCGCGCCGACGGGTCGATTCTCGTCACCGACGTCTTGCGTAAAGAACTCTGGTGGGTTCCACGCGCGGAGCCGGCGGCAGTCGTCGAACCGGTCCTGGTGCACACCTTCGATCACCCGGTCACCGGCATCGCGGAGGTCGCGCCCGACCTGTTCATCGTCTGCCTCACTGAGGGCTACACCACTCACGAATCGCATCTGGCTCGAATTGATTTCACCGACTGGACGCCTGGGACGCCGGTAGCGCCGGAGGTCGTCTACACCTTCGACGACCGTGTCCGCGCCCTCAACGGCAGCTGCGTACTCGGACCGCAGGTGCTGGCGATCGCGGACTGCTTCGCCGCGCTCATCTGGCGCGTCAACCTCACCGACGACGCCCGCGGCGCGACGGCCCGGGTGTGGCTTTCGGACGACACCATGGCCGACGATCCCGACAGCGGCGTGCCTCCGCCGCCGCAACCGGGTGTCAATGGCGTTCGCTACGGCGCGCAGACCGGCTACCTGTACTACACCTCGACCGCGCAGAAAGTGTTCATGCGCGTCCCCGTGGATTCATCCACCCTCGATCCGGCCGGGCCGCCGCAGTTCGTCGCCGCCATCGACAACGCCGACGACTTCTGCCTCGACGAGGACGCCGGATTCGCTTACGTCACAAGGCATCGCGCCAACACGATCGATCGGGTGCCGCTGGCGCCTCGACACGGCAGCGAGGTTCGCCATATCGCCGGCGACCCGTTCGACGAAACGCTCGTCGGGCCGTCCAGCGCCGCGTGGGGGCGCGGTCCCGGCGAGCATGGCCGCGTCGCCTACGTCACGACCGACGGCGGCACCACCGCTCCCCCGCAGGGCGTCGTCCGCCGGGCCGCGCTGCTGCGCATCGAGTTGGATTACCCCAACAAGCCATGAACCGGCGCGTTCATCCGGTAGCCACTCGGATGTAAAAACGCTGTCAATCTCCCGTTAAAACGCTTCGCCGCCATCGCGGATGCGCGGCCAGGCTGCGAAGATTTTGTCTAGCCCCCTCGCGTACAGGAAGAAGTCATGCCGACCCTTGAGACACGCCTCCGCCAGGAGTTGCGCGATTGCGCCCTTGAGTTACGGCAATTGGCCTACACGGTGCCGCACGGGGTTGGCGAGCATGCCCTGCTTCAGCTGTCGGACCGGATGCGCGCCGCCGCCGAACAGGTGGTCCGAAAGGGAGCTTAGCTACCGGATCTCACGGAAGCGTGCCGTGATGGCCTGCTCTTCGACCGCGTGAGTGTGCGTCCAAGGCGGAAACTTCGCGCAAAATGCCGCCGTCACCGCGCTCCGAAAGCCCTGAGAGCACGCCCGATCAGCCGCCCTTGAGACGAATCTTCCACCGCACGAAGCCGAGATAGACGATGCTGAGCACCACCAGCATGCCCATGTCGAACCACCACGCGCCGGGCGTGTGATGCCAGTGCGAATCCTTTGGGACCGATGGGACTTTGGCCTCCAAGGTCAGCAGGTCGACGGTGGACGCCGACGACGCGAAACCCCATCTCGCCGGCGTGACCCAGGACATTTGGTCGAGACCGGTTCGCCCGGTGACCGGGATCATGCCGCCGGAGAAAACGAGCTGCGACATCACCGCCACAACGAGCAACGGCATGATCTGTTCGTTGGACTTGGCGATGGACGACAACACCAACCCCAGCATCGCAGAGGCGACGGTGGTCATGGCGATGTCGACGAACAGCTCCAGATTGGGAATGCCCAGCGCCACCGCACCCTGTGTCGGGCCGCCCTTGCCGAGAATCGCAATCCCGACCACGATCGCCGACTGGATGACCGCGAAGACGGTGTAGACGCAGACCTTTGCCAACAGATACGCGGACGTGGACAAGCCGACCGCCTGCTCGCGCAGGAAGATGGCGCGCTCACCGATCAGATCGCGAATCGTCAGCGCCGTCCCCATGAAGACCGCACCGACGTTGAGCAGCACCAGAATCTGGCCGGGCTCGGTGGGCGCGTCACCCAGGGGGTTCGGCATGCCGAAGCCGACGTCGCCGGGCACCGACATCGACAGCGATCCCATGATGAACGGCAGCAGCGCCAGGAAGATGAAGTAGCCGCGGTCGGAGACGATCAACCGGACCTGTCGCCGCGCGATCGTGGAGAACTGCCGGAACAGGCTGGTGTGCGACGGATCGCCCAGCTCGGCGGGTTTCTCCGCGGGCGGTGGCGGCGGGGGCGGGCCCGTCCGCGCCAGGTATCTCGCCTGGGACCCGTCGGGATCGTTGGCGACCGTGCTGAAGATGTCGGCCCAGTTCGTCGTCCCCATCGTCGGACCGATCTGGCCGGGTGGGCCGCAGAACGCGGTCTTGCCGCCGGGCGCCAAGAGCAGGACCTGGTCGCAGACGTCCAGGTAGGTCAGCGAGTGGGTGACCACGAGCACCACACGACCGGCGTCGGCCAACTGCCGCAGCATGGTCATGACCTGCCGGTCCAGGGCCGGGTCCAGGCCGGAAGTCGGCTCGTCGAGGATGAGTAGTGACGGCCCGGTCAGCAGCTCCAGCGCCACCGACGCGCGCTTGCGCTGACCGCCGGACAGCTTGTCGACGCGGGTGTGCAGGTGCTGGGTCATCTCGAGTTCCTCGAGCACCCGGGCCACCACCTGCTCGCGGTCGGCCTTGGTGGTGTCCGGCGGCAGCCGCAGTTCGGCCGCATACATCAAAGCCTGCTGCACGGTCAGCTGCCCGTGCACCACGTCGTCCTGCGGCACCATCCCGATCCTGCTGCGCAGCGACGCGTATTCGGCGTGAACGTTGTGGCCCTCGAAGGCAACCGTGCCCTTGGTCGGGTGCGTGTAGCCGGCCACCAACCTGGCGAATGTCGACTTTCCCGCACCGGACGGGCCGATGACGGCCGTCAGCGTTCCGGATTGTGCGCCCAGTGAGATGTCGTCCAGCAGCGTCTTGTTGTTCTCGATCGTCCACGTCACCCCACGCACGTCGAGGCCGCCGCTGCGGGTCGCGGTCGCGGTCTCATCGCGGCGCGCCAGCGTGCCGCCGGCGAAGACGAGGTCGATGTTGCCGATCGTGACGACGTCGCCGTCGTGCAGCACGGCCGAGTCGACCCGGGCGCCGTTGACGAAGGTGCCGTTGATGCTGCGGTTGTCATGGATCTCGGTGCCTTGCGGCGTGGCGATCAGGGTGGCGTGGTGGCGTGATGCCAGCACCTCGGGAATGACGATGTCGTTGTCGTTGGCCCGGCCGATCTTGATCGCGCCCGGCGTCGACTCCACCGCCGTGCGACCCGGCCGCAGGATCTTCATCATCGACGTCGCGATGTTCGTGGCATCGCCGACACGAGCGGTCTCGGGCTCCGCGACGCGGCTGGTCTCGGGCTCCGCCGCGGGGACCGGGGTCACGTTCACGGGTTGTGGCCGGTAAATCTTCGGCGCCTGCTGCGGTCCGCTGGGTGGTCCCATCGGATGTCCGCCGCTCGGCTGTCGCGTCTGCGGTCCGTTGGGCGGATGGCTCAGCTGCGGTCCGCTGGGCGGATGCGCGGGCTGACGGAACGGGGGCGGCGGCGGAGGCTGGCCGGGCCAGTGCGGGACGGCCTGCGGCTGGCCGTGGGCCACCTGGCCGCTTGGCCCGTTGGCCGGGTTGTAGATCGGTATCGACGTCGTCAAAGGGGGCCGACCGGCCGAACCCTGGTGGCGGCCGACCTCGAAGGTCAGCGCCGGGCCGTCCGGGTTGCCGATATTGACTCGCATGCCGTCCTGGATGTCGACGACCGGCACGCGACGGTTGTGGACGTACAGCCCGTTGAGGCTGCCGTTGTCGACGGCGATCCATCGGCCCTGGTCGAATCGCACGATGAGGTGCGTTCGTGAGATCAAGGGGTGTGCGACGCGGACGTCCGCGCGAAGGTCACGCCCGATGACTACGTCGGTGCCGGCTGCGAAGGTGCGCTCGGATCCCTCGTACCGCACGGTCAGCACAGGTGGGGCTGGTGGGCTCACGATGACCAACTGTATCGGCAGCGGCGCCGATTGCAGGCCAAGTCGTCAACGCCTTTCACGACCCGGGTTACCGTTTCGCGAAGTTTTGGTGGTGAAGCCTCGGGTGACCCCTGGCTTCATCGCCGTTTGGCTGCGCGAAAGGTGGGTCCTGACCGATTTCGCCCGGTGCCCCAAGATATGAGCATGGAAGAGGCAAGGGGCGCCGCCGGGCTGCTGGTCGATCGGATCGCGGTGGTGACGGGCGGCGGCGGCGGTATCGGTGCGGCGACCGCGCGGCTGTTCGCGCAGCACGGCGCCCGGGTCGTCATCGCGGATATCGACGCCGAGCTGGCGCAACGGGTAGCTCGTGAGATCACGGCGTCGGGTGGCTCCGCTGTGGCGGTCGTCGCCGATGTCCGCGACGCCGACCAGGTCGATGGCTTGGCGCGAACGGTGCTGGATCGCTACGGCCGGGTCGACGTGCTGGTGAACAACGTCGGCCACTGGCTGCGCCACCCGGGCAACTTCGTCGACACCGACTCGCAACTGTGGGATGACCTCTACCGCGTCAATCTGCACCACGTCTTCCTCGTCACGCACGCGTTTCTGCCCGCGATGATCGATCGGCACGCCGGCGCGATCGTCAACGTCTCGTCGGTCGAGGGGTTGCGCGGCTACCCGGAGGATCCGGTCTATGCCGCCTTCAAGGCCGCCGTCATCCACTTCACCCGCAGCCTCGCCGTGCAGGTGGGCCGTGATGGGGTGCGAGTCAACGCGATCGGCCCCGACGTCACCGAATCGCTACAGGTGCCCTATTCGCGGTGGCTGTCCGCCGAGGAGCAGACCCAGTGGCCGCAATGGGTTCCGGTCGGACGAATGGGGCTGCCCGAGGACCAGGCCAACGTGATCCTGTTCCTGGCCTCGGACCTGTCGGCGTTCGTCACCGGCCACACCATCCCCACGGATGGCGGTACCGGCGCGGCGGGCGGCTGGTTCCGCTCGTCGCGCCGGGCCGACCGGGAGTGGACGAATCGTCCCGTCGCACCCTGATTGTCAGGTGTAGCCCAATGCGGCGTTTTCCGTGCGGATGCGCATTTCATCGGAACGAACCAAGGTGAGCCGAAACTAATTAAAAGCCAGGCGTAAACAAACGCTGATGGGGCAAGCCCCATCTCCCCGACGAGCGAGTCCTTTAACTTCCGGGGACTGACAGTGTGGCCTGCTGCTCAACCTGTTGACCCTGCTGCTCGGCTTGCTGGGCTTCCTGGAGGTCCAATTGCTCTTGCTCCTCGGCCTGCTGCTCGGACTGTTGAATCTCCTGCTGGGTCTGCAGCTGTTGCTGCAATTGGGCCTCGTCGTCGTCGCCATCGGCGGCGAACCCGCGAGCGTTACCGAGGTTCGGCAAGTCAGTGGCCCGGTCTACCAAGCGCACGGACCCCGACGCCGCAACGGCTTTCGTGACGTCGGGTTGGACAGCGTGGAATAGCGCCAGCGTCGCGAACGTCGCGACACCGGCGAAAAACGTTTGGATCAGTATGCTTTGCCTGTTCGTCGCCATCCGGCAATGGTGTGCCCCGGTGTTAGCAGCAAGCTGGATGGTTGTTATCGATCCGCTGTGAGGTCAGGCGTATGGGGCTTCCCCGTTGCCGAACGACCAGTTCTCCTTCGCCACCTCGGTCAGAACGATCAAGACATCCTGGGGCCGAACGTTTGCTTCCGCGTTGAGCCGTTCGACGACGGTGGCGTAGAACTGCCGCTTCAATTCCACCGTGCGCCCGGCATTGAGCGTGATGTCGACGATGAAGGCGTCGGCGGACCGGTCCACATCCAGATAAATGGGGTCAATGCGCAGGGAGTGCGGGTCGTGGGCGGTGATGATCTGAAACTTGTCGCCGTCCGGGACGTTGAGGACGTCGGCCATGGCCCGGTAGACCACGTCCCCGATGAGCCCGCGGCGCTCGGGTTCGATGGTGCTGGGCAAGTCGATTCTGACGAGAGGCATTGTGGGAGTTTATAAAACGGGAGTCAGAAGCTTTGTGCGGGCCGAAATTGGGCCTGATCGTCAATGATCGTCACCGGGATGCCGTTGAGGGCACCGTTGCCGGACGGCTCGTCGATGAACGTCGGCGGGGAGAGCACGTTGGTATTGGCCCCGGGGGAGCCGTTGGCCACTGACATGCGCGTGCCGGGCTTGCCGTGTCCCCAGCCGTGCGGCATCGACACCACCCCGGGCTTGATCGCGTCGGTGACCTCGACGGGCACTTTGATCTCGCCGGCCGCCGACTTCACCGTGACGACGTCCCCGTCGGTGATGCCGCACCGCGCGGCGTCATCGGGGTGGATCAGCAACGTGCACCGGTCCCTGCCCTTCATCAGCGCGGGCACGTTGTGCAGCCAGGTGTTGTTCGACCGCAGGTGTCAGCGACTACGCGAAAAACACTTCAATTGGTGCTGCTCAGCGTGTCGACGCACGGGATGATTCATCTCGATCAGTCGCTGGCGCGTGATTCCCAGCTCCCAGATCGATCCTCCCGCGCTCCCACGCGCACCCGTGACGGGATCGTATGGGGGCGATCAGCCCGGCGCCGCCAGCTCATCGTCAGACGACGACGCCGCGACCAGCGCGCCGGCCTCAGCTGGGGTCAGATAGTCGCGCACTAGGGACCGCTGTGCGCTGTGGTTCCTGCGCATTTGTGCTGTTGGGCTGAGAGCGTAGGTAGCTCGAATATCTTTGACTGAGCAGCTGCGGCATATGCCGCACCACCGACTCGCTGGGCATTGAGTGGCGGCGGGGCCGATGGTGGTGCCGGGCGTGACGAGCTGCCTGGAAGATTACTTGGTGAAACGATTCCGACAGAAGGGCAATCTTGCCCTGATCCGTGCCTCGGAGTCCGTATTCTGCATCCGGATACTCGCGAGGGGAGCGTTATGCAGAGGGCTGCCGAGACGGCTAGCAGAGGGCGTCGGCTGACCTTCTGGTTCATATTTGCCGTCCTTGCATCAGTTATGCCGCTCTTCTGGACTTACAGCCTCCTTGTCGAAACCCACGCTCCTCATAGCTTCGCCGCGGTGCTTTCCCGAGGTGACCTGATCGTTATCTCGACGGTGCTAGCCGCAGGATCCATTGGCGAGTTGATTACGCGGAAGACCAAGGCCGGAATCTCCGTATTCGAAGGGGTACTAATCGGCATCACAGTGTTGTTACTGATGTGCGGAGGATGGCTCTACGCCATTGTTTCCACTGCTTCACCTGCCGGCGGTCAACCTGCGGTCCTCTTTTCTCTCGTCACGTTCTGCGCGAGCCTCTTCGTTGGCGCAAGTAGTATTTGGGTCGACAGTCGCAAAGTCGTTACGGGCGGCGCGGAGGAGCAATGAACAACGCTTGGATCCCATTTCTAGGCATCGTGGTGGCGGCGGTGCTTGCGGTCGTTACTGCCGCCGCCTCCTCTGTAGCAAGCAAGCGTGCTAACGCAACGCGCTTAGCGCACGTCAACGCAACGCGCTCAGCGCACGTCAACGCAACGCGCTCAGCGCACGTCAACGCAACGCGCTCAGCGCACGTCCGCTCGCCGCAGTTCGAGGGGCGCGTTCTCGACCTGGGTCCGCCACCTAACTTGGATCCGCCGACCGAGGTGTTAAAGCTCATCGGGAGTCCTCAAGTCGAGGAAACCGATAAGGAGTCCTACAAGGTTTCCCTACCCTTTTCTCGCGAACTCACGGCTGGCGAGCAAGACGCTGCCGCAGCGCTGGCGGGGCCGGCTGAGAGCCCGGCCGGTTTGGTCCGCGTGGATCACGATGCCAACCACTTGGTTGTCACCGATACGACCATCGAGAAGGTTGCGCAACACCGTGACTCCCTCGTCGAGATCGTTTCCAAGATTGCCGCCGAGGGCGAGGAATACCGGAAGCGCGCCGTTGACGCGCAGCGCAAAGCGGACGAAGACCATGACGCCCGTCAGGCAGAGCGCGCGAGGAGACGGGACGCCGCAAAAGAAATCAAGTTCGATTAACGGACCCATACCACCGAAGGGCTGATTGGTTGCGTCGAACCGGCCCCGGCCCTGATGGATCAAACAACCGGGGCTGGCCCACCCTCACCCGGCGCGCTTAGGTGCCTTGGGTGTGCGGACCTGCACCGCAGTGACCGCGACGCCGCATGGCCTGGCCATCGCCGCCCAGCTGCGCGACTGCGCTTGGCGGCATCGTGGACTTAACCTTCGTATGCTTCGTTGCTGGCCACGGGCGTGCTGCGCCGCAAGGAACAACTGGTATCCGCCCCTCCGGGCAAGGCGGAATGCAGACGCTGACCTAGGTTGGTTATGGTCGGGCCAAGAGCGAGGCTCCGGCTAGATGTGTCATGCGTGAAGTGAGGACCGGAACGTGACCAAAACTGTCGTGGCCTTGGACGTGATGGCGGTCGTCGTCAAGGGACAGTTCAACGCCGCGATATTTTCGCCCGCGTGGTTGCTCCACCAGAACATAATCGGTGCGTCCGACTACGCCGACGCTGAAGTCGAGATAGTCACCAGTGAATTTGCGCTGTTCCGGACGGGCTGGCTTCGGTGCCAAGTGACGCCTGACACTCTTCAAGTGAGCACTACCGAACCAGCGGAGTTCGAGCGGCTCCGAGATGCGGCCGTCGGGGTGCTGAACACTCTCTCTCACACGCCAGTCGCCGCCCTAGGCATCAACCGCGAACTTCACTTCTCTACCCAAGATAGAGATCAGTACCGCGCGATTGGAGATCATCTGGTGCCCAAGGAGTTTTGGGCGTCGCTGGTGAGCCTGCCAGCTACTCGAAACATCGTCATTTGGGGTCAGCGACCGAACAAGTTCGGCGGTCGGGTGCAAATCTCGGTGGAGCCTTCTTTCAGGTTCCCAGAGCACATTTTCATGCAATATAACGATCACTTCAATCTTCAAGTCGTCGAACGACAACCGATGACTCGTGACGAAGCGTGGGCCGCGGAAGCCGAGAGCTCCACCATCTTTAAGCCTTCTGCGGATAATATTCCGATAGTCACGGAAATACTTACGTCTGAGTGGGCGTCTTCTATCAAGAGAGCGAACGATGTGAGGGATGAATCGCACCGGCATGTCCGGTCACTTTGTTTCTGAGCTCCCGACCGGAAGGCGGGGCTGGTGTTCACGGTAGTAGGCGGCCTCCAATTCGGCTGGCGGGATGTCCCCGCAGTACTCGTATAGCCGGCGATGGTTGAACCAGTCGACCCATTCGGCGGTGGCATACTCGACCTGCTCGACGGTGCGCCAGGGTCCGCGGGGTTTGATCAGCTCGGTTTTGTACAGGCCGTTGATCGTCTCCGCGAGCGCATTGTCGAACGAATCCCCAACGCTGCCAACCGAAGCCGAGATGCCGGCCTCGGCGAGACGCTCGGAGAACCGCACCGCGGTATATTGGCTGCCCGCGTCGGTGTGATGAATCACCCCGCCCAGATCGGCGACGCCGTGGCGGCCTCTGGTCCAGATCGCATGCTCGACGGCATCCAGGACCAGCTGCGTGCTCATCGAGGTCGAGGTGCGCCAGCCCAGGATGCGGCGGGCGTACGCGTCGGTCACGAAAGCGACGTACACCCACCCCGACCATGTCGACACATAAGTTATGTCCGCAACCCACAGCAGATTCGGCGCGAGCGGCCCGAACCGGCGCTCCACGAGATCGCGCGGACGGTGCGCCGCGGCATCGGCGATCGTCGTGCGTTTCACCTTGCCGCGCCTTACCCCTTGCAGACCAAGGGATTTCATCAGCCGCTCCACGGTGCAACGGGCCACCGTGACGCCTTCCCGATTCAGTGCCAGCCACACCTTGCGGGCCCCGTAGACCCCGAAGTTCTCCGCGTGCACCCGGGCGATGTGTTCGCTGAGTTCCTCATCGCGGCGCATCGACGGCGAGGGTTGCCGCCGATGCGCGTCGTAATAGGTGGACGGGGCGATCGGGATGCCGTGCGCACTGAGCACCCGACAGATCGGCGCGACCCCGAACCGGCCGGCGTGACCGTTGATGTAGTCCACGATCAGCCCAGTCGGCGGTCGAGCTCCGCCGCGGCGAAAAACGCCGACGCTGTCTTCAAGATCTCGTTGGCCAACCGGAGCTGCTTCACTTCGGCGCGCAGCCGCCGCAGCTCGGCCGCCTCGGCCGTGCCGACACCGGCCCGCTGCCCGGCATCGACCTGCGCTTTGCGGACCCAGTTCAACACGGTTTGCGGGGTGCCAACGCCCAGCTTGGCGGCCACCGACGCCGCCGCAGCCCAGTCCGAGGCGTACTCACCCCTGACCTCGGCCACCATACGGACAGCCCGCTCACGCAACTCGGGCGGATAGTTGTTCACAGGACGCGAAGATGACATGACGTTCACTCTCACTCTCAAAAGAAGTGAAGTGTCCGGACACGCCGGTGCGATTCAGGCAGTGAAGAAGACCCGCGCTGCCCTTACTGGACTTGCGACCAATGTTCGGGCGTGGGGTACCGCAGGGCAGGTGAGGGCGCGCCGGGTATGCGGTGTGAGCGACTGGGACGTTACAACTTTTGCGCCCGCCCTGCGCCTGTGAGCTGAGCGACGTCGACCGGCCGCCACCACCCCAGCTCAGAGATGCGCCACCGGGTCGTCGGAAACTCCACCACGCGGCCCGTCAGCGGGCACCGCGGCGGGCTAGCGGCGTCGAACCCGACTTGGCTCAACTTAGTGTTCAAGTCGACCGCCGATCTTGCTGGGGCATCGCGGAGGTCATCTGGTAGCGGACCGGCGGAGTCAGGGTCTATCGGCCGGGCTGGCTTATGACAGTGCGGTAGCGACCCGCGGTGCGAACGGAATTTATCGTTGGGAGAGGAGACCGGCGCTATCTGAGCGACTTGCGGCCAGGGTCATGTCGCCGTGGGAGTGACCGCTCCTTGCATCGTGGGCGAGTTTGTCAGTGGCGGTCCTTAACCTTTCGTCATGGTGGTTCTGTCGTTTGTCGTCGTGACATATGCGATATGGGGTGTTCTCGTCAGCCGGTTCGCGGTTCTGCTTGCGGCCGGGGCACCCGCTTATGACGACGCTGTGTATACGGCGTTCAACACGCGGATTGCCGAGCTAACCGGGAAAGGGGCGGCTGGGCACGTCAAGGGCATCCGCAACATCATCCGAAATAGGATCACCGACCTCAGATCCAGAAACAGCGTGGCGAATGATGTGAAGTTGCTCGTAGGTGGTGCGACGGCACCAACTCAGGCGAACATCTTGCTGTTCTATCGGGATGTCTTTGACAAGGTGGACGGGTTGCTGTCGGTTTCGGAACGGCATCAGATGTATCGACTGCTGCCCTTCTGCGCGGAGTCTTCCGCTAAAGGTGTTGCCGCGATTGAAGAAGCGGATGTGCAGGGAAGGCTCGCAGAACGTCGCGGCGCGTTCGCGGCCGCCGAGATAGTCCAAAAAATCAGTGAGGCAGCATCATTGGGGGGCCTGTATGAGGTCTACGTCCTCCATCTAAATCGGCGCAGAAGGCTTCGTCTCAGAGCCCAGATTGACATTCGTCGGTTGTCGAAGGGCAGGGGGTCGCTGTATGTCGTGTATTGGAAGAGGCTGATCAGCTATTCGGGCAAGGGCGGTGGAATCGGCGCGCTGATCTCCTACGTAATGTACAACGCCCCGCTGATGGCTCACCTTGCTCCGACCGCGATCGGGGGAACCGTCGGGCTGTTCGCCTTCATTGTCAAGAGCATGTCGGTTGTAACAGCACATGATCTTCCGAACCCGTTGGGACAATCGCGCTATGCGCTTCATGAAGAGACAACCCCTGATCGCCGTTGCACTCTTTGGGGCGCTGTCCGCTGTTCTCACGGGCGCATATGAATTCAGCAGGATCAAGTTCGGGCACTGAGCATCAGCATCGAACCCGACGGCGGCCCGGGCTGCGCTCGAAGGCGATGACACTCGGCTGGAACCGCGAAGCGGCGGTCAACGGCCCGAGGGCCTTCACCGTGAGTAGTCCACCAACCAGACTGCAACCCCACGTTAGTGTTCAAATCTCCTAGGTTCCGCACACAGCACCCCAGGTCAACGACGCGCTGTCATCATCAACCCCGAATCGTGAGCCAAGTCGGGTGTCGAACCGGCCGATCGCGCGGTGACAGGCCAGGCAGCGCATCAGGCAGCCCGCCACGGCTCACCGGGGGCCTGGTGCTCGTCGCCGTCGCCGCCGGCCACGATGGGCCGCGGCACCAGCTGGCCCGACGAAATGTGCACCCAGCATCGGATGTTGGCGGATCCGTCCAGATGAAAAAACCGGTCTTCGCCGCGGTTGTAGCACGATCGGCGCTGGCACACCGGGCAGGACACCACATCACCGACATAGCGCCAGCCGCGGGCATTGTTTAGGGGTTGCATCGTTGTCTCACCTTCAAGTTGGGGTGGCCGCTGCGGCGGGGCCAAAGGGGGTTCACCCCCGCCGCAGCGACGCTGTGGCCCCCGCCGAGACGCGAAAGGAGAGGGGAGATGCGGCCCCAAGACATCCGTCCCGGCGGGGGAGACTCGGTTTGACCCCGCAGCCGGGAAGAGTCCATCAAACCGGCTGCGGGGCAGTCCATTCGGCGTCATCGTCGCCCCCGCGGACGACCCAACGACCGCTTGAAATTGGGCTCGGCCGTGGCGTCCTCCACCACACCGGCAGCCCGAAGCCTGGGACGGGCAGCGGCGACGTCGACAGGTTCGTAAAACTGTTCTTTACCTCGGTAGGCCTCATCGCGGGCGTCCACGAGTGTGCCCACGGTGATCACCCGCGGCACCCCATCATGGTCGGTAAACGCGAACGCCTCGATAGCCCGGAACACTGCCGTTGTTGTTGCCTCCCTTAACGATTCACATTAATCACTGGATCGACAGGCACCGGACGCCAACACTATTGACCAGGTCGGATCCACATCTGAAATATGAGAACCACCCCCGCTGGCCCGAAGGCCTGTCATGGCTGGTATTAAACAGCATTGGCACCAATTCGGTGATCTGCCCGCCGATGTGGTCCACGATATAGAACTGCGCCAGATCCCCGAAGATCAGGATCTTGTTGCCGGAGGCCACAACACCTGACATCGCCTCGGCTTCGAGGGCGTCCCGGTTGTACAGCTGCGGGGGCCGGTCGCTGTTCAAGTTCGACCAAAATGAGGCGCCCCCACTGACATCGAACTGGCGGATCTTGTTAAATATCAGGTTGTTTGACAAAAACGATGCCGCGGCCCGGTAGTGCGCGGGCAAAGCAGCCTGTAAGGCCGCGAGATCCGCGAGCGCGAACACGCCTGGGCTGGCCGTGGTCACCACACTCCCCGAATTGGACGATTGCGAAAGAGCAGTCACGATGCCCACCGGCTCGCCAACCCCCTTGCCCTGCACGAACTTTACTGCCTCAAGATCTAAGCGGCCATTCGCCAGCAGCCGCCCGATTTCCTGCGTGGCGTTCGCAGCAACATCTCCCAAGGCTTCAATACTGATCGGTATAAACCCTCTCGCCATCCAGGTCGCAATCGAGGGCTGCCCGAAAGGTGTTGCGTTGTCGGCGACCTCGGAACCCTCAGCCTGAAAACTGTACTGAACATTCTGAGACGAAACACCCTGCCACACATCACTTGTGGCGACCACGACATTGGCGGCCTGCCTCAAATCCGACCGCACAAAAGCGCTTGCGATGATTAACACCGAGTCCAGCTGAAACGGTATAAGATAGCCACTTTGAACGTCCGTGGTGGTCAGGGCGCGGTGCTCCTGCACGGCCGAAAACGCTTGCCGCTCATCAGGAGTCAGGCTGTGCGGCTTGTTGTTCATCAACTTGCTCCAGGCGCGCACATAGGCCGGCCGCGAAGTGAGCAGCACGTGGCGCTCCAGCTTCGAATCCGTGCCGTCGGACCGTTCGACGATGCCGGTCGCCGTGGCGCGGATCTTGTCGTTGGCGCACGGCATCCGCTCGATCGCCGACAAGGCACGGGACCGCAACTCCGCGGCGACTTTCCCCGGCTCACGCGCAAACAAGCGGACACCCCGCAGATCCCAAGGGTCGCGGAAACGGCCGTCCTCGACCGAATCCGGCTCCTTGACCACATCTCTGTCGTAGTCGCCACTGCGGGTGCCGCCGCCGGTGGCGCCGGCGCGCTCCAAAGCCCGCTTGTGCCGCGTCAAGCGGGTGATTTCGTCACGCAAAAACCAACCCCGGTCGAAGTCCCGCTGGCTCATGCGGTGCCCTTTGGATGGACCGTTGATTCGCGGCCCAAACTCCCTGAACAGCGCGGCCCACTCGGCCGGGCGCGACGCCAGCCGCTCGGCGATGATTTCGTAAGGATTCGACATGATGAACCTTTTCGCTTAAAGGGTTGGCCGGCGCTTTTTGCCAGGCTGCGCGCGAAAGGAACCGGCTGTTGCAGGACCGGCCCCCGCTTGAATCAGCAACAAAGGCGGGGGAAACGCGCCGCGCGTTGAAAGCGCCGGCCAAGTCGGTGAATTTTGATGTTGCCGCCCAGCGACGCGGACACGGCTCAGCGTCCAAAACATTTCAAAAGCCTCCGGGCAGGGGTGAACCCCCTCCGCCCGAGAGGCTTACCCGGCTGGTCGGCCGCCGGTCGCCGCTGACATTGTCAGCGGAACCTAGTTTAGCACCTAAAAAGGCGCTACAACCATTTCACGGCTTGACTCATGGAAACTGCCCGCGAAACGCGTTCGGTGCCTCACGTAAGAATGCCCGCGAAATGGTGACTGTCGTGAGGCATGGGAAGTGGGTTGTCGATGACGTCTCGCGCGGAGATCACCACCAAGTACGCCAAGGCGTATGTGAAGGCTTCGAAGAAGGGCAAGGGCCAGATTCTGGATCAGGTGGTCGAGGTGACGGGCTGGTCGCGTGATAACGCCCGCCGTCGGCTGACCGCGGCGGCCAAGCAGCCGCCGGGTCCGGGCCGCAGTGTTGCCAAGCGGCCGCGCAAGCCGAGGACCCCGAAGTACTCCTACGACACTCTCAAAGTGCTGCAAAAGGTTTGGGCCGCCTCGGGTGGGCAGTGTGGGAAGTATCTGGCTGCCTCGATGGCCATCCAGCTCGACGGGTTGGAACGCCACAGCGAGCTGGTCTTCGGCCGTGACCGTTATAGCCCGAAGGTGCGGGAGGAACTGTTGGCGATGAGCGCAGCGTCGATCGACCGCTACCTGAGGCCGGCGAAGGCCAAGGATCACATCAAGGGAAAGTCCACCACTAAGCCCTCGCCGCTGCTGCGCTCGTCGGTCAAGATCCGCAAGGCCACCGACGAGATCGAATCTGCGCCGGGCTTTTTCGAAGGAGATACGGTCGCCCATTGCGGGCCCACGTTGAAAGGCGAGTTCGCCCGGACCTTGAACCTGACCTGTGTGCACACCGGCTGGACCTTCACGCGCACCGTGCGTAACAACGCCCACACCCACATCCTGGGCGGGTTGAAGGCCGGGGTCGAGCAGGTGCCGTTCGAGGTCGTCGGCCTGGACTTCGACAACGGCACCGAGTTCTTGAACAAGGCCGTCATCGCCTGGGCCGGCCTGCAGCAGATCTTCTTCACCCGGTCGCGGCCCTACAAGAAGAACGACCAGGCCACCATCGAGTCCAAGAACAACCACCTGGTGCGCAAGTACGCGTTCTACTACCGCTACGACACCGGCGACGAACGCGCCGTGCTCAACCGGCTATGGCCCCTGGTGAACGACCGGCTCAACTACCTGACTCCGACCATCAAACCCATCGGGTACTCCAGCAGCGGTGACGGCCGCCGCCGACGCCTCTACGACGCCCCCGCAAACCCCGCTGGACCGGCTGCTGGCCGCCGGGACTCTCAGCCGGGCACAGCAGACCGAACTGACCGCCTACCGCGACAGCCTCAACCCCGCCAAGATCGGCCGCGAGATCGCCGACCTGCAGAACCGACTTCTCCAGCTGGCCAAGGAAAAAACCGAGCAGCTCTACCTGGCCAGCATCCCCACCGCCCTACCCGACATCCGCAAAGGCATCCGGATCAAGGCCAGCTGAACCGGCCCGTTTCGCGGGCATTCCTACCTGAGGCACGGACAAAATTTCGCGGGCATCTTGATTTGAGGCACTACGTTTCATCAATAGGCGCACATTGACCTGGTGGGCTCCCATGGCGTGCAACGGCTCAAAAATCTGAGATATGCGCGTCGTGAACTCGTAGGCGCCGTCGCCGTGTCTGTGATCGATGCCGCTGCTGCGTTTCTCATCGAAGCCACACACGCGGCAATGAAACCGGAGCTTCCACCCTTTAGACGGCTTGGGACGCGGGTCGTCGGCGCCGGCAATCGCAGACCAAAAAAATCCGCGGTCAGCGGCATCCCATTTGCGCAGATACCGTTTGATGGGGTGCCGTTCGTGGGTGGGGTTGCCTTCGTTGTCCGGCGGGCCGTCGCAGAACACCACCATGATGTCGTCGTCGCTCACCATGTTCACCCTAAGACCTCATTCCGGCGGGCCCAGAGCGGCCACACCGGTCGCGGGACACCAGCTGCCAAACCCGTTCCCGTGACAGCTGTGCCGCGTCGGCGATCTGGGCCATCGACCAGCCGTCGTCGCGCAGCCGGGCCAGCGCGGCGGCGCGGCGGGCAGCGCAAAGCATCAAGGCGACCTCCGCCTGCTGCGACTCCAACAAAGCATCCAGATACTCCCCCCACCAGCGGGTTTGCAGGATAGCGAAGTCGTCGACCGGCTGTTTCATGAGAATCCCCTATTCATTTGCGCCGCAACACTTTCCGCGGCTCGGGTGTTTGCTGGTCTGGTCTTGCACCGCAACAGTTTCGGTGTGCCCCGGCGGGCTGGCAAACCCGTTGGGCCGCAAAGGGGTTGAAACCGGCTTGAGCGCAGGATAATTCGGACACTGGCGCGCTGTCCCTGACCTGCGGTTTCGCGACGACCCTCCCACCCGGGGTTCGAGTCGCATTGTCCCGCAATGACTTTCGCATGCTCCCAATGTCAAGCGCTTGGATGCATGGCAGCCGGTTGCATTGGGCGTGATGTCGCCATTGTTTGTTGTGGTGCAGCGTGTTTGAGCCGAGGATGAAGTCCTCAACGCGTTGGGGACTTTCACATCGTGGCGTCAGGTCATGCATGGGTCAGCATGGTCGACATGGGTCAGCATGGTCGACGTGTGGTCAGCATGGTCGGTCAGCATGGCCGGGCATGGTCGACATTGGCCGGCATGGTCGACGTGTGGTCAGCATGGTCGGTCAGCATGGCCGGCATGGTCGACGTGTGGTCAGCATGGTCGGTCAGCATGGTCGGTCAGCATGGTCGGCATTGGTTCAGCATGGTCGGCATTGGGTCAGCATGGTCGGCATTGGGTCAGCATGGTCGGCATTGGGTCAGCATGGTCGACATGGGTCAGCATGGTCGACATGGGTCAGCATGGTCAGCATGATCAGCGGCCATGATCATTGCCCGCATGACCAGCATGATCATGGTTCCGCATGGTCGTCGTCGTCCTCGTCGTCGTCAGAGTCGTCCCGCCGTTCGAGTCCGATCGTCTGCCATTTGCCGTCGACCATGATTTGTGCGTCGCCGAGCGGTGCGCCGCGCTTGAACGTGTCGAGGAGGTGGAGTTTCATCACCACATCGCCGCGGTGCAGCACGGTGAGCCAGCCGTCAGCGTCGGCGGGCTGTACGGCCATGCCGCCGGGTCGCTTGGCGAAGCGGGCGCGCCACATGTCGCCGTTGGGCATGATGTCGAGCACCGCGTTGACGATGTCGGGGAACTGTGTCATGTCGAACTCGTAGTCGTCGTCGGGTTCGTTGTGGTCGTCGGTCATTCGTTGTCTCCCTTCAGCAAACATTCTGGCTTGGCGCAGTAGCCGCGGGCGATGGAATCGTGATGGAGAAGCATGTCGCCGCAGTGCTTGCAGCGCGGTGTTTTTCCCTCATCCCTAATAGAGCCATGTGTTATGTACGTTATTTCTGTTACGTTGTCGTCGTCGTTCGTAACACTCGTTACGTACATAACGGGTCCATAGACTCCACGTCCGAGTTTCCTGATGCGGTCGGACTCAGCTAACCGATGCAGGTAGACCCGGGCCGTGTCCTGCGCGATGCCGAGCCCTTTCGCCACGTCCGCGGCACGGGTCTCGACGCGCTTGTTGACGAACGCCAAAACTTCCAGCGCACGGTCACCGAGGCGTTCCTGTTCGCGGCGGGTGTCCGCGGTGTCGGCCGCATCATCCAAGTCCGACCCGTCTAGTCGCCACAGGCCGTTGTCGACGCACAGCGCGTATTCGTTTTCGTGAATGTCGCGTCCGGTGACTGCGAGCAGCCCGTCGTTGCTTTTACGTTTGCGGGTAAGCACCAGAATGTAGTCCGCGCTGCCGGTGATGCCCTGCGTTCCGGCCACGGTTTCGAGCCAATCGGCGGCACCCATTTTTCGTGTGTGGTGCACAGCGATCAACGCGGCGCCGGGTACCGAGTCGATCATGGTTTTGATCTTCGCCCCGAACTGGTAGTCGGCGATGTAGGGATCGTCGCCGGGCTTGCGTTGCGGCCTGGCCCTGCCGAGGGTGTCGAGGATGATCAGCGGCGGATTCTGGTCGTGGCGGTGAAGTTTCAGCCATGCGCTGATCGTCGCGGCTGCTGTTCCCGGCTGCACCGTGGTCAAGATGTGCAGGTTGGCCGGTAACGGGTCGTCGCCGTTGAGTCGGCGCATCCGGGTCTGTAAGCGGCGTTCGCCGTCCTCGAGCGCCAGCAGCAGCACGTGGCGGGGCTGTACGCGGATGCCGTTGAGCGCGATGCCGCCCTGGGCGCAGGCCAGCGCGATTGCTGCTATCAGCCATGACTTTCCGACCTTGGGTGGGCCTGCCAGGATGCCGAAGCCTTCGACGATTAGGCCGCGGACATGCTCGGTCAGCGGGTCAAACGTCATGTCGTCGAGGTCGGCGGCGGTCATCAAGCCGTCCAGTAACGGCGACGGCACATAGATCAGTTCGTCCAGACCTTTACCCGCGGCGATATGGTCGGCCGGGTCTTTGCCGACCGCGGCCTGCATGATCTGCACGGATTCGGCGATGGGTTCGCAGATCGCGGCGACCTCGGCAGCATGAGCGCGGCCGGGATCGTCGCGGTCTTGAATGATGAGGATGTGCTTGCCTTTCAGCGGCGTCCAATCGTCTGGTCCCCCGCCCTCTTGCGTGCCCTGATCGCCGTCTTCGATCTGAACGGAGTCACGCCGGCGACCCAACGCGGGTTCCGGCCCTACGTCGTCAGGTAATCAATCGCGCACTGAGCTCCGGCATACCCTGATAACCCAACGCACTCGGGTCAGGGTGAGGAGTCACGACGGTGGACATGTGGGAACTGGTCGCCCGCGAGCAGATCCGGGACACTCTCGCGCGCTACAACTGGTCGGGTGATGCCGGCCGGCTCGACGGCCTCGCGGAGACGTTCTGCACGGACGGTGTCCTCGAGATACGCGGGCTGGAGCCGCTGCGCGGGCGAACGGAGATCGCATCGTTCCTCAGCGGTGTCACCGGGACCGTTGCCCGCGACGTCGACGTCAAGCCCATCGTCCGACACAACCTCGCCAACGTGCTGTTCACCGGGCTGACCGCCGACCAGGCGGAGGTCTCGTCCTACTTCACCGTGGTCACCCATATCGGGCTCGACCATTTCGGCCGTTATCGCGACACCCTGGTGCCCGATGGTGACACCTGGCTGATCAAGCATCGCAAGGTGTCGACCGACTGGGCCGCCCCCAACTCGGCCATGGCCCGGCGGCCACCGGGCAGCTGAGTCATTCCGCGCTGGTTCTCGCAGATGAACATCTGTGGCGATTTCGTGAAATGTGTCGGCGAAATGTTTGCCTGGAGGCACTGAACGGCTACAGAGAAGTGATCGCACCAAATAGGTTGCGGTCCGCTCTGATTGGGTACGCCCTCAGGGCCCGGGGTGACCGCCGGTCATGTGACCAGGAGTCATGGCCGCGTAAATGGGACGGGCGGGGTATGCAGCGACTCAGTGGGCTAGATGCGTTCTTTTTGTACATGGAATCACCGACGCAGCTGTTGAATGTTTGCTGCGTCTTGGAGCTGGCCCCCGCGACGATGCCGGGCGGCTACACATTCGACCGGTTCCGGGAGGCGCTGTCGGTGCGGGTGGACGCGGTGCCCGAATTCCGTCTCAAGCTGGCCGACAATCAGCTGAACTTCGACCATCCGGTCTGGGTCGACGACGATCGCTTCGACTTCGCTCGTCACCTTCACCGGGTCGCCCTGCCGTCGCCCGGCGGACCCAGGGAGTTAGCGGAGATCTGCGGTCACGTCGCCGGGCTGGCACTCGATCGCGATCGCCCGTTGTGGGAAATCTGGGTGATCGAAGGCCTGCACGGCGATGCGCTGTCCGTCGTCCTCAAGGCCCACCACGCGGTGGTCGACGGGGTCGGCGGGGCCAACTTGTTGGCCCAGTTGTGCAGCACCGTGGCGGACGCGCCGCCACCGAAACCGGCTGCCCGCACCGGCGGGGCAAATCCCCTTGAGATCGCCGCGTCCGGGCTGATCGGCGCCATGTTGCGGCCCTGGCGCCTGGCTAAAGTCGTCCGGGAGACCGCGCTGACGCTTGCGCAAACGATCGTCCGCGCCCGTGGCGGTGGACAGACGATGGCCGCCCCGTTCGCGGCGCCGCCGACGGCATTCAATGGTTCGTTCACCCGGCGCCGCAACGTCGCCTTGACGACTCTGGACCTCGACGACGTCAAAACGGTCAAAAAGAGGTTCGACGTCACCGTCAACGACGTGGTGACCGCGCTCTCGGCGGGGGCGCTACGGCAGTTCTTGTCGGACCGGGAAGAACTGCCGGACCGGCCGTTGGTGGCCAGCGTGCCGGTATCGGTGCGGGGCAAATCCGATCGGCCGGGCCGCAACCAGACGACCTGGATGCTCTGCCGGCTCGAATCCCACATCGATGACCCGGTCGAACGGCTGCGAAGCATCGCTGACGGAAACGCCGCGGCCAAAGACCACGCCGCCGCGATGGGTCCGACCCTCCTGCAGGACTGGACGCAAGTGGCCGGACAGACCATGTTCGGCGCCGCGATGAAGCTGCTGCCGCGAATACCCCTGCCCGAGAAACCGCCGCACAACTTGGTGATGTCCAATGTGCCCGGCCCGCAGGAACAGCTCTACTTCCTGGGTTGCAGACTCGACGCGATGTATCCGCTCGGTCCGATCATCGCGGGCGCCGGACTCAACATCACCGTCATGTCGCTCAACGGCCGACTGGGCGTCGGCATCATTTCCTGCCCCGACCTCGTCTCAGAGCTGTGGGACGTCGCCGACGCGTTCCCAGCGGCGCTGAAAGAACTACTGAATTGCTGCGAGCCCGCAGACGCATCACCCCGCGAGTGAAGTGTCTTGTGCTGCTTGGCGTTTCATCCTGGCGGTGAAGCCCCGATCGTCAAGACGTTGAGCCGGCACCCCTTCGGACCGGCACGCCAGGCATGGTCGACGCCCGTGACGAACGCGCTGTCGCCGACCTCAAGCCGGTGCGGGCCGTCGTCCAGGATCAGTTCCACCGAGCCCGCAAGCACGACGTCGAAATCGACGGTGTCCGTGTGGTGCATGGGAAACTCCGCGCCGGGCGCATACTCGATGACCGTCCAGCGGAGCGCGCCGGGCGGGACGACCAGATCGAGAACGTCCGCGGCACGCCCACCGCCAGTCGAAATCGCGGGAAGGGACGGCGCCCCGTACAGCACCGAATACCGAAGGATGCCTTCGGGGCCGGCGTCACCTTGCAGTGTGACGAGGTCATCGCGCGCCGCGCACGACCGCCCCGATGCGTCGACGCCGGTGACCAGCAACCGCCCGCTGTTCGGGGTGTTTGACATGCCCAAAGACTTTAGTTGACCGATCGGCGGAACACCGCTGCCGCTGGGCGCGACGACATGGCAGGGTGACATGCGTGGCAGATATCTCTGGACTTGTCGAGCAAGACCTGCGTGAAATCGAAACTCCGAAGGGCGCTTTGCGCTACTACGACTGCGGCCCGGATTCCGGCCCCGTGCTGCTGTTCCTGCATGGCTCGGGTCCCGGGGTCAGCGGCTGGCGCAACTTCCGCGGGGTATTGCCGACGTTCGGCGCGCGCTACCGCTGCCTGGTCCTGGAATTTCCCGGCTTCGGTGTCAGTCCCGATTTCGGTGGCCACCCGATGGTCACCGCCCAGGGCGCCGTGGTGCCGTTCCTGGACGCGCTCGGCGTGGACAAGGTCCATATCGTCGGCAACTCCATGGGCGGCGGCGTGGGCATCAACTTCGCCATCCGCAATCCCGATCGCATCGGCCGACTGGTGACGATCGGCGGCATCGGGACCAACATCTTCAGCCCCAGTCCCAGTGAGGGCATCCGGCTGCTGCAGGAGTTCGTCGAGGAACCGACCCGGCAGCGGCTCGTCGACTGGCTCAAATCCATGGTGTACGACCAGGCCCTGGTCACCGACGAGTTGGTAGAGGAACGCTGGCAGCTGGCCACCGATCCGGAGGCGCTGGGCGCCGCGCGCCGCATGTACGGCAAGGCGGCGTTCGCCGCGATGACGGCGGCGATGGAGGCCTCCGACCGGCCGCTGCCGTGGGCGGTGATGCACAAGCTGGCGGCACCCACGCTGCTCACCTGGGGCCGGGACGACAGGGTGAGCCCGCCGGATATGGCGCTCATCCCGATGCGCACCATCCCGAACGCGGAGCTGCACATCTTCCCCAACTCCGGGCACTGGGCAATGATCGAGGCCAAGGAGGCGTTCGAAAGCACCGTGTTGGCGTTTCTGTCCCGCTAGACGGACCCCGCCAGGCCCTTCGTCAACAGCGCATGCGCGTCGGGATTACCGTCGAGCAGACGGCTGGTGCGGGTGCGGATCCGCCACTGGTCGTCGATCCGTTGCAATGCGAAGTGGTGGGCGGTTGCCCGCCACACCCGATAGGCGCTTTTATCAGAGCCGTCGCGCACGAGCACCAGGGATTCGCACACGGCCACCGCCTCATCGCCGGTGACCGTCACGACGCAGGGTCCGAGAAAGTGGCAGCACCCCTTGGCCACCAGGTCTTGGTGCGCCGCCGAGCTCACCATGGCGTGGATTTCCGCCCGGCCCTCCATGCGCCAGCCGTCGACGTCGTAAACGCCGTCGCTCGCCCACAGCCCCGCGGCCGCGTCCGGGTCCCCCGCGTCGACCGCCGGACCGTACGAAGCGATCAACTGTCTGATGTCGCGGTCGTCCTCGAGTCGGCGCAGTCGGGCCGCCAATTCGTCCAGGTCGGTCATGCTGGTGCTCCTCATCGTCCGGTAGCGCCTCGTCGGAGGCGATTATCCACCGGTCAGTGAGCGCCACTCTCGCATCGATTTGCATCCGCTCACCGGGATGGCCTTCGAATCGGGCACGGACTGCGGTACACCATTAGTACGCCTACACACGTAAAGGACGTCAGCATGAGCGAGCGGGTAATCGACCGGGTCATAGCGATGGCAGACCAGTTGCGTGATCAGGCCGCCGAAGCCGAGCGGATTGGCAGGCTCACCGACGAGAGCGTGAAGCTGATGAAAGGCGCCGGCCTTATCAGGCTGCTGCAGCCCAAGAGTTACCAGGGGTTTGAGGTCCACCCCCGCGAGTGGGCCGAGACGGCGATGGCCACCGCGGCGCTGGATCCGGCCGCCGGCTGGATCGTCGGCGTGGTGGGCGTGCACCCCTACCAGTTGGCCTATGCCGACCCGAAGGTCCCCGCCGAGGTCTGGGCCGACGACGTCGACACCTGGATGGCCTCCCCGTACGCGCCGCAGGGTGTGGCCAAGCCCATTAACGGGGGGGCCGGCGGCTACATCTTCAACGGCCGCTGGCAGTTCAGCTCCGGAACCGACCATTGCGACTGGATCATCCTGGGAGCGATGCTCGGCAATGAGCAGGGCATCCCGTTGATGCCGCCCCAGATGCTGCACATGATCCTGCCTCGCAGGGACTACGAGATCGTCGAGGACTCGTGGAATGTGGTGGGGCTGCGCGGAACCGGCTCCAAGGACGTCATTGTCAAGGACGCGTTCGTCCCGACCTACCGGACCATGGACGCCACGAAGGTGATGGACGGCACCGCCCAGCGCGAGGCCGGCATGACCGAGCCGCTGTACCTGATGCCGTGGTCGACGATGTTCCCGCTGGGCATCTCCGCGGCGACCATCGGCATCGCCGAGGGAGCCCTGGCCGCGCATCTGGACTACCAGCGGGCGCGCGTCGGCGCCACCGGAACCGCGATCAAGGACGACCCCTACGTCATGCACGCCATCGGCGAGGCCGCGGCCGACATCAACGCCGCCCGCCAGGAGCTGCTGGCTAACGTCGACCGCATCTACGACATGGTCGCGGCCGGCAAGGAGGTATCGTTCGCGGACCGCGCGGCCGGTCGCCGCACGCAGGTGCGCGCGGTGTGGCGCGCGGTGTCGGCGGTCGACGAGATCTTCGCGCGCTCGGGCGGCAACGCGGCCCGGATGGACAAGCCGCTGCAGCGCTACTGGCGTGACGTGCACGTCGGCCACCTGCACGCCATCCACGTCCCCGGCACCACGTACCATGCGTCGGCCCTGAGTTCGCTGGGCATCGACCCGCCCGAAGGTCCGCTGCGAGCGCTGATTTAGGAGAACGCACCCGTGAGTGACCTGAAAAGCCTTGGCTATATCACCCTTTCGACGAACGAAATCGATCGCTGGCGGCATTTCGCCTTCGGCGTCCTGGGTTTCGCCGAAGGAAAGGGACCGGACCCGTCGGCGCTGTACCTGCGGATGGACGAGCGCGCGGCCCGGATCGTCGTCGTTCCGGGCGAGACCGACCGGGTGCTCACCATCGGCTGGGAGGTGCGCGACCACGCGGCGCTGCAACGGATCAAAGCCACCCTCGATGGCGCCGGCGTCGCCTTCAAGCAACTGTCCGTCGACGAGGCCGAGGCCCGCCGCGTCGAAGAGGTGATCACCTTCGAGGATCCGGCGGGCCACACGCTCGAGGTGTTCCACGGCCCGGTCCTTGACCACAGTCCGGCGATCACGCCGTTCGGCGCGAAGTTCGTCACCGGCGATCAGGGGCTGGGCCACATCGTCCTGCCGGCCACCGATCCCAACGGCCTGTTCGACTTCTACACCGAGGTAATGGGTTTCCGTTCCCGCGGCGCGTTCCGGGTGCCGATGCCCAAAGAGTTCGGCCCGGTGCGGGTGAGGTTCTTCGGCATCAATGAGCGCCACCACAGCCTGGCGATCTGCCCGGCCGCGCACCTGCGGGACCCAAGAGTCGTCCACATCATGGTGGAGGTCGACACCCTCGACGCGGTCGGCCAGGCGCTGGACCGGATCAACGCCGAGGGCATCCAGTTGTCGTCCACGCTGGGTCGCCACACCAACGACAAGATGGTGTCGTTCTATGTCCGCGCGCCCGGCGACTGGGACATCGAATTCGGCACCGACGGCATGCGTGTCGACGAAACCTATTACACCGCAGAGGAAATCACCGCAGACAGCTACTGGGGTCACCAGTGGGTCGGCGACTTGCCCGCGGCGATGCGGCTGTGACGCCCGACCAGGACGTCACACCGATTCCGGCGTCCTCGATCGCGTCGTGGGATCAGGAGGCCGACGTCGTCATCGCCGGCTACGGGGTGGCCGGCGCCGCCGCGGCGGTAGAAGCGGCCCGTTCCGATGCCGACGTTCTGGTCCTCGAGCGCACCGGGTCCTGGGGCGGCGCGGCGGCAATGGCCGGCGGATTCATCTACCTCGGCGGCGGCACCGCGCTGCAAAAGGCCTGCGGCTTCACCGATTCCGTCGACAACATGGTGGCTTTCCTCAATGTCGCGATGGGGCCCGGCGCCGACGAGAATAGAATCGCCGACTACTGCGCCGGCAGCGTCGCCCATTTTGACTGGCTCGTCGGCTGCGGCGTTCCGTTCAAGGCGGAGTTCTTCTCCGAACCGGGTTGGGAACCGATGGGCGATCAAGGCCTGATGTACAGCGGGGGCGAAAACGCGCACCCGTTCAACACGATTGCGTCCCCCGCCCCGCGCGGGCACGTCCCGCAGATGTCGAACAAGAAGCAGGGCGAAGCCAGCGCCGGCTACATGCTGATGAAGCCGCTCGTGGAGACGGCCGCGGCCGCCGGCGCACGGGCGCTTTACGACGTGCGGGTGCAGCGCCTGATCGTCGAATCCGACGGCAGGGTGGTCGGGGTCCGCGCTCGCCAGTACGGCAGTGATATGACGGTCCGGGCGCGCACCGGGGTCGTGCTCGCGACGGGCAGCTTCGCCTACAACGACGCGATGGTGGCGCGCTTCGCTCCGCGGATCGCCGGGCGCCCGGCCGCCTCGATCGAGCAGCACGACGGACAGGCGATCCGGATGGCGCAGGCGCTGGGCGCCGACCTGGCGCACATGGACGCCACCGAAGTCGCGATCTTCATCGATCCTCAACAACTGGTGCGGGGCATCCTGGTCAATGGCCGCGGGCAGCGTTACGTCCCCGAGGACACCTACCCGGGCCGGATCGGGCAGCTCACGCTGTACCAGCAGGACAATGTCGCGTACCTGATCATCGACGACGATGCGCAGCAAGAGGCGATGGCCTCGTGGTCGCCCAAGTTCATGCTGCGGCCGGCGACCTGGGTGGCCGACACCGTGGCCGACCTGGAAGGCGACATGGGGCTGGCGCCGGGTTCGCTGCAGTCGACCGTGGCCGCCTACAACGAGGGCGCCGCCCGCGGCGAGGATCCGCTCCTGCACAAGAAGCCCGAGTGGTTGAAGCCGATCGGTTCCCCTGTCGGCGCAATCGATTTGCGGGAGAGCACCGGCGGCTTCACCCTGGGCGGGCTGGCCACCACGTTGGATGCCGAGGTGCTCCACGTCAGCGGTGAACCCATCTCCGGCCTCTTCGCGGCGGGCCGTTCCACCGCCGGGCTGGCCGCATGGGGTTACGCCAGCGGCATCTCGCTCGGTGACGGCAGCTTCTACGGCCGCCGCGCGGGCCGGTCCGCGGCCAAGTAAACACCGTCTATCGCGCGGACTGCGGACCCGTGCGGCGAGGAATTAGCTTTCGTCGACGACCTTGAGGTCACCGCGTCGCACCGCATCGATTATCGACTCGCTCAGCGCTGAGCACAACAGGAATACGCCCCGTCCGGCGTGCGCCGACATCTTGTCGGCTTCGGCGCGCTCGGCGCACCGGGCCGTCGCGTCGACGCTCCACTGCACACTCGTTTGGTTCCAGCTGCTCTTGCGGGCCAGCACCCACGCACCGCAGTTCCGGCACGCCACGGGCACCATGGGCATCTCGTCCAGGCGGTTGTCGGTCCTGAGGAACGCGTCGAGCGCCATCATACCGAGCCCGTAATAGGTTCCTGCGCAGCCATATTCGCCTCGACCTCCTTCACCCACGCCTCGTAGGGCCGGGTCGTGTCCAACTCGAACTCGAAGCGGTCCACCATATCCGGCTGCACGTCGGCGGCGTCGACGTAGAACTGCCGGTACCAACGACGCAGCTGGTACACCGGGCCGTCCTCCTCGACCAACAGCGGGTTGTCGATGCGGGCCTTGTGCCGCCAGATCTCGACGTCCTGTTCGAAGCCGATCTTCACGAAGTCGCCGAGGCTGATCGCGGTCTGCATGGCCTGGTCGCCGGACAGCGCGTCGGATTTCTTGACGATGATGCCGTACTGCAGCACAAAGGATTTCGCGTCGATCGGATAGTGGCAGTTGATGAGGATCGTCTTGGCGTCGCCCTCCTCGTAGTGGTAGGTCAGGTCGTCGATCATGAAGGACGGGCCGTAGTAGGACGCCACCGATGTGGTGCCGAGCATTTGTGACCCAACGGGAGCGGCGAGGTCAGGTCGGCCGGAGCCGTTCATGTACTGCGTCGCCACGTGCCCTTCGAAGATGTTCTTGAAATACGTCGGCAGCGACCCATGGATGTAGAAAAAGTGCGCCATGTCCACGACGTTGTCGATGATCTCGCGGCAGTTGCTGTGTACGACGGTGGTGTACCAGTGCCAGTCGGTCCACTCGTCGCTCGTGGCGCCCTCGATGCGCGGAATAGTGATCTCCGGCGGTGGCGGCTTGCGCTCGGGGTCGTTCCACACGAACAACATCCCGTCCTGCTGCAGCGTGGTCCACGCCGCCGTCCGCGCCAGCTTCGGCGTGCGCCTGCTGTACGGCACCTGCTTGCACCGCCCGTCGCCGCCCCAGCGCCAATCGTGGAATGGGCAGGCGATCTCGTTGCCCTTGACCTCGCCCTGCGAAAGGTCACCGCCCATGTGGCGGCAGTACGCGTCGAGCACGTTGACGGCGCCGTCCGCGCTGCGGAAAACGACCAGCTTCTGCCCGAAAGCGTTGATCGCATGCGGCTTGCCGTCACCGAAATCCCTGATCAAACCAAGGCAATGCCAGCCGCGGGCGAACCGCGCCGGGACGGCCTGCGCTTCAATGAGCCGAACCTCGTCGGCCTCGGACTGCGACGTCATAGGCACTATTGAACCCCCGCGGCCCCGTTTTGGGGATGGCTTGTTCTACTCTTCCTCCGTCGCACCACCGCGGCATACCGTTCTCAGCGTGACCCCCCACAGCATGACGATCCCCGCCAGGCTTCCCGTGGCCGACACATGCATCGACCTGCTGGTAGTCGGGTCGGGTACCGGAATGGCCGCAGCGCTGGCCGCCCACGAACTGGGGCTGACGGTGTTGGTCGTGGAAAAGTCGTCGTACGTGGGCGGCTCGACCGCCCGCTCCGGCGGCGCACTTTGGCTGCCCGCCAGCCCGGTGCTGCGGGAGTCCGGCGCCAACGACACCGAGGAGCGCGCGGCCGCCTACCTGGACTCGGTGGTCGCGGGCTCGGCTTCCCAGCAGCGCTCGGCCGGGTTTTTGGCCCACGTTTCCGCGATGGTCGAAATGCTGCGCCGAACCACTCCGCTGCGGCTCTTCTGGGCCCGCGACTATTCCGATTACCACCCCGAGGAGCCCGGTGGCAGCGCCGCGGGCCGCACCTGCGAGTGTCGCCCGTTGGACACGTCGATCCTGGGCGAATACCGCACCCGGCTGCAGCCCGGCATCTTGGAGGCGGGCGTTTCGATACCCACGACCGGCGCGGACTACCGCTGGATGAATCTGGTCGCCCGGGTTCCGCGCAAAGGGGTTCCGACGTTCGGCAAGCGATTGGCGCAGGGCTTCGGTGGCCGGCTGGTGGGCCGGCGTTATGCGGCGGGCGGCCAGGGTCTGATGGCCGGCCTGTTCGCGGGTGTGCTGCGCGCCGGCATCCCGGTGTGGACCGACACCACCCTGCTGCGCCTCGATGGCGACGGCGACCGGGTCAGCGGCGCGGTCGTCGACCACGGGGGCCGCGAAGTGACGATCACCGCCAGGCGCGGCGTGGTGCTGGCCACGGGCGGCTTCGACCACAGCATGGACATGCGGTGGAAATTCCAGTCCGAATCGCTGGGCGCGAACCTCAGCCTGGGCGCCAAGTCCAACACCGGCGAGGGAATCCGCGCGGCGCAGGAGCTGGGGGCCGGAATCGCGCTGATGGATCAGGCCTGGTGGTTCCCCGCCGTCGCGCCGCTGCCGGGCAAGGCGCCCGCCGTGATGCTGGCCGAACGGTCACTTCCGGGCTGCCTCATCGTGAACCAGCGAGGCCACCGATTCACCAACGAGTCGGCGGACTACATGTCATTCGGCCAGCGGCTGCTCGAGCTGGAGCGGTCGGGCAACCCCGTCGATGCGATGTGGATCGTTTTCGATCAGCAATACCGCAACAGCTATGTCTTTGGTGCCCAACTGTTTCCGCGAATGCCGATTCCGCGGACATGGTATGATGCCGGCATCGCGGTGCGGGCCGACGGTCTTGCCGAGCTGGGCGCCCGGATGGGTGTTCCGGTTTCGCAGTTCACCCGGACGATGACACGGTTCAACGAAATGGCAGCTGCCGGAGAGGATCCCGACTTCGGCCGGGGTCGCAGCGCCTACGACCGCTACTACGGCGACCCGACGATAAAGCCGAACCCCAACCTGCGTCCATTGGTCAAGGGACCGTTCTACGCGGTGAAAACGGTGCTCAGCGATCTGGGGACCTGCGGTGGGCTGAAGGCAGACGAGCGGGCGCGGGTGCTCCGCGAGGATGGGGTTGCGATCGCCGGGTTGTACGCCATCGGCAACACCGCCGCCAACGCATTCGGCACGACGTACCCGGGCGCGGGCGCGACGATCGCCCAGGGCCTGGTGTACGGCTACATCGCGGCCCGGGACGCGGCGAACAACGATTAGTCAGTTCGCGCGTAAACGTTCGACAATGACGTCTCGCGCGGCGCGGCCTTCGCGCGTCGGGGTGAGCGGGTAGACGTGCACCAAGCCGGGTTGTTCGTGATACTCGACTTCCACGCCGGCCGCCGTGGCCTTTTCGGCCAGTAAGCGCGCGTCGGGGTTGAGGATGTCTCGCGTGCCGCTGAAAACGGTCAGGGGTCCCAGGCCGGTCAGATCGGCGCCCAGCGGGCTCACCATCGGATCGGCCGTCGGAAGATCACCGCACCAGCGCTTTGCGAATTCCAGCAGGCCGCTACGGGTCAGCCACGGATCGCGGACCGCGCTGATCAACGGGTTGCTCAGGGACACGTCGAGGACCGGCGAGATCAGCACGGTTCGGGGCAGGACCAGGCGGTGCGCATCGCGCAGGATCAGCGCCGCCGACAAGGCCATCTGCCCGCCGGCGGAATCGCCGGCCAGGCACACGCTGTGATCGGCTGCGATCTTCTCGGCCACCAGCTCGGCGATAGGCGGCACGACGTCGGCCGCAGTGGCGAACGGCACCAACGGATAGATCGGGACGATCACTTGCACCTGTGCCTCGGCCGCGATTTGCGCGGCCAATTTCCAGTGCTGCAAGGCGATTTCGTTGACCCAGGCACCGCCGTGCAGGTAGACGACCGTGCGATTTGGCGCGTCGAAGTTCGCGGGCGCCAGGGTGTAGATCGGCCAGTCCGATTGACGCTCCATGCGCACGCTCAAGTCGGCTCGTAACCGAGGCGGCGGCCCGAACGGCTGCGGACGCAGGGCCCGCTGCTCGATGTGGTCACGGGCGCTTTGCGCGCTGCGGTATGTGCGCCCGCGCGTAGCGCGAAGGACCACGGGTAGGGCCCGACTCCCCCAGCTGGGTCTCACCTGATCTGGAACCCCCGCTTGCGCACCCACAGCACTGCGGCGGTGGTTCCAGCCAGCCAGACCCCGATGGCGATGGCGAGATGCACGAAGCTCTTCGTGTCGCGCCCGAACACCGGCCAGATCAGCTGGGGCGCCTGGGTCCACAACACCCGATGCTCCACACCGTTCATCGGGTCGGCGACGTAATACAGCGCGTAAGGCAGCGTGAGGGCCAGCACCCAGCCGCCGGTGCGGCGAAGGTTGCCACGCTGCCGCCACCGCCGAATCAGCGGCTCGACGCCGACCGGGTGCAGCGCCGAGATGAGGTTGCCCACGCCCAGCCAGGACACGACGGGCACTGCGACGGTCGGAATCGTGATCGCCAGGCGCGCCGGCGTTTCCAGCCACAGCGTCAGGGCCATCGCTGTTGCTAAGGTCGGCACCCCGACGATCGCGAGCAGCGCCAAGTTCTTGATCACGAGGATTCGCCAGAACGGCACACCGTCGGACAAAGCCTGTTGGACGCGGTAGTGGTCGGCGCCGAGCAGGTTGGTGGTGGTGACATCGGCGAGGACCCACGACGAGAAGTAAGTACCGACCAGGATCACCCAGTCCTGGTGGTGATGGTGACGGCCCGCCGTCAGCGGCTGCACCAGCAACCACGCCGCGGCGAAGATCACGTTGGCGAGCACACCCATCAGCCAGGTGCGGGGCGGGGTGAATGCCCAGCGGATCTCGGCGCCGACCGCCGCCCACAGGTCTTGCTGGAGCTCCTTGGCGGCCCGCCTGGCCGCGGCGGGCCGAGGGGCCGTTGCACGCACGGCGGCGCGCAGCGCCGCGCCCACATGTGGGCGCATCGCTTCCTGCAGGTCCAACATCCGCTCCCCCAATGCTTTTCGCTGTCCGTTGTCGCCGATTTCCTCAACTCGGCGACGCGGAGTCCCGACGCGCAGACGATGGCCCGATGAAGCGCCGGTGCAATTCCTCGGTGAGCAGGTGAATCTGGCGGGTGAGCTCGGTGTTGGTTTTCAGCTCCAAATCCTGGGTCTCGAAGTCATGGTCGGCCCTGGCCTGCTGGAAAGCCGCCTGACGGTTCTGACCGATCATCACGAAGGTCGACAGAAAGATCGCCTCGAGCGACACCACCAGTGTCAGGGTGGGCCACGGATTGCGTTCCAAGAACAGCATCCACACGCCGAACAAGGCCGCGTGGAGCCAGACAAAGTTCATCGATCCGGCAAACGCGGTTATCCGGTCGGCCAACCGCAGCTGAACGTCTTCACTCCGCCTCCTGGCCTCGTCGAGGACGGCCGGGTGGTGAACCTGTCCGCCTCGCAATAGCCGGCGCGGAATCAGTTGTGGGCTGTGGCGATGGGCGTCGGCCTGTGTCGTCATGTGAGCCGTTCCTTTCGGTGCCATGGGTGGAGTGGCCGCTGGCTAATGCTACTGATGCAGCTTGTGGATAAGCCATGCTGACCGGGAACGGCGCGCAGGTAGAACGTGTTACAGTTTGCCCACCCCGGCGGAGGGTCCGGAGGCCAACCGGGCAAGGCGGCTAAGGAGGCCCGCATGGATCCCGTCGTCCCCTGGGCGCGTTCATCCCCGGTCGCCGAAACGTGCGGCCATAGAAGCAAACTGGGTGTCACGCGCCGCGCGTGATGGTGGCATGAACCGCAAGCGCGTTGTCATCGCCGGACTGGGAGACGTCGGTGTCCTGACCGCGATCCGTCTGGCCCGGCGCACCGACGTGGTCGGAATCTCGGTCAAACCCGCACTGGTGAGCGGCCAAGAACTCGGCATCCGGCTCGCCCGTCCGGAGGATTGGGCACGCGACTACTGGATTCCGTTCGACAGGTTCCGCCGTTTGGACGGGGTACGGACGG
>CAWDJC010000026.1:0-135374 GCA_963802525.1 uncultured Actinomycetota bacterium | reverse complement strand
GCGGCACGTATCCTGGCCGAGTTTCCCTATTACCTGACCGAAGCACAGCGCGTGCCGGACAACCTTGCCGAACTGGGCCGGCTGACGCAGCTACCAGACACCAACATCATCAAGCTGCCGAACATCAGCGCTTCGGTGCCGCAGCTCGTGGCCGCCATCAGGGAACTGCAAGACAAGGGCTTCAAGCTTCCGGACTATCCGCAGACTCCCAAGACCGACGAGGAAAACGAAATCCGAAACCGCTACGCCAAATGCCTGGGCAGCGCGGTGAACCCGGTGCTGCGCCAAGGCAACTCGGATCGCCGCGCCCCCAAGGCGGTCAAGGAGTACGCGCGCAAGCACCCGCACAGCATGGACGAGTGGTCGATGGCGTCGCGCACCCATGTGGCGACGATGCGGCACGGCGACTTCTACCACGGCGAGAAGTCGATGACGCTGGACCGCGCGCGCGACGTGAAGATGGAACTGGTGACCAAGGGCGGCGAGACGATCGTGCTCAAGCCCAAGGTGTCGCTGGATGACGGCGACGTCATCGACAGCATGTTCATGAGCAAGAAGGCCTTGTGTGAGTTCTACGAAGCCCAGATGGAGGATGCGTACGAGACCGGCGTGATGTTCTCACTGCACGTCAAGGCGACGATGCTGAAGGTCAGCCACCCCATCGTCTTCGGCCACGCGGTCAAGACCTTCTACAAGGACGCCTTCGCCAAGCACCAGGAGCTGTTTGACGAACTGGGTGTAAACGTCAACAACGGGTTGGTCGATCTCTACAGCAAGATCGAGTCGCTGCCCGCATCGCAACACGATGAGCTCATCGAAGACCTGCACGCCTGCCACGAGCACCGCCCCGAGCTCGCGATGGTCGATTCGGCCAAGGGAATCTCCAACTTCCATTCCCCGAGCTATGTGATCGTGGATGCCTCGATGCCCGCGATGATCCGCGCGGGCGGCAAGATGTACGGCGCTGACGGAAAGCTCAAGGACACCAAGGCCCTCAACCCCGAGTCGACGTTTTCCCGCATCTATCAGGAGATCATCAACTTCTGTAAGACCAACGGCCAGTTCGATCCGACGACAATGGGCACGGTTCCCAACGTCGGCCTGATGGCGCAGCAGGCGGAGGAGTACGGCTCGCAGGACAAGACGTTCGAGATTCCCGAGGACGGCGTCGCCAACATCGTGGACCTGGCCACCGGCGAGGTACTGCTGACGCAGAACGTGGAAACCGGCGATATCTGGCGCATGTGCGTAGTCAAGGACGCACCGATCCGCGACTGGGTCAAGCTGGCCGTCACCCGTGCGCGTAACTCCGGCATGCCGGTGTTGTTCTGGCTGGACCCGTACCGGCCCCACGAGAATGAATTGATCAAGAAGGTCAAGGAATACCTGGCGGATCAATACACCCACGGCCTCGATATCCAGATCATGTCGCAAGTGCGCGCCATGCGCTACACACTGGAACGCCTGATCCGCGGGCTGGATACCATCGCCGCCACCGGCAACATCCTGCGCGACTACCTCACCGACCTGTTCCCGATTTTGGAGCTGGGCACCAGCGCCAAGATACTGTCCATCGTGCCGCTGATGGCCGGCGGCGGAATGTACGAAACGGGGGCGGGCGGTTCGGCACCCAAGCACGTCACGCAATTGGTGGAGGAGAACCACCTGCGCTGGGATTCGCTTGGGGAGTTCCTCGCGCTGGGCGCCAGTCTGGAAGAGATGGGCATCAAGACCGGCAACGAGCGGGCCAAGATCCTGGCCAAGACGCTGGATGCCGCGATCGGCAAGCTGCTGGACAACAAGAAGAGCCCGTCGCGCAAGACCGGTGAGCTCGACAACCGTGGAAGCCAGTTCTACCTCGCCATGTACTGGGCGCAAGAACTTGCCGCGCAAACCGACGACCTCGAACTGCGGGAACACTTCGCCCCACTAGCCGATGCGTTGACCAGGAACGAAGACGTCATCGTGCGCGAACTCAACGAGGCACAGGGCGAGGCGGTGGACATCGGCGGCTACTACGCGCCGGACAGCGAGATGACCGCGGCGGTGATGCGGCCGAGCAAAACGTTCAATGCAGCACTGGCGCAAGGCTGACGCGCCTCGAACGCGACGAATTGAGCACGTGCGAGACGAAGTCGAGCTGATCGACTAGCGCCCGCTGTTGCCATGTGCCCTGGTATACGTCGAAATGGTCGACGGGGTATTCGCGCAGCTGTGCCCGCTGTCCAGCCTTGGTCGCGGTCCGACGCGCAGCCTGGTGCTCTCCTCGTGCTGGGCGGCCAGCCGCGACACGGCCAGGGTGCGGAAGGCGGCCAGTTCCGTGATCGCGTTGTCTTGCTCAGCGATTCGTGCCTGCAGCGCGGCGACGCGTTCCTTGAGTCGGACGATCTGCGCCTCACGCGGATCCGTTATTTCGCCGGTCGCGCGAAGGTTGTCGCGTCTCCGCTCGAAGTCCTCTTTAAGGTGCAGATAGGTGCTGTAGATCGCAGCACGGGTGACCCCTGCCTCGGCAGCGAGGGTCTTCACGTCGCATTTCCCGCCGGTCGGCAGCTCGCCACGCAGGAGCCGGTCGGCAGCTGCGCGGATCCGGTCCTCGTTCTGCTTGCGTTGTTGTTCGCTGATCCGCATCAGGATTCGACATCTTTCGACATTCCGGATGACAATTCGACACGGAGATTGGCAACCTACAACTACATTTGTTGTTGTTGTCATCTCATCGATGCCGGCGGCATGACCGACTTTAATAAAGAACTCGATCCTCATCGCCAAGGCCGGGATTTATGACCTCCGCATCCACCACGACGACGTTCTGCAACCTGTGCTGCGGTTCTGGCGCATCTTCGACCGGTCTGACTTCGGCCCTGAAGGCGAGAAGGCCCGAACCGACCTCGCGCAGTTCCTCGCCGCCGTCGACGAGCGGGCGAAGTATTACGAAGAGAAGGCCGATGCCCGCAAGCGCGTCCCCGAGCGCGTCTAGCCTTGCCGCAGGCGGAGTGGGCGGAACTGCGTCGTACAATACAGCCGCCAAACGACGTTAAGGACCGCTGATCATGTCGATCTTCCTGAACAAGGACTCCAAGGTCATCGTGCAGGGCATCACCGGCAACGAGGGGTCCGTGCACACCGCTCGGATGCTCAAGGCCGGCACCCGGCTGATCGGTGGCGTGAATGCTCGCAAGGCCGGCACCACCGTCAGCCACACCAACGCGCAGGGCGACGAAGTGGAACTGCCGGTGTTCGGCACCGTCGCGGAGACGATGCAGGAAACCGGCGCCGACGTGTCCGTGGTGTTTGTGCCGCCGAAGTTCGCCAAGGACGCCATCATCGAGGCGATCGACGCCGAGATCCCGCTGCTCGTCGTGATCACCGAGGGAATTCCGGTGCAGGACACCGCCTATGCGTGGCAATACAACTTGGATAATGGTGGCGCCAAGGCGCCTAAGACGCGCATCATCGGGCCGAACTGCCCGGGCGTCATCACGCCCGGCGAGGCGTTGGCCGGCATAATCCCGGCCAACATCACCGGCCCCGGACCCATCGGTCTGGTATCGAGGTCGGGCACCCTGACCTACCAAATGATGTACGAGCTGCGCGATTTCGGATCCTCGACATGCATCGGTATCGGCGGCGACCCGGTGATCGGGACCACTCACATCGACGCGATCGAGGCGTTCGAGAATGACCCGGACACCAAGATTATCGTGATCATCGGCGAAATCGGTGGCGACGCCGAGGAACGCGCTGCCGACTACATCAAGGCAAACGTCTCCAAGCCTGTTATCGGTTATATCGCGGGATTCACCGCGCCGGAGGGCAAGACGATGGGCCACGCCGGCGCCATCGTGTCCGGCTCGTCTGGCACCGCGGCCGCCAAGAAGGAGGCGCTCGAGGCCGCCGGCGTCAAGGTCGGCAAGACGCCGTCGGCGACGGCCACGCTGGCCCGCGAGATCCTGCAGAGCCTGTAGCGCTTCGCCCGTGAGCAGACGCAAAGGCAGCCCCGACACGCGGTTCGGGTGCTCTTGCGTCTGCTCGTGCTAACTTCCGGCGATCTCGTCGAGGCCGCGGGTCGCGGCCTGGAAGCCGCTGCCCAAATCGGCGATGATCTTGGCGGCGGGCGGATTTGGTTCATCCGACCGAGGATCTGACCCGCTGGCATCGCGACGGTGTCGGGGTTGTCCGACTCGTTCATCCGCTGGTGCGCTTCGCTGACCAGGATGTTCTGCAGTGGCATCGGCAGCGGTTCGGTGCACTGTCAAGTTGGTGAGTGCTATCGGTGTTCGGCCTGCACACGCCACATTCGTTGTTTTGTAACACCGAATCCGACGTGTTGCGCCACCAACTCACCGAATCGGTGCTGGCTTCGCTGAATTCCGTTCTGGCCGAACCGATTCAGGAAGTACTGATGAGCGACGCCCATGGTCGGCCCTGCATCGAGACGACGCCCACCCTGGACTTGGAGCGCACGCTGATGATGAGCGACGGCAATATCTTTTCACGGCGCGCTGTCCTGGCCGTTCGCTGACGATGGCGACCCGCTGGACACCCCAGCGCAGCTATGGGGTGTGGCCACCGACCATGAGCGGATCCTGCTGTGCGGCTCAGGCGCGCGCCGCGGTGGCGCGGTGTCGGGTGTTGGCGGTCACAACGCCGCGATGGCGGTGCTCGCCTCGGGGTGAGGCAGTGCTTACGACCGGCCGGCTCCGGCTATCGCGCGTCAACAGTGACGTAGTCCCGCTCGCCGTGCCCGGTGTAGATCTGTCGCGGACGGCCGATCTTTTCGCCGCCCTCGTCGTGCATCTCGCGCCAGTGCGCGATCCAGCCGGGCAGCCGGCCCAGCGCGAACAACGCGGTGAACATCGGGGTCGGGAACCCGAGAGCGCGGTAGATCAGCCCGGTGTAGAAATCGACGTTCGGGTAGAGCTTGCGCTCGATGAAGTACTCGTCGGTCAGGGCCGCCTCCTCGACATCCTTGGCGATGCGCAGCAGGTCGTCATCGCCGCCGAGTCGGGCGAGGATCTTGTCGGCCTGTTCCTTGACGATGCGGGCCCGCGGATCGTAGTTCTTGTAGACGCGGTGGCCAAAGCCCATCAACCTGACGCCGGCTTCGCGGTTCTTCACCTTGCGGACAAACTCGCGCACGTCGCCGCCACTTTCGCGGATCTGCTCGAGCATCTCGAGCACCGCCTGGTTGGCGCCGCCATGCAGTGGGCCCCACAGCGCGTTGATGCCCCCGGAGATCGAGGTGAACAGGTTGGCCTGCGACGACCCAACCAGCCGCACGGTCGATGTCGAGCAGTTCTGCTCGTGGTCGGCGTGCAGGATGAACAGCATGTCCAGCGCGCGGGCGACCTCGGGATGCGGCTCGTAGGGTTCGGCCGGCAGCCCGAACGTCATCCGCAGGAAGTTCTCCACCAGCGTCCGCGTGTTGTCCGGGTACAGGAACGGCTGGCCGAGCGACTTCTTGTAGGAGTAGGCGGCGATGGTGGGCAGCTTGGCCAGCAGCCGGATCGTGGACAGCTCGACCTGAGCGTTGTCGAACGGGTCCAGCGAATCCGGGTAGTACGCGCTCAGCGCGTTGACCACGCTGGACAGCACCGGCATCGGGTGCGCATTGCGTGGGAAGCCGTCGTAAAACCGTTTCAGGTCCTCATGCAGCATGGTGTGCCGCTGGATCTGGTGGGTGAACGCGGCCAGCTGCGCCTCGTCCGGCAGCTCGCCGTAGATCAGCAGGTAGCTGACTTCGATGTAGGTCGACTTCTTGGCGAGCTGCTCGATCGGGTAGCCGCGGTAGCGCAGGATGCCGGCGTCGCCGTCGATGTAGGTGATCGCGCTCTTGGTGGAGGCGGTGTTCACGAAGCCGCCATCGAATGTGGTGTACCCGGTTTTGGCCAGCAGCGAGCCGAGCTCGATGCCGTCGGCTCCCTCGGTGGCGTGGGCGATCTGCAGGTCCACCTCACCCCCGGGGTAGCGGAGGGTGGCGGTGTCGTCGGTGTCGGCCATAAGAACCCCTTTGCGCTCTTCCATTGGTGACAACGCTGGCCTTACTAGGCGCGCATAGTTGAAGGTAGTCGTTATCGCGGCGGCGCGCCTGCCCGGGGGGGACGTCGGGTGGCGGGAATTCATCAACGCCAGACCCGCCGCGATCACACCGCTGGAGCCAGGTGAGTTTGCCAACCTCACCGGCCGCCCGCGAAGACTACAACGATCAACGCCTGGCCTATCACTCAGAGCTGGTCGTGGTCGAGACCTCCGCGGTGCGCGAGGTGCTGCGGCAGGGCCAGCTGTTGACGCTGCTCAACCGCCGCGAGATCGGCGCGCGCCGATCACTGATCGTCGACGGCCCCTCGGCCAGTGGAAAATCCACCAGCATCAAATGGCTGGGCCGGGCCCACGAACAGCGGGTGCGCGCACGCTACCCCGGTGGTGACCAGATCCCGGTTGCCTACATCACCACCCCACCCAAAAGCTCGCCCCGCAAAATTCGCCGGCGAATTCGCCGACTTCCTCGGCCTGCCCTACCGGGCCCGCGACAACGCCACCGACATCGCCGCGGCCGTCTCCCACGTCCTCACCAACGCAAGAACGGAGCTAGATGCTCCGTCCTGGGTGGTCGGCCAGCTCGGCGTCGGTGAAATACTTCTCGAGCTCGCTGATCTCGAAGAGCTTCAGCAGGTCTGGTCGCATCGGGAGCTGCGGCTCGCGGGTGACCCTGATGTTGGGGACGACGGGGTCGCCGCCGTCAGTGCGGCACACCAGCAGGATCTTGCGCCAGTCCGCGTCCATCGACGGATGGTCGTCGCGGGTGTGGCCGCCGCGGCTTTCGGTGCGCTCCAGTGCGGCCTTGGCGATGCACTCGCTGACCAGCAGCATGTTGCGCAGGTCGATGGCCAGGTGCCAGCCCGGGTTGAACTGTCGGTGCCCCTCGACCTGAAGGTTGCGCAACCGCCCGCGCAGCCCGTCCAGCCGCGTCAGCGCTTCGGTGACTTCGTCGGGTTTGCGGATGATGCCGACCAGGTCGTTCATCGACTGCTGGAGTTCGGTGTGCAGGGTGTACGGGTTCTCCGGTGTGGCGCCACCCTTCGGGCCGTCGAACGGTGCCAGCGCGAGTTTGGCCGCGGCGTCGACCGCGTCTTGCGACACGGCGGGCCGCTGGCTCAGCGCGCGGACATAGTCGGCGGCGCCCAGCCCGACGCGGCGCCCGAACACCAGCAGGTCCGACAGGGAGTTGCCGCCCAGCCGGTTGGAGCCGTGCATGCCGCCCGAACACTCACCCGCGGCGAACAGCCCTGGCACTTTCGCTGCGCCGGTATCGGGGTCGACCTCGACACCGCCCATCACGTAATGACAGGTCGGCCCGACTTCCATCGGCTCACCGGTGATGTCGACGCCAGCCAGCTCCTTGAACTGGTGGTGCATCGATGGCAGCAGTTTGAGGATGTCCTCGCGGGAGCGCCGCGACGCGATGTCCAGATATACCCCGCCGTGTTCGGTGCCGCGGCCGGCCTTGACCTCGGCGTTGATCGCGCGCGCGACCTCATCGCGGGGCAGTAGGTCGGGGGTGCGCCGGTTGTTGTCGTTGTCGTACAGCCAGGCGTCGGCCTCGTCGATGGTCTCGGCGTACTGGCCTTTGAACACCGGCGGGATGTAGGAGAACATGAACCGCTCGCCCTCGGAGTTCTTCAGCACGCCGCCGTCGCCGCGCACGCTCTCGGTGACCAGGATGCCCTTGACGCTGGGCGGCCACACCATGCCGGTCGGGTGGAACTGGACGAACTCCATGTCGATCAGCGTCGCGCCGGCCCGCAGCGCCAGCGCGTGCCCGTCGCCGGTGTATTCCCACGAGTTCGAGGTCACCTTGAACGACTTGCCGATGCCGCCGGTGGCCAGCACCACCGCGGGCGCCTCGAACAGGACGAATCGCCCGCTTTCGCGCCAGTATCCGAACGCGCCGGCGACGCGTTCGCCGTCTTTGATCAGCTCGGTGATGGTGCATTCGGCGAACACCTTGATCCGGGCCTCGTAGTTACCGAGTTCGGCGTGGTCCTGCTGCTGCAGCGAGACAATCTTCTGCTGCATGGTGCGGATGAGTTCCAGGCCGGTGCGGTCGCCGACGTGGGCCAGCCGCGGGTAGGTGTGCCCGCCGAAGTTGCGTTGGCTGATCCGCCCGTCCTTGGTGCGGTCGAACAGCGCCCCGTAGGTTTCCAGCTCCCACACCCGGTCCGGCGCTTCGCGGGCGTGCAGCTCGGCCATCCGCCAGTTGTTGAGAAACTTACCCCCGCGCATGGTGTCGGCGAAGTGGACCTGCCAATTGTCCTTGGAGTTGACATTGCCCATCGACGCCGCGGCGCCGCCCTCGGCCATCACGGTGTGGGCCTTGCCGAACAGCGACTTGCACACCACGGCCACCCGCAGACCCCGCTCCCGGGCCTCGATGACGGCTCGCAGCCCCGCGCCGCCGGCACCGATCACCACCACGTCGTAGGAGTGCCGTTCGACCTCAACCATGAAACCGCACTTGCTTTTTGGGTATTAGCCAATCAATGACTCTGTCAGCTAATGAATCTCACGTCATTTATGGTCCCGCTGGCCACCAGCATGACGTAAAAGTCGGTGAGCACCAGTGTAGAGCATGTGCCGGGTGTTCAGCTTGTTGACCTGTGTCCAGATCCAGTACCGGACCGGATGTTTGGAGAAGTGTTTGAGCCGGCCTCGGTGACGTGCCTGCACGAGTGGCAGGAAATCGTATACACCCATAGCAAGATGACGTTGACGACGAGAATGATGCTAGCCGTGCCGAGGACACCGTTGCCACATACGCCGGAATCGATCATGATCAGCCCGTGGAGTACCTCGCCGACCTGGTGGCGAACGTGCCCGACGGCACCCCGTCAGTAAGGTCGGAGGGGCAAAGGAAGCTGAAAAGCGTCGCGCCGCCGAACTCACCGCAGCGGGGCATCTGCTGCGGTTGTGGCGCCGTGATACTGATAGCCGCCGTGACATCGCGTAGCCACTCAAAATCTGACCGACAGTGACGCCGGGAGAAACAACCATGAGCGCCGAGCAGCCGACAATCATCTACACGCTGACCGACGAGGCGCCGCTGCTGGCGACCTACGCCTTTCTGCCGATAGTGCGTGCCTTTACCGAGCCGGCGGGCATCAAGATCGAGGCCAGTGACATCTCGCTGGCGGCACGTATCCTGGCCGAGTTTCCCGATTACCTGACCGAAGCACAGCGCGTGCCGGACAACCTTGCCGAACTGGGCCGGCTGACGCAGCTACCAGACACCAACATCATCAAGCTGCCGAACATCAGCGCCTCGGTGCCGCAGTGGGCTTGTCGCAACGGCTCGCACCGATCTCGCATGGCATCGTCTCGAATCTTCCCGGGCCACGGATGCCGGTATATTGCGCTGGAGCCAAGGTCGTTGGCATGCACACCGCGGCGCCGCTGATAGAAGGCGCCGGGTTGAACATCACGCTGATATCCCACGACGACGTGATGGATCTCAGCGTGTGCGTCTGCCCCGACAACGTGCCCGCGGTCAACGACATCGCTACCGGCATCGTCGAATCAGTCGGCATTCTGTTGGTGGCCGCCGACGAATCTCCACGCGGGGTAAGCCCATCAGTCCTCACCGAGATGACGCCACACGCCAAGAAGCCTCCGCAAGTCCGGCGCTAACTGGCTACCACCGGTCCGCAGCGGGGCCGACACTGAGATGACTCCCGCGATGCTGCTCGACGAACTGGCCGCCCTGGACCCGCGGCATCGACCGAGCTCACCGCCGACTCGTGATCACCAGCTACCTGAGGGCTGCTCGAGCTGCGGCCGGCGGGCAGGCGCAGCGCGCTGTCGGCGACGGCCGCCACGATCCACCCAGCCGGGCCCGGGCGACACTGACGAGCAGTGGCCACCCGTGGACCAGGCGCCGGCCCCCGGGCGACGCTGACGCCACACACGGACGCGCGACTTTCGGCGGCTGGCACAGGACGTTCGGCCCTATGGCCGGGAGGTGGGTTGGTGCAATGGTTGTTGGTACCGGGGAAGCCCGGTGATTTGCCCGAAGTGCTGGAGTGGTTGAGCGAGGTTCAAGAGCCTGGTTTGACCGTCTCGGCCCGTCCTGGCGGGCGGAGGTTTAGCTGATGAGTACATTCGAAATCGTTGCGCGCGAGGATTTCTCGGACGTGACGTATCTGCTCGAGATCCGGCATCCGCTAATGGCCCGGGCGGCACGTGCCGGCCAGTTCGTGATCGTCATGGCGCATGACCACGGGGAGCGTGTTCCGCTCACGATCGCGGACTTTGATCGCGCCAAGGGGACCATCACGCTGGTCATCCAGGCGGTCGGTAAGACGACGAAGGAAATGCAGCAGCTGTGCAAGGTCGGAACCGCGCTGCATGCCGTGGTCGGCCCGATGGGCATCCCCAGCCCGGTCGGTGGCGCGAAAAAGGTCATTTGCGTCGGTGGCGGCTTGGGCGTAGCACCGATTTTCCCCCTGGCACGCGCCTTCAAGGAGCACGGCGCCTACGTCATCGGCGTGCTCGGATTCCGCAGCAAGGCTCTGATGTTCTGGACGGATAAGTTCGACGCCTGTTGCGATGAGCTCATCGTGTGCACCGACGACGGCTCGAGCGGAATCAAGGGGCTCGTCACCGAGGGCATCAAGCGCGCCATCGCCAAGCATCCCGATGTCGACCAATGCGTGGCGATCGGTCCGCCGGTCATGATGCGTGGCTGCGCGGAGGCGACGCGCCCACACAAGATCAAAACGATCGTGAGCCTTAATCCGGTGATGGTCGACGGAACGGGGATGTGCGGCGGGTGCCGGGTCAAGGTAGGTGGAGAAGTTAGATTCGCCTGCGTGGACGGCCCGGACTTCGATGGCCACTTGGTCGATTTCGACGACCTGATGTCGAGGCTACGGCGCTTTGCCGCGGAGGAGAAGGCCGCGCGCGAGCGCTGGTCGGAAAGCTGCCGCATGAAAGCCGAGCCCAACCTGGGCACGCTCGCGGCGCAGGCGTCCGACCCCGGTGCGGACAGCGTGTCGAGCGAGCTGCTCGAAATATCCCTTCGATGAGGCCCGAGGAGGTTAGGTGACGAAGAAGCGTACTATCCGGACCATTCCCCAACAGCGAACACCGGTGCGCGAACAGGAACCCGCGCAACGCGTCAAGAATTTTGCTGAAGTATCCTGCGGTTACGCACCGGAGGAAGCGCTGATCGAAGCCGAGCGATGCCTGCTCTGCCCGGACCAGCCGTGCGTGCGCGGCTGCCCGGTGGGTATCGACATCCCCGGTTTCATCGAGAAGATCGGGCAGAAGGACTTCCGTGCCGCCTACGATGTGATCGCGGCGACCAATCTGCTGCCCGCGGTGTGCGGGCGCGTCTGCCCGCAGGAAAGCCAGTGTGAAGGCGTGTGCACGGTCGCTCAGACGCTGGAACCGGTGGCCATCGGCCGGCTCGAGCGCTTCGTCGGTGATCGCGCCATCGCCGAAGGCTGGACCAACCTGCCCTATATCGAGCGCAACGACTTCAAGGTCGGCATCGTCGGATCCGGTCCGGCGGGGATGGCCTGCGCCGCGGACATGGCCAAGGCCGGCTGCGAGGTTACCGTCTACGAAGCATTCCACCAGGCAGGCGGCGTGCTCAAGTACGGCATCCCCGACTTCCGTCTCCCCAACCCGGTGGTCGACGCCGAGATCCAAAACCTCAGCAAGCTCGGCGTCAAATTCGAATGCAACACTCTGGTTGGGCGCCTGTTTACCATCGAGCAGCTGCTCGACGAAATGGGATTCCACGCGGTCTTCATCGGCACCGGGGCAGGCTATCCGGCGATGCTGGGTATTCCCGGCGACTCGCTCAACGGCGTGCTGTCCGCCAACGAGTTGTTGACACGCTGCAACCTGATGCGCGCTAAAGACTTCCCGAATTACGACACGCCGCTACCACTCGGTGAGCGCGTGGCCGTTGTCGGCGCCGGCAATACGGCGATGGACGCGATGCGAGTGTGCCTCCGCCTGGGTGCGCAGAAGGTCTATTGCGTCTATCGCCGCAGTCGCGCCGAGTGCCCTGCACGAAGCGAAGAAGTCCACCATGCCGAAGAGGAAGGAGTCGACTTTCGCTGGCTCACCAATCCGGTCGAAATTCTCGACGACGGCAAAGGAGGAGTGCGCGGCATGCGCTGCGTGCGCATGGAGCTGGGCGAACCCGACGAATCGGGACGACGGCGCCCCGTGGCCATCTCCGGCAGCGAGCACGAACTCGACGTCGATCTGGTCGTGTTTGCAATCGGAACAAACGCCAACCCGATCATGGGCCAAACCTCGAAACTTCGCCTAAACAAGCGCGGCTACATCGACACGGACTCGGAATTGGCCACCTCCGTGGCCGGCGTGTTTGCCGGCGGCGACATCGTGACCGGTGCTGCCACGGTAATCGAGGCGATGGGCGCAGGCCGCAAGGCGGCGCGCAACATAAAAGCCTACCTCGGTCTACGCGACGCTGACACGCCTTATCTCGGCGAGGGCGCCGGCGGCGCCGGCCGATGCTTCGGCATCGACGTCAGAGAACGAAATTTCGTGCGCATCCGCGTGGCCTAGCGAGCCGACGCCTACGCCTTACACCGACCACGAGCCAGGGCCATGACCGAAGTTAGCGTTGAAAAGACCTTCGCGAAGCAACCGCGCCTGGCCCCGGAGGCGCCGCGGAGGAAGCGCGCCACGGAGCTACCCCAGCATGTCGTCGAAGTAATCAGCGATTCGGGCGAGGGGGCCCAACGTTGCGGCCAAGCGCTCGGTGCCATCGCCGCGCGCATGGGCAATGGCGTGTGGACTGTCGAAATCATCCCCGCGGAGATCCGTCCGCCTGCGCGCAGCGTCGCCGGGGCGAGCGGCAACCGCATCCGGCTCGGATCACGCCAGGTAACCAACGGTGGCGATGAGACCGACTTGGTGGTGGCGTTCAACGAGCAAGTGCTCCTCGGCCGGGTCCGCGCCGGTGAGCTCAAGCCCGGCTGCATCATCCTTCTGGAGTGCATGTGGCGCGACGATGCCGATCCGAAGATCGCCGACTCGTACACTGAAACCTGTGAACGGCTCGTCGCCTCCGGCTACAACGTCTACGAGGTGCCGATGGAGCGCGAGTGTCGCGCCATCGTCGCCGACGCGCGGCGCGGGAAGAATATGTTCGCTCTGGGCATGCTGTGCAACCTTTATAGCCTGGAGTTGCAGCTCGCGCGCGAACAGATCGCGCTCACCTTCGGCAAGAAGGCCGCGGGGGTGGTCGAGACCAACGTGGCGCTCTTGGAGGCCGGTTACGCCTGGGCGGAAGCGAACCTCGATTTCAAGTACTCGATCCCCGCGGTCCAGGCGGCCGAGGCGCAGATCGTAGTCAACGGCAACACGGCTCTCGCACTCGGCGTACTTGCCTCGGGCATGGAAATCTGCGCCATGTATCCCATCACGCCGGCCACATCGGCGTCGCACTACCTGTGCGACGTTTTCGAGAAAGTCGGAGGCGTCGTGCACCAGGCCGAAGACGAGATCGCGGCCTGCGCCTTCGCCATCGGCGCCTCCTACGCCGGCAAGTGCACGGTCACGATCACGTCCGGCCCGGGCTACTCGCTGAAGCAGGAGGCTATCGGGCTCGCCGTGATGGCGGAGATCCCCCTGGTCGTGGTCAACGTCCAGCGCGGAGGACCGTCGACCGGGCAGCCGACGAAAGCCGAGCAAGGCGACCTTTTGACGGCGATGTTCGGTAGCCACGGCGACGCGCCGAAGGTCGTGCTCGCGGCCGCGACGATCGAGGATTGTTTCTACTCGATCATCACTGCGCGCAAAATCGCCGAGATGTTCAACATGGTCGTGGTCGTGCTCTCTGACGCCAATCTCGCGACCTCGTACACGCCGTTTCCACGGCCCCAGTTCAGCGACGCTTGGGTCGCCCCGCCGCTCGACCAGAGCCCAGTGCCGCCCGGCGCCAAGCCGTATGACTGGGACGCGGCCACCGGCCTCGCGCGCCGCTTCATTCCGGGCCAAGCCAATGGCATGCACACCGTCACGGGGCTTGGGCACGACCGCCTCAGCCATGTCGCTTACGACTCCGAGAGCAACGAGCAGGGCCTGCGCGCGCGCAGCCTCAAGCTCGCTGCGCTGGCCAAGACGCTTCAGGCCCCGCCACTGTTCGGGGACCAGGAAGGTGACCTGCTGCTCATTGGCTGGGGCAGCACCAAGGGGACGATCGAGGAAGCCGTCGAGCGGGTACGTGGCGAAGGGGCCAAGGTCGCATCGATGCACCTGCGGTTTCTGCAGCCGTTGCCGCCAGGCATCAAGGAGACGATGAGCCGCTTTTCCAAGGTCCTGACCATCGAAGGCAACTGGAGCGACAGCCCCGAAGAGGAGATCGTCGATGAGACTAACCGGCGGTATTCGGCGTTGGCCATGCTGCTGCGCGCACGCTATCTCGTCGACGTTGACTGCTGGAGCCAGGTGCGCGGGGCGCCGATCAAGCCCGGGATTCTGTGCCAGGTTATTCGCGACAAGATTGCAACATTGAGGCGATAACGATGACGACCGCCGCCACCGAATGCATGATCAGGCTCTACGAAGAGCGCCACGAACTCGAGGATTATCAGAGCGGTGTGCCACGCTGGTGTAGCGGCTGCGGCGACAACGCGATTCTTGCCGCCGTGCAGCGCCTCTGCCGCGACGAGCAGTTGCGTCCCGAGAAGACCGTTTTCGTGTCAGGAATCGGCTGCTCGAGCCGGTTCCCCCACTACATGAAGACCTACGGCTTCCACGGTATCCACGGCCGCGCGCTGCCGATCGCGGAAGGGGTGCGGATGGCGCGCCCGGATCTCAACGTGTTCGTCAACACGGGCGATGGTGACTGCTGCAGCATCGGTACCGCACACTGGATCCATGCGATCCGCTACAACATGAACAGCACGGTGTTCCTGCACGACAACCAGATCTACGGTCTGACCAAGATGCAGGCTTCGCCCACATCACCGAAAGGCCTGAAGACCAACACCACTCCCCGTGGCGCCTACCTCGATGCGCTCAATCCGCTGACCGTAACGCTCGGCGTGCAGAACGTGTCGTTCGTCGCCCAGTGCGTCGACTGGATCCCAGAGATCCTATACGACATCGTCAAGGCGGCGTTTCACCACAAGGGATTCTCCTTCGTGCGCATCGTTCAGCGCTGCCCTGAGTGGTTGCCGACGCTGCTCGAGCCGTGGCTGCACGACCCCATGAATGTCAAGTTGCTGCAGCACGAGCGGGGCCTGGAGATTTCTCCGAGCCTCGCCAAGGTGTACAAGAACCAGGAGCGGCACGATCCGACCGACATCGAACGGGCGCGCAACGTCGCATCGAGCATCGATCCCATTCCGGTCGGTATCCTGTACCAGAACCCGGATGTTCCCTGTTATGAGGATCTGCGCGCAAGCGGCGAATCGCGCAGCACGGCGCGTCTCAAGGCCGGGCTTGAAGCCGAATTCGACAAGTTCACCGTATGGCCGAAGGGATCGCGGTGAGCTTCGCCACACGGCGTGAGCTCCCGAACATGCTGATGGAAGCCGAACTGCAGTCGCAAGTCGCGTTTCATCTGACCGGCCAACGGCCGGCGGCGGGCCTCGACGCCGTCGATCCGCTCGTACTGCGGCCCGCGTTGCTTGCGCGCTACCGCGATCTCACCGCGCTGCGTTACGATTTTCCGCTGCTGCTGGTCGAGCGAGGCCCGGAGGAAGACCGCGTGCAGGCCCTTTCCGGTCTCATAGATCGGCTGCTGCAGGACATCGCCCGCGGCGAGGACGCCGAACGGGTGACCCGGCACGTGCTGCGTCTGGAGCGCCAACTCCGCAGCTTGCTGGCCGAAGGCGCCAAAGGATCGCTCTTGTCGCTCTGGGACCTGGCCGCGAAGCGCCTCGGCGTGCACGATGACGAATCGCTGCGCGACAGCCTCGGGCGCGCCCGCGGCGCGCTCAAGGTCGACGGTGCACTGGTCGATTGCGATGCTGCACTGCCCGCCGATCTGCTCGCGCATGCATGGCGCGGCGTGCAGGAGGCGAAGGCAGTGCGGTTTCGCGACACCGCCACCAGCCTGATCCAGAAGCTTTCCGACATCCTCCGCGCGGACTTCATGCGCTCGGATGCGGGGCGCAGTGCGGAAAGCCTCAAGGCGTCGATCGGCGATTTTCACGCCGACCTGTTTGACTTTGGCGCGATGTCGCGCCTTCTCCCCAAGGCCAAGCCGGAAACAGCGCTGCCGGAAAGCCGCCGGACGCGCATCCGTGCCCTGCTATCGGTCCTCACCTCCCAGCGATTCTATGCCGCTGCGGCAAGTGCAGGCGAAGCCGAGACGGCGTATTCGTTCGTGTACCGAAGCTGCGGCGATGCATTGGCTGCGTATCGTGAGCGACTCGAAGAGATGACGACTGTCGCCCGAGCCCTCGTGGTGGCGGAACTCGAGATCGCCGGCGAATTTCGCGAGGCGAGGCACGCGGCGTTTTTCGAGACCTATGGAGCCGATGGGCTCGACCCGGCCGACAAAGCGCTGTTCCCCGACTATCTCGTATGCATCAATGCGCGGCAACTCGACGCGGCCGAAACCGCAACGCTGGCAGAGATCCTTTCCGCCGGCCTGCCAATGAAGGTTCTCGTCCAGTCAGACGATATCCTGGACGAACTGCCGCTCGGCGGCGGACATCTCGGATTCGGCCTGAAGAGCCGCCAGCTCGTAAACATGGCCATCGGGCTGAACGACGTCTACGTGCTGCAATCGACAAGCTCCAACCTGTTTCAATTCCGCGGGCAGTTGCGCCGTGGCTTGGCCTACCCAGGGCCGGCGTTAATCAGGGTGTTCTCCGGCGCGACCGGAACGACCGGCGACCTGCCAGCCTATCTGTGCGCGGCAGCGGCGATGGACTCGCGCGCGTTCCCGGCTTTCACCTATGACCCGTCGGCCGGCTCGAATTGGGCGTCGCGCTTCGATCTGCAGGCCAATCCCGATGTCGATCAGGACTGGCCGGTGCGCGGCTTCGCCTACGAAGACGAGGCGCACCAGAGGATCGCGCAGGATCTTGCCTTTACACCGATCGATTTCGTGGCCTGCGATCGGCGTTACGGACGGCACCTGGGGCGCGTCGAGCGTGCCAGCTGGGCGCCGAACATGGTCCCAGCAGGAGATTGTCTTGCCCGGGATGGCACGGCAGCGCCGGAAAGCGTTCCGTACCTATTCATGGTCGGGCGTGACGACACGTTGCACCGGGTCATCGTCGACGAGAACCTGATGCGCGAAGCTCGCCGCTGTCGCGAAATGTGGCACAGCCTGCAGGAACTTGGTGGCATCCACAACTCGCATGCCGAGCGCCTGCTCGCCCGGAGCGCAAGACGCGTGACGAGCGCGTACCGCTCGCGGCAGACGCCGCAGGCGCGGCGCCGGGTGAGGCGAACGTGGTCATCGTGCCGGCGGCGCCGGGAGCGGGTCCGGAGCCAGAAGCCGAAGCGGCCGCCGATGAAGCGTATATTGAAACCCCACGCTGCACGAGTTGCAACGAGTGCACCGGCATCAACAACAAAATGTTCGCGTACAATGAGAACAAGCAGGCGTATATCGCCGATATTACGGCCGGCACCTACGCGCAGCTGGTCGAGGCGGCCGAAAGTTGCCAGGTGTCGATCATCCATCCGGGGAAGCCGCGCGACCCAAACGAGTCGAACCTGGCCGAGTTCATGCAGCGTGCTGCAGCGTTTCAGTAGCGAGGTAGCCATGGCCGACTCCATCGCACTCTGGCACGCGGAGCACGTCAATTTTGCGAAGCTACTCGACCTTCTGGAGGGTCAGCTCGACCTCTTCCACAAAGGCGAGTCGCCCGACTACGAGTTGATGTTGGACATCATGTTCTACATGACGCATTACCCGGACGTGTTGCATCATCCCAAAGAAGATCTGGCGTTTGCAAGGATCAAGCAACGCGCCGCCGACAGCGGTCGCATCGTCGACGAGCTAACGGAGCAGCACGCGCTACTGAAGGAAAGCGGAGACGCCCTGGTTCATGCCCTCGACGATATCGTCAACGGCTCGATCATGCCGCGGGAGCACGTCGAGGAGCCCGCCCGGGCCTATGTCGCGGACTTCCGCCGCCATATGCACACGGAGGAGACGGCGATCCTTCCGCTCGCGGCCACGCTGCTGGGCGCCAGTGACTGGGTCGCCATTGATGCCGCGATGCGCCACATGGACGACCCGCTGTTTGCCAAGAATGGGGAGGAACGTTATGCGGCGCTGCGTCGGCAGATCGCGCGCGAAGCGGTGGCCTTTCAGGATTGTGCGCAGCAGGACCCGGGATTCGAGGAGTGAGCTCCGCGCCTAGGACGCTGCTGATGTAGGGGCCCTTGGTGGGGTTTGTCGGCGGTATCGGAATTTCGACCCTCGAGGGCATTTGAAAATTGAGCCCTGGGTGTGGCTGGTGTTCGGGTCAGGCGACGGCCCAGCCACCGGGTCCGTGGTGCAGGCCGAGGGTGGCCAGTCGGGCGAGGTTCAGTGCGCTGGCTCGGGTCAGGATGTCAGTCAGAATGCGTTTTTTGCCGCGGCATCGGGCATGTCGGCCGCCCCAGGAGCGGCGGGTGAAGTGGCTGATCTTGCGTTCGACGACGGGCCGGTTGGCCCGGTAGTCCTGCTGCCAGGTCGGATCCTGTTGGCGGGCTTTGGCGTGTTGTAGGGCGGCTTCCTGAGGGTGGATGCTGATCACCCGTCCTCGGCGGGCTTTGGTGCACCGCGCGCGCAGCGGGCAAGACCCGCAGAGCACACCGAAGCGGGCGACACGGTAGCGCAGGCCAGCCCGGATCGCCACGGTGTGCTGAGCCGGGCAGGTGACGGTACCGGCGGCCAGGTCAATCGTGAACCGGTCTTTGGAATAACCGTTGGCGTTGCGCACCGGGGGCACTTTGGTGCGCATGTCATGGCCCCGAGCGCCCTGTTCATCCAGGGTGGCCCCGTTGGCGTAGGCCGAATCACCGTACACTTCAAAGACTTTCAACTCCGAGGCAGCGGCCGAGTCGCTACTGGTGTGCGCGCCGGTGTCGGCGGCCGGCTCACCGGCTGCCGATTCGGTGCCCGCAGCCGACTGGCTGGTAACGGGTTCGGTGTGGGCGGCAGGTGCGACGGTGCCGGGTTGGTCCAGCAATTCGTCGATGACCTCGCGGTCGGCGGTGTTGGCTGCGGTGACGGCCACGGCGGTGATCAGCTCATCGTCGGGATCGACCCCCAGATGCGACTTGTACCCATCGAAGGTGCGGGCCCGTGACTTGTGCCCATGGCGGGCCTCGACATCGACGGTGGAGATCAGCCGATCGCGGGCCACCCGCCGGGCGATGCGAAACACCCCGTCGTCGCCTTGTTCGACATCTTGGCCGGCCACCAGCCCCAACAACTCGCCAGCCTCGGCCAGCGTCCCGTCGAGCTCGCGGCCATCCAGCGCCGCCAGCGCAGCCTGAGCGTCGCGCACCAACGCATCCACCAACGCTTCACGGGCTTTCGCATCGTCCCAATCACACGGCGGCTTTCCCAAGCTGGCGTAGTCATCGTCGCGGGTCAACGCTGCCCTCACCACGCACGCCAACGCTGGGTCCACCCGGTCGGCGGTAGTGAGCACCTTGCGGATCATTGCCCGCAGCTGAATCACCGTGTCCTGGGTGGCCACCGCATCAAACAACGGCGTGGAATCAAGGACCCGGCGCCGTCCCCGTAACAACCCGGCCGCCCGCGCGGTGGTGTTGACATCGTCAAACAACCGCCGTGGCCGTTTCGAAGCCCTCAGCCGGTTACGCATCCCGACCAGCACCGTGGGGTGAAACGCCTGCGCGTCCACGGTCAAACCGGCAGCGGCCTTCCAGCGCAGATCAAAGGCCAACCGGTCGCAGGCCTCCCGATCGGAAAGTCCCTCGTAGGCCTGCAATAGCATCACCGTGGCCACCACCCGTGCGGGCACCGTCGGGCGGCCCAACGTCGAGCGTTTAAACAAGTCGGCGAAGTACTCCTCGCCGAACAGCGCACCACCATGCTCGGCCAACAGTCGATAGATACTGCTCTGCGGCAGCTGATCGCCCACCAACAGCATCGCGTCATCGAATCGGCCCTGCCGGTTTTCACGTCCCAACGCCACACACCGATTCTCCAGGCGCACCCGCGCCAAACCCGCTCAGGCGCGCCGAAACCCGGGCCACAAAATCAGCGCCGTCCTAGAAGAGGGCCGCCTGCTCGACGATGTTGACCATGACGCGCAGCCCGATCGCCAGGGCCCGCTCGTCGAGATCGAACGTCGGCTGGTGCAGGTCCAACTGCGGCCCCTCGCCCGACCACACGCCCAACCGCGCCATCGCGCCGGGAATCTCCTCCAGGTACCAGGAGAAGTCCTCACCGCCACCGGACTGCCGCGTACCGGCCAGCACGTCGGGACCGACGGCGTCGATTGCGTGGGTGAGGATGTGTGTCGAGACCTCCTCGTTGACCACCGGTGGCACGCCGCGCCGGTATTGCAGCGTGTGTTCGATCGCCAGCGGCGACAGCAGGCCCGCGACGACCTGGCGGATGATGTCCTCGAGGTCGACCCAGGTATGCCGGCTGGCCGTGCGGACGGTGCCGGCCAGCACGCCGGTTTGCGGAATGGCGTTGGGGGCCACGCCGGCGTTGACCGCGCCCCACACCAACACGGTGCTGTTGCGCGGGTCGATGCGGCGCGACAGCACCCCGGGCAGCCCGGTGATCAGCGTGCCGAGCCCGTAAACCAGGTCGGCGGTCAGGTGTGGACGCGACGTGTGCCCGCCCGGCGAATACAACGTGATTTCGATCTGGTCGGCCGCCGAGGTGATGGGGCCCGGTCTGACCGCGACCTTGCCGACCTCGAGCCGGGGATCGCAGTGCAGGGCGAAGATCCGCGACACCCCGGCCAACGCCCCGGCGGCGATGGCGTCGATCGCCCCGCCGGGCATCAGCTCCTCGGCGGCCTGGAAGATCAGCCGCACGCCGACAGCCAGCTCCGGCACGGACGCCAGCGACAGGGCGGTGCCAAGCAGGATCGCGGTGTGCGCGTCGTGCCCGCAGGCGTGCGCGACGTTCGGCATGGTCGAGGCGTACGGGGCGCCGGTTCGCTCGGCCATGGGCAGCGCGTCCATGTCGGCCCGTAGCGCGATCCGCGGCTCATGCTCGGGACCCATGTCGCAGATCAGCCCCGTGCCGCCGGGTAGCACCTTGGGGTTGAGCCCCGCGTCGGCCAACCGCTCGGAGACGAACTGGGTGGTGGCGTATTCCTGCCGGCCCAACTCCGGATAGCGGTGAAAGTGCCGGCGCCATTCGATCATCTCGTCGTGGTGTGCGGCCAGCCAGGACTCGGCGGTGTCAACGAGGCTCATGCTCGCGCCCCGCTGCGTCTGAGCTCATGCGCGGCCAGCACCCGGTCGCGTTCCTCGGGGGTCTGGGCGAGGTGAACGACGGTGCGCGCCAACATGATCGCGCCGTCGACGACCGCGCGGTCGGCGCTGGGACCGGCGGCGGCGGCGGCGAATGCGCGCTGGTGCACGGTGGCGCCGCCGGCATCGACCCCGATCACCGGGTGGATCCCCGGCAGCACCTGCGTCACGTTGCCCATATCGGTGCTGCCCATGGGAAGCCGCGCCTCGACCTCGCGCGCCACCGGCTCGCGCCCGAGCCGGCGCATCTCTTCGCGGCAGACGTCGGCCAGCCACGGGTCGGGTTTGAGTTCGTCGTAGGGCGGTGCGGGGTTGTCGATCTCGTATTCGCAGCCGGCGGCCAGCGCGCCCGCGGCGAAGCACGCAAACATCCTGCCCTCCAGCTCTCGCAGCGAATCGGACTCAACCGCCCGCATCGCATACTGCAACGTCGCGTGCCCGGGGATTACGTTGACGGCCTGCCCGCCGTTGGTGACGATCCCGTGCACCAGTTGGCCCGGCGCCAATTGCTGCCGCAGCACCCCGATGGCCACCTGTGCGACGGTCACGGCGTCGGCGGCGTTGATCCCCTGGAACGGCGCGACGGCGGCATGCGATTCCTTGCCACGGTAGTCCACGGTCACCTCGGACAATGCCAGGGAGCGGGCCGCGGCGATGTCGGTCGGGCCGGGATGCACCATCACCGCCACCGCGACGTCGTCGAAGGCCCCGGCCTGCAGCAGCAGCGCTTTGCCGCCGCCGGCCTCCTCGGCGGGAGTTCCCAGCAGCGCCACCCTCAGGCCAAGCTCGTCGGCCACCTCGGCCAACCCCAGCGCGGTGCCCACGGCCGACGCCGCGATGATGTTGTGGCCGCACGCATGCCCGATCTCCGGTAGCGCGTCGTACTCGGCGCATATGCCGACGACCAGCGGTCCGCTGCCGAAGTCGGCGCGAAAAGCGGTGTCCAAACCGCCCGCCCGCGCGGTTATCTCGAAACCGCGCTCGGCGACCAGCGCCTGCGCCTTGGCGCAGCTCCGATGCTCCGCGAACGCGAGCTCGGGCTCGGCGTGGATGGCATGGGACAACTCGATGAGGTCGGCACCACGTCGCCGCACGGCATCCTCGATGCTGTCTACCGGGGCTCTGGGCACTCTCGCAGTATCTCACCGAGGCGCACGGGCGACGCCTACACCAGTCCTGCGACGAATCGCACCGCCTGGCCGGGGTAGGGCGGTGACTCATAGTCGCTGTGCGCGTCGCGGTCACGACCGCCGACGGTGCAGACCGGATCACCGGGGCTGCATAGGTCGATGGCACGGCCGGCGAATAGACCGGTTGACGAAAGGGGCGTGCCGAAGCGGATGCCTGGATTGCCGAACACCGCAACCGCCGCAACCTTGCCGGCCAGACCAGGATCCAGCGGAGGAGCCGATCCGAAGTTGCCGATGCGCTGGCCGACGGGCGGCACCCCCGCCAGCATCGAGACCGCAGCGGCGCCCTGCGAGAAGCCCCTTAGCACCAGCCGCGTCGCCGGGCACTGGTCAGCCATCGCGGCGATGTGATCGCGTGCGTCGTTGGCGCCGTCGGCGGTGGTCAGAAAGTTATAGCTGGCCGGATAGTTCACCTCGTAAGCCTCAACGCTGCGCGAGCCAAGGGCAGGCTGCAGCGCGGCGAAGAGCGCATCACCTACGCGCCCCATGCCGGGCGGCTCGGCGGTGCCGCGGGCGAAGATGAGTTGGACATCGGGACACCCGTCGGCTCCTGCCGTCGGTGCCGGGCCGCTCGTGAACGTTGCCACCGACACCGCGACAGCGACGACCAGGCCAGAAACCGACCACCTACGACGACGCATACGGCAGATCCTCACATATACCGGCACTCACCTTGGCGGCGCTAAGCCCGATGGCCCCGACTCGCGCCGTCCCCCGCAAGCGGGAGGTGCCCCCAACGCGGCTGGGGGGTACCCCTACCACCCGCCGCTACGCGGCGCGCATCGTCGCCGGGCTAGGCTCGCCGACTGTGGCCGAACCCCTGCCCGACCCCGACGACCTGGCGCGGTGGGCGGCACGGGCCATCGCCGAGCGCACCGGAATCGACGAGCACGACGTCGCCATCGTCCTCGGGTCGGGATGGTCGCCGGCGGTGGCGGCCCTGGGCCCCCCCACGGTCGCGCTGCCCCAGGCCGAACTGCCCGGGTTCGCGCCGCCGACCGCGGTCGGACACACCGGCGAACTGTTGTCGGTGCGCATCGCTGAGCACCGCGTGCTGGTGCTGGTCGGTCGCGTGCACGCCTACGAGGGGCACGACCTGCGCCACGTCGTGCACGCGGTACGGGCGGCCTGCGCGGCGGGCGTGCGGACCGTCGTGCTCACCAACGCGGCCGGCGGGCTGCGGCCCGACATGGCGATCGGCCAGCCGGTGCTGATCAGCGACCACCTAAATCTCACTGCGCGGTCACCGCTGGTCGGCCCGCAGTTCGTGGACCTGACCGACGCGTACGCACCGCGGCTGCGCCGGCTCGCCCGCCAGGCCGACCCGCAGCTGACGGAAGGCGTCTACGCCGCCCTGCCCGGGCCGCACTACGAGACGCCCGCGGAGGTGCGGATGCTGCGGGCGCTGGGCGCCGACCTGGTCGGCATGTCGACGGTGCACGAAACCATCGCGGCCCGAGCGGCCGGCGCCGAGGTGCTGGGGGTGTCGCTGGTGACCAACCTCGCCGCGGGGATCGCGGGACATCCGTTGAGCCATGCAGAGGTGCTGGCCGCGGGGGCCGCGTCGGCAGGCCGGATGGGCGCTCTGCTGGCCGACGTCGTAGCCCGGCTGTAGAAACATGACGCCGGAGGAGTGGATCGCGCACGATCCCGACCCCAAGACGGCCGCCGAGCTCGCGTCCTGCAGTCCCGACGAGCTTGCGGCGCGGTTCGCCCACCCACTCACGTTCGGCACGGCGGGGTTGCGCGGTCCGATGCGCGGCGGCCCCGACGCCATGAACGTCGCGGTGGTGTCGCGCGCCACGTGGGCGGTGGCACGTGTGCTCGCCGAGCTCAGCCCGCGAGCGGGGGCGCTGGTGATCGTCGGGCGCGACGCCCGGCACGGCTCGGCGGTGTTCGCCACCGTGGCCGCCGAAGTGCTTGCCGCCGCAGGCTATTCCGTGCTGTTCCTGCCCGGCCCGGTGCCCACGCCGGTGGTCGCGTTTGCGGTCCGGGTCACCGGCGCCGCCGCCGGGGTTCAGATCACGGCGTCGCACAACCCGCCGGCCGACAACGGCTACAAGGTGTACTTCGAGGACGGCGTCCAGATCGTCTCCCCCACTGACCGCCAGATCGAAACCGCGATGGCCGCGGCTCCCCCGGCCGACCGGATCGCCCGGAAACCGATCGAACCCGCCGACGGCGACCTGGTCCGGCGCTACATCGAGCGTGCGGCCGCGGTGCGCCGCGGCTCCGGTTCCGTGCGGGTGGCCCTGACACCGCTGCACGGGGTTGGCGGCGCGGTGGCCGTGGAGACGCTGCGCCGCGCGGGATTCGACCAGGTGCACACCGTCGGAATCCAGTTCGCGCCGGACCCCGACTTCCCCACCGTCGCGTTTCCCAACCCCGAGGAACCCGGGGCCACCGACGCGTTGCTCGCACTGGCCGCGGACTTCGGGGCCGACGTCGCGATCGCGCTGGATCCCGATGCCGACCGATGCGCGGTCGGCATACCCACCGGATCGGGATGGCGGATGCTGTCCGGCGACGAAACCGGTTGGCTGCTGGGCGATTACATTCTGTCGCGGACTCGCAATCCGGAGACCGCCGTCGTGGCCAGCACCGTGGTTTCGTCGCGCATGCTGGCAGCGATCGCCGCGCATTACGGCGCGACCCACGTCGAGACGCGCACCGGCTTCAAGTGGCTGGCGCGCGCCGATGCCGACGTGCCCGGCGGAAAGCTGGTGTACGCATACGAGGAAGCGATCGGCCACTGCGTCGACCCGGACGCCGTGCGCGACAAGGACGGCATCAGCGCCGCGGTACTGGTGTCCGATCTGGTGGCCACGCTGACAGATCAGGGTCGTTCGGTGTCCGAGCTGCTCGATGACCTCGCCCGACGCTACGGCGTCCACGACGTTGCGGCGGTGTCGCGCCGCGTCTCCGACGCCGACGAGGCCGCCGGACTGATGCGGCGGCTGCGGGTGTCGCCGCCGAGCCGGCTGGCCGGCTTCGCCGCGACTACCACCGACATCACCGATGCGCTGATCTTCACCGGCGGAGACGCCGAAACGTCGGCCCGCGTGGTGGTGCGACCGTCGGGAACGGAACCAAAGTTGAAGTACTACTTGGAGATTCGCTGTGCGGCGACCGACGACCTGCGATCCGCGCGGGACCGGGCCAGGGCGCTGCGCGACGAGCTCGTCGCCGCGGTGCAAGGCTGGTGACCGGGTCCGATTCCCCGGCTCTCCCCCTCGCCGCTGCGCGGCGGGGGTGCCCCGACCGCCCGCCGCTATGCGGCGCGCATCGTCGCCGGGCTAGCGCGGCCCGTACTGCCGGTCGCCCGCATCGCCGAGACCCGGCACGATATAGGCGATCTCGTTGAGACCGTCGTCGATGGCCGCCGTGAAAAGCCGTGCGCTCGGGGCGGCTTTCTCAAGTGCCGCAATGCCTTCCGGCGCAGCCACCGCACACAACACGGTGATGTCCGATGCGCCCCGGCGGTGCAGCAGACCGATGGTGTGTGTAATCGACCCGCCGGTGGCCAACATGGGATCGAGGACCATCACCGCCAGGACGGTCAGGTCGTCGGGCAGCGACTCGAGATACCCGCTCGCCCGATGAGTTTCCTCGTCGCGGGCCACACCGACGAATCCCACTCGGGCTTCCGGTATCAGCTCAAGTGCCCGCTCGACCATGCCCAGACCCGCCCGCAGCACGGGCACCAGCAGGGGCGGGTTGGCCAGTCGCACACCGAGTGTCTCAGCCAGCGGCGTGCGGATCGGGAAAGTCTCGCGGCCGGCATCCCGCGTGGCCTCGTACACCAGCATCACGGTCAGGTCGCGCAACGCCGCCCGGAAGCCGGCGTTGTTGGTGCGTTCGTCGCGCAACGTCGTCAGCCGGGCCACCGCCAGCGGGTGATCGACGACTCGCACCTCCACGGGATTCGACCCTATATAACAATCAGGCCTCGTTTGGTTAAGGTCCCACTGACACGCTCGCGTCGGCGCCGTCGGCTGGGCGGATCCGCCCATATACTCCCTGCGTGGCGAGCCCAATTAAAGGCCCAAGAAGGTTGATAGACAGGGCATATCAAGCGCTTCGGTTGGTGGGCGCAGCGGCGTTGACGGGCCTGGTGATCACCCCGTCGGTCCCTCGAGTGGGCCTTGCGGCGGCCGCGATGCCGCAGCCGGCGCACGTGGTAATCGTGGTGGAAGAGAACCGTTCTGAGGGCAACATCATCGGCAGCAAGTCGACGCCCTTCATCAACGCGCTGGCCGCCAACGGCGCCAACATGGCCCAGTCGTTCGCCGAAACCCATCCCAGCGAGCCGAACTACCTGGCGCTGTTCGCCGGCAGCACGCTCGGGGTGACCAAGGACGCGTGCCCGGTCGACGGCGGCAACGCTCCCAACCTGGCGTCCGAATTGCTGGCCGCGGGCTACACGTTCGTCGGCTACGCCGAAGGCCTGCCCGCGGTCGGTTCGACGGTGTGCAGTGCAGGCAAGTACGCGCGCAAGCACGTGCCCTGGGCCAACTTCACCAACGTGCCGCCGGCCAACTCGCTGCCGTTCTCGGCATTCCCGATGGGCAACTACGCCAACCTGCCGACCGTGTCGTTCGTCATTCCCAACAACGACGACAACATGCACGACGGCTCGATCGCGGCCGGCGATGCCTGGCTGAGCCGCGAGCTGTCGGGGTACGCCAACTGGGCGGTGGCCAACAACAGCTTGCTCATCGTGACGTGGGACGAGGACGACGGCGGAAGCCGCAACCAGATCCCGACCATCATTTACGGCGGCCATGTGCAGCCCGGCACCTACAACGAACAGATCAGCCACTACAACGTCCTTTCCACCCTCGAGCAGATGTACGGGCTGCCCAAAACCGGTTACGCGGCCAGCGCTCCCCCGATCGCAAGCATCTGGGCCGCGTAGCCGCTACCGGAGCGCCCGTCGCTATTGTGTGCCGCATGGCTGCTGACCTCGTGCCGATCCGCCTGAGCCTGTCCACCGGTGACCGCTACACAGTGTGGGCACCCCGCTGGCGCGACGCCGGCGACGAGTGGGAGGCGTTTCTCGGCAAGGACGAGGACCTGTACGTGTTCGATACCGTCGCCGATCTGGTCGCGTTCGTCCGTTCCGACGCCGAGAACGATCTGGTCGACCACCCGGCGTGGGCGGACCTCACCTCGGCGCACGCGCACGGCCTCGAACCCGCCGAGGACAAGCAGTTCGATCTCGTTGTCGTCGAGGAGCTGGTGTCGGAGAAGCCGACCGAGGAGTCGGTGACCGCGCTGGCGGCCGCGCTGGCGATCGTGTCGTCCATCGGATCGGTGTGCGAGCTGTCGGCGGTGTCGAAGTTCTTCAATGGCAACCCCAACCTGGGCACGGTGGCCGGCGGCATCGACACCTTCACCGGAAAAGCGGGTCAGAAACGCTGGAACTCGATCGCCGAGGTCATCGGACGGAGCTGGGACGACGTGCTGAGCGCGATCGAGGACATCATCAGCACACCCGACGTCGACGAAGACCTGTCGGCCAAGGCCGCCGATGAGCTCGCCGAAGAGCACGAAGAATCCGAGGAAGAAGAAGGGCAAGAAGAGGGGGTACCCCCAGCCGCGCAGCGGCGAGGGGGACAAGCGGCCGAAGACACCGAAGACACCGACGAGGAGTCCATCGAGGAGTCCGAGGAGGGCGAAATCGAGGACGACGCCGACGAAGACTCCGAAGACGAAGAGGAGAGCCGCGCGGCCGGCGACAGCGTCGTGCTGGGCAGCGACGAGGACTTCTGGGTTCAGGTGGGCATCGACCCGATTCGCATCATGACGAGTTCCGGCACGTTCTACACCCTTCGCTGCTACCTGGACGATCGCCCGATCTTCCTGGGCCGCAACGGCCGAATCAGCGTGTTCAGCTCCGAACGGGCGCTGGCGCGCTACCTCGCCGACGAGCACGACCACGACTTGGCCGACCTGAGCACCTACGACGACATCCGTACCGCCGCGACGGACGGCTCACTGTCGGTCGAGGTCACCGACGACAACATCTACGTGCTGAGCGGGCTGGCCGATGACCTCGCCGACGGGCCCGACGCCGTCGATCGCGATCAGCTCGACCTGGCCGTCGAGCTGCTCCGCGACATCGGTGACTACTCGGAGGAGAGCACGGTGGACAAGGCGCTCGACACAAGCCGCCCGCTGGGCAAGCTGGTGGGCCACGTGCTCGAGCCGGACTCGGTCGCAAAGCCCGGGCCCCCGTACGCCGCGGCGGTACGCGAGTGGGAAAAGTTGGAGCAATTCGTCGAGGGGCGGCTGCGGCGCGAATAGCGCCGCGTTTGACGGGCCATCAAGACTCCTCTTTACTGGCGGCAGCATCCGCCGTCGGTCAAATACAGGCCGGACGGGTTAAGACGGGAAGGTGAGGGCACGTGTCGCTTCCCGGCGTCGGCCCACTGCCCCTCTACGGATTCCAGCGTCCGGGCTTGCTGCTCTTCGGTTTGGTCCCGCTGGCACTGCTCGCCGTCTACGTCCTGGTGCAGGCCCGGCGCCGGCGCCGCCTGCGCCGGTTCACCGAGGCGAAGGTGCCGCAGTCGTGGTGGCGGCACCTTCCGATCGTGGTTTCGCTGCTTTCCCTGGTCCTGTTGACCATTGCCCTGGCCACCCCCACGCACGACATGCGCATACCGCGCAACCGCGCCTGCATCGTGCTGGTCATCGACATGTCGAACTCCATGCGGGCAACCGATGTCGAGCCCAACCGGCTCAAGGCGGCCGAGCAGGCGGCCAGCCAGTTCGCCAGCCAGCTCACGCCGGGCATCAACCTCGGACTGGTCGGATTCGCCGGAACGCCCTACCTGCTGGTGCCCCCGACCCCGCAACACCAGGCGACCCTCGATGCGCTGAAGAAGCTCGAGTTCGCCGACGGGACGGCGACCGGTGAGGCGATCTTCACCGCGCTGCACGCGGTCGGGGCCACGGCAATCGCGAGTGGGGACACCCCGCCACCGGCGCGCATCGTGCTGCTGTCCGACGGCGGCGAGAACAAGCCGACCGATCCCAGCGATCCGCACGACGGCGCCTACACCGCGGCGCGCCTGGCCAAGGATCAGGGGGTGCCGATCTCGACGATCTCGTTCGGCACGCAAAGCGGAGAGATCGAGATGGACGGGCAGCGGGTCGCCGTCCCGGTCAAGTCGGACCAGATGCGGACGATCGCGCGGCTGTCCGGCGGGCAGTCCTACACCGCCACCAACATCAGCGAACTGAACAAGAGCTACAACGCCATCGAGAACGACATCGGGTTTCGCACGGTGCCCGGGCCCGGCGGCGCCGGCTGGCTGCGCCTCGGCGTCATCGCCGCGCTGATCGCCACGGCGCTGGCGCTGTTGATCAACCGGCGGCTGCCGACCTAGCGTTCACGAGGGCAGCCTGCTGTTGAGGAACAGGCCGGCCAGGAGGGCACCGGCCAGGACTACCGCCCCGAGCAGCATCCAGGCGAGGCTGGCGTCGCCCTTCACCGTCTCGTAGCCGATCTGGCGCTGCAGCGTCGAATAAACCTGTTCGAGCGAGTCCAGGCTGTCGGCGTGGAACGCCTGGCCGTCGGTGATCTTGCAGATTTCTTGCAGCGTTTGGTCGTCGACCGGGACCGGAATGTTGGCGCCCTCGTACTCGACGGTGCCATAAGGCGTGCCAAAGGAGATCGTCGATATCTGCACTTCCTCGGCCTTGGCGGCCCGCGCGGCGGTGAACGCGCCCTGCGGGGCGTTGGGGTCCAGCGGCACGTTTTCGGCGCCGTCGGATTCCAGCACGATCCGCGCGGGCGGCGGCCCTTCGCCGCCCCCCAGCACCGAGCCAACCGTGGCGATTGCCTGCAGCGCGGTGAAAATGCCTTCCCCCGTAGCGGTTTTCGGCGCCGGCTTGAGGCCGTCGATCGCCGACTTCACGGCCTCGCGGTTCGTCGTCGGCGCGACCAATAGTGAGGCGTTGGCCGCGAATTCCACCAGACCCAGGTTGATGGCCGGCGTCAGCTCGTCGGCGAATCTCTTGCCGGCCTCCTGCGCGGCGGCCAGCCGATTCGGCGGGACATCGGTGGACGCCATGGATTCCGAGACGTCGATGACCAACATCACGACCGCACGGTTGAGCGGAATCCGGATGTCGGACGTCGGCCCGGCCATCGCGGTGGTCAGCAGCACCAACGACGCGGCGAGCAGGATCGTGGGAACGTGGCGCCATCGACCGGAGCGCTTCGGCGCGACGCGCTCCAGCACCTCCATGTTGGCGAACCGCAGCACCCGCCGCCGCCGGGCGAGTTGCACCACGACGTAGATCCCTATCACCAGCAGCACGGCCAGCAGGAACAAGAAGAACCAGGCGTTCTGGAAGCCCGTGAGTGACACGGGGCCCAGCAGCGGCAGCTTCATGTCCAGCCACACTATTCGTCAAATGTCGACGCTGCATGGCCCGGCCGTCGCGGTCAGCCGGCGACCAGGTCCCGGCGCTGCGTGAACTTGATGTCGAGGCTGCGCAGGTGGGTCTGCAGCCCGGCGTCCTGGATGGGGATCAGGTGGGCGGGCTCGTCGGTCTCGTTGTAGTGGGCGTGCCACATGCCCGGCGGGGTGGTGAAGGCGCCGCCGGCCTGCCAGTCCACCCGGATCGGGTCGACGATGTCGCCGCGCTCATCGAGGCGGGTGCCCAGCAAGGTGTAGCAGCCGCTGGGTGGCGCATCGAGGATCAGATCCAGCGCGACCGACTGGTGCCGGTGCGGGCGCTGCTCCTGGTGGGGAGGCAACACACCGAACATGGCCCAGAGAACGTGGGTGATGGTCAGCGTCTGCTCTTGGTTGGCATTGGCCAGCAGCACACTGACCCGGCTCTTGTCGTTGGCGCCGGGGCGGGAGGCGATCTCCTCAAGCTTGGCCACCGCAGCCGAACGGCAGAACTTGGTCGCGCGGAACCGCGGCTGGGTCGCCTCGGCGCCCAGGTAGCGCAGCAGCGGCTCGTCGTGCACCCAGTACATCGCCGCATCGGCGTCGGCGTAGAACACCGAGCGGGTGCCGGCGGGCAGGGTCAAAAAGTCGCCCTTTTCCCACTTGACCAGCCGACCGTTGACCGCGGCAAAGCCCCGCCCGTAAAGCACGTAGAACAACTGCGAGGTGGCGTTCGGGCTGGCGTCGATCTGCTCACCGGGGCGGATGCGCAGGAAGTTTGCCAACAGCGCGGGGCTGGTCGCCGCGCCGGTCTTGATGCCCAGATCCGCGGACAAATCGAGCGGAACCACGCCGGTCGGCGCATCCAGGTAGAGCTCGGGACCGAACCGCTTGATCGGAACCTGCGGCGCGTGTCCCGAGCCGATTGGATTGGCGGCCTTCGAGTACTCGAAATAGCGGGCGTCGTCGGCCCAGTCTTCGAAGCGGCCCTCGAACCCGTACTGGGCCACGTTGGTCATCGGCGCTGGAACCGTCGGGTCCAAGTTGGGGATCAGTGACTGTTGTGCATCTGCGATCGACATGGCGAGATCCTTTTCGTGAGGTGCATCTTGTACCTATAAGATATCTATCTTGTATCTCAGTGTCAACGTCTTCGGATCCGCTGCTCTTCGCACACGTCGGTGTACGGTGATGCACACGCTTGGGATACGACTTAGCTACAAGGAAGGGACCCCAGTGGCGACCAAGGCGACTGACCCACGAACGGGCACGGCCAAGGACCGCGCACTGGACTACGTCAAGGGCCAGGTGCTCAGCGGAGCGTTTCCGGGCGGCGAACTGATCAGCGAGGGTGACGTCGCCGCCGCGCTGGGGATGTCGCGCACCCCCGTGCGCGAAGCGTTCCTGCGACTGGAGGCCGAGGGGCTGCTGCGGTTGTATCCGCAGCGGGGCGCCCTGGTTGTCCCGGTATCGCCCGACGAGGCCCGCGCCGTGATCGAGGCCCGGCAGATCTTGGAACGGTTCGCGACGACCAAGGTGGTGGGCCGTGGCCCCGCCGCCTGCGCCGCGGTGTACGAGCGGCTGTCGGGTGAGTTGAAGCGGCAGCGCGATGCCGCCGCCGCCAACGACTGGCGGGAATTCCTGGACGCCGACCGCGCCTTTCACACCGTCACGCTGGAGGAGTCCGGCAACGCCATCTTGTCCGGTTTCTACTCGTCGCTGCGGGACCGCCAGATGCGGATGATCGGCGAATCGGCGCTCCGCGATCCCAATCGGATCACCACGATCATGGACGAGCACCGCGGTATCGCCGAGGCGCTGCGCGACGGCGATCTGCCGCGGGCGCTGCGGGAGGTGCAGACCCACCTGGCCAGCACCGTGCGCGCCATCGGCATCGCCGTCGATCCGTTGTCGCTGGAGCCTTGAATGCCTCTGCGGGTGCCACCACTTGCTCAACACGCTAGTGCAGCCGGGTTACCTTGTGACGGTGTATTCGCTCAGGACCGAGGGAACCGAGCATTCAGCGCGGTGAGCATTCTTCTGGCTTCGGTAATGCGTTCCCGCACCACCGCCAGACGCTCCGGTGGATCGACGTAACCTTCGGATTCACAACGGCGTTGCCACTCTGATTCGGCGCTGCTCGCTTTCCGCTTCATCGCCGCGATCTCGTGGCGCAGTATTTTGGCGAACAGTTGGGCCTGGACCCGCTCAGAAGGTTGGGTAAGGGGAATGACCTCGGCAATAACGGCGCTGCCCGTCGATGGTTCATCACCCCTGCTCGTCGCAACCACTACCCGTCTACCCCAAGAAGTCCAAAGGATCGGTCACCGGCCAGCCAGCCGCAACGAGCCGCCGCTTCACACGCTCGGTGTCTTCGGGCGAGGGCATGTCGTCGGTCAGCTTGGTGATCGCAACCCGCACGTCAGTGCCCTCGACCGGCGTGTGTCCGATGGACATTAATTCGGTGGCAACGGCGAAGACCTCGTCGTCGGACAGGCGGCGGCGAAGAAGCGCCAACAGAGGGATGTAGTCATTCGTGGGAACGCCCTCGGGGTAGCCCGCTCGAAGGAAAGCCACAATCCGCGTCAGCAAACCGGATAGCGGCATGGTCACCCCCTAACGCGAATCGTCGCGCCATCAACCCTGGTTCCCCTGTACCGTCCAGGGCAACTTCTTCGATTATTCGGAAAGATTGTATTCATGACCAGTTCACCAACGCTAGGTGCGCTCGGTCTACGCGGTTCTAGGGTGATGCCATGCGCACGGCGTTCCATGAACAGCTCGACTCGCTGACCGAAATGCTCAGCAACATGTGCGGCCTCGCCGGGTTGGCGATGGACCGTGCGACGCAGGCGCTGTTGCACGCGGACCTGGCCATGGCCGAAAAGGTTATTGGCGACCATGACCAGCTTGCCCACATGCAAACCCGCGCAGAGGAAGCTGCCTTCGCGTTGCTCGCGTTGCAGGCACCTGTCGCGGGCGACCTGCGCCTTGTCTTCGGTTCCTTCCAGAACGTGGCCGACGCTGAACGGATGGGCGCTCTGGCACTGCACGTCGCCAAAATCGCTCGCCGCCGCCATCCCCACCATGCCCTGCCCGACGAAGTCGAAGGCTGCTTCGGCGAGATGGGACGGATCGCTGTAGACCTCGGCAACAGCGCCAAGGAAGTGGTGCTATCGCGTGATCCGAAGCAAGCCGCTCAGATCAGCCGGGAAGACGATGCGATGGATCAACTTCACCAACAGCTATTCAGCGTCTTGATGGATACGGAGTGGAAGCACGGCGTCGCAGCAGCCGTGGATGTCACCCTGCTGGGTCGATTTTACGAACGCTTCGCAGACCACGCCGTGGCTATAGGGCGGCGCGTTGTTTTTGAGGCGACAGGGGAAGCTGTCGAAGAGTAGAAGATGACAACCGGTGACCGGCCTTTCAGCTAATCGCGAACACCCGAGCACTCCACAGCGAACGCGAAACGATGGGGAGCTGCCGGTCGCGTCGAGGATATAAAAGCCCAGGTGGCTAAAAAACGTACATTAGCCAGTAGATGCCAGCGACGACAACCCCCTTTAACCGGCCTGCCAGCGGCTTACCGTTCGAGCAGCTAACTACGGGAGTGGCGCCCCCCAGTCGGGGCCGCATCAGTGGGTCTGCGCCGCGCAAAAAAGAAACCAAAAAAGGCCCCGACTGCGAGGACGCCAGCCCACGTCCCCCTGATGAACCACATGTTCCCCGAGGTGGGGGTATAGGCACTGCCGCCACGCACCCAGACATCGAGCGATGATCCGACTTGATAACCCTTGCCGCTTCCCTCGATCCGGCCTGCGTATGACTTTCCGCCGACACTCCACGTCCCCGTGCAGGTGCGGGCGCTGTACTTGTTGCCATTGCGATTGCAGCTAACGACCTTCGCCGTCGTCGGTGTGCCGACACGATACCCATGAACGTCGTACACGCCGATGCCGAAGGCCACAAGCGAAAATGCCGCCACAAGGATTGCGAGGGGCAAGACCGCCCACTCGTACCGCCGCGGTTTGGAGCGTGTCCCGCTGTGGCCCCGAAAGCCGCCGGCCGCTGCCGGAAACCCGGGTTGGGACCCCACGTCGGGCTTCAGCTGTTGTGCGGCACGCTCGAGGAATGCGTCGACTTCATGTGTGTCGTAACCGCGTTTTCCGATTGCCGGCTTCGAGAAAGCCACGCTGTCGACCTCGGCGGTTGTCAGTCCGCCCACCGCCTGCGGGTTTCGGAGATGTTCTTCGAGACGCCGGAGGAATGCTTCGACTTCACCTTCGTCGTAACCGCGTTTTCCCCTTGGCGGCGTCGAGAACGCCATGTTGTGGACGCCATCGGCTGTCAATTCGCCACGCGCAGTGGACATCGGGCCTCCCGTGACCGGCTGGGACGGCAACTGGCCCGCGCTCGCGTTCGCGTCGGCCTGCTGACGTTCCAGCTCGGCGATTCGTTTCTCAGGGTCGTCCCAGTCCATCAGCAAATGTTCTCACTCGGACCCGCGGCCGCAAAGACTCGCGGACGCCCGCCACTACGAATGGTCGGCCCCAGGGTGTTTCTTCAACAAACCGGTGCCACCATCTGCTGAAAACGTTTTGGGGGTGGCACGACCAGCAGCTGCCCGACGGCACGGTAATTCTTGTGGATAGAGAAACTTGCCCTTCTCCCAAGGTTCTTCCCGGCGCTAGCCGGTGCTTTCTGCCGTCACGTTTGGGGCGCCGTAGGCGGCGCACGATGCTGCTGACCGCGCCAGCGGCAGCGGCGAAACCGAATCCGAGCCAGATAAGGGGTTGAAACCAACTGTCCTTGATGACCAGGGGGTATCTACCGCTGCCGAGGAGGTGGACGTTGATGTCATGACCCTTGTCTCCCCACCATCCATTCGCGATTTTCATCAACGGTTGGTTCCTGCCGCCCGCGCAGTTCAAGCCGTACGCAGAGGTGTTCGCGCGGGAAGTGATTCCGGCATTCCGTTGAGCGGAGCACCACTGGCTCAAGTCGTTCTCGATCCCCGCCGTTCTAACGGGCCTCAGAGTCAGTTCTCATCCCGCTCCGAGCTACGTCTGACACCGTGAAAGCCGTCCATCGGGGGCGTAGCAGAGGTCGTGACCATGAGAAACGTTGCGCTGCCCGTGATTATCGGCGTTCTCGGCGCCGCTGGATCGGTGCTGGCCGCACCGGCGGCCAACGCTGACATTGACTTTTACTGCAGGCCAGGGTGCTGGGGCGCGGTCGCGGCGTCGTCCTCGACCGGAGAAGAAGCGATCCGACTGAACTACCGGACCAGGCAACAGGCGGAAGACGCGGCCGTGTTGTGGTGCGACGTCATCGGCAAGACGAACGACTGCCAGGTACTCAACTCGGGGCTGGGCTGCCTCTCGATCGCATCGAGCAGCGACGGGAAAACCTTCGCGGGAAGAGTTGCGCCATTCCAAGACGCGGCCGATGCGGCGGCCTTGGACGGCGCGGGACCGGGGTCGACAATCGACCTCAATGGCTGCAACGACTGACGTCGCTACACCGTCGGATCACGATGCGGTGGAAGCCATTTCACGTAAACGCTTTAGCGTGAGTCGTCCAACCCGCATCGATAAGGCCGGCGAGAGGCGCTCCAGGTACCACAATGCCTTCCACCAGGCCGGCACCACGATGATTGCGTCTCCCCGCAACACGGCGCGAAGGACGCGCTCGGCGAACTTTTCGGGTGCCATCGGCCGGAACGGCTCCCAGAATTTCAGTAGATCCTCGTCGCTGATGCCGGTCTTTGTCATCCGTCCGTACTGGCCGCCAGTGAGGATTGGAGTCCGGATCGCGCCCGGACAAACCACCGAAACCGTTACGCCGTGACGCTCGGCCTCCAGCCGCAACGCCCTCGAGAGCGCGACAACGGCATGCTTGGAGGCGGTGTAGCTCCCGGAGCCGGCAGCGGCGACGAGACCAGCCATGGACGCCGTGTTAACGATACGGCCCGAGCGCTGCCGGATCATGATCGGATACACCGCTTGGATGCCGTGCGCCACACCGTGCAGGTTCACGTCGAAGACGTCGTTCCAGTCGTCGAGCGTGTATGAGTCAATCTCGCCGCCGACCCCAATGCCGGCATTGTTGAACAGGTAGTCGATCCGCCCGGACTGCTGCACCACCTCGGCGACGGCTCGCTCGAACGACGGGTAGCTGCGGACATCGAGCTCGATCGCGTGCGCCTTTGCGCCGCCACTGTTGAGGCGTTGCGCGAGCTCCTGTGCCACGCCAAGTTGGCGATCGGCGATCCAGACCTCGGCGCCCCCGTCTGCCAACTTAGTGGCCAGCGCGGCGCCGATCCCGGACGCGCCGCCGGTAACGAATGCGACCTTCCCGGACATGTGCGATCCCATTCGGGAAGGATAATCGCTCGCCTTCGCGGTTATGAGGCGATTCGGGCCGCGCAGTCGCCGCGATGATTGGTGAAATGTTTTGTACACTCCCCCGTTTCGCCACGCCGGCTGCCCTGGACGAGGGCAACGGCCTGACGGCGCGTTCGCAACATCAATCAGTGGTCCAACGGACGATGTCGACTACAGCGTTAATAAACCGGCGGCCTTTGGAGTCGGGGGCAGGATCGCGTGCGTGCGACCGGCCGGTGGGTGGCGGCGGAAAACCGGGTTGCGGCGGGAGGCCCGGCCCGGATTGGATTTGCGCCTCGACGAGTTCAAGAAACCCATCAACCTCATCTTCGTTATAGCCGCGCATTCCCATGGGCGGCTTGGAGAAAGCCACGTTGCGAACCTGCTCTGCGGTAAGGGCGCGCCCCGCCGGATCTCGCAGCGCCGCCTCGACGCGGTCGAGAAACGCGTCAACCTCGTCTTCGTTATAGCCGCGCTTTCCGATGGGCGGCTTGGAGAATGCCACGTTGTGAACCTGCTCCGCAGTCAGGCCACCGCCAGCCGGACTGTTGACCGGGCGCGACCGCTCGGCTAGCTGGCGTTCGAGTTCGGCGATGCGTTTCTCGGCGTCATCCTGGTCCATGAGCAAATGGTCCCGCTGTGGAAGCCGGGGCGACAGAGGTTGTTTAGAGGCGCAACTCCCTGGCGCAGGCCCCGGCACGCCGGATCGACTAGTGCGTTACAAGCCCGTCAGTTCAGGGAACCCCTGTCGAAGATGGTGCCCGACCCGGGCGCCGCGACGACAGGAGCTGTAAATGATCGGATCAATCGTCCTTGCCATCATCGTGGGCGCCATCATCGGTGTGGTGGCGCGTCTGGTCATGCCGGGCAAGCAGAACATCGGCATGATCATAACCGTTGTGCTCGGCGCCGTAGGTGGCCTGATCGGCTCAGCGGTGGCCGCGCAATTCGGGTACCACAACGCCAATGGTGGAATCGCCTGGATTCCGTTCTTCGTTGGCGTGGTCGCTGCCGTCATCCTGATCGCGATCTGGGAGGCCGTGACGGGTCGTCGCACCCGTACCAGGTTGCCTCGGTAGTTCGGATCTAACCGATCAAGACCGCATACCGCGGCTTGATCACCTCGTCGATGATTGCCAGCCGCTCGTCGAACGGGATGAACGCCGACTTCATCGCGTTGATGGTGAACCGCTCGAGGTCACTCCACCCGTAGCCGAACGCCTCGATCAGTCGGAACATCTCGAGGCTCATCGAGGTGTCGCTCATCAGCCGATTGTCGGTGTTGACGGTCACCCGGAACCGGGTGCGGGCCAGCAGATCGAACGGGTGCTCGGCGATGCTCTTGACCGCGCCGGTCTGAACGTTCGAACTTGGGCACAGCTCCAGCGGGATTCGCTTGTCCCGCAGGATCGATGCCAGCCTGCCCAACCGGACGCCACCACCTTCCAGGACATCGATGTCGTCGACGATGCGCACCCCGTGGCCGAGCCGGTCGGCGCCGCAAAACGCGATCGCCTCATGGATGGAAGGCAACCCGAAGGCCTCACCGGCGTGAATGGTGAAGCGCGCGTTGTTGTCTCGCATGTACTCGAAGGCGTCCAGGTGTCGCGTCGGCGGGTTGCCCGCCTCGGCGCCCGCGATGTCGAACCCGACGACTCCCTTGTCCCGGAACCGGATTGCCAGCGCGGCGATCTCCCGGGACACCGCGGCGTGCCGCATCGCGGTGACCAGGAGCCGCACCTTGATGGGACGGCCCGCGGCGGCGCAAGCCTTCTCGCCGGCGGCGAAACCCTCCAGCACTGCGTCGACGATCTCGTCGAAGGACAGCCCGCGATCGATGTGCAGCTCGGGGGCGAAGCGCACCTCGGCGTAGACCACCGAATCGTCGGCCAGGTCTTCCACGCACTCGTAGGCGACGCGGTACAGGGAATCGGCCGTCTGCATCACCGCCACGGTGTGCGAGAACGGCTCCAGGTACCGCTCCAGTGAGCCGCTGTGCGACCGGGTCCGGAACCACTTCGCCAGCTCGTCGACGTCGGTGGCGGGCAGCCCGTCGTAGCCGGTCTGGCCGGCGATGTCGATCACGGTTGCCGGGCGCAGCCCGCCGTCGAGGTGATCGTGCAGCAGGGCCTTGGGCGCCTTCTTGATCTGCGCTAGATCCAGCGTTGTCACGTGGCGATCCGATCGATGATCAGCGGCCGCGAAACCGGTGGTGTGTCGCCGACGCTCCAGCCGCCGTCCAGCTCGGCCATCGCGGCGGCGAAGCGTTCGGGGGTGTCGGTGTAGAGCGTGAACAGCGGATCGCCGGCCGCGACCGGCTCCCCTGGGCGCCTGTGGATCCTGATTCCCGCGCCCGGCTGCACCGGTTCGCCCGGACGGGACCTGCCCGCACCGAGCCGCCAAGCCGCCAGCCCCACTGCCATCGCGTCGATATCGCCCATTGTGCCGCCCCGGCCGGCGGCCACGGTCTCGGAACACGAACCGATCGGCAACGGTACCGACAAATCGCCGCCCTGGGCCGCGATGAGCCGGCGAAACCGGTCCATCGCGGTGCCGTTGCGCAGCGTTTCGGCGGGATCGCGGTCGTCGATCCCGGCGAGCTCGAGCATCTCGGCAGCCAGCCGCAACGTCAGCTCAACCACATCGGGCGGCCCGCCGCCGGCCAGCACCTCCAGCGACTCGGCGACCTCGAGAGCGTTGCCGACGGTCACGCCCAGGGGGCGGTCCATGTCCGTCAGGAGCGCGCGGGTGGGCACCCCGTGGGCCGCGCCCAGCTCCACCATGGTGTGTGCCAGCTCGCGGCTCTGCGCCTCCGAGGTCATCAGCGCCCCGGAACCGACCTTCACGTCGAGCACCAGCGCGCCGGCCCCCTCGGCCAGCTTCTTGCTCATCACCGAGCTGGCGATGAGCGGCAGCGACTCGACCGTAGCGGTGATGTCGCGCAGCGCATACAGCTTGGCGTCGGCCGGTGCCAGCTCGCCGGCGGCGAAGATGGCGGCGCCGACCTCACAAAGTTGGTCGCGCACCCGCCGGTTGGACAGTTCGGCGGTGAACCCGGCGATGGAATCGAGCTTGTCCAGGGTGCCGCCGGTATGCCCGAGGCCCCGACCCGACGCCTGGGGCACCGCGGCACCGCAGGCGGCGACGACGGGCACCAACGGCAGCGTGACCTTGTCCCCGACGCCGCCGGTGGAGTGCTTGTCCACCGTCGCCAAGCGCAGATCGCTGAAATCCAGCCGTTCACCCGACGCCAGCATCGCCGCCGTCCACCGGGCGATCTCGCCGCGGTCCATGCCGCGCCAGACGATCGCCATCAACAGCGCCGACATCTGTTCGTCGGCGACCCGGCCGTGGGTGTAGGCGTCGATGACCCAGTCGATGGCGGCGTCGGACAACCGCCCGCCGTCGCGTTTGGTCCGGATCACCGTGGGCGCGTCGAATGCGAAGCCGGTCAACGGCGTTCCCGTGGAAGGTCGGCGGTGAAGGCGTCGGGCAGCAGCTCGTCGAGTCGGCGGGGCCCGGCCGGATGGTCGATCAGCAACTCGGGGCCACCGTGCTCCAGGAGCACTTGACGGCATCGTCCGCACGGCATCAGCGGGCATCCTTGCGCGTCCACGCACGCCAGCGCAATCAGCCGGCCCCCGCCGGTCGAATGTAGGGCGCACACCACACCGCACTCGGCACAGAGACCAAGACCATATGAGATGTTCTCCACATTGCAACCGGTGACCACACGGCCGTCGTCGACGAGCGCGGCCGCACCAACCGGAAATCGCGAGTACGGTGCGTAGGCCCCCGCTGCTGCCTGGGTTGCCTTGTCCCGCAGCGCATTCCAATCGATATCAGGCATACCGTAACCCCATCACTGTGGCCGACTTGAGGCCGACTTGAGGCCGACCTGAGGCCGACTCGAGCCGAACAACCTAACTCTGACACGACACTTCGCTCGGCGGACTGTTGGGCACAGGCCGCCACCTGGCAGGGTTAGGCTGAACTGCCCGGCTTGACTGTCGTTGGAACGTCGGAAGAAGGCGGTGAGGACTCGTTGAGTACACAGGCGACAACCGCCGCCCAGGCCACATCTGCACCAGCGTCGTCGCGCAGGCGGCGACCACCGCGAACCCTGTATCGGGGCGACCCCGCTATGTGGTCGTGGGTGCTGCATCGCATCTCCGGCGCGACCATCTTCTTCTTCCTGTTTGTCCACGTCCTGGACGCCGCGATGCTGCGGGTGAGCCCGCAGACCTACAACGCGGTGATCCACGACTATCAGACCCCGATCGTCGGCCTGATGGAATACGGCCTGGTAGCCGCGGTGGGATTCCACGGGCTGAACGGGATACGGGTCATCCTGATCGACTTCTGGTCCGAGGGCCCCCGCTACCAGCGGCTGATGTTCTGGATCGTCGGCATCGTCTTCCTGCTGCTCATGGTTCCGGCCGGTGTGGTGACCGGCATCCACATCATGGAGCACTTCCGATGAGCAGCCCCGACCTTCAGCTCGGTCCCGGCCAGATTGCGCCGGTGCGGCAACGCTCCCACGACCGCCCGGCCAGCCTGGACAACCCGCGGTCGCCGCGGCGCCGGGCCGGCATCCCGAACTTCGAGAAGTTCGCCTGGCTTTTCATGCGTTTTTCGGGCGTCGCGCTGGTGTTCCTGGCGGCCGGGCACCTGTTCATCATGCTGATGTGGGACAACGGCGTTTACCGCATCGACTTCAACTACGTGGCGCAGCGCTGGGCTTCGCCGTTCTGGCAATTCTGGGATCTGGCGCTGTTGTGGCTCGCGCAGTTGCACGGAGGCAACGGCCTGCGCACCATCATCGACGACTACAGCCGCAAAGACAGCACCCGGTTCTGGCTCAACAGTCTGCTGCTGTTGTCCATGGGGTTCACGTTGGTCCTGGGCACTTACGTGATCGTGACGTTCGACCCGAACATTTCCTGATTCACGGAGGCGACCCGATTGATCCAGCAACACCGATACGACGTGGTGATCGTCGGCGCGGGTGGTGCAGGGATGCGCGCGGCCGTCGAGGCCGGACCCCGCGTGCGCACCGCGGTCCTGACCAAGCTGTACCCCACCCGCAGCCACACCGGCGCCGCCCAGGGCGGCATGTGCGCCGCGCTGGCCAATGTCGAAGACGACAACTGGGAATGGCACATGTTCGACACCGTCAAGGGCGGCGACTACCTCGCCGACCAGGACGCCGTGGAGATCATGTGCAAGGAAGCCATCGACGCGGTGCTGGACCTGGAGAAAATGGGGATGCCGTTCAACCGCACCCCCGAGGGCCGGATCGACCAGCGCCGCTTCGGTGGGCACACGCGCGACCACGGCAAGGCCCCGGTGCGCCGGGCGTGCTACGCCGCCGACCGCACCGGCCACATGATCCTGCAGACCCTTTACCAGAACTGCGTCAAGCACGACGTGCAGTTCTTCAACGAGTTCTACGCGCTGGACCTGTTGCTCACCGAAACCCCGAGCGGGCCGGTGGCCAGCGGGGTGGTCGCCTACGAACTGGCCACCGGCGAGATTCACGTCTTCCACGCCAAGGCCGTCGTCATCGCCACCGGCGGTTCGGGCCGGATGTACAAGACGACTTCCAACGCACACACCCTCACCGGTGACGGCATCGGCATCGTCTTCTGCAAGGGACTTCCGTTGGAGGACATGGAATTTCACCAATTCCATCCCACCGGCCTGGCCGGCCTGGGCATCTTGATCTCCGAAGCCGTGCGCGGCGAGGGGGGAAGGCTGCTCAACGGGGAGGGCGAGCGCTTCATGGAGCGCTACGCCCCCACGATCGTCGACCTGGCACCCCGCGACATCGTCGCCCGCTCGATGGTGCTGGAGGTCCTGGAAGGCCGCGGCGCGGGCCCGCTCAAGGACTACGTGTACATCGACGTCCGCCACCTCGGCGAGGATGTGCTCGAGGCCAAGCTGCCCGACATCACCGAGTTCGCCCGCACCTACCTGGGCGTGGACCCGGTGCACGAGCTGGTTCCGGTCTACCCGACGTGTCATTACGTGATGGGCGGCATCCCGACCACCGTCACCGGACAGGTGTTGCGGGACAACGCTTCCACCGTCCCGGGCCTGTACGCCGCCGGCGAGTGCGCGTGCGTGTCGGTGCACGGCGCCAACCGGCTGGGCACCAACTCGCTGCTGGACATCAACGTCTTCGGCCGCCGCGCCGGCATCGCCGCCGCCGGTTACGCGCGGGGGCACGACTTCGTCGACATGCCGCCGGACCCGGCGGCGATGGTCGTCGGTTGGGTGGGCGACATCCTGTCCGAGAACGGCAACGAGCGCGTCGCCGACATCCGCAACGCGCTGCAGCAGTCGATGGACAACAACGCCGCGGTGTTCCGCACCGAGGAGACACTGAAGCAAGCGCTCACCGACATCCACGCCTTGAAGGAAGGATATTCTCGAATCACCTTGCACGACAAGGGAAAACGGTTCAATAGCGACCTGCTTGAGGCCATCGAACTGGGCTTCCTGCTGGAGCTGGCCGAGGTCACCGTGGTCGGCGCTCTGAACCGCAAGGAGTCCCGTGGCGGCCACGCCCGCGAGGACTATCCGAATCGCGACGACGTCAACTACATGCGCCACACCATGGCCTACAAGCAGGGCACCGATCTGCTGAGCGATATCGCGCTGGACTTCAAGCCCGTGGTGCAGACCCGCTACGAACCGAAGGAACGGAAGTACTGATGGCCGTTGACCTCGAGGGGGAACCGCCCTTGCCCCCGATCCCCGACGGCGCGGTGATGGTGACCGTGAAGATCGCCCGGTTCAACCCCGACCAGCCCGAAGCTTTCGCCGAAACCGGTGGCTGGCAAAGCTTTCGGGTGCCCTGCCTGCCCAGCGACCGGATGCTCAACCTGCTGATCTACATCAAGAGCTACCTCGACGGGACGCTGACCTTCCGGCGATCCTGCGCCCACGGGGTGTGCGGCTCCGACGCCATGCGCATCAACGGCGTCAACCGGCTGGCCTGCAAGGTGCTGATGCGCGATCTGCTGCCTCGCAAAAAGGAGGGGAAGCCGCGCAAGCCGCTCACCATCACGGTAGAACCTATCCGCGGGCTGCCCGTGGAGAAGGACCTGGTGGTCGACATGGAGCCGTTCTTCGACGCCTACCGGGCGGTGAAGCCGTACCTGATCACCACCGGCAACCCCCCGACGCGGGAACGCATCCAGAGCCCGACCGACCGCGCCCGCTACGACGACACCACCAAGTGCATCCTGTGCGCGTGCTGCACCACCAGCTGCCCGGTGTTCTGGCACGAGGGCAGCTACTACGGGCCGGCGGCGATCGTCAACGCGCACCGCTTCATCTTCGACAGCCGCGACGAGGCCGCCGCCGAACGCCTCGACATCCTCAACGAGGTCGACGGCGTATGGCGGTGCCGGACCACGTTCAACTGCACCGAATCCTGCCCGCGGGGCATCGAGGTCACGAAGGCGATCCAAGAGGTCAAGCGCGCGATCATGTTCTCGCGCTGACGCGCATTTCCCGCAGCACCAGCGTGCCGGTCAACACAGTTGATGGTGACTAGCTCGCACCAATCCGGCGACCTATGCAACATGGACGAGCACGACCAAAAACGCGATTCAGCAGCGCCGCGCCCACTTAATAAGTCTAATAAGTGGGTGATCACGCGCCAGGGGGACCGCGTTAGGCCTATTGAAAGCGTTAGGCCTGTTGAAGGGGCGCAGGGCCAGCGCCCGGCAGAGACCGGATTTCGTGACGATATCGAGGGCTTGCGCGGCCTCACGCTGTTGGCCATCCTCGGCTTTCACATTTCCATGCCTGGTGTGAGTGGTGGCTTCGTCGGCCCGGACATATTCTTCGAAATCTCGGGCTTCGTCATCACGGGTCAGCTCTGGCGCCAGGTGAGCACCACCGGCACCATCGGGCTGCGCAAATTCTATGGGGCACGGGCCCGCCGACTGCTGCCGGTATCGGCCACGATAGGCGTCGTCACCGCGATCGCCGCGGCTCTCTTGCTACCCGGGGTGCAGGCCCAAAGCGCCTTGAAGGACGCCATCGCTTGCGCGTTGTACGTCCCCAACTTCTGGTTCATCGTCCAACAGGTCGACTATTTCGCCGGCGGCGTGCCCTCGCCGTTCCAGCACTACTGGACTTTGGGCGTGGAGGAACAGTTCTATCTGTTGTGGCCGCCCATGATCGTCGGTACGGCGTGGCTCATCCGGCGTTTGCGTCGGCGCGCCAGGAGCGGTGCGCCGCCGTCGAAAAGCCCCTACCTGCTGCTCGTCACGCTGATCGCGGTTGTGTCGTTCGCGCTGTCGCTGCTGATCACATACGTGATGCCCCTCGCGGCGTACTTTTCGCTGCCCACGCGGGCCTGGCAGTTGGCCGTTGGCGCTTTGGTGGCCCTCACGGCCAACCAATGGCGCCGACTCCCGGCGCGAGTTGCGGTGATCACGGGATGGGCCGGGCTGGCCATGGTTCTGCTGGCCTGCATCTATTTCACACCGGACATACCCTATCCGGGCACCGCCGCGCTGTTGCCCATCCTGGGCACAGCGCTGGTGCTCGGCGCCGGCTGTGCAACGCCGTCGCAGGGCGCCGGGCGCGTCCTGGCATGGTCGCCGATGCGGGCGATCGGACGGTTGTCGTACTCGTGGTATCTGTGGCACTGGCCGGTGCTGGTGTTTGCACCGATATTGGTGGGCCATCCGCTGGGGCTGGTCGGCAAGTTCGTGGCGGCGGTCCTCGTCTCCGGCGGGCTGGGGGCGCTCACACTGCGTTTCATCGAGAACCCGTTGCGATACGCCGCTGCGCTGCGCAAGTCTCCTGCGAAAAGTCTGGCGGTTGGCGGTCTCGCCACGTCGGCAGCGGCCTGTGTGGGCGTGGCGTTGCTGATGTGGGTGTCTTCGATACCGATGCCCATCCCGGTTGGGCACGGCGCGGCGGCTGCGGCGCTGACGATCAATCCTCCGCCCGTGCCGACGGGGGACAACGTTGCGGCCTACGACGCGGCCGTACAGAACGTGTTCGCGCAGGTACAAGCGGCGGTCGCGTCATCTGCCGAGGTGAAAGACGTACCGTCGAACCTGAACCCGTCGCTTGCCGATGCAGCAGCCGAACTTCCGGCCATGATGTTCAACGGCTGCCTGCGCCTGCCCGTCCAAGCCGGACAGCCTGAGTGCGCGACGGGTGATACCGCCTCGAAGACGACGGTGGCCGTAATCGGCGACTCGCATGCCTCGATGTGGATTCCGGCGGTCCAGCAGATCGGCGCGCAGCGGCCCTGGCGAATCGAAACCATGGCCAAGGCGGCCTGCCCAATGATGGACTTGCCCGTCGCCAACCGCTTCGTCAGTCGACTGGTTGAATCCCTTGAACACTGCGAGCAATGGCGCGGTCAGATCATGGCCCGGTTACGCGCCGAGCACCCGCGGCTGATCATGCTGAGCGTATTTCGGGGGTACGTTGCCAGCCACAGTAATGGTTTCCTGTCGGGTTTCACGTCATACGACCCGGCGTGGATCGACGGCCTGACCCGCCTGGTGCGTCAGCTGCGCGAAACTGGTGCCAAAGTGCTGGTGCTCGGGCCGCTCCCGCATCTGAACACATCGGTGCCGGGCTGCCTTTCTGAGCACCTCGACGACGCGACGGCCTGCTCGCCGCCCATGTGGTTCGCGTTCGACCAACCCGGCATCGCAGCTGAGTCCGCCGCCGTCAAAGCCGGCGGCGGAGAGTACGCCGACCTCGCCGAACTGTTCTGCACTAAGAACCGCTGCCCGGTCATCGTCGGCAACACCCTGGTCTACGTCGACGCGGGTCACCTGACGCTCGAATACTCCCGGCTGTTGGCACCGGCACTCGCGGCGCTGGCCGACCGCGCGCTCGCCCACAGTTGACATCCTGCGGATTGTTGGCGACCGCGGCCGACGAGGCAAATTATCGCGAAGACGCCCACACAGATCGGCGCATATCCCGTCACACTTTCGCGCGCCATGCCGTCTGATGGGTATGACACAGAAAACCCGCATCGAGCCCCTGCCACCGAAGCGCGCCGGACTGCTGACGCGCGCCATGTACCGGATAGCCAAGCGGCGCTACGGCCAGGTTCCCGAACCGTTCGCCGTGGCCGCACATCATCGCAAACTGATGATCGCCGGCGCCGTGCACGAGACCATGATCGACCGGGCGTCGAAAACGCTGCCGGTCAGCGTGCGCGAGCTCGCGGTGTTCTGGACCGCGCGCGCGATCGGCTGCTCGTGGTGTGTCGACTTCGGGTCGATGCTGCAGCGCCTGGACGGCCTCGACATGGAGCGGCTGAAGGACATCGATGACTACGCCACCTCAACGGCATTCAGCGACGACGAGCGCGCCGCCATCGCCTACGCCGACGCCATGACCACCGACCCGCACACCGTCACCGACGAGCAGGTCGCCGATCTCCGAGCCCGCTTCGGCGACGCCGGCGTGTTCGAGCTGACCTATCAGATCGGGGTGGAGAACATGCGGGCGCGGATGAACTCCGCGCTGGGCATCACCGAACAGGGCTTCAGTTCCGGTGACGCATGCCGCATTCCATGGGCTAGCGAGACAAACCCCAGCGCAGGACAGCGCTAGAGTGGCGGCATGCACGTCTGGGATGTGCGGCCGGGGCGGCTCATCGCCGGCGGCGGGTTTGCTGATCTCGCCGTCCATCATCACCCCGCGGTTCAGGTGACGGTCGGAGGGCGGGGCTCCTTAACGGTTACCCACGACGGCGATGCGCACGACGAGTGCCGGCTCGTTGTGGTCGCCAGCGGAGCACGCCACGCCGTGCAATCGGATTCGAGATCCGCGCCCTTGACGCTGTACTTCGGTCTACAGACTCCCGAGGGCGTCGCGCTGAATGCGTTGGCCCGCAACCGCGGTCAGCAAGGCATCTGGATCGTCGGTGGCGGAGAGGCACTCGCCGAGGCGACGGCCGCGTCGCTGGCCGCCAACGGCCCGAAGGCCGCGGCGGATTTCCTCGTCGACGAGCTGTGCAAGATGGACGACCGATACTCTGGCGGACCACGCGCCGTTCACCCGCAGCTACGGCAGGCGATGGAAGTCGTGTCGAGCCGAGTGCCGGACCATGTCGATGTGGCTTCGGTCGCCGACGCCGTAGCGTTGTCGCCCGATTACCTCGGGCGGCTGTGCAAACAGCAGACCGGCGTCTCGTTGTCGGCCACGATTCGCTGGGAGCGCCTGGTGGCCGCCGTGGGCCATCTCATGGACGGTCTCTCCGTCACCGATGCCGCGCACCTGGCCGGGTTTGCCGACGGGTCGCACGCCAACAAGGTGTGCTGGGAGATGACCGGGGCGGCCCCGCGCTATTTCGCACAGGCGGTTCGCGGGTCCCGGATCTGACGGATCCATACAAGCGCCCCCATCGGGGCTAGCTCACGCTTGAAGACATGCCTCTCATGTCACGCTCACGGGCTGAGCGTCACCCTGCGGTCACGGCTTCTGGGCCACGTCAAAGTATTCGTCGCCAGCAAGGAGGAACTCTCATGCCAGCACCACTAGGCATTCGCACCCGGGCCGCCGTGGTACACGGCATCTTTGCATTGCCCGCGCCGGTCCGGCGCCTGATGGCAGGACCACCGGTGCGAATCGACGGGCAGGAACTAGCGCTCGACGCACAGCTCGCCATCCGTCTCAAAAACGCCTCGGGCTCCGATGTTTTCGCCGGCCCCGTGGAAAAGGCCCGGGCGCGATATGACGGGCTGCCGCGGGTCATCGGGTACGCATCGCCCATAACGCTCGCCACGCGTGAGGTCGGTGTCCCCGCCGAGCACGGCGACATCCCGGCCACCCTGTACACCCCCGCAGACCTGCCCGCGCCCTCGGGGCTGCTGGTGTATTTCCACGGCGGCGGCTTCACGGTGGGCTCACGAATAAGCCACGACCCGGTCGCCCGTTACCTGGCAAGTCACGCCGGCGTGCGCGTGCTGTCGGTCGAGTACCGACGCGCGCCCGAGCACCCGTTCCCCGCCCCCGTGGAGGACGCGATCACCGCGTTCGAATATGCGCACCATCACGCCGCAGACGTGGGCGCGGATCCCGACCGCATCGCGGTCGGGGGCGACAGCGCCGGAGGGAATCTGGCGGCCGTGACCGCGCAACAGGCGGTGCGCCGGGGCGGCGCCGTCCCGGCGTTTCAGCTGCTGATGTATCCCCCGACGGACTTCAGCGCGCGCCGGCCGTCGCACGACCTGTTCGCCCGGGGCTCCATCTTCACCGACCGGAACCTCCGATGGGTGATGGCCAACTACATACGCCCGGGGACCGACCTGAGCGATCCACGACTGTCACCGCTGCACGGCGACGTCACCGACGCCCCACCCGCCTATATCGGCAGTGCCGGTTTCGATCCGATCCGCGACGATGGCGTGGCCTACGCGGACAAACTGCGGGCCGGCGGGGTCCCGATAGTCCTGAGCCGCCAGTCCGACCTGCCACACGCATATCTCAACTTTGTCGGCCTCGGAGGTCGGTTCGCCGAAGCCGCCGCCGAGGCCGCCGGCGCGCTGCGAATCGGCCTCGCCGTTGCGACCACGGGCGCGGCTCTTGCCACCTAGAGCGCCGGGCCGGCCATAGTCACCGAAATCGACTGCAGCGTGCAAAAGGTCGAGTAGGCGTGACGCTAGCGTCGATCTCGGTGTCGAGAATCAGAGGTCACGTAGTGGGGAGCCGGTGAACTTGTCCGGGTTGGCGATATCCCATAGGGCGCAGACCTTTCCGTCTCGCACCGTCATCGCCAGAATCCGGGGCCGCATTTCCCAGTGCCCGTCATCGCCGGGGCCGCCCGCCGTGTAGGCGCCCAGTTCGCCGTTGACCAGCCCCAGCTGATTCGCCGAGAAGAACGCCGAGCCGTAACGGCGGGCCAGACCGAAGATGAACCGGGCCACCTTGTCGGCCCCCTGGATGACGTGGACCGCCGTGGGCGCCTTGCCGTTTGAATCGCCGGTGAAGGTCACGTCCGGATGCAGCAGCGCCACCACGGCCCCCACATCGCCGGAGGCCATGGCCGCCATCAACCGGCCGACCACCTCGTTGTGCGAGGGATCCGGTTCGGGCGGCGGCTGCGCGGCCACGGCCTTGCGGGCCCGCGACGCCATCTGCCGGGCGGCGGCCTCGTTCGTCCCCAGCACCTCGGCCACTTCTGCGAAGGGCACGGCGAATCCGTCGTGCAGCACGAACGCGACCCGCTGATCGGGCGACAGGCGCTCCAGCACCACCATCGCCGCGAACCGGGCGTCCTCGTTGGCCACCACGGCGGACAGCGGATCCGCATCGTCAAAACCGGTCACCACCGGTTCGGGCAGCCAGTTGCCGGTGTAGGTCTCGCGACGATGCGCGGCCGACCGCAACCGATCCAGGCCCAGCCGGCTCACCACCGTGGTCAACCAGGCCCGCAAGTCGACAACGTCTTTGCGGCCTTGCGCCGCCCTGTGCCAGCGCAGCCAGGCATCCTGAACGATGTCCTCGGCATCGGCCACGGTGCCGGTCAGCCGGTAGGCGACCGACATGAGATGCGGCCGCAGGGACTCAAATTCGCTGACCTGCTGCGCTGAGGTCATATCGCGAGCCTAGCGCTACGCTCAGCGGGCACAATGAGCCCAATGACACAGCATCTTTGGCTGCACTTCGCCCGGCACGGCCCGGGCATCGCACCGCCGGTCATCACCCGCGGCGAGGGTGTCACCATCTTCGACGACCGCGGCAAGAGCTACCTCGACGGGCTGTCCGGGCTGTTCACCGTGCAGGTCGGCCACGGCCGCACCGAGCTCGCCGAGGTCGCCGCCCGGCAGGCCGGCAAGCTGGCGTACTTCCCCCTGTGGGGGTATGCCACCCCGACCGCGATCGAGCTCGCCGAGCGCATCGCGCGCTACGCCCCGGGCGACCTGAACCGGGTCTTCTTCACCACCGGCGGCACCGAGGCCGTCGAGACCGCATGGAAGGTGGCCAAGCAGTACTTCAAGCTCACCGGCAAACCCGGCAAGCACAAGGTGATTTCGCGATCGATCGCCTACCACGGCACCACGCAGGGCGCGCTGGCGATCACCGGGCTGCCGTTGTACAAGGCGCCGTTCGAACCGGTGACGCCCGGCGGCTTCCGGGTGCCCAACACGAACTTCTACCGCGCGCCCGAACCGTTTCACACCGACCCCAAAGCCTTCGGGCAGTGGGCCGCCGACCGGATCGCCGAGGCGATCGAGTTCGAGGGACCCCAGACCGTCGCCGCGGTCTTCTTGGAACCGGTGCAGAACGCCGGTGGCTCGATCCCCCCTCCCCCAGGCTATTTCGAGCGGGTACGCCAGATCTGCGACGAGTACGACGTGCTGCTGGTCTCCGACGAGGTGATCTGCGCCTTCGGGCGGATCGGGTCGATGTTCGCGTGTGACGACTTCGGCTACGTGCCCGACATGATCACCTGCGCCAAGGGCCTGACGTCGGGCTACTCACCGCTCGGCGCGATGATCGCCAGCGAGCGGTTGTTCGAGCCGTTCGACGACGGCAAAACCATGTTCCCGCACGGCTATACGTTCGGCGGCCACCCGGTGTCGGCCGCGGTGGCGTTGGCCAACCTCGACATCTTCGAGCGCGAGGGCCTCAACGATCGCGTCAAACGCCACGCGCCGAATTTCCGCGCCACCCTGGAAAAGCTGTACGACCTGCCCATCGTCGGCGACGTGCGCGGCGAGGGGTACTTCTACGGCGTCGAACTGGTCAAGGACAAAGCGACCAAGCGGACCTTCAGCGACGAGGAACGCGCGTCGCTGCTGCCCCGGGTTTCTGCGGCGCTCTTCGAGGCAGGGCTGTACTGCCGCACCGACGACCGCGGCGATTCCGTCATTCAGCTGGCGCCGCCGCTGATCAGCGGCCAAGCCGAGTTCGACACCATCGAAGCCACCGTGCGCAACGTGCTCAACGAGGAGTCTCGGCGGCTCTAGCGAGGATCTGCCTGACCGCGTCGGCGGCTATCAACACCTCCCGAGAATGCGCCGCCGTCGGGTTGCTCGCGATTCGTGATTGGGCGTTGCAAAGCCAGGTGAGCGCGGACCGCAGGTCGGCATCGGGCGTGGTGTCGCGATGCAGCTTCAGCTCGGTCAAGACGCGATCAACCCCCGGGCGCCGGACCTGGGTCCCCTTCTCGACCTGCTTGAGCAACTGTTCCAGCGATCGCGGAGCGGAGTCATCGCGGTCGCGCCGCCACTTCGACCAAAATTGCGTTTGAATGGGAAACCCTTTGGACTCGGTGCGCAATCGTTTGCCGTCGCGCTGACCGCATGCCAGCGTAGTGGCTCGCCCGCGTCGCCGCGCGTCATGGCAGAACTCGTAACTTCTGTCCCACCAGTCACAGCGCGGCTCCCTGGAATCGGGGCTCCGATCGCCTAGTCTGCTCAAGCAATGAGGTCTCAATGAAATTTCTCAGCCCCGCATCGTGCCTGGCAGCGGCCGTTTTCGTGATCGCCGCGCCGGTGGCGCTCGCTGTGCCGACGGCTGTGCCAATTGCCAGGGCCGAGCCCGGTGCCGGTCCCAACGCGGGACCCGCGAACTGCCCCTACCAGGTGAACACCCCGCCCGCGGTGGATTCGTCGGAGGTCCCGACCGCCGGCGACCCGCCGATCCCGCTGGCGGTGCCCCCCAAGCCGGTCGGCGGCGAGGCGCTGGCCGGCTGCGGCATCGTCGCGGCACCCGGTACGCCGCCGCTGCCGGGCGACGTGTCCGCCGAGGCATGGCTGGTGGCCGACCTGGACAGCGGCGCCGTCATCGCCACCAAGGACCCGCACGGGCGTCACCGCCCCGCCAGCATCATCAAGGTGCTGGTCGCGATGGCATCCATCAACGCCTTGCCGCTCAACAAATCCGTCGAAGGAACCGCCGACGACGCGGCCGCCGAGGGCACCAAGGTCGGCGTCGAGGACGGCGGGGTGTTCACCGTCAACCAACTGCTGCACGGCCTGCTGATGCACTCCGGCAACGACGCCGCCCACGCGTTGGCCATGCAGCTCGGCGGCATGCAGCAAGCGCTGGAGAAGATCAACGTGCTCGCCGCCAAGCTCGGCGGCCGCGACACCCGGGTCGTGACGCCGTCCGGGCTGGACGGACCCGGCATGAGCACGTCGGCCTACGACATCGGCTTGTTCTACCGCTACGCCTGGCAGAACCCCACCTTCGCCGACATCGTCGCGACGCGGACCTTCGACTTCCCCGGCCACGGCGACCATCCGGGCTACGAGCTGGAAAACGACAACCAGCTGCTCTACAAGTATCCCGGCGCGCTGGGCGGCAAGACCGGCTACACCGACGACGCCGGTCAGACCTTCGTGGGCGCGGCGAACCACAACGGACGACGGCTGATGGCGGTGTTGCTGCACGGGACGCGGCAGCCGATCGCCCCGTGGGAACAGGCGGCGCACCTGCTGGACTACGGGTTCAGCACGCCGCAGGGCACGCAGGTCGGCACGCTGATCGAACCCGACCCCGCGCTGCTGCCCACCCGGCATGACGCCGCCGACCGGCAAGGCGCCGGCCCCCAGGCGGCCGGGCTCATACCGTCGGCGGACGCGCTGCCGGTGCGGGTCGGCGTGGCCGTGATCGGCACCATCGTCGTGTTCGCGTTGATCATGGTGGCACGCTCGATGAATCGCCGACCCCTACACCGCTGAACGCCGTTGACCGCCGAATTTCGCTGTGGCACCGTCTCTGAGGTGTGCAACGCCCGCGTCCCGGTACCGGTCAGCTGACCGCCGGTGAGTCGCCGCGCGTCTCGCGGCGGGGCCTGGTGGCCGGGCTCACCGCGGCCAGCGTCGGCCTCATCTACGGTTACGACCTGTCCATCATCGCCGGCGCTCAGCTGTTCGTCACCGAGGACTTCGGACTCACGACACGCCAACAAGAACTGCTGACGACGATGGTGGTGATCGGCCAGATCGCCGGAGCACTCGGTGCCGGCGTGCTCGCCAACGCGATCGGGCGAAAAAAATCGGTGGTACTGGTCCTCGTCGCTTACGCGATGTTCGCGCTGTTGGGTGCGCTCTCGGTTTCGCTGCCGATGCTGCTGGTGGCGCGACTGCTGCTTGGTCTGACGATCGGCGTGACGGTGGTGGTCGTCCCGGTATATATAGCGGAATCGGCCCCGGCAGCGGTGCGCGGCTCGCTGCTGACGGCCTATCAACTGGCGATCGTCAGCGGACTCATCGTCGGCTACCTCACCGGTTACCTGTTGGCGGGTACCCACAGCTGGCGGTGGATGCTAGGGCTGGCCGCCGTGCCGGCAATGCTCCTGCTGCCCTTGTTGATTCGGATGCCCGATACCGCTCGGTGGTACCTGCTCAAAGGGCGGGTCGACGACGCCCGCCGGGCGCTGCTGCGCGTGGAGCCCAACGCGAACGTCGACGAAGAGGTTGCCGAGATCGGCCGCGCTTTGAGCGAAGGTAGCGGCGGCTTCTCCGAGATGCTGAGACGACCGTATTCACGGGCCACCGTTTTTGTGATCGTGCTCGGCTTCCTGATCCAGATCACCGGCATCAACGCGATTATCTACTACAGCCCCCGGATATTCGAAGCCATGGGCTTCACCGGCAATTTCGCGCTGCTGGCTCTGCCGGCGCTGGTTCAGGTCGCGGGTTTGGCGGCCGTGTGCACCGCGCTGCTCCTTGTCGACCGGCTGGGCCGTCGCCCAATCCTGTTGTCCGGCATCGCGATGATGATCGTCGCCGACGTCGTCCTGCTGGCCGTGTTCGCCCAGGGTCATCTCGGCGGCTCGAATTCCGGGGCACTGATTCTCGGGTTCGCCGGTGTGCTGCTGTTCATCATCGGCTACACCATGGGTTTCGGCTCCCTGGGCTGGGTCTACGCGAGCGAAAGCTTCCCAACCCGGCTACGGTCGATCGGCTCGAGCACGATGCTCACGTCCAACCTGGTGGCCAACGCGATCGTCGCCGCCGTCTTTCTCACCATGCTGCATTCATTGGGCGGCGCAGGGACTTTCGCGGTGTTCGCGGTTCTCGCGCTGGTCGCCTTCGGCTTCGTCTACCGGTACGCGCCGGAGACCAAGGGGCGCCAACTCGAGGACATCAGGCACTTCTGGGAAAACGGTGGCCGGTGGGACTGATCTCCGCGGGCACCATGGTCCTCGACGGTCAGGTCGGCCGGCCGGGATGGCTGGAGACGTCCGGTGAACGAATCCTCGCGTGTGGATCCGGCCCCCCGCCCCGGCCCGCCGACGACGACTTCCCCGATTGCACTGTCGTGCCGGGCTTTATCGACATGCATGTGCACGGCGGCGGCGGGGCCTCGTACACCGACACCGACGGCATCAGCGCGGCAGCGGAATTTCACCTCCGGCACGGCACCACCACGACGCTCGCGAGTCTGGTCACCAGCTCGCCGGCGGAGCTGATCGAAGGCGTGCGCGCCCTCGCCGCGGCCAGCCAACGGGGCACGATCGCGGGCGTCCACCTGGAGGGGCCGTGGCTGAGCCCGGAACGCTGCGGAGCGCACGACCCCGCCCGGATGCGCGACCCGGACCCCGGCGAGATCGACGCCGTGCTCGCCGCAGGCGACGGCGCGATCCGGATGGTCACGCTGGCGCCCGAATTGCCGGGAGCGGAGGCGGCGATTCGGCGTTTTCGGGACGCGGGTGTCGTTGTGGCCGTTGGACATACCGACGCGACCTACGAGCAGACCAGACAGGCCATCGCTGCGGGCGCCACGGTCGGCACCCACCTGTTCAACGCGATGCCCCCGTTGCACCACCGCGAGCCCGGACCGGCGCTGGCGTTGCTGCGGGACCCGGGTGTGACCGTCGAACTCATCGCCGACGGCGTGCACGTGCACCCCGAGGTCGTGCGCGCGGTGATACAGGCCGTCGGGCCCGATCGGGTCGCCGTGATCACCGACGCCCTGGCCGCGGCCGGCCGCGCCGACGGGGCGTTTCGCCTTGGCGCAGTGCCGATCGACGTCGCATCGGGTGTGGCGCGGGTACGCGGAACGTCGACGATCGCCGGCAGCACCGCCACCATGGATCGGGTCTTCCGCACCTTGGCGTGCCTCGGCGCCGACCCCGACGCCGCACTGGTCGGCGCGGTGCAGATGACGGCGGCGACGCCGGCGCGAGCCCTCGGGCTCGAACGCGTGGGCGCCCTGTGCGTGGGATATCACGCCAACCTTGTTGTGCTGGAAGGCGATTTGCGGCCTACCGCCATCATGGCCCACGGCGAGTGGCTGGCGAACGGGTAGCCGACCGGGCCCAGACGGCTAACGCCGCCAACGAGCCAGTCGCGAGAAGGCCAGCGCGCCAACGGCTCCCGCCGCTACCGCGGTCAGCGTCTGACGCGTGCTGAGCCCCTCGTCCAGCTGCACCCGCGGCGCGATGATCGCCGGCGGTGGAGGCTCGACGAGCTTGGCGCGCGGATCGTCGGACGCGGTGGCGGCCCAGGCGGTGGCGAACAGGACCAGGTATGCGGTGATGTAGGCGAACACCATCAGGCCCAACACCGGCCCGAACGCGGCGCCCGCAGGGCTGCGCAGCACCACCCTCAAATAGAGCGACGCCACCTGCTTGAACAGTTCGAAGCCGGTCGCCGCCAGCAGCCCCGCCCGCATCGAGTCGACCAGGTTGACCTTCTCGCGCGGCAGCCGGGCGATCATCCAGGTGAACAGCAGCCACGCCACAAACACCGATATCGCTATCGAAAAGAGCTGAAACAGCCAGTCAAATACCGAAAACTCGGGTATTCCAAGCCATCTCAGCACCGCAGCCATCGGTGCCTCGTGGCCCAGCGTGCTGAGCGCGACCGTGGCCAACATCACCGCGAACGTCCCCAGCATCGCCACCAGGTCCGAAAGCTTGTTGCGCACAAAGCCGGGAGAATCGATGCGCTGATCCCACCACATCTGGGTGACCGCCGCCCGTAGATGGGATATCCAGCCCAGACCCGCCCAGGCCGCCGTGGCCAGGCCGATGATGCCGACCGAGGTCCGCGCCTCGATCGCCGAGTTCATCAAGTCCAGCAGCTGTTGCGAAAGGGCGCCGGACACCGAGGACCGGACGTGGTCGTCGATCGTGTGCAGCAGCTCGGGCCGGCGCGACAGCAAGAATCCGAACGCCGCGAAACCCACCATGAGCAACGGGAATAACGCAAAGATCGTGTAATACGTGAGGCCGGCGGCGAAGAAACCACCGTTGCGCTCGTCGAAGCGCTGATAGCCGCGCATGACATGGTCGAACCATCCCAACCGGGCCCGCAGCCGATCAAGGATGCCTGGCTTGGCCGGCTCGCTCATGGTGAAACCTATTCCCGCAGCGGAAGGAACCCTAACCGATCGTAGACCCGCTGAACGGTTTTGCTCGCCACCTCATCGGCGCGCTGCGCCCCGCTCGCCAGCACCGACTCCAATTCGGTGCGATCCGTCATCAATTCGTCGACACGCGCCTTGATCGGGCTCACGAACTCGACGACGGCCTCGGCGGTGTCCTTCTTCAGATCGCCGTAGCCGCGCCCGGCGTAGTCCTCGACGAGCTTGTCGATGCCGACCCCGGTGACCGCCGACTGGATGGTCAGCAGGTTCGACACGCCGGGCTTGGCCTCGGTGTCGTAACGGATCTCGCGCTCGCTGTCGGTCACGGCGGAGCGAATCTTCTTGGCGGACAACGCCGGATCGTCGAGCAGGTTGACCAACCCGGCATCGGTGGCCGCCGACTTGCTCATCTTCGACGTCGGATCTTGCAGGTCGTAGATCTTGGCGGTGACCTTGGGAATGAGCACGTCGGGAACCACGAAGGTGTCGGGGAAGCGGCTGTTGAACCGCTGCGCGATGTCGCGCGCCAGCTCGAGGTGCTGGCGCTGGTCCTCACCCACGGGCACCAGATCGCTGTCGTAGGCCAGCACGTCGGCGGCCTGCAACACCGGATAGGTAAACAGGCCGACCGTCGTCGCATCGCTGCCCTGGCGCGTCGACTTGTCTTTGAACTGCGTCATTCGCGATGCCTGCCCGAAACCGGTGAAGCACCCCAGGACCCACGCCAGCTGCGTGTGCGCGGGCACGTGGCTTTGCACGAAGACGGTGCTGCGGCCGGGGTCGATACCCAGCGCCACGTACTGGGCGGCGGTGACCAGTGTCCGGCGTCGCAGCGCCTCGGGATCCTGCGGGACGGTGATTGCGTGCAGGTCGACGATGCAGAAGAACGCTTCGTGGTCGTCTTGCAGCGCGACCCACTGGTTGATGGCGCCCAGGGCGTTACCGAGGTGAAGCGAGTCGGAAGTGGGCTGCACGCCGGAGAAAATCCGGCTGGATCCGGTAGTCGTGCTCATGATGCACCGATCTTTTCACGCGGGGCCGCCGGGCTGTTCCAAGACCGCCCGTTGCTTGCGGTACCGGCGGTACCGCCTTTAGTGTCGGCAATATGACGCCTCGTCCACCGATCCACCTTGGCTCCGGAGAGCCGATCCTGCTGCTGCATCCGTTCCTGCTGTCGCAGGCGGTGTGGGAGGAGGTGGCCCAGCAGCTGGCCGATACCGGCCGCTACGAGGTGTTCGCCCCGACGATGGCCGGCCACAACGGCGGGCCGTCCGCCGGCACCTGGTTCCTGTCGTCGGCGGTGCTCGCCGACCACGTGGAGCGCCAGATGGACGAACTGGGCTGGAAAACCGCCCACATCGTCGGCAACTCGCTGGGCGGCTGGGTCGCCTTCGAGCTGGAGCGGCGCGGGCGGGCGCGCAGCGTCACCGGCATCGCCCCGGCCGGCGGCTGGACGCGCTGGACGCCGGCCAAGTTCGAGGTGATCGCCAAGTTCATCCTCGGTATCCCGCTGTTGGTGCTCGCCTGGGCGTTCCGGGCGCGCGTGTTGCACCTGCCGTTCAGTCGCCGGTTGGCCACCTACGCGATCAGCGCATCGCCCGATGGGGTCAGCGAGCGAGAGCTCAGCGCCATCATCGACGACGTCGCGCACTGCCCCGCCTACTTCCAGCTGCTGGTCAAGGCGACGCTGCTGCACGGCCTGCGGGAGCTCGCACAAAACTCCGTTCCCGCGCACCTGGTGATCTGCGAAAAGGATCGGATCATCCCCGCACCCAGGTTCAGCCGGCATTTCACCAAGCACCTGCCGGACGAAAACCACCAGGTCACCAAGCTCGACGGCGTGGGGCACGTTCCGATGTTCGAGGCGCCGGGACGCATCACCGAGGTGATCACCGGCTTTATCGAGGAATGCTGCCCGTCCCCGGGCCGCCAGCAGCCGGCCGGCTAGCCAGCCCCTAGCCAGCTAAAGCCTTCTCCAGGTTCTCGGCGATCGAATTGAGGAACTCCTCGCTGTTCTGCCATTCCTGGTCGGGACCGATGAGGATCGCCAGGTCCTTGGTCATCTTCCCGCCCTCGACCGTGGAGATGACGACTTCCTCCAGCTTCTGGGCGAACTCGATCACCTCCGGGGTGTCATCGAGCTTGCCGCGGTGCTGAAGTCCGCGGGTCCAGGCGAAGATCGAGGCGATCGGGTTGGTCGACGTCGGTTTGCCGGCCTGGTACTGCCGGAAATGCCGGGTGACGGTGCCGTGCGCGGCCTCGGCCTCGACGGTCTTCCCGTCGGCCGTCATCAGCACCGACGTCATCAGGCCCAGTGAGCCGTAGCCCTGCGCGACGGTGTCGGACTGCACGTCACCGTCGTAGTTCTTGCAGGCCCAGACGTAGCCGCCCTCCCACTTCAGGCAGGCCGCGACCATGTCGTCGATCAGCCGGTGCTCGTAAGTCAGCCCCTCGGCCTCGAACTTGTCCTTGAATTCCTCTTCGTAGATGAGCTGGAACTCGTCCTTGAACATGCCGTCGTAGGCCTTGAGGATGGTGTTCTTGGTGGACAGATACACCGGCCATCTGGCGTTGAGGCCGTAGGCGAACGAGGCGCGCGCGAAATCCCGGATGGAGTCCTTGAAGTTGTACATCCCCATCACCACGCCGCCGTCCTCGGGGATGGACACCACCTCGTGCACCATCGGCTCGCTGCCGTCGGCGGGGGTGAACGTCAACGTGACGGTTCCCGGCTGGTCGACCTTGAAGTTCGTCGCCCGGTACTGGTCACCAAAAGCGTGACGGCCGATGACAATTGGCTTGGTCCAGCCCGGAACCAGGCGCGGCACGTTCGAGATCACGATCGGCTCGCGGAAAATGGTGCCGCCCAGGATGTTACGGATGGTCCCGTTGGACGACAGCCACATCTTCTTCAGGTTGAATTCCTGGACGCGGGCCTCGTCGGGGGTGATGGTCGCGCATTTGACGCCCACGCCGTGCTTCTTGATGGCGTAGGCCGCGTCGATCGTCACCTGGTCGTCGGTGCGGTCGCGGTGCTCGATGCCCAGGTCGTAGTAGTCCAAGTTGATGTCGAGATGCGGCAGGATCAGCATGTCCTTGATGAGCTTCCAGATGACGCGGGTCATCTCGTCGCCGTCGAGCTCTACTACCGGGCCTTTGACTTTGATCTTGCCGTCGTTGGACATCTGCGTCCGAATCCTCCAGCCATCGGGAGCCTGGGCGAGCGGTTGCTCGTCAGGCAAGCCTACAAGGAGCCTTCACCCTGCCTAAGGGTGCTGAAGGGGGGTGTGGAGCGCCGGAGTTGGCTCGGATTGGCAAGGACTCGCTGCGATGCGATAGGCTTCACATCGGTCATGAGCGCCAGCGACAAGCCCCGGCTTGCTGGCCGGCAACCCTCCAACCGCGGTGGGGTGCCCCGGGTGATGACCAGGTTGAGTAGCCCCAACCGGCTATCCGGCAAGCGCGGGTCCGCCATGACGGGCCCCTGAGTAGACAGGGAAACGTGATGTGCATCCAAGCAGCTCAGTCGCGTCTCATCGTGTGCCGGTGCTAGCCGCCGAGCCACCCGTTGACGCCATCGCCGATGGCGTTCCGGGTGGCCGCGAGCGCCCCGATACCCAAATCACCCCTAGTTCATACCTAGCAGAAAGCACCGCACGTGAGCACCGAAAACAGCACCGAGACCGATCCGACCGCGCATTGGTCGTTCGAAACGAAGCAGGTCCACGCCGGCCAGAGTCCCGACTCCGCGACCAACGCCCGCGCCCTGCCGATCTACCAGACCACGTCCTACACCTTCGACGACACCACACACGCCGCCGCACTGTTCGGGCTCGAGGTTCCGGGCAACATCTACACGCGGATCGGCAACCCGACCACCGATGTCGTCGAGCAACGCATCGCGGCGCTGGAGGGCGGGGTGGCCGCGCTGTTCCTGTCCTCGGGGCAGGCCGCTGAGACATTCGCCATATTGAACGTCGCGAGTGCCGGCGATCACATTGTCTCGAGCCCGCGGCTCTACGGCGGCACTTATAACCTGTTCCACTATTCGCTGCCGAAGCTCGGCATCGACGTCAGCTTCGTCGAGGATCCCGACGATCTGGATTCGTGGCAGGCCGCCGTCCGGCCGAACACCAAGGCGTTCTTCGCCGAGACCATTTCCAACCCGCAGATCGACGTACTGGACACCCCCGGGGTCGCCGGGGTTGCCCACGCCAACGGCGTGCCGCTGATCGTCGACAACACCATCGCTACCCCTTACCTGATCCAGCCGTTCACCCAGGGCGCCGACATCGTGGTGCACTCGGCCACCAAGTACCTGGGCGGCCACGGCGCCGCGATCGCGGGCGTCATCGTCGATGGCGGCACCTTCGACTGGACGCAGGGCCGCTTCCCCGGGTTCACCACACCCGACCCCAGCTACCACGGCGTGGTGTTCGCCGAGCTGGGGCCGCCGGCGTACGCGCTCAAGGCGCGGGTGCAACTGCTGCGCGACCTCGGTTCGGCCGCTTCGCCGTTCAACGCGTTCCTGGTGGCCCAAGGCCTGGAAACGCTGAGTCTGCGCATCGAGCGCCACGTCGCCAACGCGCAACGGGTCGCCGAGTTCTTGGCCGGCCACGACGGCGTGGTGTCCGTGAACTATGCGGGACTGCCCAGCTCGCCATGGTACGAGCGGGCGAAGAAGCTGGCGCCCAAGGGAGCCGGAGCCGTGTTGGCGTTCGAGCTGGCCGGCGGTGTTGAGGCCGGCAAGGCGTTCGTCAATGCGCTGAAGCTGCACAGCCACGTCGCCAACATCGGCGACGTGCGCTCGCTGGTGATTCACCCGGCGTCGACCACCCACGCCCAGCTGTCGCCCGAGGAGCAGCTGACCACCGGCGTCAGCCCCGGCCTGGTGCGGCTGGCCGTCGGCATCGAAGGCATCGACGACATCCTGGCCGACCTCGAGCTCGGCTTCGCCGCGGCGCGGAAATTCGGGGCCGAAGCGGCGGGGGCCACGGGCGACCCGCAGGCCGTGGCGGCTTTCTGAGGGGCTCTGACATGACGATCTCCGACGTCCCGACGCAGACGCTGCCCGCCGAGGGCGAAGTCGGCTTTGTCCACATCGGCTCGCTGACCACCGAAAGCGGTGCGGTGATCGACGATGTCTGCATCGCGGTACAGCGCTGGGGTGAACTGTCACCCTCGCGTGACAACGTGGTGGTGGTGCTGCACGCCCTCACCGGTGATTCGCACATCACCGGGCCCGCCGGCCCCGGGCATCCCACGCCCGGCTGGTGGGACGGGGTGGCCGGTCCGGGCGCGCCGATCGACACCAACCGCTGGTGCGCGGTGGCCACCAACGTGCTCGGCGGCTGCCGTGGCTCCACCGGCCCCAGCTCGCTCGCCCGGGATGGAAAGCCTTGGGGCTCAAGGTTTCCGCTGATTTCGGTCCGCGACCAGGTGCGGGCGGACGTCGTCGCGCTGACCGCCCTGGGTATCGACGAGGTGGCTGCCGTCGTCGGCGGATCCATGGGCGGCGCAAGGGCTTTGGAATGGATCGTCGGCCACCCCGACACGGTCCGGGCCGGGCTGCTGCTGGCGGTCGGCGCGCGCGCCACCGGCGACCAGATCGGAACCCAGACCACGCAGATCGCGGCGATCAAGGCCGATCCCAACTGGCAGGGCGGCGATTACCACGACACCGGGCGCAAACCCGATGCGGGGCTGACGATCGCCCGCCGCTTCGCCCACCTGACCTACCGCGGTGAGGTCGAGCTCGACACCCGGTTCGCCAACGAGAACCAGGGCGACGAGGATCCGGCGACCGGCGGCCGCTACGCCGTGCAGAGCTACCTCGAGCACCAGGGCGACAAGCTGCTGGCCCGCTTCGACGCCGGCAGCTATGTCGTCCTCACCGAGGCGCTGAGCAGCTACGACGTCGGCCGCGGGCGCGGCGGGGTCGACAACGCCCTGCGCGGGTGCCCGGTGCCGGTTGTGGTCGGCGGCATCACCTCCGACCGGCTCTACCCGTTGCGCCTGCAGGAGGAGCTGGCAGAGCTGCTGCCGGGCTGCACCGACCTCCACGTCGTCGACTCCATCTGCGGGCACGACGGCTTTCTCGTGGAATCCGAGGCGGTCGGCGAGTTGATCCGCAAGACACTCGACTTGGCCCACTCAGCCGACGGCGAAGGCGCGTGTCGACGGTGACCCGCTCGAGGCACGACCGCTCCCTCTCGTTCGGCTCAGCGGCTGCTGCCTACGAGCGTGGCCGCCCCTCCTATCCGCCGGAGGCGATCGACTGGCTCTTGCCGCGCGGCGCGCGCCGCGTGCTCGACTTGGGGGCGGGCACCGGCAAATTGACCACCCGGCTGGTGGAACGCGGCCTGGATGTGGTGGCCGTCGACCCGATTCCCGGCATGCTGGAAGTGCTGCGCACCTCACTGCCGGAAACCCGTGCGCTGCTCGGCACGGCGGAAGAGATTCCGTTGGAAGACAACAGCGTTGACGCCGTGCTGGTGGCCCAGGCGTGGCACTGGGTGGATCCCGAGCGAGCGATTCCGGAGGTGGCCCGCGTGCTGCGGCCGGGAGGGCGGCTCGGTCTGGTGTGGAACACCCGAGACGAGCGGCTGGGCTGGGTGCGCGAGCTGGGCGACATCATCGGCTCCGATGGCGACCGGGGCCGCTTCGACGTAACGCTGTCCGCGTCGTTCACCGACCCGGAGCGCCATCAGATCGAGTGGACGAATTACCTTACGCCGCAAGCCTTGATCGACCTGGTGGCGTCCCGCAGTTACTGCATCACCTCGCCGACGGAGGTCCGCAGCAGAACGCTTGATCAGGTGCGTGAGTTGCTGGCCACCCATCCGGCGCTGGCGAATTCGGCCGGCTTGGCGCTGCCGTACGTCACCGTGTGCATCCGGGCGGCGCTGGCCGGGTAGAACGCGGGGCGGCCCACCGCGAGTCAATTTTGTGGTTTGGGGCCGGCCACGGGCGCCGCCCAGGCCAGGCCCAATCCCGCGTGCAATGACATGTACCCCTGCCATACGTGGTGCCGGGGGAACGCTTGCCGAATCCCGATGGGCCGATAGGTTGAGACTTGAGTGTGTGCCACGACTGGTGCCACAAGCGCGTCAAGTTCGGGCGCGCGACGAAAGCGATCGTGATCGTGTCGAGCCTTCCTGCCCACAGCGTGGGCCGCGGGACCCTCGCACAGCCTGGATCAACTATTTATTCGGGATGAGCGGCATGAGCGGGTTAGGGGTTGTGCCAGGCGGACACTGAAACCACTGAAACTGGGGGAGCGAACAAGGAATTCCTTCCGCAACCTGGCCGTTCCTGCCGACGTAGTCGTGGCAGACAGTCGTGTCCCAATCTGGGTTGACGGGACCCAGTTTAAAGCCGCCGTGGCCATCCGGCAGTGGGACCTGCGGCGGGGGGTCCCCTGGGCACCAGTGATAGGCCCCGGCATGGGCGGTACCTGGGGCCAGCCCCAAACTGGCCCACCCCAAACCGCCGGACACCAGCAGAGTGGTTGCTGACCCCACGATGAGTCGTCTCACGAACCGGGATTTTGCACCTCGGCAGCCCTGCCGTCCAGCGGGAATACGCGTTGATCTCAACATTTGGTTCACGTTGGTCCTTACGTTTGCTGTCGGGCCGTACGTTAGCGCCGACCACCTGCGGAATTCTTGCTACCGAAAAACGATTGGGGAGTTACTGAAGTCAGCCAAGAACAATGGTCGAGCCCCAGGTCGGCGGCCTCGTTAATGCGCCGGCAGGCTTCGGCGCGGCTGATCAGCGCCCACTCGGCGATCGCGTGCGAGAGCTTGCGCCCGGCTCCTCGGGGTGGCCTGGCGGGCAAGCCCATTGATCATCGGGGGCTCGATGGCCGGTAGCCGCCGGCGCACCTTCTCGCAGCGCTCCAACAACACCAACCATTCGAAGGCGCCCAAGGCCCCACAGTCCAACCCGAGCACCTTGTCCACCGCGGCGTCCAGCGCATCGAGGCCGCCGTGATCGACTCCCGATCCACAACGCTGCCAGCCATGACCCGAAACTCAGTGGCGCAGGTTATTTCGTCAGAAATTCAATCCCGAGAACATGACCCGGTTGGGGTCGTACTTCTGCCGCACCGTCGTCAGCTGCGACAGATTCGAGCCAAAGTAGCGCGATGCCGAGCTGTTGGGCTCCAGGTAGTTGACGTAGCCGCCGACCGAAAACGGTTGCACCGCTTGGTGGGCGGTGTTCAGCCACTGCGTCGCTGCGGACACCTGATTGTCGGCGGGCTCGACATACCACTGCAGTAGCGCCGACTGCTTGCGCCACGGAAAGGCCGTGTCCCCGGGGGCCACGTCGCCGACGGCGCCGTCCAGTGGGTCGACGAGCACCGACGCTTTGCCGCCGGAGGCGGGCCACTGCCCGATCGCCGTCGCAATGGCGTGGGCCGCAGCGGAATTCATCGTCGAGAGCACGTCGGACCCGGCCACGAACCCGACCGGTGAAGTCGTCGAGCTGCCGCCGGCCAGATACGTCACCAGGTCCATATGGCTCAGCGTCTTGTTCTGCACCGCGGTGGGGGCCACCCCCACCGCCGATTTGATGGCGTCAACGACACCGGAACCGGCCCCCGCGGGGCAGGTCGCCAGCACATGGCAGTTCGGCTGGCTCCCGACCGAGAGATCGACTATCCCCCAGGTGTTTCGGTCCGCCGCGTTCACCCAGGACTGCCAGCCGGCAAGCACCTGCACCGCCGACGACGGCGGAAAGTCAAGCCGGACGACGTCGCGGTCGCCGGTCGCGAAGGTCGCGAACGTCATCGACGTCGTCACCCCGAAATTGCCGCCGCCACCACCGCGAAGCGCCCAGAAAAGATCCGGATGGTCGTTGGCGGACGCCGTGACCACGTCGCCGCTGGGCAACACGACCGTGGCCGACTGCAGCGCATCGCAGGTCAGGCCGGCATGGCGGGAATCGGCCCCCACCCCGCCACCAAGGGCCATTCCCCCGATCCCGACGCTCGGGTAGGTGGCGGTGGATATGGCGCGGCCCGCCCCGGCCAACCCCTGGTGGACCGCATACAGCGTGGTCGCCGGTGTGATTGTGGCGTTGCCGCCACCGTCAACGTTCACCCCGCCGGGAAGCCCGCGCAGGTCGATCACCATCGTGCCGGAGGGGCTCGACGCGCCGATGTACGAATGCCCACCACCGCGCGGGGCGATCTTGAGCCCGTTGGCCGTCGCGAACGAGACCGCCTTCTGCACATCCGACTGCGACGAGACCGTTACCACCGCCGCCGGATTGGAATTGTTGTAGAGCGAGTTGAAAACCTGCTTGCCCGTTGCGAATTGAGCGCCGTTAGCGGGCAGCAGCACGCTGCCGCCGATGGAGGAGGCCAAGCCACCCCAGCCGGTCGCGGGGTCCGCGGCTGCCCGCGCGCTGCCGAACACCGCTCCGGTAGCCAGCATTCCGACGGCGCCGCGAAGAAACGTCTGGCGCGAGATGCCCGTCTGGAAGGAAAGGTCGATCGGACGGCTGCGATTCGTCGTCATGGGCCGGATTCTGGTCCAATCGGCACCTGAAAATCCGGCGTCGGCGCGAGTGTCAGGTCACAGTGTGGCTTCGATCCGCGGGCGGCGGCCCGGGCGTGTTTCGGCCCAATAATCGACGTCACGCCCGCGGCGCCCTTACGAAACGCTTATTGGGCAAACCTTTATCGCACCGTGTTGTAAACGTGACAGTGATAGATCAGAGTTCCTAACGTGACTGGAGTGCCCTCAGTGCACTCCGAGACAGATGGGGAGCTGGCATGAAAGCACTGGCCGCGGGAACTCAGCGTTGGATCTGGCTGTTTCGTCACCAGCCCCTGACCATTCGCCTGTTGGCCGGGGCCGCCGCCCTGCTCACCGTGGCCGCGGCATTCGCGGCGCCGGCCGAGGCGGACCCGGCCGACGACAACTTCATCGACGCGCTGAACCACGCCGGAATCGACTTCGGCGAGCCGGGAAACGCGATGTCCGTCGGCCAGTCCATCTGCCCGATGCTCGCCCAGCCGGGCGGGAACTTCGCCGCCGTCGTGGCGGGCGTCAGCCACCGCGGCATGTCACCGCAGATGGCCAAGATGTTCACCACCATTGCGATTCAGATGTACTGCCCGGAGGAAATGGCCAACATCGCCAGCGGCAACCCGTTCGGCGGCCTTCCCGGCGGCCTTCCCGGGGGCCTGCCCGGCGGCCTTCCCGGCGGCCTGTCCCCAATCCACGGCGTGCCAGGGATTTAACGGGTACCCAGCGGGTCGATGGTCGACGCGATATAGACCATCGCCGCCGCGACGATCGCGGTGGTGACGAAGTCGATGCCCCTGCTGCGGACGACCAACAGGCCGGCCCGCTCCTCGGATAACACCAGGCGCAGGATCGCCGCGACGCCGACTCCGATACCGATCAGCAGGGCGCCGCGGCGCCAGAAGTTGGCCCCCGCCAACACAAAAGCCGCGACGAAGATCAGCTCAACCAACAGGATCGGCCACTGGGCCCGCAAGGTCGCGCGCATGCGTTACTGCCGTCCCTCGGCCAATTCGACGACGTTGGTGAGCAGGAACGCGCGGGTAAGCAGGCCGACGCCACCGGGATTCGGGGACACGTGGCCGGCCACCTCCCACACGTCCGGATGCACATCGCCGACGAGGCCGTTCTCGGTGCGGCTGACGCCCACGTCGACGACCGCGGCGCCGGGACGCACCATGTCGGCGGTCAGCATGTGCGGGACGCCCACGGCGGCCACGATGATGTCCGCCTGCCTGGTCAACGCGGGCAGATCACGAGTTCCGGTGTGGCACAACGTCACCGTGGCGTTCTCCGAGCGGCGGGTCATGAGCAGCCCCAACGGGCGGCCGACCGTCACCCCGCGGCCGATGATGACCACGTGCGCCCCGGCGATCTCGACGTCGTAGCGCCGCAGTAGGTGCACGATGCCGCGCGCGGTGCACGGCAGCGGCGCGGGGGTGGACAGCACCAGCCGGCCGAGGTTGGTCGGGTGCAGCCCGTCGGCGTCCTTGGCGGGGTCGACGCGCTGAAGCGCCGCGTTCTCGTCGAGATGCCTGGGCAGAGGCAACTGCACGATGTAACCGGTGCATTCCGGGTTGCCGTTCAATTCGTCGATGGTCTCGTCGAGCAGAGCGGTGCTGATGTCGGCGGGTAGGTCGCGGCGGATCGACGTGATGCCGACCTTGGCGCAGTCCGCGTGCTTGCCACGCACGTAGGCCTGCGACCCCGGGTCGTCGCCGACCAGGATGGTGCCCAGCCCGGGCGTGCGGCCCGATGCGGTCAATGCGGCCACCCGTTGCTTGAGGTCCACGAAGATCTCGTCTCGGGTGGCCTTGCCGTCCAGCGTGATTGCGCCCACGCCTGACAGTCTGGCACGCCCGCCGCGGTAGCCGATGATGGCGACCCGCTTCGCCCGGCTTCGCCGCGCTCGCGATCGCCATGGTGCCGATGATGGCGACCCGCTTCGCCCGGCAGGGACACCAAGCAGTCGCGATCGCGACCGCCATTAAGCTCCTCGCATGCCCGATATCCCGGATGTGTTCAGCCCGGCCAAGCTCGGTCCGTTGACGCTGCGCAACCGGGTCATCAAGGCCGCGACGTTCGAGGCACGCACGCCCGACGCGCTGGTGACCGATGACCTGATCGAGTACCACCGGCTGCCCGCCGCCGGCGGCGTCGGGATGACCACCGTCGCCTACTGCGCGGTCTCCCAGGGTGGCCGCACCGAAGGCAACGGGATCTGGATGCGCCCGGAGGCCGTACCCGGGTTCCGCCGGCTCACCGACGCGATCCACGCCGAGGGCGCGGCGGTGAGCGCTCAGATCGGCCACGCCGGTCCGGTGGCCAATGCCAAGTCCAACAAGGCCACCGCCCTGGCGCCGGTGCGGTTTTTCAATCCGATCGGGATGCGCTTCGCCAAGAAGGCGACCCGCGAGGACATCGCGGACGTCATGGAAGCGCACGCCAACGCCGCGCGGCTGGCCATCGAAGCCGGCTTCGACGCGGTCGAAATCCATTTGGGCCACAACTATTTGGCGAGCGCGTTCCTGTCTCCGCTGATCAATCGGCGCGACGACGAGTTCGGCGGATCGCTGGAGAACCGCGCCAAGGTGGCCCGCGGACTGGTGATGGCCGTTCGCCGCGCCGTGGACAAAGAGGGAGGGTCGATAGCGGTCACCGCCAAGCTCAACATGGCCGACGGTGTGCGCGGGGGCATCAACACCGAAGAATCGCTGACCACCGCCAAATGGCTGCAAGACGACGGCGGGTTGGATGCGATCGAACTCACCGCGGGCAGCTCGCTGGTCAACCCGATGTACCTGTTCCGCGGCGACGCGCCGGTCAAGGAGTTCGCCGGTGCATTCAAGCCGCCGGTGCGCTGGGGCATGCGCATGACGGGCAAGAAATTCCTCCGCGAGTACCCCTACCGCGAGGCCTATCTATTGCGCGACGCCAAGTTGTTCCGCGCCGAGCTGACGATGCCGCTGATTCTGCTCGGCGGTATCACCAACCGGAAAACGATGGACCTGGCGATGGCGGAGGGATTCCAGTTCGTCGCGATGGCCCGGGCGCTGCTGGCCGAGCCGGACTTGGTCAATCGGATCGCCGCCGACGGCGCCGGGCAAAGCGTGCATTCCGCTTGTACGCACTGCAATCAGTGCATGCCGACGATCTACACCCGGACCCGCTGCGTGGTAACCGGCGCGCCCGACGCCATCAATGCCACAGGGTGACAGCGGATCTACAAGCTAGAGTTGTGGCAATGAGTGCACCAGCCCCGCCAGCGCTGACCGTTCGTCATGACGGGTCGGAACGCACCTTCGCAGCGGGCCACGACGTGGTGGTAGGACGCGATCTCCGGGCCGACATGCGCATCACGCACCCGCTGATCTCGCGCGCCCATCTGTTGCTGCGCTTCGACCAGGGCAGGTGGCTGGCAATCGACAACGGTTCCCTCAACGGGACTTTCGTCAACGGCCGCCGGGTGCCGGTGGTCGACATCCACGACGGCCAAAGCGTCAACATCGGAAACCCCGACGGGCCAAAGCTGACCTTCGAGGTCGGGCGCCACCAAGGGATGGCCGGGCGCCCGCCCCGGACCGAGTCGATGGGCATCCCCGTGGCGGCAAACGCCGCGGGAACGGCATGGCCGGCCTCGCAGACGCCGGGTCAACCCGGTCCACCCGTCGCCGCTCCGCCCGGGCCTCCCGGCCGGCCGCCCAACTGGGCCGCGCCGTCCGCGCGGCGACCACCCCCGGGCCCGCCGGGCCAACCCGTGTACCCGACCAGCCTTGGCGGGCGGCCACCCGCGTATCAGACCAGCGCGCCGCCACCACCCAATTTCCAGCCCCACCCGCAGATGGCCGCACAGGCGACACCGCAAACCCAGATGTCGGCCAGCGCCACCAAGCCACCGGAGGTGGGGAATCTCGCGACAAAAATGTTCCAGGCGTTGTTACCTTCCCGGTCCGGGGCGCTGCCGAAGCCTGCCGGCTCGGTCACGATCGGCCGTTCCACCGACAACGACGTCGTCATCCAGGACGTCCTGGCGTCGCGCCATCACGCGTTCTTGACTCAGACACCGCTGGGCACCGAGATTCGCGACGCGCACAGCGTCAACGGCACGTTCGTCAACGGTGTCCGGGTCGGGTCGGCGGTGCTGACCGAGGGCGACGTGGTCACGATCGGAAACGTCGACCTCGTCTTCACCCGCGACACCCTGGTCCGCCGCACCGAAGCCGCGACCCGCACCGGCGGCCTGGAGGTGAACTCCGTCTGCTTCGAGGTCGACAACGGCAAGCAACTGCTCGACCACATCTCGCTGACCGCACGCCCCGGGACGCTGACCGCCATCATCGGTGGGTCCGGCGCCGGCAAGACCACGCTGTCGCGGCTGATCGCCGGATACACCAGCCCCACCGCCGGCTCGGTGACGTTCGAGGGCCACAACATCCACGCCGAGTACGCGTCCATGCGCAGCAGGATCGGAATGGTCCCGCAGGACGACGTCGTGCACCGCCAACTGACGGTCAACCAGGCCCTGGGCTACGCCGCCGAACTGCGGCTGCCGCCCGACACCAGCAAGGCCGATCGCGAACAGGTCGTCGCCCAGGTACTCGAGGAACTCGAGCTGACCAAACACGCCGACACCCGAGTCGACAAGCTCTCCGGTGGCCAGCGCAAGCGCGCCTCGGTGGCACTCGAACTGCTCACCGGGCCGTCGCTGCTGATCCTCGACGAGCCGACCACCGGCCTGGACCCGGCGCTGGACCGTCAGGTGATGATGATGCTGCGCCAGCTTGCCGATGCCGGCCGCGTGGTGCTGGTCGTCACCCACTCGGTGTCCTACCTCGACGTCTGCGATCAACTGCTGCTGGTGGCACCAGGCGGCAAGACCGCGTTCCTGGGCCCGCCCAGCCAGATCGGCGCGGCCATGGGAACCACCAACTGGGCCGACATCTTCACCAAGGTGGGCGCCGACCCGGACGAGGCGAACCGCCGCTTCCTGGCCGAAAACAGGCAGCCGCCGGCCGCTACGTCCGAGTCCAGCCCGGCCGACCTGGGTGAACCGGTACACACCGACGTCCTGCGCCAGTTCTCCACGGTGGCGCGCCGCCAGGTGCGGCTGGTCATCTCCGACCGCGGCTACACGGTGTTCCTGGCGCTGCTGCCCTTCCTCATCGGCATCCTCACCCTCACCGTTCGCGGCAAGACCGGATACGGCATGGGGGACCCGACGAGCAACTCACCCAACCAGGCCGACCAGATCCTGGTCATGCTCACCGTCGGCGCCGTTTTCATGGGTACCGCGCTGACCATTCGCGACCTCGTCGGCGAGCGTCCCATATTCAAACGTGAGCAGGCCGTCGGCCTGTCGACCATTGCTTATCTGCTGGCCAAGATCGTGGTGTTCAGCGTGTTCGCGATCGCGCAGGCGGCAATCGCAACCGGGATCTCGATAATCGGCTGGGGCCAGCCGATCGCCAACGCCGTGGTCCTGGGCAATGTCAGCTTCGAACTGTTCGTCGATGTCGCCGCGACCTGCGTTGCCTCGGCGCTGCTCGGGATGGCCTTGTCGGCGATCGCCAAGTCCCAGGATCAGATCATGCCGCTGCTGGTGGTCGCCATCATGTCGCAGCTGGTGTTCTGCGGCGGGTTGATCTGGGTGACCAACCGGCCCGTGCTCGACCAGTTGTCGTGGGCCACGCCGGCCCGGTGGGGCTACGCCTCGGCGGCGTCGACGATCGACACCCACCGCCTGGTGGTCGGCCCGACCGACCCGAAAGACCAACACTTCGACCACAAGGCGAGCGCCTGGCTGTTCGACATGGGCATGCTCGTGCTGTTGTGCGTGGCCTACAGCACTATCGTGTGGTGGAAGATCCGGCTCAAGCGGCACTGGGGGCCGAGCCGCGGCACTCGTCTGTCGAGGAATCGACTGAAGCGCTGATGAATCAGCCCGTACAGCCTGTGCTGACGGTTCGGTCTCACCGATCGGAAGGTAACTTCGCGGCGGGGGTGGCGGTGGCTGGGCCGGGGGCTGTGGACGGACCGGCACCGGGCCGCTGGGCGGCACGATAGTCGGGATCGTCTCCGTCGGCGGCAGCAGTCCGACGGTGCCCCGGTGATGTCCGACCTCGAAGGTGATCCGCGGTCCGTCGGGCTTGCCGATGTTGATCGTCTGGCCGTCCTGGATGTCGACCATCGGCACCCGCTGGCCGTTGAAGAAGACCCCGTTCAGCGAATTGTTGTCGACCGCGATCCACCGGCCGCTGTCGAAGCGCAAGAGCAGGTGCGCGCGGGCGATCAGCGGATGCGCCACGCGCAGGTCGGCGCGGAGGTCACTGCCGCCCGACACCAGCAAGGCCGACCGCGAACAGGTCGTCGCGCAGGTGCTCGACGAGCTGGGGCTGACCAGGCACGCCGACACCCGCGTCGACAAGCTCTCCGGCGGCCAGCGCAAGCGCGCATCGGTCGCGCTCGAGCTGCTCACCGGGCCGTCGCTGCTGATCCTCGACGAGCCGACCTCGGGCCTGGACCCGGCGCTGGACCTGCAGGTGATGTCGATGCTGCGGCAGCTGGCCGACGCCGGCCGCGTGGTGCTCGTGGTCACCCACTCGCTCACCTATCTCGACGTCTGCGACCAGGTGCTGCTGATGGCACCGGGCGGCAAGACGGCCTTCCTGGGTGCGCCCGACCAGATCGGCGGCGCCATGGGCACCACCAACTGGGCCCAGATCTTCGCGAAGGTGGGCACCGACCCCGACGAGGCCAACCGCCGCTTCCTGGCGCAGAACAAACCCCCGCCACCGATGGAGTCGGCGCCGGCCGATCTCGGTACCCGGCGCATACCAGCCTGCCCCAACAGTTCTCCACGATCGCTCGGCGCCAGGTCCGGTTGGTCGTCTCCGACCGCGCCTACTTCGCATTCCTGGCGCTGTTGCCGTTCGTCATGGGTGCGCTGTCGCTGACCGTTCCCGGCAACACCGGTTTCGGCATTGCCGATCCGGGAAGCGACTCGGCCGACGAAGCCGGGACGATATTGATGCTGCTCACCATGGCCGCCGCCTTTATGGGTACCGCGCTGACGATCCGCGACCTCATCGGCGAGCGTCCCATCTTCCGACGAGAGAAGGCGGTCGGCCTGTCGACCATGGCCTATCTGCTGGCCAAGATCGCTGTGTTCGCCGTGTTCGCCGTCATCCAGGCGGCAATCGCGACTACCATCGTGATACTGGGCAAGGGCACGCCGACTCGGCCGGCGGTGCTGCTCGGTAATGCCACCTTCGAGCTGTACGTCGCCGTCGCCGCGACCTGTGTGGCCGCGGCGATGCTCGGCCTGGTGCTGTCGTCGCTGGCCCGCTCCAGCGAGCAGATCATGCCGCTGCTGGTGGTGTCTCTGATGATGCAGATGGTGCTCTGCGGCGGAATGGTGCCGGTCACCAACCGGATCTTTCTCGACCAGCTGTCCTGGGTGGTGCCCTCGCGGTGGGGGTACGCGGCGTCGGCGTCGACGGTCGATCTGTGGACGGTAGCGCCCGGTCCGCTCAGTCCCAGGGACAGCCACTTCAAGCACACGTCCGGCGCCTGGCTGTTTGACATGGCCATGCTCGTCGCGCTGTCGGTGATCTATTCCGTCATCGTGCGCTGGCGCATCCGGCTCGAGCGCTGAGCCGGCTAGTCCCGTCCGGCGTCCAGGCGCAGCCCGTGAGCCAGCGCGAACGCCATGGCTTGGGGAATGTCGACGCGGGCGCCCGACAGCGAGGCGGTCCTCCACGAAGATCCCTGCCGGAAAATTCGCAATCGACCCAGTGCGGCAAAGCGGGTCAGCTCGCGGCCAGGGTTTCCAGCGCGTATTCGCTGACGGCGATCAGCGCGTCGGTCGCCGACCTGCGATCCCTGGCATCGACCGTGATCACCGGGATGTGCCGGGACAGCGTCAGCGCTTCGCGCACCGCCTCGACGGGATAGCGCGGCGCGCCGTCGAATTCGTTGACCGCGACCAAAAACGGCAGGTTGCGGTGCTCGAAGAAGTCGACCGCGGCGAAGCTGTCCTGCAGGCGCCGGCAGTCGACCAGGACGATCGCGCCGATCGCGCCGCGCACCAGGTCGTCCCACATGAACCAGAACCGGCGCTGACCCGGGGTCCCGAAGAGGTACAGCACCAGCTCTTCGTCCAGGGTGATCCGGCCGAAGTCCATCGCGACCGTCGTGGTCCGCTTGTTCGGGGTGGCCTCGAGCGTGTCGACGCCGGTCGAGGCGTCGGTGAGCATCGCCTCGGTGCGCAACGGCATGATCTCCGAGACCGCCCCGACGAACGTGGTCTTGCCGACACCGAACCCGCCGGCGATGACGATCTTCGTCGAGGCGTGGGCTCCGCCGTCAGAGTGCTCTAAGGCCACGCAGGGTCCTTCCTATGAGTTCGTGGCGCTCATCGCGGGTGGAACGCTCGGTCAACGTCCTATGCACCCGAAGGTAGCCGGAGACCACCAGATCGCCGACCAGGACGCGCGCGACACCGACCGGTAAATCCAGCCGGGCCGAGATTTCCGCGACCGACGGGCTGTCCACGCACAGTTGGATGATCTTGCCTCTCGCATCGTTGGGTGGCCACCGGTGAGCCAGGCCCGCCTCCAACGCCTGTATCGGCGCTTCCAGAGGAAGGTCGACGTTGGTGCCGGTCCGTCCGGACGTCAGGGTGTACGGACGGACGAGGTTCGCCTCACGTGAGGCCGGCCAGGGCTCGCGTCTGTCCATCGCGGCTCACGAGTGTGTTCGGGACCGGCGGGTGGACTGGACCACGCCGCCCACCCGTTCGACGAGGATGGCCATCTCGTAGCCGATCTGTCCGATGTCGCAGGATGCCACGGCCAGCGTGGCCAGATGCGAGCCGTCGCCGACCCGCATCAACAACAGGTAGCCGTTTTGCATCTCGACGACCGACTGCAGCACCTGGCCGCCTTCGAACAGTTGCGCGGCACCGGTCGCGAGGCTGGCCAGCCCCGAGGCGACCGCGGCCAACTGGTCGGCTCTTTCGCGCGGGAGGTGCTCACTGGCGGCGACCGGTAGCCCGTCGACGGACACCAGCAACGCGTGCGCCACCCCGGGAACCTCGCGGGCGAACTTCGTCACCAGCCAGTCCAGCGAGTTGCCAGCAGAGGTCATTCCTGATCAGATCCTTCGCTCGTCTCGAGGGCGTGCGACCGACCGGAACGCACGCCACCGAAATGGCTGCTGAAGGAGGCGCGAACCGCCTCGGGGTCGCGCGCCACAGCGGCGTGCTGCGGCTGCCTTCCCAAGCCGTTGGACCCGACGAGGGATCCTTGGTCCTCATCCGGCCGGTCCTCTTCGGTGACGCTCGTCCCGTTGGCCGTGCCGGGCACCAGCCGGGCGCCCGGTTTGCGGACCGGCAGCCCGTGCTCGGCGGTGTGCGACTCGACGGGCTTGTCCTCGGCCGCGGCGGCCAACGACCAGCCACGGTCCCACACCGACTGCCAATCCAGGTCGGGGCTGTTGACCAGGTCGTACGGATCGCCCAGCATCTCCGACAGCATCCGACGGTAGATGACGTCGTCGTCGGCCGGAGCCGCCGGGGCCTTCGGGCCTTTCGGAATCGTCGGGATCGACGCGATCGATGCGCTGGCGGGCGGGGTCTCGGGCTGGGCGGCCGGGGCTTCCGGGGTTTCCCGGACTTGGGAACGCGCGGCAAAGAACGCCGACGTGTCCGACACCGCCGCGGGCTTGGCCGCCGGTTGTTCCGGCTCCGGCGCCGGCTCAGCCTGTTGCCCGCCCTCCCACCAGGGAGTGGCGAGCTCGCGCCGGTGTCGCCGGGGCAGCTGCTCGGCGGGCGGGGTGGGAACTTCGGTAATGCCGCTGGAACCCGGGTTGCGGCGCGGCAGCAACGTGAGCGACGGTCCAGGGGCCTCGGCGCCGATCTGGTTCGCCGGCTCCGGCACGGCGGCGTGCTGTCCGGTGGTCTGTCCGGCGGGGTCCGTCGTAGCGATGGCATTCGCGAGTTGGGTGCTCGGCGATGACACCACCCGGGCCCGTGCGCGGCCGCCCCGGGCTACCGCCGCACCCTCGAGCACCGTCGGCGGTATGTAGATTTCGGCGGTCGTGCCGGCGCCGGCTTCGTTGGACGAGGGGCCGCGCAGCCCCACCCTGATGCCGTGCCGGGCGGCGATCCGGCCCACCACGAAAAGGCCCATGTGGCGGGCGTTATCGGGGGTGACGTCGCCGCCGGCCTGGAGCCGCATGTTGGCCATGCGCCGATCGGCGTCGTTCATGCCCAGGCCGGAGTCGGAAATCCGCAGCATGACGCCCCCGTCGCCGCCACGCGCCGCCGAGACGCGAACGGTGGTCGTCGGCGGCGAGTAGCGCAGGGCGTTGTCGATCAGCTCGGCGAACAGGTGGATGACGCCGCCCGCCGCCGCGCCCATCAGCGTGCAGTCGGGCAGGCCGGAGAGCTCGACCCGGCGGTAGTCCTCGACCTCGGACACCGCGGCGTTGATCACGGTCGACAGCGGCACCGGCTCGCGTTGGTCACGCGCGAGCTGTGCACCCGCGAGCACCAGCAGGTTGGCGCTGTTGCGGCGCAGCCGCGCCGCCAGGTGGTCCAGCCGGAACAGGTTGTCCAGCCGTTCGGGATCCTCCTCGTTGCGCTCCAGCCGGTCGATCAGCGCCAGCTGCTGGTCGACCAGTGAACGGCTGCGCCGCGACATGGTCTCGAACATGTCGTTGACCAGCAATCGCAGTCGTGCTTCGTCACCGGCCAGCAGCAGGGCCTGCGTATGCAGTTCGTCGACGGCGTGGGCGACCTGACCGATTTCCTCGGTGGTGTACACCGGCAGCGGCTGCGGGATCGGTTCGGCGCCTCCGGCCTTGACCCGGGCCACCTCCTCCTCGAGGTCGGTGTGGGCGACCTTGAGCGCGCCGTCGCGCAGGACGCGCAGCGGCCGCACCAGGGCGCGCGCCACGAGCAACACGACCAGGAGTGCGATCACGATGGCGGCCAGCACCAGCGCGGTGTCGAGGATCGCGGCATTGCGGCGATCAGTGGCCTCCGCTTGCACGGACTTGGTCACCGACGCGGTGGCGTCGTTGATGACCTGCTCGGCGATCCTGTCGGTGGTCTGGATCGAGCGCAGCAGGTCGGGGTTGTCGACGAGCGCGCTGGTCGGGTCGGACATGATGGCCATCCGGGTCACCATTTGCTGCTGCAGCGTCTTGGCTTCGGGAGACCCGGCGCCCAGCACTTCGCTCATCCCGAACAGCGTCGACGGTTCGGTGCCGGCCAGGGTGATCATCGAGGTCCGCAGCTGCGGCTCGGGAAGGTCGGCCCCGCGGGTCACCAGGATTTCCTGCATCGTCATCTGCCCGCGGGCGCCGACGGCCCGGCTCAGGCCCTGCGCCTCGGCGCGGATCCGCTCGTTGTCCACGCGGACCGACGCGTCCACGACGTCCTCGGCCGTCAACAGGATCGGGGCGTAGGTGGTTACCCGGTCGCGCAAACCGATGCTGTTGTCGGCCACCTTGTCCAGCAACCCCTGACCGCCGTTCAGCAGGGTGCTCACCCCGGACCGGACGTCGTCGGTGACGTCGGTGTCCGCCAGCCGCTGCTGCAGCTCGTACTTGCGCGCCTCGTAGTTTTTCTTCGCCCCCTCGACGTCACGTCCGGTGGAGTTCGCCAGTAACGCGACGTCCAACGCCGACATGTACTTGGTGATCGCCGGCAGCACCTCGGCGCGGGCGGCGGCAAGCTTGAGGCCGCCGGAGTTGGCCATCGCATCCTTGATGCGCAACCCACCGAATGCCGTCGCCAAGACAAGCGGTAGCAGCACAATCGCCAGGACCTTGTAGCGGACCGGCCAGTTGCTCAGCGACCAGGTGGGCGGGCGTTTGGCCGGCGCCGCCGCGGCGGCGGGGAACTCCGTGAAATCGGGTGAGGCCGCCTCGGCCGCATGGGCCGGGCGGGTGAACATCGTCACGTGTTCGCGGCCGCGCAACCGGCCGTTGCGCTGATTGTCAGCGCTCGGAGAAGCGAGAGACTCATGAGACTTCCTGCTTTATTCGCACCTGCCCCACGCAGATGGGCGCCAGCGATAATCGCTGGCAATCCGACGAGTATGACAGCCCGCGGCCGAGGTCTCCACAATTCCTACTGAGTAGGCAGAGCCCTCCAAGGTGGGCCGGTGCGCGGGGACGCAAGTCTGGCAAACAAATGGCTTTGTCATGATCGGCAGATGTTCCGGCTGCTGTTCTACTCCCCGCGCATCGCGCCCAACACCGGCAACGCCATCCGGACCGCGGCTGCCACCGGCTGCGAACTGCATCTGGTCGAGCCGCTGGGCTTCGACCTGTCCGAGCCCAAGCTCCGGCGCGCCGGCCTGGACTATCACGACCTCGCGTCGGTCACCGTGCACGCGTCGCTGCAGGCGGCGTGGGAGGCTCTGGCACCGGCGCGGGTGGTCGCCTTCACCGCGCACGCGACCACGCCGTTTGCCGACGTCGACTACCGGGCCGGCGACGTGTTGATGTTCGGGCCGGAACCCGACGGGCTGGACGCGGCGACCCTGGCCGACGCGCACATCACCCGGCAGGTGCGCATTCCCATGCTGGCGGGCCGGCGCTCGCTGAACCTGTCCAATGCGGCGGCCATCGCCGTCTACGAGGCCTGGCGTCAGCACGGCTACACCGGGGCCGTGTAGCGGCCCTGCGATGAGAACCGCGCGCCGCGCGAGTCAGTATCGACATGGCTACATTCATCACGATCGGTTACGGCGACGCAGCCGGGTACGACCTGGTGAGCGACGAATGCAGACGAGCAGCGCACGCGCGCGACGACGAACTGCTGGCGGCCGGCGCGCTGATGGGGACCGCCGGGCCTCCCGTTGCGGTGCGCAATCCGGACCGCGCCGGCGTGCGCATCGAGCCGGGATCATACATGCGATCAACGCTGCCGATCGCCGGCTTTGCGGTGTTCGACGCCGAGGATCTCGACGCGGCGATCGAGCGGGTGAGCCAAACCCCCTGTGCGGTCGCGCACGGTGTCGTCGAGGTGTGGCCGCTGGCGACCTGACCCTCGGGCTACCAGGCGTTCCAGTGGGTGAGACTCTCGGCGGGCAGCCGCTTGGCCCGCCGGAAGTCGGTGCCCTTGGTGTAGGCGATCGGAAACAGCCCGCCCTGGCTGTACCGGTCGTAGGGAATTCCGAGCACCTCGGCAGCCTGCTTTTCGCCGTCGCCCAACAGGTGCAGCGTCGTCCAGCAGGAGCCCAGCCCGCGGGAGCGCAGCGCCAGGCAGAAGCTCCACACCGCCGGGAACAGCGACGCCCAGAACGAGACGCCGCCCAGCGGCGTCTGGTCGTCGCGGCCCTCGATGCAGGGGATCAACAGCACCGGCGCCTCGTGCATGTGCTCGGCGAGGTAGGTCGCGGAATCCCTGACCTTGCCCATGCGTTCGCCGCGGGTGTCGCCCTCCGCGTATTCATGTCCCGGCGCTTTGAGGTAGCCGCGTGCGTTGGCGAGGTAGATGTCGGCGATCGCCTTCTTCTTTTCCGCGTCCTCGACGAACACCCACTGCCAGCCCTGGGAGTTGGAACCGGTCGGCGCCTGCAGCGCCAGGTCAAGGCACTCCGTCAGCACCTCGCGACTCACCGGCCTGTCGAAATCGAGGCGTTTGCGGACCGAGCGGGTGGTGGTGAGTACTTCGTCGACGGACAGGTTGAGGATCATGTGTGGAGACTATCGTCCGGCGGACCACGCCTACGGGCTAGCGGCGCCCGCTCGGCGAGCGTGCACACACTGCGAAAACTCGGCGGAGAAATCGCACTGAGCGCACGTTCGGCGGAAGCCTCACCGGAAGTCGCGCGACTTCGACCCCACCGCCAGGGTGATGCGGCCCAGCCGCTCGGCGACGACGGTGACCGCGCCGCTGGCGTTTTGGACCTGGCCGCGGACGAGCAGCGCCGGCGCCGTGTTGGCCAGCTTGCGGTGCCGCGCCCACACCCCCGGCGTGCAGAGCACGTTGACCATCCCGGTCTCGTCCTCGAGGTTGAGAAACGTCACCCCCTGGGCCGTCCCGGGCCGCTGCCGATGGGTGACCGCACCGGCGATCAGCACGCGGTCGCCGTCGGGCACGCTTAGCAGCGCTTCGGCGGGCACCACGCCCATCGCGTCCAGGTCTTCCCGCAGGAACTGCGTCGGGTAACTGTCCGGGGAGATGCCGGTGGCCCACACGTCGGCGGCGGCCAGCTCCAGCTCACTCATCCCCGGCAGCGCCGGGATGTGCGACGACGAACCAACACCCGGCAACCGGTCTGGGCGTTGGGTGGCGGCCGCGCCGGCCGCCCACAACGCCTCGCGCCGGGACATGCCGAAGCAGCCCAGCGCCCCGGCCGTGGCCAGCGCCTCGGTCTGCGGCACCGATAGCTGCAGCCGGGATGTCAGGTCTAGCAGGGAGGCGAACGGGCCCTTGGCTTTTCGCTCCTCGACCAGCTGCTCGGCGAGGTCGTCACCGATATGACGGACGGCACCCAGACCCAGGCGGACCTCCATACCCGCGTTCTCGAGGGTGGCGTGCGCCAGGCTGGCGTTGACGTCCGGACCGTGCACCGTTACGCCGTGCCTGCGCGCGTCGGCCACCAGCGACTGCGGCGAATAGAAGCCCATCGGCTGTGCGCGCAGCAGCGCCGCGCAGAACACCGCCGGGTGGTGCAGCTTGAACCACGACGAGTAGAACACCAGCGACGCGAAGGACAGCGCGTGGCTTTCGGGAAAACCGAAATTGGCGAATGCCTCCAGCTTTTCGTAGGTCCGGTCGATCACCTCGTCGGTGGCGCCGTGCAGCGCGCGCATCCCGTCGTAGAACCGGCCGCGCAGCCGCCGCATGCGCTCGGTCGACCGCTTGGAGCCCATGGCGCGCCGCAGCTGGTCGGCCTCGGCGGCGGAAAAGCCGGCGCAGTCGACCGCGAGCTGCATCAGCTGTTCCTGAAAGAGCGGCACTCCCAACGTCTTTCGCAACGCCGACTCCATGGACGGGTGGTCGTAGACAACCGGGTCGATGCCGTTGCGCCGCCGGATGTAGGGGTGCACCGACCCGCCCTGGATGGGCCCGGGACGGATCAGTGCGACCTCCACCACCAGGTCGTAGAACACCCGTGGCTTGAGCCTGGGCAACGTGGCCATCTGCGCCCGCGACTCCACCTGGAACACGCCGACGGAGTCGGCGCGGGACAGCATCTCGTACACCGCCGGTTCGGAGAGGTCGAGCCTGGCCAGGTCCACCTGGATCCCCTTGTGCTCGGCCACCAGGTCGATGGCGTAGTGCAGCGCCGAGAGCATGCCCAGCCCCAGTAGGTCGAACTTCACCAAACCGATTGCCGCGCAGTCATCTTTGTCCCATTGCAGTACGCTGCGGTTCTCCATGCGCGCCCACTCCACCGGGCACACGTCCGCGATCGGGCGGTCGCAGATCACCATGCCGCCGGAATGGATGCCCATGTGGCGCGGCAGATTCCGGATCTGAGTGGCCAGGTCGATCACCTGCTCCGGAATGCCCTCGACATCAGCCGAGCCGGCCAGCCCGTTCCAGGTGCTGATCTGCTTGCTCCACGCATCCTGTTGTCCCTGCGAGAAACCCAGGGCGCGGGCCATGTCGCGCACCGCGATCCGGCCCCGGTAGGTGATGACGTTGGCGACCTGGGCGGCGTAGTCACGGCCGTATTTTTCGTAGACGTACTGGATGACCTTTTCGCGCTGGTCCGACTCGATGTCCATGTCGATGTCGGGCGGCCCGTCGCGCGCCGGCGACAAGAAGCGCTCGAACAGCAGCTCGTTGGCCACCGGATCCACCGCGGTGACGCCGAGGGCGTAACAGACCGCGGAATTGGCCGCCGATCCCCTGCCCTGACACAGGATGTTGTTCTGACGGCAGAACCGGGCGATGTCGTGCACCACCAGGAAGTAGCCCGGAAACTGCAGTTGCGCAATGATTTTCAGTTCATGCTCGATCTGGGAGTATGCGCGCGGCGCGCCCTCGGCAGGTCCGTAGCGGTCGCGCGCTCCGGCCATCGTCAACCGCCGCAACCAGCTGTCCTCGGTGTGCCCGCCGGGCACGTCGAACGGCGGCAGCTGCGGCGCGATGAGCGCCAGCCCGAACGCGCACTGCTCGCCGAGTTCGGCAGCGGCCGTCACCACTTCGGGCCGCTGACCGAACAGCCGGGCCATCTCCTCGCCGGACCGCAGGTGTGAGCCGCCCAGCGGGGCCAGCCATCCGGCGGCGGCATCCAGCGACTGCCGGGCCCGAATCGCGCCCATCGCCATGGCCAGCCGGCTACGCGACGGGTGAGCGAAATGCGCTCCGGTGGTGGCGATGACGCCGACGCCGAAGCGCGGCGCGAGCCCGGCCAGCGCCGCGTTGCGTTCGTCGTCAAGCGGGTGGCCATGATGGGTCAACTCGATGCTGACCCTTTGAGCGCCGAACCGGTCCACCAGGTCGGCCAGCGCCCGCTCCGCCGCGTCCGGACCACCATCGGAAAGCGCCTGGTGCACAATGCCTTTGCGACATCCGGTCAGGATGTGCCAATGCCCACCCGCGGCCTCGGTCAGCGCGTCGATGTCGTAGCGCGGCTTGCCCTTCTCGCCCCCGGCCAGGTGCGCCGCGGCCAGCTGCCGCGACAGCCGTCGGTAGCCTTCCGGTCCGCGGGCCAGCACCAGCAGGTGCGGGCCGGGCGGATCGGGCTGCTCGGTGCGGGCAACCCACCCCAGCGACAGCTCGGCGCCGAAGACGGTGCGCAGGTCGAGCTCGGCGGCCGCTTCGGCGAACCGCACCGCCCCGTAAAGGCCGTCGTGGTCGGTCAGCGCCAGGGCGCGCAAACCGAGCCGGGCGGCCTCCTCGACCAGTTCCTCCGGCGTGCTGGCCCCGTCGAGGAAGCTGAACGCCGAATGCGCGTGCAGCTCGGCATATGAAACGGAATGAGCGACGGAGGAGCGGGCCATCCGGGTGTCGTCCGGCGGCTGGTACGCCCCGCGCCTATGCGACAGCGGAGCGTCATCGGCCGGCGCAGTCGCCGCCGGCTTGCCCGCGTGGCGCGGCTTGCCGTCGAGCACCCGCTCCATTTCCGCCCAGCTCGGCGGCCCGTTGAACCAGCCCACGAGGACAGTATATCGAAAGTATGTACTGCTTATCTGCTTAAGTGGACTAGTTTGCTTAAAATACGTCAAAGTTGTTGCTGGGCAGTGGTTTAGCAGTCGACCGCAGGGTTTGCTCTGGGCCTTCGGCGCCGCCGATGAGGTCGGCCAGGGGGTGGGGATCGGTGTTGACGCTTTGTTGCAGGAGTCGGTAGAAGAGCATTCCGCGGGCCTTTGACCTGCGGCGGTTGAATCTGAAGGTGAACTCGTCGAGGTAGTACTGCAGGTGCTCGCGTTCCACGCGGTAGTGATGGGTGCCGGCGTTCCACCGTTTGAGCAGCGAGGCCACACGATGGGGTCCGGGTAGGGTGACGTGTCCCGGTTCAGGCGAGCTGTAGCCCGACACGTAGTGGTGGGTATAGCCCTCCTCGGCGAGAACCCGGAACATCCGTGCGCCGTCGGTGCGGATCAGCGAACCTGGCGCTACCGTCGTGCGGGCGAAATCCACGAGTTGTTTGGAGCCTGGCGCATCGGCGACCCCAAGTCGTACCCGGCCGAGTCGAAGCTTCCTATTCGCTGGTGTTCCGAGGTTTTCCACCGCGATCATGACAGGAGCCTTGTCCGTTGAGGCACCCTGTTTTCCGGTGGCGCGACCACCTACAAAAGACTCATCGACCTCAACGGCACCAGCGAGCAGCTCACGCTCGGGACGTACCATCGCCCGGCGCAGCTTGTGCAGCCACACCCAGGCCGTCTCGTAGGAGCCCAGGCCGAGCATGTCGTGCAGATTCTGCGCCGAGGCCCCGTTCTTCTGCGAGGTCACCAGCCAGATCGCGGCGAACCACGTGCTCAGCGGCGTGCGCGTGCGGTGAAAGATCGTTCCGGCCGTCACCGATGTTTTGCGTCCGCAACCGGCGCACTTCCAATGTGCCGTGGAGGTCTGCCACGCCCGATCGCCACCACACACCGGGCACCGGAAGCCCTCTGGCCAGCGCAAACGCGCTAGATACGCCGCACACGACACATCATCGGGAAACCACGCTCGAAACTCCTGATACGTCCGCGGATAGTCCACCCCGCCGACCGGACCCACACCAGCAAAATCCACGCTGACCAGCATAAGTCCACTTAAGCAGATAAGCAGTAAGTATGTTCGAATTAGGCGGGTTGTTTAACGCATCTTCAACTTTCAAACACGTTCTTAACGTTGCGGGCCTACCGCACCCGACGCGCCGCACGGATACTGGTACGAGGGTAAAAAATCGACGGCGGGGACTGACCATGGCGCAGCTGAAGACACTGGATACTGCTTTCCCCGGTCAGCATGCGAGCCTGGCGCTTGGCGCGGTCGCCATCGTCGACGGCGCCGCCCCCGATGACAAACTGCTGAAAGAGCTGCTGGCAGAACGGCTTCAGTCGATACCGCGATGCACGCAGCTACTGCGGACGCCGGACTTCGAGTGGATCGACTGTCCGGCACCGGACTTCAGCCATCATGTGCGCCGGGTGGCGGTTCGGCGTCCGGGCGATGACGCCGAGCTGTCCCGGGCCATCGCCCGCGCCCTGGAGCGTCCCCTGGACCTGGACCGACCCCTGTGGGAGTGCTGGATCATCGAGGGCCTGAAGGGCAACCGGTGGGCGATCTTGATGAAGATCCATCACTGGCTGGCCGACGGCCACTCCGCGGAGCACCTGCTCACCAGGCTCTGCGACAACTCCGACCGCGACACGTTCGCCAACCGCATCGCCGCAGAGGAGATTTCGTCGCCGCAGGCCCAGAAGCGCGGGTGGGCCGATGCCCTGGCGCGGGCTTCCGGGCTGGCGGAAGCCCTCGTCGGGGCGATGTGGCCGGCGGCACGGCCCTCGGTCGGCCCGGTTACCACCATGCGGAAGTACGGCACGGTGCGAGTCCCGATCGGCGACGTCGACCGCGTGTGCCGCAAATTCGGTGTGACCGTCAACGACGTTGCGCTCGCGGCCATCACCGAGGGCTTCCGGACGGTCCTGCTGCGCAGGGGCCGAGAACCGCGGGCCGACTCACTGCGCACCCTGGTGCCGATGCCGATGCGTTCGGCCATGCTCCCGTATCTGCCCGTCGAGCATGACGACCCCGTCCAGCTGCTGCGGACCGTGCACAACCGGTGGAAAGTCAAGCATGCCGACCAGCGCCAGCCCGGTATCGTGGAGGCGGCGATCAACATTCTGCCAACCATGTGGCGCAGCAATGTATTGCAACTGCTGGCCCGGTTGCCGCAAGCCGGCATCGTGACGTTTGGGACCCACGCGCCCGGGCCTCGCCACAGGCTACGGCTGATGGGCCAAACGATGGAGCGCCTGCTGCCGATCCCCCCGACGGCCCTGCAACTGAGCACCGGGGTCGCGGTCCTCAGCTACGGCGACGAAGTGGTGTTCGGCATCACCGCCGAATACGACGCCGCGGCCGACGTCAGGCAGTTGGCCGCCGGTATCGAACTAGGCATGGCGCGGCTGGTGGCGCTCAGCCAGGACTCGGTGTTGCTGTTCGGCAAGGACCATCGCCGCAAGCGCGCCGCGCGCGCGTTTCCGGGCCGCGCGCCACGGACGCATCCATCCGCCTATCACTGACCCGGCCTCCCACGGCCTTGATCACCGTGAGAAGGTTGGTCGTGCGCACATTGGAGCCGGTGATCATTGACCCGCGCCGCCATGACGCGGTGCTGTTCGACCTCGCGCTGGGCTCCACGGAGGCGCTGGTCCGGCAACTGCGGGAAGTCGGCGTCGGCACCGGCGTCTTCCCGTCGAGCGGTAACTTTCGCGATGCCCTCAGTGCGGCGGCGGCCGAACTGTCGGTGCGGCCCGGGCGATGCGCCGTCGTCACCGGTGACGCGGAGGGCGTCACGGCCGCGCACGGCTGCGGATTCGCATCGGTGATCGCCGTCGACCTTGCCGGACGGCGCGACGCGCTGCAGAGTGCCGGCGCCGACGCGGTCGTCGCCGACCTGGGCGACGTCACCGTACGAACCGGGGACCGTCGGATGTCCCAACTTCCCGATGCCGTGCAGGAACTCGGCCGCCTGACCGCCCGGCGGCCGGCGGTGTTCTACGACTTCGACGGCACGCTGTCGGACATCGTCAACGACCCGGACGCGGCCCGGCCCGTCGCCGGCGCGGTCGAGGCGCTGCAGAAGCTGGCCGCGCAGTGTCCGGTCGCGGTGCTGTCCGGTCGCGACCTCGCCGACGTGACGCAGCGTCTCGGCGTGCCCGGCATCTGGTATGCGGGCAGCCATGGTTTCGAGCTGACCGCGCCCGACGGAACGCACCACCAGAACGAGGATGCGGCCGCGGCCATACCGGTGCTCGAACAGGCGGCCGCCGAGTTGCGCGACCGGCTCGGAGGGATTCCCGGAGTTATGGTGGAGCACAAGCGATTTGGCGTCGCCGTGCACTACCGTAACGCGGCCCGCGATCGCATCGGTGAGGTAGCCGCGGCGGTGCGCGCGGCGGGTCGGCGCGACGCGCTTCGGGTGACCACCGGCCGCGAGGTCATCGAGCTGCGCCCCGATATGGACTGGGACAAGGGGAAAACCCTTCGCTGGGTGCTGGATCACTTACACCAGGTCATCTCCGGCCCCCTGGTGCCCATCTATCTCGGCGACGACATCACCGATGAGGATGCATTCGACGCGATCGCCCAAGACGGTGTCCCGATCCTGGTGCGGCACACCGAGGACGGTGACCGCGCCACCGCCGCGCGGTTCGCGCTGGACAGCCCCACACAGGCCGCCGAGTTCACCGACCGGCTGGCGCAGCAGTTGAGCGACGCGCGCATGAACTGATCTATGACCGTTGGTCATTGAATCCCTGCGAATTCACGGAATTCCGGACACGAGGTACGGAGCGACGCCAAGCGTCGCGCCGACTCGGGTGGTCAACCGCCGGGACTCACGGTGTCGACGCACCCAAGGGCATCTAAGCCATGTACTCCACCGCGCCGTCGTCCAGCACCACCCTCGCGTCGGCGCCGTCGGCCCCGGCGGCCTCGGTGCGGAACACCGCCTTGCCCGGCTCGGTGCGCCAGATCAGCGTCGTCAGCGTCTCGCCGGGAAACACCGGCGAGCTGAACCGCGCCGCGATCGAGGTGATGTTGGCGGCCAGGCCCTTGCCCAGCTCGGCGACCAGCGCGCGCCCCGCCACCCCGTAGCTGCACAGCCCGTGCAGGATCGGCTTGGGGAATCCGGCCAGCTCCCTGGCGAACCACGGGTCGCTGTGCAGGGGGTTGCGGTCGCCCGATAGCCGATAAATCAGCGTCTGATCCTCGCGGGTGGGCAGCGAGACCCGGGCGTCGGGCTCGCGGTCGGGGAACTCCGCTGCGGCGGGACGCTGACCCGGCACTCCCCCGAAACCGCCCGCGCCGCGGACGACAAAGGTGGTCGACGTTTCGGCGATCAGCTTCCCCGATTCGGGGTCGGTGCCGCGACCGCGCAGCATCACGACCGCGTTCTTGCCCTCGCCCTTGTCCTGAATCTCGGTGACCTCGGTGACCACCGACAGCTTTCCCGCGGCCGGCAGCGGTGCATGCAACCGGACACCTTGCGATCCGTGTAAGAGCATGGCCCAGTTGAACGTTCCGATCTTGCCCGCCGCGCCGAAGGCCGGGCAGCAGATCACCGCGTAGGTAGGCAGCACCTGCTGGGTGATGTCGTGGCTGTTCTCGGTGGTGAAGGACAGGTCGTCGGTCCCACAACCGACGCCGAGGGCATACAGCAGCGTCTCCCGGTCGGTCCATTCGAACAGCATGGGTTCGGTCACCGCGCCAACCGCACTCGGGTCAATCGCCATAGAACTCTCCTTCCAAGGATTTTCCGAACCTAACCATCGCAAACCCTTCCCCCCGGCACCATCGGCAGGGCAGGCTATCGCCATGCGCAAGGGGAGCATGACCTGGAAATTGGCGGCGCTGCTGGCCGCAACGTTAATCGTCGGTGCCTGCGGCGGATCGCCGCAGGTGCGCAGCATTACGGTGACGTTCATCCGGCACGCCCAGTCCGAGGCCAACGCCAGCGGGATCATCGACACCAGCGTGCCGGGTCCGGGCCTGAGCCCGGAGGGCAAGGGCCAGGCCGAACAGGTCGCGCATCAGCTTGCCCGCGAGCACTACGACGCCGTCTACGCCTCGACCATGGCGAGAGCCCAGCAGACCGCCGCGCCGCTGGCCTCCGAACTCGGCAAGCAAGTCGAGGTGCTGCCCGGCATCCAGGAGATAAACGCCGGCTGGTTCGAGGGCAAGCCGGTCTCGATGGACCCCTCGACCTACCTGCTCGCACCCGCGGACTGGCTCAACGGCGACGTCCAGGACAGCATCCCCGGGTCGATCACCGGCAAAGAGTTCAACGACCGGTTCACCGCGGCCATGCAGAAGATCTACGACAGCGGCCACAGCAAGCCGGTGGTGTTCGCGCACCTGTACTCCATCGAGTACTGGACGCTGATGAACGTGAAGAACGCCAAGGACAGCCTGCTGACCACTCATCCACTGCCCAACACCGGCCGCGTGGTGATCACCGGTAACCCGATGACCGGCTGGACGCTGGAGGAGTGGGACGGCATCCGCAACTTCAACGGCTGATCCCGACGAAGCGGAGTTGACGTGCGCGGCCACCAGCCGCCACGATGGCTTGCATGCGGTATGTCGTTACCGGCGGTACCGGGTTTATTGGTCGCCGCGTCGTATCTCGTCTACTGGAAACCCGGCCGGATGCGCAGGTGTGGGTGCTGGTGCGCCGCCAGTCACTGGGACGCTTCGAGCACCTCGCCACCGAGTGGGGTGAACGGGCGAAGCCGCTGGTCGGGGAGCTGCCGGCGTTGGGCCTGACCGACGAGACCCTGGCCGACCTCGGTGATGTCGATCACGTGGTGCACTGCGCGGCGATCTACGACATCACCGCCGGGGACGCCGGGCAGCGGGCCACCAATGTCACTAGTGTTGAAGCGACCCGCTCCGTGATCAACTTGGCGCGGCGGCTGGACGCCACGCTGCACCACGTGTCGTCGATCGCCGTGGCGGGCGACTTCCGCGGGGAGTACACCGAGGACGACTTCGATGTCGGACAGCAGCTGCCGACCGCCTACCACCAGACGAAGTTCGAAGCCGAGTCGCTGGTGCGGTCGACGCCCGGACTGCGCTACCGCGTCTACCGCCCGGCGGTGGTGGTGGGCGATTCCCGCACCGGCGAGATGGACAAGATCGACGGGCCGTACTACTTCTTCGGGATATTGTCGGCGTTGGCTGTACTGCCCAAGTTCACCCCGATCCTGCTGCCGGACACCGGGCGCACCAACATCGTCCCGGTCGACTACGTGGTCGACGCGCTCGTCGCACTCATGCACGCCGACGATTCGGACGGGCGAACGTTCCACCTCACCGCACCCAAAACCATTGGGCTGCTCGGCATCTACCGCGGCGTCGCCAAGGCGGCCGGGCTGCCGCCGATGCGCGGGTCGCTGCCCCGCTCGGTGGCCGCACCCGTGCTCAAGGTGCGCGGGCGCGCCAAGGTGCTGCGTAACATGGCCGCCACCCAGCTGGGGATTCCCGCCGAGGTCTTCGACCTCGTCGACCTGAAGCCCACGTTCGTCAGCGACAAGACCCAGGAGGCGTTGCGGGGCACCAACATCGAAGTCCCCGAGTTCGCCGGCTACGCAGCCAAGTTGTGGCGGTACTGGGCCGAGCACCTCGACCCCGATCGTGCGCGGCGCGACGACCCGAAGGGGCCGCTGGAGGGCCGGCACGTCATCATCACCGGCGCATCCAGCGGCATCGGGCGGGCGTCGGCGATCGCCGTCGCCGAGCGGGGCGCGACGGTGTTCGCCCTGGCCCGCAACGCCGACGCCCTCGATCAGCTGGTGGCCGAGATCGGCGCCAACGGCGGCCGGGCGCACGCGTTCACCTGCGACGTCACCGACTCGACGTCGGTCGAGCACACCATCAAAGACATCCTGGGCCGCTTCGACCACGTCGACTACCTGGTGAACAACGCCGGCCGGTCGATCCGGCGCTCGGTGGTCAACTCCACCGACCGGCTGCACGACTACGAAAGAGTGATGGCGGTCAACTACTTTGGCGCCGTGCGGATGGTGCTCGCGTTGCTGCCGCACTGGCGCGAGCGCCGGTTCGGTCACGTGGTCAACGTCTCCAGCGCGGGCGTGCAGGCCCGCAATCCCGAATACAGCTCCTACCTTCCCACCAAGGCGGCACTCGACGCGTTCGCCGACGTCGTCGGGTCGGAGACGCTGTCCGACCACATCACGTTCACCAACATCCACATGCCGCTGGTCCGCACGCCCATGATCGCGCCGTCGCACCGGCTCAACCCGGTGCCCGCCGATCAGCCCCGAGCGCGCCGCGGCGATGGTGGTGCGCGGCCTCGTCGAGAAGCCGGCGCGCATCGACACCCCGCTGGGCACGCTTGCCGAAGTCGGCAATTACTTCGCGCCCAGGACTTCTCGGCGCATCCTGCACCAGCTGTACCTCGGCTACCCCGATTCCGCCGCGGCGCGCGGGCTGCCCACTGAATCCAAGGCGCCAACCAAGGCGCCGTCGGCGAATCGGAGGCCGAAGCGCCCGGCCCGCGCCGTCACCCGCGGCATCCGCACACCCCGACCGGTCAAACGACTGGTGCGGTTGGTGCCCGGGGTGCATTGGTAAACCCGGGGTTTTAGCGGCGCCGGATTGCGGTATTCGGTCATATGGCCCGGATTCTTTACGACGAGCGGACGGACGTCGATCCGGTCCCGGCCGCGGCCTGGCTGCTCACCACGACGGGCGTTGCCCTCATGCCCGCGTTGGACGTGAGGCGGAGCCTGGGGGTGGCCCGAGAAGCATGGACCCGGTTCGACCGGCATTGGCGGTGTCTGGCGCCAGACCCCTACGCGGCGGAGCTGGGGGTGCAGCGATTGCGCCGTTACGGGCAGTACTTGGTGCTGGACGGGGTCGCCTACCGGCTGCCCACCCACGCGTTCGCGCAGCCGGAGGAGTCGAACCCCCTCTACATCGGTCGGGATCGCGAGTTCGAGCCGCTGACCGACGCGTTCGCCGAGGATCCCTTGCTGCACAACGTGATCAAACTGCTGGCACGGATGGCGGCGGCCTTGGACGACGTGGCCGAATGGAACGTCAAGGTGCATCCGTTCCGCATTCGAGCCTCCGCGGACGATGACGACCACCCGACGCCCGAGGGCCCGCACCGCGACGGCGTCACCCTGGTCAGCTCGCTGCTGATAGGGCGACGCAACGCCATCGGCGGCGAGAGTTCGGTGTGCGACCTCACCGGTCGGCGGTTATTGACGACGACGCTAACCGAGCCCGGCACGTTGCTGCTGGGCGACGATCGTCGCACCCTGCACGGCGTTTCACCGATCCGGCCGATCGACGGCTCCCGGCGGGCGCAGCGCGACGTCCTGGTGATCACCTTCGCGTCGGCCTGGCCGTAGAATCACCGGCGTATCACCATAGGGAGGGCCGCGGTGAACGCCGTTTTCATCGACGTCGACACCGGCATCGACGACGCGATGGCGTTGATCTACCTGCTGGCCAGCGCCGACGCCGAAGTGGTCGGCATCGCCTCGACCGGTGGAAACATTCACGTGGAGCAGGTCTGCGCAAACAACCTGGGTTTGCTCGAATTGTGCCGGGCCCCAACCCTACCCGTGTCCAAGGGCGCCGACGAGCCGCTGTGCGGCCGATGGCCCCATCACTCAAAGTTTCACGGCCCCAATGGTTTAGGCTACGCCGAACTCCCCCGCACCGATCGGCGACTCACCGGTTACGACGCCACCGCGGCGTGGATAGCCGCGGCACACGCCCATCCCGGGGAACTGGTCGGCCTGGTCACCGGCCCGCTGACCAACCTGGCGCTCGCGTTGCGCGCCGAGCCGGCGCTGCCGACGCTGCTGCGCCGGCTGGTGATCATGGGCGGCTCGTTCGGTGACACCAATCCGATGGCCGAATGGAACATCCGGGTGGATCCCGAGGCGGCGCGCCGAGGTCTTCGCCGGCTGGGCTGGGCGACAAGAACTTCCGATCGTCTGCGGTTTGGACCTGACCCGGCGCGTCGCGATGACACCGGAAATCCTGGCCGGGCTGGCCGCTTCCTCGGGCCCGTCCCCGTTGATCGGCGTGATCGAGGACGCGATGCGGTTCTACTTCGAATCCCATGAGGACCGCGGACACGGCTACGTCGCGCACATGCACGATCCGTTGGCGGCCGCGGTGGCGCTGGACCCGCAGCTGGTGTCGACCCGGGCGGCGACGGTGGACATCGAGCTGGCGGATACCCCGACCCGGGGTGTGACGGTCGCCGATTGGTCGGGAGACCGAAAAGCCAACGCCCTCATCGGCGTTGACGTGGACCCCGCGGTGTTCTTCGACCGCTTCATCGAACGGGTGGGGCCGTTCGCGCGCCGGCTCGGCCGTCACTCGTAGCTTCCCTCGAGGTACCAGCGCCGCTGGCGGTAGCACAGCAGAAACGCTCGCTCGTCCTCGAGCAAGACCTGGGCGCGGGCGGTGCGGCCACCCCCTTGACCGGCCCCTGGCCGGTCGTCCCACCACCGCTCGTCGACCGGCCAGGGTCCGGCCCACCAGCGCAGCCGCTCGCCTCGACCGTGCACGGTCAGCCGGGCGGGGTCGGCCGAGAGCATCCCCCGGCTGGTCACCCGTATCGGATTCCCTTCGGCATCAAGCAGTTCCACCGGGTCGTCAAGCAACACGGCCGGCGACGGCTCCGGCAGCCGGCCGGGCCACGGCGGACCCGGGTCGGCCCGCGGTACCGGTTCGTCGCCCAGCGGAATCAACGTGATGCGTTCGGCGGGCCCGCGTCCGCCGGACAGCACCGGCACCCGCACCGCCTCCGGGCCGAGCAAGCCCTGCACCCGCACCAGCGCCCGACGGGCCCGCAGCCTGTCCTCCTCGCCCAAGCCACCCCATAACGGCAGCTGCAGCGCCTCGGCGGCCACCACCTCCACCGCCTGCAGCCGCAACAGGGTCACCGGCGCGGTCGGGCGGTCCAGGGTTGTCCGGTTGCTCAACCACCCGTCGAGTTGCCAGCGCACCCGGTCGGCGGTGGCGTCCTCGGTCAACGGCTCGGCGCACCGCCACACCCGGGTCAATTCTTCGCCGTTGGCGGTGACGGCGTGGATGGCCAGCCGGGTGCAACCCACCCCGGAGGCCATCAGCGTCCGGTGCAGCGTGCCGGCCAGCGAGCGCCCGGCGAAGGCCGCGGCATCAACCCGGTCGATCGGCGGATCGCAGTCCAGCACGGCCTCGAGTTCCGGCGGCGGCTCGCGTCCGGACGGTCCCCGCTCGGGTTCGCCGCGGGAGAACCGGTGTGCGGTCACCCCGTCGGCGCCGAACCTGGAGGCCACGTCGGTAACCGACAGCGCGGCGAACTGCCCGATGGTACGGATCCCCATCCGCCACAACAGATCCGTCAGCTCTTCTCGCCCCGGACCGGACAGGCTCGGCTCGGTGGCCAGCTGCCGGATCGACAGCACCGCCAGGAACTTCGCGTCGCCTCCCGGCTCCACGACCCGACCCGCACGCGCGGCGAAGACCGCGGTGGACAACTGGTCGGCGATCCCGACCTGGCACTCGGCGCCGGCCGCGGCCACCGTGTCGATCAGCCGCTCGGCGGCTTGCTGTTCGGACCCGAAGTAGCGGGCCGCCCCGCGCACCGGCAACACCAGGAGCCCGGGCCGCAGCACCTCGGCGCGGGGCACCAGGTCGTCCACCGCGGCGATCACCCCTTCGAAGAAGCGGGCGTCGCGGTCGGCGTCGGCGGTCGTGACGTGCAGTTGCGGGCAACGTGCCGCCGCCTCCCGTCGTCGCAGCCCGCGCCGCACTCCCGCCGCGCGGGCGGCAGACGAGCAGGCGATCACCCGATTGGCCAAAGTGACCGCGATCGGTGCCGTCGCGGGCAGGTCCGCTGCCGCCGCCGCCGCGACCGCGGGCCAGTCCATGCACCAGATCGCCAGCGCCCGGGAACATGCCACCCGAATTCACCCGGCTCGCGCCCGGCCGATCACCCGTCTGCCTGCGCACACCCCGCTGACCCGCAGCCGCACCCTGCTGATCCGTCCGAATCCGCAGACGGGGGTCCCCCGGCTACCCGCCGTGATCTCATAACCGCAGACCCGGGCCTGCAGCCGCGTCGGCGCCCCTTGCCAGTCGCCGTCGGTGACCAGCAGGGTGCACCCCTTGTTGCGGGCCCGCGCCACCACCGCGCGCGCCCGTGTCTGCGGCACCTGACGCCCGCCCAGGCCGAGCACCACCAGATCCATGCCGTCGATGAGCACCGCGGCCACCTCGACCGGATCGGTTCCGGGATCCGGTATCACCGCGAGCCGACTCAGGTCGGCCCCCATCTCCACAGCGGCCAGCAGTCCGATATCCGGCTGCCCGACGATGGCGACGTTGCCCCCTGCCGCCGTCACCGCGGCCACCATGCTCAACAGCAGTGACCGGGCCCCCGACAGCACCGCCACCGTTCCCCGCGGCAACGGCACCGGCAGTGACTCCGCAAGCCACTGCGGGAGCGCCAGCCGGGACTCCGAATCCGGCAGCAGGTCATCGGCGGGGGCGACGGACATCGCCCCAGACATCTTCCCGGAGATCACAGCCATCCGCCGGCGCAGTGATTCCAGCTGTTCAGCGCGGTGATCGGAGGCGAAAGCCGCGGTCATGACCAGCCTCCTACAGCCACTCTTCAGCAGATATTTCGAACGCATGTTCGATACATTTGGAGTAAACACCCACCCTCCGACAACCGTCAAGAAACGTGAGAGGCTGCTTTATGCGATCGATACTGGTGTGGCTGATGGTGCGCGATACACGTGTCTTTCACGAGACTTAAACCACGTCCACTCGCGTCGGCGTGTCGTGTGCGTGTTTTAAGTGTCGCAAAAAACGGCGAGTGCGAACCTACCCTCGATTGCCCGAGACCTTACTCCCACTCGATGGTGCCGGGCGGCTTGCTGGTGATGTCCAGCACCACGCGGTTGACCTCGGCCACCTCGTTGGTGATGCGGGTCGAGATGCGCTCCAGCACCTCGTAGGGTACCCGGGTCCAGTCGGCGGTCATGGCGTCCTCGCTGGACACCGGCCGCAGCACGATCGGGTGCCCGTAGGTGCGGTTGTCGCCCTGCACGCCCACCGAGCGAATGTCGGCCAGCAGCACCACCGGGCACTGCCAGATCTGGTTGTCCAGACCGGCGGCGGTGAGTTCCTCGCGCGCGATCGAGTCGGCACGCCGCAACGTGTCCAGCCGCTGCGCGGTGACCTCGCCGACGATCCGGATGCCCAGGCCGGGTCCCGGAAAAGGCTGGCGCGCAACGATTTCCTCTGGCAGGCCCAACTCCCGCCCGACCGCGCGCACCTCGTCTTTGAACAGCAGCCGCAGCGGCTCGACGAGTTTGAACTTCAGGTCGCCCGGCAGGCCGCCGACATTGTGGTGGCTTTTGATGTTGGCGGTGCCGCTGCCCCCGCCGGATTCCACCACGTCGGGATACAGCGTGCCCTGCACCAGGAACTCAACCGGGTTGTCCCCCAACACATCCCGCACCGCGCCCTCGAAGGCCCGGATGAACTGACGGCCGATGATCTTGCGTTTGCCCTCGGGGTTGACCACACCCGACAGCGCCTGCAGGAACGTTTCCGCGGCGTCGACGGTGACCAGATTGGCGCCGGTGGCGGCCACGAAATCGCGCTGCACCTGCGCGCGTTCGCCGGCGCGCAACAGCCCATGGTCGACGAAGACACATGTCAACCGATCGCCGATGGCGCGCTGCACCAGCGCGGCGGCCACCGCCGAATCAACTCCGCCCGACAGTCCGCAGATCGCGTGACCGTCGCCGATCTGGGCACGCACCTGCTCGATCAGCGCGCTGGCGATGTTGGCGGCCGTCCACTCCGCGCCGAGCCCGGCGAAGTCGTGCAGAAACCGGCTGAGCACCTGCTGGCCGTGCGGGGTGTGCATCACCTCCGGGTGGTACTGCACCCCGGCCAGCCGCCGGTCCCGGTTCTCGAAGGCGGCCACCTCGGCGCCGGCGCTGCTGGCCACCACGTCGAACCCGTCCGGGGCGGCCGTGACGGCGTCACCGTGACTCATCCACACCGGCTGGACGCCGGGCAGGTCCGAATGCAGTTCGCCGCCAAGCACTTTCAGCTCGGTGCGGCCGTATTCGCTGGTGCCGGTGTGGGCGACCGTGCCGCCCAGGGCCTGCGCCATGGCCTGAAACCCGTAGCAGATGCCGAACACCGGCAGCCCGAGATCGAACACTGCCGGATCGAGCTGAGGGGCTCCGTCGGCGTAGACACTGGCCGGTCCGCCGGAGAGCACGAGCGCCACCGGGTTATGGGCCTTGATCTCCTCGATCGTGGCGGTGTGCGGGATGACCTCGGAAAAGACCCGTGCCTCCCGGACCCGGCGGGCGATCAACTGCGCATACTGTGCGCCGAAGTCGACCACCAACACGGGGCGGGGCGTTGCCACATCGACGTCAGCGGGTTCGGTCACGGCCATTGAGTCTAGTGGCGCGCGGCGACCGCCCCGGTCAGTGCGCGGCCGCGGCCTCGATCACGGCGTCGACAATGCCGCGGATTCGGATCGCGGCTTGATCGGGGTCGGGTTGGCCGGCATCGAGCCAGGCGATGACGGCGTCGATAGTCATGCCGGGCAGTAGTCGCGCCGCCCAGCTCCGCCATCGCTCGTCGGGGATGCTCGCGAGGTGGCGGCGGGTGACCTCTGTTCCCTGGTCGATGAGGGTGTCGATCATGTCGCGAAAGTCGGTTTCGCGGGCGGCATATCGAAACAGCAGCCGAAAGGCGTCCGGATCGGCCGCGGCCGCGCGGATCAGTGCCGGGATGCTGGCGTCGTCGAAGTCGTCTATCCCGGTGGCCTGAACGAGCCGGGTATTAGCGCTCTCGAGGACTTCCCGGTAGAGGTCGGCCTTCGAGGCGAAGTGCCGGTACAGGATCACCGGGGTGACACCGGCTTCCGCCGCGATGGCATCGAGGCTGGTGTTCGCAAAGCCGGCGCGGGCGAACGCGCGGGTCGCGGCGGCGAGGATCTGTTCACGCCGTTGGGCGCGGGGCATCCGCCGGGTCGACTCCGATCGCAAAACCGTCACCCCAAACCTCCTCTTGTCTAGAGCAAAGTATACAAGTAATCTTGTATAAGACTTCTTCTACTTGGTGGCGACATGCGATGACATCCACCCAACTCCCGCGGGGCACCGTTCACCGGGTGCGCACACCGGTGGGCCACGAGGCCTGGCTGGTCACCGACTACGCCCACGTGCGACTGCTACTCGACGACGACCGCCTCGGTCGTTCGCATCCCAATCCCGACAGGGCGGCGCGCACCGGGGAATCGGCATTGTTCGGCGGCCCGCTGGGCAACTTCGAAACCGAGGTGGCCGACCACGCGCGGATGCGGACGCTGCTGCAGCCCCATTTCTCACCTAGGCATCTGCGGGCGCTGGCACCAAGGGTGGAAGCGCTCACGACCGGACTGTTGAACGAGCTGGCCGAGCAGGGCCCTCCGGCCGATCTGCACGCGAGATTGGCGCTGCCGCTGCCGATCCTGGTGATCTGCGAGCTGCTCGGGGTGCCCTATTCCGACCGTGACCAGTTCCGGGTCTGGGCCGAGGATGCGGGCAACGTGCGCGATCACGCCCGTTCCGAGCGCGGGCTGGCCGCGCTATTCGATTACGGGAGCACGTTGGTCGAACGCAAGCGCGCCCGTCCCGGCGACGATGTGATCTCGCGGCTGTGTGCGACCGACGGTGTCTCTGACATCGATGCCGCCACGATGTCCATGTTCTTGTTGTTCGCCGGCCACGAGACCACGGTGGTCCAAATCGGGCTGGGCGCAGTGCTGTTGCTGACGAATCGCGATCAGTGGCTCGCACTCCTTGATAACCCAGCGCTGATCCCGAACGCCGTCGAAGAGCTGTTGCGGGCGGCGGCAACGGGGGGTGGCGTGGGCGGCATTCCCCGCTATGCGCGCACTGACTTCGACATCGACGGGGTCACCATCCGCGCCGGGGACCTCGTGCTGCTGGACATCGGATCGGCCAATCACGACCCCGTGGCGTTCGCCGACCCGGAGCGTCCCGACGTCGCGCGTAAGGAAGCCGCCCACCTCAGTTTCGGATACGGCGCACGCTATTGCATCGGGGCCCCGTTGGCGCGCCTCGAGCTGAAAACTGTTTTCGGTCAATTGATTCCACGCTTCCCGTCCATGCACCTGACGGTCGATCCCGCGACACTGCACACGCGCAGCGACGTGCTCGCCGGCGGGCTCGTCGAGCTACCGGTGTCCTGGTGAGCTCCTACAGCGAGAACGCCTGACGCACCGCGTGGACGGTGTCCGGGTCGCCTTCGAAGTTGACGCGCCGCAGCGCCGCGTTGCGTTTGGCTTCGCTTGATCCCAGACGGGCGGCGGCGAGGTCCGCCGCGGTGGCGGTGAGAGTCACCACAGGCTCGCCGTGAGCGCCGGCCAGGCGTCCTTGCGTTATCGCGAACTCGAAACGGCGACCGTCAATCTCGGCGCGGCACGTCGCCTCCAAACCGGCCGCGGCACCCGAGTTGAAGCCCAGCAGGATTCCGGCGAGGAAACCGTTCAAAGGCGATGCCGGGCCATCCTCGATCGGATCCAGCCGGTCCAGCCCAAACCACGCGATGCTCTGCAAGATCGGCAGCACCCGCTGCCAGCCCATGTCGCTGAGGGTGTACACGGTGCGCCCGATCGGGGCCGGCAGGTCGGCGCGGTCGACGAGCCCCGCCTCTTGCAGCTCCTTGAGGCGCTCGGCCAGGAGATTGGTTGCGATACCGGGCAATTCGTCGCGCAGGTCGCCGTAGCGGCGCGCCCCGCCGACCAGCTCGCGCAGGATCAGCAATGTCCAGCGCTCGCCCACGACGTCGAGTCCGCGGGCGATCGGACAGTTCTGGTTGTAGTTCCTGCGCGATGGCACCATGCCACTCTACCCCGCCTAGACATCTTTTTCAATCTACTACTTGATTTATTTGTCTATTCGTTTTAGCGTCGTGTCCATGAGCACCCAACCGATATTCCGGAATCGCCCGATCGCCGCACTCGCCGTCATCTGCCTCGGCGTCTTCGTCATCAGCGTCGACGCCACGATCGTCAACGTCGCGCTGCCCACCCTGTCGCGCGAACTCGGCGCCGACACCGCCCAGCTGCAATGGATCGTCGACGCCTACACCCTGGTCATGTCGGGGCTGCTGCTGTCGGCCGGCAGCCTGTCCGACCGCTACGGCAGGCGCGGCTGGCTCAACTCCGGACTCGCACTGTTCGCGCTCACCTCCGCTGTGGCGGCGCAAGTGAATTCGGCCGACGCGCTGATCGCGGCCCGCGCCGCGATGGGTATCGGCGCGGCGGTGATCTTCCCGACCACGCTCGGGCTGATCACCAACATCTTCACCGACCCGGTACCGCGCGCCAAGGCGATCGGGCTGTGGGCGGCCATGGTGGGCGTCGGCGTAGCCGTGGGGCCGATCAGCGGCGGCTGGCTGCTCGAACACTTCTGGTGGGGCTCGATCTTCATGGTAAACATCCCCGTCGCGGCGCTGGCCATCATCGGCGGCATCCTGTTCGTTCCGAGCTCGCGCGACCCGGCGGCACCGCGCGTCGACGTTCCCGGCCTGATGCTGTCGGCGGCCGGAATCACGACGCTGGTCTACACCGTGATCGAGGCCCCCACCTGGGGATGGACCAACGGCCGGACCGCGGCCGGATTCGCCTTGGCCGCAGCCGTTCTCGCCGGGTTCGCAATGTGGGAGCGGCGCAGCACCCATCCGATGCTGGACGTCTCGGTGTTCTTCAACCGCCGGTTCTCCGGCGGTAGCCTGGCCGTGACCGCTGGCTTCCTCACGCTCTTCGGCTTCATCTTCGTCATCACGCAGTACTTCCAATTCATCAAGGACTACACGGCGTTTCAGGCCGGGGTGCGCCTGCTTCCGGTCGCCGCCTCGATCGCGGTGGCCAGCATCCTGGGGCCCCGGCTGGTGGAACGGATCGGCACCACGGCCGTCGTCGCCGGTGGCCTGGCCGTGTTCGCCGCCGGCCTGGCGTGGGCGTCCACGGCGGACGCCGCCACGCCCTACAACCAGATCGCCATGCAGATGCTGCTGCTCGGCGGCGGCCTCGGCCTGACGACGGCGCCGGCCACCGAGGCCATCATGGGATCGCTGTCGGTCGACAAGGCCGGGGTCGGCTCGGCCGTCAACGACACGACGCGTGAACTCGGCGGCACCCTCGGCGTTGCCATCGCGGGCAGCATCTTTGCGTCGGTGTACTCGGGACATCTCGGCACGGCCGCGTTGACCGGGTTGCCGACCGAGGCGATGCGGCACTCGATGGCTTTGGCGCACAACGTAATCGGACGGCTGCCCGCCCAACAGGCCGGACACGTCCGTGCCGTCGTCGATCGCGCCTTCCTGGACGGCCTGCAGGTGAGCTCGCTGGTATGCGCGGGCATCGCGCTGGGCGCCGCGATCGTCGTGGCCTGGCTCTTGCCGGCACGCGCGCGGCAAGCGGCGCCGTCCCCCGCACTAGCCAAGGCCTGAGACCCCCCAACCCAGAAAGGCACGAAATTATGAGTACGACGCCATCGGCCGCGGCGAGCGGCAGCAGCTATGTCCTCGGACACGCCGACGCGGAGGTGCAGCGGCTGCTCCTGCAGGGACGGCTGTATGACGGCTACACCGAGCACGCGCTGCGGCTCGCCGGGCTGCGTCCGGGCATGCGGGTGCTCGACATCGGGAGCGGGCCAGGCGATGTGTCGTTCATCGCCGCCCGGCTGGTCGGCCCAACGGGAACCGTTCTCGGTGTCGACGCCGCGCCCGCGATGGTCGGGCTGGCACGCGCCCGCGCCGCCGAACGAGGCCTGACCACAGTGCGTTTCACGCAAGGCTCGATCGACGCTATCGCCCTGGACGAACCGGTCGACGCGATAGTCGGCCGGCTGATCCTGATGCACCTGCCCGACCCGGCCGCCACGCTGCGGCACCTCAGCTCGCTGGTGCGTCCCGGCGGCGTGATCGCGTTCTGCGAGAACGACATCACCGCGACAAGCAGCACCCCGGACCTCCCACTGTTCCGGCAGGTTACGGCGGGCATCGTGCGCGCCTTCGAGGCCATGGGGCTCAGCCCGCGGTTCGGCACCACGCTGCACACGATCTTCGCCGACGCCGGCCTGGGCGCGCCCCGGCTGACCCTCGGCACGCCGATCGGCACGGCCGCCGACACGGACATCCTGGCCTACGCCGCGGAAGTCTGGCGGCTGGTATCCCCCATCGCAGAGCAGCAGGGCTTCGCCATCGACGGCCTCGCCGACATCGACAACTTCGTGCCGCGATTCCGCGAGGAGGCGCTCGCGGCGAACGCCCTCATCACGATGCCGCCCATCATCACCGCATGGAGTCAGGTGCAGAAATGAACGACACAATCCAGGACCAGTACTCGACCGGCCTGTCGCGCAACAACATCGAGCGGGCGCTGCGATCCGCCGGGAAGGACCTCGATCGCCTGGTGCCCGCCGACCTGGGCCTGCTGGAGGACTTCCACACCATGGGCCGCTACGCCACCGCCCAACTGGTGGACCTGGCGCACATCACCAGTGACAGTGAAGTTCTCGACGCCGGCAGCGGGGTTGGCGGCACCGCCCGCTACGTCGCCGACCGCTACGGCTGCCGAGTCACCGCCGTGGATCTCACGGACGAATACTGCGAAACGAACCGCTGGCTCAACGGGCTCGTCGGACTCGACGGCCGGATATCGGTTCGTCCGGCGGATGTCACCGAACTCCCCTTCGCCGACGGCACTTTCGACGTCGCCATCAGCCAGCACGTCCAGATGAACGTGGCCGGCAAGGCACGCCTGTACTCCGAAGCGCATCGGGTGCTAAAGGAAGGCGGCCGGCTTGCCCTGTGGGACATCACGATTGAAAAACGCGGGACGATTGGCGATCGCGGCGACCTCGACTATCCCCTGCCATGGGCCGACCAACCCGCACGCAGCCACCTCGTCACCCCCGATGAGCTGCGAGCCGTCGTCGAGTCCGCCGGGTTCACCGTCGAAGCGTGGAACGACCTCACCGACCAGGCGGCCGCGCTCATGCAGGCCTTGCTGGCCCAGCCCGACAACCCGCTGGGCCTGCAGGCCTTCGTCACCGATTTCCGGCGGAAGGCCGAAAACCTCACCCAGGCCCTGGCCGACGGGCGCCTTCGCGCCGTCCAAGCGGTTTTTGAACGGTGAACACCATGCGGCCCAATGAGATTCCAGACCAGCGCTACACGATGGCGTGGAGCGGCGGCCACGGTGAGGTCAGGTTCCTCCCGCGGTCCGACGGCTCGCGGTTGCGCTACTTCACGGCAGGAACCGGCCCACCGTTGGTGCTGCTCCACACCGTCCGCACGCAGCTGGATTACTTCCAGCGTGTCGTGCCCGCGCTCTGGGATGACTTCACCGTGTACGCGCTGGACCTGCCCGGCATGGGACGGTCCGACGTCGTACGCGGCGCCCGATACGGAGAGCCTGAATTGCGCCCCGCCGTCGTCGAATTCATCAAGACGCTCGACCTGCGTGAAGTCACGTTGGCGGGCGAATCGATGGGGGGCGCGCTGGCGCTGTTGGCCTCGATCGAGCTGAAGGACCGCGTGAGCAGCGTGATCGCCTTCAACCCCTACGACTACCCGAGCGGCCTTGAACGCGGCAACTGGTTCGCCCGCCTGATCGGAACCGGCGTCCGCCTGCCCGGTTCGGGACCGGTCTTCGCCCGAATGGAGAATCGCATGATTCTGCGAGGCGTGCTGCGAGGCGGCTTCGCCGACCACCGCGCGTTGCCCGAGGACCTGCTTGACGAGCTACGGCGAAGCGGCCGCCGGCCCGGCTACCCCACGGTGAACCTGGCCATCATGCGCAGCCTCACCGGGTTCATCGACGCGAAAAGCCGCTACGCGCAGGTGAGTACACCCGTCACGCTGGTCTACAGCGAGCACGATTGGTCGCGTCCGGCGGAGCGAGACCAGGTTGCCCACCAACTTGGTGTGCAGGCCATCACGGTGACCGGCGCTGGCCACTTCTCGGCCCTCGAGCGCCCCGCCGAGATGGTCCGCATCGTCCGGCACGCCAGCGGAAGAACCGCCAATTCATGAAGCAAAGCCGCGCGGCCTCGTTACTGCCGGTGATGATCCGGCTGACCGCGGTCGGGTATCTGCTGTTCTTCGTGCCCGACCTGATTTTCGCGATGACTCATCGGGCCAACGCACTCTTCGACTGGGGTGAGGGCGGCGACGCGATCGCCGTCATGTTCGCCACCGTCTACATCGTCTGGGCCCTGTTCCTGTTCGCATCGGCACGCGACCCGCTCGCGAACCGACTCTTCCTTGACTTCAATCTCACCGCGAACGCCGCGCACTTCGGCGTGATGCTCGTCATGGCCGTCGCCATGCGCGACGAGCACCGGCACCTGGCAGGCGTGGTCGCGCTCGGGTTGCTCACCACCGTCCCGCTGGCCGCATGCTGGCTTCCGGTCCGGGGCGCCGGTGCGCGACCACGCCGCCGCGGCGCGGGCGGCTAGGACGACAACCGTTCGTCCCACAGTCGGGCCGGGGATGCCGCTATGGAAGGGGTCCCGGCACGGCCGAACCGGTAGTGGGCCGGGTCAACTGACGGCGCGTGCTCGCTTTGCCACACGGCCGACTCGCCCGAATACCGGGGCTGGGCGGGCTGGGGATGCTGCTGGCGCCTGTCGAAGCGGTCGAGCCGATGCGCCGGCACCAGCCCGGTCAGCATGAGATTCCCGATCTCGCGCAGCATATTGCCCGCGGTGCGCCGGGTGTCCGCCGCTTTGACGTAGCGGCGGGCGATGGTGAGAAAGTCTTCGGGTTCGACGCCGGCGACATCACGCACATCAGTGGTCGGGCCGCCCACCTCCCAGCTTCCCAGGGCGGTCTCAGGCAGGTAATGGCGCAAGCCGGACTCGAAGAACATGTCGGCTCCGAGTTGCTTGGCGTTCACGCGCACCGCTCGCATGAACATCCACAGGGGAATTTCCATGAGGCGGACCCGCCGGCCCAACGCCTCACCCACTGCGTTGGCGATGTCAGTGCCGGATAACAGCTTTGGTCCAGTCGGGCGGTAGGCCCGACCGTCATGGCGGTGCGGGTCAAGCAATGCGCCCACCGCGACCCGGGCGATGTCTTCATTGGACGGGGGCGCGTTGCGTCGGCCTCCCGTCCTCGGCGTCGGCAACACCCCGAGTTGGGCGGCAACCGGCAGCACTAGGAAATAGTTGTCCGCGAAGAAGGCGGGATCAACCGCGACGTGGGCGGTGTCCGGCAGCAGCTGAAACAGCTTGTCGGACAACCAGTGCTGGCGCGTCATCAGAGACGGATGCTCGGGACTGGCCAACCACTGGCCCAGCGCGACCACCGCCTCGACGCCAGCGCTGCGCGCGGCCACGGCAAAGGTGACCGCACTGTCGAGTGCGTGCGGGTGGTACGGGGGGTTGAAGAACAATCGGTCCACGCCGTCGACCGCGGCCTGAACCTGTTGAATGTCAAGCATATCCGCCACGACGACCTCAGCGCCCAAGGCCCGCAGACGGGCACTGCGTCCGTCGTCGCGACGTACCAATGCCCTGGTAGCCACGCCCTGTTCCAACAATTGGGCCGCCACCGCGCCCCCGATCTTTCCTGTCGCGCCGGTAACCAGCACACGTGTGTTTGTCATTGGAGTTCCCTTCCCTGTTTGGATCACAGAATGTGACCGATGGTTACTTCCGCAGTATGCGACCGCAATGTGACCGTTGTCAACATCTCGGTCGGCGTGAGATCGTGATGGCATGAGTTCCGTCAGCGCCAGCCCCCCCGGCAAAAAGGGCTACCACCACGGTGCGTTGCACTCGGCCCTGATCGAGGCGAGCATCGCGCTGGCCCGCGAGGGCGGACCCGATCGGGTGGTCCTGCGCGAGGCGGCCCGGGCCGCCGGAGTGTCGCACTCGGCCGCCTACCGCCACTTCGCCGACCGCGAGGCGCTGTTGGCCGAGGTGTCGAGCTATGCGCGCAACGAGCTCGCCGCGCAAATGCGCCGACGCGTCGATCGCGCCAGCGACCCTCGCAAGAGGCTGCGCGCGGTCGGCACCGCCTATATCGACTTCGCGATCTCCGAGCCGGGACTGTTTCGCACTGCGTTCACCTCGCATCCCGCGACGTCCGGCGGCGCAGAGCACGATCAAGCGACAACGGGCCAGGACCCGTTCGAGGTCCTTGGTCAAGTGCTCGACGAAGCCCAAGCCGCCGGCCTACTGGATGCTCGCCGCAGGCCCGGAGCCGAGGTTGCCGCTTGGTCAGCGGTGCACGGCCTGGCCAGCCTGCTACTCGACGGGCCGCTACCCAGGAGCCCCGCGGCCGTCAAATTCTCGCGCGCCCAGGTGTTCGACCTCATCGAGCGCGGCCTGCTGAACGACACCTAAATCTGATGCGCAACGGCCGCTGACGCTGGCGGCACACAGGCAAGCATGGTGGAGTGGATACCGCCCGACCCCGATACCCGAGAGTGAGGTCCACTGGTGAGTTCAGCGCTGGGTCTGCCGCAGAAGGTACGTGCCTGTCTGTTCGACCTCGACGGGGTGCTCACCGATACCGCGAGCGTGCACACAAAGGCCTGGAAGGCCATGTTCGACGCCTACCTGTCCGAACGGGCCAAGCGAACGGGGGAAAAGTTCGTCCCCTTCGATCCGGCCGCGGACTACCGGAAATATGTGGACGGCAAGAAGCGCGAAGACGGGGTCCGGTCGTTTCTGAGCAGCCGGGGAATCGAGCTACCCGACGGCGATCCGGACGACCCCGAGGACGCCGAGACGATATACGGCCTGGGCAACCGCAAGAACGACATGTTCCAGAAAATCCTGCACGACGACGGCGTCGAGGTGTTCGAAGGGTCGCGGCGCTATCTGGAGGCGGTCTCGGCCGCGGGTCTCGGGATCGCCGTGGTGTCGTCGAGCGCGAACACCCGCGACATCCTCGAGATCACGGGTCTCGACCGGTTCGTGCAGAAGCGAGTGGACGGCGTCACGCTGCGCGACGAGCACATCGCCGGCAAGCCGGCCCCCGACTCCTACCTGCGCGGGGCAGAGATGCTCGACGTCCCCGCCGACGCGGCGGCCGTGTTCGAAGACGCGCTGTCGGGCGTGCAGGCCGGTCGTGCCGGTAACTTCGGCTACGTGGTGGGCGTCGACCGGGTGGGCCAGGCCGAGGACCTGCGCCGCAACGGCGCCGACGTGGTCGTCACCGATCTCGCCGACCTGCTGCAGTCATGATCACCGAGGAAGCCTTTCCCGTCGAACCCTGGCAGGTCCGCGAGACCAAGCTCGATTTGAATCTGCTGGCCCAGTCGGAATCCCTGTTCGCCCTGTCCAACGGGCACATCGGGTTGCGCGGCAACCTCGACGAGGGTGAGCCGTACGGCCTGCCGGGCACCTACCTGAACTCCTTCTACGAAATCCGGCCGCTGCCCTACGCCGAGGCCGGCTACGGCTACCCCGAGGCCGGCCAGACGCTCGTCGACGTCACTAACGGCAAGATCATCCGGCTGCTGGTCGAGGACGAGCCGTTCGACGTCCGCTACGGCGAGTTGATCTCCCACGAGCGGGTGCTCGACCTGCGCGCCGGGACACTGACCCGCCGCGCGCACTGGCGCTCGCCCAACGGCAAGCAGGTCAGGGTCGTGTCCACCCGGCTGGTCGCGCTGGCTCAGCGCGGCGTCGCCGCCATCGAGTACGTCGTCGAAGCGGTCGAGGAATTCGTTCGCGTGACCGTGCAGTCCGAACTGGTCGCCAACGAGGACCAACCCGAGACCTCCGGCGACCCCCGGGTGTCGGCGATTCTGGAGAAACCGTTGGAGGCCGTCGACCACGAAAACACCGACACCGGAGCGCTTCTCATGCACCGGACCCGGGCCAGCGCGCTGATGATGGCGGCCGCGATGGATCACGAGATCGATGTTCCCGGGCGCGTCGAGTTCAGCACCGACGCCCGTGCGGACCTGGCGCGGACCACGGTGATCTGCGGGCTGCGCGCCGGACAGAAGCTGCGCATCGTCAAATACCTGGCGTACGGCTGGTCGAGCATGCGCTCTCGCCCGGCACTGCGCGATCAGGCCGACGCCGCGATACACAGCGCCCGCTACAGCGGGTGGCAAGGGCTGCTGGACGCGCAACGGGCCTACCTCGACGACTTTTGGCAAAACGCGGACGTCGAGGTCGAGGGTGACCCCGAATCTCAGCAGGCCGTCCGGTTCGGGATGTTCCACCTCCTACAGGCCAGCGCGCGCGCCGAACGACGGGCGATCGCCGCCAAGGGCCTCACCGGAACCGGTTACGACGGCCACGCCTTCTGGGACACCGAGGGTTACGTGTTGCCGGTGCTGACCTACACGGCGCCGCATACGGTCGCCGACGCGCTGCGGTGGCGGGCGTCGACGATGGACCTTGCCAGGGAGCGCGCGGCCGAACTCCGCCTGGCCGGGGCGAGCTTCCCATGGCGCACCATCCGCGGGCAGGAGTGCTCGGCGTACTGGCCGGCCGGCACGGCGGCCTGGCACATCAACGCCGACATCGCGATGGCCTTCGAAAGGTACCGCGTCGTCACCGGCGACGACTCGCTCGAGCGGGACTGCGGCCTCAAGGTACTGGTCGAGACCGCCCGGCTGTGGATGTCGCTGGGGCACCACGACCGCCACGGCGTCTGGCACCTCGACGGCGTCACCGGTCCCGACGAGTACACGGCGATCGTCCGCGACAACGTCTTCACGAATTTGATGGCGGCGCACAACCTGGTCACCGCCGCCGACGCCTGCAACCGCCACCCCGACGATGCGGAATCGATGGGCGTCACCACCGAGGAGACGGCCTCGTGGCGCGACGCGGCCGACGCCGTCAACATTCCCTACGACGTGGAGCTGGGCGTCCATCAGCAGTGCGAAGGCTTCACCACCTTTGCCGAATGGGACTTCGAAGCCAACACCACCTACCCGCTGCTGTTGCACGAGGCGTACGTGCGGCTCTACCCGGCGCAGGTGATCAAGCAGGCCGACCTCGTGCTGGCGATGCAGTGGCAGAGCCACGCGTTCACCCCCGAACAGAAGGCGCGCAACGTCGACTACTACGAGCGGCGCATGGTCCGCGACTCGTCGCTGTCGGCCTGCACCCAGGCGGTGATGTGCGCCGAGGTCGGGCATATGGAGCTGGCCCACGACTACGCCTACGAGGCCGCACTGATCGACCTGCGCGATCTGCATCACAACACCCGCGACGGGTTGCACATGGCCTCGCTTGCCGGGGCCTGGATGACGATGGTCGTGGGGTTCGGCGGCCTGCGCGACGACGAGGGCATCCTGGCGCTGGATCCCCTGCTCCCCGATGGCATTTCACGCCTCCGGTTCCGGCTGCGGTGGCGAGACTTCCGGCTGGCCGTCGACGTCAACCACACCGAGGTCACCTACACGGTGCACGACGGGCCCGAGCACGAGCTGACCATCCGGCACGCCGGCGAGGCGCTCACACTGAACACCGATTCGCCGACGACCGTCGCGGTGCGCGTCCGCAAGCCGCTGCTGTCCACACCGCAGCAGCCGCCGGGCCGTGAGCCAATGCACCGGCGCGCTCTGGCCCGCAGTCAGTGAGGCCTGAGGATCCGGTCCACCTCGGCGTCCACCGCCTCCCGCACTTCGGCGTCGGTCAGCTCGTCGAGCCCGGTCGCCGAGCGCAGGATGGGCGAGAACAACCGCCAACCGAACTGCAGCGCGAGGGCGTTGGCGACCGCCAGCCGCGCACCGATTTCTGTGTCATGCCGGGGCCGCGCCCCGTCCAGCAGGCCGGCGACGTTGGGGAAGCGTTGCTGTAGCTGCGCGGCCGGATACCCGTCGAGCAACGTCCGCGCCATGACCCGCATCTGCCGGTCGAGCGCCCGTTCGACGTCGGCGGGCGCGCCGGACCCGAGCAGCTCGTTGAGGGTGGCGCCGAGGTGATCGAGCACGGCACCGACCAGCTGGTCCTTGGTGCCGAAGTGGCGAAACACCAGCCCGTGGTTGACCTTTGATCGGGCGGCGATGTCACGGATGGACGTCGCGGCCGGGCCGCGTTCGGCGAACAGGTCGGTGGCGGCCTCCAGGATGGCGGCCCCCACCTCTTCTCGCCCGGTGGGAATTTTCCGGCCGGCTCTTGCCGAACGTGTAGTCATGTGACTACACTAGCCCATGTAGTCAGTTGACTACAGCTGACTTCACCGCAAAAGGACGAAGAAATGACCGACTCCGCTCACCGTCACCAAGCTGGGCAGCCGAGTCGGCGCCCGACTGGACGGGGTGCAACTGGGCGGCGACCTCGACCCGGACACCATCAACGAGATCCGCGAGGCGTTGCTGGCCCACAAGGTGATCTTCTTCCGCGGGCAGGACCACCTCGACGACGAACGGCAGCTCGCGTTCGCGCGCCTGCTGGGCACGCCGATCGGCCACCCGGCCGCTTCTGTCCTCGCCGCCAAGAAAGCGCCGATCATCACGCCGATCAATTCCGAGTACGGCAAGGCGACGCGCTGGCACACCGACGTCACGTTCGCCGCGAACTACCCCGCGGCCTCGATCCTGCGCACGGTCACGCTGCCCAGCTACGGGGGCTCGACCCTGTGGGCCTCCACCGCGGCGGCCTACGACGACCTGCCCGAGCCGCTCAACTGGCTCGTCGACAACCTGTGGGCGCTGCACACCAACCGCCGCGACTACATCACCGCGGAAGCGTTGAACGACGCGCAGCGGGCGTTTCGGCAGGCGTTCGAGAAGCCGGATTTCCAGACCGAGCATCCCGTGGTGCGGGTGCACCCGGAGACCGGTGAGCGGACGCTGCTGTTGGGAGATTTCGTGCGCGGGTTCGTCGGCCTGGACAGCTACGAATCAACCGTGCTGCTCGAATTGCTGCAACGGCGAATCACCATGCCCGAGAACACCATCCGCTGGAACTGGGCGCCGGGCGACGTCGCCATCTGGGACAACCGGGCGACCCAGCACCGGGCAATCGACGACTACGACAACCAGCCTCGGCTGATGCATCGGGTGACGTTGATGGGCGATGTGCCCGTGAACGTGCACGGGCAACGCAGCCGGGTGGTCAGCGGCGCACCGCTCGAGGTGATCGCAAGCTGACGGCGCGTCAGCCCGCCGTGCTGACCGGATCGATCGGCAGCCACCGCAGCGCGCCCGGTGCGTCGAGGGGTACCACCGGGTGCTCGGGCGGGACCGGGTGCAGCCTGCGGTAGGTGTCGCCCTGCAGCGGCCGCAGATCGTTCTCGCCCTTGTTCGGCCACAGCGCGGCGGCCCGCTCGGCCTGCGCGGTGATGGACAGCGACGGGTTCACGCCCAGGTTCGCCGAGATCGCCGCGCCGTCCACCACGAACAGGGTCGGATAGTTGTAAACCCGGTGATACGGGTCGATGACGCCGTTCTCCGGGCTGTCGCCGATCACCGCGCCACCGAGGAAGTGGGCGGTCAGCGGGATGTTGAACAGCTCGCCCCAGGTGCCGCCGGCCACGCCGTCGACCTTGGCGGCGATGCGGCGGGTGACCTCGTTGCCGACCGGGATCCAGGACGGGTTGGGCTCGCCGTGTCCCTGCTTGCTGGAGTACCAACGGATTCCGAGCTTGCCGCGCTTGGTGAACGTGGTGATCGAGTTGTCCAGGTGCTGCATCACCAGCGCGATCAGCGTGCGCTCGCTCCACTGGTGGACGTTGAGCATCCGAAGGAGGCCGCGGGGATCCTCGCGGGCCTGGTCCAACAACTGCTTCCACCGCGGCACATCGGTGCCCTGCGGACCCTGGCCGTCGGTCATCAGCGTTTGCAGCAGCCCCATCGCGTTGGAACCCTTGCCGTAGCGGACGGGCTCGATGTGGGTGTCCGACGTCGGATGAATCGACGACGTGATCGCCACCCCGTGGGTCAAGTCCAGATCGGGCGAGACCTGCAGCGTCGCGGCACCGACGATCGACTCGGAGTTGGTGCGGGTCAACACGCCCAGCTGTTTTGACAGCCGGGCCAACTTCCCGGCGTCGCGCATCTTGAACAGCAGATGCTGGGTTCCCCAAGTGCCCGCGGCCAGGATCAGGTATTCGGCGGTGTAGGTGCGCCTGTCGCGGCGCAGCCAACTTCCGGTGCGAACCGTGCGGACTTCCCACAGCCCGTCGGGGCGCTGCTCGAAGCCTTTCACCGTCGTCATCGGAATGACTTGTGCGCCATTCGATTCCGCAAGGCCTAGGTAGTTCTTCACCAGGGTGTTCTTGGCGCCGTAGCGGCATCCGGTCATGCAGCAGCCGCATTCCAGGCAGCCGGTGCGGTCCGGGCCGGCGCCGCCGAAGTACGGGTCGGGCACGGTCTTTCCGGGAGCTTTGGTGCCGTCCGGGCCGAAGAACACCCCGACCGGGGTGGACACGAAGGTGTCGCCGCACCCCATCTCGTCGGCGACTTCCTTGACGAGGCGGTCGGCGTCGGTGAAGGTCGGGTTCTCCACCACGCCCAGCATCCGTCGCGCCTGCTGGTAGTGCGGCATCAGCTCGTCATGCCAGTCGGTGATGTGCTTCCACTGCGGGTCGTTGAAGAACGGCTCCGGCGGCACGTACAAGGTGTTGGCGTAGTTGAGCGAGCCGCCGCCCACCCCGGCGCCGGCCAGGATCATCACGTTGCGCAGCGGGTGGATCCGTTGGATGCCGTAGCAGCCGAGCCTGGGCGCCCACAGGAACTTGCGCAGGTCCCAGGAGGTCTCGGCGAATTCCTGGTCGGAGAAGCGGCGCCCGGCCTCCAGCACGCCCACCCGGTAGCCCTTTTCCGTCAGCCGCAGCGCGCTGACGCTGCCCCCGAACCCCGAACCGATGATCAGGACGTCGTAATCCGGCTTCATCGCACCAGTATGGCCGTACCGGCCGGTAATAAACCAGCGAACAGGAGGCTTCAGCTTCCAGTGGTCAGGCCGACCTTCTGGAACTCCTTGAGGTCGCAGTAACCGGCCTTGGCCATCGACCGGCGCAGGCCGCCGACCAGGTTCAGGCTGCCGAACGGAGCGTCGGACGGACCGTTGAGAACCTGCCGCAGCGGCGGACGCTCGCCGACGGCGATCTGCAGTAACGCACCGCGCGGCAACGACGGGTGCGCCGCGGCGGCCGGCCAGAACCACCCGCCCCCGAGCGCCTCGGCGGATTCGGCCAGCGGCGTGCCCAGCACCACCGCGTCGGCGCCGCAGGCGATGGCCTTGGCCAGCTCGCCCGAGGTGTGGATGTCGCCGTCGGCCAGCACGTGCACGTAGCGGCCGCCGGTCTCGTCGAGGTATTCGCGGCGCGCGGCGGCGGCGTCGGCGATCGCGGTGGCCATCGGCACGCTGATGCCCAACACCTCGTCGCTGGTGGTCACCCCCCTGGTGGAGCCGTAGCCGACGATGACCCCGGCGGCGCCGGTGCGCATCAGGTGCAGCGCGGTGCGGTGGTCGAGCACCCCGCCGGCGACCACCGGGACGTCGAGCTCGGAGATGAAGGTCTTCAGGTTGAGCGGCTCACCGTTGCTGGCCACCCGCTCCGCCGAGATGATCGTGCCCTGGATGACCAGCAGGTCGATCCCGGCCTGGAGCAGCACCGGTGTGAGCGACTGCGCGTTTTGCGGGCTGACCCGCACCGCGGTGATCACCCCCGCCTCGCGGATGCGGGCGACCGCCGAGCCCAGCAGCTCGGAGTCCAGCGGCGCCGCGTGCAGCTCCTGCAGCAGCCGGATCGCCGCCGACGGTTCGGGCTCCTTCTCGGCGGCCTCGAGAAGTTGCGCGATCTTGGCCTCGACATCGGCATGCCGGCCGATCAGCCCCTCGCCGTTGAGTACGCCCAGCCCGCCGAGCCGGCCCAGCTCGATCGCGAACTCCGGGGACACCAACGCATCGGTCGGGTGGGCGATTACCGGGATCTCGAACCGGTAGGCGTCGAGCTGCCACGCCGTCGACACGTCCTTCGACGAGCGGGTGCGGCGCGACGGCACGATGCTGATTTCGCTGAGTTCATACGTGCGACGGGCGGCGCGGCCCATCCCGATCTCGACCATGGCCAGTTCGCTGTTCACCGCGCGAAGTAGTTGGGCGCTTCGACCGTCATGGCGACGTCGTGCGGGTGGCTCTCCCTGAGTCCGGCCGCAGTGATCCGCACGAACTGCGCCTCTTGCAGCGCCTCGATGGTTGGCGAACCGGTGTACCCCATCGCGGCCCGCAGACCGCCGGTCAGCTGGTGGATCACCGACGACAGCGGTCCGCGGAACGGCACCCTGCCCTCGATGCCCTCGGGCACCAGCTTGTCCTCGCTCAGGGCGTCGTCGGCGAAGTAGCGGTCCTTGGAGTACGACTTGCGGCCGCTCCGGCCCTGCATGGCGGCCAGCGACCCCATGCCCCGATAGCTCTTGAACTGCTTGCCGTTGACGAAGATCAGTTCGCCGGGCGCCTCGGCGGTGCCGGCCAGCAGCGAGCCCAGCATGGCCGTGGACGCGCCGGCGGCCAGCGCCTTGGCGATGTCGCCGGAGTACTGCAGTCCCCCGTCGGCGATGACGGGCACGCCCGCGGGCCGGCACGCCGCGACGGCCTCCAGGATGGCGGTGATTTGCGGCGCGCCGACGCCGGCCACGACGCGCGTCGTGCAGATCGATCCCGGCCCCACACCGACCTTCACCGCGTCCGCGCGGGCATCGACCAGCGCCGCGGCCGCGGCCCTGGTGGCCACGTTGCCGCCGATCACCTCGACGCGGTCGCCGACCTCCGCCTTGAGTTTGCCGACCATGTCGAGCACCAGCCGGTTGTGCGCATGTGCGGTGTCGACGATCAGCACGTCGACCCCGGCGTCGACCAGCATCATCGCGCGGACCCAGGCGTCACCACCGACGCCGACGGCGGCGCCGACCAGCAGCCGGCCGTCGCTGTCCTTGGTGGCCAGCGGGTGTTGTTCGGTCTTGACGAAGTCCTTGACGGTGATCAGCCCGGTCAGCCGGCCGTGGCCGTCGACGACGGGCAGCTTCTCGATCTTGTTGCGCCGCAACAGGCCCAGCGCCGCATCGGCGCTGACGCCCTCCTGGGCGGTGATCAGCGGGGCCCTGGTCATCACCTCGGCGACCTGCTTGGTCTGGTCGACCTCGAACCGCATGTCGCGGTTGGTGATGATGCCGACCAGCGCACCGGACTCGTCGACAACCGGCAGCCCGGAGATCCGGAACCGGGCGCACAGCGCGTCGACCTGCGCCAGGGTGTTGTCCGGGCGGCAGGTGACCGGATCGGTGACCATGCCTGCCTCCGAGCGCTTCACCATCTCGACCTGGCCGGCTTGCTCGGCGACCGGCAGATTGCGGTGCAGGACGCCCATGCCGCCCGCCCGGGCCATCGCGATCGCCATCCGCGACTCGGTGACGGTGTCCATCGCCGAACTGACCAGCGGCACTTTCAGCCTGATCTTCTTGGTGAGCTGGCTGGAGGTGTTAGCGGTGGCGGGAACCACGTCGGAGGCAGCGGGCAGCAGCAGAACGTCGTCGAAAGTCAGTCCGAGCATCGCGATTTTGTACGGGTTGTCGCCCCCGGTGGGCACCGGGTCTTCGGCCAGTCCCGCAATATGGGGGTCGCGCACGTACGGGCCGACAACCAGGTCGGAGCTGTCTTCTAAGTGGGACATGCCACGGGACATCGGGGGCCCTCCATACGCGCGCGGAGTGAGAATCCCATCCTATCGGCTCACGCAGCCCCGGCACTCGCTTGCCCGGGCGTGCCGCGGGCACCGGGCGCACGCCACCCGGCGGAAATCTCCCTGCTGGCGTTCTGACGGCCCGCTTGCGTAGGCTAGAGGGCGTGCGTGACCACCTCCCGCCGGGTTTGCCGCCCGATCCGTTCGCCGACGACCCCTGCGATCCGTCGGCCGCGCTCGAAGCCGTCGAACCGGGACAACCCCTGGATCAGCAGGAGCGGATGGCCGTCGAGGCCGACCTGGCCGATCTGGCCGTGTACGAGGCTCTGTTGGCGCACAAGGGTATTCGCGGGCTCGTGGTCTGCTGCGACGAGTGCCAGCAAGACCACTACCACGACTGGGACATGTTGCGGGCCAACCTGCTGCAACTGCTCATCGACGGCACGGTCCGCCCGCACGAGCCCGCCTACGACCCGGAACCGGACTCCTACGTCACGTGGGATTACTGCCGGGGATACGCCGACGCCTCGCTCAACGAAGCGACGTCAGACGCGGACGGATTCCACCGCCGCCACTGAGCGGCCCAAGCCCTAAGGCGTGTCGTCCGGTGCCACCGACGACGGCGTCGAGCTGTGCCCGTGATGCCGATGCCGACCCGAAGACGGGCTGGTTGACGGGCTTGTCGAGGCACTCGGCGCCGATGTACCCGTGCTGTCCGCCGTCGGCGGCTTGGTGGACGGGCTGGGCGAGACCGGCGAAGTGGACGACGCGGCCGGAGCGCGCGGCGGCTTCGATGCGGGCGGCGGCAGCGTCGCGTTCGGGTTGCGCGATTCGACGCGGGTGTTCAGCAGGTTCACCTGGTCCATCAGGTCGTGCCTGCTGGCGCCGTCATTAATGGATTGCACGGTGCTGCTGACCTCGGCCAGCTGGTTCTGGGCCTGGGCCCACTGGCCCTGGTCGATCATTTGCTGAACCTTGGCCAGTTCGGCCTTGGCGGACAAGGTGATCTGACCGTCGTTGACCCTCGGCTGGTCGAAGAACATCGCGTGCAGGCCGTACAGGGTGTTTCCGGGCCGGGCCTCGACCACCATGGCGCCGAACCCGCTCAGCACCAACAGCGTCGCGGCAACCGATCCGATCGTCGCAAGGCCACGGCGAGCGCGCTGGCGCTCGGCCAGTCCGGTGCGCAGCGCCTCGACGGCCTCCTCCGGCGCAACCAGCGCACTGGCCGGTGGCCACCTCAAGTCATCGCGCCAGTCCTCCATCAGGATGGCCAGCGCGTCGTCGTTGGGGTCGTCCAGGTCGACCGGCTGGCGTTCGGCGAGCGCGTCGAGGAGCAAATCGGTGCGGACCAACTCGTCCAGGGCCGGCTGGTCGGGAATTGCATAACCAAACTCAGGCATAGTCACCTGCCGCGACGATTTCGGACTTGAGCCGTGACAGCGCCCGGTGCTGGGCCACTCGGACCGCTCCCGTGGTGCTGCCGACGGCGGCGGCGGTCTCCTCGGCGGACAGGCCGACGACCACGCGCAGGATCAGGATCTCGCGCTGCTTGGAAGGCAGGATTTCGAGCAATTCGTTCATCCGGCTGACCGAATCGGCCTCGATGGCCCTCTGCTCCGGTCCCGCGTCGGGCGACCAGCGCTCGGGAACCGTCTCGGCGGGGTATGCGAGATCCCGGCCGGCCGCGCGGTGCGCGTCGGCGACCTTGTGGGCCGCGATGCCGTAGAGGAAGGCCAGGAACGGGCGCCCCCGCTCCCGATAGCGCGGCAGCGCGGTGATGGTGGCCAAGCACACCTCCTGAGCCACGTCGTCGGCTGACAGGCCGCCCCGCTCGACTGTGCCGACTCGCGCCCGGCAATATCGCACGACAATCGGGCGGATGGTCTCCAGCACCTCCCGTAGGGCGTTCCGGTCCCCCGCCACGGCCTCCGCAACCACAGCGTCGAGACGTTCCCCTTGAATTGTCATCGACGGCGGTATCTCCAACGTTACGAACGGGACACATCGCGGGCTAACTGTCGAAATGACAATAACGGGCGGAAGGCCGTTTCAAGCGCAACGCCACGCGCCCCCGGCGCGCCGCACCTGGCCTGCGCAGATATCCCGAATTTCGCGCAGCTTTTGTGCTGAAAACGTGTCGCTTTCGATATCGATCAGCAAGCAAGCCAGCGCCCACCGAAGCGGTATCAGACCCAATCGGCCGGTGGCGTTCAACGCCGCCTCCCCGACCGCGCGGGCGCGCCCGATGTCGCCGGCACTGCACAGGGCGGCGGCCAGCACCACGTCGCTCTTGGCCCGGTGCCGCGCCGACGCCCCGAGCGGACCAGAGGCCATCGCCTCCGCCAGCTCCACCGCTTCCTCGGCACGACGCACGGCCGACTCACCGTCGCCGGAGGCCATCGCCAGCTCGGCGGCCACCCACCGCCGGCGCACCGGCAGCCGGTCCGCGACCGGCCCGGGCCCCAGCGCCGAGTCCGCGCGAGCCAACAACGTTGCGGCGGCGCCGAAGCGGCCGACGCCCAGCGCGTCGGCCGCCAGCCCGATCAGCGCATCGGCGCGGGCCTCGGGATCCGCGCCGGCCAGGGCCAGGGCGCGCCCGTCCCAGCCCCGCGCCAACGTGTGCCAGCCGAGCTGGCGCAGAAAGGATCCCTGCGTGCTGTGGGCCAACGAGACCAACCGGCCGGCCGGAACGCTGCGCCGCAGCACCGCCAGGTCACCGTAGGCGCTGCCATAGCGGCCTTGCCCGCCCGCCGCGACGGCACGCAACCACAGTTGCTGTGGCGTGGTCGCCGCCGGCAGCGGCCAACTGGCGGGTCTGTCCCCGAAGGCGGCGGCGATCAGCGTTCGCTGAATCACCGAAGTGTGACGAGTTTCAATCACGGTGATAGTAGTAAACACTTCGTGCTGTCCGTGTTACCGAACTGTTAATCACGATCGGCCGTGTACTAATTGCTCCCCCCACTCCCCTGCGCGCTGAGCTGGGAAATCTCGGTTCGGTCAAGTGTCTGGTAGCACGGTTCTCTGTCAACAAAAGCGTGGCAGATGAACGGCGAGTTAATTCTGCTGCAACGCTTACATATTTTGGCGACCTAAGTGGCTATTGACGGAAATTCGCCGACGCCCCTAAGTTCTAGGTTTGACGGGAAGTCATCGGTGACCCCACTCGAAAATCGGTTGCACAATCGCTTCGCGAACCTGTCCTTCTGGGCGTGCCGTGCAGAGAGGGAACGATCCTATGCCACAGCCGGAGCAGCTACCCGGGCCCAACGCCGACATCTGGAACTGGCAACTGCAGGGCCTGTGCCGCGGCGTTGACTCGTCGATGTTCTTCCACCCTGACGGCGAGCGTGGCCGCGCCCGCATGCAGCGCGAGCAGCGCGCCAAGGAGATGTGCCGGCGGTGCCCGGTGATCGAGCAGTGCCGTTCCCATGCGCTGGAAGTTGGTGAGCCGTACGGCGTTTGGGGTGGCCTGTCGGAATCCGAGCGCGACATGCTCCTGAAGGGCGACATCGGCCGCACGCGCGGCATCCGTCGGTCCGCCTGATCGGCCGGCTCCTTTTCGGTCGCGGTTCAGGTCAACAAAAACTGGGCACGAGGAGTCACTCTTTCGCGGCGCTCGCCGTCGCCCACCAGTACGCAATGAACGGTTCCATGTTGCGGCCGACGAGTTCGATGCGCGGTCCGACGGCGCCCTTCGCGTAGGCCCACAGCAGAGTGCCGGAGCCGTCCGGGTTGTAGGACTTGACCTCGACTGTCAGGCCATTGGATTCCAAAGTGGCCAAATCGGATTCGACGTCGTCGGACCAATAGCCGATGTGGTGGACCCCCGAGTCCGCGGGAGTCCACACAGTGCCCGGCACGGTCTGCAGCAGCTCCAACCGGGGTTCGGCGCCCGAGTAGACCATCTTCATCGGGATGGTCACGTCACCGTCGGGGGTGACCGCCTCCTGGTCGACGGTGACGACATCGGTCCAGGTGTAGCCCGCCACCTTGGCAAGCCATGCCATCGTCGCCTCGATATCGTCGACCACGATGCCGGTGTGGTAGAGATATTCCGCTTTCATTGGTTCCCCTCCACGACGGTGCTCTTGATCTCTTGTTCCAGCCACTGCACTTCGCTGTGGTTCTCCCGGCCGCTGGCGGCCAGAAGCTGTTCCAAAGCCTGACGTTTCACTCTCAACGCGTCGGGGTCGGCCGGCGCCTGGGCCAGGGCAACGTCGATCAGGTGCAGCGCCTGAAGTGGACGGCCGCCCTTGGCATGGGCAGCGGCTCGCTCGGTTAGCGGGGCGGTGCCGCCGACCAGGTCCACGACGTCCGACCAGATGGACGAAGGTGGCACGTCGTAGAGCTCGGTGGTGGACTCGTAGCGGAACCAGCCCGCGTGCTCCTCCCAGATCGCCCGAACGATCCAGGCGACCTTGCCGTGCACCTGGGGAAGCGCCAGCTCGGACGGGAGGGTCACATCCCGCATCAATGTCCACAGGTCCGCGCCGGAGTTCATGCCGTCGATGGTGCGATCGCGTAGGTAGGCCGTCGCGTCGCGCACCTTGGTCATCGTTGCCAGGATCTGGTCGGTGCCGCGGAACGCGTCGTGACCGTTGATGAGCGTTTCGGGGCGAAGCCCGATGACCCTGTCCAGGGAGTGGATGAACGTCATCGCGCTGCGAATTTTGTCGCCGCGCAGGGTGTACAAGTTGGGCACATGGCCGAAGAACGGCCCCATCAGATTCCCGATGAACACGGTGCGGTGTTCGGGCATCCACACCACGAGCGCGTCGGTGGTCTCCCCGCCAGGTGTGGAGTACAGCTCGAACTGCCGCCCACCGAGCTCGAATGCGTGGGTGTCGATGAACGAATCGGTGAGCACCGGCTCCGGTGGAAGCCCGGCCGCCGCGGTTTCGACGTCCATGAAGGCGCCCCACAGCTTCATGATCCGCCGCACGTAGAAGGGATGCAGGTGGCGCCAGTACTCGCGGACGTCCGGATGGTTGGCTTGGGCGATCGTTTCGACACCGGGCTGGGTGAACTGGCACCAGCCACCGACGTGGTCGGGGTGGCCCTGCGTGAAGGTGATCATCCGCAAGGGGCCCTTGCTGACGCGCGAGAACCGGGCCTTGATCGCAGGGGCCTCGAAGTCGGTTCCGGTGTTGATAAGCAGATCGCCGTCGAGCGTCGTCACCAGGTAACTGTTAGCGATGTTCCTGGACATGAACATGCCGTCACCCAGGTCGACCGCATTCTGATCTCCCTCTCCTTGTTTGACCAGTTCGTCCAGCGACGGCGTCATTCGCGAAACCTTCCAGGATCGGTTCGCCGACAAACCTAACATTTGTTCTCTACGGCCGTATAGGATCTCTTGGCGTGACCGTGGACGAGCTCGTTACGCGGGCCTGCGAACGAGCCGGCCTTGACGATTTCGGCGGCGACTCCTGGCGTGAGGGCCTGCATATCTTGGTCGAATCCTGCGAGTCCGCGCCGGGCGTGAACGCCGGTGGGCGCGAGTTCGTCTACGGCCAGTTCGTCGACGCGATGTGGAACCGGCTGCGCGTGGTCGACTATGTCAAACGCCACCCCGAAGTTCTCGACGAGCGAGTCGAACGCCCATTGGTCGTGCTGGGACTGCCGCGCACGGGCACGTCGCTGGCCAGCTATCTGCTGGACCAGGATCCGCTGCGGCGCTCGCTTTTGACGTGGGAGGCACAAGACTCGGTGCCCCCGTCCACTCCCGACACGCTGCGGACCGATCCGCGCTGCCTGAAGAAGAAGGCCGAACTCGAGGTGCTCGCTGAGGGGCTCAAGGCGGCCAACATTCCCCTCGTCCACTGGGACGAGGCCGACGGGCCGACAGAGTGCGTGTTCGTGCAGAACCAGGACTTCAAGGCCTACCTGTGGGAGGCGTTCATGCCCACACCCGCGTATGCCGACTGGCTGCTGCGGACCGACATGTCGAGCGCCTACGCCTACGAGCGAATGGTGTTGCAGGTTCTGCAGTCTCGCGCGCCGGGCACCTGGTCGCTCAAGATGCCGTCGCACGCGGTGCACATCGAGACGCTGCTGGCGACCTATCCCGACGTGCGGATCGTGTGGGCGCACCGCGATCCCTTCAAGTCGACCGCTTCATTCCTGCGGCTGAATTACCTGTCCCGCGCGGCGACGGGTGCCGACATCGACATCGAGGTGACCGTGGCAAATGTGTTGCGCCAGTTGAAGGAACACGTTGACCGCCCGCTGGCGACGCGGCGCCGCATCGGTGACGATCGGTTCTTCGACCTGCACTACGCCGACCTCATGCGCGACCCGGTCGCGGTGATGCGGGAGCTGTACGACTGGGCCGGCGACGAGCTGACCGCGTCGACGGAGCGGACGATGCTCGACTGGCTCGACGATCATCCGCAGGACCGCCACGGGGTCGCTCCGTACTCGCTTGAGGGGTCAGGCGTGACCCGTGCCGATCTCGAGCCCATCTTCGACGAATACCTGTCTGTGTTCGACATCGAACTGGAGGAAGACACGCCATGAAGGCGGCCGTCACAACCGGCGACAAGAGCTCCGGAGGCTTCGAGGTCGTCGACCTTCCCGATCCCGTCCCCGAAGCCGACCAATTGGTCATCCGCGTCACGGCGTGCGGCGTCTGCGGGTCCGACATCAAGGCTCAGCCCTTCGCGCCCGCCGGGATGGTGATGGGCCACGAATTGGGCGGCCAAGTCGTCGCCATCGGGTCCGGCACCGACGGCTGGCGTGAGGGCACCAACGTCGCTGTGCTGCCGGTGATTTCGTGTGGATCGTGCCAGTATTGCCGAACAGGCCTGGTATCGCACTGCCCAAAGGCGAGCTACATCGGGATGGGCCCAGCGGGCGGATTCGCCGAGTACGCGGCCGTTCCCGCTCGCCACTGCTTCGCACTCCCCGCGGACGTCCCCGCGGCCCACGCGGCGTTGGTGGAACCATTCGCCGTCGGATTGCACGGCGTGCACAGCGCCGAGATCGGCCCGGGCAACGACGTGCTCATCGTCGGTGCGGGCGGCGTCGGTCTGACCACCCTGGTGTGGGCGCTGCACAAGGGCGCCGCCCGCGTCACAGTCGCCGATCCCGATCCGCAACGGCGCAACTCGGCGACTTCGATGGGCGCGACCGATGTGCTCGCTTCCGTGTCGGAAGCCGAACTCGGGGCTTACGACGCCGTCCTCGAATGCGTCGGACGTCCCGAGCTTGTGCAGGCCTGCCAGCCGGCGCTGCGGCCACGGGGTCGCCTCGTCGTTTCCGGTGCCTGCGCCGAGCCGACCACCATCGAGCCGATCACGGCGCTGCTCAAGGAACTCACCGTCCGGTACTCCGTCGCGTATTCGACCGACGAATTCCGCGAGGTCGTCGCCGCGTTCAGCCACCGGGACATCGACCCGACCCCCACGGTCGGACCGACATTCGGACTTGACCGCGTCGCCGATGCCTTCGCTGCCGTCCGCGAGGCGCGGGCGCAAGGCAGGGTCTCGGTGACGCCATGACCTCGACCATCCCGGATGACCCCAATCTTCCGGCCATTCCACGGCCGCGACCGGCAGGCTGCCCGCTCGCGCCGCCGCCGGAATTTGCGCAATGGCGAGCGTCGGCCGGTCTGCGACGGGTGATGTGGCAGGGCAGGCCGACCTGGGTGGTCAGTCGCTACGAGGACATCCGGTCATCGCTGGTCGATCCACGTCTAAGCGCGGACACCATCAAACCGCGGCTGCGAGCGATGGGCGCTGACGACACCATGCCGGTGATCTTCGCACGAATCGACGATCCGGAGCACAATCGCCTGCGCCGCATGATGGCTCGCGATTTCACGTGGAGACGCGCGGAGGCGATGCGGCCGCAGATCCAACAGCTGGTCGACCGCTTCCTCGACACGATGACCGAAAGTGGGCCGCCGGCAGATCTTGTGCGAGACTTCGCTTTGCCGGTGCCGTCGTTGGTCATCTCGCTGCTGCTGGGCGTGCCTTACGGTGACCATGAATTCTTTCAGCATCACAGCACCGTCGGGCTCGATGCCAGGTCCTCCGAGGAGCAGAAGGCACAGGCCATCGGGGCGCTCTTTGCCTACATGTTCGAGCTTGTCGAACGCAAAGAGCGTGAGCCGGGTGATGATTTGATCAGCCGGCTCATCACCGATCACGTCGCCACCGGCCAGCTCAGCCGCGAGACCGCGGCGATGAACGGACTGATCCTGTTACAAGCCGGTCACGAGACCACGGCAAGCATGATCGCGCTGGGAACGGTTGCGCTGCTACAGAATCCGGACGCGTTCGATCTGCTCGGCCGCACCGACGACGCGGCCGTCATCGCCAACATCGTCGAAGAGCTGATGCGCTACCTCACCATCGTGCACAGCCAAGTAGATCGGGTGGCCACGGAGGATTTCAGCATCGGCGGCGAGTTGATCCGCGCCGGCGATTTTGTCCTGATGAACCTGCCGGCCGGTAACTGGGACCCGAAATTCGTCGACGATCCGGCGAGCTTGGACGCAACTCGGAATGCCCGCGGCCACTTGGGTTTTGGCTTCGGTGTCCATCAATGCATTGGACAGAATCTCGCCAGGGTAGAAATGCAGATCGCGCTTGCCACATTGGTCCGCCGGCTGCCGGGGCTGGCGCTGGCGGTTCCGGCTGATGAGCTGCGATTCCAGAACGAGCAGGAAATCTATGGCATCGAGGAACTGCCGATCACGTGGTGAGCTAATGCCTTTCGCTGGCCCGGGCATGATCGGCGGCCACACCGGCGATCACGGAATGCAGATATTGTTCCAGGCTCTTGGCGCTGTTCAGATCGGTCAAGCCGTAGGCCAGCCGGAAGAGGAATCCTCCGAGAAAAGTGACCACGGCAAACGCCTGCTCCCTGATCAGTTCCTGATCGGCTGGCGCGCCGACCGGCTGAACCTGTGCGACGGCCGCTTCGCTGATGGCGACGAACTGATCCATCAGACCGTCGAATACCACGCCGAGCTCGGGGTCCCGGGAGGCGATCATCATGAGCTCGAAACGGGCCCGCGCCCGCGAGCGCTCCGGCTCGACGGCGGTGCGCATAGCCTGGTCGGCAAGCGTCGATAACAGCGAATCGACCTCGCCGTCGCCAGTCGCGTTGAGCGCCGAGTTGAAGTCGGCGATGTCGAGCTCGATCACCCGGTCCATCGCACCGCGAAGCAGAGCCGCTCTGGTCTGGTAGTAGAAGGACGTGGTTCCGTCGGCGAATCCCGCATGCCGGTCGACACGCAGGTGGGTCAGCCCGCGTGCGCCGTCCGCGGCCAGCAGTTCGACAGCCGCATCGCAGAGGTCACGGCGCCGCTGCTCAGCCTTCGGTTTCTTTCCCATTGCAGTTGGGACAGTTTATCGGCGTCGGGCATGAGCCCCACGTCGGCGAAACGCGGAGGTTGGTCAACAAACGCGTACTACGCCTCGCCGGTCTCCGCCGTCCACTGCGCGTACTGGTTGCCCGCCGAGAGGTCCCAGAACGTCGATGTGTGCAACGAGCCGTCGTCGCCGAACTTGTAGATCTCGATGCTGCGGATGAGCGTTGGTTCGCCGTTGACGGTGCCTGAGTTGCGAATGACGGCCGCGCCGGTCGTACCGCACACGTAAAGCAGGTCGATGCCCAACTTCCAGTCGGCATTCGGCGAGGCGTCCCACACGTCACCCATGACGGCCCACCCCCGTTTTGTCGGCGTGCCCACGGGGTCCTCCATCGTGGCCTCACCGGGCACGACGCCCTTCCAGTGCGCGAGCCACGCCTCCTTGTCGCCGGCGTTCCACAATTCCACGTGCCGCTCGACCGCGGCGCGGATCTCTTCTGCTGTGGGTGCTGACATGTCGTTCCTCCTGGTGTGGGCCCCTCGGAGCGCCGCCGTGCAAGAGACGCAAGCCCTCCTCCGATAAGCATTACCGCCGTGGACGAGCTTGCATAGGGTGTTCGGCTACCTCAGTGTCCGCCTTACAACTGGTCACTCATCGGGCCCCGCAGGACGCGCCTTAGACCTAGTGGTGGTGATGGTGCCCGTGGTCGTGCTCGTCCGCGTTGGCGGGCTTCTCGACGATCGCCGTCTCGGTGGTGTTGATTTGCAGCCATCCGTGCGCTGACGGGTTGATTAGCCGGCCAAGCCGGTCAGGAGCGCGTCGACGAGCTGCGCGATGTCGCGTGCGTCGATGGGCTGGCGGGTGAGCAGTGCCCGGAAGTGCAGCGGTGCGACGACGAGTTCGAGGGCCGCGGCTGCGTCGAGTTCGGTTGGAACCTCGCCTCGGGCCTTGGCACGGCCGATCATCGCGCTGGCGAGGTCGAGCCGCGACTTCCAGAACTGGGCGCGCCCGGCGGCCAGGGTATCGTCGTCGCCCGCAACGGCCATCGACCTGGCGAGCGTCCGCCCCAGCGGCGAGTCGAGGTAGGCGGTGACCGCGGTCGCGAAGGCGACCAAGTCGTCGCGCAGAGTCCCGGTGTCGGGGATGGGGAGCCTGGCCTCGCTGTAGTCCAGCAATGCGTCGAGCACGAGGTGTTCCTTGGTGGGCCACCGTCGGTAGATCGACGTTTCGTGCACCCCGGCCTGCCGCGCAATCTCGCTGATGCTGACCGCGTCGGCGCCGTGCTCGGCCACCGCATGCAGCGCCGCCTTCAGGACCGCCTCGCGCACCCGGGCCGACCGGCCGCCGGTCCGGCGCCGAACCGCTGGTTCGCTCATGATTCTCATCTTAACGCAGATTTCTTGCTTTAAAGCGCAAGCCGGTGCTACCGTCGTTTAACGCAGTGTTCCTGCAATAGCTACAGAGCGCGAAGGAGCCCGTGATGTCGTTTCAGTGGCCGGTCGATGCCCAGGATCTGTTCGGCGAGCGGTATCCCCAGATGGTAAACACGGGGTTACCCGCCCCCGATGTGGACGCGGTGCGCGCCGCGATCACCCAGATGTGGCCGGATGCGCCCGGCGGCTGGGTGTATGAGTGGTCGGCGCTGGGGGCCCGCTACGCCAGCGAAGGTTCGCACCAACTTGCCTCGCTGGCCTACGGGTGGGCGAAGTTCCCGACCCTGGCCGACGACGCCAAGCGCAAGGCCCTGCAGAACCAACTTGAGCAGTATTTGCTTGCCGCACCGGATTTCGGGGTGAACTTCCAGCGGCGCATCATTGACGTCCCGTACCGGGCTGCCACCACCCGGGTGCCGGTGCACATTTTCGCTGCACCCCACCTGCCCGCAAATGCACCGGTGCTGCTGGCGTCTGGTGGTGTAGACAGCTGGAAGATGGACATGCACAACATGTTCGTTCTCGCGGCAGCGTCAGCCGCAGTCCGGGTGGTTGCATTCGACATCGCCGGTACCGGCGAATCGGCTGTGCCGATGACCCCCGACGGCGGAGCCGAGATCGTGCGCGGCCTGATCGCCGAGGCCCGGACGATGGGCAACGGCATCGTGACCCATCTGGGAATCTCGATGGGCGGGCACTACTCCGCCCGTTCGGGCCTGGCCGGCGAGGTGGACGCCGCGATCGTGCTGGGCGGACCGGTCGAAGACGCCTTCACAAGAGACATCTCGACGGCGCAGTTCGGCATGGACGGCATCATCGGCAACGCCCTGGGGTTCGACCAGCGCCCCAGCGCCGGGGAACTGGCCGCGACGTTCGGCGACTTCTCGCTGCGTCCGCTGCTGGATCAGAACACCAACGCGCGGATGCTGGTGCTCAACGGCGCCGACGACGTGCACGTCCCCCAGCACGACACGCTGGTCTTCGAGGGCCGCCGCGACACCGAGGTTCACCTCATCCCCGACACCGGGCACTGCGCGACCACGAAGCTGCCCGAAGCGATCGGCCTGATGTTCAGCTGGCTGCAACGCACCCTGGAAACCCTTGGGGTGAAGGCGAACTCATGACGGTCCCGACGATGTTGGATCTCCGCCCGATCGTGTACGGGCATTAGGGCCGATCTCGGAGGCTTCCAGTGAGACGAAGCACCCCGGGCCGTCGAGGCCGGGGGTGCTTCGCGCTGATGCGGGAACTCAGTGATGGTGGTGGTGACCGTGGCCGTGGTCGTGCTCGTGCGCGTTGGCGGGCTTCTCGACGATCGCCGTCTCGGTGGTGAGCACCATCCGGGCCACCGAGGCCGCGTTGACGACCGCCGACCGGGTCACCTTGACCGGGTCGATGACGCCGGCGCCGACCAGGTCGCCATAGCTGAGCGTCTCCGCGTTCAGCCCCTGCCCGATGGGCAGCTCACTGACCTTGTTGACCGCGACCGAGCCGTCCAGCCCGGCGTTGGTGGCGATCCAGTACAGCGGCGCCGCCAACGCCTCGGAGAACACGTCGACCCCGACCGCCTCGTCGCCGCTCAGCGTCCCGCGCAGTTCCTTCAGGGCCTTGCGGGCGTGGAGGAGCGCCGTTCCGCCGCCCGCGACGATGCCCTCCTCCACGGCGGCCTTGGCGGCCGCGACGGCGTCCTCGACGCTTTCCTTGCGCTCCTTGAGCGCCGTCTCGGTGGCGGCGCCCACCTTGATGACGGCCACGCCGCCGGCCAGCTTGGCCAGCCGCTCCTGCAGCTTCTCGCGGTCCCAGTCCGAGTCGCTCTTCTCGATCTCGGCGCGCAGCTGCTTGATGCGGTCGGCGACCGCCTCCTTGGAGCCGCCGCCGTCGACGATGATGGTGTCGTCCTTGTCGACCACGACGCGGCGGGCCGAGCCCAGCACCTCGGTGCCGACCTCGCGCAGCACCAGGCCGGCGTCGGGATTGATCACCTGACCGCCCGTGACGACCGCCAGGTCCTCGAGGAACGCCTTGCGCCGGTCACCGAAGAACGGCGCCTTGACCGCGACGGCTTTCAGCGTCTTGCGAATCGAGTTGACGACCAACGTCGCCAAGGCTTCGCCCTCGATGTCCTCGGCGACGATCAACAGTGGCTTGCCCGACTCGGCGATCTTTTCGAGCATCGGCAGCAGGTCGGGCAGCGAGGTGATCTTCTCCTGGTGCAGCAGGATCAGCGGGTCGTCGAGCACGGCCTCCTGGGAGTCGAAGTCGGTCACGAAATACGCCGACAGGAAGCCCTTGTCGAAGCCGACGCCCTCGGTGAACTCCAGCTCGGTGCTCAGCGTCGAGGATTCCTCGACGCTGACCACGCCGTCGGCGCCGACCTTGGTCATCGCCTCGCCCACCAGCTCGCCGATCTGCTGGTCGCGCGACGACACCGTGGCCACCTGCGCGATCCCCTCCTTGCCGGACACCGGGGTGGCCTCCGCAAGCAGCGCCTCGGACACCGCGTCACCGGCCTTGCCGATCCCGACGCCCAGCGCGATGGGGTTCACGCCGGCGGCGACCATACGCAGGCCGTCTTTGATCAACGCCTGCGCCAGCACGGTCGCCGTGGTGGTGCCGTCACCGGCAACGTCGTTGGTCTTGGTGGCCACCGACTTCACCAGCTGGGCGCCCAGGTTCTCGAACGGGTCCTCCAGGTCGATCTCACGGGCGACGGTGACGCCGTCGTTGGTCACCACCGGTCCGCCGAATGCCTTGGCCAGCACCACATGCCGACCGCGCGGCCCCAGCGTCACCCGTACCGTGTCGGCGAGCTTGTTGACGCCGGCCTCCATGGCGCGGCGCGCGGTTTCGTCGTACTCAATGAGTTTGCTCATCAGGCTCCTTCACCGGAACGCATGCCGCCCCGGAAATCACCCGCGGTTGTGCACGGGGATCGCCGGGGCGGAACACGGTCCTTACTTGGATACGACTGCCAGCACGTCGCGGGCGGACAGGATCAGGTACTCCTCGCCGTTGTACTTGATCTCGGTGCCGCCGTACTTGCTGTAGATGACGGTGTCACCCTCCGACACGTCCAGCGGGATCCGCTTCTCGCCGTCCTCGTCCCATCGGCCGGGGCCGACTGCGACGACGGTGCCTTCCTGCGGCTTCTCCTTGGCGGTGTCAGGAATGACCAGACCGGACGCGGTCGTGGTCTCGGCCTCGTTGGCCTGCACGAGAATCTTGTCCTCGAGTGGCTTGATGTTCACCTTCGCCACGATTGGAGCCCTCCACTAGTTAAATCGGGTCCGGGGGCCAGCCCCGGACCGTCCGAATAATCAGTTGATCCGGCATCCATCCGTGCCCTCGCGCCGTCGTCGCGGGTGCCGACACAGGGCTTGGCCGATTGCCACCTAGCACTCTATACATGCGAGTGCTAGCACTCAAGGCCGCCCTGGTGCTTCCTGCGTGTTGGCGTGTCCGCGCTGAGCGAACGTCAGCTCACCTGGCCTTTCACCACCGGCAAACCCGGGTCGCTGGGCACGTCCAGCGGCGACGGCGCCGCCCCCGCGGCCACCAGGTGCGCGGCGAAGGCCGCGATCATCGCTCCGTTGTCGGTGCACAGCCGCGGCCTGGGGATGCGCAGCGTCAGGCCCGCCGCCGCACAGCGCTGCTCGGCCAGCTCCCGCAACCGCGAGTTCGCGGCCACTCCCCCCGCGATCAGCAGCGTCGACACACCGAGCGCGGTCGCCGCGCGCACCGCCTTCCTGGTCAGCACGTCGGCGACGGCCTCCTGGAAGCCGGCGGCGATGTCGGCCGGCCGGAAGTCCGGGTGGCTCGCGTGACTTTCCAGATACCGCGCGACCGACGTCTTGAGCCCGGAGAAGCTGAACGCGTACGGGTCGTCGGCCGGGCCCGTCATGCCGCGGGGGAACGCGATGGCGTCCGGGTCGCCGGTGCGAGCCAGGTCGTCGAGCACCTTGCCGCCCGGATAGCCCAGCCCCAGCAGCCGTGCCACCTTGTCGTAGGCCTCGCCGGCGGCGTCGTCGACCGTGCTGCCCAGCTCGATGATCGGTTCGCCGAGGGACCGCACATGCAGCAGGTGGGTATGTCCCCCCGACACCAGCAGCGCCATGCACTCGGGCAGCGGTCCGTGCTCGTAAACGTCGGCGGCCAGGTGTCCGCCCAGGTGGTTCACGGCGTAGAACGGCACGTCCCACGCGGCCGAGTACGCCTTGGCCGCGGCGACTCCCACCAGCAGGGCGCCGGCGAGCCCGGGCCCGATGGTGGCCGCGACGACGTCCGGCTTGGTCAGGCCGGCGGCCGCCAGCGCGCGGCGCATGGTGGGACCCAGCGCCTCCAGGTGGGCCCGTGAGGCGATCTCGGGGACGACGCCGCCGAAGCGGACGTGTTCGTCGACGCTGGATGCCACTTCGTCGGCAAGCAGGGTCACCGTGCCGTCATCGTCCAGGCGCGCGATGCCGACTCCCGTTTCGTCGCAGGAGGTTTCGATGGCCAGGACGATCGTCACGGGCTAGCCTCCCGCCGCATGGTGTACGCGTCGGCGCCGCTGACCCGGTAGTAGCGCCGGCGCAGGCCGATCTGCGCGAATCCCGCGCTGCGGTAGAACGCGATGGCCGCGTCGTTGTCGGTGCGGACCTCCAGGTAGACGACACCGCCGTCGGCGAAAACGAGCAGCTCGTCGAGGAGCCGGCGGCCGATGCCCCGGCCCTGAAAGGCCGGGTCCACCCCGATGGTGTGCACCTCGTACTCGAAGGGCGGGGTGCGGCCCAACCGCGAGACGCCGGCGTAACCGACCAGCGTGCCGGCGACGCGCGCACCCACGTAGTGGTTGTGTTTGCCGGCCAGTTCCCGGTTGAACGCCACCGCGGGCCACGGGTCGTCGCCGTCGAACAGCAGGGCCTCCAGCTCGGCGCACCGCTCGGCGTCGGCGGGCGTCAACGCGCCGACGGTCACGGGCTCGCTGCACGCGGTCATCGGGGAGCCGCCAGGGGCTTGGCGTCGGGCCGTCGCAGGTAGAGCGCGACCAGCGGCGGCGGGTTGTCCGACCAGTCCGAGACCGCGGCTACCAGGCCGGCCGGCGTCGGGCAGGCGGGCTCGCACCGCGGCAGGCCGAACATCCCCGCGTGCTCGGGCGAGCCGGCGACCGCCCGCGCCGGGCCGGGGTCGACGTCGGCCGGGGCGTTGACCGCCGGACCGCGGGTGCGTACCCCGTCGCGGTAGCGCGCCCAGTAGACCTCGCGCCGGCGGGCGTCGGTGACCACCAGGGTTTCGCCGGTCGTCCGCACCCCGATGGCGTCCAGGCTGCACACGCCGTGCACCGGGATGCCCAGGGCGTGCCCGTACGCGGCGGCCGTCGCCATGCCGGCCCGCAGGCCGGTGAACGGGCCGGGTCCGCAGCCCACCACGACGGCGTCGAGATCCGCCATCGTCAGCGCGGCGTCGGCGAGGGCGGCCAGCACGTTGGGAGTGAGCCGCTCGGCGTGCGCCCGGGCGTCGAGGGTGACCCGCTCGGCCAGCACGGTGTGATCGGGCAGCCGCACGATGCCCGCCGTCACGGCCGGTGTGGCGGTGTCGAGGGCAAGAACGACGCTCACGAACCAACCCTGTTACAGGCCCACTGCCAGGTCGCGATCCGCACATCGGAGTGGCTGACCCGCTCCAGGCGGATGTCGAGGTGCCGCTCCGAGAGGCGCTCGGCGAGGCCCTCGCCCCACTCGACGACGACGACCGCGTCGTCGAGATCGGTGTCCAGGTCGAGTGAGTCGAGCTCACCCAGCAGGTCGGCGCCGCGATGATCGAGCAACCGGTACATGTCCACGTGAATCATCGCCGGCGCGCCGGGCCGCCGCGGCGGATGCACCCGCGCCAGCACGTACGACGGCGACGTGACCGGGCCGTCGACGTCCATGGCCGCGGCAATTCCCTTGGCCAGCACGGTCTTTCCCGCACCGAGCGGACCGGAGAGCACCACAACGTCGCCGGCCCGCAGCTGCCGGCCCAACCGCGAGCCCAGCGCCACGGTGTCCTCGACCCGTTCCAACGTGGCCGTCCCCTGCCCCCGCGGCGATCGCGAGCGCGGCGAAGCCGGGCGCGGCGGGTCGACGCCATCAGCGTCAGCCACTGCGCCGGAGCCTTTCCCAGCAACCGCCGGTACCGCAGGGCCAGCTTGCCCGGAACGGCCCGGTGCACGAGCCGGACGAGCCCGTCGTTGATGGCATCGGGCTTGTCCAGCAGCGCCAGGTGGCTGGCCCCGGTGACGATGACCAGCTCGGACATCGGCAGCGAGGCCGCCATCTTCCGGGAGTATTCGTCCGGGGTGAGCAGGTCGTGGTCACCGCTTGCGATCAGGGTCGGGACCCTGAGCAACGTCCACAGCCCACCGGTTTCGTCGTGCTTTTCCAGGGCTTCCAGGAAGCCGACCATGGTGGGTATCGGCGTGCCGTTCATCATCCGCTGGGAGAAGGCGTCCAGGCTGCGGCTGACCTGCAGGTCGCTGTAGGAAGCGGCACGCAGAATCGGGCCGATCAGGGAACGAGACACGTTGCGGCCGCGATGCATCAGCCTGGGCGCGGAGCGGGCGGTGAACCGGACGGCTTCCAGCGCAGGGTTTTTCAGGATCTCGCCCAGCGGCGACCGCGTAACCCCTTCGGCGGCAGACGAAACCAGCGCCGCGCCCACGATCCGGCTGCCGTACTGGTCGGGGAACTGGCGGGCATGCGCCAACACGGTCATGCCGCCCATCGAGTGGCCGACCAGCACGACCACCCCGCGTGGCGCGACGGCCTTCAGCACGCTCTGAAGATCCTCGCCCAACTGGGTCAGCGTGTAGGTCTCGGGCGCGCCCTCGCCGGACCGCCCGTGCCCGCGCTGGTCGTAGAAGACCATGCGGACGCGCGGACCCAATCGATCGGGCAGGCGGGTCCGCTGGAAATGGAAGGCGCCCATGCGCAGACAGAATCCGTGGACGAAGACCAGGTCACCTGCGCATCCACCGGGCCGGCTTCGCGGACCGCCAACGGCACCCCGTCGGGAGTGGTCACGACGTAACCGCGGTCGCGCTCCAGCGTGTCGAAGTCCTCGTCGGCGTAGGGGTCTTCCAAAGCGGTGGCGCGTTGCATCATCGATCGGCGGGCGGAGGCTCCGACGATGGTGGCGACGGCGGTCACCCCGGCGCCTCCCGCAAGCCAAGCCCTGCCCCTCTGGCGCCTGCGGGCTTTATCAGGGCTCAACGGTTTCGGCCTCGCGATAGGTTCTGGTGATCCGCCCCCGGGGGCTGGTGACCACCTCGTAGTGGATGGTGCCGAGCAGGTCGGCCCATTCCTGCGCAGTGGGCTCGCCCGCGGCGCCCGGCCCGAACAGGATCGCCTCGTCGCCTTCGGCCACATCGGGCTGTCCGGGACCCAGGTCGACGACGAACTGGTCCATGCAGATCCGTCCGACACCGGGCCGGCGTCTGCCGTTGATCAGCACCTCCAGGCGCCCGCCCAGCGAGCGGAACACGCCGTCCGCGTAGCCGATAGGCAGCAGCGCCAGGTTGGTGTCCCGTTGCGCGGTCCAGGTGTGCCCATACGACACGCTCTCGCCCGCCCGGATCGACTTTACCAGCGCGACAGCGCATTTCACCGTCATCGCCGGTATCAGCCCCATATCACCCAGTTGCGGCACGGGACTCAGACCGTACACGGCGATACCGGGCCGCACCAGGTCGAAGGCCAGATCGGGGCGCGACATCGTGGCCGACGAATTCGCCAGGTGCACAACCTCGAACCGCAGCCCCACGTCGCGCGCCTGCGCGAGCATGTCGCGGAAGCGTTGGGCCTGAACGTCGTTGATGGGGTTGTCGGGTTGGTCGGCAAACACCATGTGCGACATGAGCCCCCGCAGCCGGATGGCGTCCTCGGCGACCGCTTGGCGCAATGCGGTCAGCATGGCGGGGTAGTGCGCCGGGGCGACGCCGTTGCGGTTCAGCCCCGTGTCGACCTTGACGGTCACGGTCGCCGTTCGCCCGGTGCGACGCACCGCGTCCAACACCTCGTCGAGCTGGCGCACCGCGGACACCGCGATCTCCACATCGGCCAGCAGCGCCGGCCCGAAGTCGATGCCCGGCGGGTGCAGCCACGCCAGCACCGGCGCGGTGATTCCGTCGGCGCGCAGCGCCAGTGCCTCGTCGACGGTGGCGACACCCAGCTCCGCCGCGCCGGCGGCCAACGCCGTGCGGGCGACCCGGGTGGCGCCGTGGCCGTAGCCGTCGGCCTTGACGACGGCCATCACCCGCGCGCCACCGGCGTGCTCGCGCAGCACCCGCACGTTGTGGGCGATGGCGCCCAGGTCCACCACGGCCTCGGCGAGGACGCCGGGCGTCAGGGATATCGGTGTAACGGCC
>CAWDJC010000025.1:0-16939 GCA_963802525.1 uncultured Actinomycetota bacterium | reverse complement strand
GGCGGATGTCGAGGTGCCGCTCCGAGAGGCGCTCGGCGAGGCCCTCGCCCCACTCGACGACGACGACCGCGTCGTCGAGATCGGTGTCGAGGTCGAGTGAGTCGAACTCACCCAGCAGGTCGGCGCCGCGATGATCGAGCAACCGGTACATGTCGACGTGAATCATCGCCGGCGCGCCGGGCCGCCGCGGCGGATGCACCCGCGCCAGCACGTACGACGGCGACGTGACCGGGCCGTCGACGTCCATTGCCGCCGCAATTCCCTTGGCCAGCACGGTCTTTCCCGCACCGAGCGGACCGGAGAGCACCACAACGTCGCCGGCCCGCAGCTGCCGGCCCAACCGCGAGCCCAGCGCCACGGTGTCCTCGACCCGTTCCAACGTGGCCGTCCCCTGCCCCCGCGGCGATCGCGAGCGCGGCGAAGCCGGGCGCGGCGGGTCGACGCCATCAGCGTCAGCCACTGCGCCGGAGCCTTTCCCAGAACCGCCGGTACCGCAGGGCCAGCTTGCCCGGAACGGCCCGGTGCACGAGCCGGACGAGCCCGTCGTTGATGGCATCGGGCTTGTCCAGCAGCGCCAGGTGGCTGGCCCCGGTGACGATGACCAGCTCGGACATCGGCAGCGAGGCCGCCATCTTCCGGGAGTATTCGTCCGGGGTGAGCAGGTCGTGGTCACCGCTTGCGATCAGGGTCGGGACCCTGAGCAACGTCCACAGCCCACCGGTTTCGTCGTGCTTTTCCAGGGCTTCCAGGAAGCCGACCATGGTGGGTATCGGCGTGCCGTTCATCATCCGCTGGGAGAAGGCGTCCAGGCTGCGGCTGACCTGCAGGTCGCTGTAGGAAGCGGCACGCAGAATCGGGCCGATCAGGGAACGAGACACGTTGCGGCCGCGATGCATCAGCCTGGGCGCGGAGCGGGCGGTGAACCGGACGGCTTCCAGCGCAGGGTTTTTCAGGATCTCGCCCAGCGGCGACCGCGTAACCCCTTCGGCGGCAGACGAAACCAGCGCCGCGCCCACGATCCGGCTGCCGTACTGGTCGGGGAACTGGCGGGCATGCGCCAACACGGTCATGCCGCCCATCGAGTGGCCGACCAGCACGACCACCCCGCGCGGCGCGACGGCCTTCAGCACGCTCTGAAGGTCCCCGCCCAACTGGGTCAGCGTGTAGGTCTCGGGCGCGCCCTCACCGGACTGCCCGTGCCCGCGCTGGTCGTAGAAGACCATGCGGACGCGCGGACCCAATCGATCGGGCAGGCGGGTCCGCTGGAAATGGAAGGCGCCCATGCGCAGACAGAATCCGTGGACGAAGACCAGCGTCACCTGCGCATCCACCGGGCCGGCTTCGCGGACCGCCAACGGCACCCCGTCGGGGGTGGTCACGACGTAACTGCGATCGCGCTCCAGCGTGTCGAAGTCCTCGTCGGCGTAGGGGTCTTCCAAAGCGGTGGCGCGTTGCATCATCGATCGGCGGGCGGAGGCTCCGACGATGGTGGCGACGGCGGTCACCCCGGCGCCTCCCGCAAGCCAAGCCCTGCCCCTCTGGCGCCTGCGGGCTTTATCAGGGCTCAACGGTTTCGGCCTCGCGATAGGTTCTGGTGATCCGCCCCCGGGGGCTGGTGACCACCTCGTAGTGGATGGTGCCGAGCAGGTCGGCCCATTCCTGCGCAGTGGGCTCGCCCGCGGCGCCCGGCCCGAACAGGATCGCCTCGTCGCCTTCGGCCACATCGGGCTGTCCGGGACCCAGGTCGACGACGAACTGGTCCATGCAGATCCGTCCGACACCGGGCCGGCGTCTGCCGTTGATCAGCACCTCCAGGCGCCCGCCCAGCGAGCGGAACACGCCGTCCGCGTAGCCGATAGGCAGCAGCGCCAGGTTGGTGTCCCGTTGCGCGGTCCAGGTGTGCCCATACGACACGCTCTCGCCCGCCCGGATCGACTTTACCAGCGCGACAGCGCATTTCACCGTCATCGCCGGTATCAGCCCCATATCACCCAGTTGCGGCACGGGACTCAGACCGTACACGGCGATACCGGGCCGCACCAGGTCGAAGGCCAGATCGGGGCGCGACATCGTGGCCGACGAATTCGCCAGGTGCACAACCTCGAACCGCAGCCCCACGTCGCGCGCCTGCGCGAGCATGTCGCGGAAGCGTTGGGCCTGATCGTCGTTGATGGGGTTGTCGGGTTGGTCGGCAAACACCATGTGCGACATGAGCCCCCGCAGCCGGATGGCGTCCTCGGCGACCGCTTGGCGCAATGCGGTCAGCATGGCGGGGTAGTGCGCCGGGGCGACGCCGTTGCGGTTCAGCCCCGTGTCGACCTTGACGGTCACGGTCGCCGTTCGCCCGGTGCGACGCACCGCGTCCAACACCTCGTCGAGCTGGCGCACCGCGGACACCGCGATCTCCACATCGGCCAGCAGCGCCGGCCCGAAGTCGATGCCCGGCGGGTGCAGCCACGCCAGCACCGGCGCGGTGATTCCGTCGGCGCGCAGCGCCAGTGCCTCGTCGACGGTGGCGACACCCAGCTCCGCCGCGCCGGCGGCCAACGCCGTGCGGGCGACCCGGGTGGCGCCGTGGCCGTAGCCGTCGGCCTTGACGACGGCCATCACCCGCGCGCCACCGGCGTGCTCGCGCAGCACCCGCACGTTGTGGGCGATGGCGCCCAGGTCCACCACGGCCTCGGCGAGGACGCCGGGCGTCAGGGATATCGGTGTAACGGCCAACGAAGTCGTGCTCCCGGATCTATGTGTCGGTTCGCTGCCGACATTCTCCCAGAACCGTTCGGGCACGCCGGTTCGCGAGGCGTGCCGCTGGTCACTTTTGTCGCCTTGGCCGCAGGTGTCACACGGATCTCTGTGCCGGCCGACACACGTTGCGCCCGCCTCACTCGAAAATTGAAGGTGACCAGAAGCTGGTGAGTGGGCTGCCCGCTGGTGTTAGGCGGCGTCGGTGTGGGGTTGGAGGGTGACGGTGTATCCGAGGGCTTGCAGTTGTTTGATGGCTTTGACCTTGGTCTTGTTGGGTTGGTGTCGGGTGTAGTAGTCGGCGCCGGGGTCTTGGTAGAAGGTGCCGTTGACAAGCATGTGCCAGGCGCAGGTGAGCATCTTGTGTTCGAGCGCAACGACGGCGGTCTGCCCGGCGGCGGACTGGCGGCGCGACTTGTTGGTTCCGGGTCGGGCTGGTCGACGGCCGGCGATGCGTCGGAAGCGGGCGCCGAAGTAGGTGTTGGTGCTGCGCGATGCCGACAGGGCGGCCACCCCGAGGGCGGCTTTGAGGTGGCGGTTGCCGGGGCAGGTTTTGGCTGATTTGATCCGGCCGGCTGATTCGTTGCTGCCGGGCGCGACCCCTGCCCAGGACGCCAGGTGCTCGGCGGTGGGGAACACGCTCATGTCGGCGCCGGTTTCAGCGATGAACACATCGGCGACGACTTGTGACCAGCCCGGGATGCTCACGAGCAGGTGTCGGGCGTGTTGAAAGGGGGTGATCGCTTCCTCGATGCGGGCATCTAGGCGGGCTATGTCGGCCTCGTGGGCGTCGATCCGATCCAGATACAGCCGCACCATGAACGCGTGGTGGTCGTTGAACCGTCCCTGCAGCGCTGCGGTCAGCGCGGGGATCTTCTTGCGTAGCTGTCGTTTAGCCAGATCGGCCAGCACGGCCGGGTCGCGTTGGCCAGCGATGAGCGCTTCGAGCATCGCCCGCCCCGAAACCCCGGTGATCTCGCAGGCCACCGACGACAGTTTGATCCCGGCGTCTTCGAGCAGTGTCTCTAGCCGCCCAATCTCTTTGGTGCGGGCCTGGGCGATGGCGGTGCGGGCCCGGGTCAGATCCCGCAGCACCCGGATGGGTTCGGGCGGCCCGAACGAGGCGCGGACGAGCCCATGAGCACCCAGCTCGGCCAGCCAGGCCGCATCAGAGACGTCGGTCTTGCGCCCGGGCACGTTGCGGGCGTGGCGGGCGTTGACCAGCATCACGTTCAGTGCGTCGTCGAGCAGAAAGTAGAACGGCCTCCAGTACGCCGCGGTCGACTCGATCACCACGCACGTCACCCGTTCGACGATCAGATGCTCCCGCAACGCCAGAACGCTGCTGGTCATCGATGTCCACGTGGTCACCGTCGACGACGTGGCTTTGCGGCCGCGGCCTTGGATGCGCACGCACACCTTGGCGTCCCTTTTCGACACGTCGATGCCCGCACACCGCGGATGGATCACCTCCATGACAGTTCATCCCCTTTCGCACTCAAATTCGTTGTTATGGAAGGTGTTTCGGGGAGAGCTGAAATGAAACAGAAGTCTCACTCGCGTGCTCACAGGCAACAATGCACATCCCTCGCATAACCGCTAAAGGAACGCCCTCCAGCCCCACGCTCTGCAGGCGTGCTCCCCGGCAACAAGGCGGGACGGGGTCGCCGAAACACCCTTTAAGCGTCAACCCGGACCACGGCGAACGCAACCACGCACCCAACCGCACCGGCACGCGATTTTCATCTCCCCACACCGGGGCGCAGCCCCCTGAACGCTCGGAGCGACAAATCGACGTCGCGCCCGCTGCTGTCCGCATTGTCGCTAGGCGGGCACAACGACAATCCCTCCCGGCAGAGGCTGCTGTGACGCATGTGACAAGGCCGGCCGGCCTAGTGCGCGAAGTGCGCAGCGTCGTAGTGCCCGCCCGGCTTGAGCTTGTCCAGCGAGGCCAGCGCGCTGCGGGCGTCGTCGTGCAGCGCCCGGGCCAGGTCGGCGGAGAGCCCCTCGCGCACCACGATGCGCAGCACGGATATGTGGGTGGCGTTGTCGGGCATGGTGTAGGCGGGCACTTGCCAGCCGTAGCCCCGCAGCTCGTGGGAGACGTCGAACTCGGTGTAGCCGCGGTCCTTCGCCAGCCGGAAGCTGACCACCGGGATCGCCGAACCGTCCGAGATCAGCTCGCAGTGTTCCCCGGTGCGCAGCTGCTCGCCCAGCCAGCGCGCGGTCGACGACAGGCTCTGCATGACCTTGGTGTATCCCTCGCGGCCCAGCCGCAGGAAGTTGTAGTACTGGCCGACCACCTGGTTGCCGGGGCGGGAGAAGTTCAGCGTGAAGGTCGGCATGTCGCCGCCCAAGTAGTTGACCCGGAACACGAGTTCGTCGGGCAGATATTCGGCGCTGCGCCACACGACGAACCCGATGCCGGGGTAGGTCAGCCCGTACTTGTGGCCGCTGACGTTGATCGACACCACCCGCGGCAGCCGGAAATCCCATATCAGCTCCGGATGCAGGAAGGGCACCACGAAGCCCCCGCTGGCGGCGTCGACGTGCACCGGGACGTCCGCACCCCCGCCGGCCGCCAGTTTGTCCAGCGCCGCGCAGATCTCGTCGACGGGCTCGAGCTCACCGGTATAGGTGGTGCCGAGGATCGCCACCACACCGATGGTGTTCTCGTCGACGGCCTCGATGACCTGTTCGGGGGTGATGACGTAGCGCCCCTCCTCCATCGGCAGGTACACCGGTTCGACGTCGAAGTAGCGGCAGAACTTCTCCCACACGACCTGGACGTTGGAGCCCATCACCAGTTTGGGCTTCCGGCGCTCCCAGCCCTTGCCGACCCGTTGGCGCCAGCGCCATTTCATGGCCAGCCCACCCAGCATCACCGCCTCGCTAGAGCCGATGGTGGACACCCCGCAGGCGCTGGCGGGGTCGTCGTCGCGCAGGTCGTCGGCGTGAAAGAGGTCGGCAACCATGCACACGCAGCGCTGCTCGATGGCCGCGGTGGCCGGGTATTCGTCCTTGTCGATCATGTTCTTGTCGAACGTCTCGGCCATCAATTTGCCGGCCTCGGGGTCCATCCAGGTGGTGACGAACGTGGCCAGGTTCAGCCGGGAACTGCCGTCGAGCATCAGCTCGTCGTGGATGAATCGGTACGCGGCCTCGGGGTCCATCGATTCCTCGGGCAGCCGCAACGCGGGCACCGGCGCGGTGAACATGCGGCCGGTGTAGGCGGGGGCGATCGCATGCGCGGGCACGGACGGGTGGCTGCGGGACACGGCGGATCCTTTCGTTGTGGGGCTATAGGGTCGCAAGGGCGGCCCGGATGTGCGGGACCATGCGCGACGACGACGACGGCGCCTCGCCCGGGCCGGGATCGGCGGCCGACAGCGCCGCCGCGCGCGCATGCACGAAGGCCGCGGCCGCGGCCGCCTCGACGGCCGGCAGCCCGGACGCCAGCAGCGCGCCGATCATCCCGGACAGGACGTCGCCGGATCCGGCGGTGGCCGCCCAGGACTGCCCGGCGGGATTGAGATACACCGGGCCGCCGGGGTCGGCGATGATCGTGACGTTCCCCTTGAGCAGCAGGGTGGCGCCGAACGTGTCGGCCAGCTTGCGGCACGCGCCGACCCGGTCGTCGCCGGGCGGACTCCCGGCCAGGCGGGCGAATTCACCGGCGTGCGGGGTCAGCACCGTCGGCGCGTCGCGGTTGGCCACGATCTCGGGGTGGGCGGCCAGGATGGTCAGCGCGTCGGCGTCCACGATCACCGGGAGGTCGGTCTCCAGCGCGAACCACAATGCCGCGGCCCCGGTTTCGTCGGTGCCCAATCCCGGCCCGACGACCCAGGCCTGCACCCGGCCGGCCGCCGCCGGGGTGGGCGCCGCGATCACCTCGGGCCACCGCGCGAGGACCTCCTTGTGCGCGCTGCCGGCGTAGCGGACCATGCCGGAGGTGGCCGCGACGGCGGCGCCGGTGCTCAGGACGGCGGCGCCCGGGTAGGTGGACGAGCCGGCCATCACCCCCGTCACGCCCTGGGTGTACTTGTCGTCGTGGGGGCCGGGCACCGGCCAGCGCGCCGCGACGTCGCCGGCCTCGAAACCCAGCATGTCGGTATCCGGCAGGTCGAGGCCGATATCGATCAGCTCGACGCGGCCGCAGTCGGCGAGCGCGTGCACGGGCTTGAGCCCGCCGAACGTGACGGTCAGCGCGGCGTGCACCGCGGGGCCGATGATCGCGCCGGTCGCGACGTCGATGCCGCTGGGGATGTCGACGGCGACGACCGGGATGTCTTCGGCACGCTTGAACACCTCGGCCGCCGCGGGTCGCAGCGGGCCCGAGCCCGAGATCCCCACCACGCCGTCGATGACGAGATCGGTTGTCGGCGAAACACTTTCCACGACGCGACCGCCGGCCTTCCGGAACGCCGCCAGCCCCTTGCGGTGGGTGTGCTCCGGGCTGAGCAGCACCGCGTCGGCCGCCGCGCCGCGACGGCGCACGAAGGTGGCCGCCCACAGCGCATCGCCGCCGTTGTCGCCCGAGCCGACGACCGCGCACACCCGGCGGCCGGCAACCCCGCCCGTGCGGGCGGTGAGCGCGGCGATGATTTCCGTGGCCAGCCCGAAGGCCGCGCGTCGCATCAAAGCGCCGTCGGGAAGGCTGGCCAGCAGCGGCGCTTCGGCGTCGCGGATCGCGTCTACAGAGTAGTAATGCCGCATCAACGCAAGCATTCCATGCCCAGCCGTGCGGGATGCAATATGTCCCGCGGCGCGAACCTAGACGCGCTGAACGTATCGCCTACCCCTCGCGGGAACCGATTCGCCGGAAGGCCGTTTTGAGTCTCGCCGGATTCAACGGCGGGCGCCTGCGCTCTCGGGCCATCGGATAGAAGCAGAGCCCGATGAGGATCGAGGCGAAGTGACCGATCGCGGTGAAGTTCACCCCGTGGCGGGTCATCGTCAGCAACGGAAAACCGAAGATGACGAGCAGCACCCCGAGGTACCCCCAGCGCCACGGCCGCGCGATGTGATAGGTCAGCACGGCCATCACGCCGACGAGGAAATAGCTGACCCCGATGTCGCGGGCGTGCACCAATCGTTCCGGCGCCGCGTGTTCCTCGATCGCGAAGTAGAGGATGCCCTCGCTGATATACGTGGCGAGGATGTGGGAGCTCAACCCGACGGTGAGCCAACGCAGCTGGCCCAGCCAGTGTTCGGCCGGCGCGAGGAAAAGGGTGAACAGCAGCAGGTACGGTTCCAGGTTCTTGCCGTCGATCCACAGCAGGCTGGAGAACAGCACATCGAGCGGATCGGTTCCCAGGGAGTGAATGTTGGTGGAACGGTGCAGCAGCACCGAATGCAGTTGCCGCCCGGGCAGTTCGTTCTGGATGATCGTCGTGACCATCAGCGCGAACAGCCAGGTGTAGGTCAACGGAGCGGTGATGACGAAACGCCACACCGCCAGCCAGATGCGCCGCAGCCGTGTCCCCACCGATGCGTTCGCCACGACGTCCACCCTCTATTCGACGGTGACGGACTTCGCCAGGTTGCGCGGCTTGTCGACGTCGTAGCCGCGGGCCTGGGCGACCGACGCGGCGAACACCTGAAGCGGGATGGTCGACAGCAGCGGCTGCAAAAGGGTTGATACCGATGGGATTTCGATCAAGTGGTCGGCGTAGGGGCGGACGGTGTCGTCGCCCTCCTCGGCGATCACGATGGTCACCGCGCCGCGACTCTGGATCTCCCGGATGTTGGACAGCAGCTTGGCGTGCAGCGTGGCCGACCCCTTGGGCGAGGGCATGACGACGATGACCGGCAGGCCGTCCTCGATCAACGCGATCGGGCCGTGCTTGAGCTCCCCGGCGGCGAAACCCTCGGCATGCATGTAGGCCAGTTCTTTGAGCTTCAGCGCGCCCTCCAGCGCCACCGGGTAGCCGACATGGCGGCCCAGGAACAGCACCGTCGAGGATTGGGCGAACCGGTGCGCCAGCGCGGCCACCGGTTCCATCGTCGCGAGCACCCGGGCCACCAGCTCGGGCATCGCCTCCAGCTCGCGGTAGTCGCGCTCGACCTCGTCGGGGTACTTGGTGCCGCGGGCCTGCGCCAGAGCCAGGCCGACCAGATAGTTGGCGGCTATCTGCGCCAGGAACGTCTTGGTCGAGGCCACGCCGATCTCGGGGCCGGCGCGGGTGTACAGCACCGCGTCGCACTCGCGTGGAATCTGCGAGCCGTTGGTGTTGCAGATCGCCAGCACCTTGGCCTTCTGCTCCTTGGCGTGCCGGACCGCTTCCAAGGTGTCCGCGGTTTCACCCGACTGCGAGATGGCGACCACCAGTGTGCTGCGGTCCAGCACCGGGTCGCGGTATCGGAATTCGCTGGCCAGCTCCGCTTCCACCGGTAGTCGGGTCCAGTGCTCGATCGCGTACTTCGCGAGCAGCCCGGAGTGGAAAGCGGTGCCGCAGGCGACCACGAACACCTTGTCGATCTCGCGGAGTTCCTGATCGGACAGGCGCTGCTCGTCGAGGACGATCCGCCCGTTGACGAAGTGCCCGAGCAGGGTGTCGGCCACCGCGGTGGGCTGCTCGGCAATCTCCTTGAGCATGAAATACTCGTAGCCGCCCTTTTCGGCCGCGGCCAGGTCCCAGTCAATATGGAATTCGCGGTACTCGACGTCCTCGTTCCCGTCGAAGTCGGTGACGCGGTAGCCGTCCGCGGTGATCACCACGGCCTGGTCCTGCCCGAGTTCGACGGCGTTGCGCGTGTGTTCGATGAACGCCGCCACATCGGAGCCGACGAACATCTCGCCGACGCCTATCCCGAGCACCAGCGGTGTGGAGCGGCGGGCGGCGACGATGGTGCCGGGCTCGTCGGCGTTGGCGAACACCAGGGTGAAGTGGCCCTCCAGCCGGCGCAGCACCGACAGCACCGAGGCCGCGAAGTCGCCCGCGGTCTCGCCGTGGCGGTACGCCTGCGCCACCAGGTGCACCGCCACCTCGGTGTCGGTGTCGCTGGCAAACTCCACGCCGGCCGCCTCCAGCTCGTGGCGCAGGGCCGGGAAGTTCTCGATGATGCCGTTGTGGACGACGGCGATCTTGCCGGCCGCGTCGCAGTGCGGGTGCGCGTTGCGGTCGGTGGGACGACCGTGGGTGGCCCAGCGGGTGTGGCCCAGGCCGGTGGTGCCGGCCAGCGACGCCTTGGAAGCCGAAGCCATCTCGGCCACCGCCCCTTCCAGGTTGGCCAGCCTGCCTGCGCGACGCAGCACGGTGAGTTTGCCGTGGCCGTCGACCAGTGCGATTCCCGAAGAGTCGTAGCCGCGGTACTCCATTCGGCGCAGCGCATCCATGACGACCTCGCAGGCCGGGCGCTGCCCGACGTAGCCGACAATTCCGCACATTCTGAACAGGGTACGGCAGCCCTCCCGCCGCGCCGGTCACACGCGGCTGACCTGGGCGTGAGCTGGCCTAGCCGTCGCGAGGCCCCAGACGCGGGTTGGAACCCCGTGGCGAAGCGCGGTTGACGGGTGCTGCGGCGGGTTCCATCTCAATTCATTTCATATTCATACACCGGAAGCTCTTTTCACCTGAAGTATTTCTGACGTTTTCGATTGCGCCATTGCCGCAGCAAGATATGCATTTAAACTTCGCGGCATCGGCTAGTGCTGGCAACCACCGGGGAGTAATGCGAACTGCAAAATCGGCCAACGTCCCGGGAGCCAGCGGAAGGGAACGGAGTTGACGCTCGCCTGATCACGACCGCGCGAGTTTTGGAGCAACCGCTACAGGCGAATAGTGCTGCAGCGCAACGGGTTCGCCGCGGCGGGGATTGCTGCAAAACCGTGCAACTGTTCTATTGCCATCTGTTCTTTCAGTAGACACCAACGCCGATAGTCCAGCTATCCCGCACGCGCGCCGGGGTGTGCGCCACGGATTCTAGTGGTGCAGATTTTTCAGGACGCGCAAATTCAAAACCTGAATCGAGAATCCGGCAGCGGGCCGCAATTCGAAAAGGAACAGCTTTTGACCCCCGCCGCCCGCGCACCAGCTACCAGGAGGGAAATCATGACCGCTGTTTTGTACGACGACGTGGCGACGAGCCCACCCGCGGCACGGCTGACGGCAACGCACGCGCCTAAGCAGGCATCGAAGCAGGCATCGAAGCGCCTCCGCCAATCGCCAATCGGCGCTGGGGGCGACCCGATGGTGGACGCGGCCGCTCGTTTGCTGAGCATCCCGCTGCGCCAGCTGTACGCGGTGCTCTGGCGGGTGGGCCTGATAGAGGTCACGGCCTAAGAACGCCGGGCGGCGTTCCGCCAACCCGGCACCCCACCGCCATGCGCTAACGTCGACGCGTGGCCCGCATCCGCAAGCTCGTCGCAGCCCTCAGCCGCCGTGGTCCGCATCGGGTTTTGCGTGGTGACCTGGCCTTCGCCGGTTTGCCAGGCGTCGTGTACACCCCGGAATCCGGGTTCAACCTGCCCGGCGTGGCGTTCGGGCACGACTGGCTCGCCGGTGCCGGTCGCTATTCGGGCCTGCTGGAGCATCTGGCGTCGTGGGGGATCGTCGTCGGCGCCCCCGACACCCAGCGCGGCCTGGCGCCCTCGGTGCTGAACTTCGCCTTCGACCTCGGGACCGCCCTCGACATCGTGGCGGGTGTACGCCTCGGGCCCGGCAACATCAGCGTGCATCCCGCCAAGCTCGGCGTGGTCGGCCACGGTTTCGGCGGCTCGGCCGCCGTGTTTGCCGCGGCCGGCATGCCCGACAAGCCCGCGGCAGTGGCGGCGATCTTTCCGTCGGTCACGAGTCCCCCGGCCGAGCAGCCCGCAGCGACGCTGAAGGTCCCGGGTTTGATCCTGACCGCGCCGGGAGATCCGAAATCGCTGAATTCCAACGCGTTGGCCTTGGCCGCGGCTTGGGACACGGCGACGCTGCGTATCGTCAGCAAAGCCAAATCCGCCGGCCTGGTCGAGGGCCGTCGCCTGACGAAGGTGGTCGGACTGGCCGGCCCGCACCGACGCACCCAGCGATCGGTTCGGGCGCTGTTGACCGGCTACCTGCTCTATGCGCTGGGTGGTGACAAGACGTACCGCGACTTCGCCGATCCGGATGCGAAGCTGCCCGGGACGGACCGGGGGGACCCCGAGACCCCGCCGGTCGCCTTCGAAGAGAAGATCGTCGCGCTGCTGAAGTAGCACCGCCGCACCGCCGTGCCGTGCGCCAGGGGCGCGTGATATCTGTCGTTGGTGCGAATCGGGATTGCTCTGGATTACTCGGGCGGCTTTCACGAAGGCGTCGACCGCGTCGTCGAACTCGAGAAGGCCGGTATCGACATAGCGGTGGTGGCCGAGGCGTATTCCTTCGACGCCGTCAGCCAACTCGGGTATCTGGCCGCCAAAACCAACACCGTCGAGCTGGCATCGGGGGTGTTTCCCATCTACATCCGCACGCCGTCGCTGCTGGCGATGACCGCCGCGGGCCTGGATTTCGTGTCCGACGGACGATTCCGCCTCGGCATCGGCACGTCCGGACCCCAGGTGATGGAGGGGTTTCACGGCGTCGAGTTCGACGCGCCGCTGGGCCGCACCCGCGAGATCGTGGAGATCTGCCGGCAGGTGTGGCGCCGCGAGCGGGTGCAATACGCCGGCAAGCACTACCAGATCCCGTTGCCCGCGGACCGCGGGACGGGTCTGGGCAAGGCCCTCCAGCTCATCAATCACCCCGTGCGCGAACGCATTCCGATCACCATCGCGGCGCTCGGTCCGAAGAACGTCGAGCTCACCGCCGAGATCGCCGAGGGCTGGCAGCCGGTCTTCTACCTTCCGGAGAAAGCTCACTTGGTGTGGGGCGAGGCGCTGGCCGCCGGCGCCGCCAAACGGGACCCGGCGCTGGGGCCGCTCGACATCATGGTGCACGCGTCGCTGGCCATCGGCGACAACGTCGAGGAGCGGCTGGCCTGGGTCAAGCCGCAGCTGGCCCTCTACATCGGCGGGATGGGCGCCAAGGGCCGCAACTTCTATCACAACCTGGCGACGCGCTACGGGTTCGGCGAAGTCGCGGACCGGATCCAGGAGCTGTACCTGTCGGGCCGCAAGGGTGAGGCCATCGCCTTGGTGCCCGACGAATTGGTGCGCGCGATGTCGCTCGTCGGCCCCCGCGGCTACGTTGCCGAACGCTTGGCCGCCTTCGCCGAGGCCGGCGTGACGACGCTGTTGGTGAGCCCCCTGGCGGCCGACCCCGGCGAGGGCGTTCGCTTCGTCGAAGACGCGCTGCAGCTGCGACCCGCCTGAGGCCGTCACTGCCCCGCCTGCGGAACCTGGTCTGCGGCGATCTCGCACGGCGTTGATCCCTCGTTTACCGGCGGCGCGGGTCCGGGGGCCACTGGCGCGGCAACCGGCGCCGGCACGTCAACCGGTTCCGGCGGCGCTTCCACCGGTGGCGCGTCAACCGGCGGCGGCGCGTCAACCGGTCGAGCTTCGTCGGCGGGCTTGGCCGCCTCAGTGTCCGGGGCCTTTTCGACCTCTTTCGCCTCTTCGGGTTCATCGGGTTTGTCATCGGCCTCGTCGGCGTGGAACGGATCCTCGTTGTCGAAGGCATCCTCGGCGCCCACCGGATCGGCCGCCGAACCCAGCAGGGAACCCATCGCATCGACGATCCGGCTGGCCAGCCCGCCGAGCCCACCCAGTCCGCCGCCCGGGTCGCCCGCGGGCATGGCCGCGGCGGTCCCCGGGTCCGATAGCGGCGGCGCCGGGCATCGGGGCGGGCACCGCCGGCGCGGCGGCCGAAAGGTCCGGTAGCGGCGCAGGATTCGCCGGCGGCCCGGGAACCGCGGCGGGCGATGCCGGCGCGGCCGGCCTCGCGGCGCCGGGCGGAAGCGGCTGATAGCCGGGGCCGAGATCGCCGGGAAACTCGAAGCGCGCCGCCGGCGCGGCGGCCATCCGGTCGATGACCATGTCGTAGGACGTGCCCACCCCTTCGACTGTCGACCGCATCGTCGTCAACCAGTCGTCGCGAATTTCGTTGTCCACGTATGGGGTTATCTGCTGACGGATGACCTCCTCGGCGCTCGCCCGATCCCCCACCCCGGCGGTGACCGCGGCGGCCGCGGCCAACCAGGCCGGTCGCTGCGCCCGCGTGCCCTCGTCGATCGCGATGGCGGTCGCCACCTTCGAATCGACCAGATACCACAGGTCGTCGCGCAGAGACTCGCACCGCTGGGCCGCCGCGCGGACCTCGGTCGCCAGCGCGTTCGCGGCATCGCAGTGACGCTCCAGCCATCGAACCGCGGAGTCCCCGCCCGACCCCGTCCACGCCGCGGCCAGCTCGGCGGCCTGGTCGCGCTGGATCCGCAGCGCGTCCGAGACCGCCGCGCCCGCCGCCCGCAGTGCCGCACAGTCGCGATCGAGCGCGCGAAGGTCCAGGCCGTCCTCGGCCTCGTACCAGTCGCGGATCTGGGAGGGATGCGACGTCAGGTCGGGATGCTGGTAGCCCAGCAGGTGGCACGCCCACACGTAGGTCTGGGTGTGCTCGACGGCGGGCCGGCCCTCGGCAAGGCGCTCGGCGACGTCGAACCGGTCGGCCACGTCAGGCGATCCGCGCCGCGGCGTGCAGGTCGGCGTCGGCGTAGCGGTCGGCGCCGGCCCGCAGCGCGGCGGCGATCTCGACGGCGGCCCGCGACCACTGCGTCAGCTCGGCCGTCAGTCGGTCCAGCTCGGCGCGCAGCGCGTCACCGCGCGCCGTGTGCGCCCGCCCGGCGCCGGCCGCGTCGAACGCCAACCGCGCCAGGTGATCTCCCACGGCGCGGTCGAGGATTTCGGCGGTTGCGCCCAGCTGGTCGGCGACCGTGTGCACGCCCAGCGGCATCGAATCTCATGCCTAATCCGACGCCGCACTCCGCGTCGGGGTTCCAGCGCTAAAGGATCAGCGCGCGTCGCCCACCGCTTCGGCGACCCGGATGGCGACCCGCTGCGCGACGTCCTCGTCGGCCGCCTCGACCATGACCCGCACCATCTGCTCGGTTCCCGAGGGCCGCAACAGAATTCGGCCGGTGTCGCCGAGTTCGGCCTCGGCCGCCGCGACCGCGGACTGCACCGAGCGGCGCGTCGGCGACGGTGGCCTTGTCGGCGACCTCGACGTTGATCAGCACCTGCGGCAGCGTCTGCATCGCCGAGGCGAGGTCGGCCAGCGACGTAGCCGGTCTGCGCCATCCGCGACATCAGCCGCAGCCCGGTGACGATGCCGTCGCCGGTGGTACCGAAGCGCGGGCATCACGATGTGGCCGGACTGCTCGCCGCCGAGGGTGTACTCGCCGGCGCGCAGTTCCTCGAGCACGTAGCGGTCGCCGACGCCGGTGGTGCGCACGGTCGATGCCCGCCGCGCGCATCGCCAGGTGCAGCCCCAGGTTGCTCATCACCGTGGCGACCAGCGTGTTCGCCGGCCAGCTCGCCGGCCTCCTGCATCGCCAGCGCCAGCACCACCATGATCGCGTCGCCGTCGACGACCTCGCCCGTCGGCGTCGACGGCCAGGCAGCGGTCGGCGTCGCCGTCGTGGGCCAGACCCAGGTCGGCGCCGTGCGCGAGCACGGCCTCGCGCAGCGCGTCGAGGTGCGTCGAGCCGCAGCCGTCGTTGATGTTGAGCCCGTCGGGCTCGGCGTTGATGCGATGACGTGCGCCCCGGCCGCGCGGTAGGCCCGCGGTGCGGCGGCCGAGGCGGCGCCGTGGGCGCAGTCGACGACGACGGTCAGCCCGTCGAGTCGAGCGTGCCGCCTTGCCGACGTGGCGCAGATAGCGGTCGAGGGCATCCTCGGCGTCGACGACGCGGCCGATACCGGCGCCGACCGGGCGCGTCCCGGCGCCGGCCGCGACCAGGTCCTCGATGCGTCCTCGGTGGCGTCGTCGAGCTTGTGGCCGCCGGGGCCGAAGATCTTGATGCCGTTGTCGGGCATCGGGTTGTGCGACGCGGAGATCATCACGCCGAAGTCGGCGTCGTAGGCGCTGGTGAGGTAGGCGACCGCCGGGGTCGGCAGCACGCCGACCCGCAGCGCGTCGACACCCTCACTGGTCAGGCCGGCGATCACGGCGGCCTCGAGCATCTCGCCGCTGGCCCGCGGATCACGACCGACCACGGCGACGCGGCAGCGGGCCAGCCGACGTCGGCCAGCGCGCCGCGGCCGCCGCGGCGCCCAGCGCAGGGCCAGCTCCGCGGTCAAATCGCGTTGGCGACGCCGCGGACGCCGTCGGTACCGAACAGTCGACCCATCCCGCAACCTTCCCCATGACCACTGCCCGTCTCTGTGACAGGCGACGGCGTGTCATCGCACGACGCGACACGGGAGCCCGCCAATCGGGCCAGAAACGATCCCCGATCAGCGCTTGCTGTACTGAGGCGCCTTACGGGCCTTCTTCAGGCCGTACTTCTTGCGCTCGATGGCACGCGGGTCACGGGTGAGGAAGCCGGCCTTCTTCAGCGCGGGCCGGTCATCCGGCGACACGATGATCAGCGCGCGGGCGATGGCCAGGCGCAGTGCACCGGCCTGCCCGGACGGGCCGCCACCGTCGAGGTGGGCGAAGACGTCGAAGCGTCGACCCGATCGACGGTCACCAGCGGAGCCTTGATCAGCTGCTGATGCACCTTGTTCGGGAAGTAGGCCTCCAGGCTGCGGCCGTCCAGCTCGAACTTGCCGGTGCCGGGCACCAGGCGAACGCGCACACGGCTTCCTTGCGGCGGCCGACGGTCTGGATCGGGCGGTCGAGGTACACCGGCTCGCGGGCCGGCGCCTCCTCGACCACGGGCCTCGGGGTCTCCTCGACGACAGCCCGGGACCTCGGCCTCGGGGGCGTCGGGGTGCCTCGACAACCTCTGCGTCTCTGCGACCTCTGCGGTCTCGGTCGTCTCTTCGAGGTCACTGGCTCACCTGCTTGATCTCGAACGGAATCGGCTGCTGGGCGGTGTGCGGATGCTCAGATCCGACATAGACGCGCAGCTTCTTCTGGATATCAGGCTCAGCTTGTTATGCGGGAGCATCCCGACGATCGCCTTCTCGACGACGCGGTCGGCGTGCTTCTGCATCTCGTCACCGAGCACCGGGCCCGCAAGCCGCCGGGGAAACCCGAGTGGCGGTAGGCGAACTTGTTTTGCAGCTTGTCGCCGCTGATGGCGACCTTGTCGGCGTTGATGACGATGACGAAGTCACCACCGTCGACAT
>CAWDJC010000024.1:0-252770 GCA_963802525.1 uncultured Actinomycetota bacterium | reverse complement strand
ACCGGCGTGCGGGGTCAGCACCGTCGGCGCGTCGCGGTTGGCCACGAGGCGGGTGTGGGCGGCCAGGATGGTCAGCGCGTCGGCGTCCACGATCACGGGGAGGTCGGTCTCCAGCGCGAACCACAATGCCGCGGCCCCGGTTTCGTCGGTGCCCAATCCCGGCCCGACGACCCAGGCCTGCACCCGGCCGGCCGCCGCCGGGGTGGGCGCCGCGATCACCTCGGGCCACCGCGCGAGGACCTCCTTGTGCGCGCTGCCGGCGTAGCGGACCATGCCGGAGGTGGCCGCGACGGCGGCGCCGGTGCTCAGGACGGCGGCGCCCGGGTAGGTGGACGAGCCGGCCATCACCCCCGTCACGCCCTGGGTGTACTTGTCGTCGTGGGGGCCGGCACCGGCCAGCGCGCCGCGACGTCGCCGGCCTCGAAACCCAGCATGTCGGTATCCGGCAGGTCGAGGCCGATATCGATCAGCTCGACGCGGCCGCAGTCGGCGAGCGCGTGCACGGGCTTGAGCCCGCCGAACGTGACGGTCAGCGCGGCGTGCACCGCGGGGCCGATGATCGCGCCGGTCGCGACGTCGATGCCGCTGGGGATGTCGACGGCGACGACCGGGATGGAGTCTTCGGCACGCTTGAACACCTCGGCCGCCGCGGGTCGCAGCGGGCCCGAGCCCGAGATCCCCACCACGCCGTCGATGACGAGATCGGTTGTCGGCGAAACACTTTCCACGACGCGACCGCCGGCCTTCCGGAACGCCGCCAGCCCCTTGCGGTGGGTGTGCTCCGGGCTGGAGCAGCACCGCGTCGGCCGCCGCGCCGCGACGGCGCACGAAGGTGGCCGCCCACAGCGCATCGCCGCCGTTGTCGCCCGAGCCGACGACCGCGCACACCCGGCGGCCGGCAACCCCGCCCGTGCGCGGCGGTGAGCGCGGCGATGATTTCCGTGGCCAGCCCGAAGGCCGCGCGTCGCATCAAAGCACCGTCGGGAAGGCTGGCCAGCAGCGGCGCTTCGGCGTCGCGGATCGCGTCTACAGAGTAGTAATGCCGCATCAACGCAAGCATTCCATGCCCAGCCGTGCGGGATGCAATATGTCCCGCGGGGCGAACCTAGACGCGCTGAACGTATCGCCTACCCCTCGCGGGAACCGATTCGCCGGAAGGCCGTTTTGAGTCTCGCCGGATTCAACGGCGGGCGCCTGCGCTCTCTCGGGCCATCGGATAGAAGCAGAGCCCGATGAGGATCGAGGCGAAGTGACCGATCGCGGTGAAGTTCACCCCGTGGCGGGTCATCGTCAGCAACGGAAAACCGAAGATGACGAGCAGCACCCCGAGGTACCCCCAGCGCCACGGCCGCGCGATGTGATAGGTCAGCACGGCCATCACGCCGACGAGGAAATAGCTGACCCCGATGTCGCGGGCGTGCACCAATCGTTCCGGCGCCGCGTGTTCCTCGATCGCGAAGTAGAGGATGCCCTCGCTGATATACGTGGCGAGGATGTGGGAGCTCAACCCGACGGTGAGCCAACGCAGCTGGCCCAGCCAGTGTTCGGCCGGCGCGAGGAAAAGGGTGAACAGCAGCAGGTACGGTTCCAGGTTCTTGCCGTCGATCCACAGGCAGCCTGCAAACAGCACATCGAGCGGATCGGTTCCCAGGGAGTGAATGTTGGTGGAACGGTGCAGCAGCACCGAATGCAGTTGCCGCCCGGGCAGTTCGTTCTGGATGATCGTCGTGACCATCAGCGCGAACAGCCAGGTGTAGGTCAACGGAGCGGTGATGACGAAACGCCATACCGCCAGCCAGATGCGCCGCAGCCGTGTCCCCACCGATGCGTTCGCCACGACGTCCACCCTCTATTCGACGGTGACGGACTTCGCCAGGTTGCGCGGCTTGTCGACGTCGTAGCCGCGGGCCTGGGCGACCGACGCGGGCGAACACCTGAAGCGGGATGGTCGACAGCAAGCGGCTGCAAAAGGGTTGGGATACCGATGGGGATTTCGACTCAAGGTGGTCGGCGGTAGGGGCGGACGGGTGTCGTCGCCCTCCCTCGGCGATCACGATGGTCACCGCGCCGCGACTCTGGATCTCCCGGATGTTGGACACGCAGCTTGGCGTGCAGCGTGGCCGGACCCCTTGGGCCGAGGGCATGACGACGATGACCGGCAGGCCGTCCTCGATCAACGCGATCGGGCCGTGCTTGAGCTCCCCGGCGGCGAAACCCTCGGCATGCATGTAGGCCGAGTTCTTTGAGCTTCAGCGCGCCCTCCAGCGCCACCGGGTAGCCGACATGGCGGCCCAGGAACAGCACCGTCGAGGATTGGGCGAACCGGTGCGCTAGCGCGGCCACCGGTTCCATCGTCGCGAGCACCCGGGCCACCAGCTCGGGCATCGCCTCCAGCTCGCGGTAGTCGCGCTCGACCTCGTCGGGGTACTTGGTGCCGCGGGCCTGCGCCAGAGCCAGGCCGACCAGATAGTTGGCGGCTATCTGCGCCAGGAACGTCTTGGTCGAGGCCACGCCGATCTCGGGGCCGGCGCGGGTGTACAGCACCGCGTCGCACTCGCGTGGAATCTGCGAGCCGTTGGTGTTGCAGATCGCCAGCACCTTGGCCTTCTGCTCCTTGGCGTGCCGGACCGCTTCCAAGGTGTCCGCGGTTTCACCCGACTGCGAGATGGCGACCACCAGTGTGCTGCGGTCCAGCACCGGGTCGCGGTATCGGAATTCGCTGGCCAGCTCCGCTTCCACCGGTAGTCGGGTCCAGTGCTCGATCGCGTACTTCGCGAGCAGCCCGGAGTGGAAAGCGGTGCCGCAGGCGACCACGAACACCTTGTCGATCTCGCGGAGTTCCTGATCGGACAGGCGCTGCTCGTCGAGGACGATCCGCCCGTTGACGAAGTGCCCGAGCAGGGTGTCGGCCACCGCGGTGGGCTGCTCGGCGATCTCCTTGAGCATGAAATACTCGTAGCCGCCCTTTTCGGCCGCGGCCAGGTCCCAGTCAATATGGAATTCGCGGTACTCGACGTCCTCGTTCCCGTCGAAGTCGGTGACGCGGTAGCCGTCCGCGGTGATCACCACGGCCTGGTCCTGCCCGAGTTCGACGGCGTTGCGCGTGTGTTCGATGAACGCCGCCACGTCGGAGCCGACGAACATCTCGCCGACGCCTATCCCGAGCACCAGCGGTGTGGAGCGGCGGGCGGCGACGATGGTGCCGGGCTCGTCGGCGTTGGCGAACACCAGGGTGAAGTGGCCCTCCAGCCGGCGCAGCACCGACAGCACCGAGGCCGCGAAGTCGCCCGCGGTCTCGCCGTGGCGGTACGCCTGCGCCACCAGGTGCACCGCCACCTCGGTGTCGGTGTCGCTGGCAAACTCCACGCCGGCCGCCTCCAGCTCGTGGCGCAGGGCCGGGAAGTTCTCGATGATGCCGTTGTGGACGACGGCGATCTTGCCGGCCGCGTCGCAGTGCGGGTGCGCGTTGCGGTCGGTGGGACGACCGTGGGTGGCCCAGCGGGTGTGGCCCAGGCCGGTGGTGCCGGCCAGCGACGCCTTGGAAGCCGAAGCCATCTCGGCCACCGCCCCTTCCAGGTTGGCCAGCCTGCCTGCGCGACGCAGCACGGTGAGTTTGCCGTGGCCGTCGACCAGTGCGATTCCCGAAGAGTCGTAGCCGCGGTACTCCATTCGGCGCAGCGCATCCATGACGACCTCGCAGGCCGGGCGCTGCCCGACGTAGCCGACAATTCCGCACATTCTGAACAGGGTACGGCAGCCCTCCCGCCGCGCCGGTCACACGCGGCTGACCTGGGCGTGAGCTGGCCTAGCCGTCGCGAGGCCCCAGACGCGGGTTGGAACCCCGTGGCGAAGCGCGGTTGACGGGTGCTGCGGCGGGTTCCATCTCAATTCATTTCATATTCATACACCGGAAGCTCTTTTCACCTGAAGTATTTCTGACGTTTTCGATTGCGCCATTGCCGCAGCAAGATATGCATTTAAACTTCGCGGCATCGGCTAGTGCTGGCAACCACCGGGGAGTAATGCGAACTGCAAAATCGGCCAACGTCCCGGGAGCCAGCGGAAGGGAACGGAGTTGACGCTCGCCTGATCACGACCGCGCGAGTTTTGGAGCAACCGCTACAGGCGAATAGTGCTGCAGCGCAACGGGTTCGCCGCGGCGGGGATTGCTGCAAAACCGTGCAACTGTTCTATTGCCATCTGTTCTTTCAGTAGACACCAACGCCGATAGTCCAGCTATCCCGCACGCGCGCCGGGGTGTGCGCCACGGATTCTAGTGGTGCAGATTTTTCAGGACGCGCAAATTCAAAACCTGAATCGAGAATCCGGCAGCGGGCCGCAATTCGAAAAGGAACAGCTTTTGACCCCCGCCGCCCGCGCACCAGCTACCAGGAGGGAAATCATGACCGCTGTTTTGTACGACGACGTGGCGACGAGCCCACCCGCGGCACGGCTGACGGCAACGCACGCGCCTAAGCAGGCATCGAAGCAGGCATCGAAGCGCCTCCGCCAATCGCCAATCGGCGCTGGGGGCGACCCGATGGTGGACGCGGCCGCTCGTTTGCTGAGCATCCCGCTGCGCCAGCTGTACGCGGTGCTCTGGCGGGTGGGCCTGATAGAGGTCACGGCCTAAGAACGCCGGGCGGCGTTCCGCCAACCCGGCACCCCACCGCCATGCGCTAACGTCGACGCGTGGCCCGCATCCGCAAGCTCGTCGCAGCCCTCAGCCGCCGTGGTCCGCATCGGGTTTTGCGTGGTGACCTGGCCTTCGCCGGTTTGCCAGGCGTCGTGTACACCCCGGAATCCGGGTTCAACCTGCCCGGCGTGGCGTTCGGGCACGACTGGCTCGCCGGTGCCGGTCGCTATTCGGGCCTGCTGGAGCATCTGGCGTCGTGGGGGATCGTCGTCGGCGCCCCCGACACCCAGCGCGGCCTGGCGCCCTCGGTGCTGAACTTCGCCTTCGACCTCGGGACCGCCCTCGACATCGTGGCGGGTGTCCGCCTCGGGCCCGGCAACATCAGCGTGCATCCCGCCAAGCTCGGCGTGGTCGGCCACGGTTTCGGCGGCTCGGCCGCCGTGTTTGCCGCGGCCGGCATGCCCGACAAGCCCGCGGCAGTGGCGGCGATCTTTCCGTCGGTCACGAGTCCCCCGGCCGAGCAGCCCGCAGCGACGCTGAAGGTCCCGGGTTTGATCCTGACCGCGCCGGGAGATCCGAAATCGCTGAATTCCAACGCGTTGGCCTTGGCCGCGGCTTGGGACACGGCGACGCTGCGTATCGTCAGCAAAGCCAAATCCGCCGGCCTGGTCGAGGGCCGTCGCCTGACGAAGGTGGTCGGACTGGCCGGCCCGCACCGACGCACCCAGCGATCGGTTCGGGCGCTGTTGACCGGCTACCTGCTCTATGCGCTGGGTGGTGACAAGACGTACCGCGACTTCGCCGATCCGGATGCGAAGCTGCCCGGGACGGACCAGGGGGACCCCGAGACCCCGCCGGTCGCCTTCGAAGAGAAGATCGTCGCGCTGCTGAAGTAGCACCGCCGCACCGCCGTGCCGTGCGCCAGGGGCGCGTGATATCTGTCGTTGGTGCGAATCGGGATTGCTCTGGATTACTCGGGCGGCTTTCACGAAGGCGTCGACCGCGTCGTCGAACTCGAGAAGGCCGGTATCGACATAGCGGTGGTGGCCGAGGCGTATTCCTTCGACGCCGTCAGCCAACTCGGGTATCTGGCCGCCAAAACCAACACCGTCGAGCTGGCATCGGGGGTGTTTCCCATCTACATCCGCACGCCGTCGCTGCTGGCGATGACCGCCGCGGGCCTGGATTTCGTGTCCGACGGACGATTCCGCCTCGGCATCGGCACGTCCGGACCCCAGGTGATGGAGGGGTTTCACGGCGTCGAGTTCGACGCGCCGCTGGGCCGCACCCGCGAGATCGTGGAGATCTGCCGGCAGGTGTGGCGCCGCGAGCGGGTGCAATACGCCGGCAAGCACTACCAGATCCCGTTGCCCGCGGACCGCGGGACGGGTCTGGGCAAGGCCCTCCAGCTCATCAATCACCCCGTGCGCGAACGCATTCCGATCACCATCGCGGCGCTCGGTCCGAAGAACGTCGAGCTCACCGCCGAGATCGCCGAGGGCTGGCAGCCGGTCTTCTACCTTCCGGAGAAAGCTCACTTGGTGTGGGGCGAGGCGCTGGCCGCCGGCGCCGCCAAACGGGACCCGGCGCTGGGGCCGCTCGACATCATGGTGCACGCGTCGCTGGCCATCGGCGACAACGTCGAGGAGCGGCTGGCCTGGGTCAAGCCGCAGCTGGCCCTCTACATCGGCGGGATGGGCGCCAAGGGCCGCAACTTCTATCACAACCTGGCGACGCGCTACGGGTTCGGCGAAGTCGCGGACCGGATCCAGGAGCTGTACCTGTCGGGCCGCAAGGGTGAGGCCATCGCCTTGGTGCCCGACGAATTGGTGCGCGCGATGTCGCTCGTCGGCCCCCGCGGCTACGTTGCCGAACGCTTGGCCGCCTTCGCCGAGGCCGGCGTGACGACGCTGTTGGTGAGCCCCCTGGCGGCCGACCCCGGCGAGGGCGTTCGCTTCGTCGAAGACGCGCTGCAGCTGCGACCCGCCTGAGGCCGTCACTGCCCCGCCTGCGGAACCTGGTCTGCGGCGATCTCGCACGGCGTTGATCCCTCGTTTACCGGCGGCGCGGGTCCGGGGGCCACTGGCGCGGCAACCGGCGCCGGCACGTCAACCGGTTCCGGCGGCGCTTCCACCGGTGGCGCGTCAACCGGCGGCGGCGCGTCAACCGGTCGAGCTTCGTCGGCGGGCTTGGCCGCCTCAGTGTCCGGGGCCTTTTCGACCTCTTTCGCCTCTTCGGGTTCATCGGGTTTGTCATCGGCCTCGTCGGCGTGGAACGGATCCTCGTTGTCGAAGGCATCCTCGGCGCCCACCGGATCGGCCGCCGAACCCAGCAGGGAACCCATCGCATCGACGATCCGGCTGGCCAGCCCGCCGAGCCCACCCAGTCCGCCGCCCGGGTCGCCCGCGGGCATGGCCGCGGCGGTCCCCGGGTCCGATAGCGGCGGCGCCGGGATCGGGGCGGGCACCGCCGGCGCGGCGGCCGAAAGGTCCGGTAGCGGCGCAGGATTCGCCGGCGGCCCGGGAACCGCGGCGGGCGATGCCGGCGCGGCCGGCCTCGCGGCGCCGGGCGGAAGCGGCTGATAGCCGGGGCCGAGATCGCCGGGAAACTCGAAGCGCGCCGCCGGCGCGGCGGCCATCCGGTCGATGACCATGTCGTAGGACGTGCCCACCCCTTCGACTGTCGACCGCATCGTCGTCAACCAGTCGTCGCGAATTTCGTTGTCCACGTACGGGGTTATCTGCTGACGGATGACCTCCTCGGCGCTCGCCCGATCCCCCACCCCGGCGGTGACCGCGGCGGCCGCGGCCAACCAGGCCGGTCGCTGCGCCCGCGTGCCCTCGTCGATCGCGATGGCGGTCGCCACCTTCGAATCGACCAGATACCACAGGTTGTCGCGCAGAGACTCGCACCGCTGGGCCGCCGCGCGGACCTCGGTCGCCAGCGCGTTCGCGGCGTCGCACTGACGCTCCAGCCATCGAACCGCGGAGTCCCCGCCCGACCCCGTCCACGCCGCGGCCAGCTCGGCGACCTGGTCGCGCTGGATCCGCAACGCGTCCGAGACCGCCGCGCCCGCCGCCCGCAGTTCCGCGCAGTCGCGATCGAGCGCGCGAAGGTCCAGGCCGTCTTCGGCCTCGTACCAGTCGCGGATCTGGGAGGGATGCGACGTCAGGTCGGGATGCTCGTAGCCCAGCAGGTGGCACGCCCACACGTAGGTCTGGGTGTGCTCGACGGCGGGCCGGCCCTCGGCAAGGCGCTCGGCGACGTCCAACCGGTCGGCCACGTCAGGCGATCCGCGCCGCGGCGTGCAGGTCGGCGTCGGCGTAGCGGTCGGCGCCGGCCCGCAGCGCGGCGGCGGTCTCGACGGCCGCCCGCGACCACTGCGTCACCTCGGCCGTCAGTCGGTCCAGCTGGGCGCGCAGCGCGTCACCGCGCGCCGTGTGCGCCCGCCCGGCGCCGGCCGCGCCGAACGCCAACCGCGCCAGGTGATCTCCCACGGCGCGGTCGAGGATTTCGGCGGTTGCGCCCAGCTGGTCGGCGACCGTGTGCACCCCAGCGGCATCGAATCTCATGCCTAATCCGACGCCGCACTCCGCGTCGGGGTTCCAGCGCTAAAGGATCAGCGCGCGTCGCCCACCGCTTCGGCGACCCGGGCGGCGACCCGCTGCGCGACGGCCTCTTCGGGCGCCTCCACCATGACCCGGATCATCGGCTCAGTTCCCGAGGGGCGCAACAGGATTCGGCCGGTGTCGCCCAATTCGGCCTCGGCCTTCTCGACCGCGGTCTGCACCGAGGGCGCGGCGGCGGCGGTGGCCTTGTCGGCGACCTTGACGTTGATCAGCACCTGCGGCAGCGCCCGCATCGCCGAGGCGAGGTCGGCCAGTGCCGAGCCGGTCTGCACCATGCGGGTCATCAACCGCAGCCCGGTGACGATGCCGTCGCCGGTGGAGCCCACCGCCGGCATCACGATGTGCCCGGACTGCTCGCCGCCGAGGCTGTAGTCGCCGGCCCGCAGCTCCTCCAGGACGTAGCGGTCGCCGACGCCGGTCGTGCGCACGGCGATGCCGGCCGAGCGCATCGCCAGGTGCAGCCCGAGGTTGCTCATCACGGTGGTCACCAGCGTGTTGGCGGCCAGTTCGCCGGCTTCCCGCATCGCCAGCGCGAGCACGACCATGATCGCGTCGCCGTCGACGAGTTGCCCGTGGGCGTCGATGGCCAGGCAGCGATCGGCATCCCCGTCGTGCGCCAGGCCCAGGTCGGCCCCGTGCTCGACGACGGCTGACCGCAGCGAATCCAGGTGCGTCGAGCCGCAGCCGTCGTTGATGTTGAGGCCGTCGGGGTCGGCGTTGATCGGGATCACCCGCGCCCCGGCCGCGCGGTAGGCGCGTGGCGCCACGGCCGACGCCGCGCCGTGGGCGCAGTCGACCACCGCGGTCAGCCCGTCGAGTCGCAGCGTGCTGAGCTTGCTGAGGTGGCGCAGGTAGCGGTCGTCCGCATCCTCGGCGTCGATGAGGCGGCCGATCCCGGCGCCGACCGGCCGCAACCCGGGCCCGCCCGCCACCAGTTCCTCGATCTGGTCCTCGGTGCCGTCGTCCAGCTTGTGGCCGCCGGGACCGAAGATCTTGATGCCGTTGTCGGGCATCGGGTTGTGCGACGCGGAGATCATCACCCCGAAGTCGGCGTCGTAGGCGCCCGTCAGGTACGCCACCGCGGGGGTGGGAAGGACCCCGACCCGCAGCGCGTCGACACCCTGGCTCGTCAGCCCGGCGATCACCGCGGCCTCCAGCATTTCGCCGCTGGCCCGCGGGTCGCGGCCGATCACGGCGACCCGCCGGCCCGGTCCGCCGGAACTCGACAGGAGCCGGGCCGCCGCGGCGCCCAGGGCCAGCGCCAGCTCGGCGGTCAACTCGCGATTGGCGACCCCGCGAACACCGTCGGTGCCGAATAGTCGACCCATGCGGACAAACCTCTCACAGTTGACGGTCTGACACCTAACGTGCCCGTTCTTTTCTGACCGAAACCCCTCGATATCGTGCGCAGACACGCCGAAGACGACGCACAAAGATGCTCCCCCGTTACACGGGTGGGGGTGCCCCGCTTGCGGGGGAGTGCCCCATGTTGCGGCCAGAAAGTGATCGGTGATCAGCGCTTGCTGTACTGCGGCGCCTTGCGCGCCTTCTTCAGCCCGTACTTCTTGCGCTCGGTGGCGCGCGGGTCCCGGGTGAGGAAGCCGGCCTTCTTCAGCGCGGGCCGGTCCTCCGGGGAGGCCAGGATCAGCGCCCGGGCGATGCCCAGGCGCAGTGCCCCGGCCTGACCGGACGGGCCGCCGCCGTGCAGGAGGGCGAAGATGTCGAAGCTTTCCGCCCGGTCGACGGTGACCAGCGGGGCCTTGATCAGCTGCTGGTGCACCTTGTTGGGGAAGTAGTCCTCCAGGCTGCGGCCGTTGAGCTCGAACTTGCCGGTGCCGGGCACGATGCGCACCCGCACCACGGCCTCCTTGCGGCGGCCGACGGTCTGGATCGGGCGCTCGAACACGAACGATTCGGCGTGCCGGGGCGCCGGCGTCTCGGCCGGGGCCGCTACCTCGGCCGGGGCCGCGACCTCGGCCGGGGCCGGGGTCTCAGCCGGTGCCTCAGGGGTCTCCGGGGTCTCTAGGGCCTCGGTTGTTTCGGTCACTGGGCCACCTGCTTGATCTCGTACGGAACCGGCCGCTGAGCGGTGTGGGGATGCTCCGGGCCGGCGTAGACGTGAAGCTTGCGCTGGATCTGACGGCTGAGCTTGTTCTTGGGCAGCATGCCGACGATCGCCTTCTCCACGACGCGGGTCGGGCGCTTTTCCATCAGCTCGCCGATCGTGCGTTTGTGCAGGCCGCCGGGATACCCCGAGTGGCGGTAGGCCAGCTTGCTTTGCAGCTTGTCGCCGCTGAGGGCGACCTTGTCGGCGTTGATGACGATGACGAAGTCACCGCCATCGACATTGGGGGCGAACGTCGGCTTGTGCTTGCCGCGCAGCAGGTTGGCTGCCGCGACGGCAAGGCGGCCAAGCACCACGTCCGTGGCGTCGATGACGTACCACGTCCGCGTGGTGTCACCCGCCTTGGGCGCGTATGTGGGCACAGCGCTTACCTTCTTCTTCTCGAGGTGGATCCCGGGTCGAGCCGGGTGCCGGTCAGGCGGCCCTGCTAGGTCTGCGGTGGGGATGATCTCGGCGACCGACATTGACCCGAGGCCCCGGCGTACCGCACGCCAACCGAGCAGCTTACCGACCGTCATCCCCGCAGGTCAAAATAGTCGTCATAACGGCCTGCGGGATGTTGTCGATGTGACTAGGCCAACCTTTAGACCACTGGTCTAATCTATAGACCAGTGGTCTAAAAGGTGGACGGATATCCCGCCGCCGCCACGTCGACAAGGAGTCGTACCCATGCGCACACCCGTCACCACGACCGATCGCTCGCAGCGCACCCGCTCATTTGCGCGCGTGCTCGGACCGTTTATCGCAGTGGTCCCTGCGATCGTCGCGATCAGGGCCGGAAGCATCGGAAGCCAGCTGTCCAGTTTCTCGACAGACCCGATGTGGCCGTGGGCGCTGGGCGCGCTGCTGTTTTTCGCTGGCCTGTTCGTCGTCGCGTTTCACCAATATTGGCGCAGCCTCGCCGCCGTGCTCATCTCGCTGTTCGGCTGGTTCTTACTGCTGCGGGGTTTCGCATTGCTCGCCACGCCGCAGCTGATCGTCAAGGGGGCCGAAACCGCCACCGCAACGTCGGATCTCGAGCTCGGAGTCGTGCGGGTCGGTTTCGGGCTGCTCGCACTGTGCGGCCTTTACCTGGCGTACGTGGGGTGGGTGAAGAAGTCCGACTGAATCACTACCGCCATGCCACGCGTCGTGAAACCCAAGGATGTCCGACAAGCCGAACTGCTCGACCAGGCACTCGCGTTGTTCCTCGAACGCGGTTACGAGAACGTCAGTCTGAACGACCTACTCGCCATGGCAGGTACGTCGAAAGGCGCTTTCTACCACTACTTCCCATCCAAGGAGGCATTGGTCACCGCGCTTGCTCAACGCAGCGCCGCTGAAGCTTTCGAGGTGTTGCGTCCGGTCTTCGCACAGCCCGGCAAGAATGCATTGGAACGCCTAAACGCGGGACTTGCGGCGAGTTACGAAGTCAAGATGGCCATGGGGGCTCCCGAACAAATCGCGGCGATGACGTCCCTGCTGAAGCCGGAAAACCAGGCCCTGTTCCGAATGATCGTCACCATTTGGGAAGACCTGTTCCGGCCGGTGCTCACCGAAGTCATCACCCAGGGGGTACACGAGGGTGTGTTCGACACCTTCGATCCCGAGGGTGTCGGTGACATGATTCAGGGATTCGCCGCCAGCTTGCAGACGAACCTCGTCAACGTGCTCAACGCGCCCGACGAGGAATCGCGACGTAAGGCCATCGATGACTCCGTGAAGCGCGTCAAGCTCCACGGCATCGCGACTGACCGGATCCTCGGTTTGCCCGACGGGTCGACCGTGGTGCTCGACCGCGAGCAAGTAGAGGCGATGGTCGCGCTTCTCAAGCCCCGACCGGTTCAACCCATAACTCTTGATGACAATTGCTAACCGAAGGAACGGACTGTGTGGTCCCGGCGGCTCTCCCCCGCCGGGACCACACAGGGGCCATAATCAGCTACCGTGCCCAGACGCCGGCCGCCCGCCGGTCGGCGTTCGCCACCTCGTCCGCACCGTCGCGCACCGCATGCCCCAGGTCGATCAGTATCTCGTTGAGCGCGGTGGCCGCCTGATGCCACTTCAGCTGCTCGACCTGGTAGGCGGCCGCCGCTTCGCTGGTCCACAGTTGTTGCAAAGGGGCGACCTGCGACCTCAGCTCGTCCAGCGCCGCATTGAGGCGGGCCGCCGTGGTGTGGATCTCCTGGCGCACCGAGTATTCGATTTCGCCGAAGTTGTAGGACAAGACCGGGTCCACGGGTGGTCCCCGATCACAGGTTTCCGCCGGCAGCGGCGATATGCTGGGCGTGATTCTGCCCGGCCTCCCGCAGCGCGGCCTCGTTGCGTCGGATGGTCTCGGCGATCGTGTGCAGGGCGTGGTACAGCCGCGTCGACTCGGCGTTCCAGCGATCCATCACCTCTTTGAATCGCACGGCCGCCAGGCCGCCCCACACCGGGGACGGCACGCCGCTCATGCGCCCGATGAAGGCCTGCAGCATCGCCCGGATCTGCTCGTTGCGCTCGTCCGTCGTGCCCGCGACCGAACGCATGAGATCGAAGTCTGTGCTCAATGTGTTCGCCATATCAATTTGGACCGCGCTCACCTCCGTTCGGTTCCGACCGATTTGTCGACTCATCCGATCGCGTGGGCGGACCGCACCGCCTGCTCGCATGCATCGCGGACGGCCTCCTCATCGCCGGTACGGCTCTGGCATCCGACGCTGATCCGGACCGGCCCGTCCAGCAGCACCGTCCACCGCACGTAGTGGCCGGCGCGCACTTCGCGATAGGTCACCGCGGGGCGGCCGACGCTGATTCCGGAGGGATTGAAATCGACAAACACCCCGGCGGGCTCCGCATCGATCGCGCGTTTCAATCGCTCGGCGGTGCCGCTCAGCGTCTCGCCTGCCACCGGCGATTGCGTGATGTGTAACGCCACTTCGGGATCCGACGGCGACGTGACCTGTACCCGCGCCGACCCGGGCCCGGTGACCACCCGCTGCGCGGCCCAGTCGGCGGGCACCGTCAGCGCCACCCGGCCTTCCACCAGAAATGTTGTCGGCGCCGTCCGCACTTGGCCCGGCGGCGGCCCGCCGGGACGGCCTTCGGAAGCCACCGTCGAAATCGCCAGTGGCAACACCGTCAGCACGACGGCGACCCCTGCGAGCCCGCTCATAATCGGTGCGCGGGATCGACCGCCACCCGCACCGACCGTGACGCGCGGCTCAGACGGCTCGCGCGGGTCCCTCTCCGCCGACTGGGCCAGCCGGGGCAGCCGAGCGTCACCGATTTCCACCACCGCCCGGCCGCTTCCGCGCACCGCCCCGGCGATCAACGCCGCAATCGCCCGCGCCCCGGCAACCGTGCTGGGCGCGTCGATCAGAACGACCGCCGACGGATGTCGCGTCATCCCGGCGATGGCCGTCGCGGCCTCCCCGACAACGGGAGGCAGTTCCGCCCTGCGGGGTATCGCGACGACCTCGGCACCGGTGATCACCACCAACCGCTCGGCGACCTCCACCACCACCGCCTCACACTCGGCACCGGATGCCCGGGTCAGCAGCCACGACCGCGGACGCGCCAGCGCGTCATCGGCCAGGGTCTTGGCAGCAGCGGTCACCACGCCGACACGCGCCGACGGCCACCACGACGGATGCACGATGACCAGGCCGTTGCAGTTCGCGCATCTCAGTGACCGCAGCGCGGCGCACCACAGCGAATCGACGGCGACGGGGCGCCCGCCGACCAGCGCCACCCGATCGTCTATCGCGCCCAGCGCCTCCCTCACGATCTCGGACATGTGCCCATCGGCGGCCTCGCCCGTGCCACAACATAATCGCCGGATCGTCCCCGGTCCGGCCTCGATGACGGCTCGGTGTGGGTTCGCGGTCGGGATCACGGGGACGGGCTCCAGGCCACCTGGACAAGCTGTTCGTCACCAGCACGCGTGGTCAGGACGCCACGGCCCGGCGGCAACCGGGCCGGGCGGCCGGAACCCCACACTGCGCCCTCGTCTGGGCGCCTGCTCATCATCAATGTGGCGCAGCCGAGGTCACGCAGGGCCGCCAGGAGTGGCTCGAACAGGGCCCGCTCGGCGCCCCCGCTGCGCCGTGCCACGACCAGGTGCAACCCCAGATCCCGTGCATGAGGCAAGTATTCGAGGATTGCCCCAAGCGGATTGCCCGCCGGCGCGGCGACCAAATCGTAGTCATCGACTAGCACGAAGATGTCCGGCCCGGACCACCAGGACCTGTGTCGCAGCTGTGCCTGGCTCGCATCCACCGGTGGCATCCGCCGCTTCAAGACACCGAGCAGATCCGGCAGCAACCCACCCAGCGCGGCTGGCGACATGGCATAGCCGCCAAGGTGTTCCGACTCGACGACGCCGAGCAGAGAGCGGCGAAAGTCGACGATCAGCAGTTGAGCATCCGCGGCGGTCTTGGTCCGAACGATCTCGCGGCCCAGGGTCCGTAGCGTGGCGGACTTTCCGCACTCGCTTTCTCCGAGGATGAGCAGGTGCGAAAGTTGCTCGAAATCGACTGCGACCGGTCGCAAGCGGTGCTCCTCGAGGCCGAGCAGGATCCGCGCCTGAAGTTGCCCAGTCGCCCGGTTCACGATGGTGTCGTGGTCCACGTGCGTGGGAAGTAGTGGTATCGGCGGCGCGACCGATTCACCATGCGGGATCCGGTCACTGGGTCGAGCAATGACCATGTGCAGACCCTCGCGGGAAAGGCCGCGGCCCGGTCTGCCATGGGGCACCTGCTGGGCCCGTTTGCGGTCGATCTCCGAGTCCGTGGGATCGCCCAGCCGCAACTCGATGCGGGTGCCGATCTGATCCCTGAGCGACGGTCTGATCTCCGCCCAGCGCGATGCCGACAGCACCACATGCACACCGAACGAAAGTCCTTGGGCAGCAAGAGCAGTGATCGATGCCTCGAGCGCCTCGAACTCATGACACAGGCTCGCCCAGCCGTCGATCACGAGGAACACCTCACCGAACGGGTCGTCGTCTCGCGTCGCATCGGCTCGATGGGTCTCCCGCGATCGGATGATTGATTCCATCTCGGCGACCATGCGCCGGACCAGTGCCGGCTCGCCTCGACCGGCGACCGCACCCACGTGCGGCACGGCGCGCACCGAGCCCAGCGCTCCGCCGCCGAAGTCCAGGCAGTAGAACTGCACCTGACCCGGATCATGGGTGGCCGCCAACGCCGTGATCAAAGTGCGCAGCGCCGTCGACTTGCCTGATCGGGGTGCGCCGACGATCGCCACATTGCCTGCGGCCCCAGACAAGTCGACCATGAGCGGCGTGCGGCATTGCTCGAAAGGGCGGTCGATGGTGCCGATGGGTGCGGTCAGGCCGCCCCGCGCCTGGATGGCATCGTGGAGCAGGGTGTCCAGTGCGGGTGGCGCTCCCAGCGGGGGCAGCCAGACTTGGTGCGCCGGCGGTCCGTGTCCGGCCACCCGGTCGAGGACCGCTCGCAGGACGGTTCGAGTGGGCGCGTCGCCCGGCTGTTCGCAGGTAACCGGGCCGACCGCCCGCGCGCTGAAAACCCGCACCTGCGTCACCGTCCGCACGCAAGCCGCGTTATCCGCCTGAAGCGGTCCCGAAACGAATGCGGCCTGAAAGCGAATCGGCTCGCCGTTGCTGACTCGCAGGAAACCCGCGCCGGGTGTGCTCGGCAAATGGTATGCGTCCAGTGTTCCCAACACCGCTCGTGATTCGGCGGCGGCCAGCGTCTTCAGGCAGATCCGATAGGAAAGGTGCGCTTCCAGCCCTCGCAGCCGGCCCTCGTCGAGCCGCTGACTGGCCAGCAACAGGTGCATGCCCAGCGACCGGCCGAGCCGGCCGATCGCAACGAACACGTCGGCGAATTCGGGGTGCTGGCTGAGCAATTCGGAGAACTCGTCGATGATGATCAACAACGTCGGCATGGCGGTCAACTGGCTGCCGGCCCGGCGCTCGCGTTCGTAGGCCGCGACGCTGGCACATCGCGCCGATCGCAGCAGCCGTTGCCGACGGTCCATCTCGCCGGTCAGTGCGTCGCGCATCCGGGCCACCAGCGGCGCTTCGTCGGAGAGGTTGGTCACGACCGCGGCCACATGCGGTGCCCGCGCCAAGTCGAGAAACGTCGCGCCACCCTTGAAGTCGATGAGCAGCAGATTCAGCACCTCTGGCGAATTCCGCGCGACCATCCCCAGCGCGATGGTGCGCAACAGCTCCGACTTGCCCGACCCGGTGGCGCCCACGCAGAGCCCGTGCGGTCCCATGCCGTTTTCCGCGGCCTCTTTGATATCCAGCGCGAGCGGTGCGCCGTCCGCCATGGCTCCGATGGGAACGCAGAGTCGATCGTGGTGGTCTTGGCTGCGCCACAGCGTGATCGGGTCCAAAGCGGCTACATCGGCGAGGACGCCGTCCTGAGCGGGAGGCGCACCGACCCGGTACATAGCGAGTCGGCGGGCACACACCAACGCGTCTACCGGGCTCATCGAGTCGAGACCCGGCAACGGTTCAGCGCCAGGCCGCCTGATCATCACCGGCGTGCCCTCGCCGCAGGCACCCACCTCGAGGATGGTGGCACCCGTGATTGCACGGGCCGCACCCCCCTCGTCCAGGTCGGCGACCACGACCACGTGCGGCAGTCGTGCACCGGCGAGCGCACGCTGCGCCTCCGCCAGGCTTTGATACACCATGCGGGCGGACCCCACCGCGTCCGCGACGATCGGATGTTGATTGTGCGGCAACCACTTCAGCCAATCCCAGTGCGCTCGATTCCGGTCGCTGATTGCGCCGACAACCAGCAACTGCCCGGGATGGTGCAGCACGGCGAGTTGGCAGATCATCGCGCGCAATAGCCCGCGCACCGAGGTCAAATCGCCGTCGATATTCACCGTCCCAACGCCACACAAGGCCACCGTGATTGGGGCGTCGACGATCGAATGTGTGTCCAGGAAGCGACGCAACGCCGTTGCGGTGACCGGATCGCAGGGCTCGCGGGATCGCGACTCCGGGGCCACCAGGCGCGTGGCGAGCGGCTGGGTTCCGACGCCGACACGGACGAGGCAGAAGTCGGGGTCGGACGCTCGCCGCTCCCACATACGTGGACCGCCGATCAACGTCCACAGCGTATCGGGGTCGGGATGGCTCCACCTTAGTGAGGAGCGCTGTGCCGCAGCGGTTTCAGTGACCGTTGCGCGGAGCCGACTGAGATATCCAAGGTAGTCGACCCGGTCGGCATCGACGCCGCGGCCCTGCCATTGCCCACGCCCGGCAGCCACCGTCACCGCCGTTGAAATCAGCGTCATCATCGGAAATGCCACATACAGGGGATTGCGGGTCACGGCCGACCCCGAAAAGTAAGCCGCCCCCATCACCCCGAGGGTCGCGACCGACACGACAACCGGTAATAGCCTCAGTGGTCTTGGCGGCGGCAGGCTGGGCGGCGCCTCAACGGGGATGTCCGCGGTAGCGACCGCCGGCGGCAACCGCCGCGCCGCGGGCACGAAACACACCGTCATCTCGGCCCCTCCCACCATTTGGGGACGGTAAGTAGCACCGGAATCGGCTGCAAGTCACCTGTGGATAGCGGGATACCAGTGCATCGGAATCTGGCTACGGTGCGGCTAATCCGACTGAAGGGATAACGATTGCCTGGATGCGATATGGGGCTTCGCCGCGTGTCAGTTCATGCCGGCACCGCCGTCGCCGACCTGGCCCTGCCCGCCAGCGTTCCCGTCGCCGTGCTGATCCCGTCCATCCTCGACATCCTGGCGGGCCGCGGCGTCGACGGTTCCAGCCAGCCGGAGGCGAGGCACTACCAACTGTCCCGTCCCGGCGCTGCCGCTTTGAGCACATCGGCGACCTTGGCGCAAAACGGCATCCGAGATGGCTCCGTCCTGGTTCTGACCCAGTCCCCTACCCCGCCGCCCGCTCCGCGCAACGACGATGTGGCGGAGGCCGTTTCGGTGACGCTGGACGCAAAGGGCCGGCCTTGGACCCGGAACCGGCAAGCGACCCGGCTCACGGGCGCGGTCGGGGCGAGCTGCCTGACCGGTATCGGCGCGCTGGCACTGATCCGAAACGCGTTCAGCGTCAGCGTCACCGGCACCACCGCGGGTATCGCGGCGCTGGCCAGCGCCGTGGCCCTGCTCTTTGCGGCGATTGCACACCGCACGTATGGAGAGGCGATCGCCGGGCTCGCGCTGAGCGTGATCGGCACCGCATTCGCGGCGGTCGCAGGCTTCCTGGCGGTCCCTGGTGCTCCCGGCGTCCCCAACGTATTGCTGGCTGCGGCGGCGGCGGTTGTCACCTCGGTGCTGGCGATGCACGTATCGGGCTGCGGTGTCGTCACTTTGACCGCGATCTCGTGCGTCGCGATGATCGGTGCTGTCGCCGCGTTGGTGGGCGTGGTGACCGGTGCACCTCTGCGCGTCCTCGGCTCGGTATCCGCGCTGATATCCCTCGGAATGCTCGGGTTGGCGGCGCGGCTGTCGATCGTGCTGGCGGGGTTATCGCCTCGGTTGACCCCCGAACCGGACCTAGAAATTAAGGCGACCCGTGCCGACAACTGGTTGACCAGCCTTCTCATCGCATTCTCGTCCACGGCCGCGGTGGGTGCCGTCGTCGCCGTGCTCGTCGGCGCACCACGGTTGTCCTGCATCGCTTTTGGCGCTCTCACCGGCGCGTTGCTGCTGCTGCGCGCTCGTTCGGATGACGGGAGAAGGAGGCTGGCGTTTTCCGCTTGCGGACTCGTCATCACCGCAACAACTTTCGGTGTCGTCGCCCTGAGCACGCCGGACCACGGAGCATGGGTAGCCGCGGTGACGGCAACGTTAGCCGCCGCGGCGATTTACCTCGGCTTCGTGGTTCCGGCGATATCGCTCTCACCCGTGATACGCCGCGGTGTCGAGGTGCTGGAGTGCCTGGCGCTCGTCGCGGTGGTGCCCATGACCTGCTGGATATGCGGCGTCTACAGCGCCGTTCGCGGATTGAATTTCAAGTGAGCGCGTCAGCCGTCGTCCGCCTGCTGGCGGTGGCGGCGCTGGCGGCGCTGTCCCAGCTGGGAATGCCGTCCGCACAGGCGGTCTCGCCGCCGGAGATCGACAACAAGTGGCTGCCCAAGCCCGCCTTACCGGCACCGCCATCGCCGACACTGCAACGCGAGGTCTGCGCGGCGATGACGGCGGACCTGAAACCTGGCCGCGACCGGCTCCCAGACCTCGTGGGCCTGCCGCGGGTCTGGCAGCTGACCCGCGGGGCGGGACAACGGGTTGCGGTCATTGACACCGGTGTCGCGCGGCACCCCCGGCTGCCCGATGTGGTTCCGGGAGGGGACTACGTGTCCACCGGCGACGGCAGCCAGGATTGTGACGCTCACGGCACCCTGGTAGCCGGAATCGTCGCCGCCACATCCGATCCCAAGGCGGATGGCTTCAGCGGGGTGGCGCCCGAAGCCACAGTGATCGGCATCCGCCAGTCCAGTGCGAAGTTCGCTCCGGCTGGCGATCAATCCCGCACCGGAGTGGGTGACGTCGACACCATGGCGAAAGCCATCCGGACGGCCGCCGATCTCGGCGCATCGGTGATCAACATTTCGTCCGTTGCGTGTGTTCCGGTCGCCTCGGCGCTCGACGACCGAGCGCTGGGCGCCGCGCTGGCGTACGCGGTCGACGTCAAGAATGCCGTCGTCGTGGCCGCCGCGGGCAACACCGGCGGCGCCGGGCAGTGTCCGCCCCAGCGGCCCGACGCAAACTGGCAGACAGTCACGGTCGTGGTCAGTCCGGCCTGGTACGACGACTACGTGCTGACAGTCGGTTCGGTCAACGCCGACGGGATGCCGTCGGCCTTCACGCTTGCCGGACCCTGGGTGGACGTCGCGGCCACCGGCGAGGCGGTGACTTCTCTGGGCTCGGAACCGGTCTCGGGTACCAGTTACGCCGCGCCGTTGGTCAGTGGGGTGGCCGCGCTGATCCGGGCCCGCTTCCCCGCTTTAACCGCACGGCAGGTGATGCGGCGCATCGAGTCGACCGCGCACCACCCACCCGCGGGATGGGATCCGCTCGTCGGCAACGGCACCGTCGATGCCATGGCCGCGGTCAGCACCGACTCCAGTCCACCGACGACCACCGCCAAGCCAACACCGGCACCCGTGCCGATCACCACACCACCGCCACCCAAACCGCCCAATTCTCATGCCCGGGACACCGCATTGCGCGGCGCGGCCATGTGCCTCCTTGGCCTGGTGGGCGTCCTCGCATCCGTCCGGTTACGGGGTCCCCGTAACCGCGTCCCGGGCGACTGACGCGTCCTGCCTGCTCAGTTCCGGTCCGGACGGAAGGGTCACCAACGCCGGCCAGGGCGCCGGAACGGGGGCCGGAAGACCAAGATCATGTGCCGCGTCGTCGTCGTGGATCGCGTACCGGACCCCGGTATCGGTAACGAGGTATCGCGTGCCGACTCGGTCAGTCGCCCGCACGTAGGCGCTCCGGCCGGGCGGCAGGTAGACCGCGTCAAGCGCGGGACCGCGGCCATCGGCTTGGGACAGGGTCACGGGCACTCGACCGGTCGGTACCGGTAGGGCGCTCCCGGCCAAGAATGCGATGTCGAACCGTCCGGGTGACGCGGGCTTCGAGGTGACACACAAGGCGCTGCCGCCATCTAGGACCGGCGCCCGGTCGGGAAAATTGGCCACCGGCAGCGTGTCGACAATTGCAATCGAGCGGATCGCGTCGGGCGCGACCGCGATCGTGTTGGCGGTGCCGTGCGAATCGCTGAAGCGCAGCACATCGGCGGCCACCTGGCCGATGCGCTGGACGCCGGCGGGCAAACGACGTAATACTCGTCACCATCGCCGCGTGCGATGCGCAGCACGCTGCCGACCGGAAACCCGGCCGCCACCTCGCCGGCCCCGCGAATGGGTGGAGCGGTGATCGGCGGCGCCTCGGGCACCGCGTTCAGCAACGACTGCGACACGAGCCGCGGCGCGCGGCCCTCCAGCCGCAGTGCACGCAGGACCGCGGCGTCGGCAACGTCCACCACGGCCCGCTGCCCGTTGTAACGCAGGTAGGCCGGCGAACCCGACGCGGGCGCGACCAGGAGGGCATGGCCGGCAGCAAGACGGCGGACCGGCGATGCGTCGGTGGGCCCGACGACGACCGTCGTCGCTCCGGTCCCATCCGCATCGCAGATCGTCCAGGCCGACTCGTCGGCGGACAACGGCTCGCCGACGAACTGCGGCGCACCCGGAATGCCAAGCAGCGGACCGCGTTTGGTGCGGCCCAGATCAGACTCCTGCACCAGCTCCGGGCTGGCGGCCGTCCCCGCGATCAACCGCGCCGAGACCAAGTTCAGCACCGGATGCCAGGTGTCGCCTACCTGCACGTACAGCGCCCCGGAGTGTTGGCCCATGACGATCCGCGCCTGACCGAGATCTGGGTGCGGTCGCAGCCAACCCCACAGCCCACATCCCGCCACGGCGAGCGCCGCCAGCACGCAGCCGACCGCGAACGACGCCGTGTGCGCCCGCAGCGATTCGTTCGCGGTGTGAAGGTCGCGGCCCAGCAATGCGCACTCGATGCGACGCAGCAGGAATCGGTAACCGCTGATTTGCAGCCGGGTTGTCGGTTGACGCAGCTGTAAACGGTCCAAAATCACCCCGACAAATTTGTGGAATTCGTCTCCCGGCTCCCACCGTAAGCCGCACGTCAGAGGCCTGCGGTGGTTTATCCACAGGCCGCCCGAGTTTCGTCACGCCTGAATACGGGTAAAGTTTCGGCGTGTCTTCCCACCGCTTAAGTCGCTGGGTGGGCCCGGGGGTTTCTGCAGTGCTCACCGCCACCGGCCTGCTCGTCAGCCCTGCCGCGGCGCCGGCCGCTTCCGCCGATGACTGCCCGGACATCGAGGTCATCTTCGCGCGCGGCACCAACGAGCCGCCCGGCCTCGGCCGCGTCGGCGACGCCTTCGTCGACTCGCTGCGCCAGCAGACCGGCGGCATGAAGATCGACACCTACGGGGTCAACTACGCCGCCAGCAAGCTGCAGCTGCACGGCGGTGACGGCGCGAACGACGCGATCAACCGCGTCAAGCAGGCGGTGGCGAAGTGCCCGAACACCCAGATCGTGTTGGGCGGCTACTCGCAGGGCGCCTCCGTGATGGACATCGTCGCCGGCGTTCCCATCGGCGGCATCAACTGGGGCAGCTCGCTGCCGCCGGAGTACGCCAAGAACATCGCGGCCGTCGCCACCTTCGGCGACGTGGCCGACCGCGCCGGCGGAACGCTGCCGACCCAGAGCGCGCTGCTGGGCTCCAAGGCGATCGACCTGTGCAACCCCAGCGACCCGATCTGCCACGCGGGCCCGGGCAACGAGTGGAGCGGCCACACCGAGGGCTATGTCCCCGCGTACACCACGCAGGCGGCGGCTTTCGTTGCGTCCAAGCTCCTGGCCGGGTCCAACCAGCAGGTGCCCGGCTATGGGCCCCAGTACGGCCCGCAGACGCCCGGATACGGCCCGCAGACGCCGGGATTCGGCCCGTCGATCCCCGGCAACGTTCCCGGACCGAGCACGCCCAACACCCCGGACACGCCGAATCCTCAAGCCCCGCTCGTCTAAATCGTTACCGGCGCTTGATCAATAAGCCCTTAACATCATTGTGTGAGGCTTATCCGCCTGGTGCTGGCCGCCGCATTCCTTGCGGCGGTCGCGTTTTGGGTGGCTCCCCACCTGGCGCCCCTCGCGTCGGCGTCGTGCCCCGACGTCGAGGTGGTGTTCGCCCGAGGAACCGACGAGCCGCCCGGCATCGGGCGGGTGGGCCAGGCCTTCGTCAGCTCGCTGCGCCAGCACACCCGTAAAAGCGTTGGCGCATACGGGGTTAACTATCCGGCCAACAAGGACTTCCTGGCCGCCACGGTCGGCGCGAACGACACAAGCAACCACGTCCAGCAGATGGCCAACAACTGCCCCAACACCAAGGAGGTGCTCGGCGGATACTCTCAGGGCGCGGCCGTCATCGACATCGTCACCGCCGCACCACTTCCCGGCTTCGGCTTCCATCAGCCCTTGCCCGCCGACGCCGCGGACCACGTCGCCGCCGTCGCCCTATTCGGAAACCCTTCCGCCCGGGCGGGCGGGCTGATGAGCGCCCTGACCCCGAATTTCGACGGCAAGACGATCGACCTGTGCAACACCGGCGACCCGATCTGCTCGAACGGCAATCAGTGGAACGCGCACCTGGGCTACGTGCCCGGATTGACCAACCAGGCCGCAAGTTTCGTCGCGGGCCGGATCTAGCCGGGCGTTCGCAGATCCCGGGTGATCAAAATCCGCGCGGCCAGTTGGTCGTCGGGCGGGTAATCGACGCCGACCAGCGTCAACCCGTGCGCCGGCGCGGCGGCGAAGTCGCTGGACCGGTCGGTCGCGGAGAGCAAGTCACGGCACCACGACACCGGGCGCCGGTGCTCGCCGATCGCCAACAGCGCCCCGATCAGCGACCGCACCATCGACCAGCAGAACGCGTCGGCGGTGACGTGCGCGGTGATCAGGTCGCCATCGCGTGACCAGTCCAACCGCTGCAGGTCGCGGATGGTGGTGGCATTTTCACGGTGACGGCAGAACGCCGCAAAGTCGTGCAATCCCACCAGGTCTCGCGACGCGACGGCCATCGCGTCCACATCCAGATCCCGCGGCCACGCGGTGACGTAGCGCGCCCGGTGCGGCTCCACGCCGTAGGCCGCCGTCGACAGCCGGTACACATAGTGACGTCGCAGCGCCGAGAACCGGGCATCGAAACCAGCCGGGGCGCGGGCGATACCGAGCACCCGGACATCGGTGGGCAGGAACCGGCCCAGACGGCGCAGCAGCGGCAGGAATTCGGCCTCGCCAGTGCGGGGTGAGCGTGGGTATGCATTCGGCAACGCGTCGACGGGCACATCGACATGGGCCACCTGTCCGGTGGCATGGACCCCCGTGTCGGTTCGCCCGGCCGCGCGCAGCCGCACCGGCGTGCGGAAAACCGTCGTCAGCGCCTCGTCGAGGACGCCGGCGACGGTCCGCTGCCCGGCCTGGACTGCCCAGCCCGCGAATTCCGTTCCGTCGTAGGCGATATCGAGCCGCAGACGGACGTCCTCGCTAATTCTCTGTGGCCTCGTCGGGCTCGTCGGCCTTGGCCTCCTCGGCGGGCGCCTCGGTCTCCTCGGCGGGGGCCTCGGTCTCCTCGGCGGCCTCAGCCTTGGCCTCTTCGGCTTCGGGCGTAACTTCCTCGGCCGTCGAACCCTCCGCCGCCTCGGGCTCCACCGCCGCCTCCGGCGCCGCCGCGACGGCCGCCGGTGCGGGCGCCTTCTTCGACGCCTTCACCCGGCGCGCCCGATCGGCCTCGGACGTAACGGTCTTCTCCCGCACCAGTTCGATCACGGCCATCGGGGCGTTGTCGCCCTTGCGCGCCTCGACCTTGATGATGCGGGTGTAGCCGCCGTTGCGGTCGGCGAAGAACGGCCCGATCTCGGCGAACAAGGCGTGCACCACGTCCTTGTCGCGGATTTTCTTGAGAACCTCTCGACGGTTGTGCAGCGTGCCCTTCTTGGCGTGCGTGATCAGCTTCTCCGCGTAGGGCCGCAGCGCACGTGCCTTCGGCTCGGTCGTCTTGATCCGGCCGTGCTCGAACAGCGACGTGGCCAGGTTGGCCAGCAGGGCCTTCTGGTGCGAAGACGACCCGCCGAGGCGAGGGCCCTTGGTGGGCTTGGGCATTGCAGTCGCTCCTGTCTAGACTCTCAAAGGCTTTAGAGCTGTTCGGTTTCCGCGTAGTCCTGGTCGTCGTAGGCGGCCTCGGTGGACCAGGTGCCGGTGGCGACGTCGTAGCCCGCAACCTCCGACGGGTCGAAGGTGGCCGGGCTGTCCTTGAGCGACAGGCCCAGCTGGTGCAGCTTGACCTTGACCTCGTCGATGGACTTCTGGCCGAAGTTGCGGATGTCGAGCAGGTCGGACTCGGTGCGCGACACGAGCTCGCCGACGGTGTGCACGCCCTCGCGCTTGAGGCAGTTGTAGGACCGCACGGTCAGATCCAGGTCGTCGATCGGCAGCGCGAACGACGCGATGTGATCGGCCTCGGCCGGCGACGGCCCGATCTCGATGCCCTCGGCCTCGACGTTGAGTTCGCGTGCCAGGCCGAACAATTCGACCAGCGTCTTACCCGCCGACGCCAGCGCGTCGCGGGGGTTGATCGAACTCTTGGTCTCCACGTCCAGGATCAGCTTGTCGAAGTCGGTGCGCTGCTCGACACGGGTGGCGTCCACCTTGTAGGTGACCTTGAGCACCGGCGAGTAGATGGAATCGACTGGGATGCGGCCGATTTCGGCACCAGACGCCCGGTTCTGCACCGCCGGGACATAGCCGCGGCCGCGCTCAACGACGAGCTCCACCTCGAGCTTGCCCTTGTCGTTCAGCGTCGCGATGCGCATGGCGGGGTTGTGCACGGTCACACCGGCGGGCGGCACGATGTCACCCGCGGTGACCTCGCCCGGGCCCTGCTTGCGCAGGTACATGGTGACCGGCTCGTCCTCCTCCGAGGACACCACCAGGCCCTTGAGGTTCAGGATGATGTCGGTGACGTCTTCCTTGACGCCGGGCACGGTGGTGAACTCGTGCAGCACGCCGTCGATGCGAATGCTGGTGACGGCCGCGCCGGGAATCGACGACAGCAGCGTGCGACGCAGCGAATTGCCCAGGGTGTAACCGAATCCCGGCTCCAACGGCTCGATGACGAACTGGGACCGGGTGTCGGTGACGACTTCCTCGGACAGTGTGGGTCGCTGTGAGATCAGCATGGTGTTTCTTCTTCTCCTTCTCGGCACCCGCTATTTGATGCCGGTAAGACATCCTCCGGGCGGTCGCACGGAGGAAGACTGCGCTTTCTACTTCGAGTAGTACTCGACGATCAGCTGCTCGGTGAGTGGCACGTCGATCTGCGCACGCTCCGGCAGTTGGTGGATCAGGATGCGCTGGCGCTCCCCCACGACCTGCAGCCAGCTCGGGATCGGGCGGTCACCCGCGGTCTCCCGCGCGATCTGGAACGGCACCGAGTTCACCGACTTGTCCCGCACGTCGACGATGTCGTACTGCGACACCCGGTAGCTGGGCACGTCGACGCGCACGCCGTTGACCGTGAAGTGGCCGTGGGTGACGAGCTGGCGGGCCATCCGACGGGTGCGCGCCAGCCCGGCGCGGTACACGACGTTGTCCAGCCTGCTCTCGAGAATCCGCAGCAGCTCCTCACCGGTCTTGCCGGGCTGCCGCACGGCCTCTTCGTAGTAGCGGCGGAACTGCTTTTCCATCACGCCGTAGGTGAAGCGGGCCTTCTGCTTCTCCTGCAGCTGCAGCAGGTACTCGCTCTCCTTGATCCGCGCGCGGCCGTGCTGGCCGGGCGGGTAGGGGCGCTTCTCGAAGGCCTGGTCCCCACCGACGAGGTCGGTGCGCAGCCGGCGCGACTTGCGGGTTATGGGTCCGGTGTAACGCGCCATTACTAAACCCTCCGTCGCTTGGGTGGCCGGACGCCGTTGTGCGGCTGCGGGGTGACGTCGGAGATCGCGCCGACCTCCAGGCCCGCGGCCTGCAGCGACCGGATCGCGGTCTCCCGGCCCGAGCCCGGGCCCTTCACGAACACGTCGACCTTGCGTACGCCGTGCTCCTGGGCCTTGCGCGCGGCGTTCTCCGCGGCCAGCTGGGCGGCGAACGGGGTCGATTTCCGCGAGCCCTTGAAGCCGACGTGACCCGACGACGCCCAGGCGATGACGTTGCCCTGCGGGTCGGTGATCGTCACGATCGTGTTGTTGAACGTGCTCTTGATGTGCGCGGCGCCGTGCGGGACGTTCTTCTTCTCCCGCCGGCGGGTCTTCTGCCCCTTCTTCGGGGCGGAGCCGCTTGCCTTCTTCGGTGGCATCGGTTACCTGGCCTTCTTCTTGCCTGCGATGGTGCGCTTGGGGCCCTTGCGGGTCCGCGCGTTGGTCTTTGTCCGCTGGCCGCGCACCGGCATGCCGCGGCGGTGCCGCAGACCCTGGTAGCAGCCGATCTCGATCTTGCGGCGGATGTCGGCCTGCACCTCCCGGCGCAGGTCACCCTCCACCTTCAGGTTGCCTTCGATGTAATCGCGCAGGTGGGTCACCTGGTCGTCGGTGAGATCCCGGGTGCGCAGGTTCTTGTCGATGCCGGTGGCCGCCAGAATCTCGTTCGAGCGGGTACGGCCGATGCCGAAAATGTAGGTCAGCGCGACCTCCATCCGCTTATCGCGCGGCAGGTCGACGCCTACTAGTCGTGCCATAGGTGGCGTTTCCTCTTTCCAGGCGGAGGTCTGATCCCAGTCCGTTCCCGCTTCGCGGGGCCCGGCCTCCGTCCGGGCGTGGATGAGCGGCCTATCCGCTCACTGGTGCTGGGAGGTCTGCATTCAGTTGTTGAGGCGGAAGCCTTGACTAACCTTGTCTCTGCTTGTGGCGCGGATCTGAGCAGATCACCATGACCCGCCCATGCCGCCGGATCACCCTGCACTTGTCGCAGATTGGCTTGACGCTCGGGTTCACCTTCACGGCTGGTCGATCCTGTTCTGTCTACTCGTCGGTTGTCGGTTCGGGCTCTATCACTTGTACCGGTACACGATGCGGCCCCGGGACAGGTCGTAGGGAGACAACTCCACCACCACCCGGTCCTCGGGCAGGATGCGGATGTAGTGCTGCCGCATCTTGCCGCTGATGTGGGCGAGCACCTTGTGGCCGTTCTCCAGCTCAATGCGGAACATCGCATTGGGCAGGGGCTCGACCACGCGGCCCTCGACCTCGATGGCGCCGTCCTTTTTGGCCATACTCTCCAGAAATCCTCGTCGTTCGTTTCGTTGCTTCTGCGCCCGGATCGGCGCGACATTTACCCCGACTTCAAACGTGAGCCGGTGACAGGAAATTCCTAGGGACAGGGCACGCAAAAAGCCGGCGCGGAAACCGCACCGTTACTCCACGATACCTGGTCGTTCGCCCTGGCCAAAATCGCCAGCGGAGGAATCGAGGTGCCTCCCTCGACCCGCCAAATAGCGCCTGACGAGCGCATACTTAACGCTGATGACAGCTCCCGCAAATCCAGTCGCGCAGCCACGCAAACCGGTAATGCTCACCGTCGACGACGATCCCGCGGTGTCCCGCGCGGTGGCCCGGGACCTGCGCCGCCATTACGGCGAGGACCACCGGATCGTGCGAGCGGAATCTGGCGCGGATGCCCTGGACACCCTCAAGCAACTCAAACTGCGGGGCGAGACCGTGGCAACGCTCATCGCCGACTACCGGATGCCGCAGATGACGGGTATCGAGTTTCTCGAACGAGCGATGGACCTGTACCCGGCGGCGCGGCGGGTACTGCTGACCGCCTACGCGGACAGCCACGCCGCCATCGATGCGATCAACGTCGTCGACCTCGATCATTACCTGCTCAAGCCGTGGGATCCTCCGGAGGAAAAGCTCTATCCCGTCATCGACGCGTTGCTGGACGCCTGGAAGCGGGCGCCGGAGCACCCCATTCCGCACACCAAGGTGATCGGGCACCGCTGGTCGGCACGGTCCTGGCAGGTCCGCGACTTCCTGGCCCGCAACGGGCTCTACTACACCTGGTTCATGGCCGACGAGCCCGCCGGCGAGCAACTGCTGCAGGCCGCCGGCGAGGACGGCCGGCGGCTACCGGTCGTCGTCACCGAAGGCGGCGCCACCTTGGTCGAACCGAGCGACGCCGAGCTGGCCGACACGTTGGGCCTGACCACCACGCCGTCGCAGAAGTTCTACGACCTGATCGTCATCGGCGGCGGGCCCGCGGGACTGGCCGCTGCCGTCTACGGCGCCTCCGAGGGACTGCGCACCGTACTCATCGAACGCACCGCGACCGGCGGCCAGGCCGGCCAAAGCTCGCGGATCGAGAACTACCTCGGCTTTCCGGACGGGGTTTCGGGCAGCCAGCTCGCGCAGCGGGCGCGGAAGCAGGCGGAAAAGTTCGGTGCCGAGCTCATCACCGCCCGCACGGCCACCGCCCTGGAGGTCAACGGGTGTGCGCGCACCGTGCGGTTCGCCGACGGCGGCTCGATCGACGCCCACGCGGTCATCGTGGCGACCGGCGTCGCCTACCGCCAGCTGGCGGCAACCGGCTGCGACGAGCTGATCGGCCGCGGCGTCTACTACGGAGCGGCCACATCCATAGCGTCGGAGTGCTCGGACGAAGAGGTCTATGTGATCGGCGGCGCCAATTCGGCCGGCCAGGCCGCGATGCACCTGTCCCGCGAGGCCAAGTCGGTGACCATCGTGGTGCGCGCCCCGTCGTTGTCGGCGTCAATGTCGTACTACCTGATCCAGCAGATCGAACAGAATCCCAAGATCCGCGTCCGGACCTGCACCGAGGTCCAATGCGCCACGGGAATCGACCACCTCGAGAAGCTGACCTTGGTCGACAACCGGACCGGCGAATCCGAGGAGGTCGGCTGCGGCCGGATGTTCATCTTCATCGGGGCCGCGCCGCGCACCGAGTGGCTGGACGGGGTGCTCGCACGTGACGACCACGGCTTCATCCTCACCGGACCGGACCTGCGCAACGTGTGCGGCTGGACGTTGGACCGTCCACCACACCACCTGGAAACCAGCGTGCCGGGCGTCTTCGTTGCCGGCGACGTCCGCTCCGAGTCCGCTAAGCGCGTCGCAGCCGCGGTCGGCGAAGGATCGATGGCCGTGATGCTCGTCCACCGCTACCTAGCGGAGTCCTAAGGGGTCGGAGAGCATGACCGCCAAGACGCCGTGTCAGCCCGACGAGCTGCGCACCCTGTTCCTATTCGAGGCCCTCACCGACGAGCAACTCGCGGTGTTGTGCTCAAACGGGCACATCGAAAGCTTCCAACCCGGGCCGATCTGCGTCGAAGGCGAACCGGCGACCTGCTTCTACGTTCTCATCGAGGGCGAGCTGATGATGTCGAAGCACTCCGGCGGTCAGGACATCGAAACCAACCGGACAGCGCAGCGCGGCGTGTATTGCGGCGCCTGGCGGGCGTTCACCGGCAGGCAGCAGCAGAGCTACGACACCTCGGTGCACGTGACCAAGCCGTCGCGGTTCTTCGTGATGGACGCGCCCGTGTTCGCCCAATTCATGAAGGACCAGTTCCCGATGGCGGTCCACCTGCTCGACGGCATCGCCGTCGGCACCGAGCGGACGCGCCGGATCATCGACAACCGAGAGAAGCTGCTGGCACTGGGCCGGTTATCCGCCGGGCTGACCCATCAACTGAACAATCCCGCCGCGGCCATCGCACGAGCCGCAGCAGACCTTCGGGCCCGGGTCGCCGGGATGCGACACAAGTTGGCGATGCTCGCCGACGGCACCGTCACCCCCGAAACGCTGAGCGGCCTGGTCAAGCTGCAGCAAGGGGTCGCCGAGCAAGTCGCAAAGTCGGCTTCTTACCAACCGGGGCAGCAGATGAGCGCGATCGAGACCGCCGACCGCGAGGACGCCATCGGTGAGTGGCTGGAGGACCACGGCGTCGACGGCGGATGGGATATCGCACCCACATTCGTCGAAGGCGGCATCGACACCGACTGGCTGGAGCGGATTTCCGCGGTCACCGACGAGCTCGCGTCGACATCGTTGGAGGAGGCGATCCGATGGATCAACTACACCATCGAAAGCGAGCTGCTGATGAACCAGATTGGCGAAGCGAGCAAGCGGATTTCGGCGTTGGTCGCCGACGCCAAGCAGTATTCGCAGCTGGATCGGGCGCCGTTCCAGGTTGCCGACGTGCACGAACTGCTGCGCAGCACGCTGGTGATGTTTGCCGACCGTTTGACCAGGGATGGGTGCAAAGACGGCAGCAAGACCCCGGCCATCACGGTGGTCAAGGACTTCGACCCATCGCTTCCCGAGATCCCCTGCTACCCGGGCGATCTCAACCAGGTGTGGACCAACATCATCGACAACGCGCTCGCCGCGATGCGCGATGAGGGCGGCACGCTCACCATCCGCACCTGCCGAGGAAGCGAGAACATGGCCCGGATCGAGATCTGCGACACCGGTCCAGGGATCCCCGACGACGTGCGCGAGCACATCTTCGAGCCGTTCTTCACCACCAAGCCGTTCGGGGAAGGCACCGGCCTCGGGCTGGACCTGGCGTTCAACATCGTCGTCAAGAACCATCGCGGCGATCTGCGAGTCGAATCCGTGCCCGGCGATACGCGGTTCATCGTGCTACTGCCGCTGGAGGCGCCGCGGGCCGTGAACGTAGCGCTCCCGGAATAGCGGCGTCACACCCCAGGTTCCAGACACCATGACGGATGCAGCGAGCAAACCCAATCTCGGCCGGTTCGGATCGTTCGGACGGGGCGTGACACCCCAGCAAGCCAAAGAAATCGAGTCCCTGGGCTACGGGGCGGTCTGGGTGGGTGGTTCCCCGCCCGCCGAGCTGGCCTGGGTGGAGCCCATCCTCGAGGCGACGACGACCCTGCAGGTCGCCACCGGCATTGTCAACATCTGGACCGCGGCCGCCAAGCCGGTGGCCGAGTCGTTCCACCGCATCGACAAGGCCTACCCCGGCCGCTTCCTGCTGGGCATCGGCGTCGGTCACCGCGAGGCGATCAGCGAGTACCGCAAGCCCTACGACGCGCTGGTGGAGTACCTGGACCAGCTCGACGAGTACGGCGTGCCGACCAACCGGCGCGTGGTCGCGGCCCTGGGTCCCCGTGTGCTGAAGTTGTCGGCCGAACGCAGCGCCGGCGCCCACCCCTACCTGACCACCCCCGAGCACACCGCGCAGGCCCGCAAACTGATCGGTGAGGCGGCGTTCCTGGCCCCCGAGCACAAGGTGGTGCTGACGACTGACGCCGACAAGGCCCGTGCGGTGGGCCGCAGGGCGCTCGACATCTACTTCAACCTGGTCAATTACCGCAACAACTGGAAGCGGCTGGGCTTTTCCGACGAGGAAGTCACCCGCCCGGGCAGCGACCGCCTGGTCGACTCCGTCGTCGCCTACGGCACGCCGGACGAGATCGCGGCGCGGCTAAAACAGCACCTCGACGCGGGCGCCGACCACGTGCCCGTGCAGGTCCTAACCAAGGATGAAAACCTGGTCTCGGCGCTGGCCGAACTGGCGGGGCCGCTGGGACTGACTAAGTCCTGAGCTCGCAGACGCGGAGGGGGACCCGGATGACCGAGGCAGTTGCACTGAAACCCGACCTGGGCCGGTTCGGCGTATTCCTGCCCACCCGCTCGATCACGCCCGACCTGGCCGCCAAGATCGAATCGCTCGGGTACGGCGCCATCTGGGTCGGCGGCTCGCCGGACGCGGAACTGGCCTGGGTCGACCCGGCCCTGGCGCAGACGAGCTCTTTGCAGCTGGCGACCGGGATCGTCAATATCTGGTCCGCCCCGGCACCGGCGGTCGCCGAGTCCTTTGCGCGCATCGAACGCGCCCACCCGGGACGGTTTCTGCTCGGCGTCGGGGTGGGCCACCGCGAGCGCACCGAGGAGTACGTCAAGCCCTACGACGCCCTGGTCAGCTACCTCGACGCACTCGACGCCGCGATGGTCCCGACCAGCCGTCGCGTGCTCGCGGCGCTCGGCCCGCGGGTGTTGCGGCTGGCGGCCGAACGCAGCGCCGGCGCCCACCCGTATCTGACCACGCCGGAGCACACGGCCAAGGCGCGCGAACTGGTCGGGAAGTCGGTGTTCCTGGCGCCGGAGCACAAGGTGGTGCTCACCACCCAGGAAATCGGAGCGAACGAGGCCCGCGCGATCGGCCGCGAGACCGCCGACCGCTATCTGGGCCTGAGCAACTATGTGAACAACTGGCTACGGCTGGGATTCACCCAGGACGACGTGCGCAAGCCCGGCAGCGACCGGCTGATCGACGCGGTGGTGGCGTATGGCACCCCGGAGGCCATTGCGGACCGTCTTAGGGAACATTGCGAAGCCGGTGCCGACCACGTGGCGATTCAGGTGCTGGGCGGCCGTAAGGAAGAGACGCTGCTGGCCGCACTGAGCGAATTGGCCGGGCCTTTGGGGCTAACCCGCTCCGAGTGACCCCCTCGCTCGGTTAGGGTTTCGACCATGCGATTGCTGGTCACCGGAGGAGCCGGGTTCATCGGCGCGAATTTCGTGCACAGCACGGTGCGTGAGCACCCCGAAGATTCCGTGACGGTGCTCGACGCGTTTACGTACGCCGGGCGGCGCGAATCGCTGGCCGACGTCGACGACGCCATCAGGCTGGTGGAGGGCGACATCACCGACGCCGCGCTGGTCGACACGCTGGTCGGCGAGTCCGACTCGGTCGTGCATTTCGCCGCCGAAAGCCACGTGGACAACGCCCTGGACGACCCGGAGCCGTTTCTGCGCACCAACGTGATCGGCACGTACACCATCCTGGAGGCGGTGCGCCGCCACGGTGTGCGGCTACACCACATCTCGACCGACGAGGTCTACGGCGACCTGGAGCTCGACGACCCCACACGGTTCACCGAATCGACGCCCTACAACCCGTCGAGTCCGTACTCGGGGACCAAGGCCGGCGCCGACATGCTGGTCCGGGCCTGGGTGCGGTCCTATGGGGTGCGCGCGACGATCTCCAACTGCTCCAACAACTACGGGCCGTATCAGCACATCGAGAAATTCATCCCGCGCCAGATCACCAACGTGCTCACGGGCCGGCGACCCAAGTTGTACGGCCGCGGCGCCAACGTGCGCGACTGGATCCACGTCGACGACCACAACAGCGCGGTCCGGCGCATCCTCGAGAAAGGCCGGATCGGCCAGACCTACCTCATCAGTTCCGAGGGCGAGCGCGACAATCTGACCGTGCTGCGCACGCTGTTGCAGATGATGGGCCGCGATCCGGACGACTTCGACCACGTCCCCGACCGGGTCGGTCACGACCTGCGGTACGCCATCGACCCGTCGTTGCTGTGTAACGAATTGTGCTGGGCGCCAAAGCATACCGACTTCGAGGAAGGTCTGCGGTCCACCATCGACTGGTACCGCGCCAACGAGTCGTGGTGGCGCCCGTTGAAGGACGCCGCGGAGGCCCGCTACGCGGAACGTGGGCAGTGAGTTGAAGGTTCGCGAGCTCGGTATCCAGGGTGCCTGGGAGATCACCCCGACCCTCCATGGCGATCCCCGCGGCCTGTTATTCGAATGGTTCACCGACGGCGGGTTCACCGGGTTCACCGGTCATCGGCTGGACATCCGGCAGGCCAACTGCTCGGTGTCATCGGCCGGCGTGCTGCGTGGCGTGCACTTCGCCCAGATGCCACCGGGGCAGGCGAAATACGTGACCTGCGTGTCCGGTTCGATCTTCGACGTGGCCGTGGACATCCGGGTTGGCTCACCGACTTTCGGGCAGTGGGACTCGGTTCTGCTCGACGTTAAGGACCGCAGGACGATCTACATCTCCGAGGGCCTCGGGCATGCTTTCCTTGCGCTGGAAGACAATTCGACGATCATGTACCTGTGCTCGGAGGGTTACAACCCGCAACGCGAGCACAGCATCTGCGCGACGGATCCGGCGCTGGCCATCGACTGGCCGCTGGTCGACGGCGCCGCCCCCAGCCTGTCCGACCGCGACGCCGCGGCCCCGAGCCTGGACGAAGTCCGCGCCTCCGGCCTCCTGCCCACCTGGGAAGAGACGCAGAGCTTCATCGCCGGGATGCGGGGCAACACCTAACCAAAGGAGAAAGCGGTGAGGCGTGAGTTGACGATCGCCGTCGCGGCTGCGACGGTCGTAGCGGGCGTGGCTGGGTGTTCCAACGGCAACAATGCGTCCGGGACGTCCGCCGGCCAGACCCCGTCCACCGCACCGTCATCCAGCGCGACTTGGAGCTCCCCGGCGCCGACAAGCAGCACTCCCGCCGCTGCCGGGCCCGCGCAGGTCACCATCGGCGGCCAACCCCAAAACGTCAGTGGCCCAGTGGTATGCGCGACGAACAACGGCAAGTTCTCCATCGCGGTCGGCGACATGGCCACCGGCATCATCATCGGTCTCGAGCCCGACGCGTCCGTGGTCCACAACGCGGGGCTGGGCACCGTCAACGGTGTGGTCATGAGCTTCACCGAGGGTGTGCCCGACGAAAACGCCACTGCCACCAAGACGGGCAACACCTACAAGATCACGGGTACGGCCAGCGGCACCGACAACACGGGCGCGCAGGTGCATAAGCCTTTCGAAGTCAGCGTCACCTGCCCGTAGCGGGTCGCGCGACCGAATCTCCCCTGAAAACAGGTAATCTCACGCCGCAGAATCGGTAATATCCGCTTTGTCGCTGTGTGCTGGCCGTGACCACTTCACGTGAGCTCTTGCTGGAGGGGTCGGATATCGTTCGCGTTTGTGGAAGTTGGAACGACATATTTTGATATCAGCCCCTAGCCACTCAAGGCGCGGCGGTACCCGCTTTCGCTTGTACACTCACCACGCTCGGCCGAGGCAACCTGACGAAGGCGGCCGCCCACAGCAGCACGCACAGTACCTCGGCAATCACGGTGAGTGCCGCGTGGGGCGACGGGTCCCACCCCCGCTCAGAGAAGCCGAAGAGCCCGACGGTCCTCGACAGGACGAACGCCACCAGGGAACCGCCCGCCATCGCGGCGGCCGCCCAGTCGATCCACCAAGGGCCCCTCGCGACGATCAGCACAGCCAACGAAAACGACACGCTGGCCTGGACCAAGAAGGCGGTACCGATCATCGGAATATGTTGGTAACCATGGATATACAGGTACGCATGGCTGAAGGCGCTGACGGCCAGAGCGGCGGCCAGGCCGAGGCGGAGCAAGAATTTCATTGCAGCGTTGTCTCTTTCAGTGCCAGGGCCGTCTGGCCCTTGGTGTAGTTGACCTCGCGAATCCCAAGCGCGTCGCGCAGCTTGCCGGCCGGCAGCGTAACCGGCTTGGGCGCCGGCCCGTCACCGGGATGGGGCAGCGGGTAGGCGGTCGTCGTGCCGCTGTAGAACGTCACGTTGCCTTCCGTCTTGGAAAATAGTTGGTGCACATGCCCGTTGAGGCAAGTGACCGACGAGAAGCGGCTTAGATAGCTCAGCGCTTGGGTGGCGTCGTCGGTGCCCCACCCCCAGTCCGGGTACATCGCGAACAACGGAATGTGGCTGAACACGATGATCGGGGTATCGTTGGACAGCCCCGCGACGTCCTTTTTGACGAATTCCAGCTGGTCGACACCCAGATGCCCGAGCTTCTTCAGGTTCAACGTGTTGACCAACGCGATCACGTGCACGCCGGCGATGTCGAAGCTGTACCACCCGTCGCCGCGGGTCCCCGCGCCGAAGACGCTCCGGTACTTCTGTCCCGCGTCGTCGACCGAATCGTGTTCGCCGGGCACCGTGAACACGTGTGGCGTTTGCAGCTTGCTGAGCATCTGCTTCACCTGGTCGAACTGTTCGGGGCTCGACAGGTGCGTGAGGTCGCCGGTGTGAATGACGAAATCCGGTGTGTTAGCCAAGGCTATTGATCTGGTCGATCGCGTGGCCGAACGTGCTGGCGACGTCCGGGTTGGGCGGACCAGAGAAGCCGATGTGGCTATCACTCACTTGGGCGAACCGCAGCGTGGGCCGGGCGTGAGCGCGCTCGGCTGCCGCCGTACCGGCGACATGCGAGATGACCTCGCCGCCAACCACGGCGAACCCGACGGCCGCTCCGAACCACGCCGAGTGCCGGAGGAGCTGGCGGCGGGTCATCGTGTTCGGGTCGGAGGTCATCCCGTCACCACCACGGTGCCGTGCATCATCGGGTGGATGGAGCAGACGTAGTCGAACTTCCCCGCCGTGGGGAAAGTGTGCGAGAAGGTGGCTCCTGTCCCCATGCCGGGCGAGTGAAACGACCCGTCGCTGGCGGCCACCGTGTGCGGTTCTTCGTCGCGGTTGGTCCACGTCACGGTCGTGCCCGCCTTGACGGTCAGCGTCGCCGGGGCGAAGGCGAAGTTGTCGATGGTGACCTGGTCGCCCGCCACCGCCGCCGGCGTCGGGGTCGCTGCCGCCGTCCCGGACGACGCACCGGGCATCGACGGCATCCCGCTCATGCCCGGCATTCCGGGCGTGCCGCTGGCATTCGATCCGAAGGTGACCGACGGCTGCGCGGCGGGCGGCGAAGACGAGCAGCCGGCCAGCACCACGCCGGCGGCCAGCGCCGCAATCAAGTGTTTTCGAAACCTGACGATATCCATGCCCAGAGATAGGGCAGGGGGTTACACGTCGCGGCGCGGCGGGGCGAACACCTCGATCACGCCGTTGACCTCGCGAACCATCAGCGCGGGCAACGGCTTCGGAGCGATCGGCAACTGGTGGGTGACAACCTCTCCGCTGGGCGAGAACGAGGTCGTGTGGCAGGGGCAGCGCAGCCTGTCATCCGGTGCGTCGAACCACAGCCGGCACCCTTGATGGGTGCAGACGCCGGATATGGCTTGGGGCTTCCCGTCGACGCGTCGGACGAATCCGGTGACCGAACCCAGATCGAACGAATGCATGCCGCCGTCGGGCACGTCCGAACTCGATGCGACGCGCTGCCAGCTTCCGTCATTGGGTGTGAGCTGACCCGCTGCGATATCAGAGGCGGGACCTTCCGTGGGGCGTCCGATCACGGCCCGATCGATGGAAACCGCGGCGGCCGCGGCGGCCGCTGCGGCCGACGTGCCCACGATGACCTGGCGGCGCGTCGTGCTTAGCTTGGTCGCCGCCTGCGCCGGCGCGCCGTTCATTTGCTCGGCGAGACGACCGTGTAGGTCGGTGAGGAATTCCTGGCGCGGCGCGGCGGCCTCATCAGGACCCTGCCGAGCCGCTCGCAGCTCGATCGCCGTGCGGATCTGCGCCGCCTCGAAGTCGTCAGGCGCAAACGGCTTCGGCCGGCGACCCCTCAACAGGTCATCGACATAGCGCCGCACCCCTCGCGCGTTCATCGCTGACCTCCATCGTTGACCTGTGCCGCCAGTCGCAGGGCGCGGTGTTGGAGCACCTTGGCGTTGGCGACGCTAATCCCAAGTTCGGCGGCGGACTCCTTGACCGAATTACCCTGTAAGAAACGCATTTCCAGAATCTGGCGATACCGGTCCGGCAGACTGTCGAGAACCTGCGCGACACGCTGGGGCGCGGTGCTGATCGCTTCCTCGCTATCGGCTGGTTGTTCGATGTCTTCGATCGAGGTTATCTCTCGACCCATGGTTTCCCGCCAGTGCGCGGCCAGCACCGTCCTGGCGGTGGCCCGCAGGTAGGCCCGCACCTCGCCGACGCTCGCGGTCAGGCGCAGCGGCCGCAGCGCCGCCAGGAAGACCTCGGCGGTGAGGTCCTCGGCGTCGGCGCGGTTGCCTACCCGAGCGAACAGCGTGCGGTACACCCAGGACGCGTTGTCCTGGTACACCGCCTCCCAGTCCGGGTAGCCACTGTCAGGGACCGCGGGGACCGCGCGCAGCGGTCGCGGGCTGACGGGTTCGTTCTGTGCCGCCACGTGCCTCCCTTCACCGATCAATATCAGCTCGGGTTACACACGGCTTCGCCGACCATGAGCTGGTCAAGTTTCGTGGCGGTGGCCGACAGCGCCGACCTGGCCATGTGCAGGATCCGATCCCGCACCCGGGGCTTCGCCGACGCCGGCGCCAACAGATGGCCCATCAGATGACCGAAGAGGTCCAGGCGCGCCGCGGAGAGCCAGGCGGTCAGATCCGGGTCGTCGAGCCAGCGCAACTGGTTGCCGTAGTCGGCAAGCGCGATGCGCAACCAGTCGAGGTCGGTGTCGGGATGCGGCAACGGTGGGCAAAGCTCGTTTCGCACGGTGTCGTCCGGGTAAGCGGCCTCGACGTGGGCCACCAGCGCCGCGCTGAATATCTGCTGGCACCCGCGGATGCTTTGCAGCGTGATGCGACCCGCATCGAAAATCGGTGTGGCGGGCCGCTTCTCGGCACCGTCAGCGGTGCAGTCGACGTACAGCGCCGGGGGATCCATGGCGACGGCGCCGCCGTCGAGCACCATCTTGTCGGCGTCGACGCGCAGCAGGTGGCCCATGCGCACGACGTCGGTGATGAGTCGTAGCTGCTCCAGTTCGGCGCGGGTGACGGTCGCACAGCGGTACATGGTGGGCCGAATCGCCGGGTCGATCCGCAACAGCGCACCGGCATCCTCGAGGCGGAGGAACAGATCGTCGACCGACTCCGCGTCCCTGATCGCCCGCAGCTGCGCGGCGAAGGCGGCCTTGATCCGGTCGGCGAACAACGATCCGGGCTGGATCGTCGCGCGATCCAGCAACCACGAGTCCCGCGGCATGATCCAGGTCAGCCGGTCCGGCGCGATGCCTTGGCCCAGCAGCCATAGGCAGGTGTCGATGCCGGTCTTGCCGGCCCCGACGATGACGTAGCGCTCGGAGGCGGCGAGCCTGGGCAGGTCGTTGGGCGGCACGCATGCGACCCGAGGCGCAACCCGGTAGGGCGGCGGGCGCATCGAGGGAACCATGACCCGCATGTAGGTGGCGTCGACGACGCGGCGCGTCACGTTCACCGTGTAATCGGTCCCGGCCAGCGTCGTAAAGCGGCCATCGCCCCGGTGCTCGCTCATCGGGAAGTAGGAGACCCGCCCGGTCGGCAGGAACCGCTGCCGCATGACGTGGTCGTAGTACGAGCAGACCTCACCGGAGGTCGCCAGCTCGTAAAGCCCTTCGTTCCAGCCGACTTGGTCGATGGCGTCGCTGCCGAGGGGCATCGAGTTGACGCCGTAGAACGCCGAGGGCTGGTGTAGCCGCACAAACGGGTAGGCCGTGGTCCAGTGCCCGCCCGGCTGGTGGTTGCGGTCAACCAGGACCACGCGTGCCTCGGTCTCCGTGACCAGCGTGTCGATGAACGCCATGCCCATGGCGCCCGCGCCTACGACGAGGTAGTCGGCCTCGATGGTGTGCATACGGGGTAAAGGCTAACCCGGCCGGCATGGCGGTGGTCGTGGTTACGCCGCTCGGGCCTCGACCACGCTGAGGGGCGAAGCGGTCTGCACCACCCGCGTCATTTCGAATCCGGCTCGGCCGAGCAGGTCTCGGTACTCGCCGGCAGTGCGTTCGCGAGCCCCCAGATTCAGCAGCATCTCCAAATCCACCCATTTGCCGGGGAAGTCACGGTCGTGCTCGGGGATGACCAATTCGACCAGCAACACCGTGGCTCGGGGGCCGGCCGCCGCGCGAACGTTGCGCAGGATCTGCGCCGCCTTTTCGTCGGGCCAGTCGTGGATGATGTTCTTGAGGATGTAGGCGTCGCCACCGGCCGGAACGCTGTCGAAAAACGATCCCTCCGCGATATGCACCCGGTCGGCGACGTTGTGTTCGCGCAACAGGCTCGGGGCATCCGCGACTACCCCCGGCAGGTCGTAAAGTACGCCCCGCGACGCCGGCGCTCCCGCCAGGATGGCGGCCAGCAGCGGACCGTGCCCGCCACCCACGTCGACGATCGTCGGGTAGGCGCTGAAGTCGTAGCCGGCCACCACCGTCGCGTCCGTCAGTTCCGAAACGCTCGTCATCGTGTGGTTGAAAAGTTCGGCTAGCTCGGGCTCCCCGGCGAAGTAGTCGAAGCTTTCCTTGCCGCGCAATGCGGGGACGACCGTGCCGCCGGATCGGATCGAGTCCACCATCAGGGTCCAACGTTCGCGCTGTTCCCGCGACCCGTAGAACTGCGCCGCCCAAGTCATCGAGATCGGTGCGTCCGAACGCAGGGTGGCGGCAAGGGAATTCAGCTCATAACGTCCGTCGCGGCGATGACGGAAGATGCCCTTGCCGATCAGGGCCCGCAGCAGCCGGCGCAGCGCGTCGGCGTCGGCGCTTACCCGGGCGGCCAGCTCCTCGATCGACAGCGGTCCGTCGGCCAGGGCATCGGCGACACCGAGTTGGGCCGCGACGGTGATCGCCTGCGACGTCCAGGTGGCAACGATCATCTCCATCATCGCTGCCGGCGCGGGTGTCAGCCGTTGATGGAGCCGATACAGGTAGTGGCGAATCCACTCGACAGCGCGGGCCAGCTTGGCGGGCGGCACCGGGCGGGCCGACCTGGTCGATCTACTCATTTGGCATCGACCAGGTGGGTGGACGTCGCGGCCCCGAGGTCCCTGCTGATCTCCGCGGACATCCTGTGGTGACTTACCGAACGCAGAAACGTCGTCAGCGCCCATGTCATGAACCGGTCCGAGATCATCGCCGCCGGCCTCAGTGCGGACTCGCTGCGCGACACCTGCTGCGTGGTCACCCAGGACACGGCCTTGACCTTGCGTCGCCTGGTGTTCTCGTACCAGCGCAGCGCGCTCGAGAGATCAGGATCGCCGCCGCGCACGCCATTGCGGCCCCCTACGAAATCCGAAAGCGCCTTGCACAGCACCATCGTGTCGAGCAGCGCCTGATTGGTCCCCTGCGCAAGGGTGGGCGGCATCGTGTGCGCGGCGTCGCCGAGCAAGGTAACCGCGCCTTGGCCCGAGCGGGGGATCGGGTGCCGAAAATGCGGGAACGGCGAACGGGCCAGATCCTCGTCGGTCAATGTCGCGAGTACTTGATCGGCCAAGTCGGACCACCCCTCGAAATTGGACCGGATCATGTCGATCGGACATGGTGGTCTGACGAAGTCGGGCGACCACGGCAGGTCGAACCACCACTGCAGCTCGGAGCCTCCGGCCGGCCACAAGCCAATGTTTCCGTGCTCGCCGATAATCATTTGTGCGACATGCTTGTCGGCGATATGTGGAAGGGTGACCAGTCCCTGCCAGCTGCACCAGCCGGTCGGCTTCGCCGCTCGGGCGCCGACGATGCCCCGAACCATCGAGTGCAGGCCGTCCGCACCGATCAGCAGATCTCCTTCGGCCGAGCCACCGTCCTCGAACTCAAGCCGAACTCCATCTCGCGTATCGGCGACCCCGACGGCACGGGTATTGCAGCGGATGCGATCGGTCGGAAAGCCTTCCAGCAGCCGTTCGAGCAGGACCCGACGCGGGACCATCCGGACCGGCGCTCCCAGCCGGTCCACGATCGCAGTCAGGTCCACATTGCTGACCCGGCGACCCGTGGCTGTCACGACCCGCACGGTGGACAGCGGCTGGCCGGCCCCGTCCATGTTGACCCCGAGCTGCTCCAGAACGGTCGACCCATTGGACCAGATGGTTACGGCGCCGCCACCAGCCTGCACATTCGGGCGCCGTTCGAAGACGGTGACGTCATGCCCGTCACGCAATAATCCCCGGGCAATGGAAATGCCGCCCACACCGGCGCCGACAACGAGGATCCGAAGCGACCGGGTCGACGGCGCGTAAGGCACTGGCGTCAGTTTCGCGGAACGGATCACTTCAGTCCTCTGCGTGCCGTTCGTAATCCCATCGCTCGAGTCGCGCTTGCAGCTTCAGCAGGCCAAGTCCAGCGAACGACGCGCCGGCTGAAAAGTACAGCGTCAGCAATGGACTCATTTTCGAAACCTCCTACTGATACCACGCAGGACGTCGACGAGAAGTTCACCGCGGCGCCAGACTGTGATCTGAAATCAGGCAGCCGACTTCGCCACTGCGGCCAGCACCGCTCGAGTGGACGCGCGGCCTCCGACGGTGATCCGAGCAGCGCCATCGGGGTAGTAGCGGGCGTTCAGCCCGGTGTCGCCGAATACCTCTTGCCAGGGTCGCCGGACGGCCGGCAGGTAAACGAAGTTGGCGTGCCCGTCGGTGGTGTATACGCCCATTGCCCGAAGGCGCCGGCACAGGTAATCGCGCTCATCGGTGATTCGCAGAATGCGTTGCCGCAACTGGCTTTCGGCGTCGTAAGACGTCGCCACCGCGACCAAGCTGGTGATGCCCATGCCGAACGGCAATTGCATCCGCCACAGCATCGTGGCCAGTTCTGGTGACGCGAAGCCGTACCCGATACGAAGTCCGGCCAACCCATAGGCCTTTGAGAACGTCCGCACCACCACGACATTCGGAAAGCGCCGGATCAGGTCCGGTCCGTCGATGCGGTGCTGGGGGGCGACAAACTCGATGTAGGCCTCGTCGAGCAGCACGACCGTGTCGTCTGGCACCCGCCGCAGGAATCGCTGCACGTCCGCGACAGGTTCCAGGGTGCCGGTCGGATTGTGGGGCCGGCACAAGACGACGACGCTGGCGTCCGCCGCCGCTTCGGCCATTGCCTCCAGGTCGTGGTGACCGCGCTCGTCGAGCGGAACAGTAACCGATCTCAGCCGGGCCATCCGGGCGAAGATCGGATACCCGTCGAAAGTCGGCTCGCTCAGCACAATCCGATCACCGGGCCGCGTCACCGCGTGCAGGACCTGCATCACCACCCCGCTGGCACCCGCTCCCAGCACGACCTGCTCGTCGCAGACCCCGATATGAGCGGCGATCAAGCGGCGCAGCCGTTCGGGCAGGAACTCCGGATACCGGTTGGCGGCATCGATCGAGCGGACCAGTGCCGAGCGCACCGCCGGCAGCGGCGGAAACGGGTTCTCGTTGAGCGACAGCGCGAATGGATCGACAGCATCCGGCAGCGTGTCGAGGATATCCGCGGTGACGGGGCTCGCCTGCAGCAGGATGGACATCAGCTTCGTCCGCCCCAGCGGACCGCCGCCGCACCCGCGAAGTCGCCGGCGTGCGCGAAGGCGGCCATCATCACGACGTCGCCGGCCTTGACCTGACCGTCTGATATCGCACGATCCAGGTTGATCGGGATGCCGGCGCCGAACAGGTTGCCGCACTTGTCAAAAGTGTCGAGGTGTCTCGATTCGGGCACCTCGAGCGCTTCGCGCCAGTTGCGCAGGAACACCCGGTTCGGCTGATTGGTGACCAGCAGGTCGATGTCCTTGGACGACAGCCCGATTCGATCACAGACCGCAAGCGCCACTTCGGGGACCTGCCGGTTGCCGCGGGCCAGCACCTTGGTGATCTTACTGTCGGTGAAACCGATGGAGAGCTCACTGGACCCGGCTGCCCACCACTTGCGGGGCGCGTCCGAGGTCAGCGTCATCTCACCGGCGTATTCGCCGTAGGTGCGGCACTCGATATCGAGAATGGGTGACTGGTCGGACAGCGTCACCAATCCGACTGCGGCGCCGTCGCCGGGCACCGCCGCCTGCGCCTTGCGCCGCACCCCGGGCTGATCGAAGACCTGGCCGGCGGCATTTTGCGCCACGGCGATCAGCGCGGTGTGCCCTTGTCCGGACGCGAGCAGTTGACGGGCCACATTCAGACCCAGCACGAACGCCGCGCAGCCGCCGTTGTGCAGATCCAGCACCCAGTTGGGACGCATGCCCAAGCGGTGCGCGATGCCACCGCCCGCGCCGTAGAACGGCATGTCGGGTGCCTGGGTGTGGGTGATCAGCACGTCGACGTTGGCAATGACGTCCTGGCCGTGCCGTTCGATCAGGCCCTGCGCGGCTCGCTCGATCATGTCGATCGCGGTTTCGTCCGGGCCGACGTGATGGCGGAACTTGGGCGCGCGGAACATCAGGTTGGCCGCCAGGTCGTCCGAGCCGGCGAACTGCGCGTAGTAGTCGGCGCCGATGGGTTCGCCGGGCAGATAGCTGGAAACGTCGGTCAGGCTGACGGTGGGTTGGTTCATGATGTACTCATCCAGGCCGGCGTGACCGGCAGTCCGTTACGGTGGCGGTATTCGGCGATTGACTTGAGGTTGTTCAGCTCCAGCCCATGACCGGCACCGAAGATGTCCCAGAAGTCGCCCACCCAGCCCGTGCGCTGTGGTGGGGCGGCCTCCGGATGCGGGTTGTGGTCGTAGAACGGGTGGCGGCAATTGGTCCACAGCACAACCGAACCGGGCTTGCCGAGCACCACCTGCGCGTCGAGGACCCGCATCAGGTAGATCATCCACAGGTGCTCGCCCTGGTCCCAGGCGCAGTGGTAGTCGACGGTACGGGCCTCCGGGTTGGCCACCGTGCGGGTGTAGATCTTGGTGTCCGGAAGCAACCGGTCGTAGGCCAGCCAGAGGCCGGACTCCTCAGTGGGGGTGAAGTCACGCAGGGTGTAGGTCCACTCCTCGAGGCTGCGGGTGTGGGCCAGGTATTCGAACAGCTCGTCGGGTGGGCAGTCGACGTAGTCGTTGACCGTGCAGTACTGGCCGAAGACCTCGTCGTGCGGGTACACCGACCGCATCTTCGCCATGAACATCGGGGCGGTCTCCTCCAGCGGCGAGGTCTCGATACGGACCACTCCCTCGATCGGCTCGGTGGTTCCGCTGTGGACGGCGATATCGTCAAGCGCTGTTACGGACATGGAATCGGTTCTCCTTGTGGTGTTGTGCTCTGTTGTTCGACAGGTTTTTTGTTCAGGAATGCTGCGAATGGCGGGATTTCGTCGGCAGCGCACTCGACGCTGACCACGGACGGACCGTCGACGGCCATTGCCCGTTCCAGTGCTGCGGGTAGTTCGTCGATGTCGGCCACATTGACCGAAGACAGCCCGGGGAACATGCTCGCCAGACCGGCCGCCAGCTGGCTGGGAGCGAACCGGTTGTAGCTGTAGAGGTCGTCGTAGAAAAGCTGCTCGCGGGTGACGCACATGGCGTGGGCGTTGTTGTTGAACAGTACGAAAGTCACCGGAAGCCGGTACTGCACCGCGGTGTGCACCTCCATGCCGTGCATGAAGAAGGCTCCGTCCCCGGCGATCACCACGGTGCGACGGCTAGGCCCGCCAAGCCCGCGGCTCATCGCACGGCCGAAGGCCATCCCGATACCGGCACCGAAGCTGTAGCCCATGCCGCCCATGCCGAGTGCGACCGCGAACCGACCGTCCCGGCGAACGGGGAGGTGATGGATTGCGGCCGCCCCGGTGTTGCCGGCGTCGACGACGATGTCGGTTCCGTCGGGCAACACGCGATCGAGCGCGACCATGGCATCGCGGTAGCGCACACCCGTACCGGCGAAGGGCGGTGGACTGAGTTCGGTGTCCGCAACGAAATCGGGCACGCGCAGTCCCCTTGCCCGCCCGCGCCCGGACAACGCCCGGATCATCATCGTCAGCGAGCCGCGCAGGTCTTCGGTGTGCACGTGCGTGCACGGCAGGTATGGGGGTGCCGAGCCGATCGAGACCGTCCGCACCGCCGCGAGCGCGTCGTCGAGGCCGGTGCGGGCGGTCACCGACAGTCGGGTGCCGACCACTAGGCACACGGCACTCGCCGCGACCGCGTCGGCCACACCGGGATGGCCCATCACACCCGTCACACCGAGCGCTGACGAGGAACCGAAACCCGGTGTGCCGGCAGCATCTTTGGCGTCGGGCACACATGCCACCTGCGCGCGCAGCAGGGCCCGCAGCTCCTCGAGTTCGGACCGGGCGTTGTCGCGCGCCACCTGCTCGCCGGCGATGATTGTGATGGGTCCAGTCGCTCGGCGCAGAGCGCGCACGATCGCGTGTGGATCACCGATGCTCGCCCCCGGGCGCTCGAAGCCACGCCGGTGATTACCGCCGTAGCCGTTGACGCCGACCTTCGCCTGCTGAACATCCTTGGGCAGCAACAACACTGCCGGACCTCCGGTTCGCGCCGCCGCTATAGCGCTGGGCAACGCCGAAACGATGTCGGCGGGCGTCAATACCCGCCGGCAAAAGACCGACACCGCAGAAAATAACGCCTCGGCATTCAATGAACCGTTGCTTCCACTGGTGTCTTGAAAGCTGCCCCGACCGTCCATCGTGGTTGCAGGCTGACCCACCAATGCCAACACCGGCACCCGGCTGGCCAATGATTCCCCAAGGCCAGGAATGAGATTCAGCGCACCTCCGCCAGACGTCGCCGCCACAACTCCCAAACCGGCGCCGCTGCGGCTGTACCCGTCGGCCATCGTGGCCGCGGAAAACTCGTGCTTGGCCAACACCGCGGTGATGTCAGAACTGAAATGTGCTGCGTCGTAGAGATCTTCGATGTTGGCACCGTCGACACCGAATATGTAATCGGTGTCGATTCTCGCGAGGTGCTCGACGATATGGTCGACCACCCTGTGTTGCCTGGGCATCTTCTCACCTAACTTGTGTGTATGCCATTAACACGACCCGTGGGCGAGTTCGGTTCACTTACGGTCGAATTCACAGCGAACGCTCCAGGAGCACCACGCCGTCGTCCGCGGAAACCACCTGCACAGAGGCGATTTGATCGACAGGTGTCGAAATGCTGCCAACGGGCGCCGCTGTATGGCCCGGATTCGCCACCCAGGTTGCCATCCGAGTGTGACTACCGTCACGACCTACCACGACCATCGCCAGCGTGTCGTGATGGGCGTTCAGCGGGGCCAGACAAACACAGTTCATCGAGATCGACGTTCCCCACCGCTGGCTGCTGAGCGAGACCGTCGAGGCCAGCTTGTCCGTCCCGACCTGTGCCATCGGCTGAACCGACACGCTCGCCTGCGGCGGCGTGGGCACGGTTGTCGACGATTGGCCCGCAACGCCGACAAGCACCCCGATCGCCAGCACCGCGGCCGCGGCGGTCCCAGCCGTCCAAGTCACGATGCGGGACCGGCGCCGGCGCCAGCTCACCTTGGCCAGCAGCGACGGCAGCAACTCGTCGGGCAGCAACGGTTCTACGCCACCGCGGTCGTCGATCGCCGCCAACTCGTCGCGATCCAGCTGCGACAGCAGGGCCGGCATGCCGTCGAGCTCGCCAACGGCGCTGCGGCACGACGGGCAGTCGGCCAGGTGCGCTTCGAATTCCCGCCGTTCGGCGGACGACAGTGATCCCAGCACGTATGCGGCATCCCACATCGCGTACTCGTCATGCCCGGATAGCTCACCGCCATGCGGCGTCCCGGGCCGCCATAGCGGCATCATCGCGTAACTCCCATCTCCCCTGGCACGTCAGATATTTCGTCTCCGGCGGCAGTTCGGATGGCCAGTAGAGCCATCATCGTGTAACCCCATTTCTTGCATTGTGAGTCGCATGGCCGGCAAGGCACGGTGCCTTGGGCGATGTCGAGATCGGCGGCACCGGTCTGCTCAGGTGCGCTGTCCAGGAAACTGACTTCTTTGCGGGCCCGTGCGATACGGCGCTCGTCGATGATTTAATGTTGCGGCGACTGTGAACAGCCCTTGCTGGTTAAACGATAGAAGCGCCTGTTTGGTTCACACGTACCACACCGGCCACGGTTAGCTGAGAGGCAAGGTACGCGTCGCGTCGTCAGTCGCTGCCATGGTGTACAAGCGGCCGCCAGCGGTCAGACGCCGCCCATCCAGCTGTGGAATCGGCCATCCGGGTCGTAGGCCGAGCGCACCTTATCGAGGCGTGCCATGTTCGATTCGGCGATGAATCGCGCCGGACGCCGGCACAGATTCTCGTCGGCGAGCGAGATGCCGGTCGCCAAGTGCGACATCGCCGCCATGTTGGACGCGGCCCAGTCGCGGTACCGTTCGTCGTCGGCCGGGTCCTGCCAGATGGTGTAGAGCGCCATGTAGACCTCGTCTTCCACGCCGTACACCATGTCCGCGCGCTCCGGGGCCGTCTTCCAGCCCGTGAAGATGAAGTGCGAGGGGTGCGGCGGCATGGTTTCGATGATTCCGCGGATGCCCGGCAGCAGTTCTTCGGCCGAAGCCGACGTGAACATGTTATCGGCGATATAGCGGTACCCCTTCGGGTAGCTGGTCATCACGGCGGTATACCAATTGGCCAAATTCGTCGGCGCATAAGGAAGGTTGACGATCGCCTTGTCGATGACGGGGCAACTGCCCAACGGGGCAAGGGCTTTCACAGCCTCGTCCTCCGAATCGGCGAATACCGGCGATGCGATCGTGAGGCCAGGTTGATTGAGACCGGCTCCCGGAAAGCTGCGCGCGGTGTGGATCTGCAATTCGACCCGGTCGTCGATCTCGGGAATGATCGAGCGTCCCCAGGCAAACACCTCGTCGGCGACCTCGATCGGATACATGTACAAGCAGGTCCCCCAGACCGCGGGACGCGGGTAAACCCGCAGTTTGAACGAGGTGACCACGCCGAAGAAGCCCGGTCCAGCGCCGCGAGCCGCCCAATACATGTCCGGATGGTTGTCGGGGTCGCAGTAAATCCGTTCACCGTCGGCGGTAACGACTTCCACTCCGAGCACGCTTTCGCATGCCGGCCCGAGCACCGGACTGTTCCAGCCGTATCCGCCCTGCAATAGATAGCCACCGAGGCAAATACCTTCGCAATGGCCGGCGGGAAAGAACAACCCTTGTGCGTCCAGTTCTGTCGCGAAGACGCTGGCGACCTTGCCCGGGCCGACGTCCGCGGTCATCCGATCCGGATCGACAGAGCAGTGATCGAGGCGGCTGACATCGAGCAGCAGGCCACCGTCGCGGAGGTGACTGGCCGTCCAGCTGTGCCCGCCCGAACGTACGCCGACATGGTATCCGTTGGTCCGCGCATAACGGATCGCTGCGACCACATCGTCGGTGTCATGCGCCTGCACGACTACATCGGGAAAACGTTCCGGCAGAAGGCCATTCCATACCGTTGCACGACGGGCCTGTTCGTAACCGTCTGTGCCACGAAACAACGTCTTTTCATTGGAAAGTAAAATCATTGCATCCCTTTGCTTGTGCGGCGCCCTTTAGCGGTCTTCAGCCCGTGCGAAACCGCTGCCCCGTTACCACGAGGCCTTCGGGCCCACATTCAGGTGTCGCCCGCTCGGATAGGCGAATCCGCTTTAGGTAGACCGCGATTTCCCGGGCCAGCGGCGTCGCCCTCATGCGGATCGCCCGGAGTGGGCCATTGGGTGGAATGCCGTATCCGATCGCGAACATGCCGTCGCCGACGTGCGAGGCAAAGCCGCCGTGGGGATTGCCGTGCTCGTCGAGGACGCCAAGGTGTCCGACCAAACGGTCGAGATCCGTGCCAAATCCGGTCGCGGCGATGATCACCCGCGGCGCTACGGTCGTGCCGTCGGCGAGGATCACGCCGTCGGAATCGACCGCCTGCACGGCGCCGACGACCTCGACGCGCCCCATCCGCACGACGTCGATGAGCTCGTCGGCCAGTGTCGGGATACGACCCCGTTTCTCCACCGTCGCCTTCAGCCCGAGCGTTGGCCGCTGGAAGCCGTATGCCGACAGGTCACCCCACATCAGGCGATTCAGGCGCGCGATCAGCGGATCGATCATGCGTGCGGGAACTCTCGAGAACAGCTCGAGGAAGATGTCCGACGGAAACGGTCCCATGGCCCGCCGCACCAGGTGCGGCGGGGTCCGCACCGCGAGCCAGATCCGTCGCGCGCCGTCGTTAGCGAGCTGAACAGCGATGTCGGCGGCCGAATTGCCCGCGCCAACGACCAGGACGTCGCGGCCGCGGTAGGGCCAAGCGTTTGTGAAGTCCCCGGAGTGCACGATCTCGCCGCTGAAACGACCCATTCCGGGCCAGGGAGGGATGGTGGGTGCACTGTAGTTGCCCGTGGCCAGGACGACTGACGGGGTTCGGATCTCACCAGACGATGTGTCGAGTCGCCACGCCCCGTCGACACGGTCGACGCGGTGGACTTCACACCCCAGCCTGATCGCGATGTTCTGCCGCTGAACGTACCGATCGAAATAGCGGACCATGTCCTCCTTGGTCGGCCAACGGCCGGCGTTCAATGGAATCCGTTGTCCGGGAAGGTGCGACAAGAACCCGGTGGTGTTGAGGCGGAAGTTGTCATAGCGCGTGCGCCACGAAATCGCCGGCGCCGCTGCGCGGTCCAGGACGAGCGCTTTGATGCCGTGCTGATGATCGAGTTGGCGTGCGACAGCCAGACCGGCGGGACCCGCGCCGATGACGACGGCGTCGGGGCCGCCCCGGGTCTCTGCCGTCATCCGCGCTCTCCTGTCGTGTTCTTGGGTGCCGAGGACCTTGGGCCCCCAGAACTGACACGATCCAGAACCGCTTGAGGTTCAAGTGGGCAGTCGGGACCCCCTTGCCAAGCCGGCCCAGATTTACTAGGATATGCAAGTAATCTGGGTGCAGCCCCTCCACGTTCAACATTTATGGGGATCGTCATGACCACACAAATCCCGCACTTCATCAATGGGAAGCGCACCGCGGGCCAGTCCACCCGCACCGCCGACGTCTTCAACCCCAGCACCGGCGAGGTGCAGGCGAAAGTGCAGATGGCCGGCAAGGCCGACGTCGACGCGGCGGTGGCCTCGGCCGCCGAGGCCCAAAAGGATTGGGCGGCGTGGAATCCGCAGCGGCGCGCCCGGGTGATGATGCGGTTCATCGAGCTGGTCAACGACCACAACGACGAGCTCGCCGAGCTGCTGTCCCTCGAGCACGGCAAGACGGTGGCCGACGCGCGGGGCGACATCCAGCGCGGCATCGAGGTGATCGAGTTCTGCATCGGGAATTCCGCACCTGCTCAAGGGCGAATACAGCGAGGGCGCGGGCCCGGGCATCGACGTCTACTCGTTGCGCCAGCCGCTGGGCGTGGTCGCGGGCATCACCCCGTTCAACTTTCCGGCGATGATCCCCCTGTGGAAGGCCGGACCGGCCCTGGCGTGCGGAAACGCGTTCGTGCTCAAGCCCAGTGAGCGTGACCCGTCGGTCCCGGTGCGGCTGGCCGAGCTGTTCATCGAGGCCGGTCTGCCGCCGGGCGTGTTCCAGGTCGTACACGGCGACAAGGAGGCCGTCGACGCGATCCTGCATCACCCCGACATCAAGGCCGTGGGTTTCGTCGGCAGCTCCGACATCGCCCAGTACATCTACTCGACGTCCGCGGCCACCGGCAAGCGGTCGCAATGCTTCGGCGGCGCCAAGAACCACATGATCGTGATGCCCGACGCCGACCTCGACCAGGCCGTCGACGCGCTGATCGGTGCCGGGTACGGCAGCGCCGGCGAACGCTGCATGGCGATCAGCGTCGCGGTGCCCGTCGGCGAGCAAACCGCGGAACGCCTGCGCGCCAGGCTGATTGAGCGGATCAACAACCTGCGCGTGGGCCACAGCCTGGACCCCAAGGCCGACTACGGTCCGCTGGTCACCGAGGCCGCCCTGGCACGGGTGCGCGACTACATCGGCCAGGGTGTCGACGCGGGTGCGGAGTTGGTGATCGACGGCCGCGAGCGAACCAGCGACGATCTGGCTTACGGAGACGCGAGCCTCGAGGGCGGATTCTTCATCGGCCCTACCCTGTTCGACCACGTCACCCCCGACATGTCGATCTACACCGACGAGATATTCGGACCCGTGCTGTGCATGGTGCGCGCCCACGACTACGAGGAAGCATTGCGGCTGCCCTCGGAGCACGAGTACGGCAACGGCGTGGCGGTCTTCACCCGCGACGGCGACACCGCGCGCGATTTCGTCTCACGCGTGCAGGTGGGCATGGTCGGTGTCAACGTGCCGATCCCGGTTCCGGTGGCCTACCACACCTTCGGCGGTTGGAAGCGCTCCGGCTTCGGCGACCTCAACCAGCACGGCCCGGCGTCGATCCAGTTCTACACGAAGGTCAAGACCGTCACGTCGCGGTGGCCGTCCGGCATCAAGGACGGTGCCGAATTCGTGATTCCCACAATGAATTAGAGCCACGATGGAATTAAAGCAAACATGTTTACCCTGAACGACGACGAACGGGTCATCACCGAGACGGCGGCCGCGTTCGCCGCCAAACGCCTCGCCCCGTACGCGCTGGAATGGGATGCGACCAAGCACTTTCCGACGGACGTGTTGCGCGAGTCCGCCTGGCTCGGCATGGCGGCCATCTACTGCCGCGACGACGTCGGCGGCAGCGGGCTGCGCCGGCTCGACGGGGTCCGCATCATCGAGCAGTTGGCGATCGCCGACCCGACGACCGCCGCGTTCCTGTCCATCCACAACATGTGCGCGTGGATGATCGACCGGTTCGGCACCGCCGAACAGCGCAAGTTCTGGGTTCCGCGGTTGGCCTCGATGGACGTCATCGCCAGCTATTGCCTCACCGAGCCGGGCGCCGGGTCCGACGCCAGCGCTTTGAGCACCCGCGCCGTCAGGCAAGGCGGCGACTACGTGCTCGACGGCGTCAAGCAGTTCATCTCCGGCGCGGGGGCCTCGGACGTGTACGTGGTGATGGCCCGCACCGGGGGTGAGGGCCCGCGCGGCATATCGGCATTCGTCGTCGAAAAGGGTACGGAAGGCCTGAGTTTCGGCGCGCTCGAGGAGAAGATGGGCTGGCACGCCCAACCCACCGCGCAGGTGATCCTGGAGGGGGTTCGGGTGCCGGCCGATGCGATGTTGGGCGGCGCGGACGGCGAGGGTTCCGGCTTCGGCATAGCGATGAACGGCCTCAACGGCGGTCGCCTCAACATCGCGGCGTGTTCGCTCGGCGGCGCGCAGGCCGCCTTCGACAAGGCGGGAACCTATGTGCGGGAGCGCCAGGCGTTCGGCTCGCCCCTACTCGACGAGCCGACCGTCCGGTTCACCCTGGCCGACATGGCCACCGGCCTCGAGACGTCGCGAATGATGTTGTGGCGGGCGGCGAATGCGTTGGACTCCGACGACGCCGACAAGGTCGAGCTGTGCGCGATGGCCAAGCGCTACGTGACCGACACCTGCTTCGAGGTCGCGGACAAGGCCCTGCAGCTGCACGGCGGCTACGGCTACCTGCGCGAGTATGGTCTGGAAAAGATCGTCCGCGACCTGCGGGTGCATCGAATCCTGGAAGGGACCAACGAAATCATGCGGGTGGTCATCGGTCGGGCCGAGGCCGCGCGCTTCAGGGCTTCTCAAGCGAGCGCGTAGGAGGGTCAATTGACGGCAATCGCGTTCTTGGGGCTGGGCAACATGGGCGGGCCGATGTCGGCGAATCTTGTTGCCGCCGGCCACACCGTGCGTGGGTACGACCCGGTGTCCGCGGCGGCCGCGGCCGCGGGCGCGGGCGGCGTCACGACATTCGACAGCGCCGCCGATGCGGTGGCCGAGGCCGACGTGGTCATCACCATGCTGCCCAACGGCGACATCGTCAAACGCTGCTACGCCGAGGTTCTGCCCGCCGCCCGGCCGGGCGCGCTGTTCGTCGACAGCTCCACGATCTCGGTCAACGACGCCCGCGAGGTGCACTCGCTGGCCCAGCGGCACGGGGTCGCACAGCTGGACGCACCGGTCTCCGGCGGGGTGAAGGGTGCCGTCGCCGGAACGCTGGCGTTCATGGTGGGCGGCGACGAGTCAGCGGTGCAGCGGGCCCGGCCGGTGCTGGAACCGATGGCGGGCAAGATCATTCACTGCGGCGAAGCCGGGGCCGGCCAGGCGGCCAAGGTGTGCAACAACATGGTGCTGGCGGTGCAGCAGATCGCGATCGGCGAGGCGTTCGTACTGGCCGAGAAGCTGGGGCTCTCGGCGCAGTCGCTGTTCGACGTGATCACCGGCGCGACGGGGAACTGCTGGGCGGTGCACACCAACTGCCCGGTGCCGGGCCCGGTGCCGACATCGCCGGCCAACAACGACTTCAAGCCGGGTTTTGCGACCGCACTGATGAACAAGGACCTGGGCCTGGCGATGGATGCGGTGGCCTCCACCGGTTCGGCGGCACCGCTGGGCACTCACGCGGCGGAGATCTACGCCAAGTTCGCCGCCGACCACGCCGATAAGGACTTCAGCGCCGTGATCGAGGCGCTGCGCGGCGGATCGGCCTGAGAAGTCCTGCGTCACAGGACCTTTCGGCCCAGGAAAGCGGCCAGCTGATCGGCCGGCGCGCGGTCGGATGAGCACGGCTGTTCGTCGCCGAAGGGCTTGCCGGGCCCGCGGAACTCGGGCGCCACAAATGCGCGCACGGAGGCTAGCTGCTCGGCGGCCAACTCGGGGTCGAGATCGGTGGGCTGGTTGGTGGCAACCGCGAGATCCCAGGCGTGGGTCAGTACGTCGCTAGTGCGCATCCCGATGAAGATCTGCCCGGGGATTTCCCCGAACGGCAGCTTGAACATCGTGGACATCCCATCCGGCCGGGCGAAGACGTCCTGAGCCGCGGCGGCAGTAGCCCGGTGAGCCGCAACGGTGTCGTCGGGCCGGGCCGGAGGCTCATCGTCGCTGCCCGACCATATCCCGACGTGCTCGTTGCCGCCGATGACGTGCTCGATCAGGTCACGAATCGTCCACTCCGAGCACGGCGTCGGGGCGCCGAGCTGGTCGGGGCTGACATTGGCGAGGACGCCGGCGAACGCATCTTGAGCGCGCTGGTGAGCAATTAGTGGTTCCACTGTCCTGCCTTTCTCTCGTTCAGTCTGAAAAGTCTCCCGCGTTGCGCCGCAATGTTTCAATGGATGACACCAGCGCTTCCGAGTCGGCGGCGTCCATCCCGATGTCGGCGAAGACCTGCTCGTTGAGCGTGACGGTGGCGTCCTCGACCGTGGAACGGCCGAGATCGGTGATCCGCACCAGCGTCGTTCGCCCGTCGGTCGGGTGCGGCACCCGCTGCACCAGCCCGTCGGCCTCCAGCCGGCGGATGGCGTGGGTCACGCTGGTGACATGCACCTGCAGGCGGTCGGACGCTTTGGTGATCGGCAGCGCTCCAGTGAGGCTGAACGCCAGCAGCCGCAGCAACTCGAAACGGGAGAAACTCAGATCGTAGGGGCGCAGCGCGGTCTCCACGCGGGCCAGCAGGATCTGGTGGGCACGCATCACCGAGGTGACCGCGACCATGCCCTGCGACACATCGCCCCACCCGGCACGCTCCCAGTTGGCCCGTGCCGCGGCGATCGGATCGCGTTTGGAGCTTGATGCGGCCACGCCCTTTCTTACCGCATCTGCGGCCGAAGCGTGGCCTTTCCTATCGCCGACAGCACCGCCAGGGTGGACGCGCGGTTGCCGACGGTAATCCGGGCGCCGCCGTCCGGGTAGTGGCGGACGTGCAGCCCGCTGCCCGCGAACACCTCATGCCACGGCCGACCCCTCGACGGCAGGTGCATGAAGTTCGCATGGGCGTCGGTCGTGTATACCTCCAGCGCACTCAGGCGCATCCGAAAATAGCGACGTTCGGCATTGATCGACTGAATCCGTTGCTGCAGTTCGCCTTCCGCCTGGTAAGACGCCGCGACCGCAACCAAACTGGTGAGCGCGATGCCGAAAGGTAGCTGCTGGGACCACAGGGCTTGCGCCAGCTCCGGCGACGCCAGCCCGTAGCCGATCCGCAGCCCGGCCAGCCCGTACGCCTTGGAGAAGGTCCGCACCACCACCACGTTGGGAAAACGCGCGATCAATGCCGAAATGTCGACCTGGTGTTCGGGCGCCGCAAATTCGATGTACGCCTCGTCGAGCAGCACGATGGTGTCCGACGGCACCCGGCGCAGGAACCGGACCAGCTCGGCCGTGGGTTCCAGCGTGCCGGTGGGGTTGTGCGGGCGGCACACCACCACCACGCGCGCATTCGCGGCGGCGTCGGCCAGACCGTCGAGGTCGTTATGGCCTTCCTTGTCCAGGGGAACGGTCAGTGAGTTCAGCCGCGCCATCCCCGCGATGATCGGGTAACCGTCGAAGGTCGGCGACGCCATGGCGATCGCGTCGCCCGGAGCGGTCAGCGCGTGCAGCGCCTGCAACGCCACACCCGTCGCGCCGGCTCCCAGCACCACCTGCTCGGCGGGCAGGCCGACGCGGCCGGCGATCAAGCCGCGCAGCCGTTCGGGCAGGAACTCCGGATACCGGTTGGCCGCGTAGATGGAACGGATCAGCGCCGACCGCACCGCCGGCAGCGGCGGGAACGGATTCTCGTTGAGCGATAACGCAAGCGGATCGATCGCGGTGGGAAACGCGTCGTCGATCTCGGCGGCTAAGGGGCTCGCGACGGGTTGCATCAGGCCCGCCCGCCCCAGCGCACCGCCGCCGCGCCTGCGAAGTCGCCGGCGTGGGCGAACGCCGCCATCATGACCACGTCGCCGGCCTTCGCCTGACCGTCGGATATCGCGTGGTCGAGGTTGATCGGGATCCCGGCGCCGAAGAGGTTGCCGCACTCGTCAAAGGTGTCCCGATGGCGATCGGGGGGCAATTCGAGCGCGTCGCGCCAGTTGCGCAGGAACGCCCGGTTGGGCTGGTTGGTGACCAACAGATCGATGTCCTTTGCGGCCAGACCGATTCGGTCACAGACAGCCAGCGCCACCTCGGGCACCTGCCGGTTACCGCGGGCCATCACCTTGGTGATCTTGCTTTCGGTGAAGCCGATGCAGAGCTCACCGGTCCCTGGCTGCCACCACTTGCGGGGCGGGTCCGGGGCGAGCGTCATTTCACCGTGGTATTCGCCGTAGGTGCGGCACTCGATACCAAGAATGGGTGACTGATCGGACAGCGTGACCAGGCCCACCGCGGCGCCGTCGCCGGGCACCGCGGCCTGCGCCTTGCGGCGAACTCCTGGCTGATCGAAGACTTGGCCGGCGGCATTTTGCGCGATGGCGATCAGCGCGGTGTGCCCTTCACCCGACGACAGCAGTTTGCGAGCAACGTTGAGCGCCAACACGAACGCGGCGCATCCGCCGTTGTTCAGGTCGAGCACCCACGAGGGCCGCATGCCCAATCGGTGCGCGATGCCCCCGCCCGCGCCATAGAACGGCAGGTCGGGTGCCTGGGTGTGGGTGATCAGCACGTCCGCACCTTCGATGACATCGTGGCCGTGCCGCTCGATCAACCCGTGCGTGGCACGCTCAACCATGTCGACGGCAGTCTCGTCCGGCGCGACGTGATGGCGGAACTTGGGCGCACGGAACATGAGATTGTCACGCAGGTCGTCGGATTCGGCGAATTGCGCGTAGTAGTCGGCGCCGATCGGCTCGCCGGGCAGATAGGTGGAAACGTCGATCAGGCTGACGCTCGGCTTGCTCATCACGCTCTCACCTCATCCATTTCGGGGTCACGGGGAGTCCGTTGCGGTGCCGGTACTCGGCGATTGCCTTGAGGTTCTTCATCTCCAGCAGATGGCCGGCGCCGAACATGTCCCAGAAGTCGCCGACCCACACCGGGCGCTGCGGCGGCGCGGTTTCCGGGTACGGATTCTCGTCATAGAACGGGTGGTGGCAATTGGTCCACAGCACAACGGAACCGGGCTTGTCGAGAACCACCTGCGCGTCGATGACGCGCATCAGGTAGATCATCCACAGGTGCTTGCCCTGATCCCATGCGCAGTGGTAGTCGACGGTGCGGGCCTGCTCGTTGGCGACGGTCCGGGTGTAGATCTTGGTCTCCGAACCGAGCCGGTCGTAGGCCAGCCACAGGCCCGGTTCGTCGGTGGGGGTGAAACCCCGCAGACTGTACGTCCACTCCTCCAGGCTGCGGGTGTCGGCCATGTACTCGTACAGCTCGTCGGGCGGACAGTCGACGTAGTCGTTGACGGTGCAGTATTCCCCGAAGACCTGATCGTGCGGGTACACCGACCGCATCATGTCCATGATGATCGGGGTGGCCCTCTCCCGGGGGCTGGTTTCGATGCGGGTCACGCCGTCGATCGGCGTGGGGATATCCTCAAGCGCTGGCAGCGACATCGGTCCGGCTCTCCTTTGCGGTTGGAATCTCCTGTGTGGCAGGCGTGTTGGCCGCCAGCTTGCTGAGAAATGGCGCGAACGGCGGGATCTCGTCGGCGGCGCATTCAACGCTGACCACGGCCGGGCCGTCGAGGGCCAGCGCCGCGCGCATGGCGGCGGCCAAGCCGTCGAGGTCCGCAACGTCGACCGACGCCAGCCCCGGGAACATCGCCGCCAGGCCGGCGCCCAGCCGGCTGGAAGGGAATCGGTTGTAGCTGTAAAGGTCGTCATAGAACAGCTGCTCGCGCGTCACGCACATGGCGTGCGCGTTGTTGTTGAATAGCACGAACGTCACCGGCAGCCGGTAGTGCACCGCGGTGTGCACCTCCATGCCGTGCATGAAGAAAGCCCCATCCCCCGCGATCACCACGGTGCGGCCGCGGGGCCGTCCGCTGTTCGCGCGCCCGAAAGCCATCCCGATGCCCGCACCGAAGCTGTAGCCCATGCCGCCCATGCCCAGGGCGACCGCGAAGCGGCCGCCCCGCCGTGCCGGCAGGTAGTGGATCGCCGCCGCGCCGGTGTTGCCGGCGTCCACGACCATGTCCGCTCCGTCGGGCACGCAACCGTCGAGCACCGCCATGGCGTCGCGATAGCGCACACCCGGTCCCGCGCACGGTGGCGGGGTCAGTTCGGTGCGCCGCACCATGTCGGGCACCCGCACCCCCGTGGGGCGTCCCGACCCGGACAGGGCCTGGGTCAGCATACGCAGCGAGCCGCGCAGGTCGTCGGTGTGCACATGTGTGCAGGGAACGTAAGGGGGCGCCGAGCCGATCGAGAGCGTCCGCACCGCCGCCAGCGCGTCCTCCAGGCCGGTGCGCGCGGTGACCGACAGGCGCGTGCCGACCACCAGGCACACGTCGCTGCCGGCCACCGCCTCGGCCACACCCGGGTGTCCCATGACGCCGGTCACCCCGAGTGCAGACGACGACCCCAGACCAGGTGTGCCGGCGACGTCCTTGGCGTCCGGAACGGTCGCCACCCGTGCCCGCAGCACCGCACGCAGCGCCTCGAGCTCGGCGCGGGCGTCGTCGCGGCCCACCTGCTCGCCGACGATGATGGTGACCGGGCCGTTCGCGTCGCGCAATATCCCAACGATCGGGTGGGGGCTAAAAACTTGCGCGATTGGGCGCAGGTCGAACGCGGCGAACCCGTTTTGGGAGCCATTGCGCCCGCAGTCCAGGTATCCCTGCTGAATGTCCTTGGGCAGCAACAACACTGCGGGCCCGCCGGTGCGCGCCGCGGCGATCGCCCTCGACAGGGCCGGCGCGGCGTCGGCCGGGGTCAGCACGCGCTCGCACGACACCGACACCGCCGAAAACACGGCCTGCGCATTCAGCGATCCGTTGTCGCCGCTGGTGTCCTGAAAGCTCCCCTGGCCGTCCATGGCCGTGGGGGCTTGGCCGACCAGGGCCAGCACCGGAACCCGGCTCGTCAGGGACTCCCCAAGGGCCGCTATGAGATTCAGCGCCCCGCCACCTGAGGTCGCCGCCACGACTCCCAGCCCGGCCCCGCTGCGGCTGTACCCGTCGGCCATGGCCGCGGCGGAAAATTCGTGCTTGGCCAGCACCGCGGTGATGTCGGTCCGGAAGTGTGCAGCGTCGTACAGATCCTCGATGTTGGCGCCGTCCACGCCGAAAATGTGGTCGACGCCGACCGAGGCGAGGCGCTCGACGACATGGTCGACCACCCGCTGCTTCCTGGCCATGCCTGTAATACGACCGGCGGGTAAGTTCAGTTCACCCCGCGCGCTGGGTTTTTACAGGGAACGCTGCAGCAGAACCTGGCCGCTGTCTGCGGAAACCACCTGCACGGCGGCAATCTGGTCGGCCGGAGTCGAGATGCTGCCCGCCGGCGTCGCGGTGTGGCCGGGCTCGGCCACCCACGTTGCCAGCCGGGTTTGGCTGCCGTCGCGCCCCACGACGACCATCACCAGCGTGTCGTGGTGGGCATTCAGCGGAGCCAGGCAAACACACTTGAGGTTGATCGAAGTCCCCCAGTGCTGGCTGCTGAGCTGCACCGTCGAGGCCAGCAGCGTGGTACCGACCTGTGCCATCGGCTGCGACGACGCTGCCACCTGTTGCCCGGGTGTCGAGGTGGTCCCCTGGACACCGACCAACACGCCGATCCCCAGCACCGCCGCGGCGGCGGACGAGGCGACCCAGGTGGCCACCCGCGTGCGACGCCGGCGCCAGCGCACGGTCGCCAACAGCGACGGCAACAACTCGGGCGACATCTCGGGTGTCACCGGCACTGACCCGGCCGTACGGCCGGACTCGTCGATCGCGGCCACTTCTTCCCGGTCAAGCTGCGAAAGCAGCGCCGGCACGCCACTCAGATCGGCGACGGCCTCCCGGCATGCCGGGCAGCCGGCCATGTGCGCCTCGAATTCGCGGCGGTCGGAGCGCAGACAGCGACCCCAACACGTATGCGGCATCCCACATCGCGTAGCGGTGGTTGTCTTCCATGGTCAAACCAAACACCTCGTTGTCACCGGGCGGGCCGATGCCTCGTAGCGGCGTCCTCATCTCGTCCATCTCCTGTCACCCGTCAAGTATTCGGAGCCGATGACCAGTCCGGATGGGTCCCCTCATGACCCCTCGCGCCGTCATCGCGTCACTCCAAGTTCCTGCAGAGTGAGCCGCAATGCCCGCACGGCATAGTGTAATCGCGACTTCACTGTTCCTTCGGCGATTTCGAGGTCCGCAGCAATCTGCGCGGTGGTCCAGCCGCGGTAGTAGGACCGTTCGATCACGGCCCGGTGCTCGGCGGACAATTGCGCCATCGCCTCGGCGATCAGCAGCCGGTCCAGCGCCGCGTTCACCTCGTCCGGCGTCGACTGCTCGGGCGCGCCCGCTTCGTCCAGCGAACCGACCACATTGCGGTACCTGCGCGCTGCGCCGGTCGTCGATGATCATGTTGCGGGCGACGGTGAACAACCACGCCCGCGCCGACCGCTCGGTGTCGCCGATGACCTCCGGATGCTGCCACGCCCGCAACAGCGTCTCCTGGACGACGTCCTCGGCCTGGCTGGCGTCCCCCGTCAACCGGAGCGCATAGCGCCACAAAACCGCGGCGTGCTCGTCGTAGAGCGCCTTCATCAGATGCGGCTTCAGCAGCCGCGGTGCCGGCCACACGAGCCACTCGATCACCTCCCGCCAACTAAACGAGTCGAGCAGGTGTTTAGTTCAAGCGAGTGTCAGGATGCGCGGCCCGGCGTCGGTCACCGCGACGGTGTGCTCCCAATGGGCCGCCCGCGACCCGTCGGCGGTGGTGACGGTCCATTCGTCGTCGAGCACCATCGTTTTGCTGGTGCCCAGTGTCAGCATCGGTTCGATGGCCAGCACCGAGCCCGGCGGCCAGCAACGGGCCCCGCCCGGGAGAGCCCTCGTTGGGCAGGAACGGGTCCATGTGCATTTGCCGGCCGATGCCGTGGCCGCCGTAGCCCTCCACGATCCCGAACGCGCGTCCGTAGCGGGCCTCGGCGCCGCGCGTGCCCATTTCGATGGCGTGCGCCACGTCGGTCAGCCGGTTACCGGCGATCATCGCCGCGATGCCGGCCTGCAGCGATTCCCTGGTCGCATCGCAGAGCGCCTCGTCGGCCGCATCCAGCGCCCCGACCCCGAAGGTGATGGCGGCGTCGCCGTGCCAGCCGTCCAGCACCGCGCCGCAATCGATGGACACCAGGTCACCGGGCGCCAGTACCTCCGCGGCGGACGGGATGCCGTGCACGACCCGGTCGTTGACCGAAGCGCAGATCGACGCCGGGTAACCGTGATAGCCCAGGAACGACGGGGTGGCCCCGGCTTCGCGGATCACCGACTCGGCGATTTCGTCGAGGCTGAGGGTCGACGCCCCCGTGACCGCGGCCGCATGGACCGCCTGCAGGGCCGAGGCCACCACGGCGCCGGCCGCCGCCATCGCGTCGAGTTCACCGGGGCTGCGCTGCGGCACGACCCTGCGACTCCGCAGCCGCGCCAGCGCGCTCATGATTACTTGCCCAGCGCTTGCAGCGCGCGGGCGAACACTTCGTCCATCGTGCCGACGGCGTCGACAGTCCTCAATTCGCCGCTGTAGTACTCCAGCAGCGGCGCGGTCTCGTCTCGGTAGACCTTCATGCGGTTGAGGATGACGTCGTCGGTGTCGTCGGCGCGGCCACGCGCCTTGAGTCGTTGCAGCAACTCGTCCTGCGAGACCCGGAACTCGACCACCGCGTCGATGTCGGTGCCGCGCCGTCCGAGCATCTCGTGCAGCGCTTTGGCCTGCTCGAGCGACCGCGGATAGCCATCGAGGATGAAACCGTTGGCCGCGTCCGGATCGTTCAGGCGGTCGTCGACGAGCTGGTTGGTCAGGTCGGAGGGCACCAGATCACCGGCGTCCAGGTAGCGCTTGGCCTCCAGGCCCAGCTTGGTCCCGTTTCCGATGTTGCTCCGGAACAGCTCCCCGGTGGAGATTTGCGGGATACCGAGCTTCTCGGCGAGCTTCTGGGCCTGTGTCCCCTTGCCCGCCCCCGGCGGTCCCAGCAAAACGACTCTCACTTGAGGAACCCTTCGTAGTTGCGCTGCATGAGCTGACTCTCGATTTGTTTGACGGTATCCAAACCGACGCCAATCATGATCAAAACCGCAGTACCGCCGAAGGGCAAATTCTGAACCGCCCCGCCATTGCCGATCTGGAGGAACAGGTTGGGCAGAACCGAGATCGCGCCCAGGTAGATCGAGCCCGGCAGTGTGATCCTGCTCAGCACATAACGCAGGTAGTCGGCGGTCGGCTTACCCGGCCGAATGCCGGGGATGAACCCGCCGAACTTCTTCATCTCGTCGGCACGCTCGTCCGGATTGAAGGTGATCGAGACGTAGAAGTACGTGAAGAAGATGATCAGGCCGAAGTAGATGCCGATGTAGACCGGATCGCTGGGGTCCGACAGGTAGCTGCCGACGAACTTGTCCCACCAGCTGTTGCCCACACCGCCGCTGCCGCTCCGGATCAGCTGGGTGATCAGGTGCGGAATGTAGATCAGCGACGACGCGAAGATGACCGGGATAACGCCGGCCTGGTTGACCTTCAGCGGCAGATACGTCGAGGTTCCGCCGTACATGCGCCGGCCCACCATGCGCTTGGCGTATTGCACCGGGATCCGGCGCTGGCCCTGCTCGACGAACACCACGCCGACGATGATGATCAGCGCGGCCACGCAGACCGCGGCGAAGATGACCCCGCCGCGGCTGTCCAGGATGGTTTTGCCTTCGGAGGGGATGCGTGCCGCGATGCCGACGAAGATCAGCAGCGACATGCCGTTGCCGATGCCGCGTTCGGTGATCAGCTCACCCATCCACATCACCAGCGCCGCGCCGGCCGTCATCACCATCACGATGACGACCAGGGTGAAGATGCTCTGGTCGGCGATGATGTCCAGCGAGCAGCCCTGCAGCAGCCCGCCGTTGGCCGCCAGAGCCACGATGCTGGTGGCCTGGAGGATGGCCAGCGCGATCGCCAGGTAGCGGGTGTACTGGGTCATCTTCGCCTGGCCCGCTTGACCCTCTTTGCGTAACTCCTCGAAGCGCGGGATGACCACGGTCAGCAGTTGCACGATGATGCTGGCGGTGATGTAGGGCATCACCCCGACGGCGAATACCGTGAGCTTGAGCAGCGCACCACCGGAGAACAGGTTGATCAGCGAATAGATCTGGCCGGCCTCGCCGCCGCTGGCCTCCTTGATGCACTGCTGCACGTTCGGGTAATTCACGCCCGGAGAGGGCAGTGCGGCGCCGACCCGATAGAGAAGGACGATGCCAAGCGTGAAGAGGATCTTCCGTCTCAGGTCGACTGTCCGCAGCGATGAGATGAAAGCCGAAAGCACTCTTCCTCCTGCGTCCTGCGTCACGCGCCTAACACCCGCAGGACAGGACGTACGGCGCCGCGCGTCAAACCGTGTACGAGACTAACAGCTGATTTGGGCAGGTCCTGTCAAAGGGCCTTTGAGGACACAGGAAGCCGACAGCTGGGAGGCGTAAAGTTCTGCTGGTTCGTTGCATTTGCTAAATAAATGGGAGCACCATGACACGCACCGATCAAGACACCTGGGACCTGGCCTCCAGCGTCGGCGCGACGGCCACGATGGTCGCCGCGGCGCGCGCGCTGGCCAGTTCGGAGACCGACGCGATCATCGACGACCCGTACGCGGCGTCCCTGGTGCAAGCGGTCGGCCTCGACTTCTTCATCCGCCTGGTTGACGGCGAGGTAGTCCCGGAGGCGGAAGACGGCGGCGAGCGGGACCTTCAGCTCGAGACCGATTCGATCGCCGTGCGCACCCGGTTCTTCGATGATTTCTTTCTCAATGCCGCCCGCGACGGTGTCCGCCAATCGGTGATTCTGGCCGCGGGCCTCGACGCGCGCGCCTACCGGCTGGCCTGGCCGCCCGGCAGCGTGGTCTACGAGGTCGATCAGCCCAAGGTCGTCGAGTTCAAGAGCGCCGCGATGGCCAACCTGGGCGCCGCCCCGGCCGCAGACCGGCGAACCGTTGCCATAGATCTGCGGGAGGACTGGCCGGAAGCCTTGCGCCGCAGCGGGTTTGACGCGATACAGCCAACGTCCTGGAGCGCCGAGGGCTTGCTGATGTACCTTCCACCCGAAGCCCAGGACCGGCTGTTCGACAACATCACCGAGCTCAGCGCGCCCGGAAGCAAGCTGGCCACCGAATACCACGGCGATTCCGGCCGGACAATGACCGAACGCGCGCAGCAGTTCAACAAACGGTGGGCCAATCTGGGGTGCGACATCGACCTGTCGGGACTGTTCTTCGACGGCGAGCGCAGCAATGTCGTCGACTACCTGACCGATAGAGGCTGGCAGGTGAGCACCCGGCCACGGCGGGAGTTCTTCGCCGATTACGGCCGCGTCTTCCCAGACGATGAGGAATCCCAGCTCCGGAACATCATCGCCGTCACCGCGACGCTGCGCTGAAGGGGCACGCATGACGGATACCGACAGCGGCGATACCAAGCGGTTTGACGGCGACAGCTGGGATCTGGCGTCCAGCGTGGGAGCGACGGCCACCGCGGTGGCCGCCCGCCGTGCGATGGCGTCCAAGGGCCCGAACCCGCTCATCGACGACCCCTTCGCCGAGCCGCTGGTGAACGCCGTCGGTGTCGAGGCCTTCATCCGGATGATGAACGGCGAAATCGAGCTCACAGACGACGATGACGACGATCCGGCGTTCACTCCCCGGCGACTCAGCGAAGGCATGGCGGTTCGCACCCGGTTCTTCGACTCCTTCTTTCTCGACGCCGCCGGGGCCGGCATCCGCCAGGCGGTCATCCTGGCCTCGGGGCTGGACACCCGCGCGTACCGGCTGCCGTGGCCGGCCGGGATGGTCCTCTACGAGATCGACCAGCCCAAGGTGATCGAGTTCAAGACCCGCACCCTGGCCGACCTTGGCGCAACTCCGGCCGCCGACCTGAAAGCGGTGGGCATCGACCTGCGCGACGACTGGCCGGCGACATTGCGCGACAGCGGATTTGACACCGCTTCGCCGACGGCCTGGATCGCCGAGGGGCTACTGGGGTATCTGCCACCGGACGCACAGGACCGCCTGTTCGACAACATCACCGCGCTCAGTGCCGGCGGCAGCAGGCTGGGCACCGGCTACGTGCCGAACATCCGCGACCGCATCGAGAAGCGGGGTCGCGAGATCAGCGAGCGCTGGCGGCGCCTGGGACTGAACGTCAACTGGGCCGACCTTGTCTACCCCGGCGAGCGCAACGACGTGGTGGCCTACCTGGCCGGCCGTGGCTGGCAGGCGACGGTGCACAGCACGCCAGAGCTCTACGCCGACAACGGTTTTGAGTTCCCGGATCAGCCGTCCATGGTCACGTTCGGCGACATCAAGTACGTATCCGCAACCCTGACTGGCTAGGACTGGCTAGTGTTGTGAGTCATTAATTCTGTTGCAGTAGTTGCCGATGCTTGCCAGGATTTGGTCGGCGGTTTTGGTCCACACGTAGGGGCGCGGGTTGTCGTTCCAGGTGTCGATCCAGGCGCGAATGTCGGCATTGAGTTGACGGACCGAGGTGTGGGTGCCGCGGCGCAGTTTCTTGGTTGTCAGCTCGGAGAACCAGCGCTCCACGAGGTTGAGCCAGCTTGAGCTGGTCGGGGTGAAGTGCAGGACGAACCGGGGATGTGTTGTCAGCCAACGCTTCACCGCGGGAGTCTTGTGCGTAGAGGCGTTGTCGAGAACGACGTGGCAGTCCAGGTCCGCGGGCACTTGTTGGTGGATCGTTTTCAAAAAAGCCAGGAACTCCTGGGAGCGGTGTCGGGCATGCAGGGAGCCGATAATCTTTCCGGTGGCCAGGTCCAGGGCGGCATACAAGCTCGACGTGCCGTAACGAACGTAGTCGTGGCTGGCCCGCGCCGGCGTACCGGGCAGCATCGGAAACACCGGCTGGGTACGGTTGAGCGCCTGGATCTGGGTCTTTTCATCGACACAGAGCACCAGGGCACGCTCGGGCGGGTCCAGATAGAGGCCCACAATGTCGCGGACCTTCTCCACGAAGAGCGGATCTTTGGACAGTTTCCACGAATCCTGCTTGTGCGGCGCCAATCCAAACGCCCGCCATACCCGCGAGACCATCGACTGACTCAACCCGAGGTGGGCCGACATCGACCGCGTCGACCAGTGCGTGGCATCCACAGGAGTGGTCTCCAACGTCGCGGCGATCAGCGCTTCGATCTGCGCATCGCCCACCACCCGAGGCCTTCCCGGCCGCGGCTCGTCGAGCAGTCCATCGCAGCGCTGCTCAACAAAGCGATTACGCCACCGCTTCACCGTCGACCGCGAGATTCCCATCCGGGCAGCCAGGTCGGAATTTGACTCACCATCTGCGGCCGCCAACACAATTCGCGACCGCAACGCCAACCCTGCAGCACTTGTTCGACGCCGAGCCCACCCCTCCAACTCGGCACGTTCAGCATCGGTCAACACGATCACGGCAGCCTGCGGACTGGGCACAACCCAGTCTACCAACTGGACCGTAATTAATGACTCAAGACACTAGCCGGGTTTGGCGGCCGGCGCGCGCACGACCATCGGCACCGCGGGGAAGCACCACGCCATTTCCGAACGCGACTTGCGCAATGCCGCGGTGCCGTAACCCTTTTTGCGGTGGTCGGGGTGAATCCAGATCCGCACGTTCACTTCGCCGCCGAAGAGCTCGCCGAAGACCATTCCGACCTTCTGCCCCGAATCGACGGCCACGAACCATGCGGCCTCCTCGTCGTCGACGCGCCCCAGCGCCGCACGGATCTCGTCGTCGAGGTTGCCGGCCGGACCGCCGGACCCATCGCCCGCGGAGCCCACGTCCTCGGTGCGGGCGGCGAAGATGTCGCGGTCGTCCCCGGCGGAGAAGGGCCGAAGCTCGAGGGTCTCCCCCAAGCTTGCCGGACGCTCGCCGAGGGTGAAGCTCAGCTGCTTGTTCAGGTCCTCGAGCTCGGCCAGGATCTTGCGCCGGGAGTCGATGGTGAGCTGATCGAAGGACATCCTCATCACCGCGTCGGCGGCCACGTGGGACGTGTCGAGCAAACGCACGATCGCCTCGACCGCGGCCGCCTTGTTCTCGGACTCCACCACGACGTCGGCGATTTCGTGCCGGCGTTCGAGAGCCTTCAACAGGGTGTCTGCGATCTCTCGCCGGGCAGCTTTGCGGTCCTGGTCAGTCATTGCACAAGCCTAGAACGCCACCGGAGGTATCGCGCTAGATCTTCGGCTTCCCAGCTCCAGGAATCGTTGGTAGCGGTCTTCGACCGCTCGCGCCCAGGCCGGATCGGGCTCGACGACGCGCTCGATGCCGGCCCAGCGCGCGGCATCGGCGATCGACGCTTCCAGGCCGGCCGCCATGCGCCCCAGGAAGGCCGCCCCCAGCGCCGCCCCCTCGGCCACCGCGGACACCTCCACGGGGCGCCCGGTGGCGTCGGCGATGGCCTGCATCCACGGCCCGACCCGGGTGCCGCCACCGGAGGCCACGATGCGCGCCACCGGCGCCCCGCCCAGCTCGATGAGCTGACGGACGACGAAGCCCGACGCCTCGTATGCGGCCCTCCGCAGCGAGGCGGCGTCGTGCGTGAGATCCAGGGCGTCGAGCACGGCCCGACGATCCGGGTCGTGGAACGGCGTGCGCTCCCCCCGTATGTACGGCGACCACACGGGCACCCGCCGCGGATCGACGGCCGTCGGGTCGCCGGGCCCGACAACACGGTCCACCCAGCCGAGGAACAGCCCGCCCGCGTTGCTGGCTCCCCCGATCTGGCTCTTACCCGAGGCGGTGTGCGGGATGGTCCACAGGCCCGGCACCTGCCGCGCTTCGGGGATGGTGTTCCACACGATCAGGGTGGTTCCGCACAGCACCAGCACGTCGCCGTCGCGGTCCGCGCCGGCCACGATCTGTTCGCACAGCGCGTCGATGGCGCCGATCGCCAGCACGGCCCGGCTCCGAGGGAGCTGCCCGGCGGCCGTTCCGATCGTCTCCACCCGCGGCATCTGCTCGACGGCGGCGCCGCGCTCGGCGCAGGCCGCCGGGTTCCAGCCGGTCCCGTCGAACAGGGGGAAGGCGGTGGCGGCGGTGGCGACGTCGATCACCGACTCGCCCGCCAGGGCGTGGTTGGCCACCGCGGGCGCGGGCCAGTACCCGGCCGCGCCGGGCGCCTGGGCGGCCGTCCAGCGCAGGAACTCGGCGGCCTCGCCCAGCGCCGGAAGCGGCTGGTTGTCGGCGCCCGGTACCCGGCCCCTGCCGTCGCCGTACAGCAGTCCCGGGGTCAGCGGCCTGCCCGCGGGGTCGACGGCGGTCAGCGAAGGCACCATCGCGGAGACGGCCACCGCGCGGACGTTGGGCCCCGGGACCAACCTCTCCAGAGCCGCCACCGGACCTCGGCGCCAGGCCTCGTCCGCGTCGTGCTCCAGCCGATCGGGCGCCGGCACCCGCAGCTCGTGCGGAATGCGGACCCGCGCCGTCACCCGGCCGTCGGCGTCGGCGGCCACCGCCTTGACGGCGGTGCTGCCGACATCGATGCCGATTGTGACGTCTTCGCGTGACACGGGCGTCACCGTACGCCAGCATTGGGGTTCGTGACGTCAAGACCGCGCGCCTTGGTGACCGCGCCGCTGCGTGGGCCGGGGTTCGCCAAGCTCCGGCAACTGGCCGACGTGGTCTATGACCCCTGGCTCGAACAGACCCCGATGCGGATCTACAGCGCCGAGCAGCTGGCCGAGCGGATCGCGGGCGAGGCCGCCGATGTCGTTGTGGTGGAAAGCGACTCGGTGCGCGGTCCGGTGTTCGACCTGGGCTTGCGCGCGATCGCATCCACCCGCGGGGACCCGAACAACGTCGACGTCGGCGGGGCCACCGCGGCCGGCATCCCGGTGCTGAATACCCCGGCCCGCAACGCCGATGCGGTCGCCGAGATGGCGGTGGCGCTGCTGTTGGCCGCCACCCGCCACCTGCTGACCGCCGACGCGGATGTCCGCAGCGGCAACATGTTTCGCGACCGCAGCATTCCCTATCAGCGGTTCCGCGGCTGGGAGATCGCGGGACGCACCGCGGGGCTGGTGGGCCTCGGCGCCGTCGGCCGGGCGCTGCAGTGGCGGCTGTCCGGGTTGGGCATGCGGGTCATCGCACACGACCCGTACAACGACGAGGCCCGCCATAGTCTCGACGAGCTGCTGGCCGAGGCCGACGTGGTGTCCCTGCACGCGCCCGTCACCGACGCGACCGTCGGCATGATCGGCGCGCAGCAGTTCGCGGCCATGCGCGACGGCGTCGTCTTCCTCAACACCGCCCGGGCCCAGCTGCACGACACCGACGCACTCGTCGACGCGCTCCGCGGCGGTAAGGTCGCCGCCGCGGGCCTGGACCACTTCGTGGGCGAATGGCTGCCCACCGACCACCCGTTGGTGGGAATGCCCAACGTCGTCCTGACCCCTCACATCGGGGGCGCCACGTGGAACACTGAGGCTCGGCAGGCGCAGATGGTGGCCGACGACCTGGAAGCGCTGCTGACGGGCAAGGCGCCCGCCCATATCGTCAACCCGGAGGTGCTCGGCTCATGACAATCGTGAAATCCGTCGCCAACCCGGAAAACGCGGTGCTGGACGCCGCCAAGGACATGCTGCGCCGGGGCCTGGTCGAAGGAACCGCGGGCAACATCTCCGCGCGCCGCTCCGACGGCAACATCGTCATCACGCCGTCGTCGGTCGACTATCGCGACATGCAGCTCGACGACCTCGCCCTGGTCGACCCGGAAGGCGCGGTGCTGCACGCCGCGGACGGTCGCTCGCCATCGTCGGAGATGAAGCTGCACCTGGCGTGCTACCGGGCGTTCGACGACATCGGCAGCGTGATCCACAGCCATCCGGTGTGGGCGACCATGTTCGCCATTGCGCACGAGCCGATTCCGGCCTGCATCGACGAGTTCGCCGTCTACTGCGGCGGGGAGGTTCGGTGCACCGAGTATGCCGCGTCCGGCACGCCCGAGGTCGGCGCCAACGCGGTCAAGGCGCTCGAGGGCCGGGCCGCCGCGCTGATCGCCAACCACGGCCTGGTGGCGGTGGGCCCGCGACCCGACAAGGTCCTGCACGTCACCGCCCTGGTCGAGCGGACCGCCCAAATCGTCTGGGGCGCAAGGGCTCTCGGTGGTCCGGTGCCGATCCCCGACGACGTGAACCGCAATTTTGCCGGCGTGTACAGCTATCTGCGCGCCAACGCCTGATGCGCCGGGTCCGGTTCGGCCACGCGAGCGTGGCACGGGTGCTGGAACTTCAATTCGACCTTGGAACCCGCTTTTTCCAGCAAACGCCGTCGTCGGGGTGGCGGGACAACGCCGACCTGCTGGTGCCGGACTTCTTCGATCCCGACACCGATCAGTGGCACATCGCCATCCAGAGCTGGGTGATCGAGGTCGACGGGCTGACCGTCGTCGTGGACACCGGGGTGGGCAACGATCGCCAACGCCCGCACATGCCGCCGCTGGATCACCTGAACACCGGGTTCCTGGCGGCGCTTCGGTCGGCGGGCATCGACCGCACCGCGGTGGACGTGGTGGTCAACACCCACATCCACTCCGACCATGTCGGGTGGAACACCATGCTCGAGAACGACACGTGGGTGCCGACGTTTCCGAACGCCCGATACGTGGTGCCGGCCGCCGACTACCACCACTTCGAGCCCGACGGACCGGCGGCGAGGGAATCGCCGCGCAGCGAGGAGGAACAGGCCCAGCAGCGCGGCAACCAGCTCGTGTTCGCGGACAGCGTTCTACCCATCGACGAGGCGGGACAGCTCGTCCAATGGTCGAACGACCACAAGATCAGTCAGTCGCTGGGGCTGCGGCCCGCCCCCGGACACACGCCGGGCTCCTCGGTGCTGTGGCTGGATGCGGGTGAGCCGGCGGTTTTCGTCGGCGATCTGACCCACAGCCCGCTGCAGCTGCGCCGACCCGCCGACGCCTGCGCCTTCGACGTGGACGCCCCCGCCGCCGCGGTTACGCGCCGCCGGATATTCACCGAGGCCGTCCAAGCGAAGGCCGCCGTGGTACCCGCGCACTACCCCGGCCGCGGTGGCGCCACGATCCGCGCCGTCGCGGACCAATTCGAAATCGACCACTGGTTGGACATCCAATCCCTCTGACAGGCAACGGTTCCGGACGTGCCGACTGTGAAATTCACGACGCGACACGCCGTGACGCCGTCGCTCAGTTCACACTCGCGCCTGGGTCGGTCGGCGAGCAGTGGCCGGGCGCTGCCATCCTGCGGTGCACGTGCGCACGGTTGTCGCTCGGAGACGGCAAAAGGGGTGTTCCCCCGGATGGACACGCCTGTGGCGCAAGTGACTTAGCCGGCTACGGAGTTCTGCTGTCAACGGTTACGGTTGGGCATGGCGCGGTACCGGGTAGTTCAGTGGTCAACCGGCAACATCGGCAGGCGGGCTCTCGGCATCCTGCTCGACCGCGGCGACTTGGACGTCGTGGGCGTCCACGCCTTCGGCTCGGACAAAGTGGGGTGCGACGCGGGCGTGCTCGCCGGTCGACCCCCGATCGGCATTGCCGCGACCAGCGATGTCGATGCGCTGATCGAGCTTGAGCCGGATTGCGTGAACTATATGCCTCGCGTCATCGACCACGAGCTGGTGGCCAGGCTGCTGCGCCAGGGCATCAATGTGGTCACCACGGGAGATTTCCTCACCGGCACCCACCACCCGGCCGAGCGTGCGGCGCTCGAGGTGGCGGCCCAAGAGGGACGTGCCACCTTCCTGGGAACAGGATTCGAGCCGGGCTTCATCAATGTCTTCGCCGGCTTCCTCACCGGTGCCTGCCGACAGGTGCACAGCGTCAAGCTCGTCGAAACGTTGGACTGCACCACCTACCCCGTGCGGGAAGCCTGGACAGTGCTGGGATTTGGCAAGCCGCCGCGTCAGCGGGTGACGCAAATCGACCCGGAGACGCAACGATACGGCCTCGGCTACTTCGAGACGCTGGACATGATTGCGGAAATGCTGGGTGCCGAACTCGACTCCAAGGACGCATTCATCGAGCCCGCGGTACTGACCCGCGATCTGAATCTGGGGTGGGCGGACTACGCCGCCGGCACCGTCGGCGGCCAGCGCCGCACCTATCGCGGTCATCGCGGCGGTCGCCCGGTGGTCGAGCTGGCCATCTGCTGGACCATGAGCAACGACGCACTCGATCCGCAATGGAGCGACCCCGAGGGGTTCAGCGTGGTGATCGAAGGCCAGCCACGCGTCGACGCGACGATCCGGTTCGGCAACCCTGGAGAGGACGTGATGACCGTGTTGATGGATAGCACCGCGGTCGCGGCGGTCAACGCCATACCGTTCGTCTGCGATGCGCCACCGGGCATCATCACCCCGATTGACTTGCCCATCACCGGATCCCAGGGCGCACTGACGGTCTGAATCGCGGAGTCCCTACCGCAGCGGCCGACCGCGCCACTCGCGGGGCGAGGTGCCGTGCGTGCGGCCGAACAGTCGGCTGAAATAGCCGGGATCGGCGATCCCGACTCGCCTGGCTACCTCTGCGACCGGAAGGTCCGTTTGAGCCAGCAACTCCCGGGCCGTGGCCATGCGGCGTTCAATGATCCACTCCCCGACGGTGCGTCCGGTGCCGCGCCGCACCACGGTGGTCAGGTGTCCCGGGGTCATGCCGAGTTCGCCAGCGACATCGCGCAGCGACACTGGCTCGGCGTGCCGCCGGTCGATCACCTCGAACACCTCGGCCAGCAGTGGTTCGCCACTGCGCCGCAGCTCGGCCACCACCGGGCGGGCCAGCCGCGCCAGGTCGATCAGCAACAGCGTCAGGTGGGCCAGGGCCGCCTGCCGATAACCGTCCTGCCGCGTGCCCAGTTCCGTTTCGATTGAGCGGATCGCGGCGTCCCACGCCGACCGGCGGGTCGCGGGCACCTCCAGGCGCAGTATCCCGCCGGCCTGTCCGTGCAGGAACGGGAACAGCAGCGGGTGCGCCCGCCATGCCGGCCACGGCGATCGGCCGTCCTCGCCGAGCGCGGCGGGGTCGAAGAACACCGCAACACCGGCGTCGCGATGCTCGAGCCGCCCCGGGTCGAGCACCTGGCCCGCGGCCGCCACGTGGACCAGCCCCGCCGCGGGAAGGTACCAGAGCGCCGGGAAGTCGTGAATGTGGCGACCGCGTTCGACGAAATCCTCGGGACCGGACCGCACCACCGACACCGGAGGCGTGTCCGGATCGGTCCGATATTCATAGATCGGCACCCCCGCGCGGTGCCGAGTCATCCGAGCCGGTCGCGTCATGTCGCCAAAAATAGTCCTATTTTTACCGAGGATCACCCAATTCTCGGCCAGCGCAGCGGTTCACCATGGCTTATGTGACGAAACATCATCCACATGATTACCTGCCCGCCGCCGGCCACGATGCGCTGCTTCCCGGCTACGACGTGCTGTCCCGCCTGCTGGGCATGAAAAAGGTCTACGAGGCTCTCATCGGGCAGGCCGAACTCGCCGAGTGCCGTCGTGTCCTGGAAATCGGCTGCGGCACTGGAAATCTCATCATCCGGGCCAAACGCGCCCACCCCCACCTGGAAGCGATCGGATGCGATCCCGACCCGCTGGCGCTTGAGCGGGCGCGGCGAAAGTCGAACCGAATCCGTTTCGAGCGCGGCTACGCCCAGCGGCTGCCCTACGCCGACGGCGAATTCGACCGGGTGCTGTCGTCGATGATGCTGCACCATCTCGGCGACGACGCGAAACCCGCCGCGGCGGCCGAGCTCTTCCGGGTCCTTCGTCCCGGCGGCAGACTGCACCTGGTCGATATCGGCGGCGACATGACCCCCGGCGACGGCCTGGCGGCGCGGCTCGTCATGCGCAGTCACCACGCGGCCGGCAACCTCGGCGATGCGATTCCGCGACTGCTGCGCGGGGCCGGGTTCGACTGTGCCCCGGTCGCCACGCACCGGCAACGGTTCGTTGGACGGCTCACCTACTATCGCGCCGTGCGCCCCTCGTCAACCGGGGACGTCTCGAAGGCTGCGGAACAGTCTCATGCGATGGATGTTGACCCGATCTAGCAGGCCCGGGAATAGGCGATTCAAGTGCCAGATGACTTGAACCGCAGTGGGAAACACGATCAGCGGCCGATTGCGGCCCACACCGCGCAGGATCGCGCGAGCGGCAGCATCGGCGCTCATCTGGGGCATCAGATAGTGGGTGCGCCGACTTAACGTCGCCACCTGCTCGCGCGGCATATTGACCACGACCATGTTGTCGTAGATTTTCGTTTTCATGTCGCCCGGACATGCCGCACTGACTTTCACGCCGAGGTCTGCTCCCTCGGCCCGCAGCGAAAGCGAAAGCCCCACGATCCCATGCTTGCTCGTGCAGTACGCAGCATTGCCAGGCTGGGGAACGAGCCCGCTGAGCGAGGAAATGTTAACGATGTGCCCATGACCCTGGCGCGCCATTAGCTGATACGCGTGCACCGTTCCATACATCACACCCAGCAGGTCGACATCGAGCACGCGACGCCACTGCTGCACAGAAAGGTCGCGAGAATCCCCGCCGATCGCGATGCCGGCATTGTTGATCATGTAGTCGACGCGTCCGTATTCGGCCACGGTGCTCTCGATCAGCTGCGCCACCTCGGCTTCATTGGCCACGTCGACCCGCACGGCACGCGCGGGTGTGCCGCTTTGCTCCAGGCGGCCCGCTACCTGACGTGCGGCGTCCCCGTCGATATCGGCGACCACAACCGTCGCGCCTTGCCGCCCGAGCTCCTCGCTCAGCGCCTCGCCCAAACCCATTCCACCGCCGGTGACGATCGCCACCGCGCTCGCAAACCGCTGCATGACCGGCCCTCTCCGGCGAGGTCTAGTATGATTACATTAGCTGTAAGATTACATCAGATGTACGTTTTGGAGAAGTGGTGACAGCCAACGGGATGGGCCTGCGAGAACGCAAGCGCCAGCACACCAGGCAGCAACTGATCAACGCGGCAATGCGGTTGTTCGAGGAGAAGGGCTACGAGCAGACCACGGTCGCCGAGATCGCCTTAGCCGCGGACGTTTCCACGAAGACATTCTTCAACTACTTCACCAGCAAGGACGAGGTCCTCTTCCCTCACCTATCGCACCGCATCGACGCCGCGGTGGCCCTCATCGAGCAACGCGGGGCCGATGACCGGATGGCTGACATCCTGGTGGCGGCGATGCGGCACATGCTGGCCGATGCCCTCACCCAGGAAGTCGACGGTGGCCTGGCGGCGGTGCGGCTGCCCATGATCATGTCGGTGCCCGCCGTGCAAGCGGCCACCCTGCACCGCTACTTTCTTGCCGAAACACAACTGGCCCGAGCGCTGCAGCACGCCTACCCGGACGCGCTCGACCTGGCGGCCGCCGCCGCCGTTATCGGATCGGTCATGGGCGCGGCGATTGCGGCCGCACTCGTTTGCCTGCAAGAAGGCGATACCACCGAACAACTGCGCGTCGCGGTCGAACGCGCCATCGGCATCGCAATCCATGGAGTGCGCAACGTGCCGCCTAGCGCTGATCGACAGCGACCTTGACGGCGCCGCTCTCGCGCTGGTTGGCGATCGCCAGGAAGGCCTCACGCCACCGCCCGAGCCGGAAGGTGTGGGTCAGCATGGGGCGCAAGTCCACCCGGCCCGCGGCGGCCAAGTCGAGGTAGTGGGCGATGGCGTGCTTGCGCTGCCCGTCGACCTCCTCGAATCCAAAGGCGTTGGACCCCACCCAGCTGATCTCCTTGAAATACAAGGGACTCCACTCCCAGCGGCCGGGCGCATGGACGCCGGCCTTCACCAGGGTCCCGCGGGAGCGCAGGACCCGCACCCCGACCTCGAAGGTCTCCGGCTTGCCGACGGTGTCGTAGACCACGTCGACGGCTCCGGGATGAGCCATCGGCAGGCCCAGCAGCGGTTGGCGCAACCGGCCACCGCCCCAGGCGACCAGCTCCTCGATGACCGCCAGGCGCGGTTCGTGCTCCAGCACCAATGCGGCCCCGAACCGGCGGGCCAGCTCGGCCTGGGCTTCGAACCGCGCGACCACCGCGACGGCCACATCGGGGTAGAGCGCCCGCAGGATCGCGACCGCGCACAGCCCCAGCGAGCCGGCGCCGTACACCAGGGCCCGGGCCGAGCGGGGCGGGGGATGGCGGGTGATCGCGTGCAAGGACACCGAAAACGGGTCGGCGAAGACCGCGAGCTCGTCGGGCACAGAGTCCGGAACGCCAAACAGCATGCTGTCGTGGGCCGGCATCAGTTCGGCGTAGCCGCCCGTCACGTCGGCCGACACCCCGGTGTGGATGCCGGGCTTGATGTCGCCGTCGGTGAAGCTCCAGCACAGGCTGTAGTCGCCGCTTTCGCAGGCCGGACAGGGCGGCTCGATGCCGCGCGGCCCGCAGGACAGCCATGGGTTGAGCACCACCCGCTGCCCCACCTCCAATCCCCGGGCCTTCGGACCCAGCGCGACCACGTCGGCGACCACCTCGTGGCCCATGACTTGCGGGAAGGAACAGAAGGATGACATGGCGTTGTCGGCGTCGCCCTCACCGAAATCCATCAGGATCTGCTTGGAGTCCGACCCGCAGATGCCGGTCAGCCGCGGTTGGGTGATCACCCAGTCCTCGTGCGGCAGTTGCGGCTCCGGCACGTCCCGCAGCGCGGTCGGGGTGCGGGCCAGGTTCTGCGTCAGCGTGTTGGCGTCCTCGGGAACCGCGAAAGGCTCGGGCGGCACGCCGTAGACGAGCGCCTTCATCGCGGCGCCAGACCCGCGACGCCGGCGATGAACGTGTCGATGTCGGCGTTCTTGACGTCGACCACCGCTTTCATGTCGGGCACGTAGTGCTCGAACTTGTCGCCGCCCAGGGCCTCGATGATCCCTTCGGCCACATCGTCGGCGGCGACCTTGGGCCCCTGGTAGAGGGGTTCCTCGCTGCCCGGCTGGTCCCAGATCTCGGTGTCGACCGGGCCCGGCTCGATCAGCTTCACCGAGATCCCGCTGCCGTGCAGGTCCACGGCCATCGCCTCGCTCCAGCCACACAGCGCGAATTTGCTTGCGCAGTACGCGGTTTCGTGGATGATGCCGAGCCGGCCGCCGACGCTCGACACGTTGACGATCATCCCCGAACCGCGCTGGAGCATCCGCGGCAACAGGGCCAGCGTCAGCCGCATCGGGGCGAAAAAGTTGACCCGCATGACGTCCTCGACCTCGTCCGGATCCAGTGCGGTGACCGGCCGCCGCTTCGGGACGGCGGCGTTGTTGATCAGCACATCGATGCCGCCGAGCGCATCCCAGGCCTGGTGCGCCAGGTCGCGCAGCGCCGACGTGTCCGCCAGGTCGGCCACCCACATCGCCGATTCCGGCGAGGTCCGCCGGGAGTCGGCCAGCACCTCGGCCAGGCGATCCCGCCGGCGGGCGATCAGCCCCACCACCGCTTGTCGCCCCGCCAGCTGCCGAGCCAGGGCCGCCCCCAAACCCGACGAGGCGCCCGTGATGAGCACCCGTTTACCCGCCGCCGCGTACGCCATCAGTCAAGGTTGCCGCGAATCGGAGGAAGCGTACAGTGGTAGAAGCTTGTTATATTGGCTAAATATTAGCTTAACTACTTCCGAACGGGGCAAACATGACTTCAACCAGGTATGAGGGTGACACCTGGGACCTGGCATCCAGCGTCGGGGTGACCGCGACCATGGTCGCGGCGGCCCGCGCGGTGGCAACCCGCGCCGATCGTCCGCTGATCAACGACCCGTTCGCCGAGCCGCTGGTCCGGGCCGTCGGCGTGGACCTCCTGACCCGGCTGGCGACCGGCCAAGTTGACCCGAACGACCTGAACGACGTGCACGACGGAGCTGCGGGATCCGCCGGGGCGATGTCCCGCATGGCCGACAACATGGCGGTGCGCACCAAATTCTTCGACGAGTTCTTCCTGGGCGCGACGCGGGCGGGCATCAAGCAGGCCGTGATCCTGGCGTCGGGGCTGGATTCCCGCGCGTACCGGCTGGCCTGGCCTGCCGGGACCGCGGTTTACGAGGTCGACCAGCCACAGGTCATCGAGTTCAAGTCCCGCACGCTGGCCGAGCTGGGCGCCGCGCCCACCGTCGACCGGCGGGTGGTGGCCGTCGATCTGCGCGACGACTGGCCGGCCGCGCTGCGCGGCGCCGGGTTCGACCCGACCCAGCCAACGGCGTGGAGCGCCGAGGGCCTGCTCGGCTACCTGCCCCCGGAGGCGCAGGACCGCCTGCTCGACACCATCACCGAACTCAGCGCGCCGGGCAGCCGGCTGGCCACCGAGAGCGCGCCCAACCCCGAGCCCGGGGACGAGGACAAGATGAGGGAACGCATGCAGCGCATCTCCGAGCGCTGGCGCGCGCACGGTTTCGACCTGGACATGGCCGGGCTCGTCTACTTCGGAGACCGCAACGAGGCGGCTCCCTACCTGAGCGACCGCGGTTGGGCGCTGAACGGCGTCAGCATCCGAGACCTGTTCTCGGTCAACGATCTTCCGCCGCTCGACGACGACGACATGCGCATGGGCGACTTGCTCTACGTCCGTGGCACGCTGAACAAGAACGCGAAATAGGAGCCATTCGAATGACCATCAACACGGGACGCACCGAAGGTGACAGCTGGGGGCCGGCGGCCAGCGTGGGAGCCACGGCCACCATGGTCGCGGCATCCCGCGCCGTGGCGTCGCAGGGACCCGATGCGCTACTTGACGATCCGCTGGCCGACCCGCTGGTCCGCGCCGTGGGGTTGGACCTCTTCGTCCGCATCATCGACGGCGAGATCGATTTCGAGGACGACCCGCTGTTCAACCGTAAGGCCCGGAGAGAGCAGATCGCGGTCCGCACCCGGTTTTTCGACGACTTCTTCACCGGCGCCACCGAAGACGGTGTGCGGCAGGCGGTGATCCTGGCCTCCGGACTGGACACCAGGGCCTACCGATTGCGGTGGCCGGCGGGCACGGTGGTCTACGAGATCGACCAGCCGCAGGTCATCGCGTTCAAGACCCACACGCTGGCCGACCTCGGCGCCGCCCCGACCGCCGACCGCCGCGCGATCGCCATCGACCTGCGGGACGACTGGCCTGCGGCGTTGGCCGACGGCGGCTTTGACGTCACGCAACCGACCGCGTGGAGCGCGGAAGGGCTGCTGCCCTACCTGCCTCCCGAGGCCCAGGACCGACTGTTCGACAACGTCACCGCGCTGAGCGCCCCGGGCAGCCGGCTGGCCACCGAACACGTGCCCGACCCGAACGCGTTCTCCGATGAGCGCTTGCAGCGCATCAGCGAGCGGTGGCAGCGCTTCGGCTTCGACCTCAACGCGGCCGACCTCTTCTACCGGGGCGAGCGCAACGTCGTCCTCGACTACCTCACCACCCACGGGTGGCAGGTGACGCCCCATCCCGCCCGGAAGTTGTATGCGCGCAACGGGTTTGAGTTCCCCGAAGACGAGATGGCAGCCACCTTCGGCGAGCTGAGCTACGTCGACGCCACCCTCAAGTAGGGGTTGGCTAGGCTCTTTCCATGCCACGCGCGCACGACGATAACTGGGACCTGGCGTCCAGCGTGGGCGCGACCGCAACCTTTGTCGCGGCCGGGCGCGCGATGGCAACGAGGGACCCCCGCGGCCTGATCAACGATCCGTTCGCCGAACCGCTGGTGCGCGCGGTGGGGCTGGATTTCTTCACCAAGATGATGGACGGCGAGCTCGACCTCGACGCGATCGAGAACGCCTCACCGGAGCGTGTTCAGGCGCTGACCGACGGAATGGCGGTGCGCACCAAGTATTTCGACGATTACTTCATCGACGCCACCGGCACCGGGGTGCGGCAAGTGGTAATACTCGCATCCGGGTTGGACTCGCGCGCCTACCGGCTGCCGTGGCCGGACGGCACGGTGGTCTACGAGATCGACCAGCCGCAGGTGATCGAGTTCAAGACCACCACGCTGGCCGGCATCGGTGCCGAACCGGCCGTCACCCGTCGCACCATCGCCATCGATCTGCGGCAAGACTGGCCGGCCGCGCTGAAGGCGGCCGGACTGGACACGACGGCGCCGACCGCGTGGTTGGCCGAGGGCCTGCTGATCTACCTGCCGCCGGAGGCCCAGGACCGGTTGTTCGACAACATCACCGCGCTCAGCGCGCCGGGGAGTGCGATCGCCACCGAATTCGTGCCCGGCATAATCGATTTCGACGCCGACCGGGTGCGGCAGATGTCCGGCGCGTTCCGCGACCACGGCGTGGACGTCGACATGGCGTCGCTGGTCTATGCCGGCGAACGCAACCACGTCGTCGACTATCTGCGGTCCAAGGGGTGGGACGTCGAGAGCGTCACGCGAACCGAACTGTTCAAGCGGCACGACATCGAGGTGCCCGCCGCGGAGCACGACGACCCGCTCGGCGAGATCATCTTCATCAGCGGCAGCCTCGCCGGCTAACAATCGGCTAGAAGCGCGCCCTACCCAGCCACAACGCGCTGGCACCGCCCAGCGTCTGCTCGACGTTGTCCAGGATCCCGGCGATCGAGCGGCCGAGCAGTGCGCCCAGCGCATCGGGCAGCGACGCGGCCGCCGGTTGCGACGAGGCCCGCGGTCGCAGCACGTCCAGCAGCGACGAACCCGGATAGCTGACGACGCGGACCTCGGTGTCCTCGTCCAGACCGGCCAGGACTTTGGCCCGGCGCACTGCGGTCCGGAACCCGCCGAGTTCGTCGACTAGGCCACGCTCGATGGCGTCGGCGCCGGTCCAGACCCGTCCTCGGGCAACGACATCCACGGCTTCGGTGCTCAAGTTGCGGCCCGCGGCGACCCGTTCGACGAAGTCGGCGTAGAGCAGGTCCGCCTCGGCCTCTCGATGCGCCCGCTGCTCCGGCGTAAACGGCGTGTCGACCGACCAGGCGTCGGCGTTGGCGTTGGTGCGCACGGTATCCGACGCGACTCCCAGGCGAGCCTTCAGGTCGCGAACCACCAGCTTGCCGGAGATCACGCCGATCGAGCCGGTGATCGTGCCCGGATTGGCCACGATCGCGTCGGCGCCCACCGCGGCGTAGTAGCCGCCGGAGGCGGCCACCGCTCCCATCGACGCCACCACCGGCTTGCCGCGTTCGCGGGCCCTTTTCACCTCGCGCCAGATGGTCTCCGACGCGGTGACCGATCCCCCGGGACTGTCCACCCGCAGCACGATCGCGGACACCGAATCGTCGGCGGCGGCCTCCCGCAGCGCCGCCGCGATGGTGTCGCCACCGGCGTTAGGAGTGCCGAGCGGCAGGAATTGGGGGCCACCGCGTCCGTTGACGATCGTGCCGTCGACGGTGATCACGGCGAACGTCGGCTTGGACCGGTGGCCCGGGACCGACGGCACGGGTGGCGTCAGTCGTGACCGGGCCGCACCGGCGTAGCGCGCCAAGTAGAGCCGAGGGGGAGCCTTTTCATCCGAAACATCCTCGACACCAACCAGTTCCGCGATTCGGGCATAGGCCTCGTCGCGGAATCCGATCCGGTCGACCAGGCCCGAGGCCACCGCGTCCTCGCGTAACAGTGGTCCCCGGTCGGCCAACGCGTCGAGCGCCTCCGGCTCGATCTTGCGCGATTGGGCGACCGCCTGCCACACCTGTTCCTGCAGGCTTTCCAGCATCCGGGTGACAGCCTCGCGGTGGGCGTCGGTGAAGCCGCCTTCGGTGAAAAGGTTTGCGGCCGACTTGTATTCGCCTCGCGCTACGAATTGGGCCTCGATCCCCGCCTTGTCGAGCGCGTCGCGCAAAAACATGGCGTTGCTCGCGAAGCCGATCAGCCCGACGCTTCCCGAGGGCTGCATCCAGACCTCACCGAACGCCGAAGCCAGGTAGTAGGACAGCGTGCCCGGGTAGGTCTCGGCCCAGGCCAGCGACGGCTTGACCGCGCTGAAAGCCGCGATCGCCTCCCGCAGCTCCTGGACCGCCGCCGGTGGCGACGCCGCGAGCTGCACGCGGGCAATCAGCCCGGCGACACGCGGGTCCCTGGCGGCACGGTGGATCGCGGCGATGGTTTCGCGCAGCGCCATCTGGCGGCTGGCCCCGGTGATCATCGCCAGCGGGTCAAAGCCCGTCGTCTCCGGCGGCACCGAGCGCAGATCGAACTCGAGCACGCAGCCGTTGGGTACGCCGTGGTGGCGGGCCGTGTCGACCCGGCCGGCCAGGGCACGGACGTCGTCGATCCCGGGAATGGAGGGCAGGAAGGCGAACATACTGTGCAGGGTACCGATTGGCCGCCGTACGGTGGTCGGGTGAGGTTCTCCATCGCCATCCCCCAATTCGATTACGACGGCTTCGACGCCCCCGGTCTTCGTTCCTACCTTGCCCGCGCCGAGGAGCTCGGGTTCGAGGGCGGCTGGGTGCTCGAGCAGACCATTGGTAATGCTCCGCTGCTGGCGCCATTGGAGCTGCTGGCGTATTGCGCCGCCTGCACCGAGCGGCTGCGCCTGGGCGTCGCCGTCCTCGTGACGTCATTGCACGACCCGCTCCAGCTCGCCTCGGCAGCGACCGCCGTCGACCGGCTCAGCCATGGGCGGCTGGACATTGGCGTCGGAACCGGCGGCGGCTTCCGCCGATTCGCCGCGTTCGGCGTCGAGAAGGCAACGTACATCTCGTATTTCACCGAGGGCCTGGAGCTGATGAAGGCGGCCTGGTCCGACGAACCCAGGGTGACGTTTCACGGGCGGTTCCGCGAGGTCGACGATCTGCCCATCCAGCCCAAGCCGGTGCAGCGGCCGCATCCGCCGATCTGGTTCGGTGGCCTCGCGCCCAAGGCGCTGGCCAGGGCGGTGCGCCACGGTGACTCATTCCTGGGCGCGGGCTCGTCGACCACCGAGGCGTTCGCCGGGGCCGTCACCGTGGTGCGCCGTGAACTCGACGAACAACGGAAAGACCCCGCGCACTTCAGCATTGGCAAACGGGTCTATTTGATGGTCGACGACGATGCGGCGCGGGCCCGCGAGCGGGTGCTCGACGGGCTGCATCGCATCTACGGCGAGATGCCCGGAGTCGATTCGGTTCCGGTGTCGGGCACACCCGACGACGTGGCACGCGGGCTGCGCGAGGTCATCGACGCCGGCGCGGAGATGCTGCTGCTGAATCCGGTCGGCGCCGACGTCCCGGAGAACCGCGAGCAGATGGAACGCCTTGCCGCGGAGGTTATTCCGCAGCCGTGAGCGCGGCTATTGGCTCCAGACTAAAGCTCGGTGACCGAGCCGCCCGCGGCGGTGATCTTCTCGCGCGCGCTGCCGCTGAACTTGTGCGCGGACAGGTCGACCTTGACGGTCAGCTTGCCGTCGCCGAGGACCTTGACCAGAGAGTTCCGGCGAACCGCACCCTTGGCCACCAGGTCGTCCACACCGATGGAACCGCCCTGCGGGAACAGCCGGTTGATGTCGCCGACGTTGACGATCTCGTACTCGGTGCGGAACCGATTCCGGAATCCCTTGAGCTTGGGCAGCCGCATGTGAATCGGCATCTGGCCGCCCTCGAAGGTCGCCGGCACGTTCTTGCGGGCCTTGGTGCCCTTGGTACCGCGGCCGGCGGTCTTGCCCTTGGAGCCGTCACCGCGACCGACCCGGGTACGAGCGGTTTTCGCCCCGCGCGCGGGCTTCAAGTCGTGCAGCTTGAGCGTCATCTGGTCTTACCTCCGGCGCCCGTCTCGGCCGGCTCCACCTCGACCAGGTGGCTGACGACCGCGATCAGTCCGCGCGTTTGTGGGTTGTCCTCACGGATCACCGAGTGGCGAATCCGCCGCAGGCCCAGGGTGCGCAGGCTCTCGCGCTGCTTCCAGCGCGCCCCGATGGTGCTGCGCACCTGGGTGATCTTGAGCTGACTCATGATTGTGCCCCTGAAGTCTGGGCCTCTCGTGCGGCCGCCGCACTGGCGAGCGCGTCGCTTTCCCGTCGCGCCTTCAACATCCCGGCCGGGGCGACGTCCTCGATCGGCAGTCCGCGGCGAGCGGCCACCTCCTCGGGACGCTGCAGGAGCTTGAGCGCGGCCACGGTGGCGTGCACCACGTTGATCGCGTTGTCGCTGCCCAACGACTTGGCCAGGATGTCATGCACACCAGCGCATTCCAGCACCGCGCGCGCCGCACCGCCGGCGATCACGCCGGTACCCGCGCTGGCGGGCCGCAACAGCACCACGCCGGCGGCCGCCTCACCCTGCACCGGGTGCGTGATGGTGCTGCCGATCAGCGGGACCCGGAAGAAGCCCTTGCGCGCCTCCTCGACACCCTTGGCGATCGCGGCCGGTACCTCCTTGGCCTTGCCGTAGCCGACGCCGACCATGCCGTTGCCGTCACCGACGATGACCAAGGCGGTGAAGCTGAATCGCCGTCCACCCTTGACCACCTTGGAGACGCGGTTGATGGCGACGACCCGTTCCAGGTAGTTGCTCTTCTCGCCGTCGCGGTCGCGGCCCCGGCCACTGTCACGCCGGCCGCGGCCATCGCGGCCGTCACCGCGCGAGTCGCGGCTGTCGCGGCTGTCGCGGCTGTCGCGGCTGTCTGGGGCGCCTTGCCCGCCGGCCGACTGTTCCGCCATTATGCGGTCCTTCCAGTTGTCATCAGAAACTCAATCCGTTCTCGCGCGCGGCATCGGCCAGCGCCGCGATCCGTCCGCCGTAGGTGTATCCGCCACGGTCGAACACCACGCTGTCGATGCCGGCGGCCTTGGCACGCTCGGCGATCAGTTGACCCACCCGCACGCTGTGGGCTTTCTTGTCGCCCTCCAGGCCGCGCACGTCGGCCTCGATCGACGAGGCGGCGGCCAGCGTGGTGCCGTTCTCGTCGTTGACCAGTTGCACGTGAATGTGCCGCGCGGACCGGTGCACCACCAGCCGCGGACGCTGCGGGGTGCCCGCAATCTTCTTGCGCAGCCGCGCGTGCCTGCGCAGCCGTGATACCCGCCGAGTTGCGGATACGTTCTGCCCCAGCGGCTTTCGCGCGGCGGTGTCAGCCTTTGTTTGCGCCATGACTATTTACCTGTCTTTCCGACCTTGCGGCGGATCTGCTCGCCCTCGTAGCGCACGCCCTTGCCCTTGTACGGGTCCGGACGGCGCAGGCGGCGGATGTTCGCTGAGATCTGGCCGACCTTTTGCTTGTCGATCCCGGAGATCGTGAACTTCGTCGGTGACTGGACCGCGAAGGTGATGCCCTCGGGCGCCTCGATCACCACCGGGTGGCTGTAGCCCAGCGCGAACTCAAGATTGGAGCCTTTGAGCTGCACGCGGTAGCCGACCCCGAAGATCTCCATCTTGGTGGTGTAACCCTGCGTCACGCCGGTGACCAGGTTGGACACCAGTGTGCGTGACAGCCCGTGCAACGAGCGGTTGTGCCGCTCGTCGTTGGGGCGGGTGACCACGATCGCGCCGTCGTCGTTGCGCGCCACCGTAATCGGCTCGGCGACCGTCAAATTCAGGATTCCCTTGGGGCCCTTCACCGAGACGTTCTGGCCCTCGATCGTTACGTCGACTCCGGCGGGTACCGGAACCGGCTGCTTACCAATACGCGACATGGCTTTCCTTCAACCCCTCACCACACGTACGCGAGGACTTCGCCGCCCACGCCCTGTCTGGCTGCCTGACGGTCGGTGAGCAGGCCCGACGATGTCGAGATGATCGCCACGCCCAGTCCGCCCAAAACCCGCGGCAGATTGGTGGATTTCGCGTACACCCGCAACCCCGGCTTGGACACCCGGCGCAAACCTGCGATGCTGCGCTCCCGGCTCGGCCCGTACTTGAGCTGGACGATCAGCGACTTGCCGACGCGAGCGTCTTCGGTGCGGAAGTCGCTGATGTACCCCTCGTTCTTGAGGATCTGGGCGATGTTGGCCTTGAGCTTTGAGTGCGGCAACGTCACCTCATCGTGATACGCCGAATTGGCGTTGCGCAGACGTGTTAAGAAGTCTGCGATCGGGTCCGTCATCGTCATGACAGTGTCTGTCACCTTCCTCGCGGTGGTTCCAGGTAAGGCCTGCCGCGCAACTGTTCTGGGCCTTTTACCAACTGCTCTTCTGCACGCCGGGCAGCTCGCCCGCGTGCGCCATTTCGCGCAGGCAGATCCTGCACAGCCCGAACTTGCGGTAAACCGCGCGCGGGCGTCCGCACCTGTTGCAGCGGGTGTAGGAGCGAACCGCGAACCGCGGCTTCCGCGCTGCCTTGTTGACCAATGCCTTTTTAGCCATCTACTCAGTTCTCCTTGAACGGAAAGCCGAGGGCCCGCAACAGCGCTCGTCCTTCGTCGTCGGTCGTCGCCGAGGTGACGACGTTGATGTCCATGCCGCGGACGCGGTCGATCTTGTCCACGTCGATCTCGTGGAACACCGACTGCTCGGCCAGTCCGAACGTGTAGTTGCCGACACCGTCGAACTGCTTGGGCGAAAGCCCGCGGAAGTCACGGATACGCGGCAGCGCGATCGACGTGAGCCGGTCGAGGAACTCCCACATCCGGTCCCCGCGTAAGGTCACCCGAACGCCGATCGGCATGCCCTCGCGCAACTTGAACTGCGCGATGGACTTTCGCGCCTTACGGATCTCCGGCTTCTGCCCGGTGATCAGCGCCAGGTCGTTGACGGCGCCGTTGATCAGCTTGGCGTCGCGGGCGGCCTCGCCGACCCCCATGTTGACGACGACCTTCTTCACGGTCGGGATCTGCATGACGTTGCCGTAGCCGAACTGCTGGTGCAACGAATCCCGGATCTCGTTGCGGTAGCGCTCCTTTAGGCGCGGCTGAACCTTCACGGGGCTTTCCGTGGTTGCCATGTTAGATGTCCTTGCCGTTGCGCTTGGAGATGCGGACCCGCTTGCCGGTTTCCTCGTCTACCCGGTAGCCGACTCGGGTGGGCTTGCCGTCCGAGTCGACCACCATCACGTTGGAAACGTGGATCGGGGCTTCCTGGGTGACGATGCCGCCCGACCGAGCTCCGCGCTGGTTGGTCGAAATCGCGGTGTGCTTCTTGATCCGGTTGACGCCCTCGACCAGGACGCGGTTACGTTCCGGGTACGCCTGCAGCACCTTGCCCTTGGCGCCCTTGTCCTTGCCCGCGATGACGAGGACGGTGTCGCCCTTGTGGACCTTCATCTACAACACCTCCGGGGCCAGCGAGATGATCTTCATGAATCGCTTCTCGCGCAGTTCGCGGCCGACCGGCCCGAAGATGCGCGTCCCGCGCGGGTCGTTGTCGGGCTTGATGATCACCGCGGCGTTCTCGTCGAACTTGATGTAGCTGCCGTCGGGACGCCGGCGCTCCTTGACCGTGCGCACCACGACCGCCTTGACGATCTCGCCGCGCTTGACGTTGCCGCCGGGGATAGCTTCCTTGACGGTGGCGACGATGACGTCACCGATGCCGGCGTAGCGTCGCGACGAGCCGCCCAGCACCCGGATGCACAAGATCTCCCTGGCGCCGGTGTTGTCGGCGACCTTCAGCCGCGATTCCTGCTGAATCACTCGATCTCCTGACCTGGTTCACGTGTGCACGGCAGGAGAAAAACAGCCCGTGAGCCTCCAAAACGCAAAGCCCACCAAAACCTGACGTGCGCGGTCTTTGTCACCGAAGGGCACGCGGGGCCGATCATGCTTTCGCTTACCGGCCGAGGTCTGCCCAAGGCAACCCCTAGAGTCTAGGGGACGACCAGCTCAGAGCCAAATTCGCCCAAAACGGCGGTGGATCGTCGTCGGCCGGTGGGGCGGATCCCAAGGAGCTGTAACTCTCAACTTTTCGGGTCAGGCGGGCGTTGCGGTTGTGTCGGCGTTCGGTGGCGACGCCCGCGGCGCGGTTTTGAGTTCGTGTCGCCCGCCGGAATCAGCTGAACACACGGCGATTGTCGCGCCGCTACGGGCTCCAAACCGCTACGCCACACGCGCACTCGGGGTCAGGCTGCCTAGACGGAGAGGACTCAGCAGTGCGACAATCCCCGGTTAGTCGTTCGCGGCCGCGGTTGCATGGCCCCTGACCTCTGCGAATGCCTGCGGAGGTTTGTGGTGCGACCTTGAACCAAGCGTTTCGCCTTAGCGCGTACGGGGAAGACCTGCGCGTGTAGGGGCAATCTCGGCGCTCCCATGTTCGCCCAGAGCGGCCCTTGGGTCGGAAGGGAACGAGATTCATGGGTGACAAGCTGACGCCTCACTTCGCCGATGTGCAGGCGCACTACGACCTATCCGACGACTTTTTCCGCCTATTTCTGGACCCCACCCAGACCTACAGTTGCGCCTACTTCAAGCGTGGAGACATGACGCTGGAGGAGGCGCAGCTCGCCAAGATCGACCTGGCGCTGGGCAAGCTGGGCCTGCAGCCGGGCATGACATTGCTCGACATCGGCTGCGGGTGGGGTGCCACCATGCGTCGGGCCATCGAGAAGTATGACGTGAACGTCGTGGGCCTAACGTTGTCGAAGAACCAGGCCGCCCACGTTCAGAAGTCGTTCGACGAGATGGACAGCCCGCGGCGCAGGCGGGTGTTGCTTAATGGATGGGAACAGTTCGAGGAGCCCGTCGACCGCATCGTGTCGATCGGTGCGTTCGAGCACTTTGGTCAAGATCGGTACGACAACTTCTTCGCTCAGGTCTACAACATCCTGCCGGCTGACGGCGTGATGCTGCTGCACACCATCACCAACTTGACGGAAAAGGAAATGAACCTCCTCGGCTTGCCGATTACGTTTGAACTCCTTCGGTTCCACAAGTTCATCGTGAGCGAGATCTTTCCGGGGGGTCAGACGCCGACAGTCGAGATGGTGAAGGAGCACTCGGCGAAGGCCGGTTTCAGGCTGACCCGCCGTCAGTCGCTGCAGCTGCACTACGCCAGGACCCTCAACGTATGGGCTGAGGCCCTGAGGGCAAACAAAAGCAAGGCCATCGAGATTCAGTCCGAAGAGGTCTACGAGCGCTATATGAAATACCTGACCGGCTGCGGCGACATGTTCCGAATGGGCTACAACGACATCTACCAATTCACCCTGACGAAGTAGTGGTTGCGCCATCAGGGAACCGATGTCTGCCGTCTGCACCACCTGGGTGCGGATACGCGAAGAACACTTCATTCGGGTGTGCCAGCCCCATTAAGAATCGCAAAGCCACGCGGGCCAGCGCCGCATTCGAAGAGCGTGGATACACACGCGCCTCGTCGAACATCTGTTCGAATATCGCAGGTTCCACTTGACAAACTTTGTGGCAGGGTCGCGGTACTGACAGTGCGGCCGCCGCCGAAGGGGTTCGGCTGTGGCACCCCCAGACAGGCCTACCTCAGACGGCACCAATCAGCCACCAAACCTGCCAACTTCTTGACACGAGACAAGGCGCCGCCGACACCCCGCCTCAGCTGGAGTGTCGGTACCAGGCGGCGATGTACAGGACCAGCGCAGTGGCCAAAGCAATCAGCACCCAGATCACGACGGCTTGGTCGATCCACGAACCCGCGGGCGGGTTGCCGGGAAGGATGTTTCGCAAGGGCACGACGGCGAAAAGCATCGCGGCATACCAGGTGGAAAACGGGGGCAGGAATTGTCTGCGGCCGGTAAGCATTTGAATGGCCACGAACAGCGCCAGCGTCGGCAGGGTGATGAGGACCAGGCAGATTCCGAGGTCGAAGACGAGCGGACCCTTGGCCCGCTGCAGGGTGACGATGACGTTGTCCGGGCGATCTGTGTCGTGGCTGTCCCGCCCGACCCGGGTGACGGAGATGTCCCAGCCTTCCAGCGATCCGGTCACTTCGACCCGACCGGGTTTGTATTGCCGGTTTTCGCCGGACCCGACGAGGACATCGGCCTGGATGGTGTCGGTCTTATACGAGTCGAATGGCCAGTCGCCCGGGTCACCGCGGGCCTCGATGGTGGTGGCCACCTGCGCCGGCAGCTTCCCCACCGGGTACTGCAGATCTCCCAAGTCGTTCTGCGGGAAGAAACGCACGGAGGTGTCGGTGTTCAACACGTTGAGGCGCTTGTTGAGCATCGAATCGTCCGGCATCACCAGAACTTTCACGTCGAGGCGATTCTGCACGGAGTGCAGCTGCTCGAACCGCACCAAAACCACGGTGCCGTCGGCGGTGTTGACGTCGGGCTCGGGAAGCGGACCCGGTGCCGTGGCCAGCCAGTGGTAGCCGAGCAGCGACAGGGCGTAGACGACGACAACGCCCACGATGATGGAGATATCGAGCATCAGGTGTCGCCGTCGCGGTTTCCGCGCCGGTGCCGGGTCCGGCGGGGGCGCTTGCGCAACGGGTGGCGGAGCGGGGTGACCATCTGCGTGCAAGCTCTCGGCCAGGGAGGACAACGCCTCATCGGTTCGATGACCCAGGGATCTGACTAAGTCCCGTTGCAGCGACACGGAGGCAGATTAGCAACTGATGTGTTTGCTGGCACCTTTTAGCGGCCGACGCTACGAGCTTTTAACATAGCTCGCTACCAGCTGTAACACAGCCTGGCTATCCGGGCGCTCGCGTATCAGTCCCCTTGCCGGATCCAGGCAAAGATGTACAAACTCATCGCGGTCACCAGAGCGATGAGCACCCACTGCACGATGGCCTGGTCAATCCAGGAACCCGGCGGCGGGGCGCCGGGAAGGATGTTGCGCAGCGGGACGATCGCAAACAGGTTCGCCGCATACCACGTTGCGAACGGCGGCAAAAACTTCCTTCTGCCCAGTGCCATCGGGATGGCGACCAAAAGCGCCAAGGTGGGCAGGCTGATGAGGACCAGGCAGATGCCCAGGTCGAAGATCAGCGGGCCCTTGGCCCTCTTCAAGGTGATGACCACGTTCCCGTTGTCACTCGCACGTGAGGTCGGGAGGGCGGCGGGGTCGTGAACGCGGTTGACGGTGATGTCCCAACCGTCCAACGATCCGGTCACTTCCACACGCGCCGGCACCTTTCTCAGGTTGTCGCCGGGCCCGACGAACGCATCGGCCGAGATCGGCTCCGTCTTGTATGAGTCGAAGGGCCAGTTACCGGGATCGCCGTGCGCCTCGACGGTGGTGGTGAGCTGCGCCGGTGCCTTCCCTTTCGGATAATGCAGGTCCCCGAGGTCGCTCGTTGGATACAGACGCACGGCGACGTCGGTACCCAGCACGTCGAAGCGATTGTCGTACGCCGAAACCCCCGGATAGACAAGCACATTCACCGAAAGGCGATTCGCGACGGGCTTCAGCTCCTCGACTCGCAACTGCACGATGGTCGCATCGCCCCCACCCTGGCTCAGGTCCAGCGGAGGGAGTGGACCCTCCGATTTCTCCAGCAAGTGGACGCCGAACAGCGACAGGGCGTAGGCGGAGATGACGACGACCAGAACGCCCACCCCGATCGCGATGCGCGGCTTCGAGCGTTGTTTGCCCGGCGGCTGCGCGGGCGGTACCGGCGTGTACGCGGGCGGTGGCGGAGCCGGTGTCGCAGGAGCCTCGGTGGTCATTGCTGACCCGCCGATGACATCTGGCTGATCGAGCGACACGTGGTCAGATGCTAGCGAACTCGCGCCGTCCCCGCGCGACGACGGAAGCCCCGTCACTCGCCGTCCATCCGCCGGTAACCCGCCGGTCGCTTTTGCTGCCTGATGTGCCGCGGTGAGGATGCCACGGTTTGCTGGCCGTCCAACGCAAGGCCACCTAGCCCGACTGCGGATTCGCCACGCAGCGAAACCCGATGTGGGTCGTCGCGGTGTCCTGTGACTGGGGTGAGCGCGCGGCCGGACGGTAGCGGTGGCAGTACTCCGGCGCGCACAGATGCGAGCCGCCCTTCAACGTCTGGCTGACACTCGGATCCGCCGGCCCCGACGGTGCGCAACAGGCTTTCGGCGGCTGATCGAGCCGGTGGTGCGCGGAGAACTCGGTGGCTGTCCACTCCCACACGTTGCCGATCATGTCCAGCAGGCCGAAACCGTTGGGCGGGAACGTCCCCACCGGCGAGGTGCCCACCCAGCCGAGCGCACCGTCGTTGCGGTATGGGAACCTGCCCTGCCACGTGTTGGCCATCAACCGGCCATCGGGGTTCGGCTCATCCCCCCATGAATAGGTCGTCATTGTTCCGCCGCCGGCCGCGTACTCCCACTCGGCCTCGGTCGGCAGCCGCCGACCGGCCCAGCGCGCGTACGCCGCGGCGTCGGGGTACGCCACCTGCAGCACCGGGTGATCGGCTCTGCCCGCGAGATCGCTGTCGGGCCCGAACGGCTGTCGCCAGTTGGCGCCCGGCACCCAGTCCCACCATTGCCGCCAGTCACGCAGGTCGACCGGGCCTGGGGTCGGGCGGAAGACCATGGCGCCCGGACACAGGTCTTTCGGATCCGCCCCCGGGTAGAGCGCCGGATCTATCGGTTGCTCGGCGACAGTCACATAGCCTGTGGCGAAAGCGAATTCGGCGAACTGCGCGTTGGTCACCGGATGGCGCTCGACCGCGAAGGCCGGCACGGTCACGGTATGGATCGGCGCCTCTTCGGGATAAAAGCTCGTCGAGCCCATGCGGAACGATCCGCCCGGTAGGTCGACCAGCTCGGTGAGCATCCCCTCAGGGTAGGACGCGCTCTAATCCGTTCGTCGATACCAGGTGATGAAGTAAAGGAACATCGCCAGCACCAGCGCTATCAGCACCCAGAGCACCAGAGCCTGGTCGATCCAGGCACCCGCCGGCGGGGACCCGGGAAGGAAGTTGCGGATGGGGATGACGGCGAACAGCACCGCGGCAAACCACGTTACGAACGGTAGCGTGAAACTCCGCTTGCCCGTCAGCATCAGAATGGCGACTGTCAATGCCAAGGTAGGCAGGGCGAAAAGGACCAGACAGATTCCCGCGTCGAAGATCAGCGTGCCCTTTGACCTGTGCAAAGTGACGATCACGTTGTCGGGGCGCTCCGATTCCTGGCTGGCCTCGCCCGCGCGCCGGACGCTCACGTCCCAGCCGTCCAACTGCCCGGTTACTTCCACCCGGGCGGGTATGTATTGGCGGGCATCGCCTTGGCCGACGAGCACTTCGGCCGAGAGGGTGTCGGTGCTGTAGGAGTCGAACGGCCAGTTATTGGGATTGCCATGTGCCTCGATGGTGGTGGCGACTTGGGCCGGCGACTTTCCCGCCGGGTAGACGAGGTCTCCCAGATCATTCGGGGGATCCATGCGCACGGCGGTGTCGGTGGTCAGCACGTCGAGGCGCTTGTCGAACATCTTGTCCTGGGGAATCACAAGCACCTTCACCGTCAGGCGATTTGCGACGGTATCCAGCTTCTCGAGGCGCACCAGCACAACGGTGTCGTCAGTTGCATTCAGGTCCGGCGGCTTGACCGGTCCCGCCGCGTTGAACAGCAGGTGGACTCCAAACAGCGACAGGCCGTAGACGAAGAGGAAGGCCACGAGAATGCCCACGCCGATCGCTCTGCGCCGTCGGCGCCCTTTGGGCGGCGCCTCGGCCCGCGTCGTGGCCGGCTGCTCCGGCGGCGTCGGAGGCGTCGAGGGCGGCGGTGCTGGTGGAGCCTGATGGGTCATCGGTCAACACCTCCGTGGTATGCGCGGAAGCTCGGCGGGCGAGCACACGAGGACAGATGGTAGCGAACCCGTGGCGTCCGTGAGGCGACACCAAAATTTCCTCCATCAATAGGCAATTTCCGGAAACCCGCCGAACACTCGCTCGCTACCCAGCGAAACACGGCGCCGCGTCGGCGAGGCCAACGACTGCCCGCCCGGCGTGCGGCCCGCGCGATGACCCGTTCATCCGTTGTTGGTTTGCCTGTTAATTCGCGGGCGGTAAACAACGACGTGTATCCCCGGCACCGAGCTCGTCGCCGACGCCGGGCGCCATTGTGCTGAATGCACACCCACCATCGCCTGGAGGCAATCAAGATGAAGCACAAGCGATCGGCTGCCTCCCTGAGCTTGCTGGCCGTGGCTACCATGGCGGTCTCCGCGTGCAGCAATTCCCATGCGACCCTTGCCTATGCGGCTGGTGCGAAGGTGGACTGCGGCGGCAAGCAGACCCTGACGGCCAGCGGCTCGACCGCGCAGGCGAACGCGATGACCAAGTTCGTCGACGCGTACCGCACGGCCTGCGCGGGGCAGACCCTCAACTACACCGCCAACGGCTCGGGCGCCGGGATCAAGGACTTCCTTGCGGGCAAGACCGATTTCGGCGGATCGGACACGCCGCTGTCGGGTGACCAATACCCGGCCGCCAAACAGCGTTGCGGTGGCGCCGACGCCTGGAACCTGCCCGTGGTGTTCGGCCCGCTGGCCATCACCTACAACCTCGGCGCCGTCGACGCCCTGGTGCTCGACGCGCCCACCTTGGCCAAGATCTTCAACGGCACCATCACGCGCTGGGACGACCCGGCCCTTACCGCGCTCAACGCGTCCATGCCGGCCGAGGACATCCGCGTCATCTACCGCAGTGACGCATCGGGCACCACCGACAACTTCCAGAACTACCTGCAGGCCGCATCCGGCGGAGCGTGGAACAAGGGCACGGGCAAGACGTTCAACGGCGGGGTCGGCGCCGGCGCCGAGGGCAACAAGGGCACGGCGGCGGCCGTGAAAACCACCGAGGGCGCGATCAGCTACAACGAATTGTCATTCGCGCTCCAGCAAGGGCTTTTCGCCGCCGAGATCAAGACCCCCGCGAGCCGCAGGTCGCTTCGCCCGGTGCGGATCGGCACCGACACGGTCGGCAAGACCATCACCGGCGCCAGAATCATCGGCGCCGGAAACGATCTCGTGCTCGACATTTCGTCGTTCTACAACCCCGCCCAACCGGACGTGTACCCGATCGTGTTGGCCACCTACGAGATCGTCTGTTCCAAGTATCCGACCCCGGACGAGGCCAAGGCGGTCAAGGCTTTCCTGCAGGCGGCGATCGGCCCCGGCCAGGTGGAGCTGGCCAGGAACGGCTATATCCCACTGTCGCCCGACTTCCAAGCACGAGTCTCAACCGCGGTGGACGCGATCACCTCTGCGGGAGCGGCGATGGCCGAGTAGGCATCATCCCTTCTTTTGCGACTTTCGATCCCGTTGCCGCCACCAGCCGACCAGGAACAGGGCCATCGCACCGACCAGCCCTATGAGCACCCATAGCACGACAGCCTGGTCGATCCACGAACCGTACGGCGGGCTGCCCGGCAGGATGTTCCGTAGCGGGACAATGGCGAACAGCATCGCGCCGTACCACGTCGTCATCGGCGGCAAGAACGAGGTCCTGCCCAGTGCCACGGGAATGGCCACCCACAACGCCAACACCGGCAGGGCGATGAGGACCAGGCAGATGCCGATGTCGAAGATCAGCGGGCCCTTGGCCCGGTGCAACGTGATGGTGACGTCGTCCTGGACATCCGGGTTGGAATCCGAGGGGTCGTGGACGCGGGCGACGGAGGCGTCCCAGCCATCCAACTTTCCGCTCAGCTCGACGCGGGCGGGCGCCTTTTCGCGGCTTTGGCCGGAACCGGTGAACACGTCGGCCGCGATGACCTCGGTCTTGTACGAGTCGAAGGGCCAGTTACCGGGATCACCGTGCGCCTCGATGGTGGTGCTGACCTGTGCCGGTGCCTTTCCGACCGGGTACTGCAGGTCGCCCAGGTCGTTCTCCGGGTAGAGACGCACGGCCGCGTCGGTGGTGAGCACTCCAAAGTTTTTGTCGTACAGCGAATCCTTGGGATAGACAAGCACATTCACCGTCAGGCGGTTGGCGACGGTATCCAGCTTCTCGAGGCGCACCTGCACGACGCTGTCCTCGGCCTCGACCTTGCTCAGGTCCACTGCGGGCAGCGGAGGCGCCGACTGGGCCAGCAGGTGCACGGCAATCAGGGACAGGACGTAGATGACGATGACGGCGACTACGATCCCGAACGCGATGGCAATGCGCGGTCCTCGTGCGGCGGGCGGGGCAGGCGTCGGCGAAGGCTCAGTGCTCATGGGGCATCACGGGGCCAGATGCTACCGCCCGCTTGCACTGAAAAACGGTCTTTTCAGGGGATGACGATCGCAAATTGCTCCATCACCGTGGATTTCGCCGCGTCGAAGCCGGGTGCCCCCGCGGGGCTTTCCAAATGTATGACCGCCAGGTAGGCCTTGGTGTTGGTCCAGATGTGGGTGATGCGGTCGGCGAACTCGACCGCCCCGCTGCCGCCCAGCAGCTGGCTGCTGTAGCCGCAGAACTGCGCCGGTGCGACGCTGACCCGGACGCCTGGGTTCTGCGTGCGCACGTCGGCGGCGTAGCGCAAGAACGCCCCGCCGGGATCGAGGTCGGTGGGAGTGATGGTCACCCGTACCGACATGCCGTCGGGCCCACTCGACGTCAATGCCACTTCGCCGGTCCCGCGGGCCGAATTCCAGCCGTCCGGCAGGTGAAACATGATCCTCGGCGCCACCGGATCGGGCACCGACGCCATAGCCAATCGGCCACTGAAGGGAGGCTGGGGAAAGCACACCATGGCATCGGGTGGGATGTGTTGGGGCAGCGTCGTTTCGACGCCGGGCACCGGCTCGGCCGGATCGGACAGCGTCGGCGCTGCGGAGCTTGTCGACGAAGCCGTGCCGCCCGTCCGGATGGCGGTGCCGCCCGTGGTCTTCTCGCAGCCCACGGCGACGCCCGCCCCCAGCCAGAGCAGGATCGTCACGCCGGCCAGCGCGTACCTGGAGCGCGCCGGCAGTTCAGTCGCGCGAAAACGCAAGCGCGAGTTCCCTTTCCACGTCCTCGTACGGCCTATCCGACAGGTCGATAGTGACTTGGGCGATGGTGCCGCCGGTGAATGCAAACGGTGCCTTGTAGCGGCTCGACACTCCAGAACCGCCGTTGCGCCCGACGGTGATGCCGGCCCCTGCCAACCCGAACGTTCCGGGATGGGTCGTCACATCGGCCAGCGTGCCGACCACCTCGTCGTCGACGAACAGCGTGAGGTCACCGAGCGGGGTGTGGCTGTTTGGCACCGTTCCCGTCCGCGCATAGCGCACACCGAACACGTGCTGGCCCAGCGGCACCGGGCCGGACGAGGAAACCAGCTGCTGGCGCTCACCGAGGAAGTTGTACACGTAGTGCAGCCGCCCGTCCTGGATGAACAGGACATGCCCGCCGTGGGCACCGCCCTGCTTGAACACCACGCCTTCGGCACCGGTGGTATCCACGGTCACGTCGGCCAGCACGGCGAATGAGCGGCCGCGAATCTCGGCGGCGGCGCCGACGCCGACGTCCGCGCAGTCGGCGTAGTAGATGTAGCTGGTCCGCTCCCCCACCAGGTAGGGCCGGAAGCGGGTCAACGTTTCCATGAGGTTCAGGTCCGCCAGCGGCAGGCCGTTGTACTTGGCGGCCTCGGAAAACCACAGCGCCTTAAGCTCTTCCAGCTTCTCGGGTTGCTCGGTGGCCAGGTCGTGGCACTGGCTGCGGTCGGCTTCGATGTGGAACAATTCCCACCGATCGGCATCGAAGTGCGACCAGCCCGCCGGTGTGGCGGCGTGCACGGTGTTGGCGAACCAGCCCTTGTGCCAGATCCCGCGGGTGCCCAGCATGGTGTAGAACTGGGTCTGCTTTCCGGTGTCAGCGGCCGGATCAGCAAGGGCCGCTTTGAAGCTCACGCCGTCCAGCGGTTTCTGTGCGATGCCCTTGACGGTCCCCGGCGGTGTCATGCCCAGCAGGTCGTAGACGGTCGGGGTGATGTCGGAAACGTTGACGTAGTTGTCGCGAACCTCGCCATGCGCCGCAATTCCGTTGGGCCACGAGATGATTGCCGAGTCGGCGATACCGCCCTCATGCGAGGCGTAGCGCTTGTAGAGCTTGTAGGGCGTGTTGAAGGCCATCGCCCACCCGATCGGGTAATGGTTGTAGGTCTCCGGCCCGCCCAGGTGGTCGAAGAGCTTCATGCTCTCTTCGACGGTGTCGATGTAACCGTTGAAGAACTTGCCTTCGTTCACCGATCCGTTGGGGCCGCCCTCGCCGCTGGCGCCGTTGTCAGAGATCACCACGATGATGGTGTCGTCCAGCTGGCCGGATTCCTCGAGATAGTCCAGGATGCGGCCGATCTGGGCGTCGGTGTAGCTGAGGAAGCCGGCGAACACCTCGGCCATCCGGCAAAACAGCTTCTTCTCTTCGTCGTTGAGCGAGTCCCAGGGCCGCACCGTGTCCTGCAGCGGCCACGGCTCGCCGTTCGGGCCCTTGACATCCAGGTACGGATTGACCGGGGACAGTTCGGTGTCCGGCGGCACGATTCCCATCGACTTCTGCTTTTCCAGCACGACCTCGCGGTAGCGCTCGTAGCCCATGTCGAACCGGCCGGCGTACTTGTCGGCCCATTCGGAGAAGACGTGATGCGGCGCGTGTCCGGCACCGGGGCACACGTAGCTGAACCAGGGCTTGTCGGGCGCAATCACCTTGGCATCGCGGATGAATTCGATGGTCTTGTCGGCGATGTCCTTGGACAGGTGATAGCCGTCCTCGGGTGTGCCGGGCGGGTTCACCGGGTGGTTGTCGTAGACCAGATCGGGATACCACTGGTCGGTCTCGCCGCCCATGAATCCGTAGAACCGCTCGAAGCCGCGCGAGGTCGGCCAGTGCCGCTTCGTCGAGGCCATGCTGCACTCTTCGAGCGGGGTGAGGTGCCACTTGCCGACACAGTAAGTGTTGTAACCACGTTCGGCGAGCGCCTCGGAGACCAGCGCGGTGTCGGCCGGGATTCGTCCGTTGCAGTTCGGGAACCCGTCGGTGAATTCCTCGATGGTGGCCATCCCGACGGTGGTGGCGTTGCGGCCGGTCAACAGGGACGCCCTGGTCGGCGAGCACAGCGCGGTGGTGTGAAATTGCGACAGCCGCACGCCGCGCTCGGCTATCCGCGTCATGGCCGGCATCTCGACCAGGCCGCCGAAGCAGTCCCAGGTCGCGATGCCGGTGTCATCCCAGACCAGATAGAGGATGTTCGGGGAGTTCTCCGGCGCCGTCGGCGCCGCGTACGGCCCCCAGTCCGGCTCCGAATCGCGGATATCCAGTTCGATCTTGCCCTGAAATTGTCCTGATTCAGTCGCCATCGCCAGCCTCACTCTCGTGGTGGACTTACCGAACGTCCGTGGACACTACACGGGTGAGATAGAAATCGGCTGAGGATTCAATGCCGCGAGTGTGAGCCGGCGGCTTCGAGTGTGAAGTGAGGGTCGAGGAACGGCGATTTTTCCGCCCGGGCCGCACACCCAACGCCCACGATGCACAATCGCCCGAGACCATCGGGTCTCGGGCGACTCTGCGACTACTCGGCCGGCTACTTGGCCCTTTCCAGAATTTCGACGAGCCGCCAACGCTTGGTCGCCGACATGGGACGCGTCTCCATCAGCGAGACGCGGTCGCCGATGCCGGCGGTGCTGTTCTCGTCGTGCGCCTTCACCTTCTTGGTGGTGCGGATGATCTTGCCGTACAACGGGTGACGCATGCGGTCTTCCAGCTCGACCACGATCGTCTTCTGCATCTTGTCACTCACCACATAGCCGATCCGCATCTTGCGCCGGCCACGCGACTTCGGGCTGGCCGGAGTGTGCTTCGGCCCCTTGGGCTGGTCAGTGGCGTCCTTCGGAGCGGCCTTCTTGGCTTCTGCCATCACGAATCCTTATTTCCATCGGGCCCCCCAGGACCAGAGGCCAGGCCCAGTTCTCGTTCGCGCAGCACGGTATAGACGCGCGCGATTTCCTGACGCACCGTGCGGAGCCGGCGGTTGTTGTTGAGCTGCCCTGTCGCCATCTGGAAGCGCAGGTTGAACAGCTCCTCCTTGGATTCGCGCAGGCGCTCGGCGAGCTCCTCATCGGTGAGCTCGCGCAGTTCGCCAGGCGAAATTCCCAGTGCCATCAGAACTGATCCTCTCGGGTCACGATGCGTGCCTTGATCGGCAGCTTGTGGATTGCGCGGGTGAGCGCCGCCCGGGCCACCGACTCGTTGGGGTAGCTGAGCTCGAACAGCACACGGCCCGGCTTGACGTTGACGACCCACCACTCCGGCGAGCCCTTACCCGAGCCCATCCTGGTTTCGGCGGGCTTCTTGGTCAGCGGTCGGTCGGGGAAGACGTTGATCCAGACCTTGCCGCCACGCTTGATGTGCCGGTTGATCGCGATACGAGCCGCCTCGATCTGCCGGTTCGTGACGTAGGCGTGCTCGAGGGCCTGGATGCCGTAGTCACCGAAGTTCACCGAGGTGCCGCCGCTGGCGATGCCGCGCTGGCGGGGATGGTGTTGCTTACGGTGCTTAACCTTGCGGGGAATCAACATGATTCAGCTCTCCGTGCTCTGCGGTTCGAGGGCAGGTGCGCCTTCAGCCGGGGCGGTGGCTTGCTCCTCGGCGCCCGCGGCCCGCCCGGCCTCCGTGCTGGTCGCCGTGGTGCCCGACGCGCCACTGCGCCGCGGACGCGTGCCCGACGGCCGCTCGCGACGCGGACGCTCGGTGCCCGCCGGAGCGGCGGCCGCCAATTCGCGTTTGCCGCCGACGATGTCGCCCTTGTAGATCCACACCTTCACACCGATCCGGCCGAAGGTCGTCTTGGCTTCATAAAGGCCGTAGTCGATGTCGGCGCGCAGGGTGTGCAGCGGCACCCGGCCCTCGCGGTAGAACTCCGAGCGGCTCATCTCCGCGCCGCCGAGGCGGCCGGAGCACTGCACACGGATGCCCTTGACGTTGGGCTGGCGCATCGCCGACTGGATGGCCTTGCGCATCGCGCGGCGGAACGCCACGCGGTTGCTCAGCTGCTCCGCAACGCCCTGGGCCACCAATTGTGCTTGCGATTCGGGGTTTTTGACCTCGAGGATGTTCAGCTGGACCTGCTTGCCGGTCAGCTTCTCCAGGTCCGCACGGATCCGGTCCGCCTCGGTGCCGCGGCGGCCGATGACGATGCCGGGACGCGCGGTGTGAATGTCGACCCGAACCCGGTCGCGGGTCCGCTCGATCTCCACGTCGGCGATCCCGGCACGCTCCAGGCCGGTGGACAGCAGCCGACGAATTGCCACGTCTTCCTTGACGTACTCCGCGTACTGCTTGTCGGCGTACCAGCGGGACTTCCAGTCCGTGGTGATGCCCAGCCGGAAGCCGTGCGGATTGATCTTCTGGCCCACTAGTCTGAGCCTCCCTTCGCTTCCGAAGTCTCAGAAGTTGCCTTAGAGGTTTCGCTGGATGCCTTGGCAGCTGCGGATTTCGCCGGAGCCTCCTCTGCCGACGCCTTCGTCGCGGGCGCCTTCTTGGCCGGTGCTTTGGTCGCGGGGGCCTTCTTGGCCTCGGAACCAGGTCCAGCCTTCGCGGCGGCCTTGCTGGCCTCGGCGCGGCGGGCCCTGGTCGACTTCGCCGACCGCTGATCCTTGACCGGCCGGCTTTCCACCACCACCGTGATGTGGCTGGTGCGCCTGCGGATCCGGAACGCGCGACCCTGGGCCCGCGGACGGATGCGCTTGGCGGTCGGTCCCTCGTCGGCGTAGACGGTGGCTACCACCAAGGTCGCCGGGTCCAGGCCGTTGTTGTTCTGCGCGTTGGCCGCGGCGCTGGCGATCACCTTCGCCACCGGCTCGCTGGCGGCCTGCGGCGCCCAGCGCAAAATGTCGAGCGCGTCAGCCACCGACCTGCCGCGCACCAGGTCGATCACCCGGCGCGCCTTTCTCGGCGACACCTGCACGAACCGCGCCTTGGCAACAGCCGTCGGAAATTCAGTTGTGGTCATCGCCGTTTGGCCTTCCGATCATCCTTGATGTGCCCCTTGAAGGTGCGCGTCGGGGCGAATTCACCCAGCTTGTGGCCCACCATCGCCTCGGTGACGAACACCGGGACGTGCTTGCGCCCGTCGTGCACGGCAAAGGTGTGGCCGATGAAGTCCGGAATGATCGTCGACCGGCGCGACCAGGTCTTGATGACCTGCTTGGTGTTCTTCTCGTTCTGTGCGTCGACCTTCTTGAGCAGATGGCCGTCGACGAACGGACCCTTCTTCAGGCTGCGTGGCATGTGCTACTCCTGAGACTTCTACCGCGAGTGCTTCTTGCCGGTGCGGCGGCGCCGGACGATGAGCTTGTTACTGGCCTTGTTCGCGTGGCGGGTGCGGCCTTCCGGCTTGCCCCACGGGCTGACCGGGTGCCGACCACCGGAGGTCTTACCCTCACCACCGCCGTGCGGGTGATCCACCGGGTTCATGACCACACCGCGGACCGACGGGCGCTTGCCCTTCCACCGCATACGACCGGCCTTGCCCCAGTTGATGTTTGCCTGCTCGGCGTTGCCCACCTCGCCAACGCTGGCGCGGCAGCGCACATCGACGCGGCGGATCTCACCGCTGGGCATGCGCAACGACGCGTAGCTGCCCTCCTTGCCGAGCAACTGGATGCTCGACCCGGCCGACCGCGCGAGTTTGGCGCCGCCGCCCGGCCGCAGCTCCACGGCGTGGACCAGCGTACCGGCCGGGATGTTGCGCAGCGGCAGGTTGTTGCCCGGCTTGATGTCGGCGTTGGCGCCCGATTCCACCACATCGCCCTGCGAGAGCCCTTGCGGGGCAATGATGTAACGCTTGTCGCCGTCGAGGTAGTGCAGCAGCGCGATGTTGGCGGTGCGGTTCGGGTCGTACTCGATGTGCGCGACCTTGGCGTTGACACCGTCTTTGTCGTTACGACGGAAGTCGATCACCCGGTAGGAACGCTTGTGCCCACCACCCTTGTGGCGGGTGGTGATCCGGCCGTGCGCGTTGCGCCCACCGTGACCGTGCAGCGGGCGCACCAACGACTTCTCCGGTTCCGAACGGGTGATCTCGGCGAAATCGGACACGCTGGCGCCGCGGCGACCCGGTGTCGTCGGCTTGTACTTACGAATTGCCATGTCTAATAAGGTCTTTCTCTCACAGTCGCCTAGCTCGGTGCCCCGAAGAGATCGATCGGCTTGCTGCCCGGCGCCAAGGTGACGATCGCACGCTTGGTGCTCTTGCGTTTGCCGTATCCGGTCCGGGTGCGCTTGCGCTTGCCCTGCCGATTCGCGGTGTTCACCGATGCGACTTTGACGGAGAAGATCTTCTCGATGGCGATCTTGATCTGCGTCTTGTTCGAATCGGGGTGCACCACGAACGTGTACACGTTCTCGTCGAGGAGCGCGTAGGACTTCTCGGAGATGACCGGCGCCAGGATGATGTCGCGGGGGTCAGCGATGGTCGCCATCAGGCCGAAACCTCCTTGGCTGTCTTAGTACTGGCTGCGCCGCTGGCGGCAGTATTAGAGGCGATGTAGGCGTTGAGCGCCTCGACGCTGAACACCACGTCATCCGACCGCAGCACGTCATAGGTGTTGAGCTGGTCGGGCGCCAGGACGTGCACACCGGGCAGGTTGCGCACGCTCTTGGCACCGGTCTCGTCGGCGCGGCCGATGACCACCAGCACCTGCTTGCGATCGGTCAGCGTGCCCAGAAATGCCTTGGCGCTCTTGGTCGAAGGGGTCTGACCCGCGACCAACTCGGTGATGGCGTGGATACGCCCGTTGCGCGCCCGGTCGGACAACGCCCCGCGCAACGCCGCGGCGATCATCTTCTTGGGTGTCCGCTGGCTGTAATCGCGAGGCTTGGGACCGTGCACGACGCCACCGCCGGTGAACTGCGGGGCCCGTGTCGAACCCTGCCGGGCGCGTCCGGTTCCCTTCTGCCGGTAGGGCTTGCGGCCGCCACCACGGACGTCGCCGCGCGTCTTGGTCGAGTGCGTACCCTGGCGGGCCGCCGCGCGCTGCGCGGTGACCACCTGGTGCATCAGCGCGACATTGGCCTCGGCATCGAACAACTCGGCCGGAAGCTCGACGGACCCGTCGGTCTTGCCGTCCGGCGTCTTTACCTCTATTTTGAGCGCGTTCATGGCTGCCATTACTTCTCACCTCGTTTGATCGCGCTGCGCACCATCACGAGTCCACCGGTGCGGCCGGGGACCGCACCCTTGATGAGCAGCACGCCCTTCTCGGTATCGACCTTGTGCACCAACAGGTTCTGCACGGTCACCCGGTCGTTGCCCATCCGGCCGGCCATCCGCGTGCCTTTGAAGACGCGCGCCGGGGTGGCGCAGCCGCCGATGGAACCCGGCCGGCGGTGCACCGCCTGGGCGCCGTGACTGGCGCCCTGGCCGCGGAAGCCGTGCCGCTTCATGGTGCCGGCGAAGCCTTTGCCCTTGGAGGTGCCGGTCACGTCGACGTAGCTGCCGTCGGCGAAGATTTCGGCCGTCAGCTCCTGACCGACCTCGTATTCGGCGGCGGCGTCGGGGTTGTCCAAGCGCAGCTCGGCCAGGAACCGGCGGGGGTTGACACCCGCCGCGGTGTACTGACCGGTCACCGGCTTGTTGACCTTGCGGGGGCTGATCTCGCCATACGCCAGTTGCACGGCGCTGTAACCGTCGCGCTCCGGCGTGCGGATGCGGGTCACCACGTTCGGGCCGGCCCTGACCACCGTCACCGGCACAACCCTGTTGTTCTCGTCGAACACCTGCGTCATGCCCAGCTTGGTACCCAGAATGCCTTTTCTTGCCATGAGTTCTGGATCTCCTACTGGATGTTGACGTCGACACTGGCCGGCAGGTCGATGCGCATCAGCGCGTCGACCGTCTTCGGCGTCGGATCGAGGATGTCAATCAACCGCTTGTGCGTACGCATCTCGAAGTGCTCTCGCGAGTCCTTGTACTTGTGCGGAGATCGGATGACGCAATACACGTTCTTCTCGGTCGGCAGCGGCACCGGACCTACGACGCTGGCACCCGTGCGGACGACGGTCTCGACGATCTTGCGCGCCGATGCGTCAATGGCCTCATGGTCGTAGGCCTTAAGCCTGATGCGGATCTTCTGTCCCGCCACGCTTCTCCTACCCTCACTCCTCTTGAGGCCCGTGTCCGGGCCTGGTGCCCCCAGCGCGCTAATCGACCGGCCACCCTTGGGCCGATCGAGCGTCGCGCCGGATACTGCGCCGCTGTTTACCTGTCGTGGTCCACCGGCCCCCGCGGTCGGGTGTGTCACCCTTACGCAGCCTCGTTCGCGGCAGAAAATCGTCGCGCTCAAGGATGGGACCGGACGCGCCCGTTTGGGCGCTGGTCGTATGCCCGGCCAGGCGCAGAACCTGGCGAAAGGCAACCTGAACAGTATGCCTCAGATCATTGCTCGTTCAAAATTTCGGGCCAAATCTCGGGCAAACATCGCGGGCGCGGCGGCGCTGGGCGCCTAACGCGGTGGTCAGGGCGCCCTGTGCGGCTCATGCACCCGCCGATTCGGTGCTCGCCGCGCTGGCCCTCTGCTGCGCGCGCTGAACGTGCAGGAAGCCGTCGACGGCCGCGCGCGCGCATTCCCGGTAGTCGAAGTCGGGCAGGGTGGACAAACGTCCCAGCACCAGCGGCCCGATCAGCAGCGCGATGGCCCGCGATCGATCGACCTCACCCAATTCCGCCGCCTCCGGGCTATCGAATATCGCGTCGAACGGCGCCGCGTACTGCTGGGCGACGCGTTCCCGCAGCGTGGTGATCGAGGCGCTGTTCGCCCCGAGGGTGTGACGAGGTTCTGGCAACCCTTCCAGGTCACGGCCGCGGGCCAACCAGGACATGGCCGTCAGCGCGGCGGGCGCCTGGGCCACGGCTTCGGCCTGGTCCAGCACCAACGCGATGAGCCGATCCCGCAGCGAGCCCTCGGCCGGAGGCATCGGCGGCGGCGGTATGAGGCTGTTGAATGCCGCTGCCAGCAAATCGTTTCCGCTCGGAAAGTGGCGATACAGGGTGGCTCTCGCTACACTGGCGCTTCGAGTGACCGCATCGACGGTCACCGCGCTGGGACCCCCGGAACGCAGTAGTGCGGCGGCGGCTTCGAGCAAACGGGCTCTGGACCGCGCCGGACGCGGATCGGTACTCACGCCGGTAATTGTCAGCTACCTCCCTGTTTGGAAACAAGACTATTGGTCTACCTACAAGACTGTTAGGCTCAAAAACTCTACGCCCCCGTTAGGAGGCGCTTCTGATGGTCGAACCCTTGTCAGGCCTGACCAGCGTACTGATGCGGCGGGCATCGGCGGTAGCCCCCGAGCCAAGGCGGTCGAGGTGGCCGGCAAGCTGGGGCCGCAGGGACGCCAGCTCTCCGACCTGAGCAAACAGGCATTCATGACGGCGCTACACGCGTCGACGATCGTGATGGCCGTGATCGTCGGCGTTGCCGCCCTCCTGATCGGCCTATGGGCCCCGGGCGCGACGGGCGGCAGCTAAGCCTGGTGCGCCGGATCGTCTCCCGACGGAGGTACGAGCGGGCCGGAGTCGGGTAGCGCCAACCGCGGAATCGTTCTGGAAAACGACCGTTTTCATCGCAAGCGCGGGCGAAAGTTCACCTGAAACGCCCCGGCGAACCCCGGGTCGGGGATAGCATCCGTTGCAGCGGCGTTCGTCATGGGGAGACGGACGACTTCGAGGCTAGCCCGGGGGAGCGGAATGTCGTATCTGATCGCAGCGCCCGAGTACGTGGCAAACGCCGCAACGGATTTGGCGAACATCGGATCCGCGATCAGCGACGCCAACTCCGCAGCGGCGGGCCCGGTGTCCAGCGTGTTGCCCGCGGGCGCTGACGAGGTATCGGCAAGCATCGCAAGCCTGTTCGACGCACACGCCCAGGCCTATCAGGCGCTCAGCGCCGCCGCACAGGCGTTCCACACCCAGTTCGTCCAGCTGATGACTGCCGGCGCGGAGCAATACGCCCTAACCGAGGCCGCCAACGCCTCGCCGTTGCAAACCGTCGAGAGCATCGTGAGCGGCGGCCTGAATGGAAACGGGGCCCCCGGCCAGGCGTTGTCGACCGCCCAACCGCTGATCGGCGGCGCGGCGTCGGCGGGCTCGGCGGCCGCGGGCGTGCCGGCGGCAGCGGCGGGCGTGGCGGGTGGCGCGGCGCCGGCCGCACCGGCGGCACCGTTGGTGACGGCGATTCGGCCGGCGGTGGCCCCACCGGCGGCGTTCGTTCCAACCGGCGCTCCGGCAGCGGCGGCGCAGGCCGCGGCGCCGACGGGGTCGGGGGCCCTGGCGCCGGCCGCCACGCCGCTGGCCGCAGTACAGCCGTCAACGGCGGAAGTCGTTCCGGCATCGGCGGCGCCGGTGTCGGTTAGCGCACCGGTAGCGGCCGTGGAGGCGGAGGCGCCCGCATTATCTCCGGCGGCGGCAATTCCCGCGGTGCCGACACTGGGCGGCACACCGGTAGCGGCGGCGCCGACGATTGCACCCCCGGCAGCGGCCGGGCCGGCGGGGACCCCCAGGGAGCAACCGACGGTGACACCCGCCTCGGCAGCCTGGGCGGAGTAGTCGGCGGCAACGGCGGCGACGCCCAGCTGATCGGCTTCGGCGGCAACGGTTTCACCCTTGGCACTCATCCCCCCGGCACCGGGGGTCAAGGCGGCTTGTTGTTCGGCGAACCCGGAACGAACGGTGTGCCCTTCGGTTAATCTCGCCGCGCAGCAGCCTTCATGCAATGAATTCCGCCGCGCGGTGCCCAAGCATCACGATGGTCGCGTGCGGTCCGCGGCTGGTGATCGCGGGCAGGATGGAACCGTCGATCACCCACAGGTTGTCGATGCCACGCACCCGGCAACGGGGATCGACAACGGCGTACGGGTCATCGTCGGTGCCCATCGGCGTTGTGCCGCAAAGGTGTTGCGATGTCGACCACACCGGAGGCCCGACAGATGTTGCCGCACCGGCCAATTCGCGCGCCAATTCACTGCCCTGGCGCAGGACCGCCACGTCGTCGGGCTCACTGTCGTAGCGGTGCTCGATCCGGGGCGGCACAGCCGGATCCGACGATACCAGCGTGACGCGCCCGCGCGCCCGCGGCCGCATGAGCGCCACCCCGATGTGCGGCCAGTCGGGATGCCCCGCGGTGCCGTCACCGGTCATCGCCACGAAACCACCCGTGTACGGCCTGATCTCGACACCGTCGGCGGTGCTGAGCACAACCTCCACCACGGGCCGGCCTGGTGCCACCGTCCAGTTAGTCGGCAACACCCATTCGGGGTGGTCGCTGCACCACATCGCGACCGGCAGCGGTGCCATCACCGGGACGCCGATGGCCCGCAGCATGGCTTCGTCGCCGATGCCGGACAGCATCAGCAGATGTGCCGATTCAATCGCCCCGGCGCACAACACTATTCCATCAGCGGCGAGCGTCATCGGGCCCTGCGGGCCGAGCGCATCGACCCCTACCGCGGTCGTGCCTGAGAAACGCAGTCGCACCGCCCGGGTCCGCTCCAGCAATGCCAGGTTGGGCCGCCCCAGCGCCGGGAGAAGGTAGGCGGCGCCGGATCCGGTACGCACGCCATCGACGATGTTCAGGGGAACCGCGCCGAGCCCCGAAACCAGTTCCGGCCCAGCATCATTGAGGTCATCGATCCAGGGAAATCCCGCGCGCTCCGCGGCCGCGATGAAAATTTCTGTGGCACCGGTCATTTCGTGAGTCCGGCGGACCGGGATGGGCCCGGTCTTGCCGTGGGCGGGCCCGTCGAAGTCGAGGTCGGTCTCGATGGCGCGGAAGTGCTCGAGCACATCGGGCCATCCCCAGCCGGGCAGCGCGACCCGGTCGAAATCGCGCCGCAGCGCGCGGCAGAAGTAGCCGCCGTTGATGGCGCCCGAACCGCCGACCGTCGCCCCGCGCACGATCGGAAGTTTGAGAGCGTGCCGATCGGTCAGCTGGGTCAGGTAACGCTGGGCCAACGGGCTGCCGACCCCGATCGGCAGTAGCAAGCCGTTGGCGGTCAAAGCCAGCAACCCGGGATCGGCGAGCCCGGGTCCCGCCTCCAGGACGGTCACCGCGCGGCTCGAATCCGCGGAAAGACGTTCGGCAACAACCGACCCTGCGCTGCCGGCGCCGACGATCAGCACATCGCTGCGCGGGGCGGCCGTGGTCAAGGTGGCTAGGTGCGGATCTGCGGTTTGAGCGGGCGCAGGTTGCGTTCGCGCAACACGCCCCACCACAGCCCGAGGCCGTAGGCCAGGTCGTCGACGCGCTTGAGTAGCAGGTAGGTGAGCAGCCCGATCGGTTCGGCCCCGTCGCCGGTGGCATCCCGGCGCCGAAGCCAGTCCACCACGCCGTCCATGACGGCCGCGACCAGCACGACCCGTCGGCAGTGCCGCGACAGGATGGCCGCGAGCAACGCCAGCGGCCAATAGTGCCGGCACAGGGCCGACGCCAGTTGCAGCGCCGCCGACCACAGACCGCGGGTCGCGATCGTGACCACATCCCAGAGCGACGTCTCTTCGCTGCGCATGGCCTTGGCGATCCGCCGACCGGTCAGCAGGGCGACGACGAGCGAGGCGAGTTGGCTGAGGCTCGTTCCCAGCGCCATGAGAATCCAGGCCATCAACGCCCAGCCGGAGATCACCACCGGCGCCGTCTTGTCCGGGTGCCGCACGGAAAGCGGAGCCGCCGAGCCGCCATAAAAGGCCTTGCGGGCGAGCCAATCCCGTAGCTCGGTGCGGTGATCGTGGGCGACCTGGGCGATCGGCTCGTAGCGCAGCCGGGCGCCCGCTTCGATGAGCCGCCAGCACAGGTCGACGTCCTCGCCGGACTGCATGGTCTCGTCGAAGCCCCCGACGTCGCGGATGGCCGAACGGCGACAGATGATGGCCGCGCTGGGCACGTAGGACACCGTGCTGTGGGGTAACACCGGGGCCTCGCGCTCGCCGAGGTCCAGAGACGAGTGCACCGCCTCGTAGCGCGCCACCACGTTCTCGCTGTGCGACAAGCCGACGATGCGCGGCGCGACCAGGGCGACGGTGGGATCGCAGAAGTGACCGAGCAGGGCCTCGAGCCAGCCCCGGCGCGGCGTCACGTCGGAGTCCAGGAACGCGACGAAGTCGGTCGTGCAGGCGGCCAGGCCGGTGTTGCGTGCCGCCGCCGGACCCTTGCTATAGGAATGGCGCAACACCTGGACATCGCAGTGTGCGCCGATGAAGTCTTCGGGCTCGATCGGCGGGAACGAACCGTCGTCCACCACGATGACGCGCAGTCCGCGCAGGCAGCTCACCAATCGCCGTACGCCGGGAACGTTGTCCCGCACCGGGATTACCACGGTCACGTCACGGTGCGACGGGCCGCCCGCGGGCCGGGGGTGGGCTACCGTGGCATCCAGCAGGGTGCGGGCCAGTTGGGCACTGACGTCGTCGCGAACCTTCAGCCGGCCGTCGGCCAGCATGCTCTGGGCGGCGGGCGCCAACTTCAGCAGGCGCGTCGGTGAGCCACCGAGCAGCGCCGAGCCGTCGCCGAGCACCCGCACGCGGCGATCGACCTGGACGGCGAATCCGTCCGGTAGCCGGGTCTGGGTCATGTCAGCATCCCGTCGGGCCCGGGCGACCACCGGGCGACTCGACGGACACACTCGTCGACCATCTCGGCGAAGATGCGCTTGCCCTCGGCAGCGGTCGCGGTGGTCGGGTCCCCCAACACCCCGACCCTGCTGACCGCCGCGACTCCGCCGCGGCGCATCGAGGGGAGCAATTCGGGCAACGGCTCCCGGTTACCGGTGAGCCACCGGTCGGTCAGCACGTCCGTCGGCGAGATATGCAGCAACACCGATGTTTCGGTATGGCCGGCGTGGGCGTCGGCGCCGGCAGCCACGCAAGGGCACCATCCGACGTCCCGGCCCTCGGCGCGCAGCGTGCGAACCGCACTGCGCAACGCGCTGATATTGCCGCCATGACCGTTGACGAAGACCAGGCGCTGGGCCCAGCAGGCGGCTGACCTGCCGTACTCCACCAGGAGCATCGTCAGGGCTTCGGTGCCGATCGAGATCGTTCCGGCGAAGTCCTGGTGCTCGCCGCTGGCGCCGTAGGCGATGGGCGGTGCGACCAACCATTCTTGTTCGAGGCGGGCCCTGGCGCCACGAGCGACCGCGGTCGCAATACGGGTGTCGGTGTCCAGCGGGAGGTGCGGACCGTGTTGTTCGGTCGACCCCAGCGGGACCATTATTGACGGCGGGGTAATCAATAGCTGGCTCGACGCCACCGTTCCTAATTCGCCGACTACGGGCACTGGCTGATGGTAGGACGAATTCACCTGGCGTGCACCAATTGTTGGCCCTCCAAAGTATTTTTTTCTGGCTTGTTCACCTAGCGGTCAGATTTCATGGCTCGTTCGTCACGGGCACCCCGTGAGCACCACAATTTTCGCGGTCGCGTTGACTCATCAAAAATGCCCGGGTAGCCCTTTCGTTGCCTCATGGGTGAATGCCCGCGTAGGGCGTGTCGTTGGGGGGCTGTGGGGTGGGGCTGGGCTACCGCCGGATGATGGAGTTGACGTTGGCGCAGCGCACTGCCGTGACCAGGGCGATCGCGGTCCGCTACCGGCGGGCGAGCAGGGCCGAGAAGGCAAAGATTCTTGATGAGTTGTGTGCCACCACGGGGTGGCATCGTGATCATGCCCGTAAGGCATTGCGGGTTGTGCTGCGGCCACGAGTGGTGGGTGCGCGGCGGCCGCGTGCACCCAAGTATGGGCCGAAAGCGGTTGCTGGGCTGGTGTTGTGCTGGTCGGTGTTGGGGATGCCGGCAGGTAAGAGGCTGGCGCCGGTGCTGGGTGAGTTGGTGGCGGTGCTGCGCCGGTTCGGTGAGTTGGACATCGACGAGGACATCGCGGCGCTGCTGGTAGGCATGTCCGCGGCCACCGTCGACCGCCGGTTGGCGCCGGAGCGCAAGAAATACGCAGTCAAGGGACGCTCACGCACCAAGCCCGGCACACTGCTCAAAAGCCAGATCCCGGTGCGCACGTGGGCCGACTGGGACGACGCCGTACCGGGGTTCGTCGAGATCGACCTGGTCAGCCATGACGGCGGCAACCCGGCGGGCGAGCACGCCTGGACATTGACGGTCACCGACATCGCCACGGGCTGGACCGAGAATCGCAGCCTGCCCAGCAAGGCGCTCAAAGGGGTCATGGCCGCCCTCGACGACATCGCTGCGGTGATGCCCTTCCCGATCCGCGGCATCGACTCCGACAACGGCTCGGAGTTCATCAACTTTCACCTGCTCGACTGGTGCTGTAAGCACCAGATCACCTTCACCCGCTCGCGTGCGGGCAACAAGAACGACGGCTGCCACGTCGAGCAGAAGAACTGGAGCACTGGGCTTCCCCTCGAATCGTGAAGGCTTCCCTTTATGCTGCGGCCGGTTGGTCTGCAGCGAGTCTCTCGTATTGGATCGGCGACATCAGTGCGGCGGAGCTGTGTCGGCGTCGGGTGTTGTAGAAGTCCTGGCACCAGGGCATCACAACCTGGCGTGCCTGGGCTTTTGTGGTGAAGTGATGCCGGGACAGCACCTCGTGTTCGAGGGTGGAGAAGAACGCCTCCGCAGCGGCGTTATCGAAACATGAACCGACCCTGCCCATCGATTGCGACACCCCGAGCGTTCGGCACAACGTGGTGAAACACGTTGCGGTGTAAGTAGATCCACGATCAGTGTGAAAGATCACCCCGTCGATGGCGGCACGCCCGCCGCGCACCGCCGCAGCCATCTTGATCGCATCGCAGGCCAGGTCGGCATCGGGATGATCCGAGGTCGCGCTGGCCAGCAACCGGCGCGAATGCAGATCCAGCACCGAAGCGAAATAGAGCTTGCCTTCGTCGGTGGGGATCTCGGTGATATCGCCGCACCACTTCACGTTCGGTGCCGGAGCAGTGAAGTCTCGGTGCAGCAGGTCGGGAAACTTCGGCGCGGTCCGGTCTTGGCGGGTCAACCCCCGGCGCCGCTTGGTCTTGCGGCCCTGCAAGCCCTGACCGCGCATCGAGTCCGCGACGGTGTTCACGCTCACCGTCTCGCCGGCCTCGACCAGGTCGGCGTGGATACGGGGCGAGCCGTAGGTGCGTCCCGACGCCTCGAACAACTCGCGCACCTTCGCGTCCAGCGCGGCGCGACGAGCAGCCCGATCGGTGGGCCCGCGACCAAACCATTTGTGGAACCAGGAGATGCTGATCCCCAGGACCTTGCAGGTCACGGTATGCGGCACCCGGTGCATGGTCCTCTGGTCGGCGACGAAGCGGGCCACGCTCACTTCGTCGCCTCGTTGACCCATAATGCCGAGCACCGGATTATGCCGAGGACGCCGCTGAATCGTCTGCGGGGTAAGGGATCCGTGTCCACGCACTCGGCATAATCACAGCGCCTCGAGGAAGGCGAGCAGCGTGTCGGGGGGTCGGTATCGGCCCGGAGCCGCATTGAGGGGTGTGGTGCGAGCGAGGGCGCGTTCTTTGAGGCGAAGATCTGCGTGCAGATAGATCTGGACCGTGTCTGTTTTCTCGTGGCCGAGCCAGAGCGCGATCACAGATGTGTCCACGCCCGCGTGCAATAGGGTCATGGCGGTCGAGTGACGCAGGACGTGCGGGGTGATCGTCTTGGCGTCGATCGAGGGGCAGCGCCGCCGCGCCGTGATCGCGTGGTTGGTGACCAGCAGCGCGACCGCGTCACGACTGAGCGGCCGACCGCGGCTGGTCGGGAACAACGGATCCTCGGGTCGGCCTCGTCGTTCGGCCAGCCAGCCTCGCAGCACCGCGACCGTCTGGGCGGTGAGCGGCGTGCAGCGCTGTTTGCGTCCCTTGCCGACACAGCGCACGTGGGCCCCCGCTTCGAGATGGACGCCGGTGGCCGGGTCGAAATCGCCGCGGTCCAGACCCAGCGCCTCCCCGCGCCGCAGCCCCGTGGCGAACACCAGCCCGATGAACGTCTGCATCGTCGCGGCGGCCAGCGGCGAGCGCAGCCGCCCGGCCCCGGCCATCAGGGCGGCGACATCGGCATCGGCATACAGATACGGCGTGGCGCGCCCGGCGCGTGCCGGCAGCAGATCCACCGGTGGCACCTCGACGGCCGGATCGAAGGCCTGCACCCAGCGGGCGAAGCAGCGCACCACGCTGAGCCGTTGCGCGTGCCAGGTCGAGGAGCTACCCGAGGGGAGCGTGGCCCACTGCACCGCCAGCTGCGTGGTGATCGTGTCGGTGTCGGCCGCGTCGGCGAAGTCGACGAACTGCTCGAGCAGCAGCCCCGCGCCGGCGAGCTTGAAACCCAACGTGCGACGGACGGTGAGATAGTCGGCCACCGCGCCACGCAGGCCGCTCACCGCGCACCCGCCGGCCACGGCCGCACCACAGTTGACAGCGCGCCGTGATCGACCTTGGCGTATATGGCGGTGCTGAGCATGCTGGCGTGCCGCAGGACCTGACCGACCTCGGGCAGGCTGGCGCCAGAACGCAGCAACTCGGTTGCGGCGCAGTGCCGCAGCCGATGCGCCGTCACCACCACGCCGGATCGCTGCCCGGCCCGTCGGACGATCGCCGACACCGCCTTGCCGGACAGTTCACTTCGCGGGGCGATCAGTGTGGTGAACACATGCGTGCAGGCGCACCGAGGCCGACCTCGCCGCAGCCAGCCGGCGACGGCTTGCCCGACATCGGCCGGTAACGGCAGCCGCTCCTCACGATGGTCCTTGCCGCGAACCAAGATCTCACCGTGACGCCAGTCCACATCGGTCAGTTCCAGGGCCGCGACCTCGCCGACCCGCAACCCGAGCCGCAGCAGCAGCGTGAGCACCGCAAAGTCGCGGCGCCCCAACGCGGTTCGGCGGTCGCAGGAAGACAACAGCCGCGCCGCCTGCCGCCGATCGATCGGCTGTGGCAGACAGCTCGCTGGCCAGGATGCCGCCGACGGCACCGCACCCGCCAACCCCGTCTCCGTGACTCCCGCCAGATGCAGGTAGCGCAGCAGCGCCCGCATCCCGACAACGAGAATCGCAGCCGACCCAACACAACGGGTACTGCACCCAGCCAGCACGAACTCGCTTACCTGGGCCGCGGTCAAGCCGCACAGGTCCGTACGTCCCGACGCGCAATACTCCGACACGAACTGGCGCGCCACATCGACGTAGTTGCGAACCGTCGACGCGGCCAGCCCGCGCTCCTCGACCAGATAGGCCCGGTACGCGGCAAGCAGAACCTCCACCGCGCTGTCGGCCACGGCCAGCGAGCAGACCGGGGCGATCCCAACTTCACGCAAATGATCCAGCAGCGGCGCCACGCCCCGCGCCGACAGCCACTGCCCGTAGCCCGCGACGCGTCGGGCCCGCAGGAACTCCTCCACAACACTGGACGTGAGCCCATGTCCGTCTAAGCCCCGATCGACCAGCCAGCGGCTCAGGTGCGCCATCACCTGAAGCTGACCCGCCGCGGAACTCGGCTCATATCCCCGCGCGACCAACTCCGTGCGGAACCCCTCCGAGTACGGGCCCAACGGCCCACGAACCCATACCCGCTTCGCTCTACTGTTCATGACCTGCTCCTCTCCAGATGCGCTTCCTGGACAGAAGTCTCGTCACCAACAGGATCCGGGATTATGCCGAGTCCGTGGACACAGATCCCTTACCCCGCAGACGATTCAGCGGCGTCCTCGGCATAATCCGGTGCTCGGCATTATGGGTCTTATCCCGAGATCGGGATAAGACCCAGAGAACCACCGATCGTTTTAAAACATCGCGCTCCATCCGCAGCTTGGCGTTCTCGGCGCGCAACCGCTTCAGCTCCGCGGCATCACCCGTCGAAAGCCCTTGCGTGCCGTCGCGTTCAGCGCGGTCCTTGGCAACCCAGTTTCCCAGGGTCCCCGGGTGCACACCCAGCTCGCGCGCTATCTGGGCAATCGGCTTACCGGTCTCACGGACGATGCGAACCGCACCCTCCCGAAACTCCGGGTCGAACTTCCTTCGCGAATCTGGCATGACTACTCCTCATAGTCCATGCCTCCACGGTTTTGGGGGATGTCCACACCGTGCGCGCCCTAGTCGGCTACCACCGCTACGACACGCCCGCAGAACTGGTGCTACTCAACAAGATCTGGACGCTGCAGTCCCTTGCTGACCAACTACTTCTACCCTCAACAGAAACTCGTCGTTAAAGTCCGCGACGGCGCGAAAATCACCAAGAAGCACGACACCGCCGCCACCCCGCACCGCCGCGCACAAGCACACCCAAACCTGCCCACCACCGCCAAAGCGAACCTGACCCGCACCTACCTCGACATCAACCCCGCCGCCCTGCAACGCCAGATCCACGCCCTGATGACCGAACTACTTACCTTGGCCATCACCAAGGCCGGACCCAAGCGCAAAGCCCCGCCCACGCGGGCACCAGCAAACGAGGCAACGAACCAGTTGTCGCGGGCATCCGGCACATGAGGCAACGAATACCGTCGCGGGCATATTGACATGAGGCAACAGGCGGTAGCGGAATGAGAGTAAAGGGGCATTCCGCGCGGCGGGTGAAAACGGTTCAAACCCAAAATCTGGCAAGAACGCCCAACATGCCCAAATTTAGGCGGGAGGCGCACCGAGCGCCCGCGCGAAGCCGGCCGGCATCAGGATGTCGTCCGGGCTGAGGTCGTGGACCGAGGAGTGCCCCAGACCCATCAGCGCCGAGTCGATGCCCCCGCGCAAAATATCGAGGACGTTTTCGACGCCGGCTTCGCCCGCCGCCCCGAGGCCCCACAGGTACGCGCGGCCGATCATCACCGCGCGCGCCCCCAGCGCCACCGCCTTGACGACGTCGCTGCCGCGCCGAATGCCGCCGTCGAGCAGCACCTCGACCTGGTCGCCGACCGCCGCGGCCACCGCGGGCAGGGCGCGAATCGACGCCGGCGTGCCGTCCAGGTTGTTGCCACCGTGGTTCGACACCGAGATCGCCGAAACACCTGCGTCCACAGCCCTTTTGGCATCGTCGACGCGCATCACGCCCTTGAGCATGAACGGCCCGCCCCATAGTTCGCGTAGCCAGGCGATGTCTTCCCAGGTTGGCGGCGGTGTGCCCATCCACTCCCCGTATGCGGCGAAGAAGGGGGGGCCGGGCTCGCCGCGGCGTCCCTGATTGGGCACCCGCAGCTCCGGGGGGCGCAGCGTCTTGCCGAACTTCCACAGCCATCGCGGCCGGACGATCGCCTCCGGGGACAACCGCACGAAGGTCCGCAGATCCATCTGCTCGGGGATCTTGGGGCTGCCCCAGTCCCGGCCGTGTGAGAACGTCCAGTCGGTCGTGACAATCAAACCGACCGCACCGGCCTGACGCGCCCGTTCCACGCGCTCGGCGATCGCGTCGCGCTCGCCGAGCCAGTACACCTGGAAGAAGAGTTTGGGATTGGCGGCGATGACCTCCTCGATCGGTTTACTGGCGAAGGAGGACAGCCCCATCGCCGTCCCCCGCGCCGCCGCGGCCCGCGCGACGGCCACCTCGCCGTCCGGATGAACCGCTTGAACGCCGGTCGGCGAAATGATTACCGGCAGTGAAATATCCTGTCCCATAACGGTAGTCGACAAGTCGCGCTTTTCCTGCGCGCCGACGACATGGGGCGCAAAACCGAGTTCGGCGAACGCTTCGACATTGTCGGAAACCGTAATTCCCTTTTCGCTTGCCGAAATCAAAGACGCATAAACAGATTTCGGCAGCCGTCGCTTAGCGCGTTGCTGGGCGATCGCGACCGTTTCGAACCATTGGTCGGCCATGACTATAGTGGGCTTTCGTTGCAGAGGCGCACCGGGGGCTCAGCCGGCGGTCTTACCATCAGGGTCAGTGACACCGGCTGGCGGACCCGCCGCCCGTGCGAGTGGTCGGCGCGCGGCCGCGGTGTCCGGCGCTCGCCGGCCAGCGCCGACGCACTGTGCCCTTGGACGCATTCGGGGTCCGGCCCGTCGATCGGCAGGCCGGTGAAAAATTTGGCCGCCATGCACCCTCCCCGGCAGCTGTCGTAGTGCCCGCAGCTGCCGCAGGCGCCCGCGGACTGCGGTTCGCGCAGCTCACGAAACAGCGGGGCGTTCTTCCAGACGTTGCCAAACCCCCCGTCAGACAGGATGTTTCCCGCAAGGAAGCGGTCATGGATGGCGAACGGGCACGCGTACACGTCGCCCACCGGGTCGATCAGGCACACCACCCGCCCGGCTCCGCACATGTTCAAGCCGGCCAGGGCGCCCGACTCGCCGAGCGGCGAAAGATGGAAGAAGGAGTCACCGGTGAGCACCCGCTCCCCCTTGGCGACCAGCCAGTCGTAGAGCTGAACCTGCTGGGCGGAGGTGGGGTGCAGGTCTTCCCACACGTCCGCGCCCCGGCCCGAGGGACGCAGCCGGGTGATCCGCAGGGTGGCACCGTAACGGCTTGCCAATGCGGCAAATTCGTCGAGCTGGTCGACGTTGTGCCGGGTCACGACCACGGAGGTCTTGGCTTCGGTGAACCCCGCCTCGGCCAGGTTCTCCAGCGCGCGCACCGCCATCGCGAACGACCCGGCGCCGCGGACGGCGTCGTTGACCTCGGCGGTGGCGCCGTCGAGCGAGATCTGAACGTCGACGTAATCACTGGCGGCCAACCGGGCCGCGACTTCCGGAGTGATCCGGACCCCGTTGGTGGAGAACTTGACGCCGACGTGGTGCGCGGTGGCGTAGTCGACCAGCTCCCAGAAGTCGGGGCGAACCGTGGGCTCCCCACCGCCGATGTTGACGTAGAACACCTGCATGCGTTCCAACTCGTCGATGATGTCCATGCATTGGCGGGTGGACATCTCCCGTGGGTCGCGTTTGCCCGACGACGAAAGGCAGTGCACGCAGGCCAGATTGCACGCGTACGTCAGCTCCCAGGTCAGGCAGATGGGCGCGTCCAGCCCGCGCTCGAACTGCTCGATGAGCCGGGGAACCGCAGAAGTTCCGGCGGTCATTGGGCCTCCTGAGGAACCAACATCTTCGAATCGGCCAGCACGCCGAGCGCGTGCAGGTAGGGCCCCTGCCCGGAGTCGTCCACACCCGCTGCGCGGCAGGCGGACCGCACATCGGGATGGTCGGCCAGCGACCGCACCACCGTCAGGATGGTGCGGTCCTTCAGAAAGGACAGCTTGCGGGTGCCGAAGTGGTAGAGCAGCGCGCCGAAGGACTCGGGCCGAACCGCCACCTGTGGGTGCAACCGCCAACCGCGGTCAGGGTCGAACACGCGGATCAGTAGACCCCGCACATCCCGTCGATGGACACCTCTTCCACCAGGGTCTCGGTGACGAGTTGGGTCTCGTTCTCGGTTTCGTGCTCCATGTAGATTTTCCTCCCAATAGGACTCGACAAGGATGGATCGTTCTGGCCACAATATGGCATCGAGTGCCGCAATGGAAGGGCGGGTCTGATGATGCCGCAGTCGCGGGTGGGCCGGCGCCGCTCGACGACACCGGGGCACATCACCGACGTCGCCCTCGAATTGTTCGCCGCCCGAGGGTTCGCCGAGGTGAGCGTCGACGATGTCGCGCAGGCGGCCGGCATTGCCCGCCGCACGCTTTTCCGCTATTACGCGTCCAAGAACGCCATCCTCTGGGGTGATTTCGACGCCCACCTGGTGCACCTGCAAGAGCTGCTCGACAACGTGAACCCGAAGGTTGCGCTGAGCGAGGCGCTGCGCGGGGCGCTGTTGGCGTTCAACACCTTCGACGAGTGCGAGACCGTCCGGCACCGGCAACGCATGCGCGTCATCCTGGAAACCGCGGAGCTGCAGGCCTATTCGATGACGATGTATGCCGGCTGGCGCGAGGTGATGGCGGGCTTCGTGGCCCACCGGCTGGGCGTCAAGACAACCGACCCGCTGCCCCAGACCGTCGCCTGGACGATGCTGGGGGTGGCATTGAGCGCCTACGAGCACTGGCTGAGCGACGAGTCCGTCCCGCTGCCCACCGCACTCGGCAATGCGTTCGACGTCGTCGGCGCCGGGCTGGAAAGGCTGGGCCGATGAAGGCGGGCACCGAGCACCTGCTGCACACGCTGCGATCGCAGGGCCGGTTCTGCGCCGCCTCGGGCTCCGCGATGTACGGGGAACTCTTCGAGCTGGTTGCCGGCGACGTCGAAGCCGACGGCGCCTTCGCGGCCATTTTGGCCGGCCACGAAGACGATCCGTCGCGCCACGCTGTGCCGCTTCGGCTGCTCGGCGGCCTGCACCGGTTGGTGCTGGACGGCCGGGCACCGGAATTGCGCCGCTGGTATCCCAGCACCGGGGGCAGTTGGGCCGCGGCGAACGCCTGGCCCGAAATCCTGCGCACCGCGGCCCGCCACACCGATACGCTGCGCGCGGCGCTCGACCAACCGCCACAGACCAACGAGGTGGGCCGATCCGCCGCGTTGATCGGTGGGGTGTTGCGTCTCAATCGACAACTTGGTTTGCCGATAAGGCTTTTCGAGATCGGTTCGAGCGCGGGGTTGAACATGCGCGCCGACCACTATCACTATCGGTACGGCGGCGGCCAGTGGGGACCGGTCGACTCACCGGTGACCATCGACGACGCGTGGCACGGCGCGCTGCCGCCCGACGGCACGGTCCGGATCGTCGAGCGAAACGGTTACGACATCGCTCCCATCGACGTCACCGGTACCGACGGGGAAATGACCGTGCTGAGCTACGTCTGGCCCGATCAGGACGCCCGGCTGGACCGGCTGCGCGGCGCCATCGGGGTGGCCCGGAACGTCCCGGCGCGGCTACACCGCAACACCGCGGCCGAGGCGGTCGCCGGCCTGACTCTCGCCGACGGCGCGTTGACCGTGCTGTGGCATTCGATCACCTGGCAGTACCTGTCGGATGACGAACGCGCCGCGGTCCGCGACGGGATCGAAGCGCTCGGCGCGCAAGCCGATGCCGGGTCGCCGTTCGCCCACCTCACCCTGGAGCCGGCGCGCCCCGCAGCCCAAGGGCCCGGCGCACCGCTCAAATTCCTGGTGCGCGCCCGCAGCTGGCCGGGTGGCGAGCTGGCGATCCTCGGCGAATGCCATCCCCACGGTCCGCCGGTTAATTGGCATTAGCCACCCTCCCGGAAAAACTCGTCACGCCCAACCCGTCGGAATTCACCCCGTGGCGGCGACGATAGGGATGTGAGCGCCGAAGCGGACCACCAATCCGACGCTCGACGCGCGCTGTTGACGCTCTACGACGAGGCGTTGCCCGTGGTCTACGGGTACTTCGTTCGGCGCTGCGGCGATCGCGGAACGGCCGAGGACCTGACGTCGGAGACCTTTCTCGCGGCGATGGATGCCGCGCGGAGAAGCGATCCGCCGCCCATCTCGATTCCGTGGCTGCTCGGCGTGGCACGCCACAAGCTGGCCGACCACTATCGGCGCGGTCGGCACCGGCTGACGGTGCCCGTCGCCGAACCGCCGGAGCGGGCTCTCGAAGCGATAGCCGACGACTGGGACGCCGAGCTGGATCGCATGGTCGCCGAAGCCGTGCTGGCCCGGCTGGCCGAGCCGCACCGCACGGTGCTGGTGCTGCGCTACATGGACGACTGCTCCGTCGGCGAATGCGCAGAGCTGATTGGGCGCACCGTGCACGCCACCGAAGCGCTATTGGTCCGGGCCCGCCGGGCTTTCAGACGGCAGTATCCGGAAGGAGGCACGTCATGAGTCAACAAGACCACTCGGACCCACTCAGCGTGCTGCACGCCGATGACCTTCCGGTGCAACCCGATCCGGCCTTCGCCGCGCGTCTGCGCCGGCGATTGGAATCCGCGCTGTCCCTCCTGGAAGGAGTAGCCATGAGCGGCACCGCCAGTGCCATCTCCGAACTCACCGAGCCATCCGCCGCCGACCCTGTCCCGCGGCCGGCGGCGCTGCCTTACCTGAGCGTCGCGAACGCGCGTGCGGCAATCGCCTGGTACACCGCTGCGTTCGGTGCCGCCGTGGTCGATGAGCCGATTGTCATGGAGGACGGCCGAATCGGGCACGCGGAAATCATAATCGGCGACGGCGTGCTGTACCTGGCCGATGAGCATCCGGAACTCGGGCTGACGGCTCCCGCGCCCGGCGGGATTTCGGTGAGCCTGATGCTGCACGTCGCCGACGCCGATGCCGCCCTGCAGAGGGCACGGGAACACGGCGCCAATGTCCAGCGCGAGATCTACGAAGGCTACGGGAACCGCAACGCGACCATCATCGACCCGTTCGGGCACCGCTGGATGCTGTCCGGCCCCACGGCCGAACCTGCAGCCGGCATCCGGCACGGCGACATCGGATACGTCTCGGTGTGGGCACCCGACGCCGATCGCACGGCCGCCTTTTACGGCCATGTCCTGGGCTGGACGTACGATCGGTCGTCGCATCGGGTCACCAATACCGAACTGCCGACCGGCATTTCGGCGAATCAGGGAACGCCCACCCTGTTCTGCTGCTACGCCGTCACCGACGTGCAAGCCGCCCGTGCGGCGATAGCGGAGGCGGGTGGCGTTCCGGGCGAAATCCGTCACACCGACTACGGCGCGCTGCTTGACGCCACCGACCCGCAAGGCGTGGCGTTCGCGGTTTTCGAGCCGCCGGTCGGGCGAAAGCGTCCGGAACTCAACGGATCCGGGCCCGGCGAGCTCTCGTACGTCACCTACCAGGTGCCGGACTCCGGCGGCTTCCGAGAATTCTATGGCCGCGTGCTGGGATGGACCTTCGAGCCCGGGCGGGTGGCCGACGGCTGGCAGGTGGTCGGGACGCACCCGATGGCCGGCGCCGCCGGCGGCAGCACCGACCCGACGACGGTGCCGATGTGGACCGTGTCGGACATCGACGCGGCCGTCGCGCGCGTGCGCGAGGCCAGCGGCACCGTGCTCGCCGAGCCGGCCCGCCAGCCATACGGCGTGACCGCCGAATGCGCAGACGATCAGGGCGGGCGCTTCTATTTGGGCGAGTTCTAGGCCCCGGGGTTGGCGATCCGGATGGGCGCCCCGTCCAGCCAGGCCACCACGGCCTCGATCGTGTCCGAGTAAAAGGCGCTGAGCATTTCGCGGGTGACGTACCCCAGGTGGGGAGACAACGTCACATTGGGAAGAAACCGCAACGGATGGTCGGGCGGCGGGGGTTCGATGTCGTAGACGTCGAGCCCCGCGCCGGCGATGCGCGCGGTCGCGAGCGCGTCGATCAGGGCGGCCTCATCCACGATCGGCCCGCGGGAGGTGTTGATCAAATAGGCGTGTGGCTTCATCAGGGCCAGCTCGGGCCGACCGACCAAATCCCGGGTGCGCTCGGAAAGCACCAGGTGGATCGAGACCACGTCCGATTCGGAGAACAGTGCCGCCTTCTCGACCCGGCGGGCGCCGACCGCCGTCGCGGCCTCCTCGGTGAGATTCTGGCTCCACGCAATGACCTGCATGCCAAACACTTTCGCGTATTCGGCCATGCGCTTGCCGGTCCTGCCCAGACCGAGCAGCCCAAGCGTCTTGCCGGACAACGTCATACCGGTGGTGGTCTGCCATCCGCCGTCACGCATCCGCCGATGCTCTTCGGCCAGGTTGCGTACCGTCGCGATCATCAGCCCCCACGCCAGTTCCGGTGTGGCGTCGCGCACGGACCTGAATCGCGGATTGGCGAAGTCCGAGTGGGCCACCAAGACACCGCGCTCGCTGGCCGCGGCCATGTCCAGGTTGGGCAGGCTCCTGCCGACGATGGTGATGAGTTTGAGGTTCGGCAGTCGCTCGATGAGCGTGCGCGGAAGCGCCATGCGCTCGCGCATGGTGCAGATCACGTCGAACGGCCGCAATGCCTCCGCGGCCTCCTCCTCGGACAGGTGCCGGTCGAAAACGGATATCTCGGAACGCATCTGCACCGGCGACCAGTCGGCGAGGTCGAGCGCTATGCCGGCGTAATCGTCGAGTATCGCCACCATAGGCATCTGAGTGTCAGCCCAGCACCTCGGCGATGGGGGTGGCGGCGGCGATCTTGGCCCGGATCTTCATGACCTTGCCGGGCATCCCACCGCCGACCACGCCGACCAGCACTCCGTCGCGCTCGTAATACGCCAGGAATTTGCGCCCGTCGTCCTCGACGAGATGGACGGTGTCGGTGGCTTCCGGCTCTCCCAGGCACTGGATCTTGACGTCGTATTGGTCGCTCCAGAAATACGGCACCACCACGGCCGACGGCACGTCCTGCCCGAGCATCGCGGGCACCACCACGCGGGCCTGGTCGGCGACGTTGCTCCAATGTTCCACGCGCGCTTGGTGTCCCGTCGAATCACGCCAAGAAGCGACATCGCCCAGCGCCCACACGTTCGGCGCGCTGGTGTGCCCGGCTTCGTCGCAGATGACACCGTTGTCGACTTCGACGCCGCTGCCCTCGAGCCACTCGGTCGCCGGACGTGATCCGATGCCGACCACGACCAGGTCGGCCGCCAGCTCCGTACCGTCGGACAGCACCACGGTGTCCACGTGCCCCTGGCCGCGGACCTCCGCCACGCCGAGCCCGAGGCGGACATCGACCCCTTCGTCGCGATGCAGCCGCGCCACCAGCTCGCCGATCTGCTCGCCGAGTATCGCCGCCAGCGGAGTGGGCTGCGGCTCGACCAACACCACCTCCACCCCGAGGCTGCGCAGGCTGGCCGCCACCTCGCAGCCGATGAAACCGGCGCCGACGACGACCGCGCGCCGCGCGGCGGACGCGTGCTCGCGCAACGCCATGCTCTCGTCGAACGAGCGCAGCACCCGAATGCCGTCGAGGTCGGGAAATGCCGGAATGCGCCGCGGCACCAGCCCGGTGGCGATGACGAGTTCGTCGTAGCCCAACACCGCTCCGTCGTCGAGCGTCACCGTCTGCCCGGCCGCATCGAGACCGGTGGCGGCGGAGCCGAGTCGCAGGGTGATGTCCTTCTCGTCGTACCACTCGCGCGGTTTGAGGGCCACGTCGTCGACCTCTTTGCGCAGCACCTCCTTGGACAGCGGGGGGCGGTCGTAGGGCAGATGCACCTCCTCGCTGACGATCGTGATGCGGCCGGTGTATTCCGACCGACGCAGTTGCTCGGCGGTGCGGGCGGCGGCAAGCCCGCCGCCCACGATCACGATGTGCTTGACGCCTTCGCTACTGGTCACGTGGTGTTCATATCACGATCGCCGGTTAGTACTTCAAGGCGCCCTTGTCGACGGGGATCTGCGTGCCCGACAGCGTGCCCGACCCGTCGCCGGCCAACCAGACCACGACGTCCGATACCTCGTCGGACGTCATAAATCCCTTGTACTGCAACGGCATTGGCGGGAAGCTGTGCACAAAGCGGGGGTGCTTGGCGAATATCTGCGTCATCGCCTCCGGCTCGATCATCGGGGTGTCGACCGAGTAGGGGTGGATGGAGTTGACCCGGATGTCGTATTCGCCGAGCTCGATCGCCAGGGTGTTGGTCAGCGCGGTGAGTCCGTGCTTGCTGGCCGCGTAATGGCCGTTGCCCGGTGTGGCCTTCAGACCCGCCGACGAGCTGACGATCACGATGGAACCCCCGTTTCCGGCCTCGATCATCGCCGGGATTGTGGCGCGCAGGGTGCGCCAGGTGCCGGTCAGGTTGATTCCGATGACCGTGTCCCACTGCTCATCGGTGAGCTCCCAAACCCGGCCCCAACCCAGCACTCCGGCGTTGGCGACCAGGATGTCGAGCCGGCCGAACTGCTCGAGGCCGTCGGCCACCAGTTGCCGCAGTGCGGCGTCGTCTCGGATGTCCACCTCGCGGGCCAACACCTTGCGACCCTCGGCTTCGACCAGGCGGACCGTCTCGCTGAGGTCCTCGGGGGTGGCCGGGGTGTAGGTCAGGGTGTCAGACGCCGGCGCGCAAATATCGAGCGCGATGATGTCGGCGCCTTCCCGCGCGAGCCGCACCGCATGCGACCGCCCCTGCGCCCGGGCGGCGCCGGTAATGAAGGCCACCCGTCCCTGCAGTGATCCAGCCTGTCCAGCCACGTCTAGCCCTTTCGCCCTGCCCTATAGGAGCCCTACAGACGCCGTAAGGCTAGCAGCGGAACTGAAACGTGTTCTAATGCGCCCGGGGCTTCAGATTTCGGAGATGATCTGGGCCCGTCGGCTGTTGTATTCCTGGTCGCTCAGCACACCGCTGGCACGCAGCGTCTTCCAGCTCTTGGAGCCGCTGGGCGATCGACGGTTGCGGTGGCGCGGCGGCCGGTGCCGGACCGCCCGCCGCCGCGGGCTGGGCGGCCGGGGCCTGCTGTTCGGCCGCCCGTCGGACCACGGCCTGGATCTGCTGGCGCAACGCCGGATTCGACCGGATGTCGACCATCCGGTCGAGCGGCACGTTGTTGGCCTTGAGGATCTGCAGGATCTCCATCAGCGGCCCGGCTTGTCCGCTGAGATCGTAGGTTCTGTTGTCTTCGGCCACGGCGAACTGCGCCGGCACCAGCCCGTTGACCAAAGCGCTTCGCTCCCAGTCGATTCGGTATTCCTGGGTGGTGGGGTTGACCAGGGCCACGACCTTGCGCGCGTTGAGGTTGCCCAGCCGGGTGACGCTGGCGATCACCCTGTCTTCGCTGTCGAACGGCAAGAACCCGGGCCCGGAGATGTGCAGGTGCACCTTGACCACCTGTTGATTGTTGATCCACGTCCCGGTCTCGCTGAGGCCGGTGATCTGGGCGAGCGCCAGCACGCCGTTCTGCTCCAGCTCCGCGTTCTTGGCAGACGACTTGGCCCCGTAGTTGGCCAACGCGAGGGCGATGACCACGTCGGCCACGGTGATCAACAGGCCGACGTAGAGCATCCACTGCAGCAGGTCGCCGAACCCGAGAGTGAAGTAGACGATCAAGAAGATGGGCCCCACCAGGCCGCCGCACAGCAAAACGATCAACTGTGCCTTCAGGTAGCGCGCCAACACGTGTCTCTCCTCGCCTCGCTGGGAAGTCCGTGTCAGATTAGCGCTGTCGGGTGCCCGCTGCTCGCAAACCGCGTTCGGGCCCCGGTCACTCCTCGGAAGACTCGGCCGCTGGTGCTGCCGCCGGGGAGTAGGCCGGTGTAGCGGGTCGGGCCATTGCGGCGGTATTGACCGGCGCCGCCGCCGGCACCGCCGCCAGTGGCGTCACCGCCGGATCCGCTGCCGCTACCGGCGTCCCGCCGTATCCGCCGATGCCGAGCCCCTCCGCGCTCTCCGCGGCCTCGACGGCACCGCCGGACGCGACCAGCCCGCCGTTTCCACCGGTCAAACCGACACCGCCGAGATTCTGGCCGGCGGACAAGGTGCCGGGGAAACCGGCCCAGCCGGTGCCGAACGATGCGCCGCTGTTGCCGACGGCCGCGGCGGCCGGGCCGACGCCGACGCTGCCCATCAGCCGGCCGACCGCGCCGTTACCGCCGGCGCCGAACCCGCCGGACCCGCCGCTGGTGCCGGTTGCCAGCACCGCGGTAGCGCTGTTGCCGGTCGCTGGGGCCGCGGCCGCCGTCTGGGTGGGCGCAGCGATCCCGCTCATCACCCCTTGCTCGACCGTCTGCAGCGGCGAGGCGTTCGCGGCCTCGGCGAGCGCATACTGTGCCGAGCCGCCGCTCATGAGCTGCACAAACTGCTCGTGGAACGACGCCGCTTGGGCGCTGAGCGCCTGATAGGCCTGCGCATGCGCGCCGAACAACGCCGCGATCGTCGACGACACCTCGTCGGCACCGGCGGCCAGCACCCCCGAGGTCGGGGCCAGGGCCGCCGCATTGGCGGAGCTGATCGTCGAACCGATGTTCGCTAAGTCGGATGCCGCGCCCGCGACATACTCCGGCGTCGCGAACACGAACGACATCGGAACCTCCCGGCGAGACCACGGCCCTGGCAATCATCCGGTCATTGGACACGGATTCAACAGGCGGAGCTCGATCGTATCGTGGCGGGCGGAGTCCGCCACCAATTTCGCCGATTCGACCCATGTCTCATCCCCCGGGGGTTCGGATGCCAGGTCAGCGTTGACGCAGCCTATGCGAGGCAGCCGCCGGCGGTTTCGCGGATTAGGCGCTAAATCGAGCGCACCCGTTACCCGGTGACCCGAATGCACAAAGCCCGGACTGCCGAAGCAATCCGGGCTTGTGCTGAATAGACCTACTTGATGATCTTGACGACCCGGCCGGCGCCGACGGTGCGGCCACCTTCGCGGATCGCGAATCGCAGACCCTCGTCCATGGCGACGGGCTGGATCAGCTTCACGTGGATGATGGTGTTGTCACCGGGCATCACCATCTCGGTGCCCTCCGGCAGCGTCACCACACCGGTCACGTCGGTGGTGCGGAAGTAGAACTGCGGACGGTAGTTGTTGAAGAACGGCGTGTGCCGGCCGCCCTCGTCCTTGGACAGGATGTAGACCTGGCCTTCGAACTCGGTGTGCGGCGTGGTGGTGCCGGGCTTGACGACGACCTGGCCGCGCTCGACGTCCTCCCGCTTGATGCCACGCAGCAGCAGCCCGACGTTGTCGCCGGCCTGCCCCTGGTCGAGCAGCTTGCGGAACATCTCCACACCGGTGACGGTGGTCTTGGTGCTGGTCGGCTTGATGCCGACGATCTCGACTTCCTCGTTCACGTTGATCACACCGCGCTCCACACGACCGGTCACGACCGTGCCACGCCCGGTGATGGTGAAGACGTCCTCGACGGGCATCAGGAACGGCTTGTCGGTCTCGCGGACCGGGTCCGGAATCGAGTCGTCGACGGCCTGCATCAGCTCCTCGACCGACTCGACCCACTTGGCGTCGCCCTCGAGCGCCTTCAGCGCGGATACCCGCACCACCGGGGCGTCCTCGTCGAACTCCTGGGCGGCCAGCAGCTCGCGGACCTCCAGCTCGACGAGCTCGAGCAGCTCCTCGTCGTCCACGGCGTCGGCCTTGTTCAGCGCGACCAGGATGTAGGGCACGCCGACCTGGCGGGCCAGCAGCACGTGCTCGCGGGTCTGCGGCATCGGGCCGTCGGTCGCGGCGACCACCAGGATCGCGCCGTCCATCTGGGCCGCGCCGGTGATCATGTTCTTGATGTAGTCGGCGTGACCCGGGGCGTCGACGTGAGCGTAGTGACGCTTGTCGGTCTGGTACTCGACGTGCGCGATGTTGATGGTGATACCGCGCTGACGCTCCTCGGGAGCGTTGTCGATCTGGTCGAACGCCTTCGACTCGTTCAGGTCCGGAAACTTGTCGTGCAGGACCTTGGTGATAGCCGCGGTCAGTGTGGTCTTGCCGTGGTCAACGTGACCGATGGTCCCGATGTTGACGTGGGGCTTGGTCCGCTGGAACTTCGCCTTCGCCACTGTTGTGTCCTCCGACTTGTTGGTGCTTTGTTAAGCAGTGTTGGTTTCTTCAGTTGTGCCGCGCCCAAGGGTTCTATTGACCCGGCAAGGTTACTCCGACCAGATATTCACTGGCCCGTCGCCTTCGCGATGATCTCCTTCGACACGTTCGCCGGCACTTCGGCGTACGAGTCGAACACCATGGAGTAGTTCGCCCGGCCTTGGGTCTTGGACCGCAGGTCGCCGACGTAGCCGAACATCTCCGACAGCGGCACATGCGCCCGAACGACGCGCGCACCGGCCCGCTCCTCCATGGCCTGGATCTGGCCACGGCGGGAGTTCAGGTCGCCGATCACATCGCCCATGTAATCCTCGGGCGTGGTGACCTCGACGGCCATGATCGGTTCCAGGATCACCGGCTGTGCTTGCGCCGCAGCCTTTTTCAGCACCTGCGAACCGGCGATCTTGAACGCCATCTCGGACGAGTCGACCTCGTGGAAGGCGCCGTCGAGCAGGGTGACCTTCAGGTTGACCAGCGGATAGCCGGCCAGCACGCCGTACTGCATGGCGTCTTGCGCGCCGGCGTCCACCGAGGGGATGTACTCGCGCGGGACGCGGCCCCCGGTGACCTTGTTCTCGAACTCGTAGGTCGCACCGTCTTCGCCGGTGAACGGCTCGAGTTTGATGATCACCTTGGCGAACTGGCCCGAGCCGCCGGTTTGCTTCTTGTGGGTGTACTCGATGCTGTCCACCACGCGGCGGATGGTCTCCTTGTACGCCACCTGCGGCTTGCCGACGTTGGCCTCGACCTTGAATTCGCGGCGCATGCGGTCCACCAGGATGTCCAGGTGCAGCTCGCCCATGCCGCCGATCACGGTCTGGCCGGTCTCCTGGTCCAAGTGGACCTTGAACGTCGGGTCCTCCTCGGCCAGCTTCTGGATCGACAGGCTCAGCTTCTCCTGGTCGCTCTTGGTCTTCGGCTCGATGGCCACCTCGATCACCGGAGCGGGGAAGGTCATCGACTCCAGCACGACCTGCTTGTTCGGATCGCTCAGGGTGTCACCGGTGGTGGTGTCCTTGAGCCCGATCACCGCATAGATGTGACCCGCGCTGGCCCGTTCGACGGGGTTCTCCTTATTGGAGTGCATTTGGAACAGCTTGCCCAGCCGCTCCTTCTTGCCCTTGGTGGAGTTGATGACCTGGCTGCCCGACTCGACGGTCCCCGAGTAGACCCGGATGTAGGTCAGCTTGCCGAAGAACGGGTGCGAGGCGATCTTGAACGCCAGCGCCGAGAAGGGCTCGTCGGTCGTCGCGTGGCGCACAACCTCCTCGTCCTCCTTGCCGGGCGCATGGCCGACGGCCGGCGGGACGTCCAGCGGCGACGGCAGGTAGTCCACGACGGCGTCGAGCATGGGCTGCACGCCCTTGTTCTTGAACGCGCTGCCGCACAGCACCGGATAGATCTCGGAGGTGATCGTCAGCTTGCGGATCGCGGCCTTGATCTCGTCGATGGTGAGTTCTTCGCCGCCGAGGTACTTCTCCAGCAGCTCCTCGTCGATCTCCGCGACGATCTCCAGCAGCGCGGTGCGGTATTCCTCGGCCTGCTCGGCGAGTTCGGCCGGGATCTCGATGGTGTCGTAGGTCTCGCCCAGCTTGGTCTCGCCGCGCCACACCTTGGCGTTCATCTCGACCAGGTCGACGATGCCCTCGAAGTCGGCCTCGGACCCGATCGGCAGCTGGATCGGCACGGCCTTGGCCCCGAGCCGCTCCTCCATGGTGCGGACCGAGAAGTAGAAGTCGGCGCCGATCTTGTCCATCTTGTTGACGAAGCAGATGCGCGGGACGTCGTACTTGTCGGCCTGCCGCCAGACCTGCTCGGACTGCGGCTCCACACCCTCCTTGCCGTCGAACACGGCGACGGCCCCGTCGAGCACGCGCAGGTTGCGCTCCACCTCGACGGTGAAGTCAACGTGGCCGGGGGTGTCGATGATGTTGAGCTGGTTGTCTTTCCAGAACGTCGTCGTGGCCGCGGAGGTGATGGTGATTCCGCGTTCCTGCTCCTGCTCCATCCAGTCCATGGTGGCGGCGCCATCGTGGACCTCACCGATCTTGTAGTTGATGCCGGTGTAGTACAGGATCCGCTCGGTAGTCGTGGTTTTACCGGCATCGATGTGCGCCATGATGCCGAAGTTTCGGACCTTGCTCAGGTCGGTCAGCACGTCCTTCTGTGCCACAGAAGTCTTCCCACTCTTTCGATTGCTTGTTTCGCTATTCCTACTGCCCCGGCCACTCCGCCGAATGTCACCGCCTACGCGGCTCCGCGCGCAGCCCGCTCACCAGCGATAGTGCGCAAAGGCGCGGTTTGCCTCGGCCATCTTGTGGGTGTCCTCACGTCGCTTGACGGCAGCTCCGAGGCCATTGCTGGCATCCATGATCTCGTTAGCCAGCCGCTCGATCATGGTTTTCTCCCGGCGCTGCCGCGAGAAGCTGACCAGCCAGCGCAGCGCCAGCGTGGTCGACCGGTCCGGACGCACCTCGACGGGCACCTGGTAGGTCGCACCACCGACGCGGCGGCTCCGCACCTCCAGGGCCGGCTTGACGTTGTCGAGAGCTCGCTTGAGCGTGATGACGGGATCGGTGCCGGTCTTGTCGCGGGCTTGCTCGAGCGCACCGTAAACAATGCGCTCGGCGAGCGATTTCTTCCCCTTGAGCAGAACCTTGTTCACCAGCTGGGTGACCAGCTGCGACCCGTAGACCGGGTCGTTGACCAACGGACGCTTGGGCGCGGGCCCCTTGCGCGGCATTAGCTCTTCTCCTTCTTGGCGCCGTAACGGCTGCGAGCCTGCTTGCGGTTCTTGACACCCTGGGTGTCGAGCGAACCGCGGATGATCTTGTACCGCACACCGGGCAGATCCTTGACCCGGCCACCACGCACCAGCACCATCGAGTGCTCCTGCAGGTTGTGGCCCTCGCCGGGGATGTAGGCCGTGACCTCGACCTGACTCGTCAGCTTGACGCGCGCAACCTTCCGAAGCGCCGAGTTCGGCTTCTTCGGAGTGGTGGTGTACACGCGGGTGCACACGCCACGGCGCTGCGGGCTGCCCTTCAGGGCCGCGGTCTTGACCTTGGCGACCTTGTCCCGGCGACCCTTGCGGACCAGCTGCTGAATGGTTGGCATCTACCGGCTTTCTGTGTTGACGTTCGTGTTCTGGCTCATGCTCTTAAGTCTCTGTACTGCAGTTTTGCCCCGCCCCAGTACCCCGCGGCCGGGTGTGTCGCATGCGCTCAGCACGGGATTTGATCCGTTGCGTCGTGGACATGCGAATTAGCCCGGCATCCACTTCCTTACGTCAGGCGCCGTAAGCCGCCAGGCACGAGCTACCACAATACCCGTCGCCGGTCTTGCAGGTCAAAGCGGCGGCCGGCCGCCTAATTGGGTGCCGCATGGTCGTGTGCGGTGCGCCTGTCCAGACCCTCCAAACCCCGAGCCAGCCGCAGCACCATGTCGGAGAACAGCGCGTCTGTGTCGATGTCGTCCATGACGCCGGTCATTTCCAGCAACACGAAGCCGTGCAGCGCGGACCAGAATTCCAGCGCGGCGTGGAAGGCCTCCTCACCGTCGAGTCCGTAGGACGCCAGCACGGAGATCACCGGCGCGGCCGCGCCTCTGGTGGCGGCCGCGTACTCAGGGTCATCACCGCCCGACGGCATCCGGGTGAATGCCGAGTACCGGCCGGGGTGGTGATGCGCGTAGCTGCGGTAGGCGCCGGCCATGACGAGCACCGCGTCGTCCCGGGCGCGGCCCTCGCCGACCCGGTTCAGCATCGTGATGATGTCGTCGATGACCCGGATCCGCACCGTGCGGCGCAGGTCCTCCAGGCTGTCCACGTGGTTGTACAGCGAGGGCCCCTTGGTGCCCAGCTGCGTGGCCAGCGCATTGATCGTCAGCGAGTCCCATCCCTCCCGGTCCAGGAAGGTCAGGGCGCCGTCGACGATGCCGTCGCGGCTGAGCTTGGCCGGACGGGAGCCGGACTTTCCCGCGCGCTGGCGCCCAGCCGCCGGCGGCGGTTCCGGAGCTGCCATGGGGATCGCCCTTCGATTGATGCCGGGTTGGTTAACTAATGACTCTAGTTGACGGTCGGGGTGAAACCGCTGAGCCATGGCGAGGCGTCGGGGGTCCGGTGAATGCGAATAACCCCTGCCGTCGACCACACCAATGCAAGTACGCTCATTCGATTCGACAGACTGACCGTCGCAAAGGGGGGCCCCGGAGTGGACCGGACAACCGTCGCGGGGCCGTTGGTTACCTGTGCCATCGTCGTCGCTGCCATCCCCGCCGCCGCAACGCCGGCCGCGCACGCCAAGAACGGCGACACCCACGTCATCGGGCAGGGCCTCGAGCAGACGCTGGACTGCAACGATGCCACCCTGATCGTCAACGGCACCGCGAACACGGTCAACGCGAAGGGCAACTGCTGGGCCGTGACGGTCATGGGATCGGGCAACACCGTCATCGCCGACTCCGTTACGCATGACATCACCGTGTACGGCTGGGATCAGACCGTGTTCTACCACGGCGGCACGCCCTTCATCTGGGACCGCGGCCGCGAACTGGGCATGACCAACCGGCTCCAACAGGTGCCGGGCTGAGGCTCGGAACTTTCAAGCGACTCACCGAGGGGAATCGAGGATCAATGCGTGACCACATCACCGACCGCTCGTCCAGGCTGGCCCTGCTCGCCCTGGCGCCGGCAGCCGCGGCTTTAGTGCTGGCGGGCTGCAGTTCAACGGCCAACCCGCCCGGTGGCTCCACGACCACAACGACGAAGAGTGCCACCACCACCACCGCGACCACGAGCGGCGCGGCGGCGCCGACGAGCACAAGTGGGGCGAGCACGTCCGTCGAGATCGGGAACACGCTGAACTACGGATCGATGGGGACCACGGCCACCCTTGATTGCGCCAACGGCAAATCGTTGAACGTGGGCGGCTCGGACAACACGCTGACAGTCACCGGCACCTGCGCGACCGTGACCGTCCTCGGTGCGAGCAACAAGATCACCTTCGACAAGGTCGAGACCCGGATCAGGGTGGTGGGAATGAACAACACCATCACCTATAAGGACGGCGATCCCAAGGTCGAAAACCTCGGGTCGACCAACACGATCAGCAAGGGCTGACGGCCGACGCCCTTTCGCGCCGGTCTAATTCGCGGGCGCGCCGTGGCGGCCGGCCCCCGCAGCGAACCGCCCGGCCCCCTCCGCGGCCTCTGCGGCGACCCGGGCAATGCTGCCGAATTCGAAATCGATCGCCTCCGATTCCGGCCTCCCCCACTGCGCCAGCGCCGACAGCCGGTCCGATCGCAGGCATTGCTGCGGCAGCGCCGCGAGCTGACCCGCCAGTTCCTCGGCGGCCCGCCTGGCTTGGCCTTTGGGCACGACGCGGTTGGCCAACCCGATCGTCAGCGCTTCGTCGGCCGCCACGGCACGGCCGGTGAGAATCATGTCCATCGCGCGGCTCTGCCCGATCAGCCTGGGCAGTCGCACTGTGCCGCCGTCGATTAGCGGCACCCCCCATCGCCGGCAGAACACCCCGAACGCGGCGTCCTCCTCGGCCACCCGCAGATCGCACCAGAGCGCCAACTCCAGACCCCCGGCGACGGCGTAGCCGCTGACCGCGGCGATCACCGGCTTGGACAGCACCATCCGCGTCGGCCCCATCGGGCCGGGACCCGTCCGGTGCACGGCGTTGGCGTCCGGTGTGCCGAAGGACTTCAAATCGGCTCCGGCGCAGAAGGTTCCGCCGTCGCCCCACAACACCGCCACCGACGCGGTGTCGTCGCGATCGAACTCCTCGAACGCCGCGTAGAGTGCGGCGGCCGTCGGGCCGTTCACGGCGTTGCGCGCCTGCGGCCGGTTGAGGATCACCGTGGTCACCGGGCCGTTGCGCTCTATACGCACCGGATCACTCATGTCACCTCCACGAGTCGGGTTGGGTCACGTCGCTGCGCCAGCTCGGTGGCGAAGTCGTGGTAAGCGTCGCGCAGCCGGTCGCCGGGCCAATGGGCGGGCAGCAGTTCGGTGGGCAACATGGGATCGGTGAGCACGTGGCGCACGATCGCCGCGGCCACCACGAACCGGCCGGGGACGTCGGGCGCTTGCGCCTTCTGGGCCATCTCGCGGAGCAGCCGGTGGCCGGTTTCCGCCCATGCCGGCAGGTCCCACAGCTGGGCGGCCAGCTCGGCGGGGGCCTCGTCGCGGGCCTTCAGCACCCGCACCCGAGCCGCGACGTCGGCGCCCAGATCCGGGTCGAGGTTGTCGGGCCGCATCCACACGCCTTCGCGAAGTTCGCCGAAGCGCTTGTCGTGCATGGCCATTCGCAGCGCCGCGCGGGTGCGGGCGTCGCCGCCCACGCTGGTCACGATCAGCACGAGCCAGTCTCCCCGCCAGGGCCGGGTTCGAGGGCGCATGGCATCGTCTTGCCGGCGCTGGCGGGCCAGCAGTCGATCCGAGAGCCGGTAGCCGTCGGCGGACCGGATCAGGTCGCCCGCGCCGACCATGCGGGTCAGCGCCACCCGCAACGTTGTCTCCTTGATGCCGAAATCGGCTGTGAGCCCGATCAATTCGCCGGCCGTGGCACAGGCTGGGTGGGCGCCGAGCAGCACGCTGAGCACCACCGACCGGGCCGTCATGTCTGCCATCGCTTGGACCTGCCCTAGACCTGCGACGCCCGGCGGCCGTGGTCACCGAACGGCTCGTCGCGATGCCGCACCGCCTCGCGGAAGCCGTGCTCGACCGCGTCGGCCACGAACGCGTGCCCCTCGGGGGTGTGCCGGGCGACACCGTCGAACACGGTGCTGACCATCCTGCTGGTGGCCACACCCTGTTGCAGCAGAGCCGAATTGAGCGCGAGCTTGACCATGATCAGCTGGTTGACCGGCAGCGCGGCGATCCGCTGTACGAGTCGCTCGGTTCGCTCGTCGAGGTCCTCCGGATCCGGCGCCTCGACCGCCAGGCCCCATTCGGCGGCTTGCGCGCCGGTGATGCAATCGCCGGTGAGCAGCAGGCGTTTGGCGCGCTGGTCACCAAGCCGGTGGGCCCACAGGCCGGCGGCCGGGACGCCCCACACGCGCGTCGGCGGGTAGCCGATCTTGGCGTCGGCGGCGGCGATCACCTGGTCGGCGTGCAGCGCGATGTCGGTGCCGCCGGCCACGCAGTAGCCGTGGATCTTGACCACCGTCGGCTTGTCGGCGTGCATCAGGCTGGAGAACCCGCGCACGAAGCGGCTCATCATCTGGTAGTCGATCATGGGGTCCCACGGCTGATTCGGCAGGTGGTTGACCCCCTGGGTCTTGCCGTCCAGCACGGTGCCCTGATATGCGCCCGTCCCGCCGGCCGAGCCGGTGCCGTCGGCATAAGCGGAAAGGTCGAAGCCCGCGCAGAAACCCTCGCCGCGCCCCGATACCAGGATGACGTGCACACCGGGGTCGAGGTCGGCGCGCTCGACCAACGCCGAGAGCTCCAGCGGGGTGTCCGCGACGATCGCGTTGCCCTTCTCCGGCCGGTTGAAGGTGATCCGCGCGACCCGGTCGGTGACCTCGTAGGTCATGGTTTTCAGGTTGTCGAAGTCGACCGGCCTGATGGCGTGAGTCATGTTGCGGCTCAGCCCTTTACCAGGGCCCGCTCCAGGATGGGGGCGAGGTCCAGCCCGGCCGGCATGGTGCCGAACGCACTGCCCCACCGGCCGTCTAGCCGGGTGGTCAGGAACGCCTCGGCGACGGCGGGATGCCCGTGACGCGCCAGCAACGAGCCCTGCAGCGCCAGGCAGATGTCCTCGGCGACCTTGCGGGCGCGGTAGGCGATGCTGTCCAGGTCGGTCAGCTGGTCGCGCAGCTCCTCGACGTGAGCATCCAGCCGCGCGTCCTGACCGGCGCTCTCGGTGAGCTCCTTGAACAGCACCTCGACGCATTCGGGACGAGTCGCCATGGCGCGCAACGTATCCAGCGCGCTGACATTGCCGGAGCCCTCCCAGATGCCCATCAGCGGTGCCTCGCGGTACAGCCGCGGCATTCCGGAATCCTCGACATAGCCGTTGCCGCCCAGGCATTCCAGCGCTTCGGCGGCGTGCGGGGTGGAACGCTTGCACACCCAGTACTTGCTGGCGGCCAGGCCAATTCGGCGCAGCAGCGCTTCGGTCTGATCCCCGCGCACCGCATTGTCGGTGGCGCCGGCCATCCGCATCGCCACCATCGTGGCGGCCTCGGCCTCCACGGCCAGGTCCGCCAGCACGTTGCGCATCAGCGGCTGGTCGATCAGGTAGGCGCCGAACGCCTTTCGGTGCTGGGCGTGGTGGATGGCGCGAGTCAGGCCGGTGCGCATGCTGGTGGCGCTGCCCAGCGTGCAGTCCAGCCGGGTGAGGTTGACCATCTCGATGATCGCCGGGACGCCGCGGCCCTCCTCGCCGACCAGCCACGCGAGGGCGCTGTCGTACTCGACCTCGCTGGAGGCATTGGCGTGGTTGCCGAGCTTGTCCTTGAGCCGCTGCAAGAACATTCGGTTGCGGGTGCCGTCCGGCAGCACCCGCGGCAGCAGGAAGCACGACAGCCCGCCCGGCGCCTGCGCCAGCACCAGGAAGATGTCGCACATCGGCGCCGAGGTGAACCACTTGTGCCCGGTCAGGCTGTAGGTGCCGTCGGCGCTCGGCGTCGCCTGGGTGGTGCCGGCGCGCACGTCGGAGCCGCCCTGCTTCTCGGTCATCGACATGCCCGCGGTGATGCCGGCCTTCGTGGTCGCCAGCTTCAGCTCGGGGTCGTACTCCCGGCTGGTCAACAACGGCTCGTAAATCGCCGCCAGTTCGGGGTTGTGGCGCAGCGCCGGGACGACGGCGTACGTCATCGAGACCGGGCAGGTGTGTCCGGGTTCGGCATTCCAGACCGACATCTTGGCGGCCCGCACCACATGAGCGCCGGGCCGGTCGTCGGCCCACGGCGCCGCGTGCAGGCCGTGGCCGATCGCCGCGCGCATCAGCTCGTGATAGGCCGGGTCGTACTCCACCTCGTCGACGCGGTGCCCGTATTGGTCGTGGGTGTGCAGCACCGGCCGGTGGCGGTCGGCGAGCTCACCCCAGCGAACCGCCTGGCTTGATCCGGCCAGCGCCCCAGCCTCATTCACCTCTTCCAGGCCCCACTGCCCGCCCTCGCGGATCAGGGCCTCGACCAGCACCGCGGACGCCGCGGGGTTGTGGTTCTCCAGGGGCGGAACCTGGTTGGTGACGACATGGGTATCTGACATGCCACCAATGTTACATTTCTTCGACAGCCGCACAAGAGCTGTAATGATCAGCCTGGGTGCGCCGCGAAGAATTGCCACAGCGTCTGGGTCGCGAAGGGCGGCCACTCATGGCCGCCCCCGTCGACGGTGATGAGCACGACGCTGCGATTGTCGGCGCATCCGGCCGTCGACGTGGTGACGGAACCGCTGGTCGTGGCGGTGGGGGCGCCGCCGCACCGATCGACGTTGCGCCAGAACGCATTGACCTCCGGCACCGACGGACCGTTGATGACGCTGAAGCCCTGACCGCCGTTGTAGGGGATGAGGCGGTCGGCGTTGCCGTGGATGTGCATGACCGACGTGGGGTGCGGGGACGGGCAGCGATCCAGTTGCGTGGCCGAATCCGGGCCGATCGCCGCGAAAACGCCGGTGTTGCAGGCCAGCGTGTAGGACATGATCCCGCCGTTGCTCATGCCCGTGGCGTACACGTGCGCGGTGTTGATGCCGACGTTCTTGACGATATCGGCCACCGCGGCGCTGATGAATCCGATGTCGTCGACGCCCTCCCGTGCGGGTCGCCCACAACAGCCGCCGCCGTTGGTGTTCCAGGCCCGGTTCAGGCCGTCGGGATAGGCGACGACGAACTTGCCCGAATCGGCCAATTCGTCCCAGCCGTAAGCTCTTTCGGCCTGTTCGGCGCTGCCGAACACGCCGTGCAGCATCACCACCAGCGGGGCCGAGGTGGGCAGTCCCGCCGGCTTGTAGAGCCGGTAGACGCGCTCGCTTCCGCCGAAGCTCATGGTGTGAACGCTGACGCCATTCCCGAAGCCCGATGGCGGCGTCGGCTTCCACGGCGCGCATGCCGTAGTCACCAGCACTAAGCCAACGAGCGTGGCCGCCGCACGGCGCATGGCCGGCCTGAACCTCAGCCGGTGTTTTCTCGCAGGAACGCGATATCGTCCTTGCGGCCCTCGTCGGCGGTTTCGCAGATGACCGGCGCGTCGGCTGCCTTGACCACCGCGACGAGGAGCTCGGGATCGATCTGACCGGTGCCGAAGTTGGCGTGCCGGTCGGCACCCGAGCCGGCCGCGTCCCTTGAGTCGTTGCAGTGCACCAGGTCGATGCGGCCGGTCAGGGCCTTTATCCGGTCGACCGCGTCGATCAGTTCCTCACCCGCGGCCCACGCATGGCAGGTGTCCAAGCAGAAGCCAATGCCCTTGTCGCCGATGTGATCCCACAGCCTGCCGATGGTGTCGAAGTGCCGGGCCATCGCATGGTCGCCGCCCGCGGTGTTCTCCACGTACACCCGCACATCTGTTTCGAGGTAGTCCAGCGCTTTGACCCACCGCTCGAAGCCGGCCTCCATGTCGTTGTCGTCGGCGTGGCCGCCGTGCACGATCACCGCCGTCGCGTTGATCGCCGAGGCCGCGTCGCACGTGTCCTGCAGGATCTTTCGCGACGGGATGCGGATGCGGTTGTTGGCCGATGCCACGTTGATGAGGTACGGCGCGTGGACGTACAGCGGCACGGCCGATGCCTTCAGCGTCTCGGCGTCGTCCCGCGGCTTCGGCTTCTTCCAGCTCTGCGGGTTACCGAGGAAGAATTGCACCACGTCGGCGCCGTCTGCCTGCGCGGCAGCCAGGGGGTCGTCGTTGTGGACATGCGAACCGATAAGCACGGTGGCCAGTGTAGTGACGGCTCCCGACGCGAGGCGATCGCGTCGCGCGCGCACCAATAGGCGACTTTCAAATGCGCTAGCACATGCGCTATCACTTTCTGGAATTGAGTGGTGGTCCCCGCGCGGTACTCATGTGGCGGATGTGGCTGGGACCGCCTGACTGACTTTCGCTGCGCGACAGTCCGAATAAACTTCCGCTTATGCAGCTACTGCGCGTGGACACCGCTGGTGTGCGGGCGATGGCCACCCGGTGGGTCGCGTCAGCTGACGAGCTAAATGCGACGCTGGCTCCGGCGAGACTCGGCTTATCGTGTCAGGCCAGCGCCGCCGCGGTTACCGCCGCCCACGCCGATGCCATGGCGTTCACCGCGGCGCTGGCCACCCGGGTAGGCACCCACGCCACCCACGTCGGCGAAGCCGACGCCGGCTACCTCGCAAATGAAGCTGAGTCTGCCAACGAGATGGCCGCTGTGGCCCATCCGGTGACCAGCGTGTAGCAATGGCAGCGGTCGCAGGGATTCCCAGCCTCTCCCAGCTATTGGCCTGGCCCACCGAACATCTCACCGACGCGGCCGACCACTGGGAAGCCGTCGGCGGGCGCAGTTACGCCGTGGCTAACGAGGTCTGGCGAGACGCACTCTCGATCAATTGGCAAGGCAAAGCCGCCGACGCACTGCGGACCGCGACTCATTCCGACATGATGACCACCAGCGCGGTAGCCGACCAGCTGCAAGCGGCGGCCAAAGTTGCCCGCAGCGGCGCCTCGGATCTGTATGCGGCCCGCTCGAGGGTGCGATATGCAGTGGAGGACACCCGTGCGGCGGGGTTCGACGTGGGCGAAGACCTTTCGGTCACCGACCGCTCGACCGGTGGTCCGGCGGCGCAGCGGGCCGGCCGGCAAGCCCTGGCACAAACCTTCGCCGTTGATATCCACCAACGCGCCGCGCAACTGGTCGCGCTCGATGAGCAAGTCGCCGCCAAAACCGCCGGCGCGATTGGTGGAATCCACGCCACCTTCCCGCAAACCCCGTCACCCGGCGCACCGCCAAAGGACAACCACGTCCACGCGGTGGACAACCACACCTTCAAACAAAGCCCACCAGCTCCCGTACCGACGGACCTGACACGGATGACGCCTGAGCAGGCCCGGGCCGCGTACGAGCAATTGAAGGCAGAGATCCGCGACCACAATTCTTGGCGGCCCCCTCTAAACGATGCGGGCGCGGTGGCTTCCTATAACAGAGAAGCCGACGAACTGAATGCCCGAAAGGCTGCACTAGAGGGGAAGCTAGGCAAAGCAGAAACGGTCCCGGCGCAGGGGACACGTCTAGTGCCGGACTGGGCACAACCTGCACCAGAACAGCCCCCGGGGCACCCAGGATTGGAGGAACCGCAGCACCATCCATTCGACATGACCACACCCCATGCCCACGACCTCGGAAGGGATCCGGCAAACGGAGGGTTTCGTATGAGCGAAGCCGAGACGGGGCTACGAGTTGAGGCTGAAAGAGGGGTAGACCTTGTGCGGAGCCTCCATCCGGAAGCCGACTGGATTAACCCCGCTACTGGCGAGACATACGATGCAGTTGGAAATTTCCCGGCGCGCTTTTTCGACGCTCAATGGCCAAATCTCCAAGAGAAGATACAAGATCACCTGGCCAAGGCGGTTTACGTGCCTGTCGATGTTTCACAATTCACGGCGGCACAGCGTTCGATCGTCCGTACATTCGTTGAGGGACTAAGAAATCCTCACGTATTCATCGTAGGAGACGGCTGATATGGCTGGAGATATCTTCTTCTCGAAGCACAATTGGGCTGCCAGTTCATGGGCTACCTTCTATGTGCTGGAATATCTGGCCAACCGTGTACCCGACGCGCCTACCAAAGAGAAACTCACTGAACTCGTCGAAAACAATATTCCAATGCTAGACCTGCGTGATCCTCAGCTAGCACAGCTTGTAGACATCATCGCCGACGATCTACCCCGTCATGTGCCTGTGTTGGAAGACTCAAAGTTGCAACAGGACCTGACAACGTTGCTGGCCGAACTTGTCAAATATGCACGAGAACAACAGGTCGAGAATCACAGAAGCCATCGTTCATGAGATGGCGGCCCTAGACGGGCGATAGGACATGCGATATCGCGATTGCGGACCAAGTGGTGGAACTCCCGCACTGCTGCTGTGGCGGATGTGGCTGAGACCGCCTGACTGACTTTCGCTGCGCGACAGTCCGAATAAACTTCTGCTTATGCAGCTACTGCGCGTGGACACCGCAAAAAGTGTCCGGATGGGTGGTAGTTGGGGGATCTTGGTGTGGACGATCCCCTCCGGAGGCGGGCAGGGTGGTGAGGCGCCGCGGGCATGGTGCTGGTTTCGACACCGCCTCGTTCACCCATCGCATTCCACCAATCTTCGCGCCAATTAGTTGGCAAGTCGTGCCGCCCATCCGCCTAAGATCACACGCGTAATGCCGCGGGGAAGCAAGCCACCCGCTTCTCCTTTGAAGTCGTAGGAAGCTTGGCCGTCTGCGGCAGGCTGGCAACCGATAGGCGACTTTCAAATGCGCTAGCACATGCGCTATCAAATTCGCGGATCGAGTGATGCCTCCAGCGCGGTACTCCTGTGGCGGGTGTGCTTGCGAAACGCACGAAAAAGCCCCGGGCGAACCCGGGGCCTTTCGCACCAAATGACTACCGGTAGTCGCTGTAGCCGTAGTCGTCCAGTGGGACCGCAGCTCCGGTGGCTTGGCCGAAGTCCGGGCTGTAGTAGTGATCCTCGTAGGACGGGATCGTGTACGCCGCGGCGCGGGCCTCCTCGGTGGGCTGCACCTGGATGTTGCGGTAGCGGTTGATGCCGGTACCGGCCGGGATCAGCTTTCCGATGATCACGTTCTCCTTCAGACCGTTGAGCTTGTCGCTGCGGCAGTTGATCGCCGCATCGGTCAGGACTCGCGTGGTCTCCTGGAACGACGCCGCACTCAGCCACGAGTCGGTGGCCAGCGACGCCTTGGTGATGCCCATCAGCACCGGACGGCCGGCGGCGGGCTCGCCGCCCTCGGCCACCACCCGGCGGTTCTCCGCCTCGAACTCCGCACGGTCGATCAGCGAGCCGGGCAGGAACTCCGTCGAGCCCGAGTCGATGATGGTGACGCGGCGCAGCATCTGGCGAACGATCACCTCGATGTGCTTGTCGTGGATCGACACACCCTGGGCGCGGTAGACCTCCTGGACCTCGCGGACCAGGTGGATCTGCACCTCACGGGGGCCCTGCACCCGCAGCACCTCGTGCGGGTCGGCGGAGCCTTCCATCAGCTGCTGGCCCACCTCGACGTGGTCACCATCCGACAGCACCCGCTCGGAGCCGTCTTCGTGCTTGAAGACGCGAAGCCGTTGCCGCTTGGAGAGCTTGTCGTAGACGACTTCCTCGCCCCCGTCGTCGGGAATGACGGTGATCTTGTAGAAGCGCTCGCCGTCCTCGAGACGGACCCGCCCGGTGACGTCGGCGATCGGCGCCTTGCCTCGCGGCACCCTCGCCTCGAACAGCTCTTGCACACGCGGCAGACCGCCGGTGATGTCCTCACCGACGCCACCCTGGTGGAAGGTACGCATGGTGAGCTGCGTGCCGGGCTCACCGATGGATTGGGCCGCCACGATGCCGACGGCCTCGCCGATGTCGACCAGCTTGCCGGTGGCCATGGAACGCCCGTAGCAGGTCGCGCACACACCGGTGCCGGTGGTGCACGTCAGCACTGAGCGCACCTTGATCTGCGTAATGCCCGCCGCCAGCAGGGCGTCGATCGACGGGTCACCGAGGTCTTCACCACGCGCGACGACGACGTTGCCGGCCTCGTCGACCGCGTCGGCGCCCAGAGTCCGCGCGTACGCCGACGTTTCGATGTACGGGTCGCGGATCAGCGTGCCGTCGGGCTGACGCTCGGCCAGCTCGACGACGATGCCACGCTCGGTCTGGCAGTCGTGCTCGCGCACGATCACGTCTTGGGACACGTCCACCAGACGACGGGTCAGGTACCCGGAGTCGGCGGTACGCAATGCGGTGTCCGCCAAGCCCTTTCGAGCACCGTGCGTGTTGATGAAGTACTCCAGCACGGTCAGGCCTTCACGGAACGACGACTTGACCGGACGCGGGATGAACTCACCCTTCGGGTTGGTCACCAGACCCTTCATGCCGGCCAGCGTTCGGGTCTGGGTGAAGTTACCCGTCGCACCCGAGTCGACGATCGTGATGATCGGGTTGTCGCTGGGGTAGTGCTCCCGCAGCGCCTGACCGACCTCGTCGGTGGCTTCCTTCCAGATCTCCACCAGCGCCTCGTTGCGCTCGTCGTGGTTCAAAGCCCCACGCTGGAACTGCTTTTCGACCTTGTCGGCCCGCTCTTCGTAAGTGTCGAGGATCTCCTTCTTACGCGGCGGCACCAACACGTCGGCCATCGAGACCGTGACACCGCTGCGGGTCGCCCAGTAGAACCCGGCGTCCTTGAGCTTGTCCACGGTCTGCGCGACCACGATCATCGGGTAGCGCTCGGCCAGGTCGTTGATGATGGCGGCCTGCACCTTCTTGTGCATCTGCTGGTTCACGAACGCGTAGCCCAGCGGCAGCAGCTCGTTGAACATCACCCGGCCCAGCGTGGTCTCGGCCATCCACGCATCCCCTGGCTGCCAGCCGTTCGCACCGAACAGCTCCGCTTCGATCTCGGCGGGCGGACGCAGCTGGGACAGCCGCACCTTGATCTTGGCCCGCACCGAGAGCACACCACGGTCGGACGCCATGATCGCCTCGGCCGGCGAGGAATACACACCGGTCTCCGGACGATCTTTAGCGGCCGGCCGGTATTCGCCCGTGTCGCCCTCGACCTCGGTGGTCAGGTAGTACAGCCCGGTCACCATGTCCAGTCGGGGCATGGCCAACGGGCGGCCCGACGCCGGCGACAGGATGTTGTTACTCGACAGCATCAGGATGCGGGCCTCGGCCTGTGCCTCCGCGGACAGCGGCAGGTGGACCGCCATCTGGTCACCGTCGAAGTCGGCGTTGAAGGCCTCACACACCAACGGGTGCAGCTGAATCGCCTTGCCTTCCACCAGCATTGGCTCGAAGGCCTGGATGCCCAGCCGGTGCAGGGTGGGGGCGCGGTTCAGCAGCACCGGGTGCTCGGCGATGACCTCTTCGAGCACGTCCCACACCTGGGGACGCTGGCGCTCCACCATCCGCTTGGCGCTCTTGATGTTCTGCGCGTGGTTGAGGTCGACGAGCCGCTTCATCACGAACGGCTTGAACAACTCCAGCGCCATCAGCTTGGGCAGGCCGCACTGGTGGAGCTTGAGCTGCGGACCGACCACGATGACCGAACGGCCCGAGTAGTCGACGCGCTTGCCGAGCAGGTTCTGGCGGAACCGGCCCTGCTTGCCCTTGAGCAGATCCGACAGCGACTTCAGCGGACGGTTGCCCGGCCCGGTGACCGGTCGGCCGCGCCGCCCATTGTCGAACAGCGCGTCCACGGACTCCTGCAGCATCCGCTTCTCGTTGTTGACGATGATCTCGGGAGCACCGAGGTCGATCAGCCTCTTGAGCCGGTTGTTGCGGTTGATCACCCGGCGGTACAGGTCGTTGAGGTCGCTGGTGGCGAACCGGCCACCGTCGAGCTGCACCATGGGGCGCAACTCCGGCGGGATCACCGGGACGGCGTCGAGCACCATGCCCATCGGTGAGTTGCCCGACTGCTGGAATGCGGCGACCACCTTCAGCCGCTTCAGGGCGCGAAGCTTCTTCTGCCCCTTGCCGCTTCGGATGACCTCACGCAGCGAGTCGGCCTCGGCGTCGATGTCGAAGTTCTCGATCAGCTTCTGGATCGACTCCGCCCCCATGGCGCCGGTGAAGTACTCGCCGTAGCGGTCGACGAGCTCGCGGTACAGGTTCTCGTCGACGATCAGCTGCTTGGGAGCCAGCTTGGTGAAGGTGTTCCAGATGTCCTCCAGCCGGTCCAGCTCGCGCTGCGCACGATCGCGCATCTGGCGCATCTCGCGCTCGCCGCCGTCGCGAACCTTGCGCTTGGCGTCGGCCTTGGCGCCCTCGGCCTCCAGCTCGGCCAGGTCGGCCTCCAGCTTCTGCGCACGCGCCTCCAGCTCGGCGTCGCGCTGATCCTCAACGGCCTTGCGCTCCACCATCATTTCGGCCTCGAGCGTCGACAGCTCGTTGTGCCGCATCTCCTCGTCGACGGCCGTGATCACGTACGCGGCGAAGTAGATGATCTTCTCGAGGTCCTTCGGCGCCAGGTCGAGCAGATACCCCAGCCGCGACGGCACACCCTTGAAGTACCAGATGTGCGTGACGGGCGCGGCCAGCTCGATGTGACCCATCCGCTCGCGGCGCACCTTGGCGCGGGTCACCTCGACGCCGCATCGCTCACAGATGATGCCCTTGAACCGGACGCGCTTGTACTTGCCGCAGTAGCACTCCCAGTCCCGAGTCGGTCCGAAGATCTTCTCGCAGAACAGGCCGTCCTTCTCCGGCTTCAGCGTGCGGTAGTTGATCGTCTCCGGCTTCTTGACCTCGCCGTAAGACCATTGCCGGATGTCCTCCGCGGTAGCCAGGCCGATGCGGAGTTCATCGAAGAAGTTGACGTCGAGCACGTAACTCCCTTTCCCCTTGCGGGATTAGTTACTGAAAAAGGTTGTTAAGCCAGGTCCTCAACGGACGCGGATTCGTTGCGGGACAAGTTGATTCCCAAGTTGGCCGCGGCCCGCTCAAGGTCCTCGTCCTCGCCCTCGCGCAGCTCGATGGCCGCGCCGTCGGACGACAGCACCTCAACGTTGAGGCACAGCGACTGCAGCTCCTTGAGCAGCACCTTGAACGACTCGGGGATGCCCGGCTCCGGGATGTTCTCGCCCTTGACGATCGCCTCGTACACCTTGACCCGGCCGACGGTGTCGTCGGACTTGATGGTCAACAGCTCCTGCAGCGTGTACGCGGCGCCGTAGGCCTGCATGGCCCAGCACTCCATCTCACCGAACCGCTGGCCACCGAACTGCGCCTTACCACCCAGCGGCTGCTGAGTGATCATCGAGTACGGGCCGGTGGAGCGGGCGTGGATCTTGTCGTCCACCAGGTGGTGCAGCTTCATGATGTACATGAAGCCAACGGTGACCGGGTACGGGAACGGCTCGCCGCTGCGGCCATCGAACAGCACCGCCTTACCGTCGCCGTCCACCAGCACTTCACCGTCGCGGTTGGGCAACGTGGCCGACAGCAGCCCCTGCAGCTCGGACTCCTGGGCGCCGTCGAACACGGGCGTAGACACGATCGCGTTGGGCTCGGCGTGGAGCAGGGCCTCGGGCAGGCTGGCGGCCCAGTCCGGAACCCCGTTGCCGGTGTCGACCTTCCAGCCGCTGTGCGCGCACCAGCCGAGGTGTGTCTCCAGGATCTGGCCGATGTTCATCCGTCGCGGCACACCGTGGGTGTTCAAGATGATGTCCACCGGGGTGCCGTCCGGGAGGAACGGCATGTCCTCGACCGCCAGGATCTTGCCGATCACGCCCTTGTTGCCGTGCCGGCCGGCCAGCTTGTCGCCGTCGGAGATCTTGCGCTTCTGGGCCACGTAGACGCGGACCAGCTCGTTGACACCGGCCGGCAGCTCGTCGTCGTCCTCGCGGGAGAACACCCGGATGCCGATGACCTTGCCGGACTCGCCGTGCGGCACCTTCAGCGAGGTGTCGCGGACCTCGCGGGCCTTCTCACCGAAGATCGCCCGCAGCAGCCGCTCCTCCGGGGTCAGCTCGGTCTCACCCTTCGGGGTGACCTTGCCGACCAGGATGTCGCCGTCGCGAACCTCGGCACCGATCCGCACGATGCCGCGCTCGTCCAGGTCGGCGAGGACCTCGTCGGAGACGTTCGGGATGTCCCGGGTGATCTCCTCGGCGCCCAGCTTGGTGTCGCGGGCATCGATCTCGTGCTCCTCGATGTGGATCGAGGTGAGCACGTCCTCTTCGACCAGGCGGTTGGACAGGATGATCGCGTCCTCGTAGTTGTGGCCTTCCCACGGCATGATCGCCACCAGCAGGTTCTTGCCCAGCGCCATCTCACCGTTTTCGGTGCACGGACCGTCGGCGATGACCTGGCCGGCCTCGACCCGGTCCCCCGCGTCCACGATCGGCGACTGGTTGGCGCACGTGCCGTGGTTGGAGCGGGCGAACTTGCGCATCCGGTAGGTGTGCCGGGTGCCGTCGTCGGCCATCACGGTGACGTAGTCGGCGGAGACCTCCTCGATCACCCCGGACTTCTCGGCGACGACGACTTCGCCGGCGTCGATGGCCGCGCGCAACTCCATGCCGGTGCCCACCAGCGGCGCCTCGCTGCGCACCAGCGGAACCGCCTGGCGCTGCATGTTGGCGCCCATCAGGGCACGGTTGGCGTCGTCGTGCTCGAGGAACGGGATCATGGCGGTGGCCACCGAAACCATCTGGCGCGGCGAGACGTCCATGTAGTCCACCTCGGAGGAGGGCACGTACTCGACCTCCCCCGCCTTGCGGCGAACCAGGACGCGCGCCTCGACGAATACCGCGCCACCGGCGCCATTATCCCGCGTCGGCGAGTTGGCCTGCGCCACCACGTGGCGGTCCTCCTCGTCGGCGGTCAGGTACACGATCTCGTCGCTGACCACACCGTCGATCACCTTGCGGTACGGCGTTTCGATGAACCCGAAGGGATTGACCCTCGCGTACACCGACAGCGAGCCGATCAGACCGATGTTCGGACCCTCCGGGGTCTCGATCGGGCACATGCGACCGTAGTGCGACGGGTGCACGTCACGGACCTCCAGGCCGGCGCGCTCACGCGACAGACCACCGGGGCCCAGCGCCGACAGGCGGCGCTTGTGGGTCAGGCCCGACAGCGGGTTGTTCTGGTCCATGAACTGCGACAGCTGGCTGGTGCCGAAGAACTCCTTGATCGCGGCGACCACCGGCCGGATGTTGATCAGCGTCTGCGGCGTGATCGCCTCGACGTCCTGAGTGGTCATCCGCTCCCGGACCACGCGCTCCATCCTGGACATGCCGACCCGGATCTGGTTCTGGATCAGCTCACCGACCGTCCGCAGCCGGCGGTTGCCGAAGTGGTCGATGTCGTCGGTTTCGACCGGCACCTCGACGCCGCCGGGAACGGTCATCGTGGACTGCCCCTCGTGCAGGCGCACCAGGTACTCGATGGTGGCGACGACGTCCTCTTCGGTCAGCGTCGTCGTCGTGATCGCGTTCGGAGAATCCTTGGCGTTCAGGCCGAGCTTCTTGTTGACCTTGTAACGGCCCACCCTGGCCAGGTCGTAGCGCTTCTCCTTGAAGAAGAGGTTCTCCAGCAGGGTCTGCGCGGACTCCTTGGTCGGCGGCTCGCCCGGACGCAGCTTGCGGTAGATGTCCAGCAGCGCCTCGTCGGTGCCGGCGGTGTTGTCCTTCTCCAGCGTCGACATCATGATCTCGGAGAAACCGAACCGCTCGGTGATCCGCTCGTTGGTCCAGCCCAGCGCCTTGAGCAGGACGGTGACCGGCTGCCGGCGCTTGCGGTCGATGCGCACACCGACGGTGTCGCGCTTGTCGACGTCGAACTCGAGCCAGGCGCCACGGCTTGGAATCACCTTGACGCTGTGCAGGGTCTTCTCGGTGGACTTGTCGATGGTCTCGTCGAAGTACACGCCGGGCGACCGCACCAGCTGGCTGACGACGACGCGCTCGGTCCCGTTGATGATGAAGGTGCCCTTCTCGGTCATCATCGGGAAGTCACCCATGAACACCGTCTGGCTCTTGATCTCGCCGGTGTTGTTGTTGATGAACTCGGCCGTGACGAACAGCGGGGCCGCGTAGGTCATGTCCTTGTCTTTGCACTCGTCGACCGGCGCCTTGACCTCGTCAAAGCGGGGATCGGAGAAAGACAGCGACATCGAGCCCGAGAAGTCCTCGATCGGCGACAGCTCGTAGAGCACCTCTTCCAGGCCACCCACCGGGTTGGCCCCTCCCTTGCCCTCGCCGCGGCCGATGGCGGCCTCGCGCCAGCGCGGCGAGCCGATCAACCACTCGAACGAGTCGGTCTGCACGTCGAGAAGCCCCGGAACCTCAAGCGGTTCGCGGAGCTTGGCGAAGGAAACTCGGTTGGGTGCTCCGGGCACGGAGCCGTTGGGGGAACTTTTTTGGCGACTATTGCTCTGGCGGGAATCTGCCAAGACGCATCCTTCCAGCACCTCGTGCGACTCACGGGAACCGGGAACACCGGCCTGTTCGGCGCATCAATTTTGTCGGTCTGGCCGGCGAACGATCTGCCCGGATCTCACGCGCGCAACTAAATAGCCAAGCCGCGGGAGGGGGCTCAGGCTAAGACCACAGTGTCAGTGGCGGATGAGGTGGGCAGGAAGTAGCCAGCGCAACGTCCAACAATAGCGCAGGACTGCGCATTCCTCAACTACCCACACCAATCTGCCCAGGGACATCGGCGCTGGCTGGCGATCTCGACTCTCCTGGGACAGGTGCGACACATGCTGCCCAACAGACTGACCCGTTTACGCCCTGGCGTCAAGAGGGCGGGGCGGCAAGTTGCGCCGAGTTATCGCAGAATTTCGCGTCACGGCTGCCGGGGCCCGCCAGTCGCGCGCTACGAGCCGCCGAACTGGTCCGAATGGTACTTGTGGGTGCCCTCGAGATCATCGAGGATCGCCATCTGGGCCGCCTTGGGCAGGGTGGGCAACATCTCGCGCACCCGGGCCTGGCGGCGGGCGACCGCTTTGCGCTCGGGCATGCCCGGCGTCGCGACGATCTGCGGCGGCACGCCCTCGATTTCCTCGACACCACCGTCGTGGTGACCGGCATCGAGCAGGGCCTGCTCCTCGGCCATGGTGGCCTCGTCCTTCTCCTCGGACATACCGATCGGCCCGATGCGGCGGCCGTTGAGGAACTGCCGCACGACGGGCTCGTCGCTGGTCAGCAGCACCTCGCGCGGGCCGAACATGACCAGCTTGCGGCGGAAGAGCATGCCCATGTTGTCCGGCACGGTGCGGGCGATGTTGATGTTGTGCGTCACGATCAGGATGGTCGCGTCGATCTGGGCATTGATGTCCAGGATCAACTGGCTCAGGTAGGCGGTACGGACCGGGTCCAGACCCGAGTCGGGCTCGTCGCAGAGGATGATCTGCGGGTCGAGAACCAACGAGCGGGCCAAGCCGGCACGCTTGCGCATACCGCCGGAGATCTCGCCCGGGAACTTCTTCTCGTCCCCGGTGAGACCTACCATCTGCAACTTCTCCATGACGATGTCACGGATCTCGCCTTCCTTTTTCTTGGTGTGCTCGCGCAGCGGGAAGGCGGTGTTGTCGTAGAGGTTCATCGAGCCGAAAAGGGCGCCGTCCTGGAACATCACGCCGAACAGCGTGCGGATCTCATACAGCTCCTTGGCCGAGCATTCGATGATGTCGGTGCCGTCGATGTCGATCGAACCGCGTTCCGGCCGCAGCAGACCGATGAGGGACTTCAGGAACACCGATTTGCCGGTACCCGACGGCCCCAGTAGGACGCTGACCTCCCCGGCGGGGATCTCCAACGTCACGTCTTCCCAGATCCTCGAGGATCCGAAGGACTTCGTCAGTCCCTTCACCTCGATAGCGATGCCCATGGGAAATCCTTCCGTCGACGCTCGTGCCCGCCACCTGCCCTTTTCTGTGGCATGAGTCACTGTAGCGCACGCCCGGGGCCCGGCATCAGGGTTGCCTGCCACCGCCGGTAAAAATTGGCCAACCTGAGATCCCGCCGCACCACGGCGGGTCCACCCCTGTTCGACGCTCGTGTTAGCCGGCCGGGGCCCAGTTGCCGTGGAAGCCCATCGGTACCCGCTGCGGCAGGTGCACGGTTGCCATCGACTCGAGGGTCTGGGCATCCAGCAACAGCAATTGGCCTTCGTCACGGCCGCGGTGATAGCCGTAGCCCATCAGGATGCCGTCATCCTCGGCAGCGGCCGCGGGATTGGGAATAAATGACATCTCGCCGATCAGAAGGTCGGGGATCGAGCGCGGCCACCCTGCTGGATTTCGTGGCGTAGTCGTGCTTGTACAGCGGTGTCGCCATCTGCGCTCCGCCCGCGGCGAGGAACCCGCCTTCGATGCCGACGGTGTAGCCGAACCGGTGCCGCCCGCCCAGCAGGGTCTCGTTGATCCGGGGGAATTCCTGCGAGCGATCGTCGCGGCATTCGGTGGTCACCGTGCCGGTCGCCAGGTTGATGGTCCAGCGGTCCAGCGTGGGCTGGGTGTCGCCGGGGCCGCGCCGGTCGCGGTCGAACATCCGCGAGTAGCGGACCACGTCGAGCACCAAGACCTCGGCCCCGTCCCGCATCTCGGAATAGGCGTTGAGTGGGTGGTAGACGTAGCAGGGTTCGATGTCGAACCAGCGGACTGCGGTTTTGCCGGCGTTGTTGCCGCCGGCTTCGCGGGGCATGACCCCGATTCGCGCCGGGTACTGGGGGTTCCACGCATACGGGATCCGGTCGGAGTGCCTGGGATCGCGGTTCATCATCGCGGAAATCGGGCCCGGCACCCGGACGCGTCCGATCAGCGACTGCATCACCAGCCGGGCGGGCGCTGACAGCCAGCGCGGCATGTCCGCCGGCAGCACCTGCACCGGGTCGAAGGTGACCGGGAGGTCGTAGATCACCACATATTTGTCGGTCAGCGAGAAGTCGTGCATCATCGGCGACCCCGACACCTCGATGTCGACGGTCCGACGGGCCCGTCCCTTGGTGTCGATCACCGAGTACTGCACGGTCCGCCCGCGGGCGAAAGAGTAAGACACGGCGTGCAATTCGCCGGTGCGCGGATCGCGGTGCGGATGGGCGGTGTAGCCGCCGGCCAGGGTGCCGTCGAAGTCGCAGGTCCCGACGGTGTCAAGCTCTTCGGTCAGCTCGTAGTTGGCAACACCACCCTCGACCAGCGCCAAGGTGCGCCCGGCGTGGGTCAGCACGTTGGTGTTGGCACCCAGCGAAAGCATGCCCGCGCGCGGGTCGAGCCGGGTCGGCGCGGGCTCACCGAGGGTGGCGCACACCGACAGGCTGCGCACCCAGCGGTTGCGGTACCAGCAGGCCTTGCCGTCGCGCAGCGCGACCCCGTGCACCATGCCGTCGCCGCTGAACCAGTGATAGGTGGCCGGGTCGACCTCTTCGGCCGGGTTGGGCCCGTTTCGCAGATAGCGCCCGTCGAGGTGCTCCGGGATGTGCCCGGTGACCTCGAGATCGGTCGCGGTCACCTCGGCGCCCACCGGCGCCAGGAAGCCGTCGAGATACGGGTTCTTGGATTGGGTGGTTTGCACGGATGTCACTGCCGCCTCCTATAACGTTGTTATTTCAGTGTTATCATGACCGTACGCCGGTGATGGGAAGATGGCAAGGATGACTTCGGAGACCCAACGCAGCAGTGTTCGGGACGAGATGCTGCACGCCGCCGTCGGCCTGCTCGACGAGCAGGGACCCGATGCGCTGCAGACCCGCAGGGTGGCCGGCGCCGCGGGTACCTCGACGATGGCGGTGTACACCCACTTCGGCGGGATGCGCGGGCTGATCGCCGAGGTCGCCAAGGAGGGCCTGCGGCAGTTCGACGCCGCCCTATCAGTGCCGCAAACCGTCGACCCGGTGGCCGACTTGCTGGCCATCCGCGACGCCTACCGGCGCTATGCCATCGAGCGGCCACACATGTATCGGCTGATGTTCGGCAGCACCAGCGCACACGGCATCAATGCCCCGGCCGGCAATGTCCTGACACTGACTGTCGCGAATATCGAGCTGTACAACCCCAGCTTCGCGCACGTCGTGCGCGCCGTGCATCGGTCAATGCTGGCCGGCCGGATCACCGTGGGTTCGGCGGCCGACGACGCGGCGGTGGTGGCCACGGCGGCTCAGTTCTGGGCGTTGACACACGGGTTCGTGATGCTCGAACTGGCCGGGTTCATCGGCGACGACGGCGCGGCCGTCGGGCCGGTGCTTGACTCCATGACTTCGAGTCTGCTTGTCGCTCTGGGAGATTCACCCGAGCGGGTGGAGCAGTCACGGCGGTCGGTGATCGGCGCGGGCTGAGCACACGCAACCCCGGAACGGCCATAAGGCGGTTCCGGGGTTGCGCGAATCGACTACTTGACGGTGACGGTGGCGCCGGCGGCCTCGAGCTTGGCCTTGGCGTCGTCGGCGGCGTCCTTGGCCACCTTCTCCAGCAACGGCTTGGGGGCGCCGTCGACCAGGTCCTTGGCCTCCTTGAGGCCGAGGCCGGAGACGATCTCGCGGACCACCTTGATGACGCCGATCTTCTTGTCACCGGCGGCCTCGAGGATGACGTCGAACTCCGACTGCTCCTCGGCGGCCTCGGCGGGCGCGCCACCGGCGGCCGGGCCACCGGCGGCGGCGACGGCGACCGGCGCGGCCGCGGTGACCTCGAAGGTCTCCTCGAACTTCTTGACGAAGTCCGAGAGCTCCAACAGGGTCATTTCCTTGAACGCGTCGAGCAGGTCGTCGCTAGACATTTTTGCCATGGTGTGGGTCCTTCCTAGTTTTTCCAAGTTGCGGGTTGGATTTACTCGGCTTCCGCCGGTGTCTCTGCGGGTGCTTCTGAGGCTGGTTCCGGCGCCGGCTCAGGGGCCTCCTCAGAGACCGAAGCCTCGGCGGCCGCGGCCGGCGCAGCGGCCGGGGCGGCTGTAGCGGCGGGTGCCGCGGCTGGCGCCTGGGCCGGTTCTGAGGCCTTCTTTTCCTGGAGCGCGGCCGCGAGCCGGGCCATCTGCGAGGCCGGAGCGCTGAACAGGCCGGCCGCCTTGGCGAGGTTGCCCTTCATCGCGCCGGCCAGCTTGGCCAGCAGCACCTCGCGGGACTCCAGGTCCGCGATGCGCTCGACTTCGGAGACCGTCAGCGGGTGGCCATCCATGTAGCCGCCCTTGATGACCAGGGCCTTGTTGTCCTTGGCGAAGGTCTTGATGGCCTTGGCGGCGTCGACCGGCTCCCCGCTGACGAACGCGATCGCCGTCGGGCCGGCGAACAGCTCATCGAGACCCTCGATCCCGGCCTCCGAGGCCGCCCGCTTGATCAGCGTGTTCTTGGCCACCGTGTAGGTGGCCGATCCCGCCAGGGACCGGCGCAGCTCGGCGAGGTTGGCCACTGTCAAACCGCGGTATTCGGTGATCAAGGTGGCCGTCGAGTCCTTGAACTGCTCCGCGATGTCTGCAACGGCGGTGGCCTTGTCAGCCCTGGCCATGCATACCTCCTAGGAGTCGAAGTCTTATCAAAACCGTCGTCTGTGATCACCGGGGAACGACGAACGCCCCAGCGCAGGAAGCGGCCGGGGCGTGAAGATGCGCCGACGGATGCCGGCGTAATGCCTCGTCCTCCTGCGTGGGCCGCCGGGATGTTCCCGGACCTTCAACCGATTGCTCGGTGACCGACGGTCTTCGGTGGATCGCAATCAGGATAGCGTGACCCCCGCGGTCAGCCAAAACGGCGCCGAGGGTGGCTAGCCGACCCCGGCCAGCCGGGCGGCGCCGACCAGGCCGGCCTCACCGCCCAGCTCGGCCGGCACCACGCGCAGGCCGGCCAGAAAATCCAGCCCGGCGTAGTCGGCCAGCGCCGCCCGCACCGGGTCGAAGAGCAGGTCTGCCGATTTGGCGACGCCGCCGCCGATGACGACGAGGTCGAGGTCGCACACCGCCCCGACCGAGGCGATCATCGCCGCGAGCGCGGTGGCGCCCCGGCGAAACGCCCGCACCGCCAGCGGATCCCCGGCCGCCGCCGCGGCGGCCAGGTCCCGCGCACCGGCGCCGGGCGGCGCCGCCCAACCGTTGGCGCGCGCCCAGCGCACCAGCGACGGGCCGGCCGCGACGGTTTCGACGCAACCGCGGCCCCCGCATGCGCAAGGCCGCCCGTCCTGTTCGACGACCACGTGACCGACGTGACCGGCATTGCCGGTGCGCCCCGTGTACGGGATGCCGTCGAGCACCAGCCCCCCGCCCACGCCGGTGGACACCACCATGCCGAGCATGAAGCGCGCGCCGCGGCCGGCGCCAAGCCAGTGCTCACCGAGCGCCATGCACACGCCGTCGCCGCCGAGCCGCACGGGCACACCCGGCACCCCAGGAATCATGGCCGCGACCCTGTCTCGCAGCGGAAAGCCACGCCAGGATCGGATGTTGATCGGGCTGACGCTCCCGGTGCGCAGGTCGATGGGGCCGGCCGAAGCGATGCCCACCGCGGTGACAACACCGTCGGCCACGCGCAGCGCGTCGGCGATGGTCGCGGCGACCGCTTCCCAGACCTCCTCGGCCGCGGCGCCGGGCGGGGTGGGCCGGATGGCGGTGTGCACCAGCGCGCCGCCGGAATCGGCAAGGCCGGCGGCGATCTTGGTGCCGCCGATGTCCAGACAGAGGGTGAGCACGGCCATCAGTGTCGGTGCGTGTTGTCGGGTTGGCGCGGGTCGCCCGGATGCTCGTAGCCGGGCGCGAGCCGGACCAGCGCGGCCCGGCGCGCGTCCAGCCACACCCGGAAGGCGCGTCGCCGCGCGGCGCCGCGCAGATGGTCGACGATCGCCGAGCGCACCTCTGCCAGCGACGGCCCGACGAGCGACGGGGCCCACCGGCCGTGCGGGCCGGGCCGCGGCGCGGCGAACCGGAGCGGGTTGCGGGCGTGGTAGTCGGCCACGTCAGCGTCGCTGACCTGGACCGCGGCGGTGACGTCGGCGAACAGCGCCCGCGCGCGCGGATCCGCCAGCGCGGCCGCGGCCACGCTGCCGATCTCCAGCCGCGCCGCGGCGTCGGGCAGCAACTCGGCCTCGGCCGGCGCGTCCCGCGCGGTCAGGCCGCGCGCGGCCGCCTCGGCGGCGACCACTCGCTGCGTCACGATCAATTGGGTGAGCCAGCGCCGCATTTGCCGGCCCTCGCTGGTCCCGCTCGCCGGCAGCGCGGCCCCGCCCCGACTGTCGCGCAGCCGCGCCTCGGCCGCGTCGACCTCGTCGACGGAAACCGGGTCACCGGCCACGGTCGCCACCGGTCCGACGCTCATGTCACGGTCACTGTCACCGCCGGGGAGTAGACCAGCCGACCCGCGCAGCCCACCCGGACCAGCGCCCACCACTGGCCGGGGTCCACCCACGCCGGCGGGGTTACGTCGAAGCCGAGCTCGACCGTGCCGTGGGCGGGCAGGACCGCGCCTAGTGCGGCCGGGCCGATCCACTCCCACGTGCCCCAGGGGCTGATCAGATGCGCCTCCAGCGCCAAGTCGGCCCTGGCGTGGGTGCCGACCGTCACGGTCAGCCGGGCCGCCTCGCCAGCCGCAAGCTCGACGTCGGCCGGGCCGTCGACGAGGTAGACGAGTTCCGCCTCTTGGGAGCGGGTGGGGCACGCACCGACCTCGACCACGCACACGTCCTCGACCACTTGGCGCCAGGCCGCCGGGACGTTGTCCCCGGTCAGGCGCAGTTGCGCGCGGACCGGGTAAAGCCCGGGTTGCGTGCGCTTCGGGATCAACACGGCCACGTCGGCCTTCCGGTGATCGCCGCCGCGCAGGGCGATCGGCTCGATCGGCGTGGCCGACCAGCCGTCGGGACACACCACCGTGACCGCGACGTCCAGCGCGGCATCGGTGCAATCGCTGGCCGCGGTGAGCCGCAACACCACCTCGCGGCCCGGCGTGGCCGTCACCCGCTGCGGGTGCAGGTGCGCGACGGCCGGCAGTCCCCCGAGCGGCGCGGGCCCGCGGTTGTGCAGCCAATAGCGCGCGTAAAGCGGCTGCGCGGCCTCGGCGTGCGGCGCCAGCTCACCGAAATTTGTTCGCGCCCTTGGCATTTCAATGCTGGCCAGCACGGTGGCCACCTGATAACCGTGCAGGTCGACCGATCTCGTGCGCCCGCCAGACCTTCCCAGCGGCTTTTCCAGGAGGTCGGCGAGCTGGAGCCCGCGCACCTTGCCCAGCTCCGAGCCGAGGGCAACGCGGGTGCTCGTCCCGGTCGTTTCCACCAACCGCAGGGCCACCGAGCCCGGGTCGACCGGCCGGGCGCTGCCCGCCGCCAGCGGGTTGCCGGCCGCCTTGAGGGCCGCCAGCTGTACCGCCCCAGCGGGCTCGACGTGCAGCAGCGACCCGACCGGCGACAGCTCACCGCGCAGTTGGTGCGGGCGGACGGCGAGCAGCGGATGGGCGAATTGCGCGCTGCGGGTTGGGATCTCGCCGTGTCGCCAGTCGCCGTCACCGCTGGCCAGCGCGTAGTCGAAAACGTGTGCCCAGTGCTGGAGTTGGAAGTTGGAGCCGTCGGGCGCGGTGCGGCGCGGATCGTCGATCCAGATGCCCGACGGCCAGCCCGTGCACGATCGCATCAGCGCGGTATGCAGGGTGCCGTCGGTGCCGACGGCGAAGCTCGGCACCCCGCGGTTGAGCAGCGCGACGGTGCGGGCCTCGAAACGTTCCATGCCCGACGGCGCCTGCCGGGTGTCTTGGGCGACGACGATCTCGGCGGCCTCAGAGTCCGTGAGGTCGTCGACCACCGACGCGATCGCGGCGGCCAAACTGTCCTCGTCGCTGCCGTCGATCACCAGGACCGGGAGCGCGCGCGGCGGACGCAGGTCCGCGCCGGGCACCCACGCGGCCGCCAGCGGTGTCTCGGCCGGCACCCAGATCCTGGCCTGGCCGGTTTCCGCCAGCTGGCGCTCGAGCTCGGCGGTGTATTCCGGATCCGCCTGCGCCAGAACGGCTTTGGTAAAGGTATTGCGAGCGGGCCCGCCCAGCGCGATCCGGACGTCGGGCAGATTGGAGTCGACGTCGAGGCAGCCGTACCGTGGCTTGTCGGCGCCGCTGCAGGTGGCCGTGACACCGGCGCGGACCAGCGCGACCATCAGCTCGCGCGCCAGCGGCCCGGACACCGTCTCGGCCGGTGACACCACCTCGGCCACAGATACCGCCCGCACGTCATCACCGAGGCGGACTCGCGCCGCCGAGGACAGGCCGAACCAGCCATATGCCGGGTTGTCCAGCGTCCACGGGTGCCGCGCGGTGTCCACCGAGCGGTCGCCGTCGTGCAGCAACGCGAAGCCCCGCCCGACGACGGCGTCTCCGACCTCGCTGACCGGCATGGCGCCCGGCACCGGGCACGGCCAGCGCAGTCGCAATAACCGGTCCTCCCCCGTGAACTCGTCGACGGCGGTGCGGCAGTCCAGCCGCGCCACCCCGTTCCACAGCGTCAGGGTTTGGGTGTAGCGCAGCAGCCCGCCGAGGCGGCCGCGGACGACCAGGCGCTGACCGAGTGGGCCGCGGTAGGCCCGCACCCGCGCCGGCGATTCCGACGAGCACACCACCGGGCCCTTGGGCAGCAGGTGCCACGGGCCCTCGCCCTGCGTCGGGTGCGACGGGTACTCCTCGTAGAGGGCGAGCTCGTTGCCCAGCCGGCCGGCGGCGATCAGCTGCCGGCCGTCCTGCGTCAACGACACCACCGCCCCGCCGCGCGCCGGATCGACCTCCAGCCGGTAGTGCTCGTTCGCGATCCCCGACCCGGGCACCGATTCCCAGCCGGTCGCTGCTCCCCCTTCTGTGGCGGGCACCAGCCGGTAGGCCCGCCAGCCCAGCGACGGCACGTCGCGCGCCAACCAGGTGACCGACCGCCCGTCGTGCTCGACGAGCGCGGGCATTTCGGTGCCGTCGGGATCAAGCACCCGCACGCCCGCGCCGAGCGGCGGGTCGAGCCGCGCGGTGACGACGTCGGTGCGCCGGTGTGCCAGCGGGTTCCACACCACGACCGAGTCTCGCGGCCCCTTGATGGCGCCGGACAGCAGCTTCAGCGAGTTGTCCCGGGCCGCGCGGCCCAGCTCCCACGCGTCGCGCCAGCCGGTCAGCAGGTCGAGGTAGACCTGGTCGGACTCCGAGCCGGTGATGGCGTCGTGGTGGGCACCGTAAGCCAGCTGCACCCACGCCTTGGCCAGGGCGGCCTGCGGGTATTCGGCGCCGGTCATCAGCGCGGCGAACACGGCGAAGCGCTCGGCCTCCAGCACGGCGTTCTCGGCGGCCCGGTTGGCCTGTTTGGTGTCGATGTAGGACACGTCCTTGCCGGTGTAGATGGGGTTCATGTCCCGGGTCTGCGGCGATGGCACACATCCGCGCTGCGCCAGTTCGGCGCGCACCGCCGCGAAAAACTCCCGCGGCAGCGCGCACACGAATCGCGGCCAGGTGTAGCGCGCGGCCCAGTCGCGGTGGATCGCGGTGACCCACTTGTTGGGCGGGGTGTAGTCGGTCCCGACGGGCAGCAACACGTTGCGCGTCAACGCGACCCTCTTGAGCTGATCGAACGACGCATAGGTGGCGTCCTCGGCCTCGGCGAGCGTGGTCGACGAGTCCATCCACCAGCCCGCGGAATAGTGCGCGGGCATGTAGTGGGTCAGCAGGCCGCGCCCCGATGGCGCGATCCACTCGAACTCGCTGCTGAACTGCATGCGCTCGACGTCACCGCCTTGGGCCGGGCCCCATTGGTGATGTGGCCCGCGGGCCCACGAACTCGACGTCAGCCCTGCGTCGGCGGCCATCCCGGGGAATTGCGGGTCGTGGCCGAACACGTCCAGCAGCCACGCGGTGGCCGGGTCGGCGCCCAGGACGTGACGCTGAAAACCTATGCCGTGCACCAGGTTTCGGATGGTTGTCTCGGGGCTGGTGAGGTTGGTGTTGGGTTCGTTGTACGTGCCGCCCATCACCTCGACGCGGCCCTCCGCGATGAACCGGCGCAGGTCGGCGCGGTCCTCGGGGCGGGTGTCCCAGTACGGCTTGAGGTAATCCACCTCGGCCAGCACGAACTTGTATTCGGGCTCGCGGCGGGCCATTTCCAGATGCGCGCGGACAAGTTCGAAGCCGTTGGCCTGCCGGGCCCGCCCCGGCGGGTCCTCGACCCACTCGCTGGTATAGGCGCCCTGCGTGTTCCACCAGACCGGGTCGTAGTGAAAGTGACTGACCATGAACATGGTCCAGCCGGGCTCGGCGATGGTGAATTCGAAGGTGAACTCGGACGGCGCGTCGGCGCGACCGGCGCGCGCCCGCGCGGACCGCCGCTGACCGACGACCGGACGGTCGACGGTGACCGGAACCTCGACGACTTCGCTCCCGGGCCGGGCGACCGCCCCACCGCTCAGACCGTCGCCGTCGATGCGGATGGGCGTCGGCTCGGCGCAGCCGGAAACGGTGACGCGCGCCAGCTGCAGCGGCGCGTCCGGCGGCCCGACGAAAAGCTCGGTCGACTGCGCCGAATTCAGCTGCATCCCCGCACCTTACGGCCTGCGCTGTCGCCGCGGAGCCGTAAAATCTGGCCATGCCCGCTCTCGCCCCGCCCGTCGCCGACGAACGCAGCGCCCTGCGCGAGTTCATGGCGTTCCACCAAAGCGCGTATTTCGCCGTCTCCTACGGCCTCACCGACGAACAGGCCCGGTCGGCGCCCTCGGTCAGCGCGCTGTCGATCGGCGGGCTGATCAAGCACGTCACCGCGATGCAGCGCACCTGGATGGCGCGGGTCGCCGCCGCGCCGGACGAACCACCGAGAGACACCCGGCCGTTCGACGTGATCGCCAAGGAGTTCGGCGACCAGCATGTGATGCGGGCCGACGAGACGCTGGCCGGGCTGCTGAAGGCCTTCGAGGCCCAGAACGCGACGTCGTTGCGGCTGGTGGAAACCGCGGACCTCGACGCCGCGGTGCCCGTTCCGCAGGACATCCCGTGGTTCCCCAAGAACCAGCCGGCCTGGTCGGTGCGCTGGGTGATCCTGCACGTGATCAACGAGCTGGCCCGCCACGCCGGGCACGCCGACATCGTTAGGGAAACGATCGACGGCGCCACCATGTACGAGTTGATCGCCGGGCTGGAGGGCTGGGAGATCGAGGGGTGGGTGACGCCTTGGAAGAAACGCTGACCCGTAGCGGCATCGCGCGCCGCGAGACGCCCGACGGCACCGTCGAGCTCTACTACGAGGATCTCGGCGACCCGGCCGCCCCGCCCGCGCTGCTCATCATGGGCCTGGGCGCCCAGCTGCCCATGTGGCCCGACGGCTTCTGCGCGCAACTGGTCGGGGCCGGTTACCGCGTCATCCGCTTCGACCACCGCGACACCGGGCTGTCGGCCAAGATGCACGGGCTGCGGGCCCGGGGCTCCGTCTACCGGCGCGTCGGCCGCTACCTGCTGGGCAGGCCCAGCCGGGTGCCCTACACCTTGATCGACATGACCGGGGACGTGGTGGCGTTGCTCGATCATCTGGGCATCGCCCGGACCCACGTGGTGGGCGCGTCGCTGGGCGGCATGATCGCGCAGATCCTGGCCGGCACCGAGCCGCACCGGGTGGCGTCGCTGGGCATCATCATGTCGACCACCGGCAAGCCGTTCTCCGCGTTGCCGGCCTGGCGCGTCATCAAGCTGGCGTTCGACCCGCCGGCCAGGGACGCCTCCGTCGAGGAGAAATTGGCCGTCGAGGTGCGCAACGTCGCGGTGTTCAACGGCCCGAACTTCCTGCCGCCCGACGCCGAGCTGCGCGGGCGGGTGCGGCAGCTCGCGGACCGCTGCAGCTACCCGCAGGGCATGTTGCGCCAGTTCGACGCCGTGCTGGGCACCGGCAGCCTGCTGGGTTACAGCAAGGCGATCACCGCCCCGACCGTGGTGCTGCACGGTTCGGCCGACCCGATGGTGCGGCCGCGCAACGGACGCGCGGTCGCCGCGGCCATCCCCGGCGCCCGATTCGTCGTGGTCGACGGGATGGGACACGACCTTCCCAAACCGGTCTGGCGGCCGATCATCGAGGCCCTCACCGAGAACTTCGCCCTCACCGGCGCCCGGTGAGCGCGCTCACAGCAATTGGGACTTGACACCCACGATTTGGCACACTGCTGAGATGACTACTACCAAACACCGCGAGGTGTCCAAGCTCGACCGGGTGCCGTTGCCGGTCGAAGCGGCCCGGGTAGCAGCCACCGGTTGGCAGGTCACCCGCACCGCCGCCCGCCTCGTCACCAAGCTGCCCGGCAAGGGGCCGTGGCAGCAGAAAGTGATCAAGCAGCTCCCCGACACCTTCGCCGACCTCGGGCCGACGTACGTGAAGTTCGGGCAGATCATCGCGTCCAGTCCCGGCGCATTCGGTGAGTCGCTGTCCCGCGAATTCCGGGGCCTGCTCGACCGGGTGCCGCCCGCCGACGCCAAGGAGGTGCACAAGCTCTTCGTCGATGAGCTCGGCGGCGACCCCGCCGAGCTGTTCGCCGAGTGGGACGAGACGCCGTTCGCGTCGGCGTCCATCGCGCAGGTGCACTACGCGACCCTGCACAGCGGCGAGGAGGTCGTCGTCAAGATCCAGCGCCCGGGCATCCGGCGCCGGGTCGCGGCCGACCTGCAGATCCTGAAGCGGTTCGCCCAGGCCGTCGAACTGGCCAAGCTGGGCCGCCGCCTGTCGGCACAAGACGTGGTCGCCGACTTCTCCGACAACCTGGCCGAAGAGTTGGACTTCCGCCTGGAGGCCCAGTCGATGGATGCCTGGGTCTCCCACCTGCACTCGTCGCCGCTGGGCAAGAACATCCGGGTGCCCCAGGTGCACTGGGACTTCACCACCGAGCGGGTGCTGACGATGGAGCGGGTGCGCGGTATCCGCATCGACGACGTCGCCGCCATCCGCAAGGCCGGGTTCGACGGCACCGAGCTGGTGAAGGCCCTGGTGTTCTCGTTGTTCGAGGGCGGGTTGCGACACGGCCTGTTCCACGGCGACCTGCACGCCGGCAACCTGTACGTCGACGCCGAGGGCCGCATCGTGTTCTTCGACTTCGGCATCATGGGCCGCGTCGATCCCCGCACCCGCTGGCTGCTGCGCGAGCTGGTGTACGCGCTGCTGGTCAAGAAGGACCACGCGTCGGCGGGCAAGATCGTCGTGCTGATGGGCGCGGTGGGCACGATGAAGCCCGAGGCCGAGGCCGCCAAGGACCTGGAAAAGTTCGCCACCCCGCTGACCATGCAGACGCTGGGCGACATGTCCTATGCCGACATCGGCCGCCAGCTGTCGGCCCTGGCCGATGCCTACGACGTCAAGCTGCCCCGCGAGCTGGTGCTGATCGGCAAGCAGTTCCTCTACGTCGAGCGGTACATGAAGCTGCTGGCCCCGAAGTGGCAGATGATGTCCGACCCGCAGCTGACGGGTTACTTCGCCAACTTCATGGTCGAGGTCAGCCGCGAGCATCAGACCGACGTGGAGGCCTAGGGGCTCCTCTGATGGAAATCCGCACCGGTGCCGCTGCCGCGGGCCATCCCAAGGGCGACCTGAAGCTCTATTACGAGGACCTGGGTGACGTCGACGACCCGCCCGTCCTGCTGATCATGGGTCTGGGCGCGCAGCTGCTGCTGTGGCGCACCGCGTTCTGCGAGAAGCTGGTCGCAAACGGCTTGCGCGTCATCCGATTCGACAATCGCGACGTCGGCCTGTCCAGCAAGACGGAGCCGGCGGGCGCCGGCGGCCCCTTCGTCCCGCGGCTGCTGCGGTTCTGGTTCGGGCTGCGCGGCGAGGCGGCTTACGCGCTGGAAGACCTGGCCGACGACGCCGCGGCCGTGCTGGATCACCTGGGCATCGAGCGCGCCCACATCGTCGGGGCGTCGATGGGGGGCATGATCGCGCAGGTCTTCGCGGCGCGATTCGCCGAGCGGACCAAGAGCCTGGCGGTCATCTTCTCCAGCAACAATCGCCCGTTCCTGCCGCCACCCGCCCCGCGCGCCCTGCTGGCGGTCCTCAAAGGCCCACCCCCGGTTCGCCCCGCGAGGTGATCGTCGACAACGTGGTGCGCGTCACCAAGATCACCGGCAGCCCGCGCTACCAGGCGCCCGAGGAACGGGTCCGCGCCGAGGCGATCGAAGGTTACGAACGCAGCTACTACCCGTGGGGCGTCGCCCGGCACTTCGGCGCGATCATGGCCAGCGGCAGCCTGCTCGCCTACAACCGGCGGACGATCGCACCAACCGTGGTCCTGCACGGCCGGGCCGACAAGCTGATGCGCCCCTCCGGCGGGCGCGCCGTCGCGCGCGCAATCAACGGCGCTCGACTAGTCTTGTTCGACGGAATGGGTCACGACCTGCCTCAGCAACTGTGGGATCGGTTGATCAGCGTGCTGACTAGCAACTTCGCCGAGGCCGGTTGAGACCAGTGTCGGGTGCCTTTTAAAGTGCCCCGGTGAATTTCACGGAAGGCCGCACCGGGTTGTACGGTTGGTTGGCGTGTTGGGAGGATGTCTAATAATGGCGGAGCTGAAACCCTATTACGAAGAGTCGCAGTCGACATACGACATTTCCGACGAGTTCTTCGGCTTGTTCCTGGACCCCAACATGGTCTACACCTGCGCTTACTTCGAGCGTGACGACATGACCCTCGAAGAGGCGCAACTCGCCAAGTTGGATCTGGCGCTGGACAAGCTGAACCTCGAGCCAGGGATGACGCTGCTCGACGTCGGATGCGGGTGGGGCGGTGCGGTAGTCCGGGCCGTGGAGAAGTACGACGTCAATGTCATCGGCATCACCCTCAGCCGAAATCACTACGCGCGCAGCAAGGCCAGGCTGGCCGAGATCCCGACCACGCGGCACGCCGAGGCGCGCCTGCAAGGCTGGGAGGAGTTCGACGAGAAGGTCGACCGGATCATCACCATCGAGGCCTTCGACGCGTTCAAAAAGGATCGTTGGCCCGCGTTCTTCGACCGCGCCTACGACATCCTTCCAGACGACGGCCGGATGCTGTTGCACAGCATATTCACCTATCCGCAGACGTACTGGCGAGAGCATGGCATCGCGGTGACGATGAGCGATCTGCGGTTCTTTCGCTTCCTCGGGACGGAAATCTTCCCCGGCGGGGGGATGTGCGGCGAAGCCGATATCATCAAAAATTCAGAGGCCAGCGGGTTCTCGGTCGATGAAATCCAGTTGCTGCAGGCGCATTACGCGCGGACTTTGGACATGTGGGCGGCCAATCTGCGGGGCAATCGCGAACGCGCTATCGCCATCCAGTCCGAGGAGGTCTACGACCGCTACATGCGCTATCTGACCGGCTGCGCGAACCTCTTCCGCAAAGGCATCTCCAACGTCGGCCAATACACCCTGACTAAATAGCCCGCCTGTCGGGCTATTCGCCTCGCCGGCTGCGTGGCCGTCGGGCGCATGCATCCTGACCTGGGAGAATTGCAGCGCGGTTTAGTGGTGCAGCACTGGATCGGCTAGCATTCCTCGAGCATGCGGGGGGATTCCACTACGTGTTGCATGCACCGTGGGGCCGCTGGGTCCAGAAAGGCAATGCAATCTGGTGGCTCAGAAGCTGACGCCGCACTTCGCTGATGTGCAGGCGCACTACGACCTATCCGACGACTTCTTCCGACTGTTTCTGGACCCGACCCAGACCTACAGTTGCGCCTACTTCAAGCGTGGAGACATGACGCTGGAGGAGGCGCAGCTCGCCAAGATCGACCTGGCGCTGGGCAAGCTGGGCCTGCAGCCCGGCATGACGCTGCTCGACGTCGGCTGCGGCTGGGGCGCCACCATGCGGCGGGCGTGCGAAAAATACGACGTGAACGTCGTCGGCCTGACGTTGTCGAAGAACCAGGCCGCCCATGTGCAGAAGTCGTTCGACGAGATGGACAGGGGGCACCGCCCGCTTTCGGGGGACCCCCGCAGCAAGCGGGTGGTGCTGGACGGCTGGGAAAAGTTCGATGAACCCGTCGACCGGATCGTGTCGATCGGCGCGTTCGAGCACTTCGGCCACGATCGCTACGACGACTTCTTCAAGTTCGCCTACGACATCCTGCCCGCCGACGGGGTGATGCTGCTGCACACGATCACGGGGCTCACCGGACCGCAGTGCGTCGAGCGTGGCATACCGCTGACGTTCGAGATGGCGCGCTTCATCAAGTTCATCGTCACCGAAATCTTCCCGGGGGGCCGGTTGCCGTCGATCGAGATGGTGCAGGAGCGCTCGGCGAAGGCGGGTTTCACGTTGACCCGCAGGCAGTCGCTGCAGCCGCACTACGCCAGGACACTCGACCTGTGGGCGCAGGCCCTTCAGGCGCACCGGAACGAGGCCATCGCAATTCAATCCGAAGAGGTCTACGAGCGGTACATGAAGTACCTCACCGGCTGCGCCGGCTCATTCCGGACCGGCTACATCGACGTCAACCAGTTCACCCTGGAGAAGTGGTGATTGCACCGGTCACAGTGATAACTGACGGATCCCAATCGAGAAAACGCGGGTCAACCGACCGCAAATACGCGGGATATAACCAGCTCCGTGTAGGGTCCCGGAGATGGCCACCTGGTGAAGGTGCGCGTCGCATCGGGAGGACACATGTCTGACAAATCAGCGGGCTCCACGCGCACGCGATCTAACCTGGACGACGTCCAGGCGCATTACGACCTTTCGGACGAATTCTTCGCACTGTTCGTGGATCCCACCCGCACCTACAGCTGCGCGTACTTCCCGCGCGACGACATGACCCTGCACGAAGCGCAGGTCGCCAAGCTCGACCTGACGCTGGACAAGCTGGGGCTCGAGCCCGGGATGACCCTGCTTGACGTCGGCTGCGGCTGGGGCTCGACGATGAAACGCGCCATTGAGAAGTACGACGTCAACGTTGTCGGTCTGACGCTGTCCAAGAACCAGCACGCCTACTGCCAGCAAGTGCTCGATGGAGTCGACAGCAAGCGTTCGCGACGGGTGATGCTGCGGGATTGGGCAGACTTCAACGAGCCGGTGGACCGCATCGTCGTCATCGAAGCGTTGGAGCACTTTGGCTTCGACCGCTACGACGATTTCTTCAAGTTCGCCTACGAAGCCCTGCCCGCTGACGGTGTGATGCTGCTGCACACGATCACGGGGTTGCATGGAAAGCAGCTCATTGAGCGCGGCATACCTGTGACGATGGAGTTGGCCAAGTTCATCAGGTTCATCGTGACCGACATCTTCCCGGGCGGCCGACTGCCGATGATCGAGAAGGTCGAGGAACACTCGACGAAGGTCGGATTCAAGGTGACCCGTATTCAGTCGCTGCAGCTGGACTTCGCCAGGACCCTTGATTTCTGGGCCGAGGCCCTGGAGGCGCACAAGGACGAGGCCATCGCGCTTCAGTCCGAAGAGGTGTACGAGCGGTACATGAAGTATCTGACTGGCTGCGCCAAGGGATTCAGGACCGGCTACATCGACTGCAACCAATTCACACTGGAGAAGTAGACTTTCGTGCCAAAGACGGGCTGTGGGTGCCCACCCTCGCGTCGGAAAGTGCCACCTCGAGAATTCGTACGACACACCCAAGCGGAGGCATCGCGCGTGCGTTTGAGCAGTGAACATCATGCAGGAGACCAGGACGACAATGGCTGAGAAACCGACTGGCCAGACGAAGACGCGGACGCGCCCCGAAGACATTCAGGCGCACTACGACGTCTCCGACGACTTCTTCGCCCTGTTCCAGGACCCGACCCGGATCTACAGCTGCGCGTACTTCGAGCCGCCGGACATCACGCTCGAAGAGGCCCAGTACGCCAAGATCGACCTGAACCTGGACAAGCTGGACCTCAAGCCGGGCATGACGCTACTGGACATCGGCTGCGGCTGGGGCACGACCATGAAGCGCGCCGTCGAGCGGTTCGACGTCAACGTCATCGGCCTGACGTTGTCCAAGAATCAGCACGCCCGCTGCGAGGAGGTGCTGGGGGCGGTCGACACCAACCGCTCACGCGACGTGCGGCTGCACGGCTGGGAGGATTTCAACGAGCCCGTCGACCGGATCGTGTCGATCGAGGCCTTCGAACACTTCGGGCACGAGAACTACGACGACTTCTTCAAGCGGTGTTTCGACATCATGCCCGAGGACGGTCGGATGACCGTCCAGAGCAGCGTCAGCTATCACCCCTTCGAGATGGCGGCGCGCGGCAAGAAGCTGACCTTCGAAACGGCCCGCTTCATCAAGTTCATCGTCACCGAGATATTTCCCGGCGGTCGTCTGCCGTCCACTGAGATGATGGTCGAACACGGCGAGAAGGCGGGATTCATTGTCCCCGAACCGCTTTCGCTGCGGCCGCACTACATCAAAACGCTGCGCATCTGGGGCGACACGCTGGAGTCCAACAGGGACAAGGCCATCGAGGTCACCTCCGAAGAGGTCTACGAGCGGTACATGAAATACCTGCGCGGCTGCGAGCACTACTTCACCGATGAGATGCTGGACTGCAGCCTGGTGACCTACCTCAAGCCGGGCGCTGCCGCCTAGATTTGCCGAACTTCTCCGTGGGTGTCGGATTGCCCGCGCGCCGTTCGTCTAACCGGTAGAGAGTGGAACACTGGGTTTCGCTCACTAACGGAGGTGACACAAATGCAGTACTTCGCCTTGTTGATCAGCAAGGAGCGCGACCTCACGCCCGACGAGGGGGCGGCCGAAATGGCGGCCTACCAGGCATTCCACGCCAAAGCCGCGTCGGCGATTCGCGGTGGTGACGCCCTGCTGCCCGCAGCGACCGCGGTGCGGATCACCGGGGGCCCCGACGCACCGGTGGTCACCGACGGCCCGTTCGCCGAAGGCGCCGAAGTGGCGGGCGGCTACTACGTGTTCGAAGCCGAAAACCTTGATGAAGCACTCGCCTTGGCCCGCGACATCCCCGCCGCCAAGCGCGGCGGCGTGGAGATCTGGCCGATGGCCGGCCCCGGGCTCCAGCCGCAGCCGACCCAAGGCGCCACGTGGCTGGCGCTGCTGCTGGAGCCGCCCGACCGGCCGGCCGCGCCCGGCACGCCGGAGTGGGAGGCGTTGGCCGCCCAGCACCAGGAGTTCGGGGCCGCGGCGGGTCAACACATCAAGGGCGGTGCCGGCCTGCACCCACCGTCGACGGCAACCACCGTGCGGGTGCGCGACGGCGAGGTCGTCATCACGGACGGGCCATACGCGGAGGGCGCCGAAGTCGCCAACGGCTTCTATGTCCTCAGCGCAGCCGACCGCGACGAGGCCGTCAAGATCGCCTCGATGATCCCGGCTGGTGCCGTGGAGGTACGGCAAAGGGCCGGCGTCTCGGGACTGTAACCCCAGCCGATGACCCACCTGGACGGCGTCTTCCGCCGGGAATGGGGACCCGCCGTCGCCGCGCTCGCGCGGTGGTCCGGCGACCTCACCGTCGCCGAGGACGCCGTCCAGGAAGCCTGCGCCGAGGCGCTGCGCGCCTGGCCCCGCGACGGGGTGCCCGACCATCCCGGCGGCTGGCTGGTCACCGTCGCCCGCAACCGCGCCCGCGACCGGCTGCGCCGCGAATCGACCCGCCCTGGAAAGGAATTGGCGGCCGTAATGGACCAGATTCGGGCGCGCACCGACAGCACCGACCCGCATCCGGTTCGCGACGACGAGCTGCGGATGATGTTCACCTGTGCCCACCCGGCGCTCGACCGGCAGTCGCAACTGGCGCTCACACTGCGGTTGGTGTCCGGGTTGAGCGTCGCCGAGATCGCCCGCGCGCTGCTGCAGAGCGAGGCGGCCATCGGCCAGCGAATCACGCGCGCCAAGAACAAGGTTCGGCACGCCAACATCCCGCTGCGGGTGCCGCCCGCCGAGCTGCTGCCCGAGCGCACACCACACGTGCTCGGTTGCATCTACTCGGTGTTCACCGAGGGGTATTGGTCGACCGCGGGCCCGTCGGCGATTCGGGACGAACTGTGCGACGAGGGGGTCCGGCTGGCCGGGGAGCTGTGCGCGCTAATGCCGCGCGAGATGGAGGCGCACGCCTTGGCCGCCCTTGTGCTGCTGCACGATTCGCGACGCGCCACCCGGGTCGACGCCGCCGGCGCGCTGGTTCCCCTCGAGGAGCAGGACCGTCGTCGATGGGACCGCGGCCGCATTTCGCGCGGGCTGGATCGGTTGCGCCAGGCCCAGGGATCGACGGGCCCTTATCTACCGCAGGCGGTGATCGCCGCACTGCACGCGACGGCGCCGTCCTGGGAGCAAACGGATTGGGCGTCCATCTGCGCGGCCTACGACCGGCTGCTCGCAGATGACGGACTCGCCGGTGGTGCGCGCCAACCGCGCGCTGGCGGTCGGTTTCCGCGACGGCCCCGACGCCGGCCTGGCCGCCCTCGACAAGGTGGCGCACGACCCCCGGCTGGGCCGCTCGAATCTCGTGGCGACGGTGCGGGCCGACCTGCTGCGGCGCGCGGGTCGGCCCGCCGAAGCCGTCACGTGGTACCGAACGGCGTTGGAGTCCAACGGTTCTGAGCCGGGCCGCGACTTCTTGCGGCGACGCATCGCCGAGTGCGGCGGCTAGCACGCTTCCCTGCCACATATGCCACAGCAGTACCCCAGGAGGACCACCACACGATCCGCGAAAGCGCTATCGCATGTGCTATCGCATTTCAAAGTCACCTAATGGTCTGTCGCGCAACGCAACAGCCGCCAGGCGAACTCAGGCCTCCGCGAAGTTACGGGTGACGGACGGGTCCACCGGAATGCCCGGGCCGGTGGTCGTCGACACGGTGATCTTCTTCAGGTAGCGGCCCTTCGACGACGACGGCTTGAGCCGCAGCACCTCGTCCAGAGCGGCGCCGTAGTTCTCCGCCAGGCTCTTCTCGTCGAACGACGCCTTGCCGATGACGAAATGCAGGTTGGCCTGCTTGTCCACGCGGAAGTTGATCTTCCCGCCCTTGATGTCGGACACGGCCTTGGCGACATCGGGGGTGACGGTGCCGGTCTTGGGGTTCGGCATCAGGCCACGCGGACCGAGGATGCGGGCGATGCGACCGACCTTGGCCATCTGGTCGGGGGTCGCGATCGCGGCGTCGAAGTCCAAAAAGCCGCCCTGGATCTTCTCGATCAGGTCGTCGCTGCCGACCACGTCGGCGCCGGCGGCCTGCGCCTGTTCGGCCTTGTCGCCGACGGCGAACACCGCCACGCGGGCCGTCTTACCGGTGCCGTGCGGCAGGTTGACCGTGCCGCGGACCATCTGGTCCGCCTTGCGCGGGTCGACGCCGAGCCGGATCGCCACCTCGACGGTCGCGTCCTGCTTGGTCGACGAAGTCTCCTTGGCGAGCTTGGCCGCCTGCAGCGGGCTGTACAGGTTGGCGCGGTCCACCTTCTCGGCGGCGGCGCGGTATGCCTTGCTGTTCTTGCTCATTGATTCGTCCAATCTGATGTTGGGTCGTGGTTACCAAGCGGGCCGAAGCTGGCCCTCCCACGGCTTGAGTCACTACTCGACGGTGATGCCCATCGACCGGGCGGTGCCGGCGATGATCTTGGCGGCGGCGTCGATGTCGTTGGCGTTGAGGTCGGCCTTCTTGGTCTCGGCGATCTCGCGAACCTGATCCCAGCTGACCTTGGCGACCTTGGTCTTGTGCGGCTCCGCGGAGCCCTTGCCCACGCCGGCGGCCTTGAGCAGCAGCCTGGCGGCGGGCGGTGTCTTGAGCGCGAAGGTGAAGCTGCGGTCCTCGTAGACCGTGATCTCCACCGGGATGACGTTGCCGCGCTGGTTTTCTGTCGCGGCGTTGTACGCCTTGCAGAACTCCATGATGTTCACGCCGTGCTGGCCGAGCGCGGGCCCGACCGGCGGAGCGGGGTTGGCCTGCCCGGCCTGGATCTGCAGCTTGATCAGCCCAACGACTTTCTTCTTCGGGGCCATGAGATGTTGCGGTTCCTTCCTGACTAAATCTTGGAGACTTGGCTAAAGGTCAGTTCGACGGGGGTTTCGCGGCCGAAGATCGACACCAGCACCTTGAGCTTCTGCTGTTCGGCGTTGACCTCGTTGATCGTGGCCGGCAACGTGGCGAACGGTCCGTCCATGACCGTCACCGATTCGCCGACCTCGTAGTCGACCTCGACGGCCGGACGTTCCAGCCCACCCGTCTCGGCGACGGCGGCCGTGCTGGCCGCGCCCTTGGCGGCCTTCTTCGCCGCCCCCCGCGGCAGCAGGAACTTCACCACGTCGTCGAGCGTGAGGGCCGACGGGCGAGACGTCGCGCCGACGAACCCGGTAACCCCGGGGGTGTTGCGCACCGCGGCCCACGAGTCGTCGGTCAGATCCATCCGCACCAAAATGTAGCCGGGCAGCACCTTGCGGTTGACCTGCTTGCGCTGGCCGTTCTTGATCTCGGTGACCTCTTCGGTGGGCACCTCGACCTGGAAGATGTAGTCGCCGACGTCCAGGTTTTGCACGCGGGTCTCCAGGTTGGCCTTCACCTTGTTCTCGTATCCCGCGTAAGAGTGGATGACGTACCAGTCCCCGGGCTTGCTGCGCAGCTCGGCCTTGAGCGCGGCGGCCGGGTCGACCTCCTCGGCCGGCTCCCCTTGCGCGGAAGTCTCAGCGGTCTCAGCGGTCGCTGAGCTCTCGGCGGCCTCGGCGCTCTCAGCGGCCTCGGCGACCTCTTGCACGTCGACCGCTTCACCCGCGGACGTGTCGCCGTCGAAGGTAGTCACGGTTTTCAGTCCTCTCTGTAACTCTCAAAGCTCAGCCGAACACCAGCAGCACCAGCTTGGCCAGGCCGAAATCCGCCAGGCCGACCAGCGCCACCATGAAGGCCAGAAACGCCAGCACCACCGAGGTATAGGTGAGCATCTGCTTGCGGTTCGGCCAGATCACCTTCCGCATCTCCGCAACGACCTGCTTGAGGTAGTTGAAGACGAACACGAACGGATTGGCCGGACGATCGCCGGCTTTCCTCGGTCTCTTGGCCGCCTTAGAGGTCCTGGCCTTCTTGGCCGTGCGGCCCTTCTTGGCCTTGTCCTCCTTGGCGACGTCGACCTCGTCCGGCGACTCCACGTCGACGTCGTCGGCATCGGCGACGCGCTGCCGCGACCTTTTGCCGCTGGGCCGTTGCGGCCGCGTCACAGGCTCTGTCACCACGGCCGTCCGACCGCCGCTTCCGCGGCCGTCCTCAGTGTCGCCGCCGTCGCGTGCGGCGTCGTTGGCAGCGTCGCCCTCGTCGCTCACCGCATGCTCCTTTGTTTGCTAGTGTCCCGCGAGCCGTCCCAGTGTGGTGGGCACTTCTTCCAGTGTCCACCATGGCACGGCTTCACCGTCAGCAGGGGCGACAGGACTTGAACCTGCAACCTGCGGTTTTGGAGACCGCTGCTCTGCCAGTTGAGCTACGCCCCTTCGCGGTTGGCAGGCCAACCTGCGCTTACCTACCGGGGCTTACATGGCACGCGCGCTCCCGTTTGTTTTCGACTCACGGAAAGCGCGCTGATGTTGGGAAAACCCCGAGGTCCGAGTGTACATCGGTGCGGGAGCCGGATACTAATTACGCGGTTCTGACAACCTGTCCGGATTCTTTGTCCCATCTGAGCTGGATCGAACTGTCACCCTCGTGTCCCATCAGGGTGGTGTAGGCCTCCAGGAGCATCTCGCCATTCTGATTGGTGCAGGTGTTCCTGGTGACGACGATGTCGGCGCCGAACCGCTCATTAACCGAGTCGATCTCCATACGTCCGAAGAGTTTGTCGCCGACAAACATCGGTTTGTGGTAGATGAACTTCTGGTCGACCTGGACGATCTGCATCGTTTCCATGCCCACGTCGACATTCCGGAAGAAATCATCCTGGACAAGCTTCGCCAAGATCGACACGAAAGTCAGCGGCGCCACGATGGTCGGGTAGCCGAGTTCGGCCGCCGCTGCCTCGTCGAAGCAGGCCGGATCGTCGCATTTGATCGCTCGTGCGAATCCGCGAACTTGCTCGCGGCCCACCTCGAAGTAGTCCGGGTACTGCCAGACCATCCCGCGGATGTCGGTTTTGAGAGCCATGGGCTACGCCGCCTACGCCAGTTTCGCCGACGCGATGGCCCGGCCGAAGATCTTCTTGCCGCCGGTGGTGGCCGTGAGCGCGATGGTCACCGACTTGCTCTCCGGATCGACCGACTTCACCCTGCCGCTGAAGACGAGCTCGGCGCCCTTGCCGTCGTTGGGCACCGGCACCACGGCGGTGAACCGCACGTTGTACTCGGTGACCGCACCGGGGTCGCCGACCCACGAGGTGACGTAGCCGCCGCCCAGGCCCATGGTCAACATGCCGTGGGCGATCGCGGTGTCCAGCCCGACGACCTTGGCGATCTCGTCGTCCCAGTGGATCGGGTTCAAGTCACCCGAAACCCCGGCGTAGTTCACCAGATCCTGGCGGGTCAACGGGTAGGTCCTCTCCGGAAGCTTGTCACCCACCTGCACCGAACTGAACTCACGCAATGTCATGCGAAAATCCCTCTTCCCCATCGTCGCCGGCACGGCCCGCAAGGGTCGTGTAAGTCTCCTGCACAACGTCACCGGCTTCGTCGGTGATGATGTTCTTGGTCACGATGATCTGGGTGCCGTGTGCCACACGCGTGGAATCCACGTACACATCGCAGTAGAGCTTGTCGCCCGCCACGATCGGCTTCTCAAACTTCAGCACCTGGTCGACCTGGACGATCTGCGCGTCCTCAACCGCGATGTTGGCGTGTTTGAAGAACGCCGTCTGAGCCTTGTAGCCGAACACGCAGATGAACGTCAGCGGGGCCAGCAGCCCCTTATAGCCGAGTTCGGCGGCTGCGTCCTCCTCGAAGAACGAGGTGTCGTCGTTTTGCACGGCCACGGCGTACTCGCGGATCTTCTCCCGCTCCACCACGTAGTGGTCGGGGTAGCGGTAGTGCATCCCGACGATGTTTGCGGTCAACGGCACGGCTGTTAAACCTACCTAGTCAGTCTCGGTAAATGCTTGCGGGTCGACGTTAGCGTGTCTCGCGGTGGGGCTGGTGCTTGCCGCAATTCGGGCAGAACTTCTTCAGCTCCATCCGGTCGGGATCGTTGCGGCGGTTCTTCTTGGTGATGTAATTACGGTGCTTGCACACCTCGCATGCCAAGGTGATCTTCGGCCGCACATCGGTACTGGAAGCCATGTCCGTTCTCTCTCAAATCTGTCTGTCAAACTCGCGTTGTTGTGTTGTAGCGATGGCCGGACTCGAACCGGCGACCTAACGATTATGAGTCGTTCGCTCTAACCGACTGAGCTACATCGCCTCTGGTACGCGCCGCCTGCCTGCTCGGCGTCCGCCGAGCCCCCTAACGGAATCGAACCGTTGACCTTTTCCTTACCATGGAAACGCTCTACCGACTGAGCTAAGGGGGCCGTTCACCCAAGCGACAGTCGTGCCGCGGGCCTAAAAGAGGGTACAGCCTGGCGCGCAACGTCACCAAACCACCAGGGGCCCGGGCGGGTCCTCAACTAGTTTGCGATGACAGGGTCAGTGCACGACCAGAAAAATCACCCGCTGTCGCTGCTGCGACGAGGTTGCCACGCGTTCAGATCGCTGAACTCGTCGTACTCGTCGTCTTGCTCGTCCTCTGCGTCCGACTCGGCAAGCAAGGTCTTCAACGCGAGGTAGACGGCCTCGCGCGTGTCAGCCAGATGGAACCGGCGTATCGCCTCTTGGACCAGATCGTCGTCGATTTCGATCTCGACCCTCTTCATCATGCGCCAACAATACCCACGCGCTTAGCCGGAACCGATGGATCAGGGCCCGTTTCCGGCAAACCGTGCCCGAATACGACGGCGCGCGCGGCGAGTCCCGGACGAAGCCCTAGTCTGGTCGGGTGTCAGAGGACCGGCTGTACTTCCGCCAACTGCTCTCCGGCCGCGATTTCGCCGCCGGTGACATGTTCGCGATGCAAATGCGCAACTTCGCCTACCTGATCGGCGACCGTCAGACCGGGGACTGCATGGTGGTCGACCCCGCGTACGCCGCCGGCGACCTGCTCGACGCGCTCGAGACCGACGGCATGCACCTGTCCGGGGTGCTGGTCACCCATCATCACCCCGACCACGTGGGCGGTTCGATGATGGGCTTTCAGCTGAAGGGCCTGGCCGAGCTGCTGGACCGGGCGGCAGTGCCGGTGCATGTGAATACCCATGAGGCCCTTTGGGTTTCGCAGAGTGACCGGGATCGGCCTCGCCGACCTCACCGCCCATGAGAGCCACGACAAGGTCAGCGTCGGCGATATCGAAATCGAGCTGCTGCACACCCCGGGTCACACGCCCGGCAGCCAGTGCTTCCTGCTCGACGGCCGCCTCGTTGCCGGTGACACGTTGTTCCTGGACGGCTGCGGACGCACCGACTTTCCCGGTGGCGACTCCGACGAGATGTACCGCAGCCTGCAGCGGCTCGCCACTCTTCCCGGGGACCCGACGGTGTTTCCGGGACACTGGTATTCGGCCGAGCCGAGCGCATCGCTATCGGACGTCAAGCGTTCCAACTACGTGTATCGAGCCGCTGATCTTGATCAGTGGCGAATGTTGATGGGCGGCTGAGCGACTCATTTTGTTCATTGATGCGGATTGATTCCGATTGATTCCGTGGTCAGCAATGTGCGCCGAACGCCTCTACTATCGGGCCAGCGAAATTTCCGGCCGATGACACTGTGATATAAGCGGAGGGTGGATCTAATGGGGTGGATCCGGAGCGCCTGGCACGGGATCACCAATGTTGGGTCCAGCACCTGGTTAGCGTGGGCGGCGTGGGCGGCGATTTTGCTGGGTGTCGTCGCACTGGTCTTCATAAACCGGCAGCTCAAGCTCAACCGCAGGTTGGCAGCGGAGCAGACCCGGCCCCAAGTCGGGATGTTCATGGAACCGCATCCCGCCGACTGGCACGTGATCGAACTCGTCGTCAGGAATTTCGGGCAGACGGCGGCCTACGACATCCGGTTCTCCTTTCCGAATCCGCCAACGGTTGCCGAATACGAAAACGCCGCTGACGGCTACGCCGATGTCGTCGACCTGCAGCTGCCGCGCGAGTTGCCGGTGCTTGCGCCGGGTCAGGAATGGCGCATGGTGTGGGACTCGGCGCTCGACCGCGCCGAAATCGGAAGTGGCATCGAGTCTCGCTTCACCGGGTCCGTGGTCTACCACGACCGCCCCAACGAGCCGCGCGGTTGGCGGTTCTGGCAGCGCGATCGACCGGTGCTGCAGACCAATGTGGTGCTGGACTGGGATGCGCTGCCGCCGGTTCAGCGCATCGAGTTGATGACGACCCACGACCTGGCGAAGCGGGAAAAGCAGAAGCTCGAGCTGCTGCGCGGGCTGCTCACTTACTTCCACTACGCGAGCAAGGAAACCCGTCCCGACGTGTTTCGCAGCGAGATCGAACGGATCAACGGCGCCGTGCAGGAGACCCAGGACAGGTGGCGCACCCGAACGCTCGACCAGCCCACCGATGTCAGCCTGCGCTGGGGTAACGCCCAAAGCGATCTGGGCAAACACCGCAGCCAGCACGTCTGACGCAGGGCCGCCTGCGGCCCCAGAGGGCCGCTTGACCTCGATCTGATTCAATCGATCGACCCGACCGAAGGAGCAACCCATGAGCGGCCCGGTCCTCTACAACAACAAGGACTCCATCGCGGTCATCAGGATGGACGACGGCAAGGTCAACGCGCTGGGCCCGACGATGCAGCAGACACTCAACGAGGCGATCGACCGGGCCGACAGCGACAACGTCGGGGCGCTGGTGATCACCGGGAACGAGCGGGTGTTCAGCGGCGGGTTCGACCTGAAGATCCTGACCTCCGGCGAGGTGCAGCCCGCGATCGACATGCTCAGGGGCGGCTTCGAGCTGGCGTATCGGCTCTTGTCCTATCCCAAGCCGGTGGTGATGGCCTGCACCGGCCATGCCATCGCGATGGGCGCGTTCCTGTTGTCGTCCGGCGATCACCGGGTGGCCGCCCACGCGTACAACATCCAGGCCAACGAAGTCGCGATCGGCATGGTCATCCCCTACGCGGCCCTGGAGATCATGAAGCTGCGGCTCACGCAGTCGGCGTACCAGCAGGCCGCCGGGCTGGCCAAGACGTTCTTCGGTGAAACCGCCCTCGCCGCCGGCTTTATCGACGAAATCGTGTTTCCCGAGATGGTGGTCAACCGTGCCGAAGAGGCCGCGCGCGAATTCGCCGGTCTGCACCAGCACGCCCACGCCGCAACCAAGTTGCGCGCCCGCGCCGACGCGCTCAAGGCCATCCGCGCCGGAATCGACGGGATAGAGGCCGAGTTCGGGCTCTGAGCATACGAACGCGGTGGCCGGTAAAAGACCTGGCCACCGCGTTGCTGCTCGCCTCCTCTTCGCAAGTGTGACACGTACGCGACGCGGCGTCACTTCATCCGCGCGGCGCGAGTTGCTGTTCGACTGCTTTGGTCAGCTCACAGCAGCTGACGGACGTAGCGGAGGACCTCGTCGGCGGCCGCGAAGCCGCCGAGATGGCTTTCTTTGGGCCGCAGGATGAGCTCCGCGTTCGGCAGGTTTGACACCGCGGCCCGGGCCGCATCGAGCGGCACGATGGGGTCGGCGTCGCCGTGCCACCACCGCACCGGCGCTTTCACGTCGGCCAACCGGAACCCCCAGTCGCGCCCGAACAGGCGGATGTCATCCACGACGGCCCGGAAGCGCCCCCCGGAGACGATGACGATGTCGTCGAGAAACATCGGCTCCATCTCGGGGTCCGCAAAGACTCGCCGGTCGCCCTCTTTCGTTGTCGCGGCGTAGGCCAGATAGGCATAGTGCCCAAAGGGCAGGATCGGCAGCACCAGCCCGGACACCAGGGCGGACAGCGGCCAGCGCAAACGCGACAGCACCGGGGCGAAGCGCCGGGCCAGGTCGATGACGCCCGTCGCGGAGGCCTCGGGGCCGACCGTCGGGACCACACCGCCCAGCACCCCCACCGCGGCAACCCGGCCGGCCAGCGGCGGCGCCGCCCCACAGGCCAGCGCGTACGGGCCGCCGCCGGAGAGGCCGACGACACCCAGCCGTTCGGCGCCGAGCGAGTCTGCCACGCAGGCCATGTCGGTCGCCCACTGCGCCACGGTCTCGTACCGGTGCGGGTCGGACAAGTGGGTGCCCGGCCGCTCCACCGCAACGACGCGTAAGCCGAGGCTCTCGGCGGCGCGCCGGCCAAGCAGGGGGACCTGCCGGCGGCCGCCGGGGGTCCCGTGGAACCACAGCACCACCTCCCCCGACGGATCGCCGTATTCCGCGAAGCCCAGCCGACGACCGCTGGGCAGGTAGAAGCGGCCTTCGGCGCGCGGCTTGGGGGCGCGCGCCACACGGAACGGGTGGCGCATGGGGTTCGGCGCTATCGGCATAAATCAGTCATCCGTCAGTCATCCGCCGAAACCCATTGATAGGGAAGGAATTTGCCATCCAACGTCACCACGACCCGGTCGCCTGACGGGTGCGACTTCTTCTGCAGGTCGACGCTGAAGTTGATCGCGCTCATGATGCCGTCGCCGAACTGTTCGTGGATCACTTCCTTGATGGCGCCGCCGTACACCTGAAGGGCCTCGTAGAAGCGGTAGATGGTGGGGTCGGTCGGCACCGCGGTGGGCAGGCCGCCGCGCATGGGCGGTGCCGCCAGCACCGCCACCGCCGACTCGTCGAGGCCGAGCATCTCGACGAGAACCTTGCCGAGCTCGGCGGGTATCGGGTGCTGACCGAGCAACGCCGACGTGGTCCACAGCACCGGCCGGCCGATCGCGTCGGCCAGCTCCTGCCAGGTCAGCCCTTTTTCCAGCCGCGCCACGACGATCTGTTCGGTGAGTTCGTTTCTCGTCATGGGTCTTAGCATGCACCCCGGTTTGGGCCGATCGCAGCCACCTTCTTCGGGCCGAGCTGTGCCGGGACCATGAGGCGCTTCCCAGATTTGATATCGCATGCGCTATCAGATCCCGCCGGATCCCGCGACGCCCTGTACCCTGGGCGCCGGCCCTGGTCCTCACCCCGGTTTCGTCGCGGTGACCAGGCGCGTCGAGAACCACGGACCGCCATACCACATGCGCCATCCGAGGTTGCGGCGCTTCACGTTTCGCCATCCCAATTCCCGCAGATGGGCGGCATGCTGACGGGTCTCCCACAGGTCGGCGATGGCAAGCCGACCACCCGGCCGCAACACGCGAACCGCTTCGTCCAGTGCCTGTCGCCGCCCGGCGCGGCTCGGAATGTTGTGGATCGCCAGGTTGCTGACGATGACGTCCACGCTTTCATCGGCCAGCGGCAGGGCCGTCATGTCGGCGGTGCGCACCTCGACGCGGTCGGCGACGTTTTCGGAGGCCGCGTTAGCCAGCGTGGCCTCCTGCGAGTTGTCGGTCTGGTCGGCCCGCCACAGGTCGGCACCCATCGCCCGGCCCCGCGGCAGCCGCTTGGCCGCGGCCAGCAACACCGCGCCGCGTCCACAGCCGAGGTCGAGCACCGTTTCGTCGCCACGCAGTCGCAGCTCCTCGAGCACCCGGTCCCACACCACGAACTTGCCCGAGCGCGTCGCGTAGACGTACCAACCCATCGCCGAGACCATGGCGACGGCTGACCCGCCCGCCAGCGCCGCCGTCACCCGCTTGCCGCGCGCCAGGCTGACCCCGGCCCACAGGACCAGGCCGGCGGCTTGGGCGCCGACACCTATCGCCTGCCCGCGCGCCGAGATGGTTTTGAATGAGCCATCGATTCCGTAGTCGCCCCGGTGATCATGCACGAGCACGACCTACGACTCGACAAGGCCCCGAAGGTTTTTCAGGCTCTCATCCAGTGAGCGGCCGACCCAGAACGCTGCGACACGGTCGGCGATCAGGCCGAGCAGCCCGCCTTCGGAGCTGTAGGCCAGGCGGAACGTCACAAGAGTTCGGCCCGGCCCGGCATCGCGCAGCCGGAAACGGCCGCGCTGCGTTACCCCGGTGATGTTGATCCAGGCCAGATCGCGCGCCGTGTCGAATTCCACTACTTCGGCGACACCGCCCACCGGGATCGAGCCGATCTTCCATAACACGGTGTACCGAGCGCCCAACCGGGCCGGGCCTTCCGTCAGCATCTCCCAGCGCTCCAGGTGAGGCAGGAACGACCGGTAGCGATCCGGGTCGCTGAGCACCTTCCACACGGTGTCGCGTTCGGCGTTGATGATGATCCGGCGTTCGACGCGCATCAGCCGATCACCGGGAAGTGACGTTCGGCGGCGAGGCGATCGACGCCGGCCTGCAGGCTGGCGACCACTTCGTCGTACACGGCCTGGTCGTCGTCGTGCACCTTGATGGGCTCCTGCACCTCGATGACGATCTTGGCGGGCAGCGGGATATGCCCCAACAGGTCACTGACGTTCAGCCCCCATGGCAGCGCTAGCGAAATGGGCACACTCTTGAGCCGGAACACCTTGTCGAGCAGCAGCAGCCTGGCCAGCCACTGGGCGCGTCCGAGGAACAGGGCCGTCTCCTGGCCGCCGACGCTGGCCACCGGCACGATCGGCACGCCGGTTTCGCGGGCGAGCCGCACGAAGCCTTTGCGGCCGCCGAAGTCGACGACGTGTCGCTGCCACGAAGGGCGGAAGACCTCGTAGTCACCGCCGGGATACACCAGCACGGCGGCGCCGGATTCCAGTGCCAGGCGGGCGTTTTCGGGGCTGGCAGCTACAGTGCCGAACTTGCGAAGCCAGCGCAGCGGCGGATACAGAGTGACCAGGTTGTGCGCGAGCTGATAAAACGGGCGCTCCACGCCGAAATACGAGCAGAACGCCAGGGTGAAGACGAAGGTGTCCGGCGGGACGTTGCCGCCACTATGGTTGCCGACCAGCAGCACGGGGCCCTCCGGCGGCATGCGGTCGAGTCCGCGGACGTCGGCCCGGAAATACAGCGACGCCAGCAACCAGGTGCCGGGCAGCTGATCTCGGATGAAGTCCGGGTCGCGCTGGTCCAGGTCTGCCTTGGGCACCCGGTCGAAAATCTGCTTGCTCACCCACCCGATGGCATCCGCAACGCCGACCATGGTCTTAGCCTGGCACAGCCAAGCGAAAGCAAGGAGGGCCTTTCGTCGCTACCGCCGCAGGCGGCGATTCACCAGCGCCCGTGGTGGACGACCTCGGAAAAGGGCCGCCGGTTCGGCTTGCGAATCGGGGTGAGCGGACGATCCGCGGGATACCCGATGCCCAGCAGGAAGGCCACCTGGTGGTCGTCGGGCACACCCAGGATGGCACGCGCCTTCTCCTGCTCCCCCACCGACGAATGACCCGTCCCGATCCCCAGATCGGTGGCCGCGATCATCATCGCCATCGTCGCCTGTCCTATGTCGTAGGTGTCGGTGACCAGCCTGCGCTCATCCGGCGGCACCGGCACCACCAGTGCGATCGCGGCCGGGGCCGCTGCGATGTGGCCCGCGCCGCGCCACACCGTGGACAACTCCTGCAATTGAGCCGGGTCGGTGACGATCACAAAGTCCCAGGGCTGCCGGTTCTTCGCCGACGGTGCCCGCCAGCCGGCCTCGGCGATGCGGTTCAGGTCGTCTTCCGACACCGGCTCTGGCGTATATTGCCGGACATTGCGCCGCGCACTGATCGCGTCCCAAGCTTCCATCTCGTCCTTCTCGTTTCTTCCTCGTCCCTGCTTATGTTGCCACCACCTTTGAACGGCATGTCGGCGCCGATTCATCCCCGGCTGTCGGTGCGGCGTTCTATGGTGGCACCGCAATGGCCCTCCATCTCCACCGTGCCGAACGCACCGACCTCCTTGCCGACGGCCTCGGCGCGCTGCTGGCCAACCCGCTGACCGACCCGTTCGCCGAGGAGCTGGTGCTGGTGCCGGCGCGCGGCGTGGAACGCTGGCTGAGTCAGCGGCTGTCGCATGTGCTGGGCTGCAAGCCCGGCGGCGGAGACGGGGTGTGCGCGGCGGTGGCGTTCCGCAGTCCGGCTTCGTTGATCGCTGAAGTCACCGGCACGGTCGACGACGACCCGTGGTCGCCGGAGGCGATGACGTGGCCGCTGCTCGAGGTCATCGACTGCAGCCTCGACGAGCCGTGGTGCCGAACGCTGGCAACGCATTTGGGCCACTTCCACACCGGCGAGGAGGCAGAGCTGCGCCGGGCCCGGCGATATGCGGCGGCGCGCCGACTGGCCGGGTTGTTCGCCTCCTATGCCCGCCAGCGGCCCCAGCTGCTCATCGACTGGTTGGACGGCAACGCGCAGGACCTCGAGGAGGACCTGCGCTGGCAGCCCGAACTGTGGCGGGCGCTGGTTGGGCGCGTCGAAGCCGATCCCCCGCACATCCGCCACGCAAAGACCGTCGCCCGGCTGCGCGAGGGGCCCAGCGACCTGCCACTGCGGCTGTCGCTGTTCGGGCACACCCGCCTGGCGTGCACCGACGTCCAGTTGCTCGATGCGCTGGCCACCCACCACGACCTGCACCTGTGGCTCCCACACCCCAGCGACGAACTGTGGCGGGCGCTGGCCGGCACCCACGGCGCGATTGCCCGCCGCGAGGACATCAGCCACCGGGCAGTGGGTCATCCACTGTTGGCGACGCTCGGGCGAGACCTGCGCGAACTTCAGCGCAGCCTGCCGGCAGATCCGCAGACCGACGAATATCTCCCCGGCCGAGACCGCGCCAACACGCTGCTCGGGTGGCTGCAGTCCGATATCGCCGCCAATGCCGTTCGGCCACAGGGGCGCACGCTCGCCGCGGACGACCGCTCCGTACAGATACACAACTGCCACGGTCCGGCCCGCCAGGTCGATGTGCTGCGCGAGGTGCTGCTCGGCCTCTTACAGGACGACCCGACGCTTCAGCCCCGCGACATCCTGGTGATGTGCCCGGACATCGAGACATACGCGCCGCTGATCGTCGCCGACTTCGGGCTCGGCGACGTGATACACGGCGCGCATCCTGCTCACCGCTTGAGAGTGCGGCTCGCGGACCGCTCGCCGGTCCAGACCAACCCGCTGCTCGGTGTGGCCTCGCAGTTGCTGGCACTGGCGGGCAGCAGGGTGACCGCCAGCGAGGTGCTCAACTTCGCCGAGGCCGCGCCGGTGCGCGCCTGCTTCGGTTTCACCGACGACGATCTGGAGGCCGTCACCCGCTGGGTCCGGCAGGCGAACATCCGGTGGGGTTTCGACCAGGAGCATCGGCGGCCGTACCACGTCGACTTCGTGCACAACACTTGGCGTTTCGGCATCGACCGGGTGCTGGCCGGTGTCGCGATGTCCGACGACTCGCACGCCTGGATCGACGCCACCCTGCCCCTCGACGATGTCAGCAGCAACCGGGTCCAATTGGCAGGCCAATTGGCCGAATTCGTCGGCCGGCTGCAGCGGGCGGTCGACTCCCTCACCGGCGCGCGGCCCTTGCGGGAGTGGCTGGCCGCCCTGACCGACGGCATCACGCTGTTGGCGCGCGTCGACGATTCGGACATTTGGCAGACCAGCCAGATGCAGCGCGAGTTCGCCCAGGTGTTGGCCGACGCCGGTCCACGGGCCGACACCCTGCTGCGGCTGCCCGATGTCCGCGCCCTGCTCGACAGGCACCTCGCCGGGCGCCCGACGCGGGCCAACTTCCGCACCGGCACGCTGACGGTGTGCACCATGGTGCCGATGCGCTCGGTGCCGCACCGGGTGGTCTGCCTGGTCGGCCTCGACGACGGGGTGTTCCCCCGCCTCGCTGTCGTCGACGGTGACGACGTGCTGGCCCGCAACCCGATGACCGGTGAACGCGACATCCGTTCCGAGGACCGGCAATTGCTGCTCGACGCCATCGGCGCGGCCACCGACAAGCTGGTGATCACCTACACCGGGGCCAACGAATACTCCGGCCAGCCGCGCCCGCCCGCGGTGCCGCTGGCCGAACTGCTGGACACCCTCGACATGACTGTGCCAAGCACACAGCCGAACGAAATCCGCGAGCGCGTGGTCGTCGAACATCCGTTGCAGCCGTTCGACATTCGCAACGTCATTCCGGGAGAGCTGGTGCCGGAAGTCCCGTTCAGCTTCGACCGGACCGTGCTGCGGGCGGCGCGGGTGGCAGCCGGCAAACGCAGCGACGCGCCCAAGTTCATTTCCGGACCGCTGCCGCCACCGCCCGCCGACGACGTCATCCTCGCCGATCTCGTCGGCTTCTTCAAAGACCCGGTGAAGGGGTTCTTCCGCGCGCTGGAATTCACGCTGCCGCGCGACGTCGACGGGGTGCAAGACGCCATGCCGGTCGACATCAACAGCCTCGAGGAGTGGACCGTCGGCGACCGGATGCTGGCCGACATCCTGCGAGGGATGACGCCGGATGACGCGCGTCAGGCCGAGTGGCGCCGGGGCACGCTGCCGCCCGGCCAGCTCGGTTGGCGCAAGGCAACCGAGGTTCGCGATCAGGCCGCTCTGCTGGCGACCGCGGCACTGCAGCACCGGCAGGCGGACACACGGGCATATGACGTCGACATCGATCTCGGCTCGGGTCGACGGCTCACGGGCACGGTGTCGCCGGTGTACGGCGATCGGCTGGTATCGGTGACCTATTCCAAGCTGGACGGCAAGCACCTGCTCGAGTCGTGGATTCCGTTGCTGGCGTTGATCGCTCATCACCAGGGCCGTGACTGGTCGGCGGTGTGTATCGGCCGCCGCAAGAGAGGCACCACCCCGCGGGTGGAGGGCCTGGGGCGGCCGCACGGCCCCTCTCATCAAGCCATCCGGCTTCTGCGTGAGCTGGTGGCGATCTACGACGCTGGGCGGCGGGAGCCGATTCCGTTGCCCATCAAGACGTCCTATGCCTGGGCGGCCGCCCGGCATTGCGGTGACGATCCACTACGCGAGGCCCAATACCGGTGGAAATGGGAGGACGAGGAGCCCGCCCACGTGCGAGCCTGGGGCAAGAACGCGCGCCTGGCCGACCTCATGCAACCCCTGCGCCCGGGCGAGGAGTGCGACGGCGAAGACAACCGGCTCGGTGCGTACGCCGCCCGGCTTTGGCTGCCGATGCTGCGCGCGCAGAGGGAGCCGACTTAGATGGAGCGCTTCGATCTTCTCGGCCCGCTGCCTGCCGAATGCTCCACCACGGTGCTGGAGGCCAGCGCGGGAACGGGCAAGACGTTCGCCTTGGCCGGCCTGGTGACCCGTTATCTCGCCGAGGGCGAGGCGACGCTGGACCAGATGTTGCTCATCACCTTCGGTCGGGCCGCCAGCCAGGAGCTGCGGGAGCGCGTCCGCCGCCAAATCGTCGATGCCGTGGTCGCTTTCGATGACCCGTCCACCGTAGGCGACAACCAGCTGGTGGCGCACCTGCTGAAGGGCAGCGACAAGCAGCTCGCGGTGCGCAAGCAACGCCTTCGCGATGCGCTGGCCGGCTTCGATGCGGCGACGATCGCCACCACACACCAGTTCTGCCAGCTGGTGTTGAAGTCGCTCGGTGTGGCCGGCGACACCGCCGGGAGCGTCACCCTGCTCGACAGTCTCGACGAGCTGGTAGCCGAGATCGTCGACGATCTGTACCTCGCGCATTTCGGGCAGCAGCGTGACGACCCGGTTCTGCAGTATCGCGATGCGCTGCGGCTGGCGCGGGAGGTGGTCAAGAACCCGTCGACGGAGCTGCGTCCCCTCAGCCCCGAGCCCGGATCGCGGGCCGCCGTCTGCGTCGACTTCGCGAAAGAGGTTCTCGTTGAGCTCGATACGCGCAAGCGACGGCTGGGCGTCCTAGGCTACGACGACCTGCTGATCCGCCTGGCCGACGCGCTGGCCGGCGACGATTCCCCCGCGCGGGTCCGCATGCATCACCGCTGGCCGATCGTCATGGTCGACGAGTTCCAGGACACCGACCCCGTGCAATGGCAGGTGATCGACCGCGCGTTCAGCCGGCGCTCGACCCTGATTCTCATCGGTGACCCAAAGCAGGCCATCTACGCGTTCCGCGGTGGCGACATCGCGACGTATCTGCAGGCGGCCGAGACCGCGCACGAGAAGAAGACACTGGGAACCAACTGGCGCAGCGACGCCGCCCTCGTCGAGCGGCTGCAGGTGGTGCTGCGGGGCGCCCAGCTGGGCGACCCCGCGATTGTGGCGAACGACGTCGATGCCCACCACCGTGGTCACCGGCTCGCGGGCGCGCCGCGCAACGATCCCTTTCGGTTGCGGGTCGTGCGACGAAGGACGTTGGGACGCAGCGGTCTTGCGAACATGCCCATCGACGAACTGCGGGCGCACATCGGCGCCGACCTCGCCGCCGACATTCGCGCGCTGCGGGCGAGCGGCGCGACATTCGACGGCAGTCCGCTGCAGGCCCGCGACATCGCCGTGATCGTGGAAAGGCACGAGGACGCCGGCGCGTGCTTCAAGGCTCTCTGCGACGCGGGCGTTCCGGCGGTGTACACCGGCAACTCCGACGTGTTCACTTCCGAAGCCGCCGATGACTGGCTCTGTCTGCTGGAGGCGTTCGACCAGCCGCACCGCCCCGGCATGGTCCGCGCCGCCGCGGCGACGATGTTCTTCGGCGAAACCGCGGAATCGCTTGCGGCGGGCGGTGATGCGCTAACAGATCGGGTCGCGGAGACGTTGCGTGAGTGGGCCGGCCACGCAAGGGAACGCGGCGTGGCGGCCATCTTCGAGGCCGCGCAGTTGGCCGGAATGGGCGATCGCGTGCTCGCCCGGCAGGGCGGCGAGCGACAGATGACCGACCTGGCGCACGTCACGCAGCTGCTGCAGGACGTCGCGCACCGCGAGCACTACAGCCTGCCCGCCCTTCGCGACTGGCTGCGCAGGCAGCGCGACGAACGCAGCGGCGCAACGGAACGCAACCGGCGACTGGACAGTGACGCGGCCGCCGTACAGGTCATGACGGTGTTCGTGAGCAAGGGTCTGCAATACCCGATCGTGTACCTGCCCTTCGCGTTCAACCGAAGTACGCAAAGCCGCGACATCGTGCTGTTTCACGACGATGGCGTGCGCTGCCTGCACATCGGCGGCAAGGACAGTCCGGACTTCGCTGCCGTTGAATCGCTTGGCTACCAGGAGGACGCGGGCGACGCCAGCCGACAGACGTACGTCGCGTTGACCAGGGCACAGACTCAGGTGGTGGCGTGGTGGTCACCGGCCTACTACGAACCCAACGGCGGCCTGTCGCGATTGCTGCGTGGTCGCCGACCCGGAGAGGCGTTCGTGCCGGACCGATGCGAGCCCGCGAAGATCTCCGACGAGGATGCGATGGCCCGGTTGCACGAGTGGGAGGCCGCTGGCGGCCCGGTGATCGAGGAGTCGGTGGTGGTCGCGGCGCCTTCAGTGCCGCCCGAGCCGGTGCCGTCGAACCTCGATAGCCGCCATTTCCATCGCAGCATCGACACGGGGTGGCGGCGCACCTCCTACTCCGGTCTCATCCGGGTGGCGGAGTCCACCGGGGTGAGTAGCGAGCCGGAGGTTACCGAGCTGGACGACGAAGTCGGAGATATTTCATTGACCCAGGCCGCGTCCGGGCCGGACGTGCCGTCGCCGATGGCGGATCTGCCGATGGGCGCAAAGTTCGGCTCCCTGGTGCACGCCGTGCTGGAGACGACCGACCCGTTGGCCGCGGATCTGGCCACCGAGTTGGAGTCGCACATCCGTCGGCACTCGGTGTGGTGGCCGGTGGATGTGGCCCCGGAGGTGCTGGCCGCGGCGATTGTGCCGATGCACGATACCCCGTTGGGCCCGCTGGCCGGCGGTTTGACGCTGCGACAGATCGGGTTACGGGATCGGCTGCGGGAATTGGACTTCGAGTTCCCGCTGGCGGGTGGCGATCTGCGTGCGCGTGCGCCCGAGATCCGGCTGGCCGACGCGGGAGCGTTGTTGCGCGAGCACTTGCCGCCCGATGATGCGCTGGCGTCGTATGCCGATCGGTTGACGAGCCGCGCGCTTGGCGACCAGTCGTTGCGCGGTTACCTCACCGGCTCGCTGGATGCCGTGTTACGGGTACCCGACGGTGCGGGGTACCGCTACCTGGTAGTCGATTACAAGACCAACTGGCTCGGCGATCCGGAGCGGCCGCTGACCGCCGCCGATTACGATCGGCCGCGGCTGGTCGAGGCGATGCTGCACTCGGATTATCCGTTGCAGGCGCTGCTGTACAGCGTTGTGCTGCATCGGTTCTTGCGCTGGCGGGTGCCCGGCTACGATCCGGCCCGACATCTTGGCGGGGTCCTCTATTTGTTTGTGCGCGGGATGTGCGGCGTGGATACCCCGGTCGCCGACGGGCACCCGTCAGGGGTGTTCAGCTGGCGGCCGCCGCCGGCTCTGGTTGCGGCGCTGTCGGACCTGCTCGATGAGGGGAGGGCGGTCGCGTGACGGTGGAGGCGATCGCCGCTACGGGTTTACTGCGCGCATTCGGCGATGCCGGCGTCCTAGAGGCTGCGGATGTCCATGTGGCGCAGCGGCTCACGGCGCTCACCGGTGACCCGGACGAGCGGGTGGCGCTGGCGATCGCTCTGGTGGTGCGCGCGCTGCGGGGTGGTTCGGTGTGCGTGGACCTGCGGTCGGTGGAAGCACAGATCGGTATGGCCGACCTGCCGTGGCCCGCCGCCGACGACTGGATGGCCGCCGTGCGGTCCAGCCCGCTGCTCGGATCGCCGCCGGTGCTGCGGCTGTTCGGTGACCTGTTGTACCTGGACCGGTACTGGCTCGAGGAAGAGCAGGTGTGCGTCGACCTGCTCGCGCTGTCCGTGTCCGGGGCGATGGGCGATGTGCCCGCCCCCATCGAGCGACTTTTCCCGCCGGGGTATGAGGAGCAGCGGACCGCGGCCGAAATCGCGCTGTCCCAGGCGGTTACGGTGCTGACCGGTGGGCCCGGCACCGGCAAGACCACCACGGTGGCGCGGCTGCTCGCGCTGCTGGTCGAGCAGTCGGAGCTCGCCGGTGTTCCGCGGCCCCGAATCGCGCTGGCCGCGCCGACCGGCAAGGCCGCGGCGCGGCTGGCCGAGGCCGTCGCCGCCGAGGTCGAGAAGCTCGACGCCGTGGACCGGGCGCGGCTGGCCGGCTTGCAGGCGACCACGCTGCACCGGCTGCTGGGATCCCGGCCCGATACGTCGGTGCGGTTCAAGCACAACCGCGGCAATCGGCTGCCGCATGACGTCATCGTCGTCGACGAGACGTCGATGGTGTCGCTGACGATGATGGCCCGGCTGCTGGAAGCGGTGCGCACGGACACGCGGCTGATCCTGGTGGGCGACCCCGACCAGCTGGCCTCGGTGGAAGCCGGTGCCGTGCTGGCGGACTTGGTGGAAGGGCTCACCGCTCGCCACGACGTGCGGGTGGCGGCCCTGTGCACGCCGCACCGGTTCGGTGAGTCGATTGGTGCGCTGGCCGAAGCGATCCGGACCGGCGACGCCGATCGCGTGGTGGAGTTGCTGCGTGCCGGCGGTGAGCACATCGAGTGGATCGACTCCGACGGCCCGTCCGAACGGCTGCGTGAGGTGCTGGTTCCGCACGCGCTGCGAGTGCGGGAGGCCGCGGTGCTCGGCGCCTCCCAGGTGGCCTTGGCGACGCTCGACGAGCACCGGTTGTTGTGCGCGCACCGGCGGGGGCCGTACGGGGTGTCGCATTGGAACCGGCACGTGGAGCGCTGGCTCTCGGAGGAGACGGGTCAGCCGGTGTTCTCGGAGTGGTACGCCGGTCGGCCGCTGTTGGTGACCGCCAACGACTATGGGCTGAAGGTCTATAACGGTGACACCGGAGTGGTCATCGTTGCCGACGACGGCCTGCGGGCCGTCATCGCGGGCGCCACCGGAACGTTGGACTTCGCGACCAGCCGGCTGGCCGACATCGAGACCATGCACGCGATGACGATCCACAAGAGCCAGGGCAGCCAGGCCGCCGAGGTGACAGTGCTTATGCCGCCACAGGATTCGCGGTTGCTGACGCGAGAACTGTTCTACACGGCGGTGACCCGCGCCAAGGCCAAGGTCCGGGTGGTCGGTGCCGAGGAGTCGGTGCGCGCCGCGATCGGGCGGCGGGCGGTGCGGGCGAGCGGGCTGCGTCAGCGGCTGCAGCAGGGTCGCTAGGAGCGCGGACCCTGGGGCATCCGCTCTGCAGCACGGCTTGGTGCGGAAGAATGCGGTCAACATGGCCGACAACGACGGTTCTTCACCGACATCCCCACGACGCCACATCGTGCGGCCTTGCGGTGTTCGCCGGCTTCCTACTCGGAATGTTCTACCTGGTGGCCGTCGCACGGATCATCGACGTGGAGGAGATGCGGCGCGCGGTCTCGGCGACGGGGCCGGCGGCGCCGGTGGCCTATGTCGTCGCGTCGGCCGTCCTTGGGGCGCTGTTCGTGCCGGGCTCGATCCTGGCGGCGGGCAGCGGAATGCTGTTCGGTCCTGTCCTGGGCATCTTCGTGACACTGGGTGCAACGGTGGGCACGGCGATGGTGGCGAGTCGCGTCGGCCGTCGGGCCGGCCGGGACAGCGCGCGGGCTCTGCTGGGGACGGACCGCGCCGACCGCATCGACGCGCTGATCGAACGGCGCGGACTGTGGGCGGTCGTGGGTCAGCGATTCATCCCCGGCATATCGGATGCGCTCGCCTCCTATGCGTTTGGTGCGTTCGGAGTGCCGTTGTGGCAGATGGCAGTTGGCTCGTTAATCGGTTCGGCGCCGCGGGCGTTTGCTTACACCGCGCTGGGCGCCTCGATCAGGGATCTGTCGTCGCCGTTGGCGTATGCGGCGGTAGCGGTGTGGTGCGCGGCCGCCATCGTCGGCGGGTTCGCTGCGCATCGTGGATACCGAAATTGGCGCGGGCAGGGCCGCCAGAGCGCGGACGGCGGCACGCCGGATTCGGATCGGGAAGCCGGGACCCGCTGACGAAGCCGTATGGTTTCAGCGGGCCGGTGCCAGCATCTCCTTCCACCCGTCCTCGCCGATATTGCTCGAATTCTCAACGGAATAGACCACGCCGTCGGGCCCGACGACCTTGCCGCTCCGCACGTCGTAAAGCGCTGCGGGAAGCACGTTCGGGGTGTAGACGCACGGGTTGGGCTGCTGCCCGTTGCACTGGACGGTGCCCGATCCCGGCCGCTGCAGCGGATCGCTGACCGGCGGCGGTGTGCCCGGCAGCCGATCGGCGGGCAGCGGGTTGAGGCCATCGTTGACCGACGGTGCCGGGATCACCTGACCCGGCTTCACTGGTTGGTCACAACGCGCGCTCGGCGCCGGGCAGGTGAGAATCTGATTGGGGTCCCCGTACCAGGGGTTGGTGCCCAGCGGCACATAGGGCTCGGTGCTGCGGCACTCCCGCGGCGTCGCCGCCCGCTTACCGGGAACGTCGACGCACGGGTAATTGCGTGCGCCACGAACCACATTCGTCGCGTCGATGGGGACCTTGCAGTAGGTGCCGGCCGGTAATGGCGCGGTGCTGGGGTCGGCCGGAGCCCGCCACTCCGACGCCGAAAGGAAGCCGGTCAGGCACGGCGGTGGTTGGTTGAGGGCCGCGACGCCGACGCCGAGAGCCGCCTGGCCGGGGGATCCCGAGGTAACCGACTGCGCGATGGCACCGCCCTGCGGCAAGAACACCAACGCCTGCTCGACGCCATTGTGATAGCGCTTGAGCATGTCGATCACGACCTCGAGATTGGCCAGCGTCTGCGGCAGCGACTCCCGCACGTCGCTGAACGTGGCGTTGACCTGCTCTGCCGTCGGCGCCGCATTGGCCAGAATGCTTCGCACCGCTTGATCCTGCTGCGCGGTCTGCGCGGCCAACGTGTTCAGGTTGGCGGACCAACGGCTAATCGTGTCAGCGGAATTGACCTGGCTGTCGATGACGGGCGCCGAACGCGCGATGATGTCGTCAACGTCGTCGATACTGCCCCGGAAGTCATGGGCGATCGCCTGGGTGGCATCCACCAGACGCTGAAGCGACGGTCCCAGCCCACCGAGGGCCTGTGATGTCTCGTAAAGCAATGAGGCGACCTTGTCTTTGGGTAGCACCGCCAATCCACGGTTGGCGGCATCGAGCGCCGGGCCGATCTGGCTGGGAACCTTGGTCTTGGTGATCGTCTGCTTGTCCCGGAAGTAGGGGCCGCCGGTGCGGGTCGACACCAGGTCAATGTATTGCTCGCCGACCGCCGAGACCGAGTGCACATTGGCCGACGCGTCGGCCGGTATCTGGTAGCCGTCGTCGATGCTCATCGTTGCGCGCGCGCCGCGCTCGGTCGGTTCGACGCCGGTGACCTTGCCGATGGTGATACCCCGATACGTGACGTTGGCCGTGCGATACAAGCCCCCGGACTGCGGCAATTCGGCATAGAGGGTGTAGCGGCCGATGCCGACAAGGCTGGGTATCCGCAGGTAGTACCAGCCAAGCAATACCACCGCGGCCACCGCCACCCCCGTCAACACCACCAGCTGGGTTTTGATCATGCGAGGCAACATCTTTCATTCGCCCCTTTCCACCAGCGGGCCTCCCGGCGCGTCGTTGGGATTCGGCGTAAAGCGGACATCCGGGAGCATGGTGCCGGGATCCCGTCCCCACGACTGCTCGAGTGCCCGCAACGCCCCCGAGAATCCCGTTCCGCTCAGCAGGGAGTTATCCATGGCGCTGAGCGTCAGGTCGACCGCCCCCGACACGTTGACGTAGTCGCCGCGGATCACTTTCGACACGTTTTCGATGTTGAACGGCGCGGTGAGGCCCAACTTCAGCGAGCCGACCACGTACGGCGAGGCCCGTTCGAGTTGGTTGAGCGGTCGCTGCAACGACTGCAGGCTCTGATGAAGGTTGGGCTGGGTATCCGACAGCGCCCGGTTGGCGACGTCGCTGAACCGCCCCAGAGACTCGGTGGCGTCGGCGAATAGTTCGCGCGTGTCGGCGAAATGCTGGATCAGCGGCGGGATGTCGGTGAGCACCCGATCCAGCGTGTCGTCGTGGTTCGCGACGATGGTCAGGAGTTGGTTAGCCGAGTCGATTGCTCGAGTGAGCTCGCCGCGTTGGCGGTTCAGTTCCGCGATGAATGTGTCCAGCCGCCCGAGCAATTCGCGGACCTGATCGACGTGGCCGTCAAGGATGTTGATGACCTCGGTTTGAATCAGATCGAGGTTCGGGATGCCGCCACCATTGAGGATTATCGCGACGCTGGCCAAGGTCCGTTCGACGGTGGGGTAGGCCGAGGAGTTCTTCAGGGGGATGGTATCGCCGCTTCTCAAAGGCTGCGGTGACGAGTCTGGCGGCGCGGCCAGCTCGACGTGCTGCGTGCCCAGCAGGCTGGTCTGGCCGATCTTCGCAGTCGCGTTTGCCGGCAGCTTCACGGTCGGATCGAGGTCCAGCGTCAGGGTCGCGATCCAGTTATTCAGCCTGATGTCCCGCACCGTGCCGACCCACACGTCGGCGACCCTTACCCGGCTGTTGGTGTTCAGCGCCAGAGTGTCGGGCATCTGCACGTAGATCGTCATGTGCCCGGAAGCCGTGCCACGGCCGATCGGCAGCGGCACGTTGGCGATGCCGCGCCATGTGCACGAAGTCAGCACCGCCGCAGTCAAAACGAACACCAGTCCGCGTCGACCGGCGCCGATGATCAAGCGCTTCACCGCGCCCGTCTGCGTCCATCGGTTCGGCTTGCCGTGCGCGCTCACCGCGCTCACGCCGCGCCTCACTGGCCTGGCCCTGTCTGCGGGGGCTGCGGATACCACGGCGGCGGCAGCGGGTTCGTCTCGTCGTAGGCGTTCGGCGGTCCGGGCATGTTGGTTCCCGGCGGCGGGGGTGCGATGTCGGGTCCGCCCATGAGTTCGGCCAGCGAATCCGGCGTCAGCATGTCGGCCGTGAACGGCTGAACCTGCGTGCCCTGCATCCCGGGCGCGACGACCCAGCCCGCTTCGAAGTTGCCATGCGAAAACGGTGTGTCGCGCGAAAAGATCCCCGGGACGGTGGTGTCCTTGTATCCGGGCGGCGGGTGCAGCCGCTCCTCGGAGTAGGCCACGTCCTTGGGCAAGGTGGCCGCTGAGGTGAATAAGTTAGTTCCCGCCGGCACGTAATTGAACTTGATAGCGTCGAGCGCCGGCGCCAGATACTGCGCGCACAGCTCGGCCGAGTCCTGATAGCCCAATCGGCTACCGGCCTGGATGGTACTGCAGATGAACTCAATCGGGTTCGCGAAGTTCGTGAACGCGAGCACGCCCGCCAGCGAGCCCTGCAGCGGGCGGTAGAGGTTGTTGAAGTTGCTCGCATAGGTGGGCAGCACGTGTAACGCGGTCTCCAGGCCGTCTCGCGGCTCGGGTTGCAGGATTGTGGTGGTCGCGTCGTCGAGGTTGTTGACATCGTGAGCCAGCACGGATCTGTTGTCGCTCACGAACTTTCGGGCGGCGGCGAGCACGTCGTCGATCCGCTTGACCGTGTCGGCCAAGTCATGGTCGGATTTGGTGAACCAGTCGGTGAACTGGGCCAGGTTGTCGTTGAGTGCGACGAACTGTTGATCGTTCTGGTACAGCGCGCTGACGAACTGCGCCAGGCTTCGCGTGATTGCGACGAAGTCACCGCGGCCCTCGTTCAGCGCGGTCAGCGCTTGCGACAAGCCGTTCAGGGTTTCGTTGAGCTGCTTGCCCTTACCGGCCAGGTTGTCCGCGGCCGATTCGATGATGTCGCCGAACGGCCCCTTCGGCTGCTGGGCGGTGGGACCGAGCTGCCGCAGGATCCCGTTGATGGACTCACGCAGCTGATCCCACTCGACGGGCACCTGGGTGTGCTCGATCGGGATCACCGCGCCGTCCTTCAGCACCGGCCCGCCGGTGTAGGGCGGTGACAGCTGGATGGTGCGCGAGGCCACCAGGCTCGGGTTGAGGATCGACGCGGTGGCCTTGGCGGGCACCTTGTACTTGTTGCTGTAGTGCAAGGTAACTCGCATCACGTCGCCGGCCGGCTCGATCTTGTCGATCGAACCGACCCGCACGCCCATGATCTGGACTTTGTCGCCCGGGTACAGCGCGAGGGTCTCCGAAAAATATGCGACAACGGTCGTGGTGGTCAGTTTCCTGTAGAGCTGCGCTCCGGCGACAACCGCGATGAACACGAAAATCGCCGCCAACGCCGCGACGACCAGTGCCCGGCCCGACACTTTCGGCAGTCGGAGGTTGTGGATGTCGAAGATGGTGCTCATCGGCCGCTACCGCCTGTCCCGTCGGGCGTGACGAACGGGGCCGGCAGCTGCGGCCCGGGTCCCGGTCGTGCTGGTGGCCCCGCCGGCAGGCCCGGCGCCAACGTCGACGGTGGCGGGGTCGGACCGGCCGGTTGGAGATTCTCGGTACGCGCCCCCGGTGGTGCGTGCGCCGGAAGCGGCACCGGGGTGCCGGGAACGTCCGGCGGCGCCTCACCCGGCCGGCCCGCGCTCGGAACACCAGGTGTCGGCGGCAGCCCATTGGGGTCTGAAGGCGACGTCTGAACATCCAGCGGCGCCGGGAGACCACCGAGGACCGGGCCGAACGGGCCTTGACCGGAAAGCGCGCACGGCAACGGACTTCCGGGCCGCGGCGGGCTGTCAGCAGGCGGCGTGTACGAACACGGCGATCCCGGCGGGACGGCCGGTCCCGGATGATCCGGCGTGCCCTCCAGCACCGGAGGTGCGGGCGGCGGCGCGCCGTTGGGGAACCGGGTGCCGTTGGGGTCGGGCCAGCGGAACTCGGGCAAGCCGGCGCTGCGCCAGAAGTTCTCCGGGTCGATGCCACGCTTTTTGAACGCCGCGTCAACCCACGGCTGAAGGATCTGGTAGGGAAGCAGATTCGCGATAATCGCCTTGAAGTACGGCCCGGAAGCGACAGCCTCTGCCAGGGATGCGGTGTATCTGCTGAGCAGCACCAGCACATCGGCCAGTTCCTTCCTGCGCTTGACCAGCTCGTCGCTGACCGTGCTCAGCTGCTGCAGCACATGGTTGAGGTTGGGGTTCTCCTTGATCAGGCCGGACACGTGGGTTGACACCGCCGACACGTTGCTCAGCAGAATGCTCAGCGCCTGGCTGCGCTGCCTGAACGCGGCCAGCAGAGTCTTGGCATTCACCAGCAACCCGTTGACCTGTTCGCTGCGGTCGCCGAGCACGCGCGCGACCTTGTCGGCGTTCACCAACAGCTGCTTGATCTGCTCGTCGCGTTTACCGATGGTGCCGGTGAATTTGGCCACTCCGTCGAGGGCGGCCCTCAGATGCGGAGCCGTCTGATCGAAGGTCTCCGACAAAACGCTCAGCGAACGTTTGACGAGGTCGATGTTCCAGTCCGTCGCCGCCTTCGTGGCATCGACGAACGCGTCGTAGATTTGATACGGCGTCGTGGTCTGCCGCGATGGAAGAACACCGTTGGGCTGTAACGGCTCTGAACCTCGCGGTTCTATCTCCATGTTCTTGCGGCCAAGAAAGGTGTCGGTGCGAATCGCCGCACGGCTCTGCATCCCGATTGTCTTGTCGGCCAACGAGAATCCGATCAGGACCTTATCGCCGCGGATCTGAAGCGAGCGCACCAGACCGACGTTCACTCCGGCGATTTCAACCTTGTCGCCCGCGCTGATGCCGCCCGTGTCGGCGAATTGCGCATAGTACACAGGTGTGGCGAACAGCATCGGCACGCTGGTGAAGCTTTGCCCCACCCCGATTACGAGCAGGGTGACCATGGCACCCATCAGCCCGACGCGGCCGCGGTTGAATTCCGTCAGGGTTCTCACTGCGGCGTGCACCTCCCGGTGGGCTGTCCGAAGAGTTTGACGGTGCGTACCGGACCGCCGGGCTGTAACCCGTTGACTTTCAGCGAGAGATCGCACAGATAGAAGTTGAAGAAGTCGCCGTAGGTGCCGCCGGCACGGCCGATGATGCGGTAGGCGTCCGGCAACTTGGCCAGCACGCCGTCCAGAGTCGGCAGGTCGTTTATGATCGGCTGCTGGATGCCCTCGAGGTATCCGACGGTGCTGTGCAGCAGTTGCCGGTCCTCACCTAGCAGGTCGGCCAGGGTACCCGCCGCGTCGCTGATATGTGCCACCGCCGCGGCCAGGGGGTCGGCCCTGTTCTTGAGTCCGGTGATCAGCAGTTCCAAGTTGTCGACCGTTCGGTCGAACTCCTTCTGATGCTTGACGGCGGTGGCCAGCACGGTGTTCAAGTTGTCGATGACCTCACCTATCGCCCGATCCCGGTCGGCCAGCGTCGCGGTCAATGAAGCGGTCTGGTCGAGGATGTCGTTGATGGTGGCGCCCTGCCCTTGGAACACGGTGATGATCGATTGGGCGATGCTGTTCACCTTGTCGGGGTCCAACGCCTTGAAAAGCGGCCGGAACCCGCCGATCAGCGCATCGAGATCCAACGCGGGTTGGGTGTGCTCAAGCGGGATCGCGGCACCCGGGGCCAGCCGCTGACCGCTGTCGCCGCGTTTGAGCTCCAGGTAACGGTCGCCGATCAGGTTGAGGTAGCGGATCGACGCGGTCGTTGCCTGATCCAGTGGCAACGAGCGGTCCACGGTGAAGTCGACCGACACCCGCCTGTCCCCGTCGATCAGCGTTACCTTGGAGACCTTGCCGACCTCCACCCCCGCAGCGCGGACGAACTGCCCGGCCCGTAGCCCGCTGGCGTTGGTGAACAACGCCGAGTACCCGGTGGTGCGGTTGAACCGCACCTGGCCGAACACAACGATGATCATCACGGTGAACACCAAGAGCACCGACCAGAAAACGCCGAGTTTGAAAGCTGTGCCAGTAATTTTCATGGGTTGATCGTGTTCTCCCCATATTGGCGTCCCCAGACGTATTCGGTGAACATCGGCTGGCCGAGCCCGAAGTGGTTGTACGGCGCGAGGCTGGCGCCGGTGTCCATCACCAGATACGGCGCCGGCCACAATTCCCGGGTGATGGGCTGCCAGCAGCCCGGCCGCCCGCCCGGTCCACCGTGAGCGTCCACCCGCGGCAGATTGTCCGGATAGACATACGGGTTGGGCGCTCCCGCGATCGTTCCGGCGCCCGCCAGCGAATAGCCGTTGCCGCCAATCGCGTTCGCGACTTTGGGCGCGGCGTCGTGAAAATTGCGGATCATACAGAACACTTCAGGGCTGTAGGTGTCGAGCAGCGTGGCGGTGGGCACCAGATCGGCCGCCCCGCGAACCAGATACGGCCCGCCCCGAGCGAAGATGTCTTCGCCGGTGTTGCCCGCGCCCACCGCCGCCAACAACGCGGCATCCAGATCGTGCTGTTGCCTGGTCAGTGTGCGCGCGGTGGTCACCGCGTTCTGCAGAAAGTTCCACAAATCGGGTGAAGCCTTGGTGTAAACATCGGCCAAGTCCGCCAACCGCCGCACGTCATACCGGATCTGCGGCATCCGCGGGTTCAACTGCGCCAGAATCTCATTCCCGTTGACGATCGACTGTCCGAACTTGCCTCCCAGCCCGTTCAGCGCCTGCGCCAGCGCGGACAACGTCGCGTTCAGCTCGATCGGATCCACCTTCTCGGTGATCGAGGTGATGGTCTCGAACAACGTGTTGAACTCGGTGGTCACCGACCGCACGTCAATCACGTCATGCGGCGAGATTCGCTGCTGCGCCGGGTTTTCCGGCGAGGTCAACGACACGTACTTGTTGCCGAACAGCGTCGCCGCCTCGATGTTGGCCACCACATTGGCCGGAATCAGCGTGATGTATTGCGGATTCACATTCAGCACCAGCTTGGCCGCCGGCTTGCCGTCACGCTCGACCTCCGAGATGCCGGCCACCCGGCCGATCTCCACCCCGTTGTAGGTGACTTTCGATCCCGGTTCCATCACCAGGCCCGCCCGCGAAGCCACCATCGTCAGCTCCGTCTTCGGCGTGAAATCCCCGCGAAACTGCAAGTACACCAGCACAAGAACGAGCCCGCAGACCAGCAGCAGGACCACACCCTCGACGTACACCCACGCGCGTCGGTTCTTCCGCGCGGCCGGCATCGTCATGGCCGTTAGACCGTGAGATTGAAGTTCGGGTCGACGCCATAGAGCGCCAACTGGGCCAGCAGGACAACAACCACCACCGAAACCAGCGAGAATCGCATCGATCGACCGACTGCGTGGCCGACCCCGACCGGGCCGCCGCTGGCGGTGTAGCCGTAGTAGCAATGGGTGATCATCACCACGACCGCGATGATGACGACCTCCACAATCGACCAGCCCACGTCCTCCGGGCGCAGAAAGGTCCGGAAGTAGTGCTCGTACGTGCCGTTCGACTGTCCATAAAACACCGTTGTGACGATCTGGCCCGAAGTGAAAGCCATGTCGAGCGCCAGGGCGTACAGCGGCATGATCACCGCCAGCCCTCCCAGAATCCGGGTGGAGACCAGAAACGAGATCGATTTGATGCCCATGACTTCCAGCGCGTCGATCTCCTCACTGATCCGCATCGCACCCAACTGGGCGGTGGCACCGGCGCCGACCGTGGCGGCCAGCGTGACACCGGCGACGATGGGCGCGGCGACACGTGTGTTGGCCAGTGCGGCAAAGAATCCGGTGAATGCCTCGACGCCGATGTTGCCCAGCGACGCGAAGCCCTGGATGGCGATCAGCGAACCGCCGGACAACGTCACAAAACCGATGATCGCGACCGTGCCGCCGACGATGGCCATTGCGCCGGTGCCCATGCCGATCTCGGCGACGAGCCGCAAGGTCTCCCGCCGGTAGCGCCGCAACGCCCACCCGATCTGCCCGACGCTGATCCGGGTGAACCTCGCGAAAATCCCGATTTGCCAGAGCCTTCGGGCCGCAGTGCCGCCATAGCGGTTGAGGTTGGCGGCCGCCCGCGGGTAGCGGGCGCGAAGAACGGCGCGCGTTGATGTCTGGGCCATTTTCAGCGCCCCGTCCCGAACCGCACGCCGATAGTCGTCAGCACCACGTTGACCGCGAACAGCGCGATCACGCACAACACCAGCGTCTCGTTGACGGCGATGCCGACGCCCTTGGGGCCGCCCTTCGTCGTCAACCCGCGATAACAGCCGACCAGGCCGGCGATCGTTCCGAACGTGGCCGACTTGACCACCGAAATGATCACCTCCGGCAAGCCGGTGACGAAGGTGAGCGTGGCGACATAGGCGCCGGCCGAAATGTGTTGGATGAAAACACCGAACAGGAATCCGCCGACCAGGCCTATGGTTATCACCGCGCCGTTGAGCAGTGCGGCGACGATGGTCGCCGCGACAACACGGGGCACCACCAGCCGGTGGATCGGGTCGATGCCGAGCACCTCCATCGCATCGATCTCCTCGCGGATGGTGCGGGCGCCCAGGTCGGCGCAGATCGCCGTGGATCCGGCGCCGGCAATCACCAGCACGGTGGTCAGCGGCCCTAGCTGCGTGACCGCGCCCAATGCCGCGCCCGCGCCGGAGATGTCGGCGGCGCCGAACTCCGCCAGCAGGATGTTGAGCGTGAAAATGATGAGCACCGTGAGCGGAATCGCGACCGCGAGGGTTGGAAGTAAGGACACGCTCGTGATGAACCAGCCCTGCTCGATCGTTTCCCGCCATTGGAAAGGCCGCCGAAACAGCGCCTTGCCGGTCAGCACGCAGGTCCGGAAGAAGCCGCCGACCGCGTCGATCCCGGGCTGGATCTGGCCACGGAGATAATTGGTGATCACGGTGTGGGTGCTCATCGCCGTATCCCCCGGCGATCGAGTGCGGCCATCATCGTGGTGTTGGCGACTTCGAGTAAGTCGTGCGCGGCTTTCTTCGCTCCCGCGGATTCGCCGGAGCAGATCGCACCGGCCAATGCTCGGTGCGCATCCGGACGCCTGACCTCGGCGGTCATCGCGGTGGCCAGGGCAGCCAGCGCCGGCTCGTACGCGGCGCGAAAAGCGTTGTACATCAACCGGAATACGATCGAGCCAGCGCCGTCGACCACAAGATCCCAGAACGCGAGCGTGTCGCGTTGCCACTCGACCGGGTCCTCCTCGGCCTCGAGGACGCGCAGCGAATCCTCGAGCAATTCAGCCAGCTCGGCTCCGTGCCGTTCGGCCGCCAGCTCCGCGACCTTCGGGCCGATGCGCAGCCGGGCCTCCAGGAGGCTGCGGAGCACGGAGACATCGAGTTCGCCATTGCGAAACACCAACCGGGGCAGCAGGTCCAGGCCGGCGTGCCGCCGGAAATCGCGTACGGTGGTCACGCCGCCATGGCGCACATCGATCAGACCGGCCGCCGACAGCCGCTTAAGCGCCTCGCGCACAGCGGGCCGCGATACCCCGAGGACGTCTGCCAAGTGGCGCTCGCTGGGCAAGGCCTCGCCGGGCTGTATCTCGCCGCTGAGCACATCGGTAGCGATCTGCTCGAAAACCTGTCCGGGCACCGATCGGCGAATTACCGGCTGCAGCGCCATGCGGCCAGTGTGGCTGGTCTGAGGTCAGTCAAGTGGTCAGACCACCGGCGTGTCGCAAATCTTTCGCCGCGGTGCACCACCGTGCGCGGACGTCACCGGGGCGGGTGTCGTGGTGCGCCAGGCGGCCGCACTGGCGGTTCGGGCCGCCTGTCGACTTTTCCCTTTTGCCTTTGGGCCGCTACGCCCCTGTCCGCTCCGCGGCCACGAACAGGTTCCCCGGGACTTGGTCCTCGACCTCTTTGGGTGCCTTGCGACCGTAGCCCGCCATCAGCTGGCCGGCCGGCGTCACCGTCACGTCCCAGCCGTGCCGACGGAACCAGTCACCGACGTCTTCGCGTTCCTCGAAGTACCACAGCTCGTCGGTCCTCGGGATCGCACGGTCCGGGTCCACCTTGGCCATCAGGGCGCGAATCCGATCCATCCGCTCGCGACGCTTGGTGCGAAACTCGGGGTCGAGAAACTTCGGTCCCAGCGCCTCGACGGCGACCCGGCTGCCAGCGGCGGTGAGCTCCTGAATGCGGTCGAACAGCAACTCCTGGGCCGCGGCGGGCAAGTACGGCATCAGCCCCTCCGCCGACCAGGCGCTGGGTGCCGACGGGTCAAAACCCGCCTGCCGCAACGCCCCCGGCCAGTCCTGGCGCAGGTCCACCGCGACGGCGACCCGGTTGCAGGCGGGCTCGGCGCCGTGCTCGGCCAACGTCGACAGTTTGAACTCCAACACCCTGGGCTGGTCGAGTTCGTAGACCGTCGTGCCGTCCGGCCAAGGCAACCGCCAGGACCGCGCGTCCAGGCCCGCCGCCAGAATCACCGCCTGCCGGATGCCCGCGTTGGTGGTGTCGAGGAAGAACCGGTCGAAAAACGCCGTCCGCGAAGCCATGTAGCCGACCATCGACTGCATCTGCAGCGGCAAATCGGGTTCGGCCTCGATGAGCTCGGCGGGCAGCGCAGGGGCGGAGTGCCAGTTCCACACCCCGTCGCCGACGGCGTCGAGGAAAACCTGCGCGAACGGATCGGAGATCAACGGGTTCGCGCTCCGTGTTTCGGCCGCGCGCGCCGAGGCCACGCCCAACGCCGTCGCCCCCACGCTTTCGGTGATCTCCCAGCTGTCGTTGTCGGTCCTCGCGCTGCTCATCCCGGGCTCACCCCCCCGATGCGCTCCGCGGCCACGAAGAGGGTCTTCGGGGCGGCGTCTTCGATGTCCTGCGGGGGCCGGCGGTCGTACCGGGCCATCAACGCCTCCGCCGGCGTCACCGTCACATCCCAGCCGTGCCGACGCAACCAGTCGCCGACGTCTTCGCGCTCCTCGAAATACCAGAGGTCCTGGACCTCGGGGAGGTCGCGTTTCGGCTCCAGCCTGGCCATCAGGTCACGGATCCGCTGCATGTCCGCACGCCGCTTCGCGATGGCGGCCTCGTCGAGGAAGTCGGGGCCGGGCGCCTCCACGGCGATCCGGCTGCCGGCGGCACCGAGCGCATGGACGCGCTCGAACAGCAGCTCCTGCGCGACCGCCGGCAAGAACGGCAGCAGTCCCTCGGCCGACCAGGCGCTCGGCGCCGAGGTGTCGAAACCGGCCTCCCGCAGCGCGGCGGGCCAGTCGTGGCGCAGGTCGACCGGGACATGCACCAGGTTGCACGTCGGCTGAGCGCCGTGTTCCCGCAACGTCGAGGACTTGAACTCCAGCACGCGCGGCTGGTCGAGTTCGTAGACGGTCGTGCCGTCTTTCCAAGGCAGCCGCCACGCCCGCGAGTCCAAACCCGCCGCCAGGATCACCACCTGGGGCACCCCCGCGCGGGTGGCGTTGAGGAAAAACTGATCGAAGAACGACGTCCGCGCGGCCATGTAGTCGACCATCCCCTGCATCCGCGGTTTCAGGTCGGGTTCGGCCTCGGCGATCTCGGCGGGCAGGTCCGGGGCCGCGAACCAGTTCCACATGCCGTCCCCGGCGGCGTTCAGGAAGATCCGTGCGAACGGGTCGCTGATCAGGGGGTTTTCACTCTCGGTTTCCGCGGCGCGCGCCGCCGCGACGCCCAGGGCCGTGGCGCCCACACTCTCGGTGATCTCCCAGGTGTCGTTGTCCGTTCTGGCCACCCTCATGTCCTCCAATTCGCTAGCACGACTACCTAGTCGACCCTACGCGCGCCGCATGTGAACAAGCTGTCCGTCAGGTTCATGCGCGCTGACCCGGAGGTATCCGGTTAAGTTGTCGGCGGGCCGCTAACAGCGCGGCCCGATCCGCAGGATCGCAAAGGATCTAGCCATGCGAGTTGACGGGCGCGACATCAGCGTTTCGGGCAACTTGCTGCAACCGCTGACCCGGCGGACGAACGACATCCTGCGACTGGCCGCGTCCGCGGCCTTCTTCGCGATCGTGATCGCCGGTTCGCTGATTACCCGCCCGCAGTGGGTTGCGCTGGAGCGATCGATTTCGGAGATCGTCGGGGTGCTGACCCCCACCCAGTCCGATCTCGTGTACCTGGCGTACGGCATCGCGATTCTGGCGCTGCCCTTCGCGATCCTCATCGGTTTGATCGCGGGCCGGCAATGGAAGCTGCTCGGCGCCTACGCGGCCGCCGGGGTCCTCGCGGTTCTCCCGCTGTCGATCGGCGGCAACGGCATTTCGGCACCCCGATGGCATTTCGAACTGACGGATCGGCCGCAGACCGTGCTGGCCCAGATCCTGGACGACCCACGGTGGATCGCGATGCTTGCGGCGGTCCTGACCGTGTCGGGTCCCTGGCTGCCCGCGCGCTGGCGGCACTGGTGGTGGGCGCTGTTGCTGGCCTTCGTGCCGATCCACCTGTTCGTCAGCGCGATAGTCCCGGCGCGCTCCTTGCTGGGCCTGGCAGTCGGGTGGTTCGTCGGGGCGCTCGTGGTCCTGGTCGTCGGCACGCCCGCCCTCGAGGTGCCGCTGGAGGGCGCGGTGCGCGCGCTGGCCAAACGCGGATGCGTGGTCTCCGGACTCCAGGTGGTCCGGCCCGCCGGACCCGGGCCGCTCGTTCTGTCGGCCGCATGCTCGGATTCTGATTCGGACTCCGACTCGGCCTTCATCGAGCTGTACGGCCCGCATCAGCGCAGCGGCGGCGCCCTGCTACAGCTCTGGCGGAAGCTGCGGCTGCGGGCCAGGGAGACCGCGCCGCTGGTGGCGTCGATGCGTCGCGCCGTCGAGCATCGCGCACTGATGACCATCGCCGTCGGCGACGTGGGCCTAGCCAACACGTCGACGATCGCCGTCGCCAGCCTTGACCGGGGATGGATGTTGTACGCGCACGAGCCCGTTCGCGGGAAGCCGCTCGACGAGTGCGCGAAGGCGACCCCGGTTGAGCACGCGTGGCAGTCGCTGCGAATCCTCAACGAGCACCAGATCTCCCACGGCGACCTGCGTGCCAACGGGATCACGGTCGACGACGGCACGGTGCTGTTCGGCGGGTTCGGCAGCGCCGAGTACGGCGCCACCGAGACTCAACTCCAGTCCGACATCGCGCAGCTCCTGGTGACGACGTCGGCGCTGTATGACGCGAAGTCCGCGGTGGGCGCGGCGATCGATGCCTTCGGCAAGGACACCGTCCTGACCGCTTCGCGCCGGCTCACGAAATCGGCCGTGCCGAAGCAAATCCGGAAATCGATTGCCGATGCGGGTGCCGTGATCTCCGGCGCCCGCGCGGAGGTGAAGAGGCAAACCGGTGCCGATCAGATCAAGACCGAAACGATCACACGGTTCACCCGCAGGCAGGTCATTCAACTGGTGCTGCTCGTCGCACTGGTCTATGTCGCGTACCCGTTCATCAGCACCGTGCCGACCTTCGTTTCCCAAGTGAGTAAGGCGAACTGGTGGTGGGCACTCCTGGGCCTGGTGGTATCGGCGCTGACGTATGTGGGCGCGGCGGCCGCTTTATGGGCGAGCGCCGACGAATCGGTGGTCTTCTGGAAGCTGTCAATCGCACAGGTGGCCAACACTTTTGCCGCAACCACCACCCCGGCCGGGGTCGGTGGGCTCGCGCTCAGCACACGGTACCTACAGAAGGGTGGAGGGCTGTCCCCAGTGCGAGCCACCACCGCGGTGGCGCTGCAGCAAGTAGTGCAGGTGATCATGCACCTCGTGTTGCTGATCTTGTTCAGCACCGTCGCGGGCGCGTCGATGGACCTCTCGCACTACGTCCCCAACTGCCACGGTGCTGTACCTGATCGCGGGTGTGGCGCTGGGCATCGTCGGCGCATTCCTGCTTGTGCCCAGGCTGCGGCGCTGGCTGGCGACGGACGTGCGTCCGAGGCTGAAGGAGGTAACGGGCGACCTCGTCCAGGTTGCCCGGGAACCGAAACGATTGGGGCTGATCGTACTCGGCTGCGCCGGAACGACCCTCGGTGCGGCGCTGGCGCTCTGGTGCAGCGTCGAAGCCTTTGGCGGCGGCGCGACGTTTGTCACGTGCACCGTGGTGACGATGGTCGGCGGAACGCTGGCTTCGGCCGCCCCGACACCCGGCGGCGTCGGCGCCGTCGAAGCGGCCCTGATCGGTGGTCTGGCCGCCTTCGGCGTACCCGCGGCCACCGGCGTGCCGTCGGTCCTGCTGTATCGCGTGCTCACCTGCTGGCTACCCGTATTCGTCGGGTGGCCGGTGATGCGATGGCTAACGGAGAACGAGATGATCTGACCGGGTCACGGTTCGTCGGGCCCGGCTTGGACGATGACGAAAACGTTTGACCTCCTGGTGCTTTCGCCAACCGCGGTGCGCAGGGATACCGCGTAGTACTCCTCGGGCACCGACTGCGCCACCGAGATCGCGACGTCAACGGCGGCCGATCCGTCGGCGCCGAACTGTCCGGACAACGGTTCGACCCTGATCCCGCTGCCGGAGGACGTGCCGGTGATGCTGTAGCCGCCGGCGCCCTCGATCATCCGTTGCGCGTCGACTTTCACGGTGCCGGCGTGCCCCGGAGCGATCCTGACGATGGGTCGGGGGACGTTGACGGCCACCGCCGAACTTCCGGCACCGAACGACGGCGGCGCGGAGGACTCGGCGGTGCCCCACACCTTGTTGGGGTAGGCGGCGAGGGAAAACTTGAGCTCGCCGCCGGTGCGGATGATCGACTCCGGAACCCACGTGTGATCGGTGCCCACGCCGTCGACGCTCAGGCCGCTGATGTACTTCAGGTGGTTTGGACCCGACGCGCCCGGGGCGGAGATCCGAATGGATTTGCCTTGCGGAAGGGCGATCACGACGCGATCGAACAGCGGCGCGTTCACGGTGAGGATCGGCGTTGCGGGGGTGCTCGGGTACAGGCCGAGGGCGGCCCACACGTACCAGCTGGACAGCGCGCCGAGATCGTCGTTGCCCGGCGCGCCGTCGGGATCCGGACCGAACAGCCCGCGCACCCGGTCGACCGTGAGCTGAGCCTTCCATGGCTGACCGACGTAGTTGTACAGCCAGGGCACCCCGAAGCCCGGCTCGTTCCCGGCCCAGAGGTAGGGCTCGTTGGGACCCACGTTGAGCTCTTCGGTGAAGCGGTCGAGCCGGCCGGCCACCGCGGTGCGGCCGCCGAGAGCGGTCACCAGGCCGGCGACGTTGTGCGGCACCCACCACACGTATTGCTCGGCGTTGCCCTCGTCGTATCCGTCCTGGCCGAAACCCGAAGGGGAGTCAACGAATCCGGGGCCGGCGCGGAAGAATCCCATCGTGCCGCGCGGCGAGATGTATCGGGTGCTGGGATTGAACAGGTTCTGCCAGTACTGCGCCCGGCTCTGGAATTCGGCAGCGGTCGCCGTGTCACCGAGCGACTCGGCGAATCTCGAGATCGCGAAGTCGTCGACCGACCACTCGAGCGTGATCGAGGCGTCGGCGATCCAGCCACCGTTGGCGAACTCCAGGGTGTGCGGCGCGTAGCCCAGCGCCAGGTAGGTGTCGATGCCCGGCCGCTCCACATAGCCATTGAGCCCGACACCGCCTTTCGTCGCGGCGTTCACCATGTAGCGCAATGCCGTGTGGAGGTCAAAGTCCCTGGCCCCGTACGCGTATAGGTTCACGATGAGCGGGACCACGTTGTCTCCGGTCATCTCGCCGGTTGCCGAATTCGCGAGCGCCCAACGGGGAAACGATCCGCTCTGCTCGGCGTCGTTGACGAGCGATTGGGCCATGTCGCTGGCCTGCTTCGGGAACAGCAGTCCCTGGAGGGCCGCCAGGCTCCGATAGGTGTCCCAATCGGAGAAGTTGGCGTATTGGGTGCGCCCGTTTTCCACCGTGTGAATGAAGCCGTCGAATCCGATGTAGCGGCCGTCGGCGTCGTTGAAGGTGTTGGGGTGCAGCAGTGTCCGGTACAGCGCGGTATAGAAGGTGTCCAGATTGCCAACGTTTCTGCCGGCCACCGCGATACACGACAACTTGGCATTCCAGTCGGACGCCGCGGCGGCGCGCACGTAATCGAAGCTCGTTCCGCCCTCGGCCGCCAGGTTCGCCCGCGCCCCGTCGACGCCGACGTAGGAGATCGCGGTCCGCACCTCGAGCACCGAGCCGGCCGGGAACTCCACGTAGCCCCCGCTGTAGGGCGACGCCGCGCTGCGGGCGCCGGCATGCACGGAATAGCCGTCCCAGGTGCCGTAGGACGTGAACGGCTGGCTGAACTTCATGGCGAAATACACCGTGTAGGTGTTCCTCTTGCCGCAGAATCCGCCGCTGGTCGCCCACCCGGTGATCGTGGTGTTGTCCTCGCCGATCCGGATGGTCGCGCGGGAGTTGCCCGCCAGCGACGCGCCGGAGCGCACGTGGAACACGGCGGGCCGACCGTTGCGCGGATAACGGAACCGGCCGACGCCGGTGCGCGTGGCGGCGGTGAGCTCCGCGGTCACGCCGGTACCGGGGAACCGCACCGTGTAATAGCCCGGTTCGCCCTGCTCGGTGTCGTCGTGGGCGATCCTTTCCCAGGCGTTCCACGGCTGCGCGCCGATCGGGTTGGTGGTCGGCAGCATCGAGATGTCGCCGAACGCGGCGCAGCCCACCGAGGCGTGGGTCATGCTGAACCCGGTCGAGCGCGGGTTGTCGTAGCTGTAGCCGGCGTAGTTGCCGACGGTGTCCGGCGAGTACTGCACCATTCCGAACGGCACCGAGGCGCCGGGAAAGTCATTGATCTCCCCCACCGTCTCGCCGCCCGTCCCGGTGCCGATCAGCGTGTCGACGTGGTCGACGGGATTGGTGACGAGCTGCGGCTCACCGTCGTAGGCGAAAGGCGGGGCCGCCGCTACGAACGTCAAGAAGACGGCCGCCGCCGCGAACAACGCGATGAGGGCCCGTCGTGACCGCATAGGTGTTCCTTACTGCATGACCGCCTCTTCGCGAGGTGTTTCGACGATGCCGAGAGCCCCTAAGTTCGACTAGCAACTTTTGCGGCCGACTTCGGCTAGTCTCATTCCGCGTGGCTGGCGCTGGTACCGGCCCAATTTTCGGGAGAAATTGATCGATGAAACACTTGACCGCAGCAACCATTACCGTGGCGCTCAGTCTGGCGCTCGTGGCTTGCGGCTCTAGCAACAAGACATCGCCATCAACATCCACGTCGACATCCACCTCGACGTCAACATCGACGACCACGTCGGCAACCTCCGCAACGCCGGGCGCGCAGGCCAGCAAGACCATCGCTGACTACGTTCGCGACAACCACATCACGGAAACTCCCATTCACCACGGCGATCCCGGACCCAACGTCGATCTGCCGGTGCCCGCCGGTTGGCAGATCAACCAGAACGCCGGTACGTCCTATGGCGGCATCGTTTTGTCGCAGCCCGCGAATCCCGCCGACCCGCCCACCATTTCGGCGCTCTACTCGAAGCTCACCGGTGATGTCGACCCGGCAAAGATCATCCAATACGCCCCCGGCGAGCTGCAGGATCTACCCGGCTATCAGGGCTCCGGTAACGGCCAGGCCGCTACGCTCGGCGGCTTCCAAGCCTGGCAGCTGAGCGGCACGTACCAGAGGGACGGCAACACGCGGGCCGTCGCGCAAAAGACGGTGGTGATTCCCAGCCAGGGCGCGGTGTTCGTGCTGCAACTCAACGCCGACTCGCTGCAGAGCGATCAGGGTCCGTTGATGGACGCCACCAACATCATCGACAACCAGACGACCATCACCCCCTGACGCGCAAACCTTGAGGCGGATCGCGCCGCGGGGACGAACACGCTCCGCGGCGCCCACCTGACAATGGCCGTGAAATCGCTGCGCCGCGGCGCCCGATTGGCCTTACGGTGTTGGGCATGGCAGAACAGTCGCATGCGATAGACGTCGGACACCCACCGTCGGCACTACTGCGTCTCGTCAACCCCGTACTGGGGTTCCTGCTGCGCACCCCGCTTGCCGGACCCGCGCGCAAACAGCTGATGGTGTTGAGCTTCACCGGGCGAAAGACCGCGCGGCCGTATTCAATTCCGTTGAGCGCCCATGTGATCGATCACGACCTTTACGCGCTTACCGGCGCCCCGTGGAAGCAGAACTTCCGCAACGGCGCGCCGGCCCAGGTCGTCTACGACGGTAAGACCACGGCCATGCGCGGCGAGCTCATCCGCGACCGCGCCGTCGTCTCCGACCTGTTCCACCGTTGCGCCGAGTCCTATGGGGTGCAGCGCGCACAGCGCATGATGGGATTGAAATTCCGCGACCCGCGAGTGCCGACGCGCGAGGAGTTCGCGGAGGCCGTCGACCGGATGCACCTGGCGGCGGTGCGGTTGACTCCGGCCAACTAGCGCTCGCCGCGGGCCCCGTCAAAGTTGCCGGCGGAGCCGTTCGACCAGACCGACCAACCGCGCGTGATGTGACCCGGCCCAGTAGATCCGCCCGCATTGTGCGCAGCGGCTGAACTCCTCATAGAACTGGCGGGTCAACGGCTCGAGCTGGTCGATCACCTCGTCCTTGGGGACCGCGGCCAACTCGCCGTTGCACCGCACGCATCGGGTGAACGGAGCCAGCCGTTGCGCCAGGTCCAGTCGCCTTATCACCTCGAGCGTCTGTTCCTCCGGGTCCTGGGAGTGGACGAACAGGCCGTGGGTGATAGCCCGGCGCTTCAACAGGCCGCGGTCGCGGGTCAGCAGGATCCGCTGCTCGTCCAGGCTGACGTCGGCCAGCGTCGCGTCGTCGGCGTCGCTCGACCACCACACGTCGAAGCCGAGCACACGGAGCAGCCGGGCGAGCCGGCCGAGGTTCACATCTACGACAAATCGGGGATCGCGCAACGGCTGCGGCCGCAGCCTGGCGGTCGACCCGACGTCCAGCGCCTCGAACATCGGGTAGGCCGCGATCCGGTCGCCGACGCTCGGGCGGTAGCCGAACCCCCGCGAAGACCCGTTCACCAGGATGAGGTCGACCTCGGTGTGCGGGATGCCCATCGCCTCCAGCACGTCCTTGACCGTCTGATGACCGCGGAACGGACGACGCACCGTCACGCCGCGCGACTCGGCCGGCAAGAAGTCGTTCAGCTCGGCGTATGCCCGAACCTCCACATAGCCGACCGGCTCGTTCATCCACGCGGCCCGGCGCCCGCGGCCGCGCGGGTGCGGGTGATCACCGGCCGCGGGTGACCCGCACCGGTTACCGTCCGTCGCAGCGCCTCCGCGACCGCGTCCGCTCGGCTGTCCGGCACCAACGCGATCACACAGCCGCCGAATCCGCCACCGGTCATCCGAGCGCCGAAAGCGCCCGCGCGCACCGCGGTATCGGCGATCAGATCGATATGTTCGGTGGTGATTTTGAAGTTGTCACGCATGGAGACGTGTGAGGAGGTTAAGATGCGGCCAGCTTCAACGAAGTCCGAATCAGCCAATGTCGCAACGAAATCCAGTACCCTGCCGTTCTCGGTGAGAACATGGCGTGCGCAGCGGGCATCGATCGGGTTGCCGACCGCATCCAACGCTGCGCGCCCGCGATCCCAGACGACACGCAACGATGACGCCTGCAAATCGGCGGCCGCCCGCTCGCACGATGTGCGACGGGCTGCGTATTCGCCGCCGGCGTGACTGTGCCGGGCCCGGGAGTCGATCAGCAGCAGCGCGACACCGTGCGCGTCCGGGTCGAACGCTACCGGCGCGACGGTGACGTCGCGAAAGTCGATCAGCAGCGCCATCGACGGCTCCCCGAACAGCGAGGCCAGCTGGTCAAGCAAACCCGTCGGGGCGCCGACATAGTCGTTCTCGGCGCGCTGGGCCAGCCGCGCCCGATCGATCGGGTCGATGCGGATATCGGCGGCCGATGCGATCGCGCCCAGCACCGCGCATTCCAACGCCGCCGAGGAGGCCAGGCCCGACCCCATCCCGACGTCGCTGCTGACCGACATGGTGCCGCCGGGCACCGAGTGGCCGGCGCCGCGCAGCGCCCACACCACGCCGGCCACATAAGCGGCCCAGCCGGTCACCTGGCCGGGAAAGGTGCTGAGCGGAAACCGCATCGAGCTGTGCGCGCGCTCGCTGTACACGGTAATCGCATCGGTGCGGTCGGGCGTGAACGTCACGACGGTGCGCTGCGGTAGCGCGATCGGCAGCGCGAACCCGAGGTTGTAGTCGGTGTGCTCCCCGATCAGGTTGATCCGCCCGGGAGCGGCGTACCGGACCGTCATCCGAGTTCCCGCAGCCGCCGGGCCACACTCTCGGGCGTGACGTCGCTGATGAACGCGTCCATCGCCGATTCGGAGGCCGCCAGGTACTTGAGCTTGGTCTTGCTGCGCCGGATCGACATCAGCTCGATGTGGAAGTAGCCATCAGCCTGGGCTTCGCTGGCGGCGAACTGGTGCAGTCCCGAAATGTAGGGCAGCGGAGCCGAATACATCCGGTCGAACCGGCCCAGCACATCGAGGTAGACCTCCGCCAACCCATCCAGTTCGCCCTCGTCGAGTTCGACGAGGTTGTGCACGAACCGGTTTGGGTAGATGTGCACCTCGACCGGCCAGCGCGCCGCGAACGGCACGAACGCCGTGAACAGCTCTGTGCGCGCGACAATGCGACCGCCGTCGGCAACCTCGTTCGCCAGCAAATCGGCAAAGAGGTTGCCGCCGAACTGCTTTCGATGTTCGCGGGCCTGCCCCAGCATGGCGGCGGTTCGCGGCGTCAGATAGGGGTAGCCGTAGATCTGGCCGTGCGGATGGGTCAGCGTGACCCCGATTTCCTCGCCGCGGTTTTCGAAACAGAACACCTGCTCGATGCCCGGTGTGGCCATCAGGTCGGCGGTGCGGTGCCGCCACGCGTCGACGACCAGCCGGGCATGCGCCGGTTCCAACCGCGCGAACGAACCGGTGTGGTCGCTGGAAAAGCAGATCACCTCGCAGCGGCCGCAACCCGGCGCCGACACAAAGCCGGCACCGGCGGGGACGGGCGCCGGCGCCGGTATCGGATCTGAGGCACCGGACAGGCTCGGGAACCGGTTCTCGAAAACGACGACGTCGTAGTCGGGCGCGGGCACCTCGCTGGTCAGGCCGGTCGGACCTGGACACAGCGGGCACTGGTCGGGAGGCGGCTTGTAGGTGCGGTCCTGGCGCAGCGCGGCAATGATCACCCACTGCCCCGTCGACCGGTCGAACCGCAACTGCGACTGGTCCGTGGCACGCGCCGGCAACGGCCTGCGATCTTCGACCGGCGCCGGACGGTGCCCGGGCAACGCGAAGAACAGCAGGTCACGGCCGTCGGCCAGCTTTGCCCGCGTAGGCGCTGTCACGACGTCGAAGACTAGCTTGGACAAGTGCCCACGGGAGAGAGGCGGTCAGGGGTGTCCGGTCGCTACGGCGTGCACGAGCGCGACGTCGGGGGCACCCGGCAAGGCGATCGGGACGTCGCCGCCCGCCTCGGGGAATCGATGACGGTGCTCTACGAGCGCGCCCGAAACTGGTGGATCGGGTCGGATCCCGGTCTGCTGCGGCTGCGGACCGCGACGCGGACGACGGCCGCGCTCGGCTGTTCCCTGCTGATCCTCTCCGTGGTGACCAGGGCGACGGGACAGCCGCTGACGGTCGCCTTGCTGGGCGTCGTCATCACCATGGTCGCCTCGCGATCCGTCAACGAGCCCGACCCCCGACGGCAGCGGATCACGATGGCGCTGCTGCCCGTGCCGGCCGCACTGTCCATCACCGTCGCCGCGTTGCTCGCGCCGCACCAGGTCGCGAGCGACGCCGTCTTCGTGGTGATCGTCTTCGCGGCGGTCTACATCCGCCGCTTCGGGGCCCGCGGAAGGGCGCTGGGCATGGTCGCGTTCATGTCCTATTTCTTCACGTTGTATCTGCGAGCGGGCATTTCGGAATTGCCCTGGCTGATCGGGGCGGTCGTGGTGGGAACGGTATGCACGTTCGTCATGTCCGCGTACGTCCTCCCGGATCGACCCGAACGCGTGCTGCGAGGCACCATTCGGGCGTTGCGGGCGCGGATGGCCATCGTGGTCGACACCACCGCCGAGGCGGTGCGCACCGGCCGCCTCGACGAACGGCGCCGCCGCCGGATGCGCGCTCGCACCATCCGGCTCAACGAGACGGCCCTGATGGTGCAGAGTCAGATCGAGGACAAAGCAGACCCCGCCGTGCTGTGGCCCGGGGTGACGAGCGAACAGTTGGCGCCTTGGCTGTTCGACGCGGAACTGGCCATCGAGTGGGTCGCCACCGCGGGCCGGCGAGCGGCGGCCATCATGTCGGAAACGCCCACCGCCATCCCCGCCGCCACCCGCGCCGACCTGATCGGGGCGCTCACCCAGCTCGCGCGGGCAATCCGCATACCGCAAGCCGGCGGGCTTCCTCAGGCGGCGAGCCAGGCGCAGCGGATCCTCGACCGGCAGTCAGCGGCGACGGCGGCCGACGAGGCCCACGAGGCCGGCGAAATTGCCGTGCGCCGGCTGGCCCTGGCGATCATCAACGCCGCCACGGCCACCGCCGAGGTCCGGGCGATGGTTGAGGGCGCCGCCGCCGGGAAGGCTCGCGCCCTGCAGGGCGCCGACAGCGTGCCACCCCCGGCGTCCTACGCGGCGGGCCCCGACGATGCCACCGAGGACGGTCTGCGGCCGACCACCCGGCAGGCCATCCAGGTGTCCATGGCCGCGTCGTTGGCCATCGTGACCGGCGAGTTGGTTTCCCCCTCCCGCTGGTATTGGGCGGTAATCGCGGCGTTCGTGATCTTCGCCGGCACCAACTCCTGGGGCGAAACCCTGACCAAGGGCTGGCAGCGGCTGCTCGGGACCATGCTCGGCGTGCCCTGCGGGGTGCTGGTTGCCACGCTGTTCGCCGGCGACAAGACCGCCTCGCTGGTCGCCATCTTCGTGTGCCTGTTCTGCTCGTTCTACTTCATGACGGTCACCTACAGCCTGATGACCTTCTGGATCACGACGATGCTGGCGTTGCTGTACGGCTTACTCGGCCAGTTCTCCTTCGGCGTGCTGATGCTTCGGCTGGAAGAAACGGCGATCGGTGCCGTCATCGGGGTGACCGTGGCCATCGTGGTGCTGCCGACCAATACCCGAACCACCATCCGGAAAGACACCCGCGCGTACTTGACGGCCTTGTCTTCGCTGATCGAGATCTGTACCGCGACCATGTTCGGCGGGGACGAGACCGGCAGTCCGACCGAGCAGGCGCGCCAGCTTGACCGGGCCCTGCAGCAGTTCCGGGTCAGCGCCAAGCCGCTGCTGGCGGGGGTCGCCGGCCTTGCCGGCCGGCGCAGCATTCGACGCGGCCTGCGGATCTTCACCGCGTGCGATCGGTACGGGCGGAGCCTGGCCCGCAGCAGCGAGCAGTACCAGGACCCGGTGGGGCCGAGGCCGCTGGTCACGGAACTAGCCGCCGCCTTCATGGCGGCCGCGGTGCAGACCCGAAGCAACATCGACGCGTTGATCGCCATCGTCGACGGCGTCGAGGACGTGACTGTCAACTCCACCACCGATGAGCTCGACTCCGCTGAGTGCCTGGTGCGACATCAGGACGACGGGGGCCAACCTGGGCCGGATACCCGGCGATTTCTCAACGCGGTGCACGCGCTTCGCCAGATCGAACGAGCGATCGTCACCGCGGCGACCAACCTCGGCGCGCGCGACCGACTGAAGGCACCCAGCCCGGCTGCGAGCTGAAGGCCGCGCCGACGCCCGCTACAGGCCGGGCAAGCAGGCGGGGAAGATGCACGGCGAAGTGGGCGGCGTCTGAACTTTCCTGAGGAGATCAGCCAGATGGACAAGCGACGGCAATAGGATCGCGTCCACCGCCGCCTTTTGGTCCTGGGGCAGATTGCGGGAGTCCAGATCCACCTTGGTGACCTGCTGCTGTAGCCCCGCTATCCGCTGATTTCGCTGCTCCTTGGTGAGACCGTCCCAGCTGGCGTCCAGGTCCTCGATCTGGCGCCGCAGCTCTTCAGCCTCCGAGAACGGATCGGACTGAACAGGGGGCGGCTGCAGCGGGTAGAAGTAACCCAGCGCCGGTTGCGCCGTCGCGTCGGCGTGCGCGGGATGAGCTGTCAGCATTGCGGCGGCCAACAGACCGGCCTCAATTATTGCTGTGATTCTCGTTGGAAAGAAACGCATTTGGTGCCCTCCGCATTACGGCGCGAACGCGCAGATGAATCCGAGCACCCGCTCGCAATCCTCGCGGGTACGAAAGACGGGCGGTGGCGGTGGCGGAGGAGGTCCCTCGACGATGTTGTCGGGGCAACCACCGTAATACCCGGGAGGACACTGCTCGTGGTAAACGTGGCAGACGCCCAAGTCCCACCCGGTGGCCCTCAACCCGGGCCAAACATAGTCGCCTGGGCACCAGCGCATCCCGGGGCCGTGGTAGCACCCCGATCTTGTCGAACAGTGGTCATCGTCTGCATGGGCGGTACCTGCGGCCGGCCCCACTGCGGCCACCGCGACCCCGCCCGAAAGCAGGGCTCCGGCCACGGCCAACTTCAAGACCCACTTCAAGTTGTGGGTGGTGTACATGCGCTTAGGTTGCGGCACACCGCTTGCCGGATTTTCGCCAATTTCTTGCGAAATTCTTGCGTTCGCCCGAGCGTCGGCGCGGCTACCATCTCCCTAACAGCCGCGGCCCATCGCCAAGCTGAGGAGAAGTTTGATGGCCACTCCGAATCTCCCGCCGGGATTTGACTTCACCGATCCCGACATCTACGCCCACCGGCTTCCGGTGCAGGAGTTGGCCGAGCTGCGCGCAACGGCGCCGATCTGGTGGAACGAGCAGCCACCCGACCAAGGAGGGTTCGGCGACGGCGGCTACTGGGTGGTGACCAAGCACCGCGACATCCGCGAGGTCTCACTGCGCAGCGACGTCTTCTCGTCGGCCAAGAAGTCGATCGTCCCGCGCTACCGGGAGGACCTGGCGCAGGGCCAGATCGAGGCCGGGCGGGCGTCGATGATCATGATGGACGATCCCGAACACAGCCGGCTGCGCAAGATCGTCTCGCGCGCCTTTACGCCGCGCGCGGTCGAGCGGCTGCGCGCCGACCTCGGTGAGCGTGCGCGCCGCATCGGTACCGAGGCCGCGGCAGCGGGGTCGGGCGACTTCGTCCTCCAGGTGGCCTGCGAATTGCCGCTGCAGGCCATCGCCGCCCTGCTCGGCGTGCCGCCGGAAGACCGTGGCAAGCTGTTCGACTGGTCCAACAAGATGATCGGAAGCGACGACCCGGAGTTCGCCGACTACGACGCGCTGACCTCAGCGGGCGAATTGATGTGGTACGCCATGCAATTGGCGGTCCGAAAGCAGCAGGAGCCGGGGTCAGAAGATCGAGACATCGTCACGACCCTGATCCAAGCCGACGCCGACGGCCAACGCCTGTCCGAGGCGGAGTTCGGCATGTTCGTGGTCACACTGGGCATCGCCGGCAACGAGACCACCCGGAACTCGATCACGCAGGGCATGATGGCCTTCACCGACCACCCGGATCAGTGGGAGCTGTTCAAGGCGCAGCGACCGAAGACCGCCACCGACGAGATCATCCGCTGGGCCACCCCGATCACGGCGTTTCAGCGCACCGCGCTGGAGGACACCGAGCTCGGCGGCGTGCGGATCACGAAGGGCCAGCGGTTGGCGCTGTTCTACCGCTCGGCCAACTTCGACGAAGAGATCTTTGCCGACCCGTACACCTTCGACATTCTGCGAAACCCAAACCCGCACCTCGGATTCGGCGGCACCGGCGCCCACTACTGCATCGGCGCCAACCTGGCGCGCATGACGATTGACGTGATGTTCAACGCGATCGCCGACCACCTGCCCGCCCTGGCCCCGGCCGGTGATCCCGAGCGGCTGCGATCGTCCTTCATCAACGGCATCAAGCACTGGCGGGTCGATTACCAGGGCAAGTGTCCCGCCGCGCATTAGCATCGGACAAGATTGAGGGCATGACCGAACCAGGTGCGGCCCGTGTGGCGGTCTACCTCGACTTCGACAACATCGTGATCTCGCGGTACGACCAGGTGAATGGACGCAACTCGTTCCAGCGGGACAAGGCCGGTGGGCTCGAGCAGCATCCCGAGCGTCAGGCCCGGGCCACGGTCGACGTCGGCGCGATCATCGACTTCGCGTCGTCGTTTGGGACGCTGGTGCTCACCCGCGCCTATGCGGACTGGTCGGCGGACGTCAACGCCGGGTATCGCGGGCAGCTGGTGGCGCGCGCGGTCGATCTGGTCCAACTGTTCCCGGCGGCGGCCTACGCCAAGAACGGCGCCGACATCCGGCTGGCCGTCGACGCGGTCGAGGACATGTTCCGGCTGCCCGATTTGACCCACGTGGTGGTCGTGGCGGGCGACTCGGACTACATCCCGCTGGCGCAGCGCTGCAAGAGGCTCGGCCGGTATGTCGTCGGCATCGGGGTGGCCGGGGCTTCGAGCCGGTCGCTGGCGGCGGCCTGCGACGAGTTCGTCGTCTACGACGCGCTGCCGGGGGTTCCGGTGTTCGAGCCCGCACCGGCGACGGCCGGCACCGACACCGAGGCAGCCCCGCCGAAGCGACGGACCGGGCGCGCCAAGGCGCCCGAGCGCGAGGAGCCGGAGGAGCCACCCGATCCGCAGGCCGCCGCCACCGCGCTCCTGACGCGCGCGCTGCAGATCGGTCTGGAGAAAGACGACGTCGACTGGCTGCACAACTCGGCGGTGAAGGCACAGATGAAGCGAATGGACCCGTCCTTCAGCGAGAAGTCTTTGGGATTCCGCTCATTTAGCGATTTCCTGCGTTCGCGGTCCGACGTTGTCGAGCTGGACGAGAGTTCGACGACCCGGATGGTACGGCTGCGCGTACGGGACTGAGCGTCTCCCCTACGCTGACGACCGTGAGGCAGGAACTGATCCGACCGAGACGCTCCGGGCCCCGCTGGCTCACCCGCAACGTTCGGGTGCTCTCCGGAGTCTCCTTCCTGCAGGACGCCGCCAGTGAACTGTTGTATCCGCTGTTGCCGATCTACCTCACGGCCGTGCTGGGTGCGCCGCCGTCCGTGGTGGGAGCCGTCGAGGGCGTGGCCGAGGGTGCGGCGTCGCTGACAAAGCTGGCGGCGGCCCCGCTGGGCGACAGGTTTGCGCGGCGTCCGCTGATCGCCGCCGGTTACGGGATGGCGGCGCTCGGCAAGGTGATCATCGCGGTGGCCGGGGCGTGGCCGGGTGTGCTCGCGGGTCGTGTGGTCGACCGGCTCGGCAAGGGCATCCGCGGCGCACCGCGGGACGCGCTGCTGGTCGACGATGTGGACGAGGCCCTGCGCGGCCGGGTCTTCGGCTTCCACCGGGCGATGGACACCTTGGGTGCCGTCGTCGGTCCGCTGCTCGGGCTGGCGGGCTACGAGCTGCTCGACCATCAAATCCCGCCGTTGCTGTATGTCGCTATCGTGCCCGCCGTCCTCAGCGTGGCACTCGTCTTTCTTGTGCGGGAGCGCAACCGTCCCGTCCCGCGAGAGCAGCGGCAGTCCATCTGGGCCGGTGTGCGCACATTACCGCGGCCGTACTGGCGGGTGACCGCACTGCTCATCGGCTTCAGCGCGGTGAACTTTCCGGACGCCCTGTTATTGCTGCGGCTCAACGAGATTGGCTTCTCGGTGGCGGAGGTGATCCTGGCCTACGTCGGATACAACGCGGTGTATGCCCTGGCCAGCTACCCGGCCGGATCGCTCGCCGACCGCGTCGGCAGACCGGCGTTGTTCGGTGTCGGTCTGACCTTTTTCGCGATTGGCTATATCGGGCTGGGACTGACCACCGACATCGTGACGGCATGGCTGCTGATCGGCGCATACGGATTGTTCACCGGATGCACCGACGGCGTCGGGAAGGCCTGGATCTCGGGGCTCGTCGGCCAGGAGCATCAGGCCGGTGCGCAGGGCGTGTTCCAGGGCGGCACCGGCCTGGCCGTACTGGTGGCGGGATTGTGGGCGGGCTTCCTGTGGGGCTCGAACGGCCAACTGCCACTGCTCATTTCGGGAATCACGGGTGGTGTGTTCGCGGTCGTGCTGATCGGCGGCCGGCTGGTCCGCAAACGCGGGTAGCGAGCACGGCTGTGGGCAAGGGATCACGAGCGAGTAAGTCGTCTCGTCCGCTTCCGGACCGAATAGAGGTGAGGGTGCCCGGCTTGGCCGCGCTCGTCGTAATGGCCGTGGGCCGACTCCCCGTCCCGGTCCGTCGGCGCGTGTCGCGGGCCGCGTTCGAGTGCGCCCGCGACGCATTCAATCGCGGTGACTTGGACGCGGTATTCGGCCTGTTCGCCAAAGACGTCGAGTACGGGCCATGACGAGACATATTCTAATTTATGTATGGCGAGTGGGCTGCCGCGCCCCACTGCGCCAGCGCGAAGTCCCCCGAAAACCGCAGGGCAACGCCGATCTTCCGGGTGATCCGAAGTTAGTGGTGGGCAGCCACTGTCATTGACAGCCACCCAGCGTGGCCATACATTGTGTGAAAGTCGTCGCGAGCCGAACACTCGCGCAACCGCACTCCATCAGGCAGGGTCCGTCATGACCGTCGGTGCCGCTCCCACAAGCGTTTTCGACGCCGATTTACCCACGCTGGCATACGGCGAAGAGGAAACGCCCGCCGAGGTCCATCCCCGCCTGCAGGCCGCGCAGCGGCAGGCACCGGTCGCGCTGGGGCCGTTCGGACCCGAGGTGCTCTCCTACCACCTGGTCCGATCCGTCCTTCGGGATACCAGGTTCCAGATCCCGCCCGGCATAAATCTGCTCGTCCAGGGCGTCACTTCCGGTCCGCTGTGGGACAAGGTGGTCAACAGCCTGCTATGCCTGGAGGGCGACGCGCACCATCGGCTGCGCAGCCTGACGTCAAAAGCGTTCACGCCGCGCGCGACCCTGCGCCTGCACGACACCATGGTCGGCGTGATGAACGACCTGGTCGATGAGGTGGCCGACGCGGGCCACTGCGACGTCGTCACCGACCTTGCGCGCCCCTACCCCGTCCCGATCATCTGCGCGTTGCTCGGCGCGCCCCGCGAGGACTGGCAACAGTTTTCGTTATGGGCGGATGACGTCTTCAAGGCCTTCAGCTTCACCGTGGATCTCCGCGAAATCGAGCCCGACGTCATGCGCGCGTGGGGGGAGCTCGACGACTACGTCGACGACATGGTCGCCCGGCGCCGGCACAGCCTGACCGACGACCTGCTTTCCGACCTGATCCGCGCCGAAGACGACGGCGATCGCCTCAACACCGCCGAACTGCGCATGCTCGCGGGCGGCCTGCTCTTGGCCGGCACGGACACCACCCGTAACCAGGTGGCCGCCTCGGTGCACGTCCTCTGCGAGCACCCGGAGCAATGGGGGCTGCTCAAGGACCACCCCGAGCTGGCGATGCGCGCGGTTGAGGAGACCATGCGCCACTCGCCTATCGCATGCGGAACCCTTCGCCTGGTCGTCGAGGACGCCGACCTCGACGGCTACCTCTTCCCCGCCGGCACGATGGTCCTGGTGAATACCGCTGCGGCCAACCGTGATCCCGCGGTGTACGACGACCCGGACCGCGTCGACATCACTCGCGAGGCGGCGCCGCCCATATTGACGTTTGGCGGCGGCGTCCACTACTGCCTGGGCGCCAACCTGGCCCGGCGCGAGATCGCCGAAGCGCTGAACGTGATCGCGAGCCGGCTGCTGAATTCGCGCACCGCCGGCCCGGTGCCGTGGAAGCCGATGGTGAGCCTGAGCGGCCCGAAGAGTCTGCCCATCGAGTTCGACACGGAGCGGTAACCGCCGGCGTATTGTCCGAATGGTGAGCGCGCGCACGACACCCGAAGGCGCGGTGCTGGTGTCGGCGGACAACTTCGCCAGGGCCGAAAGCGATTTGTATTTCGGCAATGTCGTCAAAGACGGCGGGTTCGGGAGATTCATCCACATCCGGGAGCCCACGCCAATCGACCGGCAGCTGGTGGTGCGCTCAAACCGCGACACGCTGTATTCGGCGGGCGTCTTCGATCTCGACGCCGCGCCGGTCACGATTTCGCTGCCCGACTCCAGCGGCCGGTTCATGTCGATGCAGGTGATCACCGAAGATCACTACGTGCCGGCGGTGTTCTACGGGCAGGACGAACACATTCTGACCCGCGACGAGGTCGGCACGCGGTATGTGACGGTGGCCATCCGCACCCTGGTCGATCCCAACGACGATGCCGATCTCGACGCGGTCCATGCGCTGCAGGACGCCATCGCGGTGCGGCAGAACGCCACCGGCAGTTTCGACATTCCCGGGTGGGACCCGGTCAGCCAAAAGACGGTGCGGGACGCGCTTGTTCAGCTCTCCGCCACTTTGCCCGATTCCAAAGGGATGTTCGGCGCCAAGGAGGACACCGACCCGGTGCGACACCTGATCGGCTCGGCGTCAGCGTGGGGCGGCAATCCGGAAAGAGACGCTATGTACTTCAGCGTCTATCCGGCCGACAACGACGGCGCAACCGTTTACCGTCTCTCCGTGGACCAGGTGCCCGTCGACGGTTTCTAGTCGGTCACCGTCTACAACAAAGACGGTTACTTCACACCCAACCCGCAAAACGCCTATTCGTTCAACAACCTCACCGCGCAGCGCGCTACCGACGGCAGGATCATCATTCAGTTCGGCGGCTGCGACGCCGCGACGGCAAACTGCCTGCCGATCACGCCGGGATGGAACTACCTGGTCCGCTTGTACCGACCGCACGAAACGATCCTCACAGGCGAGTGGAGCTTCCCCGTAGCTGAACCGATTTCGTGATCGACCCGATCGCGGCGTCACGGGATCGGCGGGTGATCCGACGACCAGGGATGGGCCGATTCCAGTTGTGCCGCAAGGCGAATGAGCACGTCCTCCCGGCCGTAGGCGGCGGCGAGCTGGATCCCGATGGGCAGACCCTCGGCGTTGCGGTACAGGGGCAGGCTGATCGCCGGCTGCCCACTCATGTTGAACGGCGGCGTGAACGCCGCGAACTGCCCGGCCCGGCGCATGGGTGCGGTCGGCCGCTCGGGATTGTTGTCGAACTCCGTCAGCGGCAGCGGCGGCTCGGCCAGCGTCGGCGTCAGCAGCAGGTCCCAACCGTCGGCCCACCATTGCTGTAGCGCCCTGCGAAAGGCCCAGCCCGCCGCCTGGGCCGCGGCGTAGTCGACGGCGGTCAACCGCTGCGCTTGCTGGACGAGCACCCAGTTCACCGGCTCGATGTCGTCTGCGGTCACCTCGCGTCCGAGCGTCTCGCCGAACCCGCGCGCGGCGATCGCCATCTGCGTCGCCCACAACGCCATGAACTTCTCGACCAACGAGGTGTCGGCGAGGCAGGCCGGCCAGGCCGGCTCGACGGCGTGGCCGAGTACCTCCAGCATCGACGCCGCCGCGCGCACCGCCGCGACGCAGTCGCCGTGCAGGAAGTCGCCGCGCGGATGCACGTCGAGCAGCCCGATGCGCAGTCGGCCCGGGTCGGGGCCGACCTCCTCGGCGTACGGCCGCTGTGGTGGCGGCGCGATGACGGAGTCGCCGATACCGGGACCGCGCACCGCGTCGAGCAGCGCCGCCGTGTCGCGCACCGTGCGGCTGACGCACAGTTCGACCCCCAGCCCCGCCTCGGCGCGGACGGGGCCGACCGTGATCCTGCCCTGGCTCGGCTTGAGTCCCACCAGCCCGCAGCACGACGCCGGGATCCGGATGCTGCCGCCACCGTCCGAGGCGTTGGCGAACGGCACCATCCCGGCGGCCACCGCGGCGGCGGCGCCGCCACTGGACCCACCCGGGGTGCGGTCGAGCGCCCACGGGTTGCGGGTCGCTCCCCAGGCCAGCGGCTGGGTGGTCGGCAGGCTGCCCATCTCGGGGCTGTTCGTCCGCCCGGCGATCACCAGGCCGGCGGCCTTGAACCGGGCGACCAGCGTGGTGTCGGCGGTGTCGACCTTGGCCGCCTCTTTCAGCGCGACGTTGCCGTTGGACAGGGTCTGACCGGTGAAGCTCGTGTGCAGATCCTTGAGCAGGAACGGGACGCCGTGAAATGGGCCTTTGGGCAGGTCGGGGTCGGCGGCCACGGACCGGGCGTGATCGAACCACTCGATGACGACCGCGTTCAGCGCGGGGTTCGACCGCTCGATCCGCTCGATCGCCGCCTCGAGCAGCTCGCTCGGCGTGACCTCGCGCTTGGCCACCAGCGCCGCCTGGTCCGTGGCGTCCATCCACCGCGTCTCGTCGGCGAGATTGCTCATGGTTTTCGGTGTACCCCTGATCTGCGGCGCAGCCGCCTGTGACGAAAGACCGCCAGACACAAGTCGCGGTTGCAGCGGGCCGGCTTTACGCTCCTTGGTTACACGAACTTAACGGGGGTTTTGTTGATGCGTGAAGTCAAGGGGCGAACTGTGTCCAAACACAGGCATGCCCTGATGGCGTTGGCCGGCTGCGTGGTCATCGCATCCTGTTCGGAAACCGTGGAACCGCCCGCGGCCACGCCCACTACCTCGACTTCTACCCCGGCAACCACGACCAGCAATACTCCCGCGCCGCCTCCGGTGACCGGTCCTCTGGAGAAGGACTGGAAGAGCTATGGCGGAACCGCGTACTTCGGTTGTCCCGAGAAATTCTCACAGAGCAAATCAGCGCTCGAGGACATCCGGCCCAAGGTATTCGATACGAAAAGCGGGCAATATGTGGCGCCGGGCGTCCCTACGGTCCCCGCCGGCGAGAATCTGACCGGTGGCATCTGCGCCTTGACGGGGACGGCGGACGACATGAAGGTCGTTTATGTCGTAACGACCGTCAAGCCCGCACAATCGCCAGAACCCGAAGTCGCCAAGACCACCGCTTACGCTTTCGATCTCAAGACCAACCAGCCGTTGGTGACCAAAGAGCTGCAGCCGCCGACCCCTGACCTGAAAATGACCGCACCCAACGGATGGGGCCTGTCCGCTACCGCGTCCGGTGTGGCGTGGGTAAACGCCTTCACCGACGGGCACAGCGCCGCGTCGCCGCCGCGGACGGTGATCCTCGCCGGTACCGATCTCTCGATGATGTGGAACGACCCGCAGCCCGGCCGCGTGTGGCAGGACGTTCTTTCGTTTCAACGAAACACCGACGTCGCCAAGGCGTCGGGAGCGGAGCTGCGCCGGCCGAGCGGGGAGGCGATTTATCAGGACAACGACATCTGGACCGTCGATGGCGAGTTATCCGACGGCCCCGACAAACTGGTGAAGATCACGCACTGGGATTCCTACAACCCGCCGGTGGTGTCGACGATGTTCTATGACCTGAACGCCAAATCTCTCATCAAGGTTGGCGATTCCGACAAGATTTCCGGCGGCGGATTGTCCGCGACGTTGTCGGACGGGGAATTGTTCGTCGATGCCCGCAACTCGGATAATTCACAGTTCGGGTTCGGGGTGTGGAACCTGCGAACACAGCACTGGGATTTGTTGAAGACGCGGGATGACGCCCAAAAAATGTCGATTTCGAAATTGGCGTTCTTCGAAGACCACCTCTACATCACGAACGTCGGCAACACGTTTGCCGTCCTCGCGTTGCCCGCCACCGATCCGATTTCGACGACCTGGTCCGTCCGTCCCTTCGCGCGGATATCGGGATGGACGCTGATCTGCCGCGGCGAGAATGCCGCGGCGCTGAACGGGGACTGCAAGGACATCGTGATGGTGCAAGACCAGGACGGCCACTTCCCCGGCCCCTGGTTCTAGGCGCTGGCCCGCGGTGCCCGGCGACCGGTCGTCTGGCGAACTCGACTAATCTAATATCTACGTATGGATGCAGATAGGCGATCACCCGACGACGCCGGTGCTCGCCAGCATCACCTCCACGAGCATGGTCACGACCATGATCACGAGCATCCCAAGGGAATTCGCGGTGTCGTGACGCAGATTTTCGCCCCGCACAGCCACGACGCCGCCGACAGCGTCGACACCGCCCTGGAATCCAGCGCCGTCGGCATCCGGGCGGTCAAGATCAGCCTGGTCGGGCTGGGCGCGACCGCGGCCGTGCAGGTCGTCATCGCCGTCGTCTCCGGATCGATCGCCCTGGCCGCCGACACCATCCACAACTTCTCGGACGCCCTGACCGCCATCCCGCTGTGGGTCGCGTTCGCGTTGGGCAACCGCCCGGCGACCCGGCGCTACACCTACGGCTACGGGCGCGGCGAAGACCTCGCCGGCTTGTTCGTCATCGGCATGATCACCCTGTCGGCGATCATCGCCGGCTACGAAGCCATCCGGCGGCTGATCCACCCCGTCGCCATCGAGCACGTCGGCTGGGTTGCCGCCGCCGGCGTGATCGGCTTCCTCGGCAACGAAGTCGTCGCCGCCTACCGGATCCGGATCGGCCGCCGGATCGGCTCGGCCGCCCTGGTCGCCGACGGCCTGCACGCCCGCACCGACGGATTCACCTCGCTGGCAGTCCTTTTCGGGGCGGGTGGCGTCGCCCTCGGCTACCCGTTGGCCGACCCGATCGTCGGCCTGATCATCACGGTGGCGATCGTGGCCGTGCTGCGCGGGGCCGTCCGCGACATCTTCCGCCGGCTGATGGACGCCGTGGACCCCGAACTCATCGACACCGCCGAAGCCTCTCTGGCCGCCCGACCCGGCGTCCGCAGCGTGCGCAGCATCCGGATGCGCTGGATAGGGCACCGCCTGCACGCCGACGCCGAACTGGACATCGATCCCGACACCAGCCTCGAGGACGCCCACCGCATCGCTCACGACGCCGAGCACGAGCTCACGCACGCCGTGCCCAGACTCGACAGCGCGCTCGTCCACGCTTACCCCGCGCGCGACAGCGAGTTACGGGAACGTTCAGGTCCAGCCGAGGGCCTGCGGCACCATGTACAGCCCGAAGGCCATGACGACGAGGCATAAGCCGCGGGCGATGTATTTATGGAGTCCGCGCATGCGCCACTGCTCGGGTAGCGCTTTGGCTTCCAGCATCAGCAGCAGGCCCAGCACGATCGGCAGCAACAAGGCGTTCATCACCTCGACGTCGACGGCCAGGTTGACCAGGTCGACGCTGGTCAGCACCAGCGCGGCGCCGATGAGGTGGGCGAGCGCATACGTGATGTAGAACTTGGCGGTGGCGCGGTTGGGCCGCTGGTTGAGCGTATGCCGCCACCCGAAGACCTCCGAGAGTCCCCACGCGCCGGCCAGGGATGCCACGATCGCGGCGACCAGTGCCGCGCCAAGCATGCCCAGTCCGAAAAGTACGGTGCCGCCGATGCGGCCCAGGTATGGGGTAAGCGCACCGGCGATTTCGCCGACGGTCTGCAACGCCACCTCACCGTTGTGTGACCCGATCGTCGAGGCCACCGTGACCACCACCGAGATCATGATCAGTTGGGTCAGCACCGCGCCGGCCGCGGTGTCGTGCCGGGCCTGACGGATCGTGGCCACCGACAAGTGCTTATCGACCACCGCGCCCTGCTGGTAGAAGACCATCCAGGGCATGATGACGGCGCCGACGTTGGCCGCGACCAGCAGCAGATACGACGAGTTGCCCAGCGGCATCGACTTCAGGCCTTCGACAAGCGCTTTGGGCTCGGGCCGCGCCATCACCAGGGCGACCAGAAATGCCAGTTCGGCCGCGCCGATGGCCAGGCCGATGCGTTCCACGCGCCGGTAGCTGCCGGTCAACGCCAATGCCAGCAGGGCGGCGGTCGCGACCGGGATGCTCACCCAGCGCGAGACGCCGAAGAGTTCGCCAACCCCGGCGACGCCGGCGAACTCGGTGAGCAGCGCCCCGATCGCCGATGCGAACAGGGTGAACGCCGAGATCCACGCCCAGAAGCGGCCGAACCGTTCCCTGATCAGCGCGCCGTGCCCCTTCTTGGTGACGATGCCCAGTCGCACGGTCATTTCCTGCACGACATAGAGGACCGGCATCAGGATCAGCTGCGGCAGCACCATCCGATAGCCCCACTGAGCGCCGGACTGCGACGCGGTGATCAGCGAACCCGCGTCGGTGTCGGCCAGCATCACCACCAGGCCGGGGCCCCATACCGCCAAGAACCCCCATCGCAGCCACCGACCACGACGCGACGCCGGTCCGGACGACTCGTCGACTGCGTCGCCCACAGTTGTGGTTGTATCGGTCACCCTTGACCAACTCCTTCGTGCGACAGCAGCGTTCGCGCCACCAGACCCGTGGATCAAGTAAGGCTACCCTAACCGATGATCGCCACCAGTTCGGGTGCTTCGAGCGTGGATCACGATCTGCCCGAGACGTCGACCCGCCGACCGGATCCGCAAAGTTTCCGCATCGGGCGGAGCGGTCTCTAGGATGAGTCGACAGTTCCGGTAGAGGGGAACACGGCATGCACATGCGCTTCACCTCGCGATCCCCGGGCCGCGCCGTCCGGCGGACGGTGCTCGCCACGGAGTGCCCCGCGCCGTGACGACTGCGGTGCTCGACATCGACGGCCGTGTGGTCGACCGACGGCACGAGCTCACCGAACTACGAACCGCAGTGGACGCGGCAGGACGCGCCGGCGGAGAATGCGTCCTGCTCAGCGGGGTGCCGGGAATTGGCAAGTCGACGCTGATCCAAGCCTTCGGCGTCGAGGTGTCCGGGCGCGACTGCGTGTTTGCGTACGGGAGGTGTCGGGATGGCGCGCCCGCACCATACTCGGGCGTGAGAGATGCGCTCAGCTCGCTTGTCCGCACCATGGAGGCCACCGGTCCGGCTGAACGTGACCGTTGGCGTGCGGACGTCCTCGGCGGGATGTCGTCGATCGCCGGCATCCTCGGGGAGCTCGTGCCCGACCTGGCGCGAGCGCTCGGCGAGACCTCGCAGGTGGCAGACCTCGATGCAGCGGATGCCCGCCGGCGACTGCACCGCGCCGCCATCCGGCTGCTTTCGGACACCGCGTCCTATCGGCCCGTGGTGCTGGCGATCGACGACCTGCAGTGGGCTGATCGAGACACGCTGCTGCTGTTGTCCGAACTGCTGACGGTATCGCTCCGCAACGTGTTGGTGCTCGGCGCGCATCGCGCGGGTGAATTCGACCCGGGCTCAGCGGGTTTCACCTCTGCGAGCCTGCGCAGCATCGAGCTCGGCCCGCTGTCCTCCGAAGGCGTCGAGGAGTTGCTCGCTGCGGTGTCCGGCAGGGGTCTCGAGCTGGGCGATGTGGCCGCCGAATTCCAGCATCGGACCGGGGGCAATCCGCTGCAGGTTCGTCAGCTCCTGTACCGCGCACAGCGCGAAGGCGCGCTCACCCCGGTGGGCGCGGGTGGGCGCCCCAGTTGGGACCTACGCGTCCTCGCGTCGATCGAGGTCACCGGTACCGCCGCCGAGTTCCTCGGCCGCTACCTCGACCAGCTGCGCCCGAACGATCGTGCGGTGCTGAGTTCGCTGTCGTGCATCGGTGGCGAGTTCGACCTGGACGACGCCACGGCGGCGGCCGCGCAGCCGCCCGACGTGGTGGCGCAGGCGCTCTGGGCGTGCCTCGAGCTTCGCCTGCTTGAGGCCGTCGACAGCGGTGGCAGGCGGATAGCGAACGCGATCAGTCGCGACGCCCGCTACCGCTTCAGCCATGACCGGGTCACCGAGGCGGCGCGGGTCGGCCTTTCCGACGACGCCCAACGCGAGACACACCTGCGGATCGGTCGGCGGCTGGTCGAGCAGGGGGACGACCGGTTGTTCGAGGCCGCGCGCCACGTCGGCATCGGCGGACGTGGGCTAGCCGACGGCGCCGAGCGCGTTCGGTTCGTCGAGGTGCTGCGGCGTGCGGCCCGCAGGGCGCGGGCGCAGGCCTCGTTCCCGTTGGCGCTCGAGTACTGCCGAAACGCCCTGGACCTGCTCGGTGAGCAGCGTTGGGCCACTTATTTTCCACTCACCCGGGAGCTGCAGCTCGACGCCGCGGATGCGGCACTGCTGGTCGGTGATGCGGCGGCACTACATGCGCTACTCGACGAGGCCGAGCAGAATCTCCGCGAGCCCGCGGACCGCGCCCGACTCGCTTACCTCCGGCTCAAGGGACGGGTCGCACAGAACCGTCTCCAGGAGGCACTCGAGATTGGGCTGCGGGCGCTCGATGAGCTCGGCGAACCGATGCCGGCTGATGCGGGCAAGCCGCGGATGGGCAACGCGCTGATCCGGATGAGGCTGACAATGCGCCGCTGGAGCAACGACAGACTGCTTGGGCTACCGCAGTGCGATGATCGGCGCGTCATCGAGATCCAGCGGATCCTCGCCGAGCTGCGCAGCATGTCGTACATCGTCCGGCCCAACCTCTTCCCCCTGCTGGTGCGAAAGCAACTCGATCTCACCCTGGCCCACGGCCACACACCGTCCTCGCCGCTGGTACTCGCCAGCTATGGGCTGCTCCTCGTGATCCTCGGCGATCACGCGGGCAGCCAGCGCTTCGGCGAGCTCGGCTTGCAGCTTGCGGAGCGACCGGAATTCAGGGAGGCCCGACCGCAGACCCTGTTCATGCACCTAAGCTTCATCCACCACTGGCGCCACCCCGTGCGCGACGGCTTGGGTCTGCTCCGCGACGCCGTCGCGGAGGCACTCGACCAAGGCGATCAGGAATACGCCGGATTCCTCGCCGCGGCGCTGCTCTCCCAGTCGCTCTGGGTGGGCCGCCCGCTGGCGGAGATCGACGTCCTCGCCCGGTCCCTCATCCCCCATATCCGTTCCCAACCCGTGCCCAGCGCCCTGTGTCAGGGCGTCCACCAGATGGCCCTGAACTTGATGGGCCGCAGCGACGATCCCGTCCTGCTCGCCGGCGAGAGCGGCTACGACGAGCGGGAAGTGGTGCCGGCGGCCAGGCGCGAGGGCGACGAGGTGACCCTGAGCGCGGCCGCAAACATGAAGCAGGGCCTGTTCTTCTGGTCCGGCGACTACGCGGGCGCGGTGGGCGCCACATCCGAGGCAATCGAGCACATCGGCGGTGTCGCCGGCCTCGCGGTTTCACAAGACATCTACCTGGTCGGCGCCCTGAGCATGTTGCGGTACGCGCCGCGGGATCGCTCGACCGTCCACTTCGTGCGCCAGACGCTGGCGTTGCACCGCAAGTGCGCGGCGAGCGCACCGGAAAACTACGCGCCATCGCTTGCGCTGATCCAAGGGGCGTGGGCGCGAGCGCGCGGGCATCACTCCAAGGCGGAGCACTACCTTCACCAAGCGATCGAGCTCGCCGAGGAATGCCAGCGCCCGACGATCAGTGCGTGTGCCCACGAGGAGGCCGCCGCCCTCTACGCCGAGACCGGGCGGACGACGCTTCGCGACCACATGCTGCGGTCGGCGTACCAGCGCTGGTTGAGCATGGGTGTGGCGGTGCGCACGGACTGGCTCGCGCAGCAGCATCCCTGGCTACTCAGGCGCGACCTCGTTCAGACCGGAACGGCCGGGATCGACCCGGTCGGTGCGCATGAGCTGCTGCGTGCGCTGTCGGGGGCGCCGAGCCCGGACGGCTTGGCCAATATCATTCTGGGCTCGGTCGCGGACACGACCGGTGCGGGCCGCGTCCTGCTGCTTACCGGCGATGCGGAGAATCCGTCGGTTCGGGCCATCCAAGATCACGGCGACATTTCGATTGTGGACGGGCCGTGGACCGAGGTGTCCTATGACAGGGCCATCGTGCGCCGCGCGATGGACGGTGGCTCCCCGGTCATCGTCGCCGCGAACCATCACGCACCTCGGGGATCACGGCCGTCCGTACTTGCCGTTCCGATAAGGCTGCACGACAAGACAATCGGCGTGATTTACGCCGAGCAAGACGAGTCCGGCCGAAACTTCTGCGCCGAGCACGAGGAGGCGGTCGCCTTCCTGTGCGCCCAGGCCGCCGCGCCCCTGTGGAACTTCCAGCTCGAGGCGCGACTACGAGCCGCCGACGAGCACCGACAGTCCCTCATGGACGTGCAATCGAGATTCGTGCCCAACGAACTGCTGCGCATCCTCGACATCGACGACCTCCGCCGCGTCCGCGCCGGCTACCGGGTCGAACGCGAGATGACCGTGCTCATCAGCGACATCCGGGGCTACACGACCATGCTCGAAGACATGGACGTCGCCGAGGCGAGCAACTTGGCGATGGGCTTTCTGCGGGCCGTCGAGCTCCCGATCATCAGCTACAACGGCATGATCCAAGACATGCGCGGGGACGAGATCGTCGCCGTCTTCGAATCGGAAGCCGACGCCGTCCGGGCGGGGTTGGGGATGCTGCGCTCCCTGCGCGAACACAACCGGGAGCGGATGGCGCTCGGCTCGGAGGAACTGCGGGCGGGAATCGGCATCAACACCGGCGCGGTGGGGGTCGGGCTCGTGGGCGGGGTGAACCGCATGGTCCTCACCATCATCGGCGATGCGGTGAACCTGGCCGCGCGCATCGAGAGCACCAACAAGCGCTACGGCTCCGCTCTGCTCATCTCCGATGCGACCTACGCCCGCCTCGCGGATCCGGAGCGGTTCGACGTCCGTCGCATGGAGCGCGTCATGGTGGTGAACCGCCGCCGACCGGTGACGATTTACGAGGTCTACGACGAGGACTCGGCTCCAGTTCGCGCCGCGAAGCGCTCGGCGCAGCCCGCCTTCGACGAGGCCTTCACGCTGTTCGACGCCGGTGACGTCGACCGGGCACGCGCCGCCTTCGAACGATGCCGCCAGTTGCTGCCCGACGACCCCGTCGCACCCCTGCACCTGGCGCACTGCGACGCGGTGGCTCGCGGCGAGATGACCCCCGGTCAGGAGATAGCCCTGCTGAATAAGTAATGCACTACTCGACTTAAAAAAACCGTGTAGAAGTGCTGTTCGATTACCGATCTTGTCTGCCATGATTTGCTCGACAGTCAGGAGGGTCACGTCCATGTACCTGAGCGCTGAGCGGTTAGCCCTTGCCAACCAAGCGGTGAGAGAAACGTTCGAGCAGACCAGCATTGCCTGGCAGGCAATCCCGCATTGGGACACCGGTGACCCCGGCCAGACCAGGGTCCCCCTGGACGACCCGACCGCGGCGCCGCCCAAATTCCTCGATCTGCAACCCCCCAGACGCAGGACTTTCAATTGACGCTCGTCGAAGTGAATGCACCGACTCCCGACCTGATGCTCGCCGAAGTCATATTGCAGACCGTCAAGCTCGCCAATAAGGTCGACGGGATCGTGCTGCCGGCCCTCTACACCAAAAATGCCGCGACGAACCTTCCCGGAGTCACGCTCGATAAGATACTCGCCGCGCTCATCGGAGCCCGAGCGCACATCGAAGACGCCGGATACCGGGCACCCGCCTGCCTTTTCACCAACACCCCTGGCCTCATCGCGAGCAGCCCGCTGGTGAGCGGTTTACCTCAGCTGGGCCCGGTGCTCGCCACGGCGAGCATCAATTCGGTGCAACGGACCACGACGATCGATTCCAGCGTGGCCGCGGGGAAGATTCTTTTCCTCATGCTCGGGCGGCGGCAGCTGATCCCGCATGCGGGGGCCCCGCAAGCGTCACCCGGCGAAGAGCCGGTGGACCTCGCCGTAAGCGTCTGCCCCAGCCTGGAGGTCGTCGGCGAAGCCGCGGACAACAACATCGAAGTCTCCGTTCGCATCACCTTCGCACTCAGGATCAAGGATGCGACCGCCCTCTTTGCTCTTGTCGAACCCTAAATCGCCCGACAGGGCCTCGACCCCGGACCGAGCCGGACCCGCTCGACGACTACCTCGCGTCGTGTAAGGAAGCCTGCGTCGGCGAGATCAAGCGGCTCTATGGTCCCGGTGAGGGCGGCTCAAGCGGCCTGCACGAGATGATCCTCGACTACCCGATGCGCGGCGGGAAGGCGCTGCGGCCGGCGCTGAGCATTGCCACGTGCCTCGGGCTCGGCGGCCACCTCGAGGCAATACTGCCGACCGCTGCGACGCTTGAGCTCTACCACAACGCGTTTCTCATCCACGACGACATCGAGGACGAATCCTGGTGGCGGCGTGGCAAACCCACGTTGCACGTCGACCACGGCGTGCCGATCGCCGTCAATGTCGGCGACGCCATGCTGTCGCTCTCGCTGCAACCGCTGCTCGACAACGTCGAGCGCATAGGGCTCGGGTCCGCACTGCGCATACTGCGAGCCGTCGCCAAGATGACCCGCCTGACCGTCGACGGTCAGGCGCTGGAACTCGAGTGGGTCCGGTCCAACACCTGGCGGCTCGATGACTCCGACTACCTGAAGATGGTGGAACTCAAGACCAGTTGGTACTCGTTCATCACGCCGCTACAGGCCGGCGCGATCGCCGCCGGCGCCCGACCCGAGTGGATGGCCCCCCTGGAGTCCCTCGGCCGGCACCTCGGAGCGGCCTTTCAGATCACCGACGACCTGCTGAACCTGCGGGCGGACCCCGAGGAGTACGGCAAGGAGATCGGCGGCGACCTCTGGGAGGGCAAGCGAACCCTGATGCTGCTGCACACCTTGCGGTGCGCCGAACCGACGGAGCGGGATCGCGCCGTGCAGATTCTGTCGAAGCGCCGCCCGGGCGCCGACGGCGAGTTAGGGCTGACCGAGCTGCTGGATCGACTCACCGCCCGCGGCCAACTGTCCCAGTCCGGCCGCGCAGAGATCGAGGCCCGGCTGCGAGGACACTATCCCTCGGAAGCCAAGAGCCTCAACGACATTCAATGGCTCTACGACTTGATGCACCGCGTCGGTTCGCTCAAGCACGCCCGGGATGTCGCCGCGCGGCATGCGCGGGAGGCGGCCACCGCGCTCGCCGGCCTCGACTGGTTGCCGCGCAGCCGCCACCGGGACGTGCTCGCCGACCTCGTGGACTACGTACACGGGCGGACCCGATGAGCCCCGAAGCCCTGATCGGCATGCTCGCGGAACTCGAGCGGATCCGCGAGCTCACCCTCGACCTCATCGAGCGGGAGACCCCGCGGTTGCTCCCCGCCCCGCCGGACGAGGCCTGCGGGGCGGAGCGGACGGTGTTCGACCTGCTTCTTGGCGCGCGCCGCGCGGTCCTCGGCAACCCCGCGGCCGCCCGGGGGCTGCACGACCTGCTCGTCACAGAGGGCCGCCGCTACGCGAACACAGCCGACGGGGCGCGGCTGCGCGACGCGTTGGTCGCCTCCGAAGCGGTGGAGAACCTGCGACGCGTGTGGGAGACGGTGAGCCTCAACGTTCTCGACGGTCCCGCCGCGCCCAACACCGTCCCCGACGCCTGGGCGGACCTGTTGGCCGACGCTGTCATCGGGCATGGCCTCGACGATTCCATCCTGGCGCGCCTGCGGCCGGAGGGGTTCGCATGACGCTCACCGATCCCCGCGAGGCGCTCGCCGACCAGAGCAATTTCATCGGCTACCTACTTGGTCTTGCCGGGCTGGCCCGGGTGGTTCACACGCTGGCCGCCGACGGCGGCCGCCGATCCGGCCCTCCCCCCGACTCCGACGATTTCGTGCACGTGCTGCTCGGACTGGCGAGCCTGGGCGAGGCGATCGAACGGCTCGCGAATTCGGCTCTGGCACAGCGTGACCCGACCGACGCGGCTCGGGCGCCCGCATCACCGACGATGCGGTGGCTCCGATGACCGCGGTGCTGGCGGGCAGCGACTTCCTGCGCGCCCCGGTGCTTGCCACCGCCCGGCCCGAGGGCTTCAAGGAGTGGCACCACTTCGTGGTCCACGGGCGAGGCTTCCGGCTCTTGATCAACTTCAGCCTCACCAACGAAGTGTCCGGCGTGGATCGGGTCCGGCTTGCGCCACGCGTCATCGTGATCGCTCACGACCAGAACTGGACCGGCGCCATCGAACGGTTCGACGGCAACGCTCTAAACGTCTCGGCCGACCTCGGTGAACTGACCATCGGCGGCAACCGGATGACCGTGCTGCCCGACGGCTACCGTGTGGCAATCGACTTGCCCGACAATGACATTCGAGGTGAACTGCACTTCACCTCCGCCGAGTCGGCCGTTCGTGGTCAACAACCAACCCGTGGGAAACGGCCGGATGTGCTGGCTCTTCGTACCCAGGCTGCGCGCCGAGGGATGGCTACAGATCAGGGACCGGCGACCACCGCATCGACGACGACCTCGCCTATCACGACCACAACTGGGGTCGGTTTTGGTGGGGCGACGACTTCGGTTGGACATGGGGCACCATTTTGCCGACGGGACAGGGAGACCCATGGTCGATGGTCTTCTTGCAGATGACCGACCGGAGCCGGCTGCGCTGCCTGTCCCAAGCGCTCTACGTGTGGCACCACGATGAACCCGCGGCGATATTCCGGCACGCCGCGGTGCAGACGCGCTCGGACGGGCTGCTCCGCCGCGCAGCGGACTGCACCCTGCCGCCGCCGATGCGGCTGCTCGTGGACGGCGAGGTGCCGGGTGTGCCCGAACGGATCGATATCACCGCGACACGGGCCGGCGACCGGGTGCACGCCGAGTTTCGCTCGCAGTCCTATGCCCGCCTGGCGCAGCCGAGCGAGGTATGCCTTGACCGATCGACCGTGCTCTGTGAAACCGGCGGTCACGCCCGGGCGAGCGGGACGATCAACGGCGAGGACATCGACTTCGTCGGCACGGGTGTATTCGAGTTCCTTCATGGCTGAACGCGTTTCGTCGCTATTGCGGCGCTCGGTCGAGCACCTGGAGAACGAGGTGCCCGACAGTTATCGCTTGCTGACCGCCAAGCTCGGCCCGATGGTCGTCGAACTCGACGTCGACGGCGACGTCTTTTCACTGCGCGGTGACGGCCGACTCCGGGTGTCGGACGGCGCGGCGGACACGGCCAGCGTTCGGATCGTCACCTCGCGAGACGCCATCCTCGACCTGCTCGATGCCAGGGTGGGGCTTGGCGAGGCCGTGGAGGCGGGCACGGTGAGCGTCCGGGGTTCGCTCGATGACGTTCAGCGTGCTCACGACTCGCTGCTGGCCTACGTCCACGCCGCGGTCCGGGCATCCTCGCAGCCCGCACTGCTGTCCGAACTCCGGGCGGGGACACCATGAGCGAATGCATATCCACGCCGGGATCCTGCGAGCCGCGTCCCACGGTGGCGGTCCTCGGGGCCGGCATCGCCGGCCTCACCGCCGCACAGGAACTCGCGGAGCGAGGCTTCGTCGTCACGGTGTACGAGCCTCGACAAGATGAGCGCAACGGGCTGGGAGCCGAGCCTGCAGGGACGTACCCGCCCGTCAAGCTCGGCGGCCTCGCCGCCTCGCAGTACTCGACAGTCGGTCCGAGTGGCGGAAGCCAAGCCGAGTTGCGTCCCTTCCCGGGCCGACGGGGCCGGCCACGCACCCCTGCGCGAGCGGTTGCGGGCGAACATGGCTTCCGCTTCTTCCCGGCGTACTACCTACACATCTGGGACCTGTTCCAGCGCATCCCGGTCTACCTACTCACGGAGACGGCTAGCGGCACGGCCTGGGCGCCAACCTCACGCACGGTCTATGACAACGTCCGGCGGGTGGTCACCCAGGGCACCACGGTTGAGGGCAAGCCGTCCCTGGTCTTCCCTCGAGAGCTCCCGCGCAGCCTCGCCGAGTTTCTCGGCATCCTTGGCCAGCTCGCGAGTTTGGGTTTCACCCCCAGCGATGTCGCGACCTTCCAGAGCAGGCTGCTCCGCTACCTCGTCACCAGTCCGTTGCGTCGCGCACAGGAACTGCAGAACCTGTCCTCCTACGACTTCTTCGTCGGACACAACAGCCAAACCGGTACCAACGAGTTCTCCTACTCACCGAATTTCGATGCGCTCATGCGCGAAATGCCAAGAGTCCTAGCGGCGTTCGACTCACGCTGGGGGGACGCGCGCACCAACATCACCACCTATCTTCAGCTGTACCTGAATATGGACCGCCGAGACGACAAGGCCGACGGGGTGCTCAACGGTCCCACCACCGAGGCGTGGTTCGACCACTGGTACCGCCACCTCGTCGCGCTCGGTGTCCGCTTCGTGCATGGCGCGGCGACTCGCCTCGATCCCCCGCCCTTCGACCCACATCAGCCGCCCCACCTCAGGCCCCGGGTGCGGATCACCTTCGCCGACGGCACGCGGCTGACTCCGGACTACACGGTCGTCGCCGTCGACGCGCCGGCAGCCGAATACATCACCTCCGCGCTGCGCGCGGGCGGCACGGGCGGCACCGCGGCCAGGCTGGACGGTTTCACCACCTCACCTCCTCCACCCGACGGCCCGCTGCAGCCCGCGGCGACCCGGCCGCAGCACCGGCGCAATCCCTACGCGATGGACGAGATGGGACGGGTGCCGTGGGATCGGTTCCAAACGCTGTGCGGCATCCAGTACTACTTCGACACGGAATTCCAGCTGCTCCGGGGACACATGTATTACGCCGGCACGGAGTGGGCGCTGTCGTCGATCAACCAGCACGGATTGTGGGAAAAGCAACCAATTTTGGACCGCGACGGGCACGTCTCCGTGCTCTCGGTCGACATCGGTGATTTCAATTCCCCGTCCCGCCATCTAGGCAAGCCGGCCCGCGACTGCACTCCGGACGAAATCGCCGCGGAGGTATGGCGCCAGATCGTTTCCGCGCTCACGAGCAACATCGAATCCGTCGCGGAGGAGGTCATGCCGTGGCCCGTGTGGTACGCGCTCGATCGCGGCCTGATCATGGCCACCGGACCCGGCCAGGGTCGGGGCCGCGTGGTTCGCAACGAGACACCGTACCTCGTTCCCATCCTCGGGGACTGGACCAATCGGCCCAGTGCCGACCCGTGGAACCCGCACGGATCGTCCTGGAGTAGTGCACCCCCCGACGATTGGTGGCTCGAAGACCTCGAGCGGCGGAACGTTTGGCAAGCCCGGCACGGTGGCTATCAGGTGCACAACAATTCGGTGGTCTTCGCGGGCACCTGGAACAAGACGTTCACCCGGATGACGTCGATGGAGGCCGCCTGCGAATCGGGACGCCAGGCCGTCAACGCCATCCTCGACCACTACATCTGGGTCGCATCGGGCGGTCTCGATCGCCGGGACAAGACCACGCTCCGGTGGGAGTTTCCCTATGGCTTTCTCGATCAAGGGTTTTCGAGTCCGATTCGGCTGCCGACACCCGCCGGTGATTACTGCTACGTCTTCGACGTCGAAAACCGCGAGCCGGCCGACACCCGTGCTCTACGCACGCTGGACTCGAAATTGTGCGAGCGGTCGCTGCCGTGTCCGTTCGACACACCGGCTGCGCCTTCGTTCGGCGTCCCCACGTCCCTTATCCCCCCACTCGCTGGAGGTCAACAAATGTTCATGCCCACACCCGACTACAACCAGCAGTTGCTCGCCTACCTGCAGACCTGGCGACAGCTTCTGGATCAGTGGGCGGCCATGGGGGCCGCATTGCCATTCCCGACCGTCCCGTCCGTGATGCCCGGCGCGCCGGCGGGCGGGCAGTTCATGCCGCCCCCGGTGGGGTTCATGCCGCCCGCGGTGCCGTTCATGCCGCAGATGCCGCCCACCGCGCCGGTGCCACCCGCGCCGGCCGACTATGCCCAGCAATTGTTCGGCTACCTACAAGCGTGGCGGCAGTACCTCGAGCAGATGACGTGCGCACGCCCGGGATCGCCGCAGGCGTCGACCGCGCAGCCGGCGACCGCGCAGCCGCCGGCCGCCCCAGATGATGGGCCCCCCAACGACGGCGGCGGTTACGGCGGTCCCGCGGGTCCGCCGGATGGGCCCACACCACCCGGCGACGGCGGCGGGAGCAAGGGCACCCCAACGAGCCATGCCGGCCAGGGATCCAATCCGCCGTGGCCGCCGTTGGTGAATCTACCGCCCGGCAGCTATGTCGTGAGCCAATTCTCACCCGTACCCGCCCCACTAGGTCCCTTTGTGCAAGACCCAGCCGGCGCCTTCGGCAGTGAACGGCAGGCGCCGCAGGTGCTGAGTCCGCCGGAATACGATTTCGGGTATCAGTATGGCGGCCCCCGCCTGAGAACTGTTACGGCAAGCTCGACCGTTTCAACAGGCGCGCCCGAAGCCGCGCGCCAGGCATCGGAGGTAGCCGCCCAGTATGCGGCGGGTTCGCCATTTCAAAACGCGATGCAGCGCGTCGAACTCGGTGCGTCCCCGCAGCTCGAGCAGAGATCGCTGTTCAGTTCCGCCGCGCAGGCGGCTGCGGAAATCTTTAAGGAAGGCCGTGAAACGCCCTCGCCCTGAGGGACATTGAACGGCGTCGTGTGGCGCTCGCGTTTAGGATGACGAGTGATCGAAATCGAGGTCTTACGGGTATTCACCGACGCCGACGGCCGATACGGCAATCCGCTGGGTGTCGTGCTGGACGGGGCCGCCATCCCGGATCCAAACGCGCGTCAGCAGCTCGCGACCCGTCTTGGTTACAGCGAGACCATCTTCTTCGATGATCTGCAGGCCGGTCGGATACAAATCTTCACTCCGGCAGTGGAGATTCCGTTCGCCGGACATCCCACAGTGGGTGCGTCCTGGGTGATGGCGCGGGAACTGGAGCATAAGCCCGAAATTCTGCGCACCGCAGGCGGTGAGGTCGCTACATGGACCGAGAACGGCCTGACCTGGGTACGCGGACCGCTTGCGTCCGCACCGCCGTGGTGGCACGAAAGGCTTGCCTCCAGCGATGAAGTGGACCGGCTGACCGGGCCGCTATCCTCGGCGCAGGACGCCACCCAGCTGTGGGCCTGGCAAGATGAAGCAGCCGGCCTTGTTCGGGCTCGGGTGTTCGCAAGCCGCTACGGCGTGGCCGAGGACGAGGCGTGCGGTTCGTGCTGCATGCGTTTGGCTGCCGCTCTCGGTCGCAGGCTCACGATCCACCATGGGCGTGGATCGATCGTTTACGCCCAACCCGGACCGCCCGCGACGGCGGAGATCGGCGGGTACGTCATCAGCGATGGACCTGCCGAGCGGTAGCCTGGCCACGCTCGGCCTGTGGTGGCAGGTACAGGATTCGAACCTGTGTAGGCGTAAGCCGACGGATTTACAGTCCGCTGTTCTCGCCGTTTGCTAATTGAAGCTGTGTTGGCTGTCAGATAAAACGCCAGCTCAGACGGTTGGTTCTGTTGGCCACTGAGACCTGTCGCCAGCTCTACTGCGGACGGCCTGCGGACGGTTGCCGGTACCTGGGGCACCTATCACCAGGGGCTCAGGCGCACCAGGACGAGGGCGATGAGGGTCGAAGATGGGCTAACTTGGTCTCGCGCAGGCGGAGGGCGCTGTTCTGGGGCCCCACAGCAGCCCGGCGCATACCGGGGTGTCGCCCGCCGCCGTCGATCTGGTGGTGCTGTCGGACTACCTGGTCGCCGACCCACGCATGGTGCGCGACCTGCACAGCCAGGGCGTCTCACACCTTCCGGTACGGGTACGAGACGGCACCGGTCTGGTGGGCCCACTGGTCATCCCCGGCATGACCAGCTGCCTGGGCAACTCTTAGATGGAACGACACACCTAGCCGAAACGCTGGGAGCCGACCAGCCGAAATGCTCGATTTTCTGTGCTGTGCGGGTGATTAGGGACTGCTAACCCCGCCGTCGCCCGGCTACGTCAAGCCGTTCATCGCGTTCAGGCCGAGCAGCAGCCCGCCGGTGCCGCCGATGCTTAAGTCTCCGGTGCCGTGGATGCGCGCCTAACCTGACGAGCTGCTCGACAAGCGAGCGGCAGCGCTCTCGCCTTTGGGCGGAAACGGAAACATTTAGGGAGGAGCCGGGCGTGCGTGACATTGAGTCCATCGATGCCGAACTACGGCTAGTAGTCCGGGCGTGGCGCGTAGCTCGGGTGTTGAGCGACCGGATACCTAGTACAGCGCACATAGACGAGCTGCTGGACGAGCGAGCGTCGGCCCAATCCCCCTTAGATCAGGCCAAGGGCTGAGCTAAGCCTTGTAGCTGTAACTCCATATACCCATGCCGGACATGGTTGGGTGCGGCTCGGACCCAACCGGGCGATAGTCCGCGTAGGCCTTGAGATTCAGCGTCTCCTCGATGTGCTTTAAGCCCGCCCAGTACGCAGCCTCTATCGTGGTCCCCTGGGGCAACTCAAGCTTGAAGCTGTGTGGCTCCATAGCGCCAGACGATACGCCGCACTGCCTAGCTGCCTCGTCAATCACTAAGTGGAAATACGGCTATCGAGTAGCCGACTAGGCTAGGCCGCCCTCGACATCGCCACAGCATTGGAAACATCATGTCCCGCCATGTCGGCGTCGGTGATCCCGCGCAGCGAACCGGCCCGAGCTACTTGGTGTGGGGTCTTGCCGGTGACGCCGGAATGCTCCTCGTAGTCCCTCACCTTCTCAGGGGCGATGTGCCAGATCCAGTTGCCGAAGAGGGGCCTGTCAAAGGCAAGAGCACCGAGGGGAGCGATGACGAAGATAGAGAGCAACGTCCATATCATTGTGGCCATTAGTTACTCCTCTCCGCAGCTTCGTCTTCCCACCGCTCCTTTGCGAGGTGGTGTTTACTGGGTGCAAGGTCTGAGGGATGTGGGGGCTGCCCTATCTGGGGTGATGGTGACCCGGTACCGTCGGGTGCGGCAGCGTCGAGGGGTCCGGCGACAGCGGCTGTTGCTGGCGGCGCTGGCGTCACGCGGGCCGACGTCGGTGGCTGCGATATCGCGGCGAAAAGCAGCACGACCACCACGACGACGGCAAGCACGACGAGCCCGGCGAGTACGAGCGCGGCTGCACCGCCGGACAGCGCCAGTGCGGCCCTAGTTAGCATTTTCATCAGGCGTCCCTTCCTCGTTTGAGGAAAGTTGTTCATTTCACGTCCCTCGTTGGTGCCTCGTTGGTGAGACGGTTCATGCTTTTGGATGGTTCGCCGCCCAACCGGCATTCAGTAGAGGTCTTGATGTCGGGGGGTCACAAAGCTCCGTTGTGCCTTCCACACCGACACCGATCATCACCGTCCGTTTCTGGCGGGCCGCACCAAATTACGGCTTCGGTTGCTGGGGCTGGGTCGGTGCCGGTAGTCCTGGCAACCAGGCAGAGTGGCCCTGCTGGAGTCCCCGATTTATCTCTGCCGTCAGAGCCGGGCTGCCGGGTGGAGCTGTCTCTCGGCAGTTGCAGCTGAGGCCGCCGAACGGGTTCGGACCGGTGCCGGCCGAGTTCGGGTCGGCGCTGGCCGGTGCTGCTCCCACAACGAGGGAGCCGAGAATGATAGCAGCGCTGACAAGCATTTTCGTGATCATGTTGAGGGTTCCTTCCACCTTCCTCACTGAATAAGACGGCTGGTTACTCGCTTAGACGCTCGAGATGCTCTTCCCGTTCGCGCTACCGCGGAGTTGTGCTAAACGAATCCGTCCGGCTATGTAACTGTCTTAGATAGTTACACCTTGCACCCGGCGATGAAACCTGTCAAGGTGGTTACATGAAATTCGTCTATGTCAGCGGACGCCGGTGCCTGGACTTTGCTGGCACGATGAGACACCGCACTTCAACGCGCGAGGAACTGTTGACGGACCCTCGGCTGCTGTCGGACTGGGCGGTTCAGGCGGGGCTGCTGGATGCCGGCATAGATGTCACTGACGACGATCTCGCGGCCGCAATCGAACTGCGCGAGGCCATCTACCGGACCGTTATCGCTCGACTCGAGCACCGGAGGCCCCAACTCGCCGACGTCGACCTGCTCAACGAGCATGCGTCCCGCCCCCAGCTCACGCCGCGATTGCACAGAACCGGATCGACTAGCCGCGAGGGCACCGCATCGCAACTGCTCGCTAGCCTGGCCGCGGATCTGCTCGATCTGCTCGCCGGAGCCGACATCGAGAACGTCAAACGTTGCGCTCACGCGGGATGCACGCGGCTCTACCTGGACTCGTCGCGAGCAAAGAACCGGCATTGGTGTGGGATGGGCACATGCGGCAACAAGGCCAAGGTGCAAGCCTTCCGCGCGCGCCAGCGCGCCGCCGCCGGTGCGCGTTCGCTGCCTCGACCCCGCCCGGCGGTGAATCGCGACAAACACACCGGGCGGGGCGAGGTTCCGGCCCTCAGCGGCGCGAGGCTTTCGGTGCCGCGGCCGAGCAGGCACGGACTCTCGTGAAGTACATCGCGCAGGCGCGGGAATGCCAGGAAAGCCACCTGCAGCAAGCAGCTGCCTAGGTAGTTACTACATGGGATTACCAAAGTCGGAAGGAGACCAACAATGACCACCACCAACACCCTTTTGCTCCTGATGTGGCGGGCGCTTCCGTAGCGGAGCAGGGCTGCGCCACTGGGATCGGCGATGAGTGTGACGTCTTAGCTGATGGCGTTGACGGCGCTAACGACTTTCGACTGGAACTGGTTGGGCAACGGGAAATATCCGTAGTCTTCCAGGTCGGCCTGGCCTGGCCCGACGGTGGCCTGCAGAAACGCCCGCAGAGAAATTGTCATCCCTGAAGGGGCGGGGCATTGTCAAGGGGTGTTTTGCCTGGTTCCGACCTCCATGTGGACAGCGCTGAACCGAACCCCGGTGTCAAGGTGGAGCGCCCGCAGCGCAGCGAGGACGAGCGACCTTGACGGCGGGGTCGGCGAGGTTCAGCGCGCGCTCGGTCAGGAGTCGAAGCCGGGCATCGGCAAGGGTATGTGGTTGTGGTGCAACGTCTCCATAGTGATGCGTATGCGTTTGGGCAGGGCCGAGATCTCGGCTGCCGGTCATCCCTTCGCCCCGCGCTATGGGGGCATGGAGCGTTGTGCGTGCAGCACGCGGGATCAATCAAGTCGGCGACCGCGCCGGGATACGGGGGTCAGACAATTGCACGACCGCGCGCGTGTTGCGTCCGAGATGCTCACGCTGCCTGGCGGTGGGCCAGCGCGCGGATGTGTTCGTCGCGCAGCCCGTAGTAGACGAGGGTGAGCAGTTTGCGGGCCGCAGCCACCTTGGCGATGTTGCGGCCGCGGCGGTCCTCGATCCGTTTGCGATCCCGGGCGATTTTGGTGCTGTCTGGCTGGCGCTGGATGGCCTCGACGGCGGCCCATCGCACAAGTTTGCTGCCCTGTTTGGTGATGTGCCCGCGCCGAACGACGGTGTCGGATTCGCGGTGTGTGGGGGTCAAACCGGCCCACGCGCACAAGTGTGCAGGATCTTTGAACCGGTGGACGTCGCCGACCTCGGCGACGAACACCGCCGCCAACACCGGTCCGACGCCGGGCAGCTGCTGGATCGCTTGATAGCCCCGATGTGTGCGCAACCGCTCGGCGATCATCGCTGCAAAGCGTGTTTCGTGGCCGTCAAGAGTATCGATGAGCTCGAGTAATGAGTGGATTCGTTCGGCGTAGGCCCGTTCCAGCGGCACCTTCGCCAGGCGTTGCCGGCCGGTGACGCCGAACACATCCGCGGCCGTGATCAATACCCCTGCTTTGGCCAGCACGGCATGGGTCTGGGCTTTCAGGCCAGATCGGAGCGCGACCAGCTTGGCCCGGTAACGCACCAACTCCCGCAGTTCCCGTGTCTGCGGCGGGGCGATCCACGCCTCGGGCAAGCGGCCCATCCGCAGCAGATCGGCCAGATCACCAGCGTCGCGCACGTCGTTTTTCACTCGACGGTACCGAAATCCTTTGACCCCCAAAGGATGTGCCAGATGCACCCGCGCTCCGTGGGCTTGCAGCACATCGACCGCCCAATACCATCCGTACGTTGCTTCCAGCACCACCTCGGGGTCGGCGCCGGCGTCCTCAAGCTGCAGCTGCAACGCGACCGGGTCGTTGACGATCCGTACCGCCGAGAGCTGCTCACCAGACTCGGACTGGCGCACGATCACCGACCGCTGCCGATGCAGATCGATCCCGACGAACTGCCTACCGTCATACTCGTCCATAGGGGCCTCCCGTGATTCGTGGAAAGTGAACACCCCCAGCATCCGCCGGGAACGTCACGAGGAGCGGAGGCCCCGCCCCTTCATCGCATCAAAACCTGTGGATCGGGTGTTTCAGGCGACCTCCGTTTCGGTCGATTCGGCCGGTTCGGGTGGGGTGATGTCGGTGGGTCGCTCGAGCAGTTTGCCTTTGTGGAAGATGGCGCCGGCGCGGACCAGGGCGACCAGGTGCGGTGCGTTGACCGCCCGCCAGTGGGCTTGAGCGGCGTCGATCAGCTTGTAGGCCATGGCAATCCCCGCCCTGCGCGAACCGGGGCCTTTGGTGACCTTGGTGCGCAAACGCACGGTGGCAAACGTCGACTCGATCGGATTGGTGGTCCGCAAATGGATCCAATGCTCAGCGGGATAGCGGTAGAACTCCAGCAGCACGTCGAGGTCGCCGACGATCTTGGCGACTGCCTTGGGGTACTTGGTGCCGTAGTCCAGCTCGAACGCCTTGACGGCCACCTGAGCTTTGTCGATGTCTTCGGCGTTGTAGATGTCCTTGAGCGCCGCTAAGGCGGCGGGGTGCGCGGATTTCGGCAGTCCGGCAAGGACATTGGCCTGCTTGTGGAACCAGCACCGCTGCTCGCGGGTAGCCGGGAACACCTCACGCACCGCCTTCCAGAACCCCAACGCCCCGTCCCCGACGGCCAGCACCGGCGCGGTCATGCCGCGGCGGCGACAGTCGCGCAGCAGATCGGCCCACGACTCGGTGGACTCGCGGTAGCCGTCGGTGATCGCGACGAGTTCCTTGCGGCCATCAGCACGCACCCCGATCATCACCAACAAGCACAATTTGGTCTGATCCAACCGAACCTTGAGGTGGCCGATTACGTCTCCCTGTGGGAGCTGGCCGCGCGACTGGTGGGTTGCAGGTCGCGGCTAACGGGGTCATCACGATACCGACGACCGGCGCGACAACGGAAGCGTTGTACGGCATCGTTGCGTCGAGCACTGCCAACGTGGCGTTCCTGTATCCGGGTTAACCCCTGAACTCCTCGGCGCGGGCTGCGTGCAAGGGGTGTATGCGCGTGGGAATGGCCCCGGAGCATCGGCGCACCGAGGTCACACCGCAACTAAGGGTTTTCAAGCTGCCACGGCGGAGCATAATTGGTAACTGTCCTGGAGCTAGGAGCGTGGGTCAGTAATCCCAATCACGAGTTCCGCAGGTGAAACTTCGGAATCCGCGCTGGCTAGATTTGATGGACCGGCCTGTTTTCGTTCGTCAGCGGCGATCTCAGGGCCTCGCGATTTTGCGGGTTCCTTCAAATCCCAATACTGACCCACGCTCCTAGCTTCCCGCATGACGGGGCGGCTTTTGGGCAGATTTGGGCGAAGTTTGTTTTCCCAGGGTGCCGGGAAAACCTGACCCGGCAGCCACATGTCTGGCGCATAGATCACAATCCAAAACCCGGTCAGGGGGGCCCTAGCAGAACGGAAACCCTGCCATGTTTACCGGCATCACCAGGTTCACCGGCACCACCAGCCACTCCGGCGCCCTGGTAACCACCATCGTGGTGCTAACCGGCGCCGCAATTCTGCGCGGCGGCGCAGCAGCGGCCGACGCAAACCAAGACGACCAGTTTTTGGCACTGCTCGATGAAGAAGGCATCCCTGCCGTCGAGAACGTGCCAAGCCTCATCGACACAGCCCATAAAATTTGTCGCACACTCGATGCCGGCATGCCGGCGGACGGCTTAGTGGACGCGATGGTGGGTCATGCGTATAGCATCGACCCGACCTTAGGCCGATACCCCCCCGGTCGCCTCGCGCGCACCGAGGCCCGATTCATCACTGCGGCAGTGGAGGCCTACTGCCCGTACGATCAAAGCAAGTTAGCTTCCATCATGGCTAATCCCGCGCCGGCATCGAATGAGTCGACGCACAGGGTCGCCCCGTACATGCACAACGCGGTCAACTCAGGAAGCGATCTTCGGGAGCCGCCGCCGGCGTTGGACATGATCAACATGTCGGCGGCGTGGCAGCAAGCGACGGGGATCGGTGCGGTGCGGCTGCGACACTTGATGGAAGGCGGCGTTTTCGCGTCGGGCCGCTACGGAGGGAACCGGTCGGACTGTGACGCGCATGGCCCAGCGCTGGCCTCGCTGATCGGAGCGGTTCCCTCCGGGAAGGTCGCCCAGCCGAACCCGCCGCAGCTTCCGGCACCACCGCCGCCCGCGGCGCAGATCCAGACGCCACACGGCCGATCGCGCCGCCTCCACCAAAACAGCCGCCGCCTCCACCGCAACAGCTGGCGCCTCCCGCTGTTGGTCCGCAGCCGGGGGACGCTGCCGGCAGTGGCGGCGGTGGTGGCAACGGCGGTGGCGGCAACGGCAGTGGTAGCACTGGCGGCAACGGCGATGGCGGTCCGGCGAAGCCGTCACCGGCGCCATCCATGCCGCCGGGCTTTGTCAGGCTCGCACCGTGAGACAGGAACCGAGCCGTTAGGGGTCTGCGCGGGTGCCAGACATAAGCCCGGCGTGACTAAGCGCCCGCGGCGCCACTGCCCGAGGCGAAATGGATCGGGCCGCTCCGTGGAGAGCAGGGGCGGCCCCGATCAACTGATATGTCAGGCGTGGTTTGTCAATAGGCAGGTGAAGGCCGCCCCGGTTTTGTGCCGGGGCGGCCTTCGTTTGATCGGTGCCAGTCGGTGTGGTGGCGGTCGTTGGTCAACGACGGTGGTGTCAGACTGATATGCGCGGGTTGGGTACCGCAAGACGATGGTTCGGCGCGAAACGGTGGCTGCTTTCTAGTCACGAGCGTCACGTGGCAGAGTGTGAATCTTGTTGTGGCTCATAGTTGATACGCAGATCCAGTTCGCCTACTTCGCCGTCGGCCGGCTGGTGCTGCCGATCAAGTCATCTGGCCCGGGGTTAGTTCAGGGTGGCCAGTGACCAGCACCACCCGGCCAGTTGTCGAGCAATCGCGACGTTGGCGACTGCGGGGTGCTTCTTGCGTTCTAGGAACCGGCACCACTGCTGATGCAGTCGCCGGTTGCCGGCATGCCCGCGTGCTTTTAGGGCTGGGTCGACCTTGGCCCAGCGGGCCCGCATCGTTGGTCCCGGATGGCGGTAGGAGGCCCGATGATGCCAGGCCGCTTCGATCAACAAGCGTCGCACGTGGGCGTTGCCGGCTTTGGTGATCGAGCCCAGCACCCGCGAGGCGCCCGAGGAGTACTCGGTTGGGACTAGACCGACGTAGGCCCCAATCGAGGCGCCGGTGAATCTGCTCCAATCACCGATCTCCACCGCCAGCGCCAGCCCGGTCAATGCCGAAATGCCGCGCAGGCATCCCAGGCGGTCCACTGTGTCGGCCCACCGCGGCGATGCTGCCACCCCCACAATCTGCTCATCGAGATGATCACGCGCCGCCGCCGCCGATAAGACCGCGTCGAAGTGATGGTCGAATGCTGCCTGCGGTATGGGCGTCGGTAAACCGCTGCTGACGCAGCCACGTCTCGTGCAACCCGGTCCAGGCCTGCCCACCGGAATACACCCGGCCCTTGCCGCAGCAGCAGTTTCGATAACCTGTGCCGCACCCGCATCAGATCACCCCGAGCGTCCTCCCGGGCCCGCACCAAATCTCGTGCCGCCTCGACCTCGGCCGGGACACCATCACCGGCGTAATCTCACCCAGCCGCAGCAGCCGAGCAGATCCGCAGCGTCACGGGCGTCGGTCTTGACCCGATCCCCAGATGGGCGGTCCAACTTCGACGGCGCCGCCACCCGCACGCCATCCCGGCCTCGATCAAGGCCCGCCCTAAACCGAACCCGTCGGCCCAGCCTCGTAGGCCACCCGCAGCCGACCCCGCCGCTGGCGCAACCAGCCCAGGGCCTCGTCGTGGGCCGGACACCGCCGTGCCGCGCAACGACCGCTTTCCTCGTCGACGGCATGCGCAACGACCGAAAGCGCATGCACATCCAACCCGACACTCATACCCCTGAACGCTCACCGGAGGCCTCCTGAATCTACAATGTGGCTCTACCGCGTGAGTGTTCACCGGCGCCGTAACCCACGAATCGTTTTGCAGCGCGAGGCCTTCGGCCTCGGGCCAGCCCCCATACCGTCTAGTCAGGCGCGGACCAGGCGATCTGGATCCGAGCAGCATCGATGGTCTCGATGTCGCGCATGGGCAGAGCTTAGGTCCGTGCCGCCGACACGGCACTTCACCCGCCCTCCTCACCGGTACTGCGGGCAGTAGAAGCCGACTGACGCGGCGTTGTCGTTGTTGGAGGTCACGTCCGTTCTCCTACCGAAGGTCAGGTGGCACTCCGCCGTGGGCCGCGGGGTAGAAACTGACGTATGGCTACCGACAATTCAGAGCGGCAATACCTCATTGCACGTGAGATGGATCTGTTGCTCGCCGAGGGGGAACGCACTGAGAATCACCTCTTCGATCTCGACTACGAGAACGACAACGACCCCGAGGTGAAGAAA
>CAWDJC010000023.1:0-112503 GCA_963802525.1 uncultured Actinomycetota bacterium | reverse complement strand
TCGGCGTTGAGCGCCTTACCCACCTCGAGCGGATCGTGTCCGGCCAGGACAAACGACAGCACGCTGGCCTTCTCCGTTGCGGTGCCCACCAGACGGACGCCGGGGATGTCGGCCAGGCGCGGGGTCGCATAGTCCAGCAGGGCGTGCTCGTGCGCGGCGATCCGCTCGATGCCCAGTCGCTCGACGTAACGCAGCGCCTCCCCCAGCCCGACGGCGTCGGCGATGTTGCCGGTGCCGGCCTCGAACTTGCTCGGCGGGCCCTGATACAGCGAGCGTTCGAGGGTGACGTCGGCGATCATGTTGCCACCGCCCTGCCACGGCGGCGTCTCGGCCAGCGCCTCCTCGGTCCCGTACAGCACACCGATCCCGGTGGGGCCGTAAATCTTGTGCCCGGAGAAGACGAAGAAATCGACGCCGAGCTCGGCGACGTTGACCGGCAGATGCTGAATTGACTGGGCACCGTCGATGAGCACCCGGGCGCCGTAGCGGTGGCCCAATTCGACGATCTGCTCGACCGGCGTCACGGTGCCCAGCGCGTTGGACACCTGGGTGGCCGCGACCAGTTTTGTCCTGGGTCCCAGCAGGTCCTCGAATTCCGACATCAGCAAATTGCCGGCGTCGTCGACCGGTGCGACTTTCAGGATCGCACCGGTCTGCTGCGAAAGGAGTTGCCACGGGACGATATTGGCGTGGTGCTCCAAATGAGTGATAACGATCTCATCGCCGGGCAGCAAATGCTTTCCGCCCCACGCATAAGCCACCAGGTTGATCGCTTCGGTGGTGCCGCGCACGAAGATGATCTCTTCGTCCTTCGGCGCGCCGATGAATCGCCGAACGGTGTCACGGGCTTCTTCGTAGGCATCGGTTGCCCGGGCCGCCAATTCGTGCGCCGCGCGATGGATGTTGGAATTCTCGTGGGCGTAGAAGTACGACAGCCGGTCGATAACCACCTGCGGCTTCTGGGTGGTCGCCGCGTTGTCGAACCAGATCAGCGGCTTGCCGTTGACGATCTCCTTGAGGATCGGGAAGTCCGCCCGCACCGCGTTTACGTCGAACACCTCGTGCTCGTCGGGCAACTGCGGCACCGGGTCGCCTTGGTCAGAAAGCGATAGTTGCTCGTCGCCAACCGGCGCAACCGGTGGCGCGTCGGACCAACCGAGGTCGAGCACCGACGGTGCCCCGGTAAGCCACGACGGTGCTGAACCGCGGGGAGCCACCGGAACGGTCGGGGCCGTGCCTGCCAGTACTCCCGGCAAGGTCGGGACGATGCCATCGGTGGGCACCGCGAATGCGCTGAGGTCACCGATGCCGGGCGGCAGAACGGATCCGCGACGCCGCCGGCGTCTCGCCGGCCGACGGTGCCGCCGTCGTGTCGGGCACGTCGCCGCGCGGGGCGACGGGAACCGTCTGCGGTGGCGGCTCCGGTTCCGGAGACGTCGGCGCCGGAACGTAGACGTCGGTGACGCCGAGCGGGAACCGGTGGCAGGAACGGATCCGACGCGCCAGCCGTCGTCTGACCGGCCGATGTGGCGGCCGTGGTATCCGGCGCGCCACCGCGCGGGGCGACCGGCGCCGTCTGCGGCGGGCTGTCGGGACCGGGCCGGATGCTGGCCGCGTACAACTGGCTGGCCAGCGCCGCGAGCTCCGCGGCGCTGATCGGCAGCTCGCTTTCGGCGTCTACCGCGCGGTACTCACTTGTACTCATGGAACTGGTCCACGGCGACGTCATCGAGCACGGCGAGCGCGTCGTCGGTGAGCACGGCCAAGGACGTGTACAGGGTGACCAGGTAGCTCGCGATCGCCGACTGGTTGATGCCGGTGAACCGCACCGACAGCCCGGGCGCCTGCTCGCCGACCAGGCCCGGCTGGAACAGGCCCACCACGCCCTGGCGTTCCTCGCCGGTGCGCACCAGGATGAACTTGGTCTTGCCGTCTTCGATCGGCACCTTGTCCGACGGAATCAGCGGAATGCCACGCCAGGTGATGAACTGCGCGCCGAACAGGCTCACGACCACCGGCGGCACACCCCGATAGGTGGCCTCGCGACCGAACGCGGCGATGCCCAGCGGGTGAGTCAGGAAGAAGCTCGGCGTCTTCCAGACCTTGGTGATCAGTGCGTCGAGATCGTCGGGCGTCGGGGCCCCGGCCAGCGTCTGGATCGTCTGCTCGGGGGTCGCCTGCGCGAGCAACCCGTACTCGGGGCTGTTGACCAGTTCGAACTCCTGGCGCTCCTTGATCGTCTCGATGGTCAGCCGCAGCTGCTGGGCGATCTGATCGTGCGGGCTGGAGTAGAGGTCGGAAACCCGGGTGTGAATGTCGACCAAGGTCGAAATCGACCTCAGCGTGTACTCGCGCGGGCTGGTTTCGTAGTCGACGTAGGTCTCCGGCAGCGGTTCTTCAGTGCCGGCGCCCTCTTCGGCCTTGATCGCGACACTCTCGGGGTTGACCACCCGGTTGACTCGGTACAGGCCCGCCTCCACCGGCACCCAGCTGAGCAAATGCAGCAACCAGCGTGGGGTGATGGTCGAGAGCTGCGGGACGGTCTTCGTCGCGTTGGCGAGCTGCCGGGCAGCGAGATCGCCAAGTGCCTGGGACTCACTTTGAGCCGACGTCATCGTGGTCCTTCCGTGCTCGGTCGAATGCTGCAGCGGGTGCGGCAGATCCATGATCGCCCACCATGAGCGGTCGCGCGCGCCAAGCGTAGGCAAGTGTAAAGCCGACACAGAAGGTTTACACCGGGGCTGAGTCAAACCGACGAAACGGGCCCGAAATCTGACAGTGATCTTTAAGGGCCCTATAGTGGGGCCCATGCAACAGGCCGTTCAGCTGCGCTTCGTTCCTTCGCGCTGCCCCGCCGCGGACTGTTGTTGTTGCGGTTGTTGATTTCCTGACGCCCTTCTGACGCTGTAGAAATCCTCGCGCTTTCCCTGCAGCGGGTAGACCCGCAGCCCGCCCCGCGGAACGGATGCGCGCTAGCTCCAACCTCTTTCAGGAAGATCAACCACCCATGACCGTGTTGTCCTTGCCCCACCGCGCCCTGGCGCCGGTGGCGACCCGTCATCGTGTCATAGTCCGGCCGGCGACCGAAGTCACCCGCATGACGCGCTACCGAGGCGGCACCTACTCCCACACCGTCGACAGGATCGTGTTCACCGACGGCAGCTGCGCGCGCACCGATCTGATCCGGCTCAACCCCAACCTGCTGGCCTACTCGCTGGACTTCACCGGCATCGCGCCGCACCTCCCGTCCCGCTACCGCCTGGGGACCTGGTCCACCCTGCCCCACCTGCGCGCCCGCGGCTGCGAAGCCGAAGTCGACTGGATCGTGCGCCACTCCTTCCCGATGCTGCACCACCGCCGAACTGAGCCAACGGTTGCGCGCAGCCGGCTATCCGATGGGGCCGGCCAACATCAGCGAACACGAGGCGATCGCGGCAACCCAGGCCGCGATCTGGTATCTGACCAACGGCCTGGCCCTGGACACCCGGCCGCTCAACGAGCCCGATCGCGGTGAACCGTCGCGACCCGGATCGGTCATCACCTTCGAATTCGACGGCCAACCACAGCTGGGCGGCTACTCGGTGTGCACGGCCTCTGACACCGCCGTCGGCCTGAAGCTCCAGAAATCGGCCAATGGCGTTGACTGGCAAGATGTTTCGGGATCACGCTGACCACCGGCACCCGGCGGGGCGGCTATCAGCGCACGCTGGGCGAGGGCAGCACGCTGTCGACCAGCAGCCACGGCCGCGGCGGACGCGGTTATCGCTACTACCGGCTGATCGCACATCCGAGACCGGCACGCGACGATCGAGCACGTCTGTTTCTGGCTGACCGGTACTCGGCACTACCGCAACGCCGACGAGTCGTGCACCTGTACAACTACCTGCTCAGCGGGGCGGCCGAGCCTTCGCACCCCCAACTCCGACGAGCCGCGACTCATCGATACCACGCTATCGCCGACGCCGACCTCATCGGACCCTTCCAGGTGCAAATACCCCGCTGACGCTCACCGTCACTGACGGACACCCGCTCGTCGACGCGGACGGTCTAGACATCGACGCAGTCCAGCCGGGAACGGACTTCTACATTCGTCGCGCACCGGGTACGTCGGCCACGACAGTGACCGCAACAACTCCGCACGACCTCACCGGACGCGTACTGACCGGAGTGGCATTGGACGGCGCGTCACATCGATTCACCCCCGTTGCGCTAGCCATCCCCACCGACGTCAGCCATAGAGTTCGACATCACCTGGCAGGCCGACGAGCCCCTACCGACCCGGACCGATAACGCTTAAGGAAGTCTACATGAGCATCGCCGAGGACGTCACACAACTAATCGGAAACACGCCGCTGGTCCGGCTGCGCCGCGTCACCGAAGGCGCCGTCGCCGACGTCGTCGCCAAGCTCGAATTCTTCAACCCGGCGAACAGCGTGAAGGACCGCATCGGGGTCGCGATGATCGATGCCGCCGAGCAAGCGGGCCTGATCAAGCCCGACACCATCATCCTCGAGCCGACGAGCGGGAACACCGGCATCGCGCTGGCGATGGTCGCCGCGGCGCGCGGCTACCAGCTGCGTCCTGACCATGCCCGAGACGATGAGCATCGAGCGACGGATGCTGCTGCGCGCGCTAGGCGCCGAGCTCGTCCTGACGCCGGGCGCCGACGGCATGCCGGGCGCCATCGCCAAGGCCGAGGAGCTGGCCAAGACCGACCAGCGGTACTTCGTGCCGCAGCAGTTCGAGAACCCGGCCAACCCGGCGATCCACCGGCAAGACCACCGCGGAGGAGGTGTGGCGCGACACCGACGGGAAGATCGACATCTTCGTCTCCGGCGTCGGCACCGGCGGCACCATCACCGGCGTCGCCGAGGTCATCAAGGAACGCAAACCGTCGGCCCAGTTCGTCGCGGTCGAGCCGGCCGCGTCGCCGGTCCTGTCCGGCGGCCAGAAGGGCCCGCACCCGATCCAGGGCATCGGCGCCGGTTTCATCCCGCCGGTGCTCGAGCTCGACCTGGTCGACGAGATCATCACCGTCGGCAACGAGGACGCGCTCAATTTGGCCCGGCGCTTGGCGCGAGAAGAGGGCCTGCTGGTCGGCATCTCATCGGGCGCGGCGGTGGTGGCCGCCCTGCAGGTCGCCCGCCGACCCGAGAACGCCGGCAAGCTCGTTGTCGTGATCCTCCCCGTCTTCGGTGAGCGGTACCTGAGCACCGCGCTGTTCGCCGACCTGGCGGATTAGCCATGCTCGCAGCGATACGCAACGACATTCGGGCGGCCAGAGAGCGGGACCCCGCCAAGCCCACCACGTTGCAGGTCATCTTCGCCTACCCAGGCGTGCACGCGATCTGGGGCCACCGGATCAGCCACTGGCTGTGGAAGCGCGGCGCCAGGCTGGCCGCTCGCACGTTCGGGGAACTCACCCGTATTCTGACCGGGGTCGACATCCACCCGGGCGCCGTCCTCGGCACCGGCCTGTTCATCGACCACGCGACCGGCGTGGTGATCGGCGAAACGGCCGAGGTGGGCGACGACGTCACGATCTATCACGGCGTCACCCTCGGCGGCAGCGGCGCGGACACCGGGAAACGTCACCCGACCGTCGGCGACCGCGTAATCATCGGCGCCGGAGCCAAGGTCCTCGGCGCGATCAAAATCGGCGACGACAGCCGGATCGGCGCCAACGCCGTGGTGGTCAAGCCGGTGCCGTCGAGCGCGGTGGTCGTCGGCGTACCCGGGCAGGTCATCAGCCGCGCCGGCCGGGGCACCCCCGACGACTCGATGATGCCCGACCTCGTGGGTGTCAGCCTGCAGTCCCTGCTCACCAGGGTGGCCAAGCTCGAGTCGTTGAACGACGGCCCGCAGAATGGTCGTGTCATCCGGCCGCCCGAGGCCGGAGTGTGGCACGGCGAGGACTTCTCCATCTAGCCTGCGCCGACCAACGCTGAGCTCGAGCAAGTTTAAATCCGTTGTGAGTCAAGCACATACGATCCGCCGACGCGCGGTGACAACTTCCTGTAGGGGTCCCAGCGAACGACACGAGGTACCGCTGTTCAAGCTCGCCTCGGCGCTGGTGGAGTTGGCCGGTGGGGGCGCCGCAAGCGGAAGGAATGGCGCCTGACCTACTTGTTGTGAGCGGCGCCGGGTTCGTCCGGCCGGGGGATACTCATCCCCGATCGCCCGCCGGGTCGTTGGGATGCGGGGTCAGGGGCGTGACCTCGTCGGTGCGCCAGATGCGCAGTGGCATCGACGCGAGCACCTCCTTGAGTTCCGCGGCGTCGGTGGCGGCGAACAGGCCGAGGGTGCGCCATTCGCCCGGTTGCAGCGGCGGACGCCACAACCTCAGCAGGTGCCCCTGCCTGGCCAGCTCGCGGGAATGCGCGGCCTCCCGGGACCGGATCTCGTCGACGGCCTCGGTTGGCGTTCCGTCCGGAACGTGCGTGGTCATGGTGACCAGAAACTCCATGAGCCCTCCTGAAAGACGTTGCGCCCGAAGCCATTCACGACATGGCCCGAGTGGACTCGCTGCCGGCCGCCCGGTCCGCGGTGTGTGCGTTCGCCTGCACAAATACAGTGTCGGGGGCGAGACCGCAATTCGCACACCCGAGGACAGGTGGGGCGACAGCACAGGAACCGGATCGCGCTAGTCCGCGCAACGTATGCGGGTGGAATTAGAGAGGAAATAAAGCAGTGTCAGCTAGAACCGGGCAACGTAGCTGGGGGCACATCAGAGCGCTTCCTACCAAGGGTAAGGGTTTCCAAGCGTCTTATGTCGGTCCTGATAAGCAACGTCACTACGTGGCCATCGCCGACTCTGTTCTGGCTGATGGTCGTCGTCACCACCGGAGCGCTCGCTGCCTTGATCTACTTTGCCGTGCAATGGCATGAGGTCGATTCAGCGACCGGATGTCCCGTGTTCCGTGGAACTTCGGGGGCGGCCCTGATCATCGCCTGCGCGGACCTCGGCATTGTGCACGACGGGTCCGACAGGTTCGGCGAACGCACGCTCGAGGGCGACACGGAGCGTCCGTAGTGCAGGCGACCGTTGACGCGGCGGAACTGTTTGCCGCCCTCGACCATGACGTCGGCGAACCCGCGACCGCCACCGGACCGTCGCGACAGCGGTCGACGTCGGCGGCGAGCTCGCGGCACACGGAGATCATCGACTCGATGCAGTTCGTCGAGCGCAGCGTACGCGCCAGCGTGGGCGGACTCCCAGTCGCAGCACGGTGAAGTCTCGTCGGGCCCTCACGCAGGCTGGCCGCCGCACCGGGATGGGTGCGGTCCAACTCCTTGGCGAGGGCCTGCAGGGCGGCCTCGGCCTGCAGCGCCGAGTCGGCGTGGTAGGCGCCGGTCATCCTGCGGCCGACGCTGGCCCGAAGTCGTTGCGGCAGAAGATCTTTCACGTTCCGAATCTTATGCAGTTGGCAGCGTTGGATGACCGCGCGGTCGAGCACGGCGACCACAGCCCTGCGCAGGGCCTTGGACCCGATCAAGGCACACCAGCATCGGGCGGGTCACGTCCAGACCCCGCTCAGGTCGGTGACCAGGGTCGCGTTTCGGTCGAGCCCTCCACCAGCGCCAGCGGGTGCTTGTTGTCCTCAATGTCGATGCCCAGGGCGACGACACAGCAGGATTCGGCGAAGTGCACCCCGTCGATCATCAGCGCGACGAGATCCAGCCCGGACAGATCCTGCGACAGCAGCTCGGCCAGCGCGGTTTCGGTCAGTGCCACGAAGCGGCGGGAGACCGCGGATTTGCTTGTCGCCGAGGATGATTCGGCGACCTGCCCGCCGACCGGCTCCAGCCCGACCGGGTAGCGGCGGGTCGAGAGCCCGGCGAGCATCTTCTCCATCGCCATCTTGCCCAGGATCTCCGTCGAGCTGCGAACAACTCATACGACGCGATTGGCAGTTCACCGGACCCGTCGGCGGCCCGCACCCGCGGGCGAGTCACCGGCACGCGTCGCCCGCCCGAGCAACGGTTACTGACCCGCGCTCACCGCCGTGCCGCACCGCGGTCCGCGTCATGTTGTGCTTGCCCTTCGGCCCGGCCAGCGCAGTCACATCGGCCTCCATCAACGCCTGCATCACCTGCAGGCCCGCACCCACGGCCAGCGCCAGCAGGCCCCGTGCATGTTCTCGCGATCTCGACCATCGCCACGCTGGCCCGGTCCGGAACCCCGGGCGCGGTCGCGTCCACGGGCCGGCTTTGGTTACTCTTCTTCACGGCGGTCCCTCTCTGTTGGTGTTCTTGGTCGAACGCCCGACACCTACCACACGGCAGGTCTCGAGCGAGGGACCGCCACCTCAAGTTCTACGAGACCCGGGACAACCTCGATCAGCGAACCAACAAATGGTTTGACGACATGTGCAGGACTCACGGCGGTACCTACTGTGAGCACAAGCTACCGTCCGAGACAGCGACGCGAACGCGGTAGACAACAGGCGTCGGTTCAAGGAGGAAACGATATGGGTCGCGAACTGTGCAAGTTCTTCGCGGGATTGCTAGCGGGGCTGGCTTACACGAACGCCATGCTTGGCGTGGGTGCATCTCGCGGCATGCTCACCGAGCCTGTATGGCCCGGGACAAAGTGGGGTGCCGGATACATGTGGACTGAGGCTGCGTTCTATTTAGGCATCAGTCTGGCACTCGCGTATTTCGGCTGGTTCCGGAAGAAACCTCATAAGGAGGTGCAAGTGTCGAGCCCTTCCGTGGCGAGTGCCGGAGAGCAGCCCACCATAACCCAGGAAGAAAACAACTAGCTCGACTCACGCCTATCTAGAGGTGTTGCTTGCACGTGCTCACCCACGCGGGGCAGCGCAGCAGTTAACCGCCAGGGCGGGGTTGGGCAGCAAAGCATCGTTAGCTAATCGCACAGACTTTTGTTTGGTGAGCTAAGCAGGATCTCTGAGCTGCGCAAATGCTAGCTCCCCCGGGAGGACTCGAACCTCCAACCCTTCGGTTAACAGCCGAACGCTCTGCCAATTGAGCTACAGGGGACTAACCCGATCGCGGGACGACTCTAGCGTACTGGCATAACCGCGCCCAACTAGCGGGGACCGACACATCTGCCCCGCGGTTGGGGGGATCGACCGCGCGCACACCCGGCCCGGTGAGGCAGGATGGAGCCATCGATCGTCGGGAGGAACGCTTTGATCCGGTATGTCGTGGTGCTTGGACTGGGTTACCTGCTGGGCTCGAGGGCCGGGCGTCGCCGATACGAGCAGATCGCCGGCACCTATCGGGCGCTGACCAGCAGTCCCGTGGCGAAGTCGATGATCGAAGGGGGGCGCCGCAAGATCGCGAACCGGATCTCACCCGATGCCGGGTTCGTGACGCTGACCGAGATCGACGACCAGACGGCCATTATGGAGCGCGACGTCGAGCGGCCGGCCGAGGCGGCCCTCACGCCGTCAGATCGTCGCCGCTAGCCTGCTCCAACAGGCTGCGCCGATACGCCTCCATAGCGACCAGGTCGCCGAACAGCGCGTGGTACTCGTCGCCCTGCTCGATCGGTGACAACCGATGCAACTTGGACTTCACCTCGGCGATCTGCCGGCCCATCCACACTTCCTGCAGGCGAGCCAGCACCCCGGCGATGTAGCGCGGCAGCTTTTCCTCGTCGACCGGCAGCGGCTCTACGCCCAGTTCGCTGATCAGGCCCGCGGTCAGGGCCGACGTGGTCTGGTGGCGCACCGCCTCGATCCACTCCGCCCCCGTGACACCGGTGGAGGTGCCGCCGGCGGCCTCGATGGCCGCGCGCACGGCCGCGTACCCGGGGTGGGTGAAGCTCTCGACGGTCAGGGTGTCGAACACCGGGCCGGCCAGCGCCGGGTACTGCAACGCCGACTTGAGCGCCGCGCGCTGCGGCCACAGGGTTGGGTCGCGCGGATCGGGACGGGCGGCGGCGGGCTCGGCCGGGGTCGCGACGGCGGCCTGCTGCTCGGCTTGGCGAGGGGCGTCGGATCCGGGGCGGCCCCGGGCCGGGGACTTCGACTTTTTGGCCTCGCTCCGCGCCCGCTCGATGACTTGCGCGACGTCGTCCCAACCGACCCAGCCGGCGAGCTGGCGGGCATACTCGTCGCGCAGCGTGGGGTCCTTGATCTGGCCCACCATGGGCAAGCAGCGGCGCAGCGCGGCGACCCTGCCCTCGGCGCTGTCCAGGTCCATTTCGGCGAGCGTCGTGCGAATGGCGAACTCGAACAACGGGGTTCGCCGCGCCACCAGGTCGCGCAGCGCGCCGTCGCCGGCCTTCAGCCGCAGGTCGCAGGGGTCCATGCCGTCCGGGGCGACGGCGACAAACGATTGTCCCGCCAGGTTCTGCTCCCCGCCGAACGCCTTCAGCGCGGCGGCCCGGCCCGCGGCGTCGCCGTCGAAAACGTAGATCAGTTCGCCGCGAAAGAAGCTGTCGTCCATCATCAATCTGCGCAGCATGGCCAGGTGCTCGTCGCCGAACGCGGTGCCGCAGGAGGCGACGGCGGTGGTGACCCCGGCCAGGTGCATCGCCATCACGTCGGTGTAGCCCTCGACGACAACGGCCTGGTGTCCCTTGGCGATGTCGCGCTTGGCCAGGTCGATGCCGAACATCACCGACGACTTCTTGTACAGCAGCGTCTCGGGCGTGTTGATGTACTTGGCTTCCATCGGGTCGTCGTCGAAGAGCCGGCGGGCCCCGAACCCGATCACCTCGCCGGCCGATGTGCGGATGGGCCACAAGAGCCGTCGGTGGAAGCGGTCCATCGGGCCGCGGCGCCCCTCCCGGGACAGGCCGGCCGCTTCCAGCTCCTTGAACTCGAAGCCCTTGCGCTGCAGGTGTTTTGTCAGCGACTCCCAACCGGACGGAGCGAATCCGCAACCGAAATGACGGGCCGCCGTGGCGTCGAAGTTCCGCTCCGCCAGATACTGGCGGGCCGGTGCCGCCTCGTCCGACTCCAGCGCCGCCGCGTAAAACTCGGCCGCGGCCGCGGTGGCCGCGACGAGCCTGCTGCGACTGCCGCGATCGCGCTGCACGCTGGTGGCCGGGCCGGTGTAGCTGATGGTGTGCCCGATCCGGTCGGCGAGCAGTTCAACCGCCTCGACGAAGCTGACGTGTTCGATCTTCTGGACGAACGCGTACACGTCGCCGCCCTCGCCGCAGCCGAAGCAGTGGAAGTGGCCGTGATTGGGGCGGACGTGGAACGACGGTGACTTCTCGTTGTGGAACGGGCACAGGCCCTTGAGCGAATCGGCGCCGGCGCGCCGGAGCTGAACGTAATCGCCGACGACGTCCTCGATGTGGGCCCGTTCGCGGATGGCGGCGATATCGCGATCAGAGATCCGGCCGGCCATCGGCCCAGTCTAAGACGCCGGCTTCGACGGCGATCACGAGCGAGCTAGCCGGTCCCGATCACGCCGCACGCGATTCGGTCCATCGCGTTGTCGCTGTTTTCGGCGCCGTGGATCATCAACGCGGTCTTGTCACCGGCCAGCAGCTGGTCCCTGGTGAACGCGTCGGTGGTGGTCACCAAGTACCCGGACCCGTCTTGGCGCACTTCGAACATTGTCAGGTCGCCACTCTCGGGCATCCCGCTGTGCCCGGGCGCCTGGTAGTGCCCACCGGCGGACAAGAAGTTTCCGGGCGGACCCCCGTTCGGGGCGACGGAGTTGGGCTCACATTTGCCGATCGAGTGGACATGCATGCCGTGCAAACCGGGGGCCAAGATCCCGGAGGCAACCGTCTTGACGGTGACGGTGGCGTAGCCGTTGCTGAAATCGAAGGTGGCCGTGGCCACTTCCCTCCCGTCGGCCGTCTTCAGCTGCGCCGTGAGCGATCCGGCACCCGGCGCCGGGCTCGCCGTCGCCGACGAGCCGGGAGAACCACTTTGGACCGGAGGCGTGGTGCCCGTCTGGCTGCTCGCATGTTGGGGCGAATTGCATGCGCTCACGGCCACGAGGGGAAGCGACAGCAAGAGCGCGGTAGCGGCGGGGAGTTTGGTCATGCCGGTAACGCTAACCTGTCGCCTGACGGGCGTCGATACGCTCCAGCCGGCCCTCGGTGTAGGAAGCGATCTGATCGACGATGACCCGAAGCCGGGCGCCGTCGTCGGCAGCGGTGTTGAACGCCGCGGCGAACACCGGGTCGAGCGTTCGAGGTGCCCCGGCGTACAGCCACTGCGCCACCCGGTGGACGCGTTCGCGCTGACGGGCCTGGGTTTCCAGATGCCGCGGGTCGGACATGATGAACTGCAGCGCCAGGATTTTCAGCAGGGCGACCTCGGCACGGACCAGGTCGGGCACCTGCAGGTCGGCCCGGTAGCGCACCAGCGGCCCGGGACCGGCGGCGGCACGCGTGGTCGCGACGGCGGCCGAGGCGAACCTGCCCACCAACTCACTGGTCAATCGCTTGAGCGCGACCGACGCCGCCAGCGTTGCATCGTATTTGCCTACCGCGGCGACCACGGGCAGGCCCGAGAGCCGTCGCGCGGCCGCCATGAAGTCGTCGGCGGTCACCCGGGAGAGTTCGCTCTCCCCCAGCTTGGCCAGCGCGGCCGCTTCGTCGTCGTCGGCGAGCACGCGCAGGTCGATGCGTTGGGAAACGACGCCATCCTCGACGTCGTGCACCGAATACGCGACGTCGTCGGCCCAGTCCATCACCTGCGCTTCCAGGCACGTCCGATCCGCCGGCGCTCCCTGGCGAACCCAGGCCGCCGGCTCGCGGTCCTCGTCGTAGAAGCCGAACTTGCTTCTCCCGTTTCCAAGACCCTGACCACGGGTCCACGGGTACTTGGTCACCGCGTCCAGGGAGGCGCGAGTGAGATTCAGTCCCGCGCTATTACCCTGTGCATCAAGCACTTTGGGCTCAAGACTGGTCAGGATCCGAAAGTTTTGGGCGTTGCCCTCGAAGCCGCCGTGCAGGGCCGCGAACTCATCGAGCGCGCGCTCGCCGTTGTGCCCGTAAGGCGGGTGCCCGATGTCGTGGGCCAGACCGCCCAGCTCCACGAGGTCGAGGTCGCAGCCCAGCCCGACCGCCATCCCCCGCCCGATCTGCGCGACTTCGAGCGAGTGCGTCAACCGGGTGCGCGGAGTGTCACCTTCCCTGGGTCCGACCACCTGCGTCTTGTCGGCCAACCGGCGCAGTGCGGCGCTGTGCAATACGCGGGCCCGGTCCCGTGCGAAGTCGGTGCGGTGCTGACCTTCCGTACCCGGCAGACCCGCGGTCTTCGGCGCTTCGCGCACCCGCCGCTGACGGTCGAAGTCGTCGTAGGGGTCTTGCTTGTTCGTGGTCACCGAGGCACAGTCTGCCAGGGAAAGCGGGCTACATTGACCTATGCGCACTGCTCGCCTGCTCGGCGTGATCCTGACGATCCTCACGGGTCTCGCTGCGGGGCTGCTGCTGGCGCCGCCGGCCGGCGCGCAGCCACCGTTCCGGCTATCGGATCAGGTCACCGACAACGCGAATGCCCTCTCGGATTCCGGTCGCGCCGCGGTGACGTCGGCCACCGACAGGTTGTACGCCGATCGCCACATCCGCCTGTGGGTCGTCTACGTGGACAACTTCGACGGACAGAGCGCGGAGAACTGGGCAAAGCAGATCAGAAGCGTCAGCGACTTGGGCGACTACGACGCGCTGCTGGCCGTATCCACCACCGGCCGGGCATACGCCTTCTTCGTTCCGTCCGCGATCAAGAGCGTCAACGCAAACCAGGTTGATCAGCTGCGTCGCAGCAAGATCGAACCCGCGCTGCGCGACGGCGACTGGAGCGGTGCCGCGGTTGCCGCAGCCAACGGGCTCAACACGTCGCCCTCGTCGTCGGGTCGGGTGATACTGCTGGCCGCGTTAAGCATCATCGTCGTCGCCGTCGTGGTCCTGCTGGTCGTGATGCGCTATCGCCGCCGGCGACGGCGCGCCGCCGCGTTGGCCGCGGCACGACGAGTGGATCCCACCGATCCGACTGCGCTCGCCGCGGTGCCGCTGGAGGCCCTCGACGACCTATCGCGCTCGATGGTGGTGGAGGTCGACAACGCGGTGCGCACGAGTTCCAACGAGCTGACGCTGGCGATCGACGAGTTCGGTGAACAGCGGACCCAACCCTTCAGCCAGGCGGTGAACAACGCCAAAGCGGCGCTGTCGCAAGCCTTTACCGTTCGTCAGCAGCTTGATGACAGCACGCCCGAGACGCCGGCGCAGCGCCGCGACCTGCTGACCCGGGTAATCGTGTCGGCGGCGCGCGCCGACCGCGAACTGGAGTCACAGGCCGAGGCTTTCGAGAAGCTGCGGGATTTGGTGATCAACGCCCCGGCCCAGCTCGACGGGCTGACCCAGCAGTACGTCGAACTGACCAGCCGCATCGCCCCGGCGGAACAGCGGATGGCCGAGCTGCACAAGGAATTCGACGATGCGGCACTGAGTTCGGTCTCCGGCAATGTCACCGGCGCCAAGGAGCGGTTGGCGTTTGCCGACCGCAACATTGGCGCGGCCCGTGATCTGGCCAGCCACGCCGAGAGCGGGAAGCAGACCGGTTTGGTGGATGCTTTCCATGCGGCCGAGTCGGCGCTCGGGCAAGCGCTTTCGCTGCTCGATGCCGTGGACACCGCGGCCGGCGACATCCGGCACGCCATCACCACGCTGCCCTCGGCCATGGCCGACATCCAGGCGAGCATCAATCGCGCCAACGAGCAACTGAAGCAGACGCCGAAAACCAGATCTCCGCGGGTCAAGGATCTGACCGCGGCGCGCGATGCGGCAATCACAGCCGCAGAAAGCGCCCGCGGCAGTGGCCCCGTCGATCCGCTGGGCGCGTTCGCCAAGTTGACCAGGGCCGACGCGGACCTAACTCGGCAACTGGGCGCCCTGGCCGAAGAACAGGCGGCAGCCGAGCAGCTCAACCGCTCGTACGAGCAGGCGTTGTTCACAGCCGAGTCGCGCGTGCGGGCAGTCTCCGAGTACATCGACACGCGTCGCGGCAGCATCGGCCCGGAGGCTCGGACCCGGCTGGCGGAAGCGAAACGACAACTCCAAGTCGCACACGACAAGCGGACGACCAACCTGCTTTCGGCGACTGCCCACGCCAACGGGGCCTCGGCGTGGGCCGCCAACGCACAGTCACTGGCGAATGCCGACGTGCAATCGGCCCAACGCGCTTACAACCGTCGCAGAGGCGGCAGTGGGGGTAACGACACCGGCGCGCTGATTGGGGGGATCATCATCAGCGACCTGCTCAACGCAGGCATGCGGGGTGGGTTGGGCGGCGGCTGGATCCCCACCTCATTCGGCGGCTCGTCGAGCTCATCCGGACGCTCGTCCGGCGGCGGCCTCATGGGCGGCGGCGGGCGATTCTGAGCCGGTTACCTGACGACAAACCAGCCCCCGGGCACCGAGTGCCCGGGGGCTGGTCGTGAACTATTCAAAGGGTAACGGCGGCGCACCGGATACCAGCGCGCCGCCGCCAACCGGTATTGCCTAGGCCCAGCTGGACCCGACGGCGCTGTCGGTGCTGGCCATGTTGCTGCCGGCGGTCTGCACCTTCTGGCCGTGGGAGTTGGCCTGCTGGTAGATCACCTGGAAGTTGCGACCCAACTGGGTGATGAACTCCTGGCAGGCCACCGAACCGGCGCCCCCCCAGAAGTCACCAGCGGCCAGCACATCGCGCACGATGGCCTGGTGCTCTTGCTCCAGCGACGCGGCCTGCGCGCGGATCAAAGCGCCGTGGCTGTCCACATCGCCGAACTGGTAATTGATGGTCATGTTTGCGTCCTCCTGAATTGAAAGTTTGTGGGCTAGCTGCCGAGGATTTGCTGCGAGGCCTGCTCTTGCTGCTCGTAGTTGTTGGCGTCGCGGACCAGACCGTCACGCACCCCGTGCAGCATGTTCACGATGTTGCGGAACGCCTGGTTGACCTGACCCATGGTGTCGTAGGAGGTCGCCTGGGCCTGACCGCTCCAGCCCGCGCCGGCGATGTTCATCGACGACGCCCACATCCTGCGGGCCTCGTCCTCCACCGTCTGCGCGTGGACCTCAAAACGGCCCGCCATCGCCCGCATCGCATGCGGGTCAGTCATAAAACGTGTAGCCATGTTGCCTTTCTCCTTCTGGACTAACTTCCTGGATTTCTCATACAGATTGGCCTTGATAACCGGCGGCTACGCGGTCACGGGAGCCGCCCGATCACGCGTGAAACACCGACAGTCGTTCCCCTCTCTCTCAACCGGCCGCCGGAGAAGTCGGTACCACGCTGGTAGTCCGCGGCATGTCGAAGCGAGGTTCCTCTTCGACTTGCCACTCGCTCCACTCGCCCCACTCATCCATGCCGTCGCCGGCCGCCTCCGGGTTCAGCCCGTCGGCCGCTTTGTCAGTGGCATCGGCGCCCTCTTCCGGCTCCGGTGCCCAATGGTCATAGTCGTCAGGCGGCACGGCCACGCCCCATTTGAGCGGAACCGATAAGCCGCCGAGCATGCCGGACTCACCACGCTTCGCCGACACCGCATCATCCGGCAGCGGCGAACCAAGAGGCAAAAGCACGCTGCCCCCTTCCACAGCCGATCTCAGTACACTCACACCTGGTGGAGAACTAATCACCACCAGGCACTCCGCATCGTAAGTCAATCCTCAGAACAATATCCAGGATTGAACGATTTCGCTCCTTTTGGGACAACCACGCCGGCATGGGCGAAACGGATTATCGGGTGCGCCGACAGCTGCGCGCGCGAAAGTGCGTCGAGCACATCGGCGGCTGACATGCCGAAGGCGCGGGCAACACCACATTCCCCCAGGTGTTGCCCGCGCCCTTGGTGGCTGATCAGGCCCAGCTAGACCCTACGGCCGAATCGGTGCTGGCCATGTTGCTCCCGGCCGTTTGCACCTTTTGCCCGTGGGCGTTGGCCTGCTGGTAAATCACTTGGAAGTTACGGCCCAACTGGGTGATGAACTCTTGGCACGCCACCGAACCGGCGCCGCCCCAGAAGTCACCGGCGGCGAGCACATCGCGCACGATGGCCTGGTGCTCAGCCTCCAATGACGCTGCCTGGGCCCGAATCAAGGCCCCATGCGCGTCTACGTCACCGAACTGGTAATTAATCGTCATCGCACAACCTTCCTAATGCCTTGAAGCCACTAACTGCCCAAAATCTGCTGCGAAGCCTGCTCTTGCTGCTCGTAGTTGTTCGCGTCGCGGACCAATCCGTCACGGACCCCATGCAGCATGTTCACGATATTGCGGAACGCCTGATTCACCTGTCCCATGGTGTCGTACGAGGTTGCCTGCGCCTGGCCGCTCCAGCCGGCGCCGGCGATGTTCATGGAGGACGCCCACATCTTGCGAGCCTCGTCCTCAACCGTCTGCGCGTGTACCTCAAAACGTCCCGCCATCGCCCGCATCGCATGCGGGTCGGTCATAAACCGAGTAGCCACTACACCGCTCCTTCCACATCAATCAAAGTTTCAATCACGCGTTGCAACGTGCCAAACACCCCGGCCCGCTGCAGCCGCGAACTCGCAACCCCGACCTATCACCTGACCTTTCTGACGTCCTATCCGACGCCGGTCCGCGGCACCACGCTGGGCCGCGCCTGCACCACGTGGTTCGGGCTGGCCCCGCCGCGGCCCAGCATCCCGCCGGGCATGCCACCGCCGGCGCCCATGCCGCCCATTGGCATCGGCATCATCGGCATGCCGCCGCCCATGGGCGCCCCGGCCGCCCCGGCGGCGCCGGGCATCTCGCCAGCCATCCCCGACATCGCCGCGCTGACCATCCGGGACGGCGCCGATCCCTGCCACGTCGGGGGCACCGACATCGCCCCGACCAGCCGCGCCTTGCCCAATCCGGCCTCGGCGCCACCCAGGCCGCCGATGCCACCGCCCAGCCCCTTCATGGCAGGAGCAGTGCTGCTGACGAACTTCGTCGGATCCATGGCGCCGGCCGCACCCGCCGCTCCCGCCAGCGCCGCCGGATTCGCGCCCATTCCCGCCTGGGCCGCCATCATGATCGGCGACATCATCATGCTCACCGGCATCATTCCGACCTGGGCGACCGTCGACAGTGACGAAATTGGCAGGGAGGAAGCCAACGACGACACCTCCCCCACCGCGGGCCCAACCATCCCCGTCACCGCGGTCCCTGCCGAGGAAGCCAATCCGACAGCCTGCGTCGCCACACCGGCTAGCGGCGTGGCCAAGTTCGCCAAGCCCGCCAGACTCAACGGGACCGCGCTGAACGACGGCAACGCCGCGGCCACCCCCATCGCCCCGCCGTGATAGCCCACCATCGCGGCCACATCCTGGGCCCACATCTCCATGTACTCGAACTCGGTCATGAAAATGGCCGGCGTGTTTTGGCCCAGGATGTTCGTCGCAATCAGGGCCATCAGCTGGACACGATTCGCGGTCACCGCCGCCGTGGGTATCGTCGCCGCCAGCGCGGACTCAAACGCCGACGCCGCCGTTCGGGCCTGGGCGGCCGCGACCTCGGCTTGCCCGGCGGCCGCGCTCAACCACCCTACGTAGGGCGTCGCCGCCGCCGCCATCGACGCCGATGCCGGCCCCGCCCACGGCCCATCGATCAACCCGGTGACCACCGATTGAAACGACGACGCCGCACCGGACAGGTCCGACGCCAACCCGTCCCAGGCCGACGCCGCCATGAACAAGGGTCCCGAACCCGCACCGCCGAACATCAGCGCCGAGTTGATCTCCGGGGGAAACAACGTAAAAGCAGGAACGACCATCACAACCCCAACACATCCGGCCGCATCAACGGCTCCGACAACCACCACGCCAACGTCCACCTGCGGCGACTCGACACGTGCCGACCGCCACTGCCTGGATCGTAAGTCAGACGCCCAACGAAAATCAGGGGTTTCGCCAAATGATTCCCCAATCGGACAGCCCGGGCGGGACGCGGTCACTTGTGCGCGGTTAACCCGGACAAGCCTCGAGGCAGCCCGCCTGTTCATATTAGACATCTGTCCGAAATCCCGGCAATCTTCGTCGGTTTTCTCGAGACTCCCGCCACGCGGGCCAGAACACTTTCGGCTCCATGTATAGGCCGTCCGAGAAGAGACGCCCACGGAGCGCTGTCGCCGGTGCGCTACGCCCGCAAAATCCTTCGAGCAGGTTCGTGAAGAAACCGGAAACCCCATTGCCGGAGGCGAACACCCCGGAGCTGCCCGTCCCGGCGGTGAACAGCCCCGAGCTGATGACGCCCGTGACAAAGATGCCGGCGTCGTCGACGGCCGCGGTCTGGTATCCCGAGTCGCCGATTCCGGGGTTCAGGATCCCCGAGTCGCCCGGGTCGGTACTCATGGTGCTGGTGTTGGTAAAGCCGGAATTATCGAAACCCGAATTCTGGAAGCCAGTATTTACGGTGCCGGCGGGGTTGTTCTGGCCGAAGCCCGAATTGTCGGTGCCCAGGTTGAAGAATCCGGATTTCGCCTTTTTGAGTTGCCGAGCTGAAGAAGCCGCATTGAGGGCAAACCCAGTTGCCGTTACCGGAGTTGAAGAAGCCGATGTTGTTGATACTCGAGTTGCCCAAGCCGATGTGTGTCCCCTGAATTTGCGAAACCGGTGTTCGAGTTGCCCGAGGTGAAGGAGCCGGTGTACGGCAGCGCAGGCAGCAGAAACGCGGCTTCTGGAAATCGGGAGGAAGCAACACGCGCTTCGGCAGCGCGGGTACCGGAAACTTCGACGCTTTCGACGCGGGGGTCGGCAATTCCGGCAGTTTCCACGTCGGCTTCGAGAATTCCGGAGCCGGGGATGCGGTGCCCGAGGTGAGCCCGCCAATGCCGATCTGACCGTTTGCCGGTTCAGTCCGATGCCAATGTTTCCGGTGATGATCTTCGGCGGCAACAATAGAAAGCTCATGAGCGCCTCCCCGGATGTGAATAATCCGGTGGAGGAGGGAGCCACCCGTTGCCAAAACCGCACGCGACACCCGCGTGTGGCTTGCCAAGCCGTCGGCGGGCCTAACAGCCCTTCAGGCGAACCGCCAGATAATCGGCGACGGCGCTTATCGCGACCCGGTCCTGCTTCATGGCGTCGCGCTCGCGCACGGTCACGGCGTCATCCTCGAGTGAGTCGAAGTCCACCGTCACGCAGAACGGCGTACCGACCTCGTCCTGGCGCCGGTAGCGGCGTCCGATGGCGCCGGCGTCATCGAAATCGATGTTCCAGCACTTCCGCAATTCGGCCGCCAGGTCACGGGCCTTGGGACTCAGGTCGGCGTGGCGCGACAGGGGCAGCACCGCGGCCTTGACCGGCGCCAGCCGAGGGTCGAGCCGAAGCACCGTGCGTTTCTCCATGCCACCCTTGGCATTCGGGGCCTCGTCCTCGTTGTAGGCGTCGATCAGGAAGGCCATGAACGACCGCGTCAGACCGGCCGCCGGTTCGATGACGTAAGGCGTGTACCGGGTGTCGGCGACCTGGTCGTAGAACGATAAATCGACGCCGGAATGCTTTGCGTGCGTTGACAAGTCGAAGTCTGTCCGGTTGGCGACACCTTCCAGCTCGCCCCACGGATTGCCGACGAAGCCGAACTTGTACTCGATGTCGACGGTGCGGTCGGAGTAGTGCGACAACTTTTCCTTGGGGTGCTCAAACAGCCGCAGGTTCTGCGGATCGATGCCCAGGTCGACGTACCACTGCAGCCGGGTGTCGATCCAATACTGATGCCAGTCCTTCGCGGTGGACGGCTCGACGAAGAACTCCATCTCCATCTGCTCGAACTCGCGGGTGCGGAAGATGAAGTTGCCCGGGGTGATCTCGTTGCGGAAGCTCTTGCCGATCTGACCGATCCCGAACGGCGGCTTGCGGCGGGCCGTGGTCGCCACGTTGGCGAAGTTGACGAAGATGCCCTGCGCGGTTTCGGGGCGCAGATAGTGCAGCCCCTCCTCGGTTTCGATCGGACCGAGGTAGGTCTTGAGCATCATGTTGAACTCGCGGGGCTGGGTCCACTCGCCCTTGGTGCCGCAATCCGGGCAGACGATCTCGGTCATCGGGACCGAATCGGGATCGGCGATCCCCTTCTTCGCCGCGTAGGCCTCCTGCATGTGGTCCTGGCGATGCCGGTGGTGGCAGTTCAGGCACTCGACCAGCGGGTCGTGGAAGACCTCGACGTGGCCGGAGGCCACCCACACCTGCCGGGGCAGGATGATCGACGAATCGATGCCGACCACGTCGTCGCGGCCGGTGACCACCGCGCGCCACCAGTGGCGCTTGATGTTCTCCTTGAGTTCCACGCCCAGCGGGCCGTAATCCCACGCCGATTTGGTGCCACCGTAGATCTCGCCCGAGGGATAGACGAAGCCCCGCCGTTTGGCCAGGTTGACTACGGTGTCGATGACGGACGCCACGGGGCGGTGCACTCCCTTTCCGGATCAAGGCAGACAGCTGCGGCGGCGAAACGCTGCTCGCAAAACATCAGTCATGGTATCGACCGGCGCCGCGATCTTTGACATGCGTCATCATGCATGTGACAGTGGAAGGCGGCCGATCGTCATTCCAATACCCGGCACATCTCGAGGTGATGACTCTCCCATGGCGATGTCGTCCTCTTCGCCGACCACCGCCGATGGCGACATGGGTTCCGACCTGAGCGTGGTGGCCCACGAACATGGCGGCGCCGGCTCCGGTGAACACTCGGCTTTCCCTCAATATCCCGTCCCGCCGGCGCGGGAGATTCTCGACGCCGCCGGCGAGCTGTTGCGCGCGCTGGCCGCACCCGTGCGGATCGCCATCGTGCTGCAGTTGCGCGAATCGCAGCGCTGCGTGCACGAACTGGTCGATGCGCTCAACGTGCCACAACCGCTGGTCAGCCAACACCTGAAGATCCTCAAGGCGGCGGGTGTGGTCGCCGGGGAGCGATCCGGCCGCGAAGTGCTTTACCGGCTTGCCGACCACCATCTCGCGCATATCGTCGTCGACGCAGTGGCCCATGCGAGCGAGGACACACCGTGACCGGCGCGAGCGTGCGGTCCACCCGCCAGCGGGCGGCGATTTCGACACTGCTGGAGACGCTCGACGAATTCCGCTCGGCCCAGGAACTGCACGACGAGCTGCGGCGCCGCGGCGAGAACATCGGCCTGACCACGGTGTACCGGACGCTGCAGTCGATGGCCGCGGCGGGGATGGTCGACACGCTGCGCACCGACACCGGCGAGTCGGTCTACCGCAGATGCTCGGAGCATCATCACCACCATCTGGTGTGCCGGGGCTGCGGTTCAACCATCGAGGTGGGCGACCACGAGGTCGAGGAGTGGGCGGCACAGGTGGCCGCCAAACACGGATTCTCCGACGTCAGCCACACCATCGAGATCTTCGGAACGTGCTCGCAGTGCGGGTCCTAGGCTGACCCCGCGCCGGCCAAAACGCGGCGCCCCAAAAAAGTTCTGAAAAAAGTGTCCGCCACGCGCCCGCCGCGTGCTCCTACCCATGAGTGGCCCACACGGGCCGAGGCAACCAGAACTCAAGGGAAGAGAGATTCCGATGCGGAACCACCCAGCGCCCCACTTGCGGCCGGTACGCGACGTCGAGGCCCCGTCACTGCAGTTCCGCACCATCCATGGCCACCGCCGTGCCTTCCGGATCGCGGGGTCCGGACCGGCTCTCCTGCTGATCCACGGCGTCGGCGACAAATCCGCGTCGTGGGAGCCGGTGCACGCCAAGCTTGCGCAACGGTTCACGGTCATCGCACCGGACCTGCTGGGCCACGGCGAGTCCGACAAACCGCGGGCCGACTACTCGTTGCCGGCCTTCGCGAACGGCATGCGCGACCTGCTCGCCGTGCTCGGTATCGACCGTGTCACCGTCGTCGGACACTCGTTCGGTGGCGGCGTCGCGATGCAATTCGCCTATCAGTTCCCGCAGCTGGTCGAGCGCCTCGTGTTGGTGAGCGCCGGCGGTGTCGAGCAGGACGTGAGCTTCGCACTGCGGCTGGCTGCGATGCCGATGGGCAGCGAGGCGCTGGCCATGGTGCGCGTGCCGGGCGCGCTGCCCGTGATGCGGCTCTTTGGCCGCGCCGTTCAAGCCCTGCTCGGTTCCACCAAGTTCGGTCGCGACGCCGTCGACACCGTGCGCCTGCTCGAGGGCTTTCAGGATCCCAGTGCGTTGTCGGCATTCGCGCGCACCTTGCGGTCGGTGGTGGACGGGCGCGGCCAGTACGTCACCATGCTGGATCGAAGCTACTTGGTGGGATCCATTCCGGTGCAGATAATTTGGGGCGAAGAGGACCTCGTGATCCCGGTGAGCCATGCTCAGACGGCGCACGCGGCGATGCCTGGCTCGCGCCTGGAGATCTTCGAAAAATCCGGGCACGTGCCGCATCACGACCACCCGGATCGCTTCGTCGAGGTCGTCGAACGGTTCATCGACTCCACCCGACCGGGCGATTGCGACCAAGACGTGCTGCGCTCGCTGCTGCGGACCGGCGCGAGCGAGGACACCGCTCCCGGACCGGTCGCCGTCGCGCCGACCCAGTCGGCCGTGTCCTAGGCCGTCAGCGCACGACGCACTTCGGCACCCGTATCCAGCACCAACAGGATCAGAGTGCGCAGGGCGTCGTCGGTGAGGCCGCCGCCGGGAAAGTTATAGCGCAGCATCACGTCCGCGGTTTTGGACGCGCTTTTGCCGGAGTTGCGCTGCACCGCCTTCTCGTTGACCTTCTCGACCAGCGTCACGCTGCCGAAGTTGCTGTCGCGCGCCTGCTTGGCGATCTGGTCGCTGATCTTCTTGGTCAGCGGCAGATCCCAGGCCAGTATCTGGGTCAGCGAGACCAGGTCGAGGTCCTCGGCGATGTTCACCACCCGCAGCGACGCCAGCGTGCCGTTGTGGCGCACCGTAAGCGCGCCGTCGGGCTCCTCCTCGACGGAAAGGACGTCGCGAAGTATCGACGCCAGACGCTCCTGCAGCGATGACACTAGGCGCTCCCGAACCTTCGATTGCGGTCCGCGTATTCCGCGCAGGCAGCCCACAAGTCGCGGCGGTCGTATTCGGGCCACAGCTTGTCCTGGAAGATGTACTCCGCATACGCCGCCTGCCACAACATGAAATTGCTGGCCCGCTGCTCCCCCGATGTCCGCAGAAAAAGATCTACGTCGGGGATGTCGGGCCGTTGCAGGTGACGCGAGATCGTCGCCTCGGTGATGCGTTCCGGATTGAGCCGACCGGCCTCGACCAAACGGGCGATATCCCTTGTCGCTTCGGCGATTTCGGCGCGACCGCCGTAGTTCACACAGTAATTGACCGTGATGACGTCGTTGCCGACCGTCATGGCCTCCGCGATCGCCAATTCATGGATCACACTGCGCCACAGGCGTGGCCGCGAACCCACCCACCGGATCTTGACCCCCATCGCCTTGAGGTTCTCGCGGCGCCGCCGCACAACGTCGCGGTTGAACCCCATCAGGAAGCGGACTTCCTCGGGGGAACGCTTCCAGTTTTCGGTGGAGAAGGCGTAGAGACTGAGCCACTTGATCCCGAGTTCGATTGCACCGCAGACGATATCGATAACGACAGCCTCGCCCATCTTGTGGCCCTCGACCCGCGCCAGTCCGCGTTGAGTGGCCCACCGACCGTTGCCGTCCATCACGATGGCGACGTGGAAGGGCAACCGGTCGGCCGCGATCCTGGGCGCCGCCGCTTTCGAAATGTGCTGCGGCGGCCGGCGCGGGCCACCGTCGGCGGACGGCGGCAGTTCCGGGAAGACAACCGGCCACGTCGACTTGTCGGGAAAGACCGGGTAATCGTCGGGCGCGGGGGGCAACTGCGGGAAGTCGGTTGACTTCGGCTTGCGCTCAGCCACAGGCCGTATCCTGCCCGATCAGCGCTGCGCGCCGTTCGGCGATTGTGCGGTCGGCCTGATATGTCCGCTCCACCAGCGGCAACGTCTTGAGCTGACGTTCCAGGTGCCATTGCAGGTGCGCGGCCACCAATCCGCTGACGTAGCTGCGGTGCGATTGCGGCGACGCTTCGGCGGCCTCCCAATCCCCGTCGTGCAGCGCGGACATCAGATCCAGCACACCCGGCGGCGGGGTGGTCGAACCGGCCGGGCGGCAGTGTGGGCAGACGCTGCCTCCGGCGGCGACGTGAAATGCCCGATGCGGACCGGGCGTGGCGCACCGGGCGCACTCGGTCAGCGCCGGTGCCCACCCGGCGATGCCCATGGCCCGCAGCAGATAGGCGTCCAGCAGCAGCTCACGGGGCCGGCGTCCGTCGGCCACCGCCCGCAGCGCGCTCACCGTGAGCCGGTGCAGGGCCGGGGCCGGGGCCCGCTCCTCACCGGCGAGACGTTCGGCGGTTTCCAGCATCGCGCACCCGCACGTGTACCGGCCGTAGTCGCTGACGATGTCGGTGGCGAACGCGTCGATGGAGACGACCTGGGTGACGATGTCGAGATTGCGGCCGGGGTGCAGTTGCGCGTCGATGTGAGCAAACGGCTCCAGTCGCGCACCGAATTTGCTGCGCGTGCGGCGAACGCCCTTGGCCACCGCGCGAACCAACCCGTGATCGCGGGTCAGCAGGGTGACGATCCGGTCGGCCTCGCCGAGCTTGTGCTGGCGCAATACCACAGCCCGGTCTCGATATAGCCGCATCACAATAGTTTTGCACCCCGCCGCGACAATGCGGGTATCCGCGCCGTTAGTCTCGTACCCCGTGATTGGCGCTTCCGGGTCCGCTTTCGGGGCCTTTTCTGGCTCGGGCTCGGGATCCGGCGGCCAGCGCCTGCCCACGCTGACTGACCTGCTGTATCAGCTGGCCAGCCGCGCGGTGACGTCCACCACACTGGTGAGCCGCTCCCTGCACGCCATCCACGCGAGCCAGCCGACGCTGAACGCCTTCCGGGTGGTGCTCACCGAGTCCGCGCTGGCCGACGCGGCGAAGGCGGATCGGCGACGGGCGGCCGGGGACACCGCCCCATTGCTGGGCATCCCGATCGCGGTCAAAGACGACGTCGACATCGCCGGAGTGCCGACCGCCTTCGGCACCGAGGGATATGTCGCGCCCGCCACCCACGACGCCGAGGTGGTTAGGCGCCTGAAGGCCGCCGGCGCGGTGATCGTCGGCAAGACGAACACTTGCGAACTCGGCCAATGGCCGTTTACCAGCGGACCCGGATTCGGACACACCCGCAACCCCTGGTCACGTCGACACACCCCGGGCGGATCGTCGGGGGGCAGCGCGGCCGCGGTGGCCGCGGGCCTGGTCACCGCCGCCATCGGCTCCGACGGCGCCGGCAGCGTCCGCGTCCCCGCGGCGTGGACGCACCTGGTGGGCATCAAGCCGCAGCGCGGTCGGATCTCCACCTGGCCGTTGCCGGAGGCGTTCAACGGCATCACGGTCAACGGCGTGCTCGCCCGCACGGTCGCCGATGCGGCGTTGGTGCTCGACGCCGCGTCCGGCAACGTCGAGGGGGACCGCCACAAACCGCCCCCGATCACGGCTTCCGACTATGTCGGGAAGGCGCCCGGTCCGCTCAACATCGCGCTGTCAACCCGGTTCCCGTACACGGGTTTTCGGGCCAAGTTGCATCCCGAGATCCTGGCCGCGACCCGGGCCATGGGCAAGCAACTCGAGCTGCTCGGCCACACGGTGGTGCCCGGCAACCCCGACTACGGCCTGCGGTTGTCGTGGGACTTTCTGGCCCGGTCCACCGCGGGCCTGCGGGATTGGGAGGAGCGGCTGGGCGACGGCGTGATCCTGGACCCCCGCACCCTGTCCAACCTGCGCGTGGGAGCCGTGCTGGGGCAAGCGATTCTGCGCAGTGCGCGCCGCCACGAAGCCGCCGACCAGCGGCGGGTGGGCTCGGTCTTCGACATCGTCGATGTGGTGCTGGCCCCGACCACCGCCCAACCGCCGCCGTTGGCGCGCGCGTTCGACCGGTTGGGTGGCTTGGGCACCGACCGCGCCATGATCGCCGCATGCCCGTTGACATGGCCGTGGAACCTGCTGGGCTGGCCATCCATCAACGTGCCGGCGGGGTTCACCTCGGAAGGTTTGCCGATCGGTGTGCAGCTGATGGGTCCAGCAAACAGTGAGGGCATGCTGATCTCGCTGGCCGCCGAGCTGGAGGCAGTCTGCGGCTGGTCGACCAAGCAGCCGCCGGTGTGGTGGCACGTCGGCACCGATACGCCGCCGGCCGGCGCGCCGCCACCGCGAAGATGAGGCGTGGCCGCACTCCGCGCGAGCCGCTGAGCGCCGCGTGCGCTAAAACCCGAGCCGACCAAGCTGTTTGGGGTCGCTCTGCCAGTTCTTGGCGACCTTGACGCGCAGGTCGAGGTAGACCTTGCTGCCCAGCAGCCTCTCGATCTGGGCCCGCGCGACGGTACCCACTTCCCGCAGCCGCGCGCCGCCCTTGCCGATGACGATGCCCTTTTGGCTGTCCCGCTCGACGTAGAGGACGGCGTGCACGTCGATCAGGTCGTCGCGCTCCTCCCGCGGATTGATTTCGTCGATCACCACCGCCAACGAGTGCGGCAACTCGTCGCGAACTCCTTCGAGGGCCGCCTCACGAATGAGCTCGGCCATCAGGACTTCCTCGGGCTCGTCGGTAAGCTCGCCGTCGGGGTAGTACGCCGGGCCGACGGGCAGCGCCGCGGCCAGCACATCGACCAGCACGTCGACCTGTGCGCCGGTTACCGCCGACACCGGAACGATTTCGGCCGAATCGCCAACCAGCTCGCTGACGGCGACCAGTTGCGCGGCCACCCGGTCTTTCGGCACCTTGTCGATCTTGGTGACGATGCCGACGAGGGCGGTCTTGGGAGCGATCCCACGAATCTGATCGACGATCCACCGGTCGCCCGGGCCGATCGCCTCATCGGCCGGGATGCACAACCCGATCACGTCCACCTCGGTGTAGGTGTCGCGGACCAAGTCGTTGAGCCGCTTGCCCAGCAGGGTGCGCGGCCGATGCAGGCCCGGGGTATCGACCAGGATGATCTGAAAGTCTTCCCGGTGCACGATGCCGCGGATGGTGTGCCGGGTGGTCTGCGGCCGCGTCGAGGTGATCGCCACCTTGGTGCCCACGAGCGCGTTGGTCAACGTCGACTTGCCGGTATTCGGCCGGCCCACCAAACATACGAAGCCCGAACGGAATTCAGCCATCAGCGCCTACCGCCGAGCGTGCATACAATGCGATTTTCGCGGGATATTTTCGCCGTGAGTGCACGTTCGGCGTCACAACAGGTTCCCGGCGCGGTCGGTGACGATGATCACGGCCGTCGGCGACAGTTCACGAACCGCGACGATCCCGGGATCGTCCGCGGACCCCGCCACCAGCACGGCGGCCTCCAGCCCGGTCGCGCCACTGGACGCGGCGGCGGCGACCGCCGCCTGCAGCCCGGTCAGCTTCAGCGTCGACAAGTCCACCGGCGCAGCCGAATACGTGCGGCCGTCGACATCCCGGACCGCAGCGCCGCTGCCGGCTTCGGCGCGAGCCATCGCGGCCCGCGCCAGCACGACCAGCTTGGCGTCCTCGGCATCCAGCTCCTCAGCCATGGTGATTGGCCTCCCCACCAGTCGACCGCTCGAAACCGTCGGATTCGGCCGGGCTCAGCAGAACGGTGTTGATCCGCACCCGCCCTCGATGATCGGGGCCGCCCTCGGCCCGTAGCCGCAGGCCGTGCGACACCACCTCGGCGCCGGGCAACGGGACCCGGCCCAATTCCAGGGCCACCAGGCCGCCTACCGTGTCGACGTCGAGGTCGTCGTCGAATTCCACGCCGTACAGTTCGCCGACGTCTTCGATGGGCAACCGCGCTGAAACCCGAAAGCGTTTGTCGCCCAGGTCTTCTATCGGTGCCGTCTCCGCCTCGTCATACTCGTCGGCGATCTCGCCGACGATCTCTTCCAGTACGTCTTCGATGCTGACCAGGCCGGCTATCGCGCCGTACTCGTCGACGAGTAGGGCCATGTGGTTGCGGTCGCGCTGCATTTCACGCAGCAGCGCGTCCAGCGGCTTGGAGTCGGGCACGAAGATCGCCGGACGCATCACTTGCGACACCTTGATGTCTCGACCGCCATCGGGCGACGAAAACGTCTGCTGCACCAGGTCTTTCAGGTACACCACCCCGACGATGTCGTCGACATTTTCGCCGATCACCGGAATGCGAGAATGCCCGCTGCGTACGGCGAGGTTCGTCGCTTGGCTGGCGAACTTGTCGCTCTCGATCCAGATCATCTCGGTGCGCGGCACCATCACCTCGCGGGCCGGGGTGTCACCGAGTTCGAAGACCGACTCGATCATCCGGCGCTCGTCGGCGGCGACGACGCCGCGCTGCTGGGCCAGATCCACGACCTCGCGCAGTTCGATCTCGGAGGCGAACGGCCCGTTGCGCAGCCCCCGGCCCGGTGTGAGCGCGTTGCCCAGGACCACCAGCAACCGGCTGAGCGGCATCAACAACCACGAAATCACCCGCAGCGGAAGGGCCGTCACCAAGGAAATGGAATACGCGTGCTGGCGCCCGAGGGTGCGTGGGCCGACTCCGATGACGACGAAGCTGGTCACCACCATGATGGTCGCCGTGCCGAACAACGCCCACTTTATGCCCCAGTTGTCGTAGAGGAAGACCACCAGCAATACGGTCGCTGTGATCTCACAAATGATGCGCAGCAACACCACCAGGTTGATGTAGCGCGGCCGCTCGCTCATCACCTTGAACAGCGACACCGCGCCGGGCCGCTCTTCGCGCACCAGTTCCTGCACGCGGGCCAGCGACACCGTGCTGATGGCGGCGTCGATCGCCGCGAAAAGCCCGCCCAGAGCGATCAGGGCGATCGCGCCGAGCAGCTGGGAAAGTCCGGTCAATTGGTGGACTCAATGCCCTTCTCGGCGCTCGCCTTGGTGTCATAGCCCTGGCTGGCGGCGATGATCTCGCCGTTTGCCGCCTTGAGGTGGAACCGAAACTTGCCGGCTTTGTCCTTGCTAATCTCGAACCTGCCTCCCATCGCAGTTCTCCCGTGTTCGTTTCATCGGACAGCGGAAACGCTACCACCGGTGTCGCCTAGGATCCCGGGGGTGAATGGGCCAACCGATGGCCTCTTTGGTGCCGCTGTCAGTCGGATCAAGCCGACTATTCAGCTTTCCATAAGCTGCTATTTCCCAAGCTTTCCCTATTCTTCGTATTCGTGCCCCTTCGCCCCCGCACACGGACGGCGTCGTCAACGCCAAGAAGAAAGGAAGCGCATCAAATGCCCTCACCTCGCTGGCTGGCCAGACTGGCCGTCCCCATGATTGCTGGCGCTGCCCTCGCAACTAGCGCTGCGATTGCGACTGCCGATCCAACTAATGACGCATACCTCGCTCAACTGCGCGGCGCCGGCCTGACTTGGCCGCCGGGACACGACGAGGCCATCATCGGGATGGCGCACCTCATCTGCGACGATCTCGGGTGGGGCTGGACGCCACAGCAGATTGCCAACCAAGTCCATGCCAACTTGGACCCGACAGGCGCGACGTTGCTAGACGTGGGATCTATGGTGAACCTCGCGCATTCGACCTATTGCCCCAACCAGAGGTGCTGGGCCCCCCACTGCTAAGCGGTCCCCTTGAGCCGCTACCACACAACGTAGAAATCCCTTGCCGCGCAGGGGGGCCGACTGCAGTCACGCGGATACCTGAAGGCTTCTGACCAGGTGTTCGAGGCTTCAATCAAGGTTGACCCAACCGGGCGTTGGGGGCAGGCGCGTTAAGCACAATTTTGATGGTTAGTGAGCGGCCCGGCGGCTCATAATTAGCTGTCCGGAAATCGACCGGGTCTTGACTCGACGCCTCAGTCTGGCCGAGGAAAGACGAACCGAAGGGAATCGTGATGACCAACCCAAAGAATCCGGCCGACGGTGCCGCGCAGCCGTCGGTCGATGACCGCACGGTGCCGTCACCGAATCCGCCCGGCTCCGACACGCCGCCCCCGCAGCCCTTGCCGGAAGGCCCCGGGATCGGCGCTGCGGCCTGGCCTAGCGAGCAGACCACACCGGTCGGTCGCGGCGAACAGACAGCGGGCGGCACCGACCCCGATCATCCGCACCTCTTTCACCTGGCCGACTGGGGCGGCAACGTCTTCCCCGGCGGCAGCCTGCAAGGCGCGAACAGCGAGAACTGGCCCATTCTGGTCGGCCAGAAGGGCGCCGTCTATCTGGCGCGGCTGGCTGTCGGCGGCATTCGAGAACCGCACTGGCATCCCAGCGCCTGGGAAATCAACGTGATCCTGGCCGGCAGAAGCCGATGGGTGTTCGTCGGACCCAACGGCACCCAGGACGTCTTCGAAGCCGACAAAGGCGACGTCATCTTCGCACCGCAAGGCCACTATCATTACTTCGAGAACGCCAGCGCCACCGAGGAATTAGTGGCTCTCATCGTGTTCAACTCTGATGCAGCGGAACCGAAGGACGACATCGGCATTGGTCAGTCTCTCACCGCCATACCCAACGACGTGCTCTCAGCGGTATTAAACGTGCCCGTCTCGGTATTTGAACAGATCCCCACCGTTCCCGGCCGCATCGTCATCGTCAAGCGCCCAGAAGGCCAGACAGGGGCCAGATGAACGCGCTGGCCTAGCCGCGCTCTGCGAAGTGGATCAAAGAAGATCGGGTTACTGCCGGAGAACAGGGGCGGCGATCAACTATTCAGACGTCGATCCTGGTTCCGTGTCCGTTGCCGCTCAGGTAACGGTGCTCTAGGCGGTCAATGAGAATCTGCGCCCTATGAATGTCGCGCCGCTATGCGGCAGCGACCCGGATAACGAATCTATTCGTCTGTGGTGCAGCGCCGACGGCGGGATGTCAGGCTACGTGCTCCCATGCCTCGGCCTGTTGCTTGGCGGCATCGGCGGAACCGAAGACGCGGTAGCGGTCATCCAGGTCGTCGACCGCTCTGATGAGCACCCATGAGTCGCCTTGTTGCTTGATGGAGTATGCGCGGTTGCCGACCGTAGCCTGCTCGTCAAACGTCACCCTCTGGAATCCACCGGATTGATGGACTCGCACAACCCATTTGCCTTCAATCCACCTCAACGCCGCCATCGTGAAGCACCTCCTATTCGGGACGCTACGCGTGTCGACGCTCGGTTCTGGTTAACCCCAGGTAGCGCCGCTCTAACCGTTTGATATGAGTTTGCGCTTCGTGGATGTCCTGGCGCAGGGCGGCCGCTTCCAGCCGGGCACCCCGGTGTTCCAGCCACGTCAGCTGACGGGTCATTTCGTCCACCACATCACACAGAGCCCGAATCAGCTCCACGGCCTGAGCGGCACCGCGTTCACCCATGTGAGGATCGTTGCACCAATGGCCTCTTCCTGACAGGGCGATGGCCCATCTGAAACAAGCCGCTTAACGGAACGTAAAATTCGTCACCGCTTCCGAGGACAGCGGCGCCCGACCCGAGCAACTGTCCTTGCCGCTCGATAACGTGCGCCAATGACATTCAAAGTCGTGTGGGCCGATGGCAGTGAGAATACGTACGGAGACGACCTCCATTTCGACACCGAGGGCGCCGTTCTCAAGATCGGCTACACCAAGGGCAGGTGGTCGTGGTACTTCGCACCGCACCAATGGGCACACATTGAGCATGAGCCGCGGGGCGCAGCGCCGCCTCTGTTCCCGCGGCTTGTCGCCGGGCCTGGCTACCGCCCGAGCAGCTAGTCTCTGCCGGGCCGCCCCGAGGAGAGCAGGGGGCCGTCCGTGCAATCGGTCAGACGCGGAGCCAGGTCAAAGATATTTCGCATCACAGCGCAACTTATTTGACCTCGTTTTCGCAGGTCAGCATACAGCGGACGGTCAGCTCAATTGTCGAAATACCTTGACTTGTCCAGCAACCGGCGGTCGCGTTCCTCCTGGCGATCCTGCTGGTAGGCCTCGACCTGCTCGGCGACCCATTCCTCGAGCAACCGGTCCTGCAGGGCGAACATCTCTTTCTCCTCCTCCGGCTCGCCGTGGTCGTAGCCGAGCAGATGGAGCACGCCGTGAATCGTCAACAGCGCCAACTCATGTCCCAGGGTGTGGCCCGCCGCGGCCGCCTGCTCGGCGGCGAATTCGGGGCACAGCACGATGTCGCCCAGCATCGAGGGCCCCGGCTCGGGCGCGTCGGGACGGCCGCCGGGTTCGAGCTCGTCCATCGGAAAGCTCATCACGTCCGTCGGCCCGGGCAGGTCCATCCAGCGCATGTGCAGGTCGGCCATCGCCGCGGTGTCTAGCAGCACCATCGACAGCTCGGCGCTCGGGTTGACGTCCATTTTGGCGATGACGAACCGCGCGACGCTTACCAATTCCGCTTCGGAGACGTCGATGCCCGACTCGTTGGATACTTCAATGCTCATAGGACGCTCATAAGACTGCTCACCGCACCCATCATCGGCGACTGCGGGCACCCGAGGCCCGCCGAGCCGCCCGATTCATCCCGGAGCCGGGCTCCTCGTAGCGGGCATAGGCGTCCACGATCTCCGAGACCAGCCGGTGGCGCACCACATCCACGCTGGTCAGCTCCGCGACGTGAATGTCGTCGACGCTGTCGAGGATGTCGATCGCCGACCGCAGGCCGGATCGGGCGCCGCCGGGAAGGTCGATCTGGGTGATATCCCCGGTGACGACGATCTTCGATCCGAAACCCAGTCGGGTGAGGAACATCTTCATCTGCTCGGCGGTGGTGTTCTGCGCCTCGTCGAGCACGATGAACGCGGAATTCAACGTTCTACCCCGCATATACGCCAGCGGTGCGACCTCGATGACGCCGGCGGACATCAGCTTCGGGATCAGCTCGGCGTCCATCATGTCGTACAGCGCGTCATACAGCGGCCGCAGATAGGGATCGATCTTTTCGCTCAGCGTGCCCGGCAAAAAGCCAAGGCGCTCACCGGCTTCCACGGCCGGCCGGGTCAGGATGATGCGGGAGACCTGCTTGGTCTGCAGCGCGTGGACGGCCTTGGCCATGGCCAGATACGTCTTTCCGGTGCCGGCTGGGCCGACCCCGAGAACGATGGTGTTGGCGTCGATGGCGTCGACGTAGCGCTTCTGATTAAGCGTCTTGGGCCGGATCGTGTTGCCGCGGCGCGACAAGATGTCCAGGGTGAGCACCTCTGCCGGTGATTCGTTGCCGGTGCCGACCAGCATGGCGACGCTGTGGCGCACCACCTCCGGCGTCAACGGCTGGCCGCTGGCCACGATCGCCACCAGTTCGGAAATCACCCGCTCGGCCAGCGCGACGTCGGCCGGCTCACCGGACATGGTGACGGCATTGCCCCGCACGTGCAGGTCCGCGTTCAAAGTGCGTTCGAGGGCGCGCAGGTTTTCGTCTGCCGAACCGAGCAGGCCCACGACGAGATCGGGCGGAACGTTGATGCTGCTGCGAACCTGAGAGGTCGATGCTGTCTCAGCAGCGCTGGTTTCGCGGGGCGTCACGTGGTTTTCGATGCCTGCCTTCTGAAGTTGAGCGCGATGAAATCCTGGTTCGCCAGTCTACCGCTGGTCAGGAGCGTGTCCCAATGCTTCGTTTATGGCAGCTCCCCCCGTCGATTGTGAATCCGGCGACGTGTTACCGGCGCGTCGCGTCGTCGATTTCACAGTCGGCGTGTCGATCCCATCGCGGGGTGAGCACGCCGAGCGCCCCCAGCGCCACCGCCGCCGCGGTCGTCGCCCGCAGCACCTGCGGGCCGAGCCGGACGGCCACCGCGCCCGCCCCGGTCAACGCTGCGATCTCGTCCGGGGCGATGCCGCCTTCCGGACCGACCACCAGGAACACCGAATCGGCTTGTGCCACAGTGCCATCCGAAAAGAAATCCGCAAGCCGATCGGTAGCCGATTCGTGCAAGGCCAGCACCGCCGACCCGGCCGCCACTTCGTCGCGGACCCGTTGGATCAGCGCCGCGGTGGACAGCAGGCCCTCGACGGGCGGGATGTGCGCGCGGCGGGATTGCCGGGCCGCCGCACGGGCGACGGCACGCCACCGGCGCAGACCCTTGTCGACCCGGGCGCCGTCCCAGCTGGCCACACAGCGGGCCGCCTGCCAGGCCAGGAACGCGTCGGCGCCGGCTTCGGTGGCCGACTCGATCGCCAGCTCCGAGCGATCGGACTTGGGCAGCGCCTGCACCACGGTCACCGTCGGGCGCCCGGGCGCGACGCTCCAGCGCGCCAGCACCCGCGCCCGCAGGCCGTCACGCCCCGCCTGCTCGACCTCACACCGGGCGAGGCCACCGGCGCCGTCGCCGAGCACCAGCCGCTCACCAGGCCGGATCCGGCGCACCGTGGCGGCGTGGAAGCCTTCGTCGCCGTCGACGACGGCCAGCGCGCCGGCATCGGGCAGTGCGTCAACGTAGAACAGTGTTGCCACCATGTGCGCGGCCCCTGGAAACTCCCGACTAGCGCCCGGTGAAGGTCTCGCGCAGCCGGCTGAACAGCCCACCGCCGGCGTGCGTCGAACGGACCTCGGCCACGTCGCGGCTGCGGCGGTTCTTCAGCTCGCGCAGCAGTTCGGTGTCCTGGTGGTCCAGCCGGGTGGGCACCACCACCTCGACGTGGACGTGCAGGTTGCCCCGGGTGCCCGACCGCAGGTGCGGCATCCCGTGGCCACGCAGCGTGATGACCGACCCGGGCTGCGTGCCGGCCGGAATGTTGATCTCGCTCTTGCCGTCCAGGATGGCGTCGACGGTGACGGTGGCGCCCAGCGCCGCATCGATCATCGGCACCGAAACCGTGCAGTGCAGGTCGTCACCCTCGCGGACGAAGATGTCGTGGGCCTGCTCGTGGACCTCGACGTACAAGTCGCCGGCCGGCCCACCCCCCGGCCCGACCTCGCCTTGGGCGGCGAGGCGGACCCGCATGCCCTCGCCGACGCCGGCGGGAATCTTGACGCTGATCTCCCGGCGGGCCCGCACCCGGCCGTCGCCCATGCATTGGTGGCACGGGTCGGGGATGACCACTCCGACGCCGCGGCAGGTGGGACACGGCCGCGACGTCACCACCTGGCCCAGCAGCGAACGCTGCATCGTCTGCACCTCCCCCCGCCCACCGCAGGTGTCGCAGGGGACGGGCGCCGAATCGCCGTTGGTGCCCTTGCCCTGGCAGCGATCGCACAACACCGCGGTGTCGACCGTGACCTGTTTGGTCACACCGGTCGCGCACTCTTCGAGGTCCAGCCGCAGCCGCAGCAACGAGTCCGAACCGGGCCGAACCCGCCCGATGGGACCGCGGGAGGCCGACCCTGCGCTGAAGCCGCCGCCGAAGAAGGCCTCGAACACGTCGCCCAGATTGCCGAAGCCGCCGAACCCGCCGCCGGCTGTGGCGGCGTTCTCCAGGGGATCCCCGCCCAAGTCGACGATCCGGCGTTTCTCCGGGTCGCTCAGCACTTCGTACGCGACGCTGATCTCCTTGAACTTCGCCTGCGCGGCCTCATCGGGATTGATGTCGGGATGCAGCTCGCGCGCCAATTTCCGGTACGCGCGTTTGATCTCCGCATCGCTGGCTTTTCTGCTCACGCCGAGCAGCCCGTAATAGTCGCGTGCCACGCCTGACTCTCCTGAAAGGTCTTACGCCGCCTCTACGCGGCCGTCCACAAACTCCGCAGCGGGTGCGCGGTCATCGGGCACCCAGAACTTCGCCGATATAAAGAGCAACCGCAGCCACGCTGGCGATAGTTCCCGGATAGTCCATCCGGGTGGGTCCCAGCACACCCATGCCCCCGTACACGGTATCCGAGGTGCCATACGCGGTGGACACCACCGAGGTGCCCGCCATCTGCTCGGCGGCCGTCTCGTGTCCGATGCGCACCGTCACCTTGCCTGCTTGCTGCTGCGCCGCCAGCAACCGCAGCACCACCACCTGCTCCTCCAGGGCCTCCAGGATGGACCGCAGGGAACCGCCGAAATCCGCGGCGTTGCGGGTCAGATTGGCGGTGCCGCCCATCAGCAGGCGCTCTTCGGTGTGCTCCACCAACGACTCCAGCAACACCGTCGCGGAGCGGCCCACGGCGTCGCTCAGGTTGTTGGCCAGCCCGCTACGCCCGTGCAGCTCCCCGGCCAGGTCGGCGACGGCGGTCGAAGCCGCGGAGATCCTCTTGCCCACCAGGGCCTGGCCGAGCATCTCCCGCAACTGGGCAAGCTGGTGGTCGTCGATCACATCGCCGAGTTCGACGACGCGCTGGTCCACCCGCCCGGAGTCGGTGATGACCACCATCAGCAGCCGGGCCGGTGTCAGCCCGATCACTTCCAGGTGGCGAACGCTGGACGTCGACAACGTCGGGTACTGCACCACCGCCACCTGCCGAGTCAGTTGTGCCAACAGCCGCACCGCACGCCGCAACACGTCGTCGAGGTCGACCCCGGACTCGAGGAAGCTTTGAATCGCGGTCCGCTCGGCCGAAGAGAGCGGCTTGACGTCGTCGAGCCGGTCCACGAACTCACGGTAGCCCTTTTCGGTGGGCACCCGTCCGGAGCTAGTGTGCGGCTGGGCGATGTAGCCCTCGGCTTCCAGGACCGCCATGTCGTTGCGGACCGTGGCGGGCGACACGCCCAGGTTGTGACGCTCCACCAAGGACTTCGAACCGATCGGTTCCTTGGTGGAGACGAAGTCGGCGACGATGGCGCGCAGTACCTCAAAGCGACGATCGTCGGCACTTCCCATCGGCTCCACCTCCTTGATCGCGTCCATTTTACGGTCTTGAGGGGTGCTAACTGCCATTCGCAGGCTGCTGGCGGCGACTGCCGGTGTTTTCCGGGCTAGCCTGTCCAGCATGTATTCGTCGGGCCGAAGCGACGCTTCGCGAACGTCCAGGAAGACCCGCCAATGATTTTCAAGGGCGTGCGCGACGGCAAGCCGTACCCCGAGCACGGGCTGTCCTATAAGGACTGGTCCCAGATCCCGCCGCAGCAGATACGACTCGACGAACTCGTGATGACGACGACCGTGCTGGCGCTGGACCGCCTGCTGTCGGAGGATTCGACGTTTTATGGCGACCTTTTCCCGCACGCGGTGCGGTGGAAGGGCATCACCTACCTCGAGGACGGCCTGCAACGTGCGGTGCGCGCCGCGCTGCGGAATCGCACCGTGCTGCATGCCCGGGTGTTCGACATGGACATGCCACTGAGCCAGCAGACGTAGCTGCGGCGCGCGGTCACATTCGTACGTCGCCGGGTGTCGACGTGATGAGGACCACGTTCAAGGAGGACTGCCATGTCCCGGCTCAAAGGAGTCTCCGACCACGACGCCGGCCTGGGCGCCAAGATCGCCTTCTTCTTCACCAGGCGCAAGCTGGCACAGATGACCGGCCTGAAAAACACGGCAACCGCAGGGATACTCGAACCGCTGCGGATGTATGCGCACATCCCCCGATTGCTCAACGCCTACGGCAAGCTCGAGCAGGCCGAGTCGAAACTCAACATCCTCAGTCCCCGCCACCGGGCGCTGGCGGAGCTGAAGTCGGCGACCACGGTGCGCTGCGAGTACTGCATCGACCTGGGTTCGCAGATCGCGCGTCAGTGGGGAATCACCGACGAAGAGCTACTCGCCCTCTCTAACTACAAGGCCGATTACCGGAACGCCTCGTGCTTCTCCGACGTCGACAAGCTGATCCTGGAATACGCCACCGCGATCAGCCGCACCCCGGTCGAGGTGAGCGATGAGCTCTTCGATGCGCTGCGCGCGCACTTCGATACCCCCCAACTCGTAGGGCTCACGCATGTCATCACGCTGGGCAACCTTCGGGCCCGGTTCAACATCGCACTCGACATCGGATCGTCGGGCTTTTCCGGCAACCAGGTATGCGCCCTGCCCGAGAAGGGCCGCACGTGACAGAGCCGGATAAGTCCGATGAGTCGGCCGCTTCGCTGTCGGCGCGTTTTGAGGCGGCGCGGCCAAGGCTGGGTGCCATCGCTTATCGCATGCTGGGCTCGATCGACGACGCCCAGGACGCCGTGCAGGAGGCATGGCTGCGGCTCAGCGCCGGCGGCAGCGCCAGCGGCAACGGCGCTGAAGGCATCGGCAACCTCGACGCCTGGCTGACCACCGTCGTGGCCCGAATCTGCTTGAACGCGTTGCGCGACCGCCATGGACGCGGTCGAGAGGAGCTGGTCGGACACCTGCCGGATCCGATCGTCGACGCCGAAGGGGAATTCGATCCCGAACACCGGGCGATGCTTGCCGACGCGGTAGGGATGGCGTTGTTCGTAGTGCTGGATACGTTGCCGCCGGCCGAGCGGCTGGCCTTCGTGCTGCACGACGTGTTCGCCGTCCCGTTCGACGAGATCGCACCCATTGTCGACCGGACGCCGGAGGCGACGCGCAAGCTGGCCAGCCGGGCGCGCCGGCGCATCGAGCAGGCCGATCCGGCCCCCGACGGTGGCATCGCCGCGCAGCGCGAGGCCGTCGACGCCTTCTTCGCGGCGGGCCGCGCCGGCGACTTCGACCGCCTCGTGTCGGTGCTGGATCCCGACGTGGTTCTGCGCGGTGACTTCAGCCCGGCCACCGCGGGGTTCCGCGCCGAGGGTGCGGCCGCCGTGGCCAAGCTGGCCCGCAGCTACGCGGGACCCGAGCGCGAGGTGCGCGCCGCAAGCGTCAACGGCGCCGCCGGCGCGGTCATCTTCGTCGACGGGCAGCCCACGGCGATCATGGGATTCGTGGTGCGCGGCGGGCGGGTCGCCATGATCGACGTCCTGGCCGACCCGGCACGCATCGCGCGAATCGACTTGAGCGCGGTGACCGGCTAGCCCGTCGCCGCCTGTATCAGAGCGATCGCGGAGTCGTGCTGCAATATCCAGTTGCCGCCCTGGTTCACGAACGCAAGGTGCTTCGTCACCGGCCCGGCGAACTTCGGACCCGAGATGGCGACGTCGGCCTGGGCCGCATTCGGGCCGGCCGGCGCGATATTCGTCACCGCGAACGTCTCCGGGAACTTGCCGTCCCGGTAGGCCTTCCGCAGGTCGTGGTCGGCCACGTGGCCCTCGTCCGGGCTGATGCCGTTTTCGACGATATTGGTCTTGGTCGTGTACGACACGCCGGGATCGGTTGCCTGGTTGCAGAGGCTGGACAACTGGTCCGGGGTCGGCAGCCCCGGCGCGGGCGGCGGCGGTTCCTGCGGTAACGGCGCGCCGACCGCGGCCAGTCGCACCTGTGCCAGCTCATTCGGCGGTGCGACGGAAGCAATTCCTGCGGCCGCGCCGCCGATGACGGCCAACGCCGCCACGCTGGTAGCTACAAATTTCACGGTTCCCCCTTCAGTGCCCTTTTAGTGCCCTTTTAGTGCCCTTTTAGTGCCCTTTAGTGCCTTCATGCACGTGAGTCAGTGTCCCGCGGCTTGCAACAGCTCCATCGCCGAGGCCCGCGACAACATCCAGCTGCCCTGGTTGACGAACGTGACGCTTTGCGTGACCGGGCTCGGGATCTTCGGACCCGAGACCGCGACATCAGCCGTGGCCGAGCCCACAGCGCCCGGCTGGATGTTCGCCACGTTGAACGCCAACGGCAGGTCCCCGTTCTTGGCCGCCTTCTTCAGCTGGTGGTCGGCCATGTGCGCCTCGGTCCCGCTGATCCCGCCCTCAACCAGGTTGCTCTTGTTCGCGAACGGAACATTGGGATCGGCAAGGCTATTCAGCAGACCGGTCAACTGGGCCGCGGTCGGGATGCTCGCGCCCGGGACCGGGGCCGGTGGCGGGTCCTGCGGGAACGGAGCCCCGACCGCGGCCAGCCGCACCGGCTCCGGGCCGCCGGCCGCAACAGACGTAATGGGCGTCACACCGACCACCGCGGCTCCAAGAGCGGCCACGGCTGCCACGCCCGTGGCTAAAGATTTCAAGGATTTGATTCGCATGGTCATGTCCTCCCCCTCGGCTTCACCTGGACCGTGACGGACCACCGTACTCGCCCATGGTGTAAACGGTGTAAGTGTGCTCTCTGTGACTGCTGTTCTGTGTCTCAGGCGGATCACGTTAGGGGCACGCTATCTGGGCGAGCACCGGGCAATCTGTGTCGCAGCTGTGTAGCAAATTAGAATCGCGGAGCGCGCTAGCAGCACTGAGGTCCCAAACCAACGGAAAATGCTGCGATTCCACCGCACCTGACCGACGAATGGGCCCACGCCCGTCCCTGCACCAGCGACCCCGGGCGCTGCGACGACTTTCTGTCACAACTGCGGCCACACTGCACTCGGCGGCCAACCATCCGCCAGCCGCGTACCTAACTCTCCGATCAGTACAGCTAGTCCTCGGCGAGAACCTCCTCGTCGGTCAGTGCCGCGATCTCGAGATAGTGGCGAGCGCTCACCTGCAGTCGTTGTGGCGTGCCACGCTGAGCTTCCCGCTTCTCCAGCCGCTCGGCGAAAGCCGCGACGGTGCGCGTGGCGAATAGGTCGGCGACCATCGCATGATCGATGTCGAGCCAGTCGCGTACCCGCGCGATGACGCTAGTGGCCAACACCGAGTCGCCGCCTAGCGCGAAGAAATCGTCGTGCACGCCAACCGAATCCACCCGCAGCACCTCGGAGACGATTTCAATGAGCGCGGCCTCAACGTCATTGCGGGGGGCACAATCTTCCGCACCCGAAGCGTCTGCAGCTTCCGATTCCAGCAGCGCGACCACCGCGCGACGGTCCAGCTTGCCGTTCGAGGTCAGCGGAATCTGTTCGAAAAACACAGTGCGAGTGGGAATCATGTAATTCGGCAACAGATCGGCGACGGCCGCAGTGATATCGCCGACCTCGCCCGGATCGCCTGCGATGGCGGCAACCAGCTTTGGTGCGGTCGTACCGACGACAGCCACAACTGCATGACGTACCCCTGTCACCGTGCGAAGCGCGCTCTCCACCTCGCCGAGTTCGACCCGGTATCCGCGAACCTGCACCTGATGGTCGGCGCGGCCCAGGAACTCGATGGTGCCGTCGGGCCAATATCTGGCCAGATCACCGGTCTTGTACCAGCGAACTCCCTGATGGTCGACGAAACGCTCCGCGGTGCGTTCGGGGTCATTGCGGTAGCCCGCAGCCAGATTCGGGCCACTGAACCAGAGTTCACCACGGACCCAGTCAGGACAGTCGCGGCCCGACGGCGAAACCACCCGGCACCGAACGTTGCGCAACGGAATCCCGTAAGGCACCGTCGCCCACTGCGCCGGCGGTTCGCCAACCACTTCGCAAATGGTGGCGTGGACTGCTGTCTCTGTCGCGCCGCCAAGACCAGCGAACCGGCATCCCGGCACCTGCTTGCCTAGCCTGCGAGCCAGATCGGCGCCCACCCAGTCACCACAGACGGTAACAACTCGCAACGAATCGCCGAGACGATCGCCGCCGAGCTCCAAGACCATGTCGAGTGAGCTCGGCACAAAGTTAAGGACCGAAACTCGATGGCGGCGAAGCAATTCCACCCATGTGGTGGCCGCGGTCCGCTGCTCGGAATCCACCGCGACCAGCGAGCCACCCGCCGAAAACATGCCGAAGATATCGTGAACCGATAGATCGAACTCGAGGGCGGACAGCGCGAGCACTCGATCGGTGCTACCCACTCCGAACCACTCGTTGATGGCATCGAGAGTGTTCATCACCGCGCGGTGCGTTACCCCGACACCCTTCGGTAGGCCGGTCGAACCGGACGTGAAGATCACGTAGGCGATTTCGCCGGTGTCGGGGAAGAACGGTGACTCCAGCGGCTCTTGATACTTGCGCGCGGCGTCGATGGAAACGCAGGGAATTGCTTCTCCCGATTTTGGGCCCATGTTCGCGCCCTCAACAGTCAGTGCGGCTACAACGTCAGCGGTCTGAAGAATCTTGGCGCGGCGCCCGTCCGGCTGGTCGAATCCGATCGGAACGTACGTTCCCCCGGCGGCAAGTACTCCAAGGACGGCCAGGATTTGATTGCGACCCTTGGGTAACTGGACGGCGACGGCGTCGCCCTGCCGTACGCCGCTGGCGCGCAGCGCCCCTGCCACAGCGAGTGAGCGCTCGGCAAGTTCGCCGTAGGTCCACGCACCCTCGGTGTCGCCCACGCCCCACACAACCGCCGTGGTATCCGGGTTCGTCGCGGCATGCTCGAAAAAGCCCTGATGCAGACACCGACCGCTGACTGGGCCGTCACTCGCGTTGATCGCCGCCCGTACCTCCGCCTGATCGCTCGGCAACCGCACCGCCGCGTCGGCGTCCCAGCCTGCATCGCCCTCGGCGAGTCGTTGGACCGCCTCGGTAAACCTGGCGAACATGGCATCGATCAGGCCCCTTGGGAACGCCGACTCGCGGACGTCCCAGTTGACGAGCAGCCCCCCGCTCAGCTCGGTGACCTGGGCGTCCAGCAACACCTGGGGCCCCTGCGAGACGATCCACACCGGCTCGCCGAAGATCTCGATGACGTGAGCGGCAAACAGCTCACCGAGATCGAGAGCACTGGTGAAGACGATCGGGGCGATCACCGGCTCACCCCGATACCTGCCCAGATCGCGCAGCACTTCGAGACCGAAATAGGCTGAATGTGCACCGCTTTCGTACATGCCGCGCTGGATCGCGCGGGCTCGCTCAGTCACCGAAACGTTGTCGGTGACGTCGACCTCGAGCATGATCGACGAGGTGAAATCCCCGACCACCCGGTCGATGTCCGGATGCACCGATTCGCGTTGGAACAAAGGCACATTGAGCAGAAATCTGTTCTGTTCCGACCAACCGCCGATGGTGTCGGCGAAGACCGCCGCCAATGCGTTCGCCGGCGTGACCCCGCGCGCGTGAGCCCCGGCGGTCAGCCTGTGCTTGGCTTCCGGCGCCAACCAGTGGTCGTAACGGACAGTGCGATGAGGTCTCCTGCGATCCTCGACCGGGACGGTCGGCAGTTCAGGTGCGCCGGGCATCTCAGGCAACCGCCGCTGCCACCACTGTCGGTCTCGGTCGTGCGCTGTGCTGTTCGCCTGGCGCTCGGTGCGATAACGCCGGTAGCTGTAGCCGAGTGTCGGCAGCGTCGCACCGCGGTATAACTCAGCCAAATCCGAAACCAGCACGCGGTAGCTCATCGCGTCGCCCGCCAGCATGTCGATGTCCAGGTGCAGCCGGCTGCAATTCTCGTCATAGAGGGTCAGCGTGACGTCGATGACCTGACCATCTTCAATTCCCAGACGCTGGTGGGTTTTACGGTCGCGCAACTCGATCAGGGTGGATTCGACCATTTCGGAGCTCTGCCCGCGGAGATCGACCACGGCGAACACCGGCCGACCCGGGCTCGGCATGATTTGTTGGGTCCCGTCCGGCAGAAAGCGGCTACGAAGCATCGGGTGCCTCGCGACGAGCTCGGACACAGTCCGCTCCAGGAGCCTGGGATCTATTGCCTTGCCATCGAATTCGACATATAGGTGGGCAGCGACACCGCCAAGATCTTGCTCATCCGAGCGGCCTATCCAGTAGGCGTGCTGCATAATGGCCAATGGGAACGGCTCTTCCTCGGCCAGCGGTTCGGCGGGCTCGGCTATGACTGGCTGTGCAGCCCCACCGCTATCACCCGCGCCCCGTTCATCCGAGCTGAGCAGGACGTACCAGGAATCAATTGTCGGGGTGGCCGCTAGCTGGGCAAAGGTGATGTCGGCCCCGCGTTTGCGCCAGCCTCCGGCAAGCGCCATCATGCGGATCGAGTTCAGGCCCAACTGAATAAGGTCGTCGTGGTCGGCGACCTCCACGACGGGGCAACCGAGTTGGGCCGCAACGGTCGCCCGGATCTCGTCCCTGCTGATCAACTCCGCACTGTCGTCCACGCCCTGCAACGGCTCCATTCCCGCCCCTTCTATGCCGGTCTCTCGCCCAGGGTTCGATCCAAACCAGCTGCCAGCACGGTGATGCCACGCTGCCAGTAATGGGTCAGACGGTCGATATCGGAGGGCGCGAATAACGCGTCGCTCCAGCGCCAGTTGCTGATCAGTTGCGTGCCCTCCGGAGTATTCGCCACAAACGCGCTGAGGTTCAGCGAGAAACGCAGCGGCAGATCCGGCTCGGGATCATCCGGAAGCGCATCGATATAGGGCCCGGTGAGTAGCGACCACGGTTGATCGGTGACACCGCCGAGGTCCAGTCGGCCCAGATAGCTGAACTGGATCTGAGGTTCGGCGGCCTTTTGCAACTCGGGGATGCGATCGACGTAGCGAAGCAGGCCGTAATCCAAACCGTCATTCGGGATCGCAACAAGGTGTGCAACCACCGACTCGACCAGTGCGCGGCCTGCCCGCGGATCCTGCTCGGCCTGTTCAATATCGACCGCTGCCGCACCTGCACCCAGGCGCACCGGGAACGCATCGGTGAACCATCCGACGGTGTTCGTGGTGTCGGTGTCCAAAATGGCATCAGCGCGCCCATGGCCCTCGAGAGCCACGAGCGTGCCGGCCGCCGGATCCTGTCCACGCTCCCGGCGCCAGCTCGCAATCGCCATCGTCGTTGCGGCCAGCAAGAATTCGCGGACACCCTCAGCCTTGGAGATCGTGGCCAGCACGCCCTCTGTGACTCCGACCGGTGTGACCACCCGTGTTACTCGCAGCGTGGACCAGGTATCTCGCGTGGGGTCGACAGGCCGCATACCTAACACCGGATCGGGTTCGCGGACCTGCGCAAGCCAGTATTCGCGCTGAGCCTGTGCCTCGGGTGCGTCGGCTCGTTGCCACATCAGCTCACACCATCGACGGTAAGAGGTGAACTCTGGCAGCATCTTCGGCGCCGTGCCGGCATTCACGCAGCGCCACGCCTCCGCGAGATCAGCGAGCATGATGTGCCAGGAGACCACATCCACCGTCAGGTGGTGCGCGGTGAGCAGCAGCGCGTCCCCTTGCTCCGCACCGGAGTACCAGACGGCTCGCACCATGGAACCGGTGCGCGGATCGATCTCGTCCATCACCCCGCGTGCAGAATGCGCGATGGCTGAACGCAATTGGGCTTCCGTGGGTTCTGTAAGATTCACGCGGGTGAGCAAGTCAGCGGAGCGGACTACGCCGGCTTCGCGCGTAACGAGGCGCGGGCCCGCCGGGGTATCGACCAGGATCGACCGCAAGGTGTCGTGCCGATCGAGCAGCAACTCAAGCATCAGCTCGATCGACGAGCGGTCGATATCGGACGGCAGCCGGAGTAGGACGGTATGCGTGAAGCGCCGATAATTGCCGTGCTCGAATAGCCAGGACACCATGGGCAACGGTGGCACTTCGCCGTATTCGGCACCTGTGGCGGCCGCATCCGAGCCGACCGCCGTGTCAATCGCGGCCGCAAGTTGGCGAATTGTTGGCGCCGTGAACACCATCCGTGGACTCAAAGCCAGCCCACGCCGTCGAGCCTTGTGGACCAGCGAGATCGCCACAATGCTGTCCAACCCGAACATGAAGAAGTCGTCGTCGACGTGCGGCACAACCCCGTTGAACTGCTCCTCGAACAGGTCGCACAGCAGTCGTTCGGTATCGGTGGACGCCGACCCCGACCCGCCCCCAGTGAGGCGCGAGAGCTCGGTGTCGGCCAGCCGGTCCAACGCATGAGCATCCAGCTTTCCGTTGGCGTTCACCGGCAGCTGCGGTAGCGCGACGATCCGGGCCGGAACCATATAGGCGGGGAGGCATTCGGTGAGCGCGGTGCGCAGCAGGCCCGGGTCATCACCCGCGTTCGCGTGCCACACGACGAAACCCACCAAGCTGGTGCCGGCCTCCCGGCGCACAATCGAAACGGCCGCATCGCGTACCCCGGGCTGGCCGCGCAGTGCAGCCTCGATCTCGCCGACCTCGACCCGGTAGCCGCGAATCTTCACCTGCGTATCGCCGCGTCCCAGGTAGGCGTACCCACCATGCGCCAGCCGACGCACCAAATCTCCGGTGCGGTACATGCGTTGCCCCGGCCTGAAGGGGTCGGCGACAAAGCGCGCGGCGGTCATGCCGGACCGGCCGACGTAGCCGCGAGTGCACTGCGCGCCAGACAGATACAGCTCGCCCACCGCGCCGTTGGGCACCATCCGCAACGCCGAATCGAGCACATAACCTGAGGTTCCCGCGTTCAGCGTGCCGATGGTCGGTGCCGGGTAGTCCCCGACACGTGCTACCACCGCCTCGACCGTCATTTCCGTGGGCCCATAACAGTTGTAGACCGCGTTGCACACCAAAGAGGCCGACAACCCACGCAAGTGCTCCCACAGTGCACTGTCGATCGCTTCGCCGCCCAGGGCCAGGACCGAAAGATTGTGCTCCAACAGTCCAGCGGCGCGCAGTTGACCAAACATCGACGGGGTGGTGTCGATCATGTCTATCCCGTAGTTGGCCATGCCTTTGACCAAACGGTCGGCATCGCGCATTTCCTCGGCGTCGAAGAGGTGCAGCGAATGACCGTCGAGCAGGCCCACCATGGGCTGCCACGAGGCGTCAAAGCTCAGCGACCAAGCGTGCGCGATGCGCATCGGTCGGCCCAAACGCGCCGCGGCCGCACGATAGACGCGATCACGGTGGTCGGCGAAATAACTGAGTACCGCCGCATTGGTACCGATGACACCCTTGGGTTCGCCGGTCGAGCCGGATGTGAAAATGACATACGCACAGTGCTCCGGATGACGATGAACCTTCGGCGCGACGGCGGGACGTCGCGAGATTCGTTCAGCAACAACGTGATCGTCGATGTCCAACGTGGGAATAACCCCTCCGACCAGCTCAGAACAGCCGGCCGCGGTGATGGCAAGTACCGGATTGGCTTGGCTCAAAATGGATTCGATGCGGGCATTCGGTAGCGTGATATCGACCGGCAGATAGGCGCCGCCCGCGGCCAGCACAGCCAGGATGGCGACGATGGATCGGGTCGAGCGTGGCATCACAAGTCCAACGATGGATTCCGGGCCTACGCCCTGGGCGGCCAGCTCCCTGGCCAGCCGGCAAGCCTGTGCGTGCAATTCGGCATAGGTGAAACGTTCACCACTGCCCGCGCTTAGCACGCCGGCGTCCGGCGAGGCGTGAACCTGTCGTTCGAACACCTCCCAAACCGTGCCATCCGGACTGGGTATTGCGCGCGTCGCACGGTTCGAGAACTCAGCGCGCTCGGCTACGGTGAGAACGTCCAGTGCGTCGGGGGTTTCGTCGCCGATATCGGGGAGTTGACGCAGCACGCCCAGCAATCTCTCGCAGGTTTCTGCAGCAGGGAGATGCGGCAACGCCTCACGAATCGCCTCGACAAGTACCACCAGCGCGTCATCTCTCATGTGCGCCACAACGGTCAACGGGTAGTGCGTCAGGCTTTCCATCTCGACAGGAGTGAATCGGGCGCCATCGGGGGTGGTCAGCGTACGGATGGCGTCCTCGACCGGTGCGTTCTCGAACACGAACATGCTGTCGAACAAAGTTCCGCGGCCGTGTGCGCGCTGGAGTTCCGACAGACTGAGATAACCGATCTCGCGCATCGCCGACAACTCGCGCTGCAACCGCTCGCATTGCTTGACCACCGAGTCAGTGCTGCTGACTTGGTGCACGACCGGCACGCTGTTGATGAAGAGACCGACCATGTTCTCGACCCCGGCCAGATGTTCAGGACGTCCGGACACGACAGTCCCGAAAACCACGTCGCGGCGGTCGGCGAGTCTGCTGAGCACGACGACCCACGCGAAAAGCACTGCGGTGTTGAGTGTTAGACCGTTGCTGCCCGCCCACTTTCGCAGACGTGTCGTATCGGTCGCCAACAACAGCAGTTCCGTCTGTTCCGGCACGCCGTTTCGCACGGCAACGGGGCCCACTGGTGGGCCATCTGCCACCATGAGCGGGCCTGACACGCCGCGCAGATAGTCGGTCCATTTGGCCGTTGCCGCCGTTCTGTCCTGCTGGGCGAGCCAAAGGATGTAATCGCGGTAGGGACGCGGGGCTGGTAGCCCGTCCGCCGTACCTCCGGCCCGATAAACGGCGAGCATCTCGGTGAAGAAGACGGCAAGTGCCCAGCCGTCCATCAGGATGTGGTGCGCGGTGAAGATCATTCGGCGCCTGGACTCGCCCGGCACGGAGAGCACAACGACCCGCAGCGCCGGACCGCGGCTCAAGTCGAAGGGGCGACGTCGTTCGGATCGTGCGATCGAATCGAATTCCGTCGGCATCGCGCTACGTTCGATCCAGGGAAGCTCCGCGTGGGTGGGCACAATCTGCACCGGCTTCGGGACGCCACGATCCCAAAACGCCGCCCGCAGATTCGGGTGCCGGTCCAGCATGGCGGCAGCGCTACGGCGGAGCAGTTCGACATCGGCCGGACCATCGATATCGACCCTCAACTGCATCGTGTAAAGGTCGATGCTGTCCTCGGCCAACCGGTACAACGCGAACAGCCCTTCCTGCAGAGGGCTGAGGGCAAGAACGTCCTCGATTTCTGGCGGGGCCGCGGTCACGAGTGCTCAGGACTCCTTAAGCCACGATGCAGTGAGCGCCGCCAGTGCGTCGGCGTCCAAGCCCGAAGCATTCATCGGCTGAGCTGGCTGCACTGACACCGAATCCGTATCGGCCGCGGGCCGATCGGCAGCCGCGTCGACCGCCGCGGCCAGCTCGGCGATGGTCATGTGCTGAAACACCATTGCCGGAGTCAGCACCATTCCCTGCGCGGTAGCCCGGGCGGCCAATTGAACCGAAACGATGCTGTCACCACCGATGGCGAAGAAGTTGTCCTCGCGATCGACACCGGTGATGTCGAGCAACTCCTCCAGCAAGGCGATCAAGGCCTGTTCGGTTTCCACAGAACCGCCAGTGACCGCTTGGGACGGCGGCGCGTCGGCCGGCGTCGGTGGGGCGAGCAGCTTCTCCAGCTCAGCCGCGGGCAGCAACTCCAGCCTGGACACCGCAGAGTCCGGTGTCGTCGCGAACGCATCGAACGCGGCATTCAGAGCATTGCCGATGAGACCGACGGTCCGAGGTTCGTACAAATCGGCATTGGCGACGACCCGCACGTCGAGCGTTCCGTCCGGCGTCACATTCACGCTAACGTTCAGATCCAGTAGCGAGATCTCGAAGTCCATCGGCAATGGCGCGACCGTGGTTTCACCGTTCTCGGTGAGGTCACGCGAGAGCAGCGCCCAGTCCTCACCGCGGAAGTGGATGGAGTTCTGGAACAGCGGGTGATTCCGGGATGGCGAGCGCGGCGGGTTCAGCGACTCGACCAACCGTTCAATTGGCAGCTCCTGGTGTGCCAATGCATCCAGCACCGTGTCGCGGCTTCGCGCGACCGTGGTACGCAGACTCGGATCACCGGATAGGTCTGTGCGCAACACCACCACGTTGGCGCACGGGCCCGTCAGATTCGCGGCGGCCAATTCGATCCGAGAGGCGACCGGGCTGCCGATCGCGATGTCAGCGCCGCCGCCGAGCTTGTGCAGCAAGACCGCAAGCACGGCCTGATAAACCGCGAACTCGGTGGTGCCGTTTTGCTCGGCCAGCTGGGTGAGGGCCGCCCGGCGGTCGGCGGAAACAGTGAAATTCACTACCTCCCCACGCCTCCCGAGGACCAGCGGCCGCGTGTGATCGGGGACTACCGAGATGTCGTAGCGCATCCCGGCCAAGGCATCACGCCAGTGCGCCAGCTCTGCGTGCGCCCATTCGCCCGGCGCATCAAAAGTATTCCGTTGCCACACTGCGTAATCCGCGAACTGCAGCGGCGGTGTGGCCCACTGCGGCGCTTTCCCCTCCAACCGCGCCTGGTACGCGGTGATCAGGTCTTCGAAAACAACGCCGAGTGAGAAGTGATCGGTCACGATGTGGTGGATCAGCAGCAGCAGCACATGCGAATCGGAACCAAGTGTCAGCAGGGTGGGCCTGATCAGCGGCTCGGACTCCAGCCTGAACACATAACGACGTAGCTCGGCTATCGTCTCGTCGACCCGGTCAGCGGCGACCTCGGCGGCCTTTATTTCGACCTCCAGTTTCGGATGCACGTGTTGATACGGAACACCCTCGTGGTCAGCAAAATTCGTGCGCAGTGACTCGTGGCGAGTCACTACGTCGTTGAGCGCCTCGGTGAGTACGTCTGTTTCCAGCGGGCCGCTGAACCGAAGCGCGAGTGCCATATTGAAGACGTCATTCGCGCCCCTCATCCGGTACTGGAACCACATGGCAAGCTGCGAGTAGGACAACGGGGGGCGTTCGGGGCGAATCGCCTTGATACGTTCTGGGCGATTTGCCCATGGCCCCGGCAGCTCGTCGCCGAAACTCCGCCCGGCGTAGAAGCTCCCTCCTGCCGCCGAGTCGATCTCGGCGCGGAACTGCTCGACGCGCTTGGCCAATCCGGCCGGAGTCGGGGTATCGAACACAGCGCGGACGTTGCACTCCACTCCGAATTCAGCACGGATCTGTGCCACCAACCGCGCCGCCAGCAGTGAATGGCCGCCCAGCCCGAAGAACGAGTCGTCGGCGCCGACTCTCTCCCGGCCGAACAGCCGGGCGAAGATCGAGCACATCCGGCGTTCGGTGGCCGTCCCCGGCTCGCGGTAGCTGCGTGCCGCGACATGGGTTGGTGCGGGCAGCGCCCGCTTATCTAGTTTGCCGCTCACGGTCAGCGGCATCTCGGGGATCACCGCAAATGCATTGGGCACCATGTATTCAGGCAGCACCGCCGCGGCATGTGCGCGTATCTCATCGAGATCCTGATCTCCGAAAGATCCTGTGGCGCTAACGGAGTCGTCCCCGGCTATCGGCACCAGGTATGCGGCGAGCGTGGGTCCAGCCTCGGTCTCTTCCGTGACGACGAGGCAGTGTCTGACGGCCGGATGCGTCGCAATGACGGACTCGACTTCGCCAAGTTCGATGCGGAAGCCGCGGATCTTGACCTGCTCGTCGGCTCGTCCGATGAATTCCAGTTCACCGGAGATGTTGCGGCGGACCAGGTCTCCGGATCGATACAGCCGCATGCCGGGGTTGAACGGGTCGGCCACGAAGCGTTGCGCGGTCAGCCCGGGACGTCCCAGATACCCGCGCGCCAACTGAACACCACCGAGGTACAGCTCACCGATCACCTCCGCGGGCACCGGCTGCAACTCCTCGTCGAGCACGTAGGCGTAGACGTTGCGGTTCGGCACACCAATGGGCACCACGCGCGCGCCATGCGATCCCTCGACCAGCATGTGTGTCGAGCAGACGACGGCCTCGGTCGGGCCGTAGTGATTGCGTAGCTCCGCGTCGAAGTAGCGGGCGAAGTTGTCGGCTACCTCGCCTGGAAGCGCTTCTCCACCCACCGGCACATGACGCAAGGCCCGCCACTCGCTGACCTGCGGCAGCAGTAGGAGGGTGCTCAGCATGGAAGGCACCATGTGCAGCACGGTGACGCGGTGGCGGCTGATCAGATCGGCGACATAACCAATGTCACCGAAAGCCCCGCCCTTGGAGGGTTCCGGCACGATCAGCTGTGCGCCAAGCGACAGCGTGACGAAGATGTCCAGCAGCGACGCATCGAAGCTCACCGACGACGACTGCAGCAACCGGTCTTGGGCGGTCATGGTCCACTCGGCGATGAAACCCTCCACGTGCTCGGCGATCGCGTGATGCGAGACCGCCACGCCCTTGGGTTGACCAGTCGAGCCGGAAGTGTAGATGACATAGGCTAAATGCTCTGGAAGCAACGGACATAGCCGGTCAGCGTCGGTCACCGCGACGTCCGGCAGTTGCGCGGCCGCCTGTTCCGCGGCGTCGAATTCGCGGCGCCCAACAACCGCCTGTGGACGGGCGTCCGTGACGAGGTATTCGATTCGATCGTCCGGGTAGGCCGGATCGATCGGCAGGTAGGCCGCACCGGCCTTCAGTACGGCGAGCATCGCGACGATGAACTCGATCGACGTGGTCATGCGCAGGCCGATGATGTCGTCGGCGCCGAATCCCTGCCCGATAAGCCAGCGCGCCAGCCGATTTGCACGGCAATGCAATCCGGCATAAGTCAGCTTTGCCGCGTCGGAAACCAGTGCAATCGCGTCCGGGGTCGCAAACGCAGCCGCCTCGAGCAGCGCGACCATGGTGGTGGCGGGCGTCGCGACAAGTTCACCATGCGACTGCGTCAGGACGCTATCCCGCTCGCCAGTGCCGAGCATGTCCAAACTGGTGAGGCGACGCTCGGGCTCAGCCAGCGCGTTGTCCAGCAGCCGAATGTAGTGGGCCAGCATCTGATCGACGAGTCCAGAGCCCAGCTGCATTTGGTACTCGAACTCGACGAGCACCCCGTCGGGCTCGAGCACAACCGCAAGGGCAAGCGGAAGGTGGGCGGTAACCGCGCCCAGTTCGAGTTGCCGCGCAGTGACACCGTCCAGCGCGAATCCACCCGCGCTCTTGCGCATGCTGAAGCCCAGTCGGACAAGCTGGTCCATGCCATCGTGTCCCATACGCTCTGGGTTTACCTCGCGTACCACTCGATCGATGCCGACGGACTGATGGGCGAAACCGTTAAGACACGTCTCGCGTACTGCGTCGACGAACGAGGTAAAGGTGTCCTGGGGTCGGACGGTCAACCGGAGCAGCAGCGTGTTGCCGAAGTACCCGATCGCTCCCGTGGCCGCCGCCCTCCGCTCGGTTACCGGCACGGAGATCAGGAAATCCGGCGCGCCCGAATAACGACGCACCAGCACACCGAAGGCCGCCAGCAACACCATGAACGGCGAGGCGGAGTGCTTTCGGGCGAAGGCCTCGACCCGGCCGAACAGGTCGGCGGGCAGCACCCGAGTCAGACGTTCGGCCCACCTGGACGGATTCGCGGCGGTCGCACCGGGCAACTCCAGCGGTTCGGGGGATGGCCGCAGAGTGTCAGCCCAGTAACCGACGTCGGCAATGGTGGGTTCTGCCGGGGACCGAAGCACCTCGACCGCGACGAACTGTGGCGAATCTCCGCTCAGTCCGCGCCCGTTATAGGCAGCGCTGAGGTCATGGGCGAACGCAGCCCAACAGTCGTCGTCCCAACAGATGTGATGCACGACGAGCAGCAGCACGAATTCGTCTGTTCCGGTCCGTATCAGGGTCATCCTCAGCGGCAACTCGTCCGTCAGATCGAATGGCCGGCCGAACTCGTCGCGCGCCAATGCCTCGACCTGCCGCTCGCCTTCGCCTTCGGCGAGCTCGGTCAAATCATGGCTTCGCCAACTGATCTCAACGTCATCGGAGAAGACCTGATATGGCTCGCCCTCGCTGTCCACCCCGTAGGTGGTGCGCAAGATTGCATGGCGCGCGACGAGATCGTTGAAAGCGGCGCGTAAACGTGCCTCGTCCAGGGCGCCTGTCAGTCGATAGGAAACACAGACATTGAGCGTAACGTCGCCTTCGTCCATGGTCTGCAGAAACCACATCCGGCGCTGGCCGGTCGACAGACGGTAGCCTTCTCCCGCACGGAGGCGTGCTTGCTCGGCCGATTCGGGTGCGGCCATCCCGCTTTCGGCAACACGCCTCCGCAACAGTTCGCGACGACGTTCCTGCAACGTCTTGGCATCGTCTGCCATCGCTCGCCCCACTAACTTTCAGTTCGCCGGTGATGTCTGGTTGGTCAAATAGCCGCCGCGCAAGAAGAATTCGTCCCCGCGGCGCTCGACCCCGTCCGCGGAACGAATGCGCGTTATCACCAAGCCACGGTTGCCGCCCTGGTATGCATTGGGTCCCGAGACCACCACGCCGCCCCCTTCCTGCACGGTCACCCGGCCCGGTGTGCCTCCGTAACGGGCCCCGGAAACGCGCGCCTCGAGCACCTCGATCCGTTCGCCTCGGTAGAAGGTGAACGCGCGAGGAAAGGGGTCTGACAGCGCGCGCACGAACCGCTCGAGATCCTCGGCCGGCCAGTTCCAGTCGATCAGACTGTCGCGCTCAGCACGCTTGTGGAAGTACGACCGTGCGGCCTTCTTCTGCGGCCGCCAGACCGCCGCCCCAGACTCCAGTGCAGCCAGCGCATCCCGCAGCGCGCCAGGAATCAGATCCATGCCCCGCATGACCAACTCGGTGCCGGTATCGGTGGGACCGATCGGCAGCGAATGCTGTATCAGGATGTCCCCGGAGTCCAGGCCGTCGTCCATCCGGTGAATCGTCAACCCGAACTCGGATTCGCCGCTGATCAACGCCCACAGGACAGGCGAAAATCCGGTGAACTTGGGCAGCAGCGAGTCGTGCAGATTCAGCGTGCCGTGTGGCGGCAGGTTATACAGCTCTGGCGGCATCCAGGTGTACCAGCTATTGACGACGATGACGTCGGGTTCTGCGCGCTTGACTAAGTCAATCGTCTCGGCGTCAACCCGCTCGGTGAGGTGCACCGGGATGCCGTGGGCTCGGGCAAGTTCCTCGACCGACTCCGACCAGATCGCCTTATAGGACTGCTCGCTGGCCGGATGGGTGACCGCGAGCGCGACGTTGTGACCCATATCGATCAGCGCCTGCAGGGTCCTAAAACCCCAGGTCTGGAAGCCGAACGATACAACACGCATCAAACGAACCCCTCTTAATCCTCGCTAGCGGCGAGGGCGAAGCCCTCGCGTCACAAGTCCAGCAGATTATGTTAGCCTTCGCTAAGTTGGGTGGCTCTCGCGGCTGTCACACCGACGCGACTGGGTCGATCGATGTGCTCGGGCCGAACGAACGCGGGCCATTCGGAGCCAGGCGACCGAGAGGTGGGAGCGCATGCCGCGCCAACTGGGGTGGATCAGGCAATTCCATAAACCGCATGTGCCTGGAAGTCTTCCGCTGCTGGTTTTTCCACATGCGGGAGCTGGTGCATCGGCCTATCGCGAATTTTCGAAAGTACTCAGTGAGAAATTCAGCGTCATCGTTTTCCAGTACCCGGGACGTCAGGATCGCGCGGCCGAAGCATTGTTGGGCACGCTCCCGGAGATCGCTGCGGGAGCGTTCGGCGAATTCTCGACGTCGGATCACAATCGCGGGGTCCCCATCGTTACCTACGGCCACAGCATGGGGGCGATGGTTGCATTCGAGTTCGTGCGGATCGCGGAGGCTCAGGGAATCGACGTGCGGCAGCTCAACGTCTCTGCGACCGTTGCCCCCAGTCACGCCGCGGCCAAACCATCACACCCCACAGATGACGAGGAACTCCTCAACCATCTGTTAGCGCTCGAGGGAACCGACTCGGATGTGTTCGCCAACCGCGAACTCATGAGACTGACGCTTCCTGTCGTCAAAGCGGACTTCAAGGCCTTTGACGCCTACTCCTGCGCCGAAGACGTCAAGGTAGCGGCGCCGATTCACGCGATGGGCGGCGATCAGGACCCGTATGTGACGCTTGGCGATCTCTACGGCTGGGGCAAGCACACCGACACCGTCAAGGTCACGATGTTCGACGGCGGGCACTTTTACCTGAACCAACACGTCGAGGCGATCTCGGAATTGCTGATGCCACGCGCGCAATGTGAGCAGACAGCGTGAGCGGCGAAGGATCTACAACTACGACGTCAACCGACCCTATCGTCATTTCCGGAATGGCCGTCGAGGCACCGGGAGGAATCGACAGTCCCGGCGCCTTGTGGTTGGCACTTTCTGATTCGAAGGAACTGATCGGCCCCTTCCCCCGCGATCGCGGCTGGCCGATTGAGGATCTCCTGTCGGTCTCTGAGCTGGACGGCTGGGGGCCGGTTCGCGACGCCGGCGGATTCCTCGACGGCGCAACGACATTCGACCCGCCCTTCTTCGGCATCACCCACCGCGAGGCCCTCGTAATGCATCCTCAGCAACGGGTTGCGATGCGAGTCGCGTGGAAAGCATTGGAAAATTCCGGGATCAATCCCGGCACGCTCGACGGTGAATTCGTCGGCTGTTTCGTCGGATTGTCACCGATGGAATACGGCCCGCGCGCCGCCGTGGCCGATGCCTACAGTGGACATCGGATCGCCACGTTGGGCCAGCTGGGTGCCGCCGCCCGCATTTCGCACAGCCTGGGACTGACCGGTCCGTCGATCAGCCTCGACACAGCGTGCGCATCGTCGTTGACCGCGGTGCACCTGGCCGCTACGGCGGTCGCGATGGACGAATGCGACTGGGCGCTCGCCGGCGGGGTGTGTGTCATGGGTTCGCCGGGCGCTTTCTACGAGTTCGCGAGGCTCAACGCGCTCTCCGACGACGGGCATTGCCGCGCGTACTCGAACGACGCCAGCGGCACCGTCTGGGGAGAGGGTGGGGGCATGGTGGTGGTCGAACGTGAATCACGGGCGCGGCAGCTCGGACACCCGATCTACGGACGCATCCTGGCCATCCGCACCAACCACAATGGCAAAGGTAAGCCCATCCTGGTTCCTCGGGTGCGCGCGCAGGAGCAGGTCATCCGCAAGACGCTCGACGCCGCGGGCATCGATCCGGCCGATGTGGGAATGATCGAAGGACACGGAACCGCAACTCCGGCCGGCGATCCGGTGGAATTGCTCGCTCTCTTCAAGACGTACGGCGCAGCGGGATCCGAGGCGCTGCTGGGCTCGATAAAGTCGAACGTTGGGCATCCGCAGGCGGCATCCGGAATCCTCGGACTGATCAAGCTGCTGCTCGCCGGGCACCACGGTTACATTCCGCCAACCCTGTTCGCGGACAACCCAACCAAGATGCTGGACTGGGATCTGACGGGCCTGCGCCTTGCCACAAAGCTGCACGAGTGGCAGCCCAAGGACGGCGTTCGCTACGGCGCCGCATCATCGTTCGGCGCCGGCGGCGCCAATGCGCATGCAATCATCGCAATGCCCGCAAGCTCCGAGGAGTGAAGTAGTGGCACCTGTTGCGTACCGGCTCCCGAACGGCACCATTCCCGTCCTGCTGTCGTCGGACACCTCCGAGCGATTGCGTGACGAGGCCGCGGCCGTACTTGCCTATGCCACAAGTCATCCCGAGGTAAATCCGCAAGCAATCGCGGCCATGCTGTTTCGGACCAGGATCCCCCGCCGGCACCGAACCCTGGCCATGGTCACCCATCGCGACGACCTGCTGGCCGCCCTGCAGGCGATCACCGATGGCCGTGACCATCCTTCGGTGGTGAGGACGAGCCCACCCGCCATCCCCCGCCGGGTCGCCTATGTCTTTCCCGGCCAAGGCGGTCAGCGCCCCGGCATGGGCCGCCTCTTCTACGAATTGGTCCCCGCCTACCGGGCCGAGGTGGATCGCTGCGCCGCGGCCTTCCAGACGCAGTTCGGCGAATCGCCGCTGAATTACCTTCTCGACGAGGATCTTCCGGCCGAAGACAAGGCGAGTACCGTCCAGCCAGCGTTGTTCACCCAAATGGCCGGGCTGGCCGCGACGTGGCGTTCCTTCGGCATAGCACCAAACATCACCATCGGCCACAGCCAAGGAGAGATCGCGGCCGCTTACGTATCCGGCACCATCACACTGGCGGACGCCGTGCGGGTCGTCGGGATCCGCGCCCATGTCGCCGACCAATTCGCTCCCGGCGATTACGCCATGGCAGTTGTGGCCACCAACCGCGACACCTGCGAGGACTTACTCGCGCATTGCTCGGGATGGGCCCAACTGTCGGTGGTCAATTCGCCCAACATAGTGGGAATTTCCGGTGACAGAGAAACGGTGCAAGGCATCGTCGACACGCTTACCGAGCGCGGGACGTTCGCTCGAGTCATTCGCGTTCAATATCCCGCACACACCAGCTTGATCCATGAGCTCGGCGATAAGGTGCGCACGATTGCCCAACGCGAACTACAGAATCCGAAGTTCCTGGACACGGATATCGACTGCCTCGGCGCTACGCTCGGCGGTCCCATCACGCAGGACATACCAGTCGATGAATATTGGTTCTGGAACCTGCGCAACACCGTTCGATTCGACAAGGCGATCGCCGCCGCGCTGCCACTCGGCATCGACACGTTTGTTGAACTGGCCGAACACCCAACCCTGCAGTTGGCGATCCAAGACAATCTCGCCGCCTCAAACGACGAAGATGACGAACGCGCGGCCATGGTGGTCGGCACATCGGAGCGAACGGCCGGCGACCTGGGCGAGTTCACCCGCAATCTCGCGCAACTGGCCGTACATGACCTGGATTACCCATGGGACTCCCTGGGCACCGAGTCCGACGGCCCCACCCCGCGGCCGCTGCCCGACTTCCCCAACACGCTGATGAACGAGACCAAGCTGTGGCTGCCGTATGACGAGGTTCTGCCACAGCGTGTTCGCCGGACGCCCACTGCCACATCGGCGGGCCTAGCCACGGACGCGGGCCCGGTCACCGAAACCACACCGCCAAGGCTTCTTGCCGAAGAGTGGGTTCGGCTACCGCACCGGTCACTCGTTCCGCCGCGTGTTATCGGAATCGTTGACTACCAAGGCGCTTACCCGGAGTTGGTCGCGGCAATGGGCGCTGCGGCCGAGGATATCGGCGCTACGGCCCGCGTGATCGACAGCCAAAGCCACGACCCCAGAAGCGATCTCGACACCCACGTCATACTTGTTCCGGAATCGCCCGAACTGGACGACTCCGCCGCTGCAGCCGAGGTCGCGACGTTCTTCGGCGACCGCGCGTGGTGGCCGCAAGTCCCCGACGCGGTCAAGGATTGCTGGCTGGTGACCGTCGGCGGTGAGGTGGTTGCGGACGATGCGCCGCCGGACGCGGTACACGCGGCCGCAAGCGCGGGTTTCCGCTGCATTGGCGCCGAACATCCCGGCGTGAGATTTAGGCACCTCGATCTGGATTCCACGTCGACTTCTCCGCAAGAGGCGATGGCAATACTCAAGGCGCTGCACACAGGAGACGAGTCGGAGCTCGCCCTGCGCAATGGCGGCCTCTACGCCAAGCGTGTCATCGAGAGCCAGCCCGCCGCGGCTGGCTCGGGTAGCACGCCCCCTGAACATGTCCTCGTCGTCGGGGGGACGGGAAGCCTCGGGTTGGAATTCTGCGATCACTTCGCACGCCACGGCGCACGGCGGATCACTCTGGTCAGCAGATCGGGCGAGGCCGCAGCGATCGCAGATCGACTGCAGCAGATCCGTGTGGCCACATCGACGCAAATCTGCGTCACCCGCTGCGACGTGGGTGATCAAGCGGCAGTTGCGCTGTTGGCCCGGCAACATCGAGATGCGCCCGCGGACCTGATAATCCACGCCGCCGTTGAGTATTCGGGTATCGAGCTTGCCGACATCACCGCCGAGAAGGTCGACCTTGCGTTACGCGCCAAGGTGGTCGGCATCTCGCGGATCTTGGCAGCGTTTCCGCGGACCGATGACTGCCGCGTCGTTCTATGCTCCTCGATCGCGGCCACGGTCGGCGGTCGCGGTCTCATTGTCTACGCCGCGGTCAATCGAATGCTCGACGCCATGGCGCACCGCCTTCGAGCCGAGGGCCTCGACTGCGTTTCCGTGCAGTGGGGGCAGTGGACGGTCACCTTCGATCCCGCTGCCGCTGGTACGGCGCAACTGGCCGTGACCGGTCTGGTGCCGATGTCTCCCACCGATGCACTTGGGTTGGGGATGAGCCCACTTCGCGGCAATGCCGGCGTCGTGGCGTTCGAGTTGGGCCGCGCACGGTCGGTGCTGGAAACCTGCGGGCGCGGCTCGTTGCTTTCGCAGCTGAGCTCACCTGACGTCAAAGCCCAGGCGACCCCGGCGCCCGTTGCGCAGACGGGTCTACCGGAACGTTTGATGAAGCTGGTAGCCGGCGCCATTGGCGTCGATCGCGTCGATACGATCGATACCACCGTGCCCATGGTTGCGATCGGCCTGGATTCGTTGCAGGCCCTCGAGTTGCGCCGCCGTATCAAGATCGAATTCAATCACGACGTAGAGGTCTCGGATCTCCTCGGTGGCGCATCCATCGTTGACGTTCTCACCGTGCTCGGTGCATAGTCGTTGGCCACCCGCCCTTTTGCACGGGCAGCACGGGACGTCCGACTCGTCGGGCAAAATGGAGTTTGTGGTCTTTCCGGACGAGGCTGACGGGGCCGCGAGCTGCCGGTCGACTACGAGCGACACGCAGCAAGTGGCGCCGGGGTGGCCGTACTGTGACGATCAGCCCTAGGCGGTGCTAGTCGTTGGCCATCGCTGCACGGAGGCTCTCGGGACGCATATCGGTCCAGGTCTCCTCCACGTAAGCAAGGCAATTCGCGCGGGCTTCCTCACCGAACACCACGCGCCAGCCCGCCGGGACATCGGTGAACGTAGGCCACAGGCTGTGCTGCTCCTCGTCGTTGACCAGGACGTAGAAAGTCCCGCTGTCGTCATCAAACGGATTGGTACTCACCGCTTCTCCCCATCGGTGGTTCGGTTACACCCATCTCGGCGCCAAGTACCCGGTCGGACAGCAGCCCCAGGCAGCTCAGGTTGGGAAATCCCGGCCCCTCATTGAGTCCAGATAGATTGGGCAACACCAGTTTCGGGGTGACGCCCATAACCGCCAAGTCGTGGCCGATGGACTCCTCCAATCGCTCGCCGGTCAGCGCCCCGTCCACCCCCAGCTCCAGCAGGTTTACGGCATCAGGGCGCAATAGCGGCAAGAACCACAGCGGATCAGCACCGGATCCGTCGATGACGAGGTCAAAACGATGCAAAGTCTCGTGCGGCTCACCGCAGTTGTCGGTGCGGAGCGTGATCCAGATTCGGTTGTCGCGGTCGGCCACCCGAGCGACGCGGCCACGCAAATGCTTGATCCTTTCGTCGGCGAGCAACGACTCCTGAACCCGCGCTGAGAAAACCCCACGGTCCGTCCGGGCAATACAGTCGCGCCGCTCCGCGAGCGTGAGACCGCGCCAGCCCGTGGGATCGGAGAATAGCGAGTTCTCAAAAAAGCCCTCGCCGCGGGTGAACAGGGTAGCCTGCGGCGAGATCGCTGTGATCGCCGAAACCCGGTGATGGAACAGCTCGTTGAGCATCGACGCGGCGGTCTCGCCACCGCCGATGACCGCCACATTTTCGGCGACAATTCTATCGTGCTGCGCGGCGCGCTGCCAGAACTGCGCGATCGACAACACTCGCGGATCACCGGAAAGCATGGACCGTTCCGGCTGACCTGGGCCGGTAATCATTACCGTGTCAGCGGACAAACTCGAATCACGCGTGTGCAGCACCCAGCGCGATCCATCGACCGAGATCTGAACCACTTCGCCACGAACGACTTTCAAGCCCACCACGTCGCCAACCCAGCGCAGATACTGGGCCCAGGTGTCGTGAGTGGGCGCCGCCCTGCCTCGGTCGATCCAGCCCACGAATTGGTCCGTTGCAATCAGATACGACTGCCAACTGAACCGCAGCATCCGTTCGTCGACTTCGGTGTTGCGGCCGGACACCAGCGTCGAGCGGTATGGGAAGCCGATGTCTTTTTCGGGGCTGGTGCCCAACCGCTGCCGACCGTCGGTCCAGCCACCTCCGGCGCGCCAGTTGGCCGCGACGCCGGCCCGTTCAACGGCAATGACTTCGGGCACCTCGACGCCCATGTCGCGCAGCACCGCCGCTTTCGCGGCCACTGCCACCGCCTTCGCGCCGGCACCGATGATCGCGAGCGTCCGGCTCATAGCGCATCCACCAACGCATTGTGGGGACAATGGCGGCATTCGCGTTTCGCCAGCACACCGGCGAATGATGCGCCACGCACAAACCCACCTCCGCCGATTAGCTTAGCCCAGGCTGTCCTAACTTGGTGTACGCTACCCTATGTCTGACCGGTAGGACACGCCCGCCCCGACGGAGTTCCCGAGTGCCAGCCAACCCTTCCCAGCGGCCCGAAACAGCAGCACCTACCGGGTCATTGGACGGATTCGTCCCGTTTCCACCGGAACGCGTGGCTCGTTACCGAGCGGTCGGATACTGGACCGGTCGCACCGTCGATTCAGTGCTGCGACACGCCGCGACGACATGGCCTCACCACGTCGGTGTCGTGGACGCTGTCAGCAGTCACACCTATTCCGAGCTGGACAAGCTCGTCGACCGAGCGGCCGGCGGCTTCGCCGCCCTCGGGATCGCACCGACGGACCGAGTGCTGCTTCAGCTGCCCAATTCGTGCCGGTTCGCCGTCGCGCTGTTCGGTCTGCTGCGCGCCGGGGCCATCCCGGTGCTATGCCTGCCCGGACATCGATTGGCAGAACTGAGTCGCTTCGCACAGGTCGGTGGTGCGGTCGGGCTGGTTATCACCGACACCGCGAGCGATTTTGACTACCGCTCGCTGGCCGGACAATTAGTTGCGCTGCATCCCGAGCTTCGCCACGTCATCGTCGACGGCGACGCCGGCCCATTCATCTCGTGGTCGGGACTGCCCGCCGGTGAGGCGCCGCAAATTGTGCCCGACACGGCCTTCCCGGCGTTGCTGCTCGTGTCAGGTGGCACCACCGGCGTGCCGAAGTTGATTCCTCGCACGCACGATGACTATGTCTACAACGCCACCGCGAGCGCACAATTGTGCCGGCTGACGAGCGACGACGTGTACCTCGTCTCGCTGCCCGCGGGCCATAACTTCCCGCTGGCCTGTCCCGGCCTGCTGGGCGCGATGGCGGTGGGCGCCACGACGGTATTCGCCACCGATCCCAGCCCGGAGGCCGCTTTTTCCGCCATCGCGCGCCACGGCGTCACGGTCACCGCCCTGGTGCCGGCGCTGGCCAAGCTGTGGGCACAAGCTTGCGACTGGGAGCCGGTGACACCGAAAACGTTGCGGCTCTTGCAGGTTGGCGGGGCCAGGCTGGAGCCGGAGGACGCCCGCCTGGTGCGGGCCACGCTGACTCCTGGCCTGCAGCAGGTGTTCGGGATGGCGGAGGGACTGCTGAACTACACCAGGCCCGACGATCCGCCCGAACTGGTCGAGAACACCCAGGGGCGGCCGTTGTGCGCCGACGACGAACTGCGCATCGTCGACGGCGCGGGCGCGCCGGTGGGACCCGGCGAAGAGGGCGAGCTGCTGGTGCGCGGACCGTACACGCTCAACGGCTACTTCCGCGCCGAGCGCGACAACGAACGCTGCTTCGATCCCGACGGTTTTTACCGCAGCGGCGATCTCGTCCGCCGTAGGGACGACGGCTATCTGGTGGTCACCGGTCGGGTCAAGGACGTCATCTGTCGCGGCGGCGAAACCATCGCGGCGGCCGACCTCGAAGAGCACCTGCTGAGCCATTCCGCGATCCGTTCGGCCGCGGCGGTCCCGCTGCCGGATCCCTATCTGGGCGAAAAGGTCTGCGCCGCGGTCGTTTTCGCGGGAGAACCGATCAGCCTTGCGGAGCTGAACGCCCACCTCGACGAGCGCGGGGTGGCCACCCACGCCCGGCCCGACATGTTGGTCGCGATGGCATCGTTGCCCACCACGCCCATCGGCAAGATCGACAAAAAGGCAATCGCCCGCCAGGTCGGCAGCGCGGGCTGAGCTGGCCGCCGAAAGCTATAAGCGTTGAGCGCGGAGCCAAGTGTGGATTCGTTGGGCAACGGCTAGTGTCTTGAGTCATTAATTACGGTCCAGTTGGTAGACTGGGTTGTGCCCAGTCCGCAGGCTGCCGTGATCGTGTTGACCGATGCTGAACGTGCCGAGTTGGAGGGGTGGGCTCGGCGTCGAACAAGTGCTGCAGGGTTGGCGTTGCGGTCGCGAATTGTGTTGGCGGCCGCAGATGGTGAGTCAAATTCCGACCTGGCTGCCCGGATGGGAATCTCGCGGTCGACGGTGAAGCGGTGGCGTAATCGCTTTGTTGAGCAGCGCTGCGATGGACTGCTCGACGAGCCGCGGCCGGGAAGGCCTCGGGTGGTGGGCGATGCGCAGATCGAAGCGCTGATCGCCGCGACGTTGGAGACCACTCCTGTGGATGCCACGCACTGGTCGACGCGGTCGATGTCGGCCCACCTCGGGTTGAGTCAGTCGATGGTCTCGCGGGTATGGCGGGCGTTTGGATTGGCGCCGCACAAGCAGGATTCGTGGAAACTGTCCAAAGATCCGCTCTTCGTGGAGAAGGTCCGCGACATTGTGGGCCTCTATCTGGACCCGCCCGAGCGTGCCCTGGTGCTCTGTGTCGATGAAAAGACCCAGATCCAGGCGCTCAACCGTACCCAGCCGGTGTTTCCGATGCTGCCCGGTACGCCGGCGCGGGCCAGCCACGACTACGTTCGTTACGGCACGTCGAGCTTGTATGCCGCCCTGGACCTGGCCACCGGAAAGATTATCGGCTCCCTGCATGCCCGACACCGCTCCCAGGAGTTCCTGGCTTTTTTGAAAACGATCCACCAACAAGTGCCCGCGGACCTGGACTGCCACGTCGTTCTCGACAACGCCTCTACGCACAAGACTCCCGCGGTGAAGCGTTGGCTGACAACACATCCCCGGTTCGTCCTGCACTTCACCCCGACCAGCTCAAGCTGGCTCAACCTCGTGGAGCGCTGGTTCTCCGAGCTGACAACCAAGAAACTGCGCCGCGGCACCCACACCTCGGTCCGTCAACTCAATGCCGACATTCGCGCCTGGATCGACACCTGGAACGACAACCCTCGGCCCTACGTGTGGACCAAGACCGCCGACCAAATCCTGGCAAGCATCAGCAACTACTGCAACAGAATTAATGACTCACGACACTAGCCACCCAGGTTCAAGCATCATGTCGTGACCCATGTTGGGGAAGATTTCTGCTTGGGTGCGGTAGGCGCGTGCGCTGGTCTTCGCGGGGACATTCGCGCCGGAGCCGGCCACATTCGACGTGACCGAATCAGCCTTAAACGCGTTGCGGGACGCCGGCCTGTCGGTCGCGGACGCGGCGCAACGCACAATCTTGTTACGCCACTTCGTCGTTGGCTTCTGCATCGAGGAACAAGAGCTGGCCGAGCTGCGCGGCGGACAGGATCAGGCTCGGCGCGACGAACTGAAGACAGCGGCCGATCCCGTACGATTCCCGCCGACCGCGCAAGCCCTGCCCGGAATGCTGAACACCGCCGCCGAGGACCGCTTCGAACTCGGCGTGCATCTCATGCTTTCCGGCGGCCCGCGACCCCGGGCCGCCAGCAAATCGATAGCGAAGCGTGCTAAGGCCCGGTGAATCGAATCAGTCCGCTAATTGGTGAAGTAGGGATCGCTTCCCGATAGAGCTCATCGGCGGCATCGCCTCCATGCGGTGAGCGCACGACATCGGTCAGAGTCATCCCACACGCAAACTCGCTGCCACTCGAGGCGTGAGCCAAGTGATTGGGGTAGCGTTTCGAGGAGTCTTCGGTAGTTCGACAGCGGGGCGAAGGAGCGGAATAATGAGTTCGGTTTTATTTGGCTTACTGACAATAGTCGCCCTTGCGCTGGCGTTGGTGTTCGCCGCCTTTGCTGCTGTATATGTGAAACGGCTGGGGGACCGAACACCTATGCCGATAAGCGAAGAAATAGGCAGCGTCAAAGCGGTGATACATAAAGTAAACAAACGCGAACCCATGTCGAAAGATGAGCTGGATTATGCGAAGCAACTCGTTGCTGATCGTCTATCCTTCATGGCGTTCTGCATCCCCGGTACTTTGTTCGCGCTGGGATGCTTTTATGTGTTTGGCAGTCTTTGGTACTTGCATGGAGCCACGCCCTCCGAGCGGACGTTCCTGGGGGTGATCCCCATGCTGACGTCCACAAACCTCGCCATTCGGCTTCTCGCCAGGGCAAGGTTGAAACGGCGTCTGCAGAAAATGGCTTGAAACAACACAAGGCATGTGGTGTTGGTCACCAACCGTCGTATCGAGCCATTCTCGAGCTGGCAAATTCGTTGGCAACATAGCACGGGCTCGTCCGTGCTGCCGACAGCACCAGCTGGTGATAACGTCCGGCACACCTGGTGTTCGCACTCCAGCCCAGCACTGGTACTGCCTCGACGTTCATATGTCAACCTAGTTGATATACAGGGGGAGGTCGCGTGAGCCCGCGTTCGGTCGGCAGGACTGTCTTGGAGCGAGCCTGGATGCCAGTGGTTGCCGTCGTTGCGCTCGTTTTGGGCGGGGTGGTCATGTGGAAGGTGCACGAGTTCTCCGCTCCCCCGCCTGTCACCACCGTCCTTCCCCCGCAAGCACCTCCGGAGTTCAGTCCCAAACGGGTCACGTATGAGTTGTCTGGCTCCATCGGGGAGGGCGGGATGCTCGTCTGGGCGGACGTCGACGGGCATCCGCATCGGGTTGATCTCACGACGTTGCCGTGGTCGCACACGGAGACGACCACGCTCACCGTGGTGTCCGGCAGTATCTCGGCGCAAGTTCGCGGCGGTGGTCAAGTCCGCTGCCGGATACTGGTGAACGGCGTCGTCCGCGATGAACAATCCGACACCCATCAGGATGCGCACGTCTTCTGCATAGTGAAATCCGCATGAGCGAGCATCAGGCGCAAGAACCCTTCGTCGAGAAACGACCCTTCTTCCCGAGGATGGTCCGCGTCCTTGCGATACCGATCATCCTCTTTTGGGGGCTTTTGGCGATCTCGACGAACACCTTCATGCCGCAGGTGGAGAGAGTCGCAGAAGAACTCGCGGGGCCGCAGGTCCCGCACTACGCGCCGTCGCAGCGCGCGCTGCTGCACATCGGCGAGAAGTTCCACGAGTCCAATTCGACCAGCCTGGCCATGGTCGTGTTGGAAGCCGACCGACCGTTGGGCGACGTGGACCATCGGTATTACGACGATTTGATGCGCCGGCTGAACCGGGACACCAAGCACGTGCAATACGTCATGGATCTGTGGGGGAAGCCGATCACCGCGGCCGGGGCGCAGAGCGTCGACGGCAAGGCCACCTACGTGCTGTTGCGTCTCGGTGGCGATATCGGCCAAATGGAAGCGAATCAGTCCGTTGACGCGGTTCGGGATATCGTCGCGAAGGACACGCCGCCGCCCGGGCTCAAGGTCTATGTCAGCGGCGCGGCTCCGCTGGCCTCGGACACGCTGACCATTGCCAATTCGAGCTTGAACAACATCACGATCGTGACGATCATCCTGATCTTTGTGATGCTGCTGTTGGTGTATCGCTCCGTTTCCACCCTGGCGGTGCCGCTGTACGGCGTTCTGTTCGAACTGCTGGTCGCGAAGGGAGTCATTTCAACCCTGGGTCATCTCGGGTACATCGAGCTCTCGTCATTCGCGGTGAACATCGTCGTCGCGCTGACCCTGGGAGCCGGCACCGATTACGGCATCTTCTTGATGGGCCGCTATCACGAGGCGCGACAGGCCGGCCAAGGCAGGGAGGAGGCGTATTACACCGCCTATCGGGGGGTCGCACCGATCATCATTGGCTCGGGGCTCACGATCGCTGGGGCATGTTACTGCTTGACGTTCGCGCGACTGAACTACTTCCACACCATGGGGCCCGCCGTTGCCGTCACCATGCTGTTTACCATCGCCGCCGCGCTGACGCTGGGCCCGGCCATATTGACGTTGGGTAGCCTGTTCGGGCTCTTCGATCCCAGAGGCAAGGCGAAGGCGAATCTGTATCGGCGGATCGGGACGAGCGTGGTGCGGTGGCCGGTGCCGATCCTCGCGGCCAGCGCCGCTCTCGTCATGCTGGGGGCGATCTTCGTGCCGACGTATCGGGTGAACTACGACGACCGTCAATACCAGCCAAAAGATTCCCCGTCCAATCTGGGTTTCCAGGCGGCGGATCGGCATTTCACGAAGAGCAAACTGTTCTCCGAGATGCTGATGATCGAGACGGATCGCGACATGCGAAACTCGGCCGATTTCATCTCGTTGGACCGGGTCGCCAGGGCTCTCATTCGCCTTCCCGGCGTCGCGATGGTGCAAAGCATCACCAGGCCCATGGGCCGAGCGTTGGAACATGCCACCCTTCCCTACTTGACCACCACGCAAGGCAGCGGTAGCGGTCAGCAGCTCCCGTTCAACGAGCAGCAAAACGCCAATACCGACAAGCAGGCACAGATCAATGCGGACACCGTCAAGGTCTTGCGGAAAGAGATCGACTTTTTCCAAAGCACGTCGGATGAGCTGCACAAGACGGTTATCACCGTCGAGGATCTGGAAAAGGTCACCAATGAGATGAATCAGGAAATCTCAAACCTCGACGATTTCTTCCGGCCGGTCAAGAGCTATTTCTATTGGGAGAAGCACTGTTTCGACGTTCCCATGTGCTGGGCATTTCGATCGCTATTCGATGCGCTCGACAACATCGACAAGTTGGCCGACGATATCAGGGACGCCAGAACCTCCCTCGAGGAAATAGACAGGCTCTTGCCGCAAATAATAACGCAGCTGAAACTCACGGCCGACGACACGGAGCAAATAACGGGTCTTTTAACCAACACCTACGGCCAGTCGGCCCTGCAGACCACACAGACCAACCAGACATTCGACGACCAGGTCAACGTGGGGCTCGACTTCGATACGTCCAAGAGCGATGACTTCTTCTACATCCCCCACGAAGGTTTTGACAACGAAGATGTCAAGACTGGTATGAAGCTCCTGATGTCGCCGGACGGCAAGGCTGCCCGGTTAATCGTCACCCACGAGGGGGACGCCATGGGCCCCGAAGGCGTGGACCATGTCAACGCGTTCCCCGACGCGATAACCACTATCTTGAAAGAGACCTCATTGGCCGGCGCGAAAGTTTATATCGGCGGCTCGGGATCGACCGATAAGGACATCAAGGAATACAGCGCATCCGATCTGCTTATCGTGGCGGTCGCGGCCTTCGTGCTGATCTTCTTGATCATGTTGTTCATCACGCGAAGTCTGATGGCCGCCTTGGTCATCCCCGGCACGGTGGCCTTCTCCTACGCCGGGGCATTCGGGCTATCCGTCCTCGTCTGGCAGCACCTCATCGGCCTGCACCTGCACTGGTTGATATTGCCGCTCACGTTCATCATCCTGGTGGCGGTGGGTTCGGACTACAACCTACTGTTGATTGCCCGAGTCAAAGAGGAGCTTCACGCCGGGTTGAACACCGGTCTCATCCGCGCGCTCGGAAGCACGGGCGGTGTGGTGACGTCCGCGGGTTTGGTGTTCGCGTTCACCATGCTGGCGATGCTCTCAAGCGATCTCAGAACCATCGGTCAGTTGGGTTCGACCGTATGCATCGGCCTGCTGCTCGACACGCTGATCGTGCGGTCGTTCGTTGTGCCGTGCGTCCTCAGAATCCTCGGGCCGTGGTTCTGGTGGCCAACACTGGTGCGTGCCCGTCCGCTAGTCCAGCGGTAAGGGCGTCATCGAGATTCCCATGCCCGAAAGGCATGCTCGGGTCCGCCGTCCTCCCTCGGCCGACGGGTCGAAGGGAATGCCGACGAACTCGTCCACGCCGGCATCGCGAAGCTCGTCGAGTTGGCGCGAGACGGTGGACTCGTCGCCAATGAGGGCGGCGTCTTCCGGGCCGGAGAAGCCCTCTCTGTCAAGCATCGCGCGATACGACGGCAGGTGGCCATACATCGCGAATTGCTGGGCGGCCAGTGATCGGACCTTCGCGACGTCGTCGGTCACGCTGATCGGCAGCGCGCGGCCACCGCGACTGACCCGGCCGCGCGGCCCGCGTCGGCGGCCGCGGCGCGAAGTGTGGGTCCTACGTGTTCGCGCAGCGTTTTGGGGCCCGTCATCCACGTGATGGTTCCCGCGGTGCGCCGGCCGGCGACCCGCAGCATCTGCGGACCCAGCGCGGCGACGTACACCTGGGGCGTCGGGGCGTTCGAGACCTGCAGCGCTCCCCTGGTCGTGACGAGTTCGCCGGGCGCGTCGACCTGCTCTTTGGCAAGAAGGGGTAGCAAGCCGTCGAGGTATTCGGACAGCCGCTTCACCGACCTGTCCCAGGAGATGCCCCACATCCCCTCGGTCACAGCCCGGTGGGTGACGCCGATGCCCAATGTGAATCGTCCCTCGCCAATGATGTTGAGCGTCAAGGCACGTTGCGCAAGCAGCGTCGGATGCTGGTTTTGGATCGGCACCACACCACTGGCCACTTCGACACCGGGAACTTCACGCAACCCGACTGCCAAAACGGTCAGAAGGTCGACGTCGTAGGGCATCTGGGTCATCCACAGCCGAGCGAAACCTTCGTCTCGCGCTTGCTGCAACTGGCGGACGCAGGATTCGACCGGCGAGTCGTTGTTGACACCGGTTATCAGGCTTATTCGCGCGCATTGACCTTCCGCCGTATGTGGATGCAGCGTGTGCCACGGCATTCAGTCTCCCCTCGTCGCGGCAAGAGGGGATATCGCTCGGCCGAAGATTGACCGTCGTCACCGTTGGGTGTGCTTAAAACTCGAGCCCGCCATCGGCACCCCGTTTGGAGTATTTTTAATTGGTGGGTCGCTAGCACGTCCTACCAGGTGAGGCGTGGGAAAGGCGAGAGGGCGAGATGGCGTTCGAGCGTTACCGGCTGCCGAAGCTGATCGGCCAGAGCGGAATGGGCAAGGTTATTGCGGCGGCGGCCGCCTTAGTGCTCGCACCGTTCTCGGTGCTAGCCACCACACCCGGTGTGGCACAGGCGGTTGCATGGGCCCCGAGGACGATTCCGGCGGTGGCGGCTCACGAGGAGCCCGCCCGGCCCTGGTGGCCCTCTGCGCTGCACTACGGGGTGTTGCTGATAGCAGTGTGCTTTGTCGCCTGGATGATCCATCGTGCGAAAATTTGGAGCGCGCCCCTGACAGCTAGCGCACTGTGGCCGGCCCGGCGAGGTTTCGGCCCGGGTGGGATCGAAGGTGTGCTAAGAGCCCGAAAAAGAATGGCGCTGGTCGAGGCGGGCCATAGATGCGCCATCCCCACCTGTCGGCACCCAACAACCGAGATAGCTCACATCGTGCCTGAGTCACAGAGCCATGACGACTCGTTCCAGAACCTCATCGCGTTATGCCCGAAATGCCAAGATAAAAAAATCGATGCGCAATCGATGAGCATGTACAAGCACAATCTCGAGATCTTGAACAGCCGCTACTCTGATTTCGAGCGCCGGGTGTTCGACCAGATTGCCGAGACCGACCGGAGATCCTTCATTGTCGAGGCGGGTTTGGAGATCTCTCTCCTCCGCGCGGTCAATGACGGGCTTTTGAAACGAGTTGAACTAGCGCCCGTAGCGGGCCAACGGGGTGAACCAACCCAGCACACGTACGAGGTCACGGATGAAGGCCTGGACTTCATTAACCGATACGTCTGTGGTGAAGACATATCGTGATGTCCCGCGTTGAAAAACAACCCATTTCGCGAATTCGTGCGTTTCTGAAATCTGTTGTCTCGCAACAATTTTGCTAGTCTTCAAAATTTCAAACCCCGCGCGTGAAAAAGTCGTGACGTTCGTGGCACTGCTAAACCACCTCTCGCTCCCGATTTTCGGGGATGGGTGGGTTGCGTTGCGCTCAACGGTTTTCGGGTGACTACCGATCGTGGAAGTTGACGTGTTGCAATGGATCTCGCCGTTCACCGTCGCACGACACTAATATGCTGCGCGTGCGCGATTAGCGGTGAGTCGCTAGTTCAATCCCAGTATCGCGCACCAGCGTTTATGCAGCTCAGATGCAATATCTAGGCGAGCTTAACAAATCGCCAAGACGATACCACGACAATTCGGCAGGCAATTGGTCTGAGATACAGGTTGTGGTCCGACACCGAACGATTCTTAACGATGCCTCAGTCGGCGGTGTGGACGATCAGCACGTCGGTCTTGGCCCTGCGGGAGACTTCGGATGGGACTGATCCCAGCAGTCGCCCGGCGACGCTGCTGAGCCCGACGTTGCCGACGACGGGCAGGTCGGCATGGACCTCCTCGGCCAGGTGCACCAGCGCGTTGATGGGGGCACCGACGATCGGCTTCTCCTCCACGTTCGTGGCCCCGGCCTTGTGCGCCCGCTCCCTGGCGTCCTGCAGGATCGCGTAGAAGGGGGCCTCGCCCACCAACCGGTAGTCCTGACCGTGGGTGCTCCCCGGCGGGATGGCGTAGCGGCCGTGTTCCTCGGGGACGGGGAGATGCGCCGTCGCAACGGTCAATTTCGCGCCGTGATCGGCAGCGATCGCGCCTGCGCGGTCCACCGCACGCAGCGACGAGTCCGAACCATCGGTGCCGACCACGACGGTCTGATAGGCGCTCATTTCCCACCCAGTGTAAGGCCGACGGCAGCTCATTAAAGTGCAAACCGATGTGGAGCCGGTCCCCCGCCGGACGTATCGACGCCGAGCTGCAATTGGTCGTCCACACCCTTTGTCGGCATGCGAGCCGGGCCAGTGGTCCGAGAGCCACATGCCTTCAGACGATCCTTAGTAGCCGCTAGCGTTCCTTCGCCGAGCAGAGTATGCTCCTGCAAATAGTGAACGTAACCGTTTACAATCTAGCAAGGAGCGAACCCACGATGTACACCGCACCATCGCCCTTTGACGAGCTCACTACACATCGGTTGGAAAGGCCGCTCGAGGAGTTGGTCCCGGCGCCGGTGGTGGCGCGAACGCGACGACTGCGCTTGGCGCTGATGGTAGGCGGGGCGATCGGGCTCATCCCGTGGATCGTGTTCTTGGCGATCACCCTGCCGGCGAGCTACGTCGCGCTGGGATTCGATGTCTTGCTTGTCGCATTCATGGCCACGACCGCGGTGCTCGTTTTCCTTCGTCGGGAGTTGGCGCTGCTGACCGCGTTCACGACCGGTGTTTTGCTGATCTGCGATGCGTGGTTCGACGTGACGACGGCCGGCCCCCACGACCTGTGGGTATCCGCGCTGACGGCGACGCTCGTCGAACTGCCGCTGGCGGTTATCCTGATCACCGCCGCGCTGCGCTCTCGGCGGCTAGAAATTCAGCCCGGAGAACATGATTCGGCCGGGATCGTACTTCTGCCGTACGGCGGCCAGCTGGGATAGGTTCGGGCCGAAGTACCGTGACGGCGGCTGGTTCGACTCGATGTAATTCACATAGCCGCCCACCGAATACTGTTGCACCGCTTGGTGTGCCGCGTTGAGCCACCTGGTCGCTGCCGCCGGGTCGCCTGTTTCCACGTACCACTGCACCAGCGCGGACTGCCGGCGCCACGGAAACGCTGTGGCCCCCGGTGCCACGCTGGCTAGGGCACCGTCGAGCGCGTGCATGATCGCCAACATGCGGCCGGCGCCGCGGGGAAAGGCGTTGACAGCCGAGGCGATCCCCTGAGCGACGGCCGCGTTGACGGTGGGAAAGACATCGGATCCGCCGACATATCCGAGCGGCGACGGGTTGAGATTTCCGACGGCCAGATAGTTCACCAGGTCGATGTAGTCGAACGTGTGGTTCTCGGTACCGGACGGTTGCATTCCCACGGCTTGGGCGATGGCGGCCGCCACGCTGTTACCCGATCCGGCCGGGCAGGTGGCCAGAATTCGACAATGCGTCCCCGTGGCGTCGACGGTGGCGTCCGCGAGTGCCCAACTGTTCCGGTCAGCGGTGCGCAGCCAATTCTGCCAACCGACGAGAACCTGCGCGAACGACTGTGGCGGGAAGTTGAGGTTCACGGCGTCGACGTCCTTGGTGGGGAACGTCGCAAATGTCAGCGAGGTTGTCACGCCGAAGTTGCCGCCACCGCCGCCGCGCAGCGCCCAGAACAGGTCGGGGTTGCTGGCGGCAGACGCGGTGACCGCCTGGCCACTGGGCAGCACCACTGACGCCGACGTCAACTGGTCACTGAGCAGACCCGCGTGCCGGGATTGCGCGCCCATCCCGCCGCCCAGGGCGTGCCCCGCGGCACCGACCGATGGGCAGGTACCCGTCGGGATGCCCCGACCGGCCGCGGCCAGCGTCCGGTGCATCGTGTACAAACTGGTAGCCGGCGTCACCGTGACCTGCCCGCTGGAGGCGTCGTAGTTGGCTTCCCCGGGCAATTGACGCAGGTCGAGCACCATGGCGCCGTTCGCCGTGGACGCCCCGATATAGGAGTGCCCACCACTGCGCGGAGCGACTTTGAGGTTGTTGGCGGCAGCGAATGCCATCGCCTTTTGCACATCCGCCGCCGATTTCGGGGTGACGATTGCCGCCGGCGTAAAGCCGTTGTAGTTGGTGTTGAAAACCTGCTTGGCCGCGCCGAATTGGGGACTATTAGGTAGTAACACCTCCCCGCCAAGGGCGGTCGAAAGACCGTCCCAGCCAGTGGCATTCGGAGCGGCGGTAGCCCGCACCGAGCCGACTCGGCCCGATCCAAAAACTGCGCCGGCGGCTAACGCTCCGGCGGCACCCCGCAGAAACGCTTGTCGTGAGATCTCACGCGGCATCGTCGGGCTCCCGCGATTGCGTCATGTTCCGCATTCTCATCCACGGAAACTGCGGTGCCGCATGACGTGTCGCGGGGTAACTGAAACGTGGCCGAACCGTTACCCCGCCGGCTGAAGCCGCACCGAAGTTTCCGCACCCAGGCTGTGGCGACGGTCACCGCCACCCTCGCATCGTCGATCGAATCGAACATCGAGTCACTCGTCAGCCGAATACTCGACGACTACCTCCAGCGCTCCTCGGAGGGCGAGCCCCGTCTGCGGCAGGTCAAGTGACTTTCATCGTCCGCTCAGCGTCAGCGTCCCATCGGTTTTGAGCACCTTACGGGCGGTGATCCTTTCGGACTTGCGAGCTTCCCGCTCGAGGTAGCGCTGCTTGGACTCGTCGAATTTGTCGCTGGCCACCTCGAGTTCCTTGATCAGCACGCCGAGATCGTCGCGCATCCGCGCGGCCTCACCCGAAAAGTCTTCGCGTTCGAAGATGCGCCACTTCTTCAGCACCGGCATGACGACCTCGTCGAGATGGATGCGCGGGTCGTAGACGCCGCCGACCGCGATGATCACAGCCTTGCGCCGAAACTCCGGCACCGTGAACCCGGGCATCTTGAAGTTACGCAGAATTCGGTGCACCGACCTCATCGCCTGGTTGGGCGCGATGTCCAGACCCGCCGCGCTGACGTCCCGGTAGAAGATCATGTGCAGGTTCTCGTCGTGCGACACCCTGGCCATCAACTGCTCTGCGATCGTGTCGTCAGCGGCTTTACCGGTATTGCGGTGGGCGACGCGGGTGGCCAATTCCTGGAACGACACGTACATGACCGAGTCGAAGAGGCTCTCAGCGAACATGTCGCCCTGGTGATTCTGGCCCGGGCTGAACCCTCGCGTCATTTGCTCCATGCGCAGCCTCTCCAGCTCGACCGGGTCGACGGCGCGGGTTACCACCAGGTAGTCGCGCAGCGCTGTGCTGTGCCTGTTCTCCTCGGCGGTCCACCGATTCACCCACTGGCCCCACGGGCCGTCCATGCTGAAGTTCATCGCGATCTCGCGGTGATACGACGGCAGATTGTCCTCGGTCAGCAGGTTTTGCACCATCGCGACCTGCGCCACGTCGGAGAGCTGGCTCTGCCCGGGTTCCCAGTCCTGACCGTCCAGCGCGTAGAAGTTCTTGCCGTCGGACCACGGAATGTAGTCGTGCGGGTTCCATTCCTTGAACAGCGACAGATGGCGGTTGAGCAGCTGCTCGGCCACGGGCTCGAGCTCGCGGAGTAGCTGCAGGTCGGTCAAACCCTCGGACACGGAGTCCTCCCAGTTATGTGTTGCGATCAGTCACACTGATATTTATATGTGTCATGCAGTTACATCAAGATGACACGCCGGGAAATCGGCCGACTAGGGCCAAAAGTCCCACCCGCGCGGTGGGACACGTCACAAGACGGCAACGCCGCTTACCAGGGCGGCAACGCCCCTTATCAGGGCCGATCGGACGCTATTGCCGTGCGATCAGGTACGGCGCGAGTGTGGACAGCTTTTCGCAGGTCTCTTCGAATTCGCGCTCGGGTTCGGACGCTTCGATGATTCCGGCGCCGGCCCGCAACCACGTCTTCCCGTCGCATTCGTAGGCCGCCCGGAGCGTCAGCGCCGCGTCGAGCCCGCCGTCTGCTGAAACCGTCATGACCGCACCGGAATACAGCCCGCGCGGACCTTCATCAAGGCGGAGGATGGCCTCGACGCCGACCGCCTTGGGAACGCCCGACGCCGTGACCGCCGGAAAAAGCGCCTCCAGAGCGTCCATCCGATCGCTCGACGAGTTCAGCCGCGCGCTGATCGTGGAACCCAGGTGCTGCACGCTCCCCCGCTCGCGCACCGTCATGAAGTCGGTGACTACCGCGGTTCCGGGTTCGGCGATCTCGGTTATCTCCCGCAGCGAGCTGCGCACCGAAATGGCATGCTCGACAATCTCTTTGGAGCTTGATTCCAGCTCGTCACGGGCCTCACGGTCACGCACCGCACCCCTACCGAGCGCGCGCGTGCCGGCCAGCGGCTCGGTGACCACGGCGCCGTCGTGTCGAACGGCCGCCACAAGTTCGGGGCTGTAACCCACGGCTCGGATCCCGCCGAGCCGCAACAAGAACGACCTCACGGGAGTGTTGGACCGACGGCCCAGTCGGTAGGTCGACGGGAAGTCAAGGGGGAAAGGGACTTCGACGCACCGGGAAAGGATCACCTTGTGGTACGTGCCCGTGGCGATCTCACGAACGGCCGCCGCCACCCGGTCGCGGTAGCCGGACGGGTCGGCGGTAACGTCGACCCCGCGGGCGTCCGGCACGCCGCGCACACCGTCGCTCAACAACTCGCATACCGCCTCGCGGTGGCCGACCTCGGCGCCAAAAAGGCGAACCGCCTCACTGGTCACCACGATCCGGGTGCGGGGCCAAAACACCCGCGCCAACGCGGTCCCCGGCGCCAGCCGCTGCTGCAGCCCGTAGCGGTAGACACCGAATTCGAAGGCGAGCCAGCCGAAAAGCTGGTCGGTTTCCAGAAGCAGCCGGTCGATGGCTTCGCCCAGGACCGGCCCGGGCCGCCCCGACCATTGTTGCCGCCGAGTGGTGCCGTCGCGGATCACCCGCAGCTCGTCGCTGTCCAGCTCGACCATCGCCCGCACGCCGCTGGCCAGCATCCATTGCCCGTCGTGCTCGTAGAGCAGGTACTCCTCGCCGACTCGCTCGGGCAGCGCGGCCGCCAGCTCGGCCGCCAGGTCGGCCGGATGGATGTCGGGGGGCAATGGAATCGGCGGTGACGCGGAGCCGGCGGGACTCGTCTCGACGCTGACCTCGGTCACAGTTAGTAAATGTAGCCTAACCTATGTAAGGCCGCGCAACCCCTCCCGTCAACGTCACACGGGTGGCCCTCGGGAGCGGGACGGGCGTTCCCACGGGGCCGCGTCACAACAGCGGCGAACGCATGGCGACATGCCCGAAACGACATCGAGCGGACAGGTTTTACAAAACTTTAACGGCGACCGATCTTGGCCCGGCACAGCATGACCCGACCGCCATCTACCCCGATGGCTCGCGAGGCAATGATCGCCTTCGCGATCCCATCCGCGGGGCGGCCAAGGAGGCCACGCATCCGAGAGTCGAAGCGAGCCGGATTGACCAAGAGCGCGACGCGCCTTCCGCCTCCGGCCCTACCGGCTTCGAGGAAATCACAACGGACTGCACGACTTTGGGTGGCCGCCCGTCACACATCGCCCCGCCGAGCCGGCGTCGGCCGGCCCCCGTTTCTTCGGCAGGGCGATGACGCGCTTTATCCCCACAGCGAACCCACATATAACTCACAGTGGTTCCCAGCCAAGCAGAGGTTACCCATCGCGACCAGCGACGCTGTGACCACCAGGTTTAACAAAGCCAGCCATTCCGGCGCGCCCGGGTAAAACCGCGACGTTTCGTGCCGTTTCCGACTGGCGGTCGCGCAGCGGCGGCGTTAAATTTCTGCACGGTCGTCGGGATGTTCGTGGTTGCCCCGCTTACGGACGGTGCTTCCCTGGATCACCGCACAAGTCAAGGGAGGCCCAATGCTCCAAGAGTTCTGGCATAACTTCACGCACAACCTGTTCAAACCGCTTCTGCTGTTCTTTTACTTCGGGTTTCTGATCCCGATCTTCAAGGTGCGGTTTGAGTTCCCGTACGTGATCTACCAGGGCTTGACCATGTACCTGCTGCTGGCCATCGGCTGGCACGGGGGCGAGGAACTCGCGAAGATCAAGCCTGACGAGATCGGCGTCATCACCGGCTTCGTGGTCTTGGGCTTCGTGTTGAACTTCGCGATCGGAGGCCTGGCCTACCTGCTGCTGAGCCGAATGAGTGCCATGCGTCGAGTCGATAAGGCGACGGTCGCCGGCTACTACGGGTCGGACTCGGCGGGCACATTTGCCACCTGCGTGGCCTTCCTGGCCGGCGTCAACATCGCGTTCAACGCGTACATGCCAGTCATGCTGGCCGTCATGGAGATTCCGGGCTGCCTGGTGGCGCTGTACCTCGTGGCACGGCTGCGGCACCGGGGCCTGAATGAAGCGGGATACATGCCGGGCGAGCCGGGCTACGCCCCGCCGGTCAAGGTAGGGATCGGTCCCGGCACCGCTGCAAAGCCCCCGCACGGCCAGAGCCTCGAGGCCGAGCGCGAGCGGGGCCTCGAACAGGAGCTGGAGCTCTCGATGGAGAAGCTGGACCATCCGAACTGGGAGCCCGATCAGACGCCGGCGATCGGCAAGGCCAAGAGGATGCCGATTTTCTCCCGTGAGCTGTTACAGGAAGTGTTCCTCAACCCCGGGCTGGTCCTCCTCATCGGCGGCATCCTCATCGGCCTCATCAGTGGACTGCAGGGGCAGAAGGTCGTTGCGGACGACGACAAGTTCTTCGTATTGGCATTCCAAGGCGTGCTGTGTCTGTTCCTGCTCGAGATGGGCATGACGGCGTCGCGCAAGTTGAGAGACCTGCGAGCGGCGGGCCCCGGTTTCATCTTCTTCGGATTGCTGGCGCCCAATATCTTTGCGCCGCTGGGAATCATCGTCGCTCACAGCTACGCGGCACTCACCCACGTGGATTTCAAGCCGGGAACCTATGTCTTGTTCGCGGTGCTGTGTGGCGCGGCGTCCTATATCGCCGTCCCGGCGGTCCAGCGCCTGGCCATCCCCGAGGCGAGCCCAACCCTGCCCCTGGCCGCATCACTGGGTTTGACGTTCTCCTACAACGTCACCATCGGAATCCCGCTCTATATCGAGATCAACCGCTTGGTCGCGCACTGGTTCTAGCTCGACCGATCGCCGCGACGTGTCGGGCGCTTCGCGGCGATCGGCCGGTGCTCGACGAAACGTGATGGATCACCATCACCGGAATATTGAGCTGTCGCTATGGCCCCGATGCGAAGGCGATGGTTGTCGGCACTCATCCCGCAACAGGTCGCGTCGCGGACCGGCACCGCCGACATTGGGGTGCCGGCGAAACGGGGTTGTTAATTGTTCGTAAAGACGGCTTCACTGAGTTGACTCAGGTCGCGTGAATCCTCAAGGTTCTTATGATGTCCTGGGACGCGCCGCGTCAGTTGTTGCCTACCTTATCGCCCGACTAAGTCACCGCGAGGCGCCAAATGCTTCAGGAGTTCTGGCAGAACTTCACCCACAATCTTTTCAAGCCGCTGCTGCTGTTCTTCTATTTCGGTTTCTTGATCCCGATTCTGAAGGTGCGGTTTGAGTTCCCGTACGTGATTTATCAGGGCCTGACCATGTACCTGTTGGTGTCCATCGGCTGGCAGGGGGGCGAAGAACTCGCCAAGATCCAACCGGCCGACATCGACAACATCGCTGGGTTCACGGTGTTGGGCTTCGCCTTGAACTTCGCATTCGGATGTTTGGCCTACGTGTTGCTGAAGTACATGACCACCATGCGCCGAGTCGACCGGGCGACGGTCGCCGGTTACTACGGTTCGGACTCGGCGGGAACCTTCGCTACCTGCGTGGCCGTCCTGACCGGGGTGGGCATCGCCTTCAACGCCTACATGCCGGTCTTGTTGGCCGTCATGGAGATTCCGGGCTGCCTGGTGGCACTGTACCTGGTGGCGCGACTGAGGCACCGAGGCCTGAATGAAGCCGGTTACATGCCGGACGAGCCCGGCTACACGCCGCCGGTCAAGGTCGGGCTCGGTCCCGGGACCGCGACGCGACCCGCGCAGGGTCAGAGTCTGAAGGCCGAGGACGAGCGCGGTGTCGAGCAGGAGCTGGAATTCTCGATGGAGAAGCTGGAGCATCCGAACTGGGAGCCCGACCACAGCCCACCCCGGGGGAAAGCCACGAGGATGCCCATTTTCTCCCGTGAGCTCCTGCAGGAAGTGTTCCTCAATCCCGGGCTCATTCTCCTCATCGGCGGCATCGTCATCGGCTTCGTCAGTGCGCTGCAGGGGCAGAAGGTCGTTCACGACCAGAACGAGCTCTTCGTTGCGGCGTTCCAGGGTGTGCTCTGCCTGTTCTTGCTCGAGATGGGTATGACGGCGTCGCGTAAGTTGCGGGATCTCAAGCTCGCCGGCCGCGGTTTCATCTTCTTCGGTCTGCTGGCGCCCAACTTCTTTGCGACGCTGGGAATCCTGGCCGCCTACGCCTACGCCTATCTCACCGACACCCACTTCCAGCCGGGCACGTATGTGCTGTTCGCGGTGCTGTGCGGCGCGGCGTCCTACATCACCGTTCCGGCGGTCCAGCGGCTGGCGATCCCCGAGGCCAGCCCGACGCTGCCGTTAGCCGCATCACTTGGCCTGACGTTTTCGTACAACGTCACCATCGGAATCCCGCTCTATATCGAGATCAATCGCGCAGTCGCGCACTGGTTCCCGGGCGTTTAGGCGCTACCCGAGGAGCGTGCGCACCACCGCGTCGGCCAGCAGCCGGCCGCGTGGGGTGAGCACCAGCCTGTCGCCGTCAGATACCAGCAACCCGTCAGCGACTGCGGTCTCGGCGCGTTCGCGTTCGGCGGCGCCCAGCCGGTCCAGCGGAAGCCCTTGGCGCAACCGGGTTTTCAACAGCACTTCCTCGGTGTGCAACGCGTCGCTGTCGAGCTGCTCGAAACCCGATACCGGCAGTGCGGCGCCGGCCAGCTTCTCCGCATAGGCGTTGGGGTGCTTGACATTCCACCAGCGCGTCGTGCCGACGTAGCCGTGGGCTCCCGGGCCTGCGCCCCACCACTGGCCGCCGTTCCAGTAGCCGAGGTTGTGTCGGCACTCACCGCCCGGTCGGCACCAGTTGGACACCTCGTACCAGGTCAGCCCGGCCCCGGACAGCCTTGTATCGACCAATTCGTAGCGGTGCGCCAGCACGTCGTCGTCGGGCGCGGCCAGCTCCCCGCGCCGAACTCGCCGGGCCAGCGCGGTGCCCTCCTCCACAACCAGGGCATACGCTGATACGTGGTCGACGCCGGTGTCGACCGCGGTGTCGACGGAGCGCTGCAGGTCGTCATCGGACTCCCCCGGCGTTCCATAGATCAGGTCGAGGCTGACATGTTCGAAGCCCTCAGCTAACGCCTCGCGGGCCGCGGCCGCCGACCGGTTCGGTGTGTGCACCCGGTCGAGAACCCCAAGCACCCGCGGTGACACCGACTGCATGCCCAGCGACACCCGCGTGTAGCCGGCCGCCCGGATGGCCTCGAAGAATTCCGGCCACGTCGACTCCGGGTTGGCCTCGGTGGTGACCTCGGCATCGGGCGCGAGAGCGAAGTGCTCGCGCACCATGTCCAGCAGCCTGGCCAGGCGCGCGCCGCCCAGCAGCGACGGCGTCCCTCCGCCGACAAACACTGTGCTTACAGTCGGTCCGGCCAACCGCGCGGCCGCCAGCCGCAGCTCCGTTCCCAGTGCCTGCAGCCAGGCGTCCGGGTTGACACCACCCAATTCGGCCGGGGTGTAGGTGTTGAAGTCGCAATATCCGCACCGGGTTATGCAGAACGGTACGTGCAGGTACAACCCGAACGGCTGCCCGGGACTGGGCTGCAGGGCGGGCAGGTCAACCGGGGCCTCGCGAAGGGTCATGCCAAATCATCCCACGGCGAAAGGGCGGGCCGTCGAGCTCTTTGGCAGCGATCTTTGGGGTCGGACGACGGTTGAGCGGGCGAATCGAGGCTGGTCACGCGATGTTAGCCGCCCTCGATCACGGCGGACGGTTTCTCAGGGGATTCTCTGCTTGGTTTGCCCGACCGTCCAGAGTTGCTCCGTAGTTTGGGTCATCGTGAGGAAAAATATGACCTGATTGCAACCCCCGTAGCGGGCCATGGCAGAATGGCGCCCGTGACCGTCGCCAACCGCAGCATGCGTATTGCCCTCGTGGCGCGGCGGCACATTGATCTCAAGCGCGTTTGCAGCTGTTGCTGTCTGCCTTGATGCCGTAGACCCGCCCACCTGTACCTCCAGCTGGCTGCCGGATCTGCGCCGCCGAAATAAAACCGGTGAGCTGCGCGTCCAAGCCTGCAACGTTCGCGAAGGAGATCCCCCGATGACCACAGCCCGTCCCGCAAAGGCCCGAAGCGAGGGCCAGTGGGCGCTTGGAGATCGCGAGCCGCTCAATGCCAACGAGGAGATGAAGCAGGCCGGCGCCCCCCTCGACGTGCGGGAACGCATCGAAAACGTCTACGCCAAGGCCGGATTCGACAGCATCGAAAAATCCGATCTGCGTGGCCGCTTCCGCTGGTGGGGCCTCTACACCCAGCGTGAGCAGGGCTACGACGGGTCATTCACCGGCGACGAGAACGCCGACCTGCTCGAGGCCAAATACTTCATGATGCGGGTGCGCTGCGACGGCGGCGCGCTGTCGACCGCCGCGCTGCGCACGCTGGGCCAGATCTCGACCGAATTTGGGCGAGACACCGCCGACATCTCCGACCGGCAGAACCTGCAGATGCACTGGATCGAGGTGCAAAACGTCCCCGAAATCTGGCGGCGGCTGGACGAGGTCGGGCTGCAGACCGCCGAGGCATGCGGTGACTGCCCGCGCGTGATCCTGGGGTCGCCCCTGGCCGGCGAGTCGCTCGACGAAGTGATCGACCCCACCTGGGCGATCGAGGAGATCGTGCGCCGCTACATCGGCAAGCCCGACTTCGCCGACCTGCCCCGCAAGTACAAGACCGCCATCTCCGGCCTGCAGGATGTCGCGCACGAGATCAACGACATCGCGTTCATCGGCGTCAATCATCCCGAGCACGGTCCCGGCCTGGACCTCTGGGTGGGCGGCGGTCTGTCCACCAACCCGATGCTCGCCCAGCGTGTCGGCGCCTGGGTCCCGCTGGAAGAGGTACCCGAGGTGTGGGCGGCGGTGACCTCGGTGTTCCGCGACTACGGCTACCGGCGATTGAGGGCCAAGGCGCGCCTGAAATTCCTGATCAAGGACTGGGGTATAGAAAAATTCCGCGAAGTTCTCGAGCAGGAGTACCTCAAGCGTCCACTGATCGACGGCCCGGCCCTCGAGCCGGTCAAGCATCCGATCGATCACGTCGGAGTGCAGCGGCTGAAGAACGGGCTCAACGCCCTCGGGATTGCCCCGATCGCCGGGCGGGTGTCCGGCACGATCCTCACGGCGGTGGCCGAACTGGCCCAGCGGGCCGGTTCGGACCGAATCCGATTCACCCCTTACCAGAAGCTCGTCGTTCTCGACGTACCCGATGACAAGCTGGACGACCTGATCGCCGGCGTGGAGGCGCTGGGTCTGCGCACGCGTCCGTCGCACTGGCGCCGAAACCTCATGGCGTGCACCGGGATCGAATTCTGCAAGTTGTCGTTCGCCGAAACGCGCGGGCGGGCACAGGATTTGGTGCCCGAGCTGGAGCGTCGGCTGGAGGACCTCAACTCCGCGCTGGACGTGCCGATCACGGTCAACATCAACGGCTGCCCTAACTCATGTGCGCGAATTCAAGTCGCCGACATCGGGTTCAAGGGTCAGATGGTCGACGACGGTCATGGCGGCTCGGTCGAGGGCTTCCAGGTGCATTTGGGCGGCAGCCTCGGCCTGGACAGCGGTTTCGGCCGAAAGCTGCGCCAGCACAAGGTCACCAGCGACGAGCTGGGTGACTACATCGAACGGGTAGTACGCAACTTCATCAAGCACCGGAGCGACGGTGAACGATTCGCGCAGTGGGTCGTTCGCGCCGAGGAAGGCGACTTGCGATGAGCGGAGAAGCGACGAGGCCGACGGAAGCCGAGCTGCGTGACTTGGCCGCCCGTGGCGCGGCAGAGCTCGAGGGCGCCAGCGCCACCGAACTGCTGCGTTGGACCGATGAGAACTTCGGCGGTGTCAACGGCCCGCGCGGCTGGGCGACGTGCAACTACGTGGTGGCGTCCAGCATGCAAGAGGCCGTGTTGATCGATCTGGCCGCCAAGGTGCGGCCGGGTGTGCCGGTGATGTTTTTGGACACCGGCTACCACTTCGTGGAGACCATCGGTACCCGGGATGCGATCGAGTCCGTCTACGACATCCGGGTGGTCAACGTCACGCCCGAGCACACGGTGGCCGAGCAGGACAAGCTGATGGGCAAGGACCTGTTCGCGCGGGACCCCGGCGAGTGCTGCCGGCTGCGGAAGGTCGCCCCGCTGGGCAAATCGCTGCGTGGCTACTCGGCCTGGGTGACCGGGCTACGCCGAAGCGACGCACCGACCCGCGCCAACGCCCCGCTGGTCAGCTTCGACGAGGGGTACAAGCTGGTGAAGATCAACCCGCTGGCAACCTGGACCGACGACGACATGCAAGACTACATCGACGAGCACGACGTGCTGGTCAATCCCCTTGTCTACGAAGGCTATCCGTCGATCGGTTGCGCCCCCTGCACCGCCAAGCCGGCCGAGGGCGCCGACCCGCGCAGCGGGCGCTGGCAGGGACTGGCCAAGACAGAATGTGGGTTGCACGCGTCGTGACCACCCTCGTGCTGACCGCGCACGGAAGCAAGGATCCACGATCGGCCGCCAACGCGCGCGCCGTCGCCGGCAGCGTTGCGCGCATGCGGCCCGGACTGGACGTGCGGTTGGCCTTCTGCGAGCTGAACACGCCCAGCCTGACCGACGTGCTCAATGGCCTGTCGGCCACCACGCGTGCGGCGGTGGTCACCCCGTTGCTGCTGGCGAACGCGTACCACGCCCGCATCGACATCCCTGGCCAGATCGCGGGCTGCGGTGCCGCCGAGCGGGGAATCGAGGTGCGCCAATCGGCGGTGCTCGGCGAGGATCCTCGGCTGATATCGCTGCTGCATCGAAGGGTTATGGAGTTGGGCGTTTCCCGGCTCGACGACCGGCTCGGTGTGCTCGTGGTGGCGATCGGGTCGTCCGACGCCGTGGCCAACGCGCGCACCGCGCAGGTAGCGCCGAGGCTGATGGCGGGCACCCGCTGGGCGGGTGCGACGACGGCGTTCGTGACCCGTCCGGACCCTTCGCTGGCCGAGGCCGCCGGCCTGCTGCGCCGCCGGGGTGCCCAACGGGTGGTCATCGCGCCCTGGTTCCTGGCGCCCGGGCGGCTGCCCGACCGGGTGCGGGAGTTCGCGGATGACGCCGGCGTCGCACTGGCGGAGCCGCTGGGCGCGCACCGGCTGGTGGCCGAGACGGTGCTGGATCGCTTCGCTCAGGTGCTGAAGAAAGCGCGGGTCCAGCGCGTAGCGGCCTGAGCATGCTTGAGCGTTCGCCAGCCCAAACCACCTGTGCCACTTTCGTTTCAGTGGTTTCGCGTCGGCAATTTTTGTCGGTGGCCCGGAATAGCATTCGAACATGCATTCGAGTACTCGTGAGGAGATTCAGGAGGACTTCGATGCGCTGCGCGCCGTGGTGTCCCGCCTCGTCGGGCATTCGTATGACGCGTTGACAACCCCTGAGCGGCTGGCGTTGTTGGAGCGGCTCGAGCAGGAGGTTCGGCGGCTGCCGGTGCCCGGCCACGCGCTGATCAATCAGCTCGTTCAGCAGGCCACGCCTGCCGAGCTGGGCGGCAAGCTGTCCCACGCCCTGGCCGACCGGCTGCGCATCACCCGGGGCGAGGCTAACCGAAGGGTGGCCGAGGCCGCCGACTTGGGACCGCGCCGGTCGATCACCGGTGAGCCGTTGGCACCGCGACTGACGGCCACCGCCGCCGCACAACGCCAGGGTGAGATCGGCGCTGGGCATGTGACGGTGATTCGTCGGTTCCTTGACGAATTGCCCTGCTGGGTCGACGCCCCGACCCGCGAATGCGCCGAGGCGGACCTTGCCGCGGCGGCCACTGAGCATCGCCCCGAAGTGGTGCGCAAGCTGGCTGACCGGCTGGCCTGCTACCTCAACCCCGACGGCGAGTTCAGCGATGAGGAGCGCGCCCGTCGGCGCGGGCTGACGTTGGGCAGGCAAGACCCGGACGGCATGTCGCCGATCAGCGGAGTGCTAACGCCCGAAGCCCGCGCCACCCTCGAAGCGGTACTGGCCAAGACGGCCGCGCCGGGAATGTGCAACCCCGGTGACGAGACGCCCGTCGTAGACGGGCCAGCCGGTGACGAGGCGATGCAGCGCGACACCCGCACCGTCGCCCAGCGCAATCACGATGGACTCAACGCCGCGCTACGAGCTGTACTGGCATCGGGAAAGCTCGGGCAGCACAACGGATTACCAGCGTCGATCATCGTGACCACCACACTGAAGGACCTGGAAGCCGCAGCCGGCAAAGGGCTGACGGGTGGGGGCACCCTGCTTCCCATGTCCGACGTCATCCGCATGGCCCGCCATGCACACCACTACCTGGCCATCTTCGACCGAGGCAAAGCCCTCGCGCTGTACCACACCAAACGGCTTGCCTCACCCGCCCAACGAATCGTCCTCTACGCCAAGGACCGTGGCTGCACAGCGCCGGGTTGCGACGTATCCGGCTACTACTCCGAGGTGCACCACGTCGAGGCCTGGGCCGATACGCATTGCACCGACATCAATCAGCTCACCCTGACCTGCGAGCCCAACCACAAACTCGTCGAGCAGGGCTGGACCACCCGAAAACGCGCCAATGGCGACACCGAATGGATCCCCCCACCACACCTGGACTACGGACAACCCCGCACCAACACCTTCCACCACCCCGAAAAGCTCCTGGCCGACGGGGAAGACGAAGACGACCCGTAACTCAAGCCGACGTCAGCGTACTCCGATCGTCGTCAGCGCCTCCGACTCCGCCACCACGAGGGATCACGACGTCGCTGGGGATGGGCGGCACGCGGGTGGCTCGCACGTAGACGGTGTCGCCGTCGCGCAGCGCCAGTGCTTCGGCGTCGCCGCGGGTGATCTGGGCGGTGAACGGGCCCCCGGTGGCCGCGCTGGTCAGCTCCACGCGCACCTCAAAACCCAGCGCGACCACCCGGTCGACGGTGGCGCGCACCACCCCGATCGATTCGGCGGTGCCGTCCCCGCCGGCCACGGCCATGTCGGGCTTGCGGCCCACCCGGATGTCGTGCGGGCGCACCAACGCCCCATTGAGCTCAGACACCGCGCCCAAAAACGACATCACGAACGTGCTCGCAGGAGAGTCATACACCTCGGTCGGGGACCCGACCTGCTCGATGCGGCCCTTGTTGAGCACCGCAATCCGATCGGCCACATCCAGCGCCTCCTGCTGGTCATGGGTGACCAACACCGTGGTCACGTGCACCTCGTCATGCAGGCGGCGCAACCACGCCCGCAGATCCTCACGCACCTTGGCATCCAACGCCCCAAACGGCTCATCTAACAACAGCACCTGCGGGTCAACAGCCAGCGCCCGGGCCAGCGCCATGCGCTGGCGCTGACCACCGGAGAGCTGATTGGGATAACGGGTCTGAAACCCGCTCAGCCCCACCACCTCCAACAGATTGTCCACCTTGGCCTTGATCTCGGCCTTGGGCCGCTTGCGGATCTTGAGCCCATAGGCCACGTTGTCGCGAACACTCAGGTGCTTAAACGCCGCATAATGCTGAAACACAAACCCGATGCCCCGCCGCTGCGGCGGCACCCCGGTGACATCACGGCCATCGATCGTCACCGTCCCACTATCGGGCTGATCCAAACCCGCGATGGCCCGCAACAACGTCGACTTCCCCGAACCACTCGGACCCAACAACGCCGTCAACGAACCCTTGGGCACCACAAAGTCCACATGATCCAACGCGACGAACTCACCGTAGTGCTTGTAGGCGTCCCGCACGATGATCGCGTGGTCGCCGTGCTCGGTTCGGTTCTCGGTCATCTGCGAGTCTCCTTGTCGGGCTTACTTGGTCGCTCGTGCCCGGCGGACGTCGAGAACCAGCTGGAAGATCAGTACCAGCACCGCCACACCCATCAGCAGCGTCGACAGCGCGTAGGCGCCGTACTCCGCGCCGCGGTTATACCGGTCTGCGACAAGCAATGTCAGTGTTTGCGACTTCCCCGGCAGGTTCGACGACACGATGATTACCGCACCGAACTCGCCGAGCGTGCGCGCGATCGTCAGTACGATGCCGTAGGTCAATCCCCACCGGATCGACGGCAACGTGATCCGCCAAAACGTCTGCCACCAACCCGAACCCAGGGTGGCCGCCGCCTCCTCCTGGTCGGTTCCCAACTCGTGCAGCACCGGCTCCACTTCGCGCACCACGAACGGCAGGGTGACGAAGATGCTGGCCAGCACGATACCGGGCAGGCCGAAGATGATCTTGAAGCCGAGGTCTCTTTCCACAAATCCGAAGGCACCGGCCGCTCCCCACAGCAAGATCAACGCCACACCCACGATGACGGGGGACACCGCGAACGGCAGATCGATGACCGCCTGCAGCACGCCCTTACCGCGGAAACGGTTGCGCGCCAGCACCAGTGCGGTCGGAATTCCGAAGATCACGTTGAGCGGCACCACGATGGCCACGACCAGCAGCGTCAAGTTCAGCGCCGATATCGCCGCCGGCGTGCTCACCCAGTCGAAGAACTGACCGATGCCGGGCTGAAATGTCCGCCACAGGATCAGCGTCACCGGAACGACAAGTAACACGAAGACGTATGCGAGCGCGACGAACCGGGTGAGATAGCGAATCCTGGGCGACGTCATGCGGCCAACTCCTCGCGTTTGGCGGCACGCCCGCCCACGATGCGCAAGACGAGCAGCACGACGAACGAAATTGCCAACAACACAATCGATATCGCAGCCGCACCGGTGCGGTCGTCGTTCTCGATCAGCGTCCGTATCCACTGCGATGACACCTCGGTCTTGCCCGGCACCGCGCCGCCGATCAGCACTACCGACCCGAATTCCCCGATCGCTCGCGAGAACGCCAGCCCCGCACCGGATAACAGGGCCGGTGTCAGCGACGGCAACACGACCGAGGTGAAGACCTTCGGGCCGCTGGCGCCCAGCGAGGCTGCCGCCTCCTCGGTTTCGCGATCGATCTCGAGCAGCACCGGCTGAACGGCGCGCACCACAAAAGGCAGCGTGACAAAGGCCAGCGCCACCGCCACGCCCCACGCGGTGTGCTGCAGATGAAGGCCCACCGGGCTGTTATTCCCGTACAGCGCCAGCATCACCAGGCTGGCGACGATGGTCGGCAGCGCGAACGGCAGATCGATGATCGCGTCGACGAGCCGCTTGCCGATGAAATCGTCACGCACCAGCACCCAGGCGATCAACAGCCCGAAGATCACGTTAACGGCCGTCACCCCGGCGGAAATAGTGAGCGTCACCCGAAACGACTCCAACGCGGCATTCGATGTGACCGCGAGCCAAAAAGCATGCCAGCCGCCGCCCGCGGCCTGCCAGGCGATGGCCGCCAATGGCAGCAGCACGATCACCGAAAGCCACAGCGTCGCCACGCCGACCCGAAGTGACGTGGTGCCCGATCCGCGCAGGCGCCATGCGTGCGGGGGCGCCTGTGCGCCGTCGCTGTCGAGTTCGGGCCGGATCGCCTCTGGGTCCGGCGTGACCGTGGCCGTCATCCGGTGGCCTGCGTATAGATCTTGGTGATGCTGCCGGTGTTCTTGTCGAACAGCTGCGGATCCGTTGTCCCCCAGCCGCCGAGGTCGGCAATCGTCCACAGTTTCGCCGGCGCGGGATATCGATCCCGGAAATCGGCGGCCACGGCCGGATCGACCGGCCGAAAACCGGCCTGCGCCCACACCCTCTGCGCCGCGGCCGTGTACTGAAAGTTCTTGAAAGCGACGGCGGCATCCAGGTGCGGGCTGGTGGTTACCACCGCCACCGGATTCTCGATCTTGAAGGTCTGCGGCGGGTTGATGTGCTCGACCGGTTTACCCGCCCGCTCGGTCGCGATCGCCTCGTTCTCGTAGCTGATCAACACGTCACCACTGCCCTGGACAAAGACATCGGTGGCTTCGCGTCCCGACCCGGGACGCAATTTGACGTGTTCACGGACCAACTTGCTGATGAACTCCACACCGGCCTGACTGTTGGTGCCGCCTTCGCTCTTGACGGCGTAGGGAGCCAGCAGATTCCACTTGGCCGACCCCGAGCTCAGCGGACTGGGTGTGATGACCTCAACGCCGGGCCGCAGGAGGTCGTCCCAATCCCTGATGTTCTTCGGATTACCCTTGCGCACCACCAGCGTCACCACCGACCCGAACGGGATTCCCTTGGTGGCGTCGGTGTTCCAGTCCTTGGAGACCTTGCCGGCCTTGACCAACCGGGTGATGTCCGGCTCGACGGAAAAGTTCACGACATCGGCGGGCTTACCGTCGACAACGCCGCGTGACTGGTCGCCGGAGGCGCCATACGAGGTAATCACCTGCACGCTCTTGCCCTCGTCGGAGGCGTTGAACGCCGGAATCACCTTGCTCCAGCCCGGTTCTGGGACCGAATAGGCGGCCAGGGTGATACTCGTGCGCGCGTTGGCTGGCCCGCCGCCGCCCACGACGTCGCTGGCGCCACCCTGACACGCGGCGACGACACCGACGATCAGGGCGAGCGCCCCGACATCCAGGACGGGCCGCCGCCGCAGCGCGCTGCCGATGTCGTTGAGCATTGGTGGCCTTTCAATGCGGTTTCAAAGCGGAAGGGGTCTGATGTCCCGTGACCTCGAACACGGCTGGAAAGGCGCCTACAACTTCAGGAGGGTTCACGACTCCACACCAGACCGCGCACGGGTTCGGGAGTCAGCGACAACAGTGCACGAAGGCGGCGCATTCCAAAACAGCGGCTGCCACGTGCATGTCGCGAAGCCTAACAGGAATTCGCTGGGTCGCCACCGGACGGCGGCCTCAGTGTGTCAGTAGCCACGTGACGATCACCAGCACTACGAGTGCGACCAGAATCAACGTCACGTGTGACCGAGGCATACGCGTTACCCGGGCGCCCCATCGGCGTCCCGGACGCGGCGCATCAACTTGATGCCCCTCCCGAGCAGGCCGTCCAGCAACGCCGCCGTGATGTAGGCCACTGCCAAAACGACGGGCATCACGATCATGGCCTGCAGCACAAAGGGGAGCCCGGAAAGCCACAGCTCGTTGCCGTCCCACCAATTCAGGAACGCGTCCACCCGGCTCACACTATTCGCCCGGGCACCCGAAACCAATGTGCCAAGATCGCCCAATGTCTCCCGTGCCAGCCACATCCTCCAATTCTGAGGCAACGACCTGCCTAGTGGCCGGCGGCGGACCGGCGGGCATGATCCTCGGCCTGCTGCTGGCCCGCGCCGGCGTAGACGTCACGGTGATGGAAAAGCACCCCGACTTCCTGCGTGATTTCCGCGGGGACACGGTGCACGCGAGCACGTTGCGGCTGCTTGACGAACTCGGTTTGGGGCCGCGGTTCGCGCAGATCCCGCATCGCCTCGTCGACAGCGTCCGCATGGAGATACAGAATGCGCCGGTGAGTCTCGACCTGACCCGCCTACCGGGCGCGCATCAGCACATCGCGCTGGTGCCGCAGTGGGACTTTCTGGAACTGGTGGCGAGCGCCGCCGAGGCGGAGCCGAGCTTCCGGTTGTTGCGCAGCACCGAGGTGACCGGCGTGATCCGCGAAGGCGGCGACGGCAACCGCGCTAACCGGACTGTCGGCGTCACTTACCGCGACGCGACGGGCGAAACCAAGGAGATGCGCGCCGTGTTGACGGTGGCCTGCGATGGCCGCTCGTCGACGGTGCGCTCAGCCGTGGGACTGACGCCGCGCAGCTTCGGCGCGCCGATGGACGTGTGGTGGTTCCGGTTGCCGCGCCGGCCCGACGATCCGAGCGGACTGGCCGGCGTCCTCCGCGCCGGGCACGCGACGATCATGATCGACCGCGGCGATTACTACCAGATCGCCTACATCATTCCGAAGGGAACCGACGCCGAGCTTCGCGCCCAGGGCATCGAGGCGTTGCACCGGGCGTTGGTCAGCGTGGTGCCCTGGATCGTCGACCGCATTGACACTTGACGTCCAACGTCATCGCGGTCGCGGTGGCCGGCGGTGATCGAGAAGCGCCGCGCGGCGTGCGCTTGGTGAGCCGGACACTGGCGTTGCGGCGATTCATCGGCTACATGGTGGCGATCGGCCCGCTACCGGAACACGTGCCCAGGTACGCCAGGCGGGCCGGGTAGACCCGACACCTGTTGGAAACATTGGACGGCGGGCAGGTTGACAGTCGATGATGTCGGGATGGTCCTGCACGCCGAACCCGCCGACCAGCCCCCCAACGGTGCCCCCGAGGAAGCGTTCGAAACGGCTCCCGAAACGGCGCTGGCTTCGCCGATCGATTTCAGCTCGCCCGCGCCGCTTGCGCCCAGCACGTCGCTGCGGAATCCATTTCCGCCGATCGCCGATTACGCATTCCTGTCCGACTGGGAGACGACGTGCCTGATCTCCCCCGCCGGGTCGGTGGAATGGCTGTGCGTGCCCCGACCCGACTCCCCGAGCGTCTTCGGCGCGATCCTGGACCGCAGCGCGGGTCATTTCCGGCTCGGCCCCTACGGCGTCTCCGTGCCGTCCGCGCGCCGCTACCTTCCCGGCAGCCTGATCATGGAGACCACGTGGCAGACGCACACCGGGTGGCTGATCGTGCGCGACGCGCTGGTGATGGGGCCGTGGCACGACATCGAGCGGCGATCGCGGACGCATCGCCGCACCCCGATGGACTGGGATGCGGAGCACATCCTGCTGCGCACGGTGCGCTGCGTCAGCGGCACGGTCGAGTTGATGATGAGCTGCGAGCCGGCGTTCGACTACCACCGCATCGGGGCCACGTGGGAGTACTCGGCCAACGCGTACGGCGAGGCCATCGCGCGCGGCAGCAAGCAGGCGGACGCCCACCCGACGCTGCGGCTGACCAGCAACCTGCGCATCGGGCTGGAGGGCCGGGAGGCGCGGGCACGCACCCGGATGAAGGAGGGCGACGACGTGTTCGTCGCCCTGAGCTGGACCAAGCACCCGGCGCCGCAGACCTACGAAGAGGCCGCGGACAAAATGTGGCAGACCACCGAGTGCTGGCGGCAGTGGATCAACATCGGCAACTTCCCCGACCACCCGTGGCGGGCCTACCTGCAGCGCAGCGCGCTGACGCTGAAGGGGTTGACGTATTCGCCGACCGGCGCGCTGCTGGCCGCCAGCACCACGTCGCTTCCGGAAACGCCACAGGGTGCGCGCAACTGGGACTACCGCTACGCCTGGGTCCGGGACTCGACGTTCGCGTTGTGGGGTCTGTACACGCTGGGACTTGACCGCGAGGCTGACGACTTCTTCGCCTTCATCGCCGACGTCTCCGGCGCCAACAGCAACGAGCGCCACCCGCTGCAGGTGATGTACGGCGTCGGCGGCGAGCGCAGCCTGGTCGAAGACGAGCTGCACCATCTGTCCGGCTATGACCACGCCCGGCCGGTGCGGATCGGCAACGGCGCCTACGACCAGGTTCAGCACGACATCTGGGGCTCGATTCTGGACTCGTTCTACCTGCACGCGAAATCGCGCGAGCAAATCCCGGAGACCCTGTGGCCGGTGCTGAAGAAGCAGGTTGAAGAGGCGATCAAGCATTGGCGCGAGCCCGACCGCGGAATCTGGGAGGTCCGCGGGGAGCCGCAGCACTTCGTGTCGTCGAAGGTGATGTGCTGGGTGGCGCTGGACCGCGGGACCAAGCTCGCCGAGCGGCAGGGCGAGAGGAGCTATGCCCAGCAGTGGCGGGCCATCGCGGAGGAGATCAAGGCCGACATCCTCGAGCACGGGGTGGACTCGCGCGGTGTGTTCACCCAGCGCTACGGCAGTGACGCGCTGGATGCCTCGCTGCTGCTGGTGGTGCTGACCAGGTTCCTGCCGCCGGACGACCCGCGTGTCCGCAACACCGTCCTGGCGATCGCCAACGAACTCACCGAGGAAGGCCTGGTGCTGCGATACAGGGTCGAGGAGACCGACGACGGGCTGTCCGGCGAGGAGGGGACGTTCACGATCTGCTCGTTCTGGCTGGTGTCCGCGCTGGTCGAGATCGGCGAAGTGAGCCGCGCCAAGCGGCTGTGCGAGCGGCTGCTGTCCTACGCCAGCCCGCTGCACCTCTACGCCGAGGAGATCGAGCCGCGCACCGGGCGCCACCTCGGCAATTTCCCGCAGGCATTCACCCATCTGGCATTGATCAATGCGGTGGTGCACGTCATCCGGGCCGAGGAGGAAGCCGACGGCTCCGGGACGTTCCAGCCCGCCAACGCACCGGTGTAGAACGCCGGGTCAGATCAGCGCGCCGACTTTGTCCGTCATCGCGCGGGCGATGTCGATGGCGTTGGTGTTGAAATCGCCCGACCCCTGACCCAACGCGTTCGAACTGTTGAAAAAGTCGACCTCGACCTCGACAAGGCAATTGCCCCGCACACCAATGGCACGCCCCGCCGGTATTGATTCCGAATCCGGGACGGGCTTCGAATTGGGCGAAGCCCACCCCATCGAAACCGTGGCCGCTACAACGGAAGTGGCAACCTGCACGTTGGTGATCTTGCCTTTGAGCCTGAACATGTTGCCCGGCAACGACGTCGTCGCGCCATCGCATTTTTGCCACTGCCGGCCAAACGCCGCGAACAGCGCGTTGGCGTCGGCGGCCGTGGGCAGGCTGACCACGCCCTCCTGCACGCTGGTCACGTCCGCGCGCATGGCAGCGTGCCGCCAGGTCTCGACCGCGACCTCTTCGATGTGGCTGGATTGATAGACGCTTCGCTGCAGCATCGCCGCGACTCCGAGGCAGCCGTCGGGCGGGGCCGTTCCATCGTCCTGCAAGTCCTCGTCACCGCCGAACCGTGGCGGAAAACGAGGATCAATGTTCAAAGACTGCTTGAGAATTCGCGATAACGTCCTGTCGCCAAGCAGCACGTGGTCGACGGATTGCCCGGTGAGCGACCGCGACGCCAGGCTCGGCGCCAGTTTCGCCGCGCCGCCGACGGCCACGGCGCAGGCGGCGCTCAGCATCACCACCGTCAGCGAGACCACAAGGAAACAAAGGCTTTTCATGCGATCACAGCTACGGGCACGGCCCCCATGCTCTTCATCCGTTTCTTGCTTTAACTACTGCTTCACTCGCAGTTTAGGTTTGGGGCGACGCGGGCGCCGCAAACCGCACCGAAGGCACAGCCGAAAGCCAGCAATGTCTCAGGCTTTCAAGATCAACGCCGCGTCAACTCAGGGCGCTGACCTTGTCCATCATTGCGTGCGCGATGTCGATAGCACTGGTGTCCACGTTGGCCGATCCTGGGTCGGAAGGGCGTCGGTCGCCGAAGAACACCACCTCGACCTCGACGATGCAGTTCAACCGGACACCGATGGCTCGCGCCTGCGGCGTGGGCTGCAGGGCTGGCATGTTGGGTAGTACGGATGTCGCGGTATTAGTCGCCGCGACAACAGTATTCGAGGAATCGGCAACGCGGACGTCGCTGATGACGTTCGTCGTCTTGATCGGGCCCGTTTCTTCCGTCGTCGTCGTGCCCTTGCACTGCTGCCACTGCTCCGAGAACTGCGCGAACAGCGCCCCGGCTTGCGCGGCCGAGGGTAGCGTGACCACGCCCTCCATAACGCTGATGACTTGCGCCGGCTCGCCGTTATTCCACCATGACTCCGACGCGACATCTTTGACTTGGGCAGGCTGGGGGCCGGACTGGTAGACACTTTTCTGTAGCATCGCCGTCACGCCTTGGCAGCCGGGGGGCGACACCGATTCGTCCTTCTGGAACAGCGTGTCGGGGCCGCCGAATTCGGGTGGCTTACGGGCGACAAAGGGCTGGCTGAGCATCCGCGACAGTGCGACGTCATCGAGAGGCACCTGCCTGACGGTTGCACCGGTGAGCGGTCGCGGCTTCAGATTCGGCGCCGGCCTCGCCGTGCCTTGGACAACCTGACTGCCGACCGCGCCGCAGCCCACCGCCAACGCGGCGACCACCGTCAACACCGTCGCTGTTCCAACTATCCGCACGCTACTTTTTACCCTTGTCCGCGCCGGCATCGGTGGACAGCGCGGCGACGAACGCTTCCTGCGGCACCTCTACCCGGCCGATGGTCTTCATCCGCTTCTTGCCTTCCTTCTGCTTTTCCAGAAGTTTGCGTTTGCGGGTGATGTCACCCCCATAGCACTTGGACAGCACATCCTTGCGGATCGCCCGGATGTTCTCGCGCGCAATGATTTTCGATCCGATCGCCGCCTGAACCGGCACCTCGAACTGCTGGCGCGGGATCAGCTCCTTGAGCTTGGTGGCCATCTTGTTGCCGTAGGCCGAAGCCCCATCTTTGTGGACGATCGCAGAGAACGCGTCGACGGCCTCGCCCTGCAGCAAGATGTCGACCTTGACCAGTTCGGCCTCCTGTTCGCCGGCCTCCTCGTAGTCGAGGCTGGCGTAACCGCGGGTGCGCGACTTCAGTGAATCGAAGAAGTCGAAGATGATCTCGCCGAGCGGCATGGTGTAGCGCAGTTCCACCCGCTCCGGCGACAAATAATCCATGCCCCCAAGCTCGCCGCGCCGCGACTGGCACAGTTCCATGATGGTGCCGATGAACTCACTGGGCGCGATGATGGTGGTCTTGACTACGGGCTCGTAGACGGTGCGGATCTTGCCCTCCGGCCAGTCCGACGGGTTGGTCACGACAATGGATTGGCTTCCTGGGTCTGCCCCGCCTGCCCCTCCTTCCAAAATCACCCGGTAAACGACGTTCGGCGACGTCGAAATCAAGTCCAGGTCGAACTCGCGCTCCAGGCGCTCGCGGGTGATCTCCATGTGCAGCAGGCCCAGGAAGCCGCACCGGAAGCCGAAGCCCAGCGCCACCGACGTTTCCGGCTCGTAGGTCAGGGCGGCGTCGTTGAGCTGCAGCTTGTCCAGGGCGTCGCGCAGATTCGGGTAGTCGGAGCCGTCGACGGGATACAGCCCCGAGTAGACCATCGGCTTGGGCTCTCGGTAGCCCGTCAGCGCTTCCGTCGCGCCGTGCCGGGCGGTCGTCACGGTGTCGCCGACCTTGGACTGACGGACATCCTTGACCCCGGTGATCAGGTAGCCCACCTCCCCCACACCCAGGCCCTCGCTGGGCTTGGGTTCGGGCGAGACAATGCCGACCTCGAGCAGTTCGTGGGTGGCCCCGGTGGACATCATCGCGATGCGTTCTCGCCGGACGACCTTGCCGTCCACCACGCGGACGTAGGTCACCACGCCGCGGTAGATGTCGTAGACCGAGTCGAAGATCATCGCGCGCGTCGGCGCGTCGGCGTCGCCTTGCGGGGGCGGCACCTGGCGGACCACCTCGTCGAGCAGCTCGGGCACGCCCTCGCCGGTTTTTCCGGACACCCGCAGCACTTCGCCCGGTTCGCAGCCGATGATGTGGGCGATTTCACCCGCATAGCGGTCCGGATCGGCGGCCGGCAGGTCGATCTTGTTGAGCACCGGGATGATGGTCAGATCGCGGTCCAGCGCCAGGTAGAGGTTGGCGAGGGTCTGCGCCTCGATGCCCTGGGCCGCGTCGACCAGCAGGATCGCGCCCTCACAGGCCTCCAGGGCGCGTGACACCTCATAGGTGAAGTCGACGTGACCCGGGGTGTCGATCAGGTGCAACACATAATCTTGGTCAGCTGCCCGCCAGGGCAGCCGCACATTCTGCGCCTTGATGGTGATCCCGCGCTCCCGCTCGATGTCCATCCGGTCGAGGTACTGGGCACGCATCGACCGCTCATCGACAACGCCGGTGAGCTGAAGCATCCGGTCCGCCAGCGTCGACTTGCCATGGTCGATGTGAGCGATGATGCAGAAATTCCGAATCTGCGCCGGCGGGGTGAAGGTCTTGTCGGCGAAACTGCTGATGGGATCTCCTGGTCTGGGCCTGCTTGAGGCCGCTTGAGCGGCGGTTCGCCGGTATGTCCAGCGTATCTGTGCGGGGTTGCCGGGACCTACTTGGACACAATCGCACCCGGCCTCCCGCGTCTATGCTGCGAATATGGCGTCTGCCCGGAAGTCGCAGTGGAAGACGTTTCAGCGTTTCGCGGAGAACCTGGTTTTCAACGGGGCTCCGCGGCTGGCCCGGCACGTGCAGAACTCGCAGACCGTCCTGCGGGAACTCCAGCAGGCCGTGAAGATCACCGCGAACGTCATCGCCGCGGCCGCGCCGCAACCAAATGCTGCGATCACCGCGGGCCGGCCGGTGACCAGCACCAGCTTCCCCACCGCGCAGCGGGCGCGCAGGCTCGTGTACGCCCCGAACCTCGACGGCCGGGCCGATCCGGGGGAGATCGTCTGGACGTGGGTGGTCTACGAGGACGATCCCACCCGCGGCAAAGATCGACCCGTTCTGGTCGTGGGGCGCGACCGCCGCGTCTTGCTCGGGCTGATGGTGTCCAGTCAAGACCGCCACGCCGGCGATCGGGACTGGATCGGGATCGGTGCCGGCGCTTGGGATTACGAAGGCAGAGAAAGTTGGGTCCGGCTGGACCGGGTGCTCGACGTGCCCGAGGAGGGCATTCGCCGCGAGGGCGCGATTCTGGATCGCGAAATCTTCGACGTGGTGGCCGCCCGGCTGCGCGCGGACTACTCGTGGAGCTAGCCGGGCATTCAGCCTTGCGCGATGTACGAGTGCAACTGCTGCTGCTTGGCCTCGAGTTCTTCCATTCGGGTCTTAACCACATCGCCGATGCTGACGATGCCGGTCAGCTTCCTGCCATCCAGCACCGGGACGTGGCGCACCCGGTTCTTGGTCATCAGCGCACTGACGGCGTCGACCGTGTCGGACTTCGTGCACGTGGCGACCGTGGAGGTCATGATCTTGGAGACCGGGCGCGACAGCACGCTGGCGCCATGCGTGTGCAATTGGCGCACGACGTCGCGCTCGGAGACGATGCCGACGACGCCCTCGTCGCCGACCACCACCATGGCGCCGATGTTCTGCTCGGCGAGGCCGGCGAGGAGTTCGTGGACGGTCGCCTCCGGGTTGATCGTCACCACCGCCGCACCCTTGTTCCGCAAGACGTCAGCAATCCGCATCAGGCCTCCAGCCGGTTGTGATCCGCTTCACACCAGGCTACGGCTAACTCGCGCGGCGGGAAAGCCACCACGACAAGCCGCAACCGACGGCTCCCATACCCTTGCATCCCCGGTCCAAACCCGACAGTCGCCAGCCGCCCAGCGGGATCGACCAAACGCCACTGCGCATTCGTGCGGCTTGCAAGGATGGGGCCATGATCGAGGTCACGTTGCTGGGAACCGGAAGCCCCATCCCCGACCCCAACCGCGCCGGGCCGTCGACCCTGGTCCGGGCCGGCGGACAGGTCTACCTGGTGGATTGCGGCCGCGGGGTGCTCCAGCGCGCGGCGGCGGTCGGCGTGGGCGCCGCCGGGCTGTCGGCGCTGCTGCTCACCCACCTGCACAGTGACCACATCGGCGACCTCGGCGACCTTCTGATCACCCGCTGGATCACCACCTTCGCGCCGGATCCCGCGCCGCTGCCGATCATCGGACCGCCCGGCACCGCGGAGACGGTGGAGGCGACGCTGAAGGCGTTCGGCCACGACATCGGTTACCGCATCGCTCATCACGCCGACCTGAATGCCCCACCGGCGGTCGAGGTGCACGAATACACCGAAGGTCCGGTGTGGGACCGCGACGGCGTATCGATCCGGGTGGCCCCGACCGACCACCGACCGGTGGCACCGACCATCGGCTTCCGCATCGAGTCCGGGGCCGCGTCGGTGGTGCTGGCGGGAGACACGGTGCCCTGCGCCGGCCTCGACGAGCTGGCAAGCGGCGCAGACGCATTGGTGCACACCGTGATCCGCAAGGACATCGTCATCAACATCCCGCAACAGCGGCTCAAGGACATCTGCGACTACCACTCGTCGGTCGAGGAAGCGGCGGCGACCGCGGCTCGCGCGGGTGTGCGCACGCTGGTGATGACGCACTACGTGCCGGCGCTGGTGCCCGGGCAAGAGGAACAGTGGCGGGCGCTGGCCGCCGCCGAGTTCGGCGGGCGCATCGAGCTCGGCGACGACCTACATCGGGTCGAGGTGCACGCGCGGCAATAGCGCGCCGGCGACGACCAGCCAGATCAACGCCGAGACGCGGGCGATCGGAAGGATCACCCCCAGTGCCGGCCAGACCAAGACCAATGTCGTCAATTCGGCGAGGGCGGCGATCGCCAGGCCGATCCGGGCCACCGGGGGCGCCATCAGTCGCAAGGTGAGGCTGGGAACTGCCATGCCGGCGACCAGCAGTCCCAAGGCCACGATGTGCCCCGGGCCCCCGACCAGAAAGACCAGGAAGTACACCGCCCGGACCAACGCGATGTCGGCGCTGACCTCCGGTCGTGACAGTGTCCAGGCCAACAATCCGGTCAGGCCCAGCGAGCCGGCCGCCAGGGTGCCGCCCGCGAGCGCGATCGTGGCTCCCGGTGCGGTCGCCCCGAGTTGCCGCAACCGGGCACCGGCCGTCGCCGCGTAGACCGCCAAAGGCACCGACGATGCGAACGTGGCGGTGGCGATGACTTGCACCGCGACCGGCTGCCCGCGGACGTACGCCACGACCGCGGTCAGCGGTCCGTAGGGCAACGGCATCACCCCGCCCAGTGCGACTCCGATGGCAATCCCACCAAAGAGCAGCCCCAGGCAAAGCGCGGAAAGCAACACCAACGGCGGTCCGCCTTGCCGGGGACGGCCGGGCACCGACCGTGGTCCGTCGGGCCGTGAACCGTTCATCGCCTGAACCCTATGCCCGGATCCGCGGCACGCTAAGCCAACCGGGTGACCTCCACGATCACGTCGAGATCGGTTGCTCCCTCCCCGGAGTAGATGCCCTTCAGCGGGGAAACGTCGGTGTAGTCGCGCCCGGCGCCCACGCTGACGTATTGCTCGGTGATCCCGGCGTCGTTGGTGGGGTCGAAGTTCCACCAGCCACCGGTCCAGGCCTGAATCCACGCGTGGCTTCGCCCGTCCACGGTGTCCCCGACGACGGCGTTACGTTTGGGGTGCAGATAGCCGGACACGTAGCGCCCGGGAATTCCCATGCCGCGCAACATCATCAGGGACAAGTGCACGAAGTCCTGGCACACGCCCTTGCCCTCGTTCAGGGCGTCCAGCCCGGACGAATGCACGCCGGTGGTGCCCGGCAGGTAGTCCAGCTCGTCGCGCACCCACTTGCCCGCGGCGACGACGGCTTCGGCGGGATCGTAAGACTTGGCCATCTTTTTGGCCACGGACGCAACCCGCTTGCTCGTCGGGGTGTGCGCGGTGGGGCGAAGCAATTCGTCGAAACGATCGATCACGGCCTCGGATTGCAGGTCGCTCCAACTGACCTCCGCCACCGGCGGCTCGGGCCGCTCGGTCTCGACGACCGACGAGGACGTCACCGTGAGATCGGTGTGCGGCGCGTGCAGGTCGAACGCCGTGACGGCGGTGCCCCAGTAGTCGATGTAGCGGTAGGACCGCGTCGCGGGGATGGTTTCGACACGGTTGAGGATGACGTTTTGCCTCGTATCCGACCGCGGGGTCAGGCGGGCTTCGTTATACGAGGCGGTCACCGGCGATTGGTAGGCGTAACCGGTGGTGTGCACCACGCGCAGCCGCCACATCAGGCTTCGCCCTGCCTGGTGACCAGTCGGGCGCGCTGTCCGGCGTCCGACCAAGCCACCCAGGGAGTCAGGTGGAAGTATTGCAGCGACAACGCTTCTCCGACGTCACTACATGTCTGCTGCAAGCCCGCCAGGCGGCTCTCCAATGACTCGAGCAGGACACCGGGTTGCACGAATTCCAGTTCGCTGCGGGCCTGCCCGAGCAGCCGCTGCGCCTCCGCGGTGGCCCCGATCCGGCTCTGCGGATTGTGCAGCAACTCGTCGAGATTGTGTTCGGCCAGCCTCAGCGAGTAGAACACCGAACGCGGAAACAGGCGGTCGAGCAACATGAATTCGACCACCCGGCTTGCGTCCAGCACCCCGCGGTACGCGCGCAGATAGGTGTCGTGCGCGCCCGCCGAGCGCAACAGCGTCACCCACGCCGGGGACGACGCGCTGTCCCCGACCCGCGATAACAGCAGCCGCACCGTCATGTCGACCCGCTCGATCGCGCGGCCCAGCAACATGAACCGGTATCCGTCGTCACGTGAAAGCGTCGAGTCGGCCAGGCCGGCGAACATGGCCGCCCGGCCCTCGATGAACGACAGAAATTCATGTGGCCCAAGGCGTTTGGCGGCGCGCTCGCGTTCGGCCAGCGCATGGTAGGTGGTGTTGAGGCACTCCCAGATCTCGCTGGACGTCACCTCCCGGGCCGACTTCGCGTTGTCCCGCGCCGCCGTGATGGCGTCGACGATCGAACAGCCGCCCGTAACGTTGGTGCTGAAGGCCACCAGGTCGGTCAGCGACCAGACATCCAGGTCGTGATCCGGGGGGTCGATGCCGAGCACCCGCAGCAAAAGCCGCGATGCCTGGTCCGGGACGACGCTGGAATCCTCGAGCAGTTGGTGCAGCGCGACGTCCAGGATTCGTGCGGTGTCGTCGGCGCGCTCGACGTAGCGACCGATCCAATAGAGCGCCTCGGCGTTGCGGGCCAGCATCAGCGCATCCTCTGCTGTTGCTGCTGCTGGGGCTGCTCGTCGGGCACCTCGGTCGGCTGCGCCTGCTGTGTGAGCCGCGGTGAACCGTCGAGCACCGGATCCGGTATGGACTTCGGCAGCTTTCGCACGACCTGCGCGGCGCCCAGCTCGCGGGCGCCGGCCGCGGTGCGCGGCGCCAGCACCCAGGTGTCCTTCGAGCCGCCGCCCTGGCTGGAGTTGACCACCCGCGAGCCCTCGACCAGCGCCACCCTGGTCAATCCGCCGGGCAGCACCCACACGTCGTCGCCGTCGTTGACCGCGAACGGCCGCAGGTCGACGTAGCGGGGAGCCAGCGTGCTGTCGACCTGTGTCGGCACGGTCGACAGTTCCATCATCGGCTGTGCGATCCAGCTCCGCGGATCGTCGCGGATCTTCTTGGCGACGGCGGCCAACTCCTTCTCGGAAGCCTCGGGACCGAACACGATGCCGTAACCTCCGGACCCCTCGACCGGCTTGAGCACCAGTTCGTCGATCCGGTCCAGCACCTCTTTGCGTTCGTCATCCAGCCAGCACCGGTACGTCTCGACGTTGGCCAGCAGCGGCTTCTCGCCCAGGTAGTACTCGATCATGGTCGGCACATAGGTGTAGACGAGTTTGTCGTCGCCCACACCGTTGCCGATCGCGCTGGAGATGACGACGTTGCCTGCGCGGGCGGCGTTGACCAGGCCGGCCACCCCCAGCACCGAGTCGGCGCGGAATTGCAGCGGGTCCAGGAAGGCGTCGTCGATGCGCCGGTAGATGACGTCGACCTGGCGCTCGCCCTCGGTGGTCCGCATGTACACCTGGTTGTCGCGACAAAACAGGTCGCGGCCCTCGACGAGCTCGACACCCATCTGACGCGCCAGCAGCGAATGCTCGAAATAGGCCGAGTTCGCCACCCCTGGAGTCAGGACGACGACGGTCGGATCGGCCTCGTTGGTGGCCGCGGAGTTGCGCAGGGCGCGCAGCAGGTGCGAGGAGTAGTCGTCGACGGCGCGCACCCGGTGGGTCGCGAATAGATTGGGGAAAACCCGCGCCATGGTGCGCCGGTTCTCCATGACGTACGACACACCCGAGGGCGAGCGCAGGTTGTCCTCGAGGACCCGGAAATTGCCCCGTTCGTCGCGGATCAGGTCGATGCCGGCCACATGGATCCGCACCCCGTTGGGCGGGACGATGCCGAAGGCCTGGCGGTGAAAATGCTCGCAGGAGCTGATCAGGCGGCGCGGGATGATGTCGTCGTTCAGGATTTCCTGATCGCCGTAGATGTCGTCGAGATACATCTCGAGGGCCTTGACCCGCTGGGTGATGCCACGCTCCAGCCGGCTCCACTCGGCGGCCGAGATCACGCGTGGCACCAGGTCGAGCGGGAACGGCCGCTCCTGACCCGACAGCGAAAAGGTGATGCCCTGGTCGATGAACGCGCGGCCCAGTGCCTCGGCGCGGGCCTTCAGCTCCGAAGCGTCGGAGGGCGCAAGCTCGGCGTAGATGCCCTTGTAAGGACCGCGAACGGTGCCCTGGGCGTCGAACATCTCATCGAAGGCCAACAAATAGCAGGAGTCCGACGTGTGGTATCCACCGAAGATGCGCTCGGAGCGCGCGTCCGGGCGCTCTGCGGCGCCGCGCGACCCCCGCCTGGTTTCCTCAAGCTGGCTCGGAAGACTCACTTTTCAGATGCTGCCTCAAATCGAAGTTGCAGCAGGCCACGGGTTCCCCTTTTGGGAGAAAACGTAACCGACTGATAACCTGGGCAGTCGCCGTCGGGTATATCGGTGCCCCAAGCAACCACTCAGTCTAAGAAGGAACTAACGCGTGGCCAACATCAAGTCGCAGCAGAAGCGCAACCGTACCAACGAGCGCGCCCGGCTGCGCAACAAGTCGGGGAAGTCCTCGCTGCGCACCGCCGTGCGCGCGTTCCGCGAGGCCACCCACGCCGGCGACAAGGAGAAGGCCGCGGAGCTGCTGGTGTCGACGAACCGCAAGCTGGACAAGGCGGCCAGCAAGGGCGTGATCCACAAGAACCAGGCGGCCAACAAGAAGTCCGCGCTGGCGCGGGCCCTCAACAAGATCTGAGGCAGCGACCTCACCGGCCCCGATCGGCCACCAACTCGGCAACCTGCCTGACCGCGGATTCCAGCGCGTAGTCCGGGTCGGCGACGGCTCCCTTGACGTTGGCGTTGAGTTCCGCCACGACCTTCATCGCGGTCGCCACCGTGTCGCGCGACCAACGCCGGGCCTGCTTCTGGGCCTTCTGCACCCGCCATGGCGGCATCCCCAACTGCGCCGCCAGCCGATAGGGGTCGCCGGACAGCGGCCCGACCCGGCCGATGGTGTGTACGGCCTCGGCCAGCGCGTCGGCCAGCACCACCAGCGGCTCACCGCGCATCATCGCCCACCGCAGCGACTCGGTGGCTCCCGCGACGTCGCCGGCGACCGCCTTGTCGGCGATGTCGAAGCCCTTCACTTCCGCCTTCCCGCCGTGATAGCGGCGCACCGCCGCGGCGTTGACGTTGCCGCCGGTGTCGGCGACCAGCTGCGAACAAGCGGCGGCCAGCTCGCGCACGTCGGAGCCGACGGCGTCCAGGAGAGCGGTCACCGTGTCCTCATCGACCTTGACCCGCAGCGCCCGGAACTCTTTGCGGATGAAGTCGACGCGCTCGCCCAGCTTGGTGATCCGCGCGCACGGATGCACCTCCGCGCCAAGCGACTGCAGCTCGCCGGCCAGCGCTTTGGCTCGTCCGCCGCCCGAGTGCACCACGACCAGCACCGTGCCCGTCGGAACGTCGGCGGCGGCCGCGCCGATCACCGCCGCCGCGTCCTTGCCCGCTTCGGCGGCCGCCTCCAGCACGACAATGCGCTCGTCGGCGAACAGCGACGGGCTCAGCAGTTCGGCGAGTTCATAGGTGCCGACGTCGCCGGCCCGCATCCGGCTCACGGGGACATCATCGGTGCCGGCGCGTTTCCGCGCCGACAGCAGCACGTCGGCCACGGCCCGCTCGACCAGCAGCTCCTCTTCTCCCAGGACCAGGTGCAAGTGCGCAACGTCGCTCACCCCACGATGGTGTCACGTGGGTCTGACTAAGGGCCGACTAGTCCGGACAGAGACCAGGCCAGCGCGCACGTGACGACCGCCGCCCCGGCCGGTCCGAGTGCCCTGCGAAACCAGCGCCGCCGCCACAACAGCATGGCCATCAGGAGCAGCGATACCGTGCCCGCCGCGACCACCAGCACACCGGGCACACCGGCCGGAACGGGCACCGTCGCCGCGGGCACATCTGCCGACCAGCTCGCCACATTCAAGACCCACCACAGCTCGGGCCCGGTGAAGCGGATCAGCAGCTGCGCACCGGCCGGCCACAGCAGGCACAACAGGGCCGCCGCGCTGCCGAGCACGGTGATCGGCGCTATCACAGGTGCCACCGCGAGGTTGGCGGCCGCGGCCAAGAGGCTGACCCGCCCGGAGATGCCCGCGACCAGCGGGGCGGTCACCACGTTTGCGGCGCACGCGACGGCGAGCGCATCCGCCAGCGGCTTGGGGCAGCCCCTGCCGACCAGGCGCCGTGACCAGGCCGGCGCGATGACCACCAGCGCGGCCGTTGCCAGGACGGACAGGGCAAAACCCACGTCGACGGCCAGGTGCGGGGCGACCGCCAACAATATGAGCACGGTGGCCGACAGAGCCGGAATCGCTTGCCGGCGACGCGAAGACAGCATCCCGGTCAACGCGATGGCGCCCATCACCGCGGCGCGCAGCACGCTCGCCGTCGGCTGCACGACGATGACGAACGCCAGCAGCGCCACCGCGGCAAGGACGACAGCGGCGCGCGGACCGATCAACCGGGCCGAGAACAGCACCGCCGCGCACACGATGGTGACGTTGGCCCCCGATACCGCCGTCAAGTGCGTCATGCCCGCCGCCCGGAAGTCGCGGCTGGTCTCGGCGGTAACCGCCGACGTGTCGCCGAGGACCAGGGCGGGCAGCATCGCGGCCTCGTCCGCGGGCAAGGTTTCGCGGACAGCGGCGGCGAACCGGCCGCGCACGGCATGAGCGGCCCGCTGCACCGCACCGGCGGTGCCCATGGTCGGACGGCCCGACGCAGTGAGCACCGCGACCGTCAGGTCACGGCGGGTCGGACGGTTGATCCGCGCGGTGAACCGCACCGGCTGGCCCACCATCAGCTCGGCGAAGTCCGACACCCGGGCGAAGACGACCACTCGGCCAGACATCTCGTCGTCGCGCAGGCGCTGCAGCGTGGCACGAAACATCAGCCGGCCCTGATTCCCCGGGCCCAACGACACTGCGCTCTCGGTGGGAGTGACGGTCACCGGGGCGGCCGTGCCGAACGCCGCGGTGATCGGGTGGCGACCTACCGCATCGGCGCGCAGGGCGATCGCGAGCCCAAACCCCACCCCCACGATGCCGACCGCCACAACGCCGGCGCTGACCGCCGCCAGCCGCCGCGTTTGGCGCGGCGCGCGCGCCGCCCAACCCGCCAGCGCACCCGAGGCGGCGACCAGCACGACGCAGCAGGCGGCCAGTATCCGTCCCACCGGCCACCAGATGCCGGCGGCGGTCACCGCCCAGCCGGTCAGCGCGGCCGGTACCAGCCGCACGTCGATGGGCGCGAAGGCCGTTTCGCTGTGGCCCGGGTGGCGCACGGGTGTCAGACACGCACCAGGCGGCGCAGTTTTTCCAGCCGCGCCGGACCGATGCCGTCGACATCGGCGAGCTGGTCGACGCTGGTGAATCTGCCGTTGGCCTGCCGCCACGCCACGATCGCAGCGGCGGTGACCGGTCCGACCCCGGGCAGGGCGTCCAGCTGTTCCACGTTGGCCGTGTTGAGGTCGACCACCTCACCCGCCTTCGGCTTCACCGTCCCCGAAACCGGCCCCGTGGACCCCGGCGCCCCGGATACCGGTGCTGCACCGGAGGCCACCGAGCTGCCCAGCGTCGTCGGCTGCCCCGGGACCGGAGCGAGCCCGACCACGATCTGCTCGCCGTCGCCGATCGGGCGGGCCATGTTCAACCCGATTGTGTCGGCACCGTTCACCGGGCCTCCGGCGGCCTGCAGCGCATCGGCGATGCGCGCGCCAGGCGGCAGGGTCACCAGTCCGGGCGTGTGCACCAAACCGACCACGCTGACCACAACCGGCCGATCGGGACCGGCCGGCTGGCCGGCACCCGGGCTCGCCGACGATCTGGGGCTTGTGGTGGAGGCTTTCTCGACCGGTGGGAGCCTCGCCGACATCACCGGAGCCGGTCGGTCGCGTAGCAGGGTGAACACCGTGACCAGTACCGCGAGGGCGGCCACGACCGCCAACGCGATGGCGCCGGCGCGGCCTGGGTCGGCGCGCATCTTCGCCACCCAGCCGCGGCCCTCGGAGGCGTCCGGAAGCCACCGCGGCAGCAGCGAATTCTGGTCCTCTGATTCGCCCACGTCCGGGGCATTTGCTGATTCGTGGTCCGACTCGTCCGCGGGGTCGGCGTGCGACTCGGTCTCCGGGTCAGCGCCGAGCCGTCGCTGTAGCCGTTCGGCGGGCAGTTCTGTTCGCATGCGCCGACCGTAGGTGCACCGACCGCCACGATCGGCCCGTGAGACGGCATGGCGGCGCCCGCGTGTGGACTAATCCGAGGCTGTGCACAAGCACCGAACGGGATGGGTCAAGATGGAAGCCGGAGCGGACGACCGGGACGGGACACCTATCCGCAGCGGGTGCCACGTACACCGCCAGACGACAGGAGGCTGCCATGCAACTGGCGCTCACGCCCGAGGAAGCCGCGTTCCGCGAAGAACTCCGCACCTTCTACTCCACCCAGATCCCCGAGGAACTCCGCGAGGCGGTGCGCCAGGGCGCGCCGGTGACGAAGGACCTGATCGTCACCAGCCACAAGATCCTGAACGAGCACGGGCTCGCGGTGCCGAACTGGCCGGTCGAATGGGGCGGCAAGGACTGGACACCGACCCAATACCAGATCTGGACCGACGAAATGCAACTGGCCTGCGTCCCCGAGCCGCTGAACTTCAACGTCAAGATGGTCGGCCCGGTGATCGCCGAATTCGGATCGCAAGAGATCAAGGAGCGCTTCCTGCCGCCGACGGCCAGCATCGACATCTGGTGGTGCCAGGGCTTCTCCGAACCCGAAGCCGGCTCGGACCTCGCCTCCCTGCGCACCACCGCGGTCCGCGACGGCGACAGCTACGTCGTCAACGGGCAGAAGACGTGGACGACGCTGGGCCAGTACGCGGACTGGATTTTCTGCCTGGTGCGCACCGACCCGCAGGCGCCCAAGCGCCAGGCCGGCATTTCGTTTGTGCTCATCGACATGGCGACCCCGGGCATCACGCTGCGGCCGATCAAGACGATCGACGGTGGCCGCGAAGTCAACGAGGTCTTCTTCGAGGATGTTCGGGTACCGGCCAATCAGCTTGTCGGAGAAGAGAATCAGGGCTGGACCTACGCGAAGTTCCTGCTGGGCAACGAGCGCACCGGCATCGCCCGGGTGGGCCGGACCAAGGTCCGCCTCGCCGAGGTGAAAAAGCACGCCATCCAGACCGGTTTGCTCGACGATCCCCTGTTCGCGGCGCGCCTGGCCGAGGCCGAAAACGAAGTGCTGGCGCTGGAACTCACGCAGTCCCGGGTGACCACGGACTCCGCCGGCGGCAAGCCGAACCCGGCGTCGTCGGTGCTCAAGATGCGCGGCAGCCAGTTGCAGCAGATCGCCACCGAGCTGCTGGTCGAGGTGGCCGGTCCCGACGCGCTGCCGGTGGACGGTGATGACATCGCGTCACCGGCCTGGGCGCAGGCGAGTGCCCCGCGCTATCTCAACTACCGCAAGACATCGATCTACGGCGGCAGCAACGAAGTGCAGCGCAACATCATCGCGTCCACCATTCTCGGATTGTGAGGCAGCCATCGACTTTCAGCTGAGCGACGAGCAGGCCCTGCTCCGCGACACCGTCCGCGACCTGCTGTCGCGCACCTACGATCCCGAGAGCCGCAACAAGGTCATCGAGAGCGATCTCGGTTGGAGCCGTGATGTCTGGAGCCAGCTCGCCGACACCGGCATTCTGGGCCTCGGGTTCGAACCGGACGAGGCGGGCCAGATCGAGATCATGGTGGTGCTCACCGAGATCGGGCGGCGGTTGGCGCCCGAACCCGTCGTGCACGCCGCCCTGGCGCCCGGTGCGCTGATCGCCGAGCGCGGGAGCGACTCGCAGAAGCAGCTGCTGGACGAGGTCGCGGCCGGTCAGAAGCTGCTCGCGTTCGCTCATCTGGAAACCGGCCACCGGAGGCCGACCCCAACCGTCGCGACTCGGGCTGCGCGGCAAGGCGATTCGTGGACACTGAGCGGAACCAAGAACCCGGTCCTGGCCGGTGACTGCGCCGACACGTTGGTGGTCAGCGCCGCATTGCCGGACGGCGGCACCGGGTTGTTCTTGGTTGACGCGTCGCAAGAAGGAAGTGCCGTCAGCCGGCATCCCTACCCGACGTTCGACGGTCAGCGCGGCGCCCAGATCAAACTGGATTCCGCACCGGCCGAGCCCCTTGGCGACGTGCTGGACGCCTCGCCCGCCATCCGCGACGCGATCGTCCGCATCCAGTCGGCCTTATGCGCCGAAGCCCTCGGCGCAATGGAGGAAGCGCTGCGCCTGACCACCGAATACCTGAAGACCCGCAAGCAATTCGGTGTGACGCTCAACAAATTCCAGGCGCTCACCCAGCGGGCCGCCGACATGTACGTGTCGCTGGAGTTGGCCCGCAGCATGAGCTTCTACGCCGCTATGTCAATCGCCGACGGCAACCTCGACCCGGTGATCGCGTCGCGGGCCAAGCTGCAGATCGGCCGGTCCGCCCGACACATCGCGCAGGAGTCGATCCAGTTGCACGGCGGCATCGGCATGACCGCGGAATATCCCGTCAGCCATTACGCCGCCCGGCTCACCGCCATTGAACACACGCTGGGCTCCTCGCAGGACCACCTGCAGGTCCTCATCGACCACATCGCCGACTACGACTTGGCCCGGCTTTAGAACAAGGTGGGGCGCATGGCCGAACTTTCCGAATCGGTTGTCTCGTTCCTGTCGGCGGGCACCCGCACCGGAATGCTCGGCTATGTCGCCACCGACGGCCGGCCGCTGGTCGCGCCGGTGTGGTTCGTCGTCGAGGCCGGCCAGCTGGTGTTCAACACCGGCCGTGAAACGTCGAAAGGCCTTGCACTGGCGCGTGATTCGCGAGTAGCCATCTGCGTCGACGACCCGCACCCGCCCTATTCGTTCGTGCAGGTGCAGGGGGTGGCGACCGTGAGCGACGACGCGCAGGACGTGCTGGACGTCGCGACCCGGACCGGTGCGCGCTACATGGGCGCCGACCGCGCCGACGAGTTCGGCCACCGCAACGCCGTTCCCGGCGAACTGGTGGTGCGGGTGCGCCCGACCAAGGTCATCACCGGATTCGATATCAGCGAGTGACTCCCCCGCTAGCGCTCAAAACGTGTAAAGAGCTACATCGCGCGTGGAAATCGCTACCGGAAACACTGTTTCGTTCAATCATTGGCCTCGGGCGGACCGACGGATTCCATCCCGTCCGACTGTGGGCTCGACTGTGGGCCCGGCTCTGACCCCGACTCCGAGACCTGACCGGCGAGGTACTCAGCGAGCGACCTGATCGTTGGATAGTCGAACACCGCGGTAGCGCTGATCGTGAATAAGCCACCGAACTGGCCGTACAACCGGTTGCGGAGTTCGACCGCCATCAGTGAATCCGTACCCAGGTCCAGGAACCGGCTGCTTGCGGCCGGCGGTTGCGCGAGCCTCAGGAAACCTTGTACTTCGCGCTGTAGGTATTCGGTGAGGAAACTGGCCCGCTGCGCCTCGGGCACCTCCTGCAGTTGCCGCAGCAACTCGCCGTCGCCGGTCGCCTCCGCGACCGCACTCGGCAACACGAGGTCGAGAATCGGTGGACGAGAGCCGCCCAGCAGCTTCGCGGCACGCTGCCAGTTGGCCTTGATGACGGTCGCCTGTCCGGTTCCGTTGGCGACAACCTCTGCGAGCGCGTTGAGCGCGGCCGTGGGTTCCAGCGGAACCAGGCC
>CAWDJC010000022.1:0-167245 GCA_963802525.1 uncultured Actinomycetota bacterium | reverse complement strand
GGACGCGGTCTCCGGTGCGGTGAGAAACAGGTCGTTGTGCTGGCCCACGCCGGGCGGGGGATCGGTGGCCGCGGCGTCGAAGCTCAAATAGCGGGCCGGGGTGCGGATCACCGTGATGGCGTCGTCGCCGCTGCCGACCCGCAGGGCCAGCTCGTTCTCGGCGAACAGCGGGGTGTCGACGACCTGCTTCCAGCTGTAGGCGAGGCAGGCCATCAGGCCGCCTTCCTGCAGCAGCGCAACCCATTCGGCCGCGGTCTTGGCCGCCAGCGCCGACTGCAGCTCCTCGGTCAGCTCCGGGTAATTGAGCGCCCGCGCGCGCTGATCGGTGAACCGCTCGTCCTCCAGCAGATCGGGGCGGCCGATGATCTCGCACAGCTTCGCCCAGTGCTTGGGCACGTACGCGCTGATCACGAGGTACCCGTCGGCCGCCCGGAACGCGTCCGACGGTTGGGTCGCGAAGCCAACCCCCTTGCGCTTCTTTGCGTTTGGCTTTGAGGCAGGCTCCGAGGCCGGCTTCGGCTCGGGCGCTTGGCTCGGCTTGTTCAGGTGCATCGTCAGCTGGTTGGCCTGTAGCCCCACCGCGACGTCGTACATCGCGACCCGGACGACGTCGGACACCCCGTGGCGCTCGCGGTTGAGCAGCGCGGCCAGCACCGCCTGCGCCAGCACGTGACCGCTGGCGTTGTCGACGAGCTGGAACGGGATGATCTGCGGTTTGCCGTCCGGCGTGGGCATTCCGGTGGTCATGCCCGCCTCGGCGGCGACCATCAGGTCGACGCCCGGCCTGCTGCCGTTCGGGCCGTTGCCGCCGTAGGCCGACAGGCGCGCGTAGATCAGCTTGGGGTTGCGCGCCCGCAGGTCGTCGGGGCCCAGGCCCATGCGCTCCATGACCCCGGGCCGAAACCCTTCCAGCACAACGTCCGCGGCGTCGGCGAGCCGCAGGATCTGCTGCTTGCCCTCGTCGGTGGTCAGGTCCACCGTCACCGACTTCTTGCCGCGGTTGTTGGGCAGAAAATACGTGGCCAGCGGCGGGCGCCCGGGCAGAACCGCGGTGATCTGCCGGGCCGCCTCACCGCCGGGCGCCTCGACCTTGATGACCTCGGCACCCAGGTCGGCCAGCACCTGCCCGGCCAGGGGCCCGGCCACGTTCTGGGTGAAATCGAGTACCCGAAATCCGTCAAGTGGCTTGGCGGGCTTGCTGTTTGGCTTGCTCATTGGCACTGTGGGCCTTCCTTCAACCTGCCGTGTGCAACACCGCGGTGCAGTAGTAGTTCTGGGAAAAGGGCGCGTCTTTAGCGTTAGGTTTGGTGGGCTGCGGCGGTAATCCGTTGTCGGCCAGCAGCTGATTCAGTGGCGTGCGAACGGGATGCCAGCCACGGTCGGCCAGGTAGGTCGCCACGTCGTTGCGTTCGCCGGGGAACCCGAGGTTCTCCAGTTCGACGTCGAGACCGTTCTCCCGCCACTTCCGGGTGGCGGCGTTGAGCGCCTGCCGGTTGGCCTCGGAATTTCCGAAGACCTCGGCCACCAGCCGGCTGCCGTCGGCGCTGAGCGCGGTGATGTTGTCCAGCAACCGATCCTGGGCGTCGGCCGGCAGGAATCCGAGCAGGCCCTCGGCGGCCCACGCAGCGGGGCGGCCCGTGTCGAACCCGGCCTGTCGCAACGCCGACGGCCAGTCGTGGCGCAGGTCGATCGGCACGGCCCGCACGTCGGCGGTGGGCTCGGCGCCGAGTTGAGCGATCGTGGCGGCCTTGAATTCGATGACCTGCGGCTGGTCGATCTCGAATACCGTCGTGCCCGGCGCCCAGGGCAGCCGATACGCGCGCGCGTCCAGACCGGAGGCCAGGATGACCACCTGGCGGATGCCCGCGGGCCCCTCGCCTTCTTGGGCCTCATGGAAGAAGGCGTCGATGTAGCGGGTGCGCGCCGCCTGGATGTCGGTCATGCGTTGCATGCCCCACGGGGCGCCGGGCACGTCGACGTCGGCGGCGTCGAGTTCGCCGCCGGCCCACCGGGTGAAGAAGTCGACGCCGACGGAACGCACCAACGGTTCGGCGAAGCGGTCTTCGATCAGCGCGTCCCGGGTCGCCCGGGCCCGTCCCGCGGCCACCATGGTGGCGGTCGCTCCCACGCTGGTCGCCAGGTCCCAGCTGTCGTTGTCGGTGCGCGCCATGTGGTCCCTTCCCTGCTCTACTGGTTAGCCACCATAACTACAACATCCCGGCAGCGACCGGTCGGCCACCGAGGTGGGGCGCGCAGGCCCTCAGTCCAGGCGGTAGCGGATCAGCCGGGAGCTGTTGGCCACCACCGCCACCGACGACGCGTTGTGCAGGATCGCGGCCAGCACCGGGGACAACGCGCCGCCCGCGCCGATGACCAGCCCGGCGGCGTTGACGGCGATGGACATGCCGTAGTTCTCGCGGATGACGTCGACGGCCCTGGCGCCCAGGTCCCGCACGTCGAGCAGGCGATGCAGGTCGTCGTTGGCCAGCGCCACGTCGGCCGTCTCGACGGCAACGTCGGTTCCGGCCAGGCCCATGGCGATCCCGATATCGGCGGCGGCCAGCGCCGGGGCGTCGTTGATGCCGTCGCCGACCATGCCGACGACGAAGCCGTCGCCTTGCAGCTCGCGCACCACCTCGAGCTTGTCCTCCGGCATCACCTCGGCGCGCCACTCGTCGATCCCAAGCTCACCGGCGACGACCCGGGCGATCTCGGGATGGTCGCCGGTGAGCATGATGATCCGGCGAATGCCGTTGGCGCGCAACCTCTTCAGCACTTCGGCCGCCTCGGGCCGCACCTCGTCGCGCAGGCTGATCAGCCCCACCAGCGTGCCGTCCACCGCGAGCAACAACGGCGTCTGGGCCTGGCGTCGCAGCTTGTCCACCCATTCCGACGCCTTCTTCGACACCTTGACTTTTTCGGCGCGCAACAGCGACGGACTGCCCAGCAGCAGGGTCCGCCCGTCGGCCCAGGTCCGCATGCCCAGGCCCACCAGCACCTCGCACTCCTCATGCGGCGGGATGCTGATGTGGCGTTCCTCGGTCGAGCGGATCACCGCTTCGGCCAGCGGATGGCGGGAGTGGATCTCGGAACTGGCCGCATAGGCCAGCACCTGCTCCGGCTGCCAATCCTTGTGCATCGCAACGATGTTGGTTACCACCGGGCGCCCGACGGTCAGCGTTCCGGTCTTGTCGAACACGATCGCGTCGACCCGCCCCGCCTGTTCGAGGTGGGAGCCGCCCTTGATCAGGATGCCGCGGCGCGCGCCGTTGCCGATCGCGGCGCTGATCGCGGTCGGGGTGGCCAGACCCACCGCGCAGGGGCATGCGATCAACAGCATGGTCATCGCGCGGCGGACGTCGCCGGTGATGGCCAGGGTGATGGCCGAAACGATGAACGAGGTGGGAACGAAACGGCGGGAGAAGTTTTCGCCGACCGTCTGGATCGGCGCCCGGTCGTGCTGCGCCTCCTCGACGCGGGTGATGATGCGGCCGATGGTGGTCTGGTTGCCGACGGCGTGGGCGCGCACCACGATGCGTCCGCGCACCACGACCGAACCGGCGTGCACCCGCAAGGCGACCATGACGCTGACGGGCAGGGTTTCGCCGGTGATCGCGGACTGGTCGACGATCGCCTCGCCGTCGACCACCTCGCCGTCCACCGGGACCGCGACGTGGTCGTGGACCACCACCTCGTCGCCGATCTGCACGGTATCGATCGGCACCTGAATCTCGGTGCCGGCCTGGGGGCCGTCGGTCAGCCGGATCCATGCCGTGTCCTGGCTTCCCCGCAGCAGCTCCGAGATGGCCCGCCGGGTCCGCCGCAGGGTCAGGTCCTGCAGGTACTCGCCGATGTTGAGCAGCCACAGCACCGTGAGTGCGACCACGTTCTCGCGCAATACCAGGCTCGCCACCGTGGCCGCCGAGACCAGCGCGTCGGTGCCGGCCCGGCCGGATCGCAGCGAGCGCAAGGCGCCGCGTAGGAACGGGTAGCCGGTGAAGACGGTGACACCGGTGGCGAACAGGCGACCGCTCGGGGGAAGCAGCGGCGGCCGGGCGAACACGTAGCGGCGGACGCCGAGGAGGGCCAGGGCCGCGCCGCCTATGACCATGCGAAGCACATCGGTGTTGCGGATCTCCGAGGAATGCGGCGCGCGCGCCGGGATCAGCTCGGCGGCGACGTGTGCGGCCCCGCTGATCGCCTCCAGCACCGAGGAGCGGTCGCAGCGCCGCGGCGAATACCAGACGACGACGGATCCGGTGCGCGGGTAGGCGTGCACGGCGCGCACCCCTTGCTGCTTGGCGACGGCCTCCTCGACCGCCACGGCACGCCGGGAGTTGCAGCGCACCCACCCGACCGAAACCCGCATGCGCCCGGCCGCATCCGAAATCACTTTCAAGGCGGGGTCTTTGGCCTGCGCCTCGGCTGCGATGTCGGGGACCAGGGCGAGGTTCATTCCGATTGGTTCAGTGCTCGTGCTGGTGGGTGTCGGTGATGGACGGCGTGGGCGCTTCTTCGCCGATGCGTTCGCGGGCCTCGGCCATCACGTCGGCGAGCTTCAGCCGCGCCGACTCGGCGGCCTCCTCGGCCTTGCGGGTGCCGCGCAACCCCAGCTCCGCCGCCGACACCGCGGTCTCGTGCAGCGGCGCCTTGGCCATGGCCTTGCGCACCATCTCGTAGGCCGTCACGCCGACCAGGCCGGTGACCACCGTTCCCGCCGCCTTCGCCAAGAGCCCGTACACCGCCATTGCCTCAACCTTCCTGTCGTGACAGCGTCAGTCAATGCTCGCACGACGTTAACATTGAAATATTGCGATATCAATATGTGTCGGCGGCTCGGCGCAAGCGGCCGGGTTCACAGAACCCTGGTGACTTTTTCCGTCTCGATTCTGCGCGCCAGCAACGACGGGTCGGGATTGGCCACCTGCACCAGCGACGCGCCGACGGCCAGGATGGACAGCAGGCCGTCCACCAAATCGCCGGGCCGCGTCCACGACGCGCTGGAAAGCACGCGGTCGCCCGACGTCAATCCCCTTGCCGCGGCGGATCTTTCGCAATCGGTCAGGATTTCGTCCACCGATCGTCCGGCGAGCGCCGGACCCGGATGGCGTTCGGGAACGACCTGGTCGCCGTGGACCCGGACGGCGGTGGCGTAGTCGGTAACACCGATCGCCAGGTCGGGCGCGGGGCGGCCGAACGGGTCCAGCGACAGCACGGCCACCTCGCCCCCGGCGACCACGTCGTCAGCCTCGTGCAGTCGCTCTGCCGTGCATAGGGCGATATCTGCCGGACCATCGAGCACCGCCTCGGCGCCGATCCACCACACCCCGAACAGGACCGCCGCCGTCTGCCAGTGCGCCGGGAGCAAGACCGCGACGCGGCTGGCCGGCCCGGCGCCCATCTCGTCGCGTAACAGGTTGGCGGTCTTGGCGGCCCAGTTGGCCAGCGTGACCCCGGACAATTCGATGCGCTCGCCGGTGGCGTCGTCGTAGTGGGTGATGCGCGGGCCGACCGGGTCGGCCCGAAGCATCGGATCCAGGATGGCCGCTGAAAGCGTTGTCAGCGTGCTCAGTTGATGCACTCGGGCTTGTCGGAGCCGGCGGTCAGGATCGGCGACGGCGCCGGCACGTTCGGGTCGGCCGCGGCTGCGGCGTTGGACACCCGGGCGGGCATGACTTGGCTGTTCACGCCGCCGGAAAGCCCGGAGCCCGGACCGGTGTAGTCGTTGGCCAGCACCACCCGGACGGATCCGGGCGCGATGGAGGCATCGGCGACGACCGGCAACCCACCCAGTTCCTTGGCGACCTGCTGTGCGCCCAGGTCGTCGGTTTTAGCGGCCCGCACCTGGCTGCTCTGCACGTGGCCGCCGTCGTTGTTGCCGACGGTGCCGCTCGCAAAGCCCTTGGAGCTCAACACCTCTGACACCGACGCGGCCAGCCCGTTGATGTCGGTGTCGTTGACCACGTTGGCGGTGGTCTTGGCCGGCGTGTAGGCCAGTTCCTCGGTCTTGCCCTGGGCCTGGTCTTCCAGCAGGCCCCCGACCCACTCCTGGACCTGGTGCTGGTCCACCCGCACCACGCTCTGCATGCCGTCGTCGCTCCAGCCCGCCCCGTCGAGCACGGGAATTGTGGCGAAGGCGACCTTGCCGCCGGCCAGCTTCTGCAACTGCTGCATGAAATCCATGATGTCCCAACCGGAGGAGATCACCACCGAGCGCTGGACTGCTTGCTCGAGCCGCTTGAGCGTGGTGGGGCTGGACAGCGTCTGGTTGGAGATGACCCGGTGGGCCAGCGACGCCATTACCGCCTGCTGGCGCACCACCCGGTCCAGGTCGCCACGCGGCAGCTCGTGGCGCTGCCGGACGAAGCTGAGCGCCTGCGGACCATTCAGTTTTTGCTGGCCGGCCGGGAAGTCGGCACCCGAAAGCGGTTCGAACACCGGCTCTTTGAGGCAGACGTCGACGCCGCCGAGCGCGTCGGTGATCAACGCGAAACCGAGCAGCCCGATTTCGGCGTAGTGGTCGACGGTGACTCCGGTGAGGTCGGCGACAGTCTTGATCAGGGCCTCGCGACCGGCCTCGGTGCCCTGCGCCGTCGCGTCGGCCGCGGAAGCACCGGCCTTGACGAGGCTGGTCCGCTTGGCCTCTCGGGTTTGGCCGTAGACGCCGTTGATCTTCGTCTTACCCAGGCCGGGGGCCGCGACGTAGGAGTCCCGCGGGATCGAGATCGCGGTCGCCGACTTCCCGTTGTTCGGTATCCGGATCAGGATGATCGTGTCGGTGTTGGTCGCTTCCTCGTCGCCGGCCCGCAGCGTCGCCAGTTCCTCGGCCGACAACGCGTTGCCGTGGGCATCGGTGCGGCTGTCCAGGCCGACCAGCAAGATGTCGATCGCGCCGTCGTCGCCGCCCTTGCCCAGCGAGGGCGCGGACATGTGGAAGATGCCGTCCTCGAAGGACCTGACGTTGCTCCAGGCGAGGCCGGTGCCGGCAACGACCGCGACGGTCAGCACAGCGGCAACCACACGAACCACACGGTGCACAGGCATCACACTAGGTTACTTGTGGCACAGCGGCTTCTCGGGTAGCCGGTGGCGGCGTGCCTGGGCCGTGCCAGACTCGACACATGTCGGGCAGGATCGTGATCAGCGGCGCGGGCGGGCAACTGGGCGTTTGTTTGGCGGGGTTGGCGACCGATCGGGGGCGTGACGTGCTGGCACTCACGTCGTCGCAATGGGACATCACCGATCCCGTCGCGGCCGACAGGATCATCCAGAGCGGCGACGTGGTGGTGAACTGCGCCGCCTACACCAACGTCGATGGCGCCGAGAGCGACGAAGCCGCCGCCTACGCGGTCAACGCCACCGGCCCGGAACACCTCGCGCGCGCCTGCGCGCGCGTCGGCGCCCGGCTGATCCACGTCTCCACCGACTATATATTTACCGGCGAGCCAGTTACCGGCGAGCCAGTTACCGGCGAGCCGGTCACCGGCGACCCCGGTGCGGGCGGGCCGCGTCCCTATGAGCCCAGCGACGAAACCGACGCGCTCGGCGTGTACGCGCTCAGCAAGCTCGCCGGCGAGCGGGCAGTGCTGGCGGCGCTGCCGGACGCCTCGGATGGCATAGTGGTCCGAACCGCCTGGCTCTACACGGGCGGAACCGGCAAGGACTTCGTCGCCGTCATGCGCCGGCTGGCCGCCGGGGACGGCCCGGTGGACGTGGTCGACGACCAGACCGGGTCACCGACCTATGTCGCCGACCTGGCCGTCGCGCTGCTGCAGGTCGCCGACGACCGCGTGCCCGGGCCCATCCTGCACGCCGCCAACGAGGGAGCGGTCTCCCGTTTCGGGCAGGCCCGTGCGGTGTTCGAGGAATGCGGTGCCGACCCGGAGCGGGTCCGGCCGGTCAGCACCGATCAATACCCGCGGCCGGCGCCGCGCCCGACCTACTCCGCGCTGGGCGGCCGCGAGTCCGCCGCGGCGGGCCTCACGCCGCTAAGGCCCTGGCGCCCTGCGCTTGTCGCGGCGCTGGCCGCATCTGGAAGCCATGCCGTGGCCGACCGACCGTTACCCTCTACGCGTGACTGACGTCCTGCCGGTCGTGACGGTGACCTACTCGCCGGGCCCGCACCTCGAGCGGTTCCTGGCTTCCTTGCCGCTGGCAACCGAGCGCCCGGTCAGCGTGCTGATGGCCGATAACGGCTCCACCGACGGAACCCCGCAGGCGGCCGTCGAGCGCTATCCGAACGTGCGGCTCTTCGACACCGGCGCCAATCTCGGGTACGGAGCCGCGGTGAATCGCGGGGTCGCGCAGCTGGACGACCTAGACGATGACGGACACTGGGTGATCGTGGCCAACCCCGACGTGCAGTGGGGTCCCGGCAGCATCGACGCCCTGCTGGACGCGGCCACCCGCTGGCCGCACGCCGGCGCCTTGGGCCCGCTCATCCGGGATCCCGACGGGTCGGTGTATCCGTCGGCGCGGCACCTGCCCAGCCTGGTCCGCGGCGGCATGCACGCGGTGATCGGGCCGTTCTGGAAGCGCAACCCGTGGACGGCCACTTACCGTCAGGATCGGCTTGAGCCAAGCGAGCGGGCGGTGGGCTGGCTGTCGGGATCGTGCCTGCTGGTGCGCCGGTCGGCGTTCAGCCAGGTCGGCGGCTTCGATGAGCGCTACTTCATGTATATGGAGGACGTCGACCTCGGTGACCGGTTGGGCAAGGCCGGCTGGCTCAGCGTCTACGTGCCGTCGGCCGAAGTCCTGCACCACAAGGGCCACTCCACCGGACACGACCCGGCGAGCCACCTGGCGGCACATCACAAAAGCACGTATCTATTCTTGGCCGATCGGCATTCCGGCTGGTGGCGGGCCCCGCTGCGCTGGACGTTGCGGGCCTCGTTGGCGGTGCGTGGCCGCCTGATGGTGCGTAGTTCGCTGCGCTCGATCAGTCGGGAACGCAAACGGAATTTGGCAGAAGGACGGCGCTGAAGTGGCTAACCGGTTGGCAGGCCCCCAAGTCGACGCGGTGGTCCTGGTCGGTGGCAAGGGCACCCGACTGCGGCCGCTGACGCTCTCGGCGCCCAAGCCCATGCTGCCCACCGCAGGGCTGCCGTTCCTGACCCACCTGCTGTCGCGGATTGCCGCGGCGGGCATCGAGCACGTGATCCTGAGCACGTCGTATCAGCCCAAGGTCTTCGAGGCCGAATTCGGTGACGGCTCCAAGCTGGGCCTGCAGATCGACTATGTGACCGAGGAGCGGCCGCTGGGAACCGGCGGGGGCATCGCCAACGTCGCCGGCCACCTGCGTCATGACACCGTCATGGTGTTCAACGGCGATGTGCTGTCCGGCGCCGATCTGGGCCAGCTGCTCGAATTCCACCGAACCAATCGGGCCGATGTCACCCTGCACCTGGTGCGGGTGGGCGACCCGCGCGCGTTCGGCTGCGTGCCCACCAACGAGGAGGGCCGCGTCGTGGCCTTTCTCGAGAAGACGCAGGATCCGCCGACCGACCAGATCAACGCCGGCTGTTATGTCTTCGAACGCGGAATCATCGACCGGATCCCGCGGGGCCGCGAGGTCTCGGTGGAGCGCGAGGTGTTTCCCGCCCTGCTCTCCGACGCCGACGTCAAGATCTGCGGCTACGTCGATGCCAGCTACTGGCGCGACATGGGCACGCCGGAAGACTTCGTCCGCGGGTCGGCGGATCTGGTGCGCGGGATCGCTCCGTCACCGGCCCTGCACGGCCACCGGGGCGAGCAGTTGGTACACGACGGTGCGGCGGTGTCTCCGGGCGCGGTGCTGATCGGCGGCACCGTCGTCGGGCGCGGCGCCGAGATCGGCCCCGGCGTCCGGCTGGACGGGGCGCTGATCTTCGACGGGGTGAAGGTCGAGGCCGGCAGCGTGATCGAGCGGTCGATCATCGGCTTCGGTGTGCGCATCGGTCCGCGGGTGCTGATCCGCGACGGCGTGATCGGCGACGGCGCCGACATCGGCGCCCGCTGCGAGTTGCTGCGCGGCGCCCGGGTGTGGCCCGGTGTCTCCATTCCCGACGGCGGGATCCGCTACTCCAGCGACGTCTGAGCCGCTTTGGCCTCGAGAGTCACGCCAGCGTGACGCTCGACGTCGACGGTCACGCCAGCGTGACGCTCGCTAGCGAGCGCGGGCCCGGGCGACCAGGTACGCCAGCGCACGATCGGTTCCGTCCGGTAACGCGTCGGCCGGCCACCACCGCAAGTCCTCCGACTCGTCGCTGATCGCGATCTGCGCGCCGGTGGGCGCGTGCGCCACGAATTGCAAATCCAGGTGGCGGGTCGGCACGCCGAGCGAGCAAGTGACGGGGTGGACGTGGACGGCGGCCAGTTCGGGCTCCATGCGCAGGCCGGCGACACCGGATTCCTCGGTGGCCTCGCGCAACGCCGCGGCGACGATGTCGGCGTCGTCGTCGTCGCAGTGCCCGCCGAGTTGCACCCAGCGGCCCAACCGTGGGTGCAAGGTCAGGAGCACCTGGCTGCCCGTGTGATCCAGCACCAGCGCCGACGCGGTGACGTGGCCCGGCACGCACTCGCGGCGGCAGGCATCCGTGCGGCCATGCACGAAGGCCAGCACGGCATGCCGCAACGAGTCCTGGGCCGGGTCGGGGGCCCGCCAGTGGCTGAGGATCGAAATCGCAGAATCCCGGACGCTCAACGGGATCCGCGCCTTGCCCGGCGGTCCCGAAGCGAAATCCAGGCCGCGCGACATTCCGCGACCACCTCGCCGGACAGGCCGAGTCCGTCGATCAGGACGTGGCGGTCGACGACGTCGAGCGCCTTGTCGATTTCGTTGGCCTTCAGTAAAAGGTCTACGTCGCAGGCAAGTTCGGCGCCGGCGCGCCCCGGTGGGGGAATGGGAAGCCGCTCGGCTTCCGCGGGTTCCAGCTCCAAGATGCCCCCACCGTAACTGCGGCCCATGATCTCGGCGAAGGCGAACGTCACGCTGTTGTGGAAGACCGCCGCCAGCGCGGCCGGATCGACCCCGGGCGCGAGCCGGACCCGGTGCACGGTGTCGGTGCTCGTCGCCCCCGCGGCGTTGACGGTCAGCCGCGGCGCCCGGTGGATCTGGCGCAGCATGAACAGGTCGGGAACCCACAGCGACGGGGTGGTCCACCACGGCTTGCGGATCGAGCACTTGTAGCCCCGGTGGACGCCGGCGGCCTCACCGGCGTCGATGTGCGCGATCAGGGCGGCGTCGGTCGGCTCGGGCGGCGCCTTGAGCAGCCAGGTCCGGTGGCCGGCGGCGACATCGCCGGCCCGGCAGTCGGTGTCGTAGACCAACCCGGAGAGCTGGCTGCTGCGCGATACGAGCGGCACGCAGTGTGGCCGCAGCCCGAGCTCATGGGCCTGCGCGTCGGTGAAGGTGAAGAAGCTGTTGCGCCCGGTCACGATCCCGACGTCCACGCCGGCGACGGATCCGAGCCGGGTCATGGCCCGCGACTGCCTGAGGGTGCGCAGCGACCGGATCGCGGCGGGGTCCAGGAAATACTTGGTCCACTTCTCCTTTTCGTGCAGCAGCGCGGGCGCTGAAGGAAGGTGCTCGAGGTCAAGATCCGCGCCCGCCAGGGCGTCGGCATCGCTGAGATGGACCGCGCGGATTCGCGGCGGACCCGCGCCGGCGACGCCGCAGAACAACACGACTTCCTGCAGGACGCCGTCGAACACCAACCGCGCGAACGTCAGCAGCGTGATGTCGCGGAAGCGGCTCAGCAGAAAATCGCGCAGCTGGGCGGCATAGGTGACTTGGAGCAACTCGGCCGGAAGCACCAGGCCCACCCGTCCGCCGTCGCAGACCAAGACCGTGCTCGCGACGACGAAGGGGACCCAGGCATTGGTCAGCCTGCTGGGTCGCAGACCCTCGCGGCGCATCAGTTCCAAAGCCGGGTCTCGCTGATCCGATGCCCAGTTGCCGAAGCGGATGTACGGCGGGTTGCCCGCGACCCCGTCCCAGTTGCCGGGCTCGGCGCGGGCTAGCCACGTGAACAGGTTCTCGGCGTCGACGGGAGCGAAGTCCCGGGACTTGGCCGCCTCCTGCGCGACGAGTTCCACGCCGTGCACCTGGCCGCTGAGCTTGGCCAGCTCGCGCAGGATTGCCCCGTCGCCGCACGACGGCTCGACGATCCGCGGGCCGGCTTCGCGAACCCAGCGGGCCAGGAATTCCGCCACCGGGCCCGGGGTGTAGTAGCCGCCGCGGATCTTGTCGGCCGACGCCGCCGCCTTGCCCGCGAACGTCTTCATCGGCCCAGTATCACTTGCGGATCAACAGATCCCCGGCTCCGGCCGCATCGCGCGGCGCGGCGGGCTCTTCGGCATAGCCGATCGCAATGGCGCCCAACGGCTCCCAGTCCGCGGGCAGCTCGAGCTCGGATCGGACCAGGTCCGCGGCAAAGATCGTCGAGCCGATCCAGCAGCTGCCCAGCCCCCGCACCGCAAGTGCGACCAGCAGCGCCTGCACGGCCGCCCCGACCGCGACCGTGAACATCGTGTGCTCGGCATCGGTGCGGGCCGCATCGGGATAGGCGTTGGCGCCCTCGGGGACCAAGAACGGGATGACTACTTCGGGTGCGTCGTAGAGGATCTGGCCGCGCGCCACCCGCCGTTCGACCGAGTCGGCGGGCCGGCCGTCACCGGCGAGGTCAGAGCGCCACCGGTCTTTCATGCGGTCCAGCAGCCGGGTCCGGGTGGCCCGGGTCCGCAGCCACACGAACCGAACCGGTCGGGTGTGGTGAGGGGCCGGCGCCGTAAGGGCCTCGTCGACGGCGGCCTCGACCAGCTCCGGCGACACCGGCTCATCGCTGAACCGGCGCACCGACCTGCGCAACAGCTGGGCCTGCCGGCGGCCCATGTCGAGGGCTTCGGCGGTGCCGAGCCAGAACAGGTCTTCGGAGCCCGGTCGCAGCAGCTGCCGGGCGGTCGTGCCGTCGTCGGCCACGACGTGGGAGGGCAGCCCGCGCACCACGGCCACCGGCGTCGCGGTCAATTTGCCCTTGACCAGATCGGCGGCGGCGGCGACCTCATCGGCGATCGCGATCTCGGTGACGAGCAACTCGTTGCCGTGCCGGTCGACGGCTCCCGAATAGCTGTGCAGCACACGAAGACCGGCCGCACCGACCGCGGCGTCGATCTGGCCGTTGCGCCAGGCGCGGCCCATCGTGTCGGTGATGACCACGGCGACGTCGACGCCGAGCCGTTCACGCAGCCCGGTGCGCAGCGTGGCGGCGCTGGCGTCGGGGTCGACCGGCAGCAGCGCCAGCTCGTCGCGGCCGACGTTGGATCCGTCCACGCCGGCGGCGGCCTGGACCAGACCGAGCCGGTTCTCGGTGATCAGCGTTTGGCCCTTGCGCGCCAACACGCGCACCGCCTCCTCGTCGACCAGCTTGCGGCGCAGTCGGTCCCGCTCCTCGGTATCTTGCGGAGCCGGCACCAGGCGGCCCTCACACTTGGAAACCACCTTGCTGGTCACCACCACGACGTCCCCGTCGCGCAGCCACGGCGCGGTCGCGGCGACGGCCGCGCTCAGGTCGTCACCGGGCCGGAACTCGGGGAGCCCGGTGACCGGCAGCATCTCGATCGACGAGGCGGTGCCGTGCTCGGTCATTGGCGCCGCTCTCCCCCGCAAGCGGGTGGTGCCCCCACCACATCGCTGCGTCCCCCGCAAGCGGGTGGGGGTACCTCCCACTTGTGGGGGCGTACCCCCACTGCATCGTCGCCGGCGCGGGTCACGCCGCCACGCCCGCCAGCTCCAGCCCGGCGCCGACCATCTCGGCCGTCGCCTTGGGGTCGCTCATCAGCAGGGGTATCGAGCGCACCGCGACCCCCTCGATGTCGGCCTCGTCGCCCTCGTGGATCAGCCAGCAATCCAGTATCCCGGTGGCCCGCCGCCCCCCGTAGTGCCGGCCGACCGCCTCCGCGGTGGACTCGACCCCGATCACGGACAGGCAGGCATCGGCCATGCCGCGCAACGGCTTTCCGCCGACGATCGGCGAGTAGCCGACGACCGGTGCCCGGGCCGCGCGCAACGCACCGCGTATGCCGGGGACGGCCAGGATGGCCCCGACGCTCACCACCGGGTTGGACGGCGCCAGCAGGATCACGTCGGCGTCGGCGATGGCCGCCACCGCTTCGGTTGCCGCGCTGGCCTTTTCGGCTCCGACGAACGCGAAGCTGTGCGTTGGCACCTGGGCGCGGTAGCGCACCCACCACTCCTGGAAGTGGATTGCCCGACGGCTGTCGTCGGCCGGATCGGTGATCACCACATGTGTCTCGCAGCGGTCGTCGGTGGCCGGGAGCAACCGCGCACCCGGTTGCCAGCGGTCGCACAGCGCGGTGGTGATCTGCGACAGCGGGTAGCCGGCCTGGAGCATCTGGGTGCGCACCAGGTGGGTGCCCAGATCGCGGTCGCCCAGCTGGAACCAGTCCGGCTGCACGCCGTAGCGCGCCAATTCCTCTTTGGCGTGCCACGTTTCGTCGCGGTGACCCCACCCTCGCTCCGGGTCGACGCCTCCACCTAAGGTGTACATGCAGGTGTCCAAATCCGGACAGACGCGCAGCCCGTGGATCCAGGCGTCGTCGCCGACGTTGACGACCGCGGTTAGCTCGTGACCGTCGGCGTCTGGGCGCTGTTGCGATCGGAACTGACCGAGCCCGAGCAGCTGTTGAACCCCCAGCAGGAAACGGGCGCCGCCAACCCCACCGACCAGAACGGTGACCTTCACTTGAACTTCACAGGGCTTGACACTACTGCCCGATGACGATGCGGTCGCGGGCCGTCAAGGCGGCTGTGATGGACACGCCGAAGGCTCAAAAACAACAGAAACGCCGAAATTTAGTCACGAGATGATATGGAAATGCGCCGAAACGCTTGACCAGGCAGATCAACCCGTGTCTAATCACATCAGTGTCATTTCCCGGTTGGCCGGCCGATTCCGGTGTCGCAGACCGAGATTCGATCACATGTTCGAATTGTCTGTACATCAGAACAGTGGGAAGCACTCACTCTCTCAAATCAAAGCTGAGGAGGCGGACGAAGCATGTCTTATGAGCACCTTCGGGGCGTTATGACAGGCACACCGCACACCACGATCGGCTCGGCGCCGGCGGCACCCGTCCGTCCGCACCTGACTGTGGTTCCTGATGCCCCAGTCGTTTTCGAGTCCGAGCCCTTGCCGCCGCCGACCCCGGATCAGTGGCAGGACCGCGCGCTGTGCGCGCAGACGGACCCCGAGGCCTTCTTCCCGGAGAAGGGCGGCTCCACCCGCGAGGCCAAGAAGATCTGCCTGGGTTGCGAGGTTCGCCACGAGTGCCTCGAGTACGCCCTGGCGCATGACGAGCGCTTCGGCATCTGGGGCGGTCTCTCCGAACGCGAGCGCCGCCGCCTCAAGCGCGGCATAATCTGACGCGAGCGCGCAACGTCATTCGTCGTCGATCGTGGGGTCGATGACCGAGGGCTCCACGTCCAAGTAGATGGCCACCTGAGCCACCAGAATCTCGTGCAACAAATCGCCAAGTTCGACGGTGTCCTTGGCACGTCGCTCAATCGGCTTGCGGAACAAGACAATTCGTGCCCGCGTGGCATTGCCGCGGACGTCGACGCCGGCCGGGATCAAGCGGGCGAGCGCGATCGGTCCGTCTGCGATGACCTCGGGAGGCCACTGCACGCTGTCGGGGTCCTTGGCGGCGATGCGGGGGATTTCGTCGACCGCCACGTCCAGCTCGGACACCCGCTCCTGCCAGCGCCGCTCGATGGGCTCATAGGCCTCCAGCACCGCCATGTCGAACCGCTCGGCCCGGCTGCGCCATCCGGGCACGGTCGGCGGCAGCAGGGGACCGCGCATGTCGCGGCCTCGTCGAGACGCACGGTAGGAACCCGACCGGCGCCGCGACGGATCGCTTTGCGGGGAGCCGCGGGAATCGCCCACGCGCCGATGGTAACGGTTGCACATCGTGCGTCGAGCGGATGCGCGTGTCCGGCGCTTCGGCGGCGTTTTCGCACGATAGCCTTTCGGTCGTGAACGTTCCCCGTCGCTGTTGCCGGCCCGGGTGTCCGCACTACGCCGTGGCGACCTTGACGTTCGTCTACACGGACTCGACGGCAGTGGTTGGCCCGCTCGCCACCGCGCGCGAACCCCATTCCTGGGACCTGTGCGTCGGCCATGCCGGCCGGATCACCGCGCCCCGCGGGTGGGACCTCGTACGCCACGCCGGCCCGCTGCCCACGCATCCCGACGAGGACGACCTGGTCGCCCTGGCCGACGCGGTGCGCGAGGGTCGCCCGCGCGATGGGATGCTGGCCCACGGGACCGCCGGCGCGCCACTAAACGGCTTCGACGGCTTCCCCGATCCCCACATCCAGCACGCTGGAGCCCATGCCACCGCGCCGAGCAGCGGTTTGCTCGCGCCACCCGAGCATCGTTCCGGCCGCCGCCGCGGACATCTGCGGGTGCTGCCCGACCCCAGTGACTAGCCTTGGGCCGGCACGGCACGGCACGCTTGCGCACCCCCGCGCACCGTTCCGGCCCGTGATTTTCCGGGGCCGATAGGCTGACGCCAAGAGGCGAAGAATCCATGCCGTCAGGAGGCCCCGCATGTCTCGGTCCGCCGCGACCGTCCGCCGTGTCGTCAAGGCTTACGACGTGCGCGGGCTCGTCGGCGAGGAGCTCGACGAGTCGCTGGTCACCGATCTCGGGGCCGCATTCGCCAAGCTGATGCGCGGCGAGGGCGCCCGGCAGGTGGTGCTCGGCCACGACATGCGGGACAGTTCGCCGGCGCTGGCCGCCGCGTTCGCGGGCGGGGTGAGGAGCCAGGGCCTGGATGTGGTGCGAATCGGTCTGGCGTCCACCGATCAGCTCTACTTCGCCTCGGGGCGGCTGGACTGCCCCGGCGCGGTGTTCACCGCAAGCCACAACCCCGCGGCCTACAACGGCATCAAGCTGTGCCGCGCCGGCGCCAAACCGGTGGGCGCCGGCACCGGCCTCGAAGTCATCACCGACGACGTGATCGCCGGGGTCGCGACGCACGAGGGGCAACCCGGAACCATCACCGATCGGGACGTGCTGGCCGACTACGGCAAGTTCCTGCGTTCTCTGGTGGACACCTCCAAGCTGCGTCCGTTGCGGGTCGCCGTCGACGCCGGCAACGGCATGGCGGGCCACACCGCCCCGGCCGTGCTCGGGGCGATCGACTCGATCACCCTGTTGCCGCTGTACTTCGAACTCGACGGCTCGTTCCCCAATCACGAGGCCAACCCGCTCGACCCGGCCAACCTGGTGGACCTGCAAAAATTCGTCGGCGCCGTCGGTGCTGACATAGGGCTGGCCTTCGACGGGGACGCCGACCGGTGCTTCGTGGTCGACGAACGCGGGCGGCCCGTCTCGCCGTCGACGGTGACCAGCCTGGTCGCGGCCCGCGAGCTGGGCCGGGAGATCGGCGCCACCATCATCCACAACGTCATCACCTCGCGCGCGGTGCCCGAACTCGTCACCGAGCGCGGCGGCACACCGCTGCGCTCGCGGGTCGGCCACTCCTACATCAAGGCGCTGATGGCCGACACCGGCGCAATTTTCGGCGGTGAGCACTCCGCGCATTACTACTTCCGCGATTTCTGGGGCGCCGACTCCGGGATGTTGGCGGCGCTGTATGTGCTGGCCGCGCTCGGTGAGCAGGAACGGCCGCTGTCGGAGTTGACCGCCGACTACCAGCGCTATGAATCGTCCGGCGAGATCAACTTCAGGGTGCCCGACGCGTCGCATTGTGTGGACGCGGTGTTGAAATCGTTCGGCACGCGAATTCAGTCCATCGATCACGTGGACGGTGTGACGGCCGATTTGGGCGATGGCAGCTGGTTCAACCTCCGCAGCTCCAACACCGAGCCGTTGCTGCGGCTCAATGTGGAGGGCCGCACCGCCGAGGACGTCGACGCGCTGGTGGCGCACGTCACCGCTGAAATCGAGGCAATTGCCGCGGCCGCCACGCAGACGGCGGGCGAGGGGGCCGCGCCGTGAACGCGACCCGGGCGATCGATCTGGAAGACACCGAGGAGCTGCTCGCCGCCGACCGGGAGGGCCTGCTGCGAGCCGCGTCGTCGGCGGGCGCGCAGGTGCGCGCGATCGCCGCCGCGGCCGACGAAGGCGAACTGGACTCGCTGCGCGCTGACGACCGTGCGCGCAGTGTGATCTGGGTGGCCGGCCGCGGAACCGCCGAGACCGCCGGGGCGATGCTGGCCGCGACCTTGGGTGGGCTTGCTTCCGAGCCGATCGCCGTCACCGGCGAGGCGCCGCCCTGGGTCGGCCCGCTTGACGTGCTGATCGTCGCGGGCGACGACCCCGGCGATCCGGCGCTGGTCACCGCGGCCGCGACCGGCGTGCGGCGAGGCGCGCGGGTCGTCGTGGTGGCGCCGTACGAGGGTCCGCTGCGCGACTCGACGGCCGGGCGCGCCGCGGTGCTCGAGCCACGGCTCTGGGTTCCCTACGAGCTCGGATTGTCCCGCTACCTGGCCGCCGGCCTGGCCGTCCTGCAAACCGTCGACCCCCGACCGGACTTGAATTCAGGACAAGATCTGGGGTTGCTTGCCGACGAGCTGGATGCCGAGGCGCTGCGCAACAGCGCCGGGCGCGAGCTGTTCACCAACCCGGCCAAGACGATTGCCGCGCGGTTGGCCGGTCGCCGGGCGGCGCTGGCCGGCGACTGCGCCGCGACGCTGGCGCTCGCCCGGCACGGCAGTTCGGTGCTGCTGCGGCTCGCGCACGAGGTGGTCGCCGCCACCGGGCTGGCGGACGCGGTGCTGGCGCTGCGGGCGGCGGCAAGGTCGGGCTCTGCCGCGTCCTCGGTGGATGCTCTCTTCCACGACGAGGAAATCGACGGGCCGTTGCCCGACCGGTTGCGGGTGCTGGCGCTCACCTTGTCGGACGAGCAGACGGTGGTGGCCGCCCGGACTGCCGGGCTCGAGGACGTGTATCTGCTTGCTGCCGAGGATGTGCCCGATGGACCCGGGGGCTCGGCCGGCTCTGGGGTTTCGCCGGCGCTGGGGGGCCCCATCAGCCCCGAGCAGCAACTGGCAGTATTGGCCGTCCGGCTGGAGATGGCCGCGGTTTACATGCGACTGGTGCGGGGATAGATAGACAAGTGGAACTGCTTCGCGGGGCCTTACGAACGTACGCATGGGGATCGCGCACCGCCCTGGCGGAATTCACCGGGCGTCCGGTTCCGGCGGCTCACCCGGAGGCCGAGCTCTGGTTCGGCGCACACCCGGGTGACCCGGCCTGGCTGCAAGTGGGCGAGGGCAAGAAAGATGAAGTCTCGTTGCTTGAGGCGCTGGTCGCCGATCCGGAGGGACAGCTCGGCCCGGGGTCGCGCGCCCGGTTCGGGGACGTGCTGCCCTTCCTGGTCAAGGTGCTGGCCGCCGACGAGCCGCTGTCACTACAAGCCCATCCCAGTGCCGAGCAGGCGGTCGAGGGCTACCTGCGTGAGGAGCGGCTCGGCATCCCGGTGTCCTCGCCGGTCCGCAACTACCGCGATACCTCGCACAAGCCGGAGTTGTTGGTGGCGCTGCAGTCGTTCGAGGCGCTGGCCGGATTTCGTCAGGCATCCCGAACCATCGAGCTGTTGCAGGCGCTGGCCGTCTCCGACCTCGACCCCTACATCGATCTGCTCAACGACCAGTCCGACGCCGACGGCCTGCGCGCGCTGTTCACCACCTGGATCACCGCCCCCCAGCCCGACATCGACGTGCTGGTGCCCGCCGTGCTGGACGGCGCCATCCAGTACGTCAGCTCCGGGGCAACGGAATTCGCGGCCGAAGCCAAGACGGTGCTGGAACTCGGCGAACGCTATCCCGGTGACGCCGGGGTGCTGGCGGCGTTGTTGCTCAACCGCATCACCCTGGCCCCGGGCGAGGCCATCTTCGTGGCGGCCGGCAACCTGCACACCTACCTGCGTGGTTTCGCGGTGGAGGTAATGGCCAACTCCGACAACGTGTTACGCGGAGGGCTCACCCCCAAGCACGTCGACGTGCCCGAGCTGCTGCGGGTGCTGGACTTCGCCCCCACCACCGAAGCGCAGCTGCGGCCGCACATCCGCCGCGAGGGGTTCGGCCGGATCTACGAGACGCCGACCGACGAGTTCGCGGTCGCGCTGTTGGCGCTCGAGGGCGAGTACCTCGGCCACGAGGTCGACGCGTCCTGCGGCCACGAGGGCCCGCAGATCCTGTTGTGCACCGAGGGCCGCACCACGGTGCACGGCAAGTCCGGGTCGCTCACGCTGGAACGCGGGATGGCCGCCTGGGTGGCGGCCGATGACGGACCGATCCGGCTGGTCGCGCGGGAGCCCGCCAAGCTGTTCAGGGCGACTGTAGGGCTGTGACGCGCCGCCGGTCCCTGGCGGCTTCCCGGCGCTCGCGCAGCCACAGCCGCATGTTGTGCGCCATGGTGCGGCCGACGATCCGCGGCGGCGGGACCATGTACAGGCTGTCGAGCAGCGAGAACCGGCGCAAAAACCATTCGGCCAGAACGGGTTCGGTTTCGGCGGCCCCGAGGAATTGGTCGAACAGCGCACCGGACGGTCGCCACCACCAGGGGACGGGTCCCTGGGTTTCGGCGTGGTGGAAGGTGATGTCGCCGATGGCGTTCATCATCCACACCGGGTAGGTCGTCTTGGCGGTGGCCCTATTCAGTTCGCGGGCAAGGTCGTCGACGGGTGATTGCAGCGCGCGCCGCAGATGACCGGCCTGCAGCGACGTCATCGTCATGCCCTGCCCGAAGGTGGGGTTGAAGCTGGCCACTGCGTCACCGAAGGGAACGATGCCGGCCGGGAACCGGTCCAGCTTGTGGTAGCGGCGCCACCTGCTGGCCGGAAACGCGTGATATGCCGGCTCGCCGATGGGCTCTGCCTGCGCCAGCGCGGCATTGAAATGCGCGGGCAGCAGCTTGTCGGCCAGCGCCAGCATCTCGGGGAACGTCCTCGGTGGTTTGGCGTTGGCCACCCCGAACGTGGTGAGCACCCAGATGCGGTCCTCGTAATGCAGCATGCCCAGCCCGAGCGACTCGTCGTGGGAGGCGCCGGCGACCACCACCTTCTCCGCGATCAGGCCCTCCGGCATGCGGAACTGTTGGGTGGCGTAGTGGATGCCGATGTCGATGGTTGCTTCGACCGGGCGCCGATATCCCCACTGCTCCAACCACACCGGCAGGCGGGTGCCCCGGCCGGCGGCGTCGACGACGAGGTCGGCGCGCACGAACTCCGGCTCACCCTGGTCTTGCGGGTCCAACAGCACGCCCGTCACCCGTTGCCGCGCAGGGTCGAACCGCGGCTCGGCGACGGAGCGCCGCACGATCTCGACGTTGTCGATGTCTTGGACGCGCCTGCGCAGCTGCCACTCCAGGTGCGGCCGGCTGGGCACATAGGCGGTGAACTCATCGCGCAAGGTGTGGCCCGTCCCGAGCACGTGGCCCGCGGCGCCCAGGTGAATGCAGTCGGGCCGGTTCTCCAGCATCGGGACGCCCGCGGCCACCATGTCGGCCAGCAGGCCCGGAAACAGGCTCTCGAACTCCGCGGCTCCCCTTGCCATCAGCATGTGCAGGTGCCGGTCCTGGGGCACCGCCGCGCGGTTCGCCGGTGCGCTCGGCAATTCGTCGCGCTCGTAGACGCTCACCCGGGAATAGGAATCCGACAGCACCCGCGCGGCGCACAAACCGGCGATGCTTCCCCCGATGACCACTGCGTGGTCCCTCATGTTTTTTCCGCTATCCGGCATGTCCGCAGACTACCCAGTACTGTGACGGACCAACGGGTCCCAGCGGGTCGGGAGGCGGGCGGATGGCAAATCGGTGGCGCACGAAATCGGTCGAACAATCGATCGCCGACACCGACGAGCCGGACACCCGGCTACGCAAGGAGCTGACGTGGTTGGACCTGGTCGTGTTCGGGGTCGCGGTGGTGATCGGCGCCGGTATCTTCACGGTCACCGCGTCGACAACCGGCGACATCACCGGGCCGGCCATCTGGATCTCGTTCGTGATCGCGGCGATCACCTGCGCGCTGGCGGCGTTGTGCTACGCCGAATTCGCGTCGACGCTGCCGGTGGCGGGCAGCGCCTACACCTTCTCCTATGCCACGTTCGGAGAGTTCCTCGCCTGGATCATCGGCTGGAACCTGCTGCTGGAATTGGCGATCGGCGCCGCCGTCGTGTCCAAAGGATGGTCGAGCTACCTCGGTAACGTGTTCGGATTCGCCGGTGGCACAACCCAAATCGGCTCGGTTCAGCTCGACTGGGGCGCGCTGCTGATCGTCGCGGGGGTGGCGACCCTGATCGGCCTGGGAACCAAGTTGTCATCCAGGTTTTCCGCGGTGATCACCGGCATCAAGGTGTCGGTGGTGCTGCTGGTCGTGATCGTCGGTGCCTTTTACATCAAGGGCTCCAACTACTCGCCCTTCATCCCGAAGCCCGAGGCCGGGCACGAGGCGAGCGGCATCAACCAGTCGGTGCTGTCGCTGCTGACCGGGGCGCACAGCAGTCACTACGGCTGGTATGGCGTGCTGGCGGGCGCATCGATCGTGTTCTTCGCGTTCATCGGATTCGACATCGTCGCGACCATGGCGGAGGAAACCAAGAAGCCCCAGCGCGACGTCCCGAGGGGGATCCTGGCGTCGCTGGCGATCGTCACCGTGCTCTATGTCGCAACCGCGATCGTGCTGTCCGGCATGGTTTCCTACACCCAGCTCAAGACCGTTCCCGGCCACAAGCCGGCCAACCTGGCGACGGCCTTCGCGGCCAACGGGATCCACTGGGCCAGCAAGATCATCGCCATCGGGGCGCTGGCAGGGTTGACCACCGTGGTGATGGTGCTGATGCTCGGGCAGTGCCGGGTCTTGTTCGCGATGGCGCGCGACGGGCTGTTGCCGCGACCGCTGGCCAAGACCGGTTCGCGCGGCACGCCCGTCCGGATCACCGTGCTGGTTGCGGTGGTGGTCGCGGCGGCGGCGTCGGTGTTTCCGATAGCCAAGCTCGAGGAGATGGTCAACGTCGGAACGCTGTTCGCGTTCGTTCTGGTGTCTGCCGGCGTCATGGTCCTGCGCCGGACCCGGCCGGACCTGGAGCGGGGCTTCCGCGCCCCGTGGGTGCCGCTGCTTCCCATCGCCTCGATAGCCGCGTGCGCGTGGCTGATGATCAACCTCTCCGCGCTGACCTGGGTGCGGTTCGGCGTCTGGCTAGTGGTGGGCACCGCGATCTACGTCGGCTATGGGTATTGGCACTCCGTCCAGGGACGGCGGCAGGCTGAGCAGCCAAGCCCGGCGACCGCGGTCGAGGCCGACTCGGTGGCCTAGCCGGCGCAGGTTTACAAAATAGTATCTCGTGTCTAGACACAAGACACAGACTACCGTATTGTCCAACCTCGGAGTGGCAGTGACTCACAAGGAGGTTTGGCAGATGACCACACTCGGACCCGAAGTCGGCGAAGTGGCCGAGGCGCCGGTCTGGCGGGACAAGAAGCGCCACCTGTGGCTGATGGGGTTGATCGCCCCGACGGCGCTGTTCGTGATGCTGCCGATCGTCTGGGCGATGAACCGGCTCGGCTGGCATGCCGGCGCCCAGGTACCGCTGTGGATCGGGCCAATCCTGCTCTACATCCTGCTGCCGATTCTCGATCTGCGTTTCGGGCCCGACGGGCAGAACCCGCCCGACGAGGTGATGGAACAGCTGGAGAACGACAAGTACTACCGGTACTGCACCTACGTCTATGTCCCGTTCCAGTACCTCAGCGTGATCCTGGGCGCCTACCTGTTCACCGCATCGAACCTGGGCTGGCTCGGCTTTGACGGCTCGTTGGGCTGGGCGGGCAAGCTGGGCGTGGCGCTGTCCGTCGGGGTCCTCGGAGGGGTGGGGATCAACACGGCGCACGAGATGGGCCACAAGAAGGATTCGCTGGAGCGGTGGCTGTCCAAGATCACCCTGGCGCAGACCTGCTACGGGCACTTCTACATCGAGCACAATCGCGGCCACCACGTGCGCGTCTCGACTCCGGAGGACCCGGCGTCGGCCCGCTTCGGCGAGACTTTCTGGGAATTCCTGCCGCGCAGCGTTTTCGGCAGCCTGCGCTCGTCATTGCGGCTGGAGGCACAGCGGCTGCGCCGGCTGGGCTCTGGCTTCTGGAAAAGCCCCTGGAACCCCAAGACCTATCCGTCCAACGACGTGCTCAACGCCTGGCTGATGTCGGTGGTGCTGTGGGGCGTGCTGATCGCGATTTTTCGGCCCGGCGCTGATCCCGTTCGTGATCATCCAGGCGGTCTTCGGCTTCAGCCTGCTGGAGGCGGTCAACTACCTCGAGCACTACGGGCTGCTGCGGCAGAAGAACGCCAACGGCCGCCACGAGCGTTGCGCGCCGGTGCACAGCTGGAACTCCGACCACGTGGTCACCAACCTTTTCCTGTACCACCTGCAGCGGCACAGCGATCACCACGCCAACCCGACGCGCCGGTACCAGACGCTGCGCAGCATGGAAGGCTCGCCCAACCTGCCGAGCGGGTACGCGTCGATGATCTCGCTGACCTACTTCCCGCCGCTGTGGCGCAGGGTGATGGACCACCGGGTGCTGGCGCACTACGACGGCGACATCACCAGGGTCAACCTGCAGCCGCGCCTGCGCGAGAAGCTGCTGACCTCCCACGGGGCCACCAAATGACGGCCGCCTACCAGTGCCCGGTCTGCGACTACGTCTACGACGAGGCCAAAGGTGATGCCAGGGAAGGCTTTCCGGCCGGTACGCGGTGGCAGGACATTCCCGACGACTGGCGCTGTCCGGACTGCTCGGTAAGGGAGAAGCCAGATTTCGCGGCGCTTCGAAAGGATGAGGCAAACCGATGAGCGACTACAAGCTGTTCCGCTGCATCCAGTGCGGCTTCGAGTACGACGAGGCGCTGGGCTGGCCAGAGGACGGCATCGCGCCCGGCACCCGGTGGGACGACATCCCCGACGACTGGAGCTGCCCGGACTGCGGCGCGGCCAAGTCGGACTTCGAGATGGTAGCGGTAGCTAGATCCTGAGCAGCCCCAAATGCGATCCAAAAGCGATAACCTCGCGCCTGTGAAGCGGATGCCTTACGCCGAGGCGTCGCGCGTCCTGCTGCGTGACTCGGTGCTGGACGCGATGCGGGACCTGCTGGGAGCCCGGGACTGGTCCGCGATCACGCTATCGGACGTTGCCCGCGCCGCGGGCATCAGCCGGCAGACCATCTACAACGAGTTCGGCTCGCGGCAAGGCCTGGCGCAGGGTTACGCCCTGCGGCTGGCCGATCGCCTGGTCGACGCCGTCCATGCGGCCATCGACGCGAACGTCGGCAACATCCACGAGGCGTTGCTGCAGGGTTTTCGTTCCTTCTTCGCGGAGTCGGCCGCCGACCCGCTGGTGATCTCGTTGCTGACCGGGGTCGCCAAGCCCGACCTGCTGCAGATCATCACCACCGACAGCGCGCCCATCATCACCCGGGAGTCGGCGCGGCTGACCTCGGCGTTGACCCAGAGCTGGGTGGCGACCAGCGATGAGGACGCCGGGGTGCTGGCGCGCGCCATCGTGCGGCTGGCGCTGAGCTACGTGTCCATGCCGCCCGAAGCCGATCACGACGTCGCGGCGGACCTGGCCCGGCTGATGACACCGTTCGCGGAGCGGTACGGGGTCGTCAACGTTCCCTGACCGGTTGGGCCGACTGCCCGGCGACTACAGTGGCGGAAGAACATACCTAAGCTAAGTACCGCTTGGATCCAGTGAGCCCTTTTCAAGCCAAAGAAGGAAGAAAAAAGCTATGACGACGACCGAAAATTCGCTGACTGCCGACGTCCGCAACGGCATCGAGTTCAAGATCGCCGATCTGTCGCTGGCGGACTTCGGCCGCAAGGAGATTCGGCTGGCCGAGCACGAGATGCCCGGCCTGATGTCGCTGCGTCGCGAGTACGCCGAGGTGCAACCCCTCAAGGGAGCGCGCGTTTCGGGCTCGCTGCACATGACCGTGCAGACCGCGGTGTTGATCGAAACCCTCACCTCGCTGGGCGCCGAGGTCCGCTGGGCGTCGTGCAACATCTTCTCCACCCAGGACCACGCCGCCGCGGCGGTTGTCCTCGGCCCGCACGGCACTCCAGAAGAGCCCCAGGGCGTACCGGTGTTCGCGTGGAAGGGCGAAACGCTCGAGGAGTACTGGTGGGCCGCCGAGCAGATGCTGACCTGGCCGGACCCCGACAAGCCGGCCAACATGATCCTCGACGACGGCGGGGACGCCACCATGCTCGTGCTGCGGGGTGCGCAGTTCGAGAAGGCCGGCGTCGTGCCGCCCGCCGAGGACGACGACCCCGCGGAGTGGAAGATCTTCCTGGACCTGCTGCGTCGCCGCTTCGAGACCGATAAGGACAAGTGGACGAAGATCTCGGAGTCGGTCAAGGGCGTCACCGAGGAAACCACCACCGGCGTGCTGCGGCTGTACCAGTTCGCCGCCGCCGGGGACCTGGCGTTCCCGGCGATCAACGTCAACGACTCGGTCACCAAGTCCAAGTTCGACAACAAGTACGGCTGCCGGCACTCCCTGATCGACGGCATCAATCGGGGCACCGACGCACTGATCGGCGGCAAGAAGGTGCTGATCTGCGGGTACGGGGACGTCGGCAAGGGCTGCGCGGACTCGGTGAAGGGCCAGGGCGCGCGCGTCGTCGTCACCGAGGTCGACCCGATCAACGCGCTGCAGGCGCTGATGGAGGGCTATGACGTCAAGCGGGTCGAGGACGTCATCGGCGACGCCGACATCGTCGTCACCGCGACCGGCAACAAGGACATCATCACGCTCGAGCACATGAGGGCGATGAAGGACCAGGCCATCCTGGGCAACATCGGCCACTTCGACAACGAGATCCAGATGGCGGCGCTGGAGAAGTCGGGGGCGACCAAGCTGAACATCAAGCCGCAGGTCGACCAGTGGACCTTCGGCGACACCGGCAAATCGATCATCGTGCTGTCCGAGGGCCGGCTGCTGAACCTGGGCAACGCCACCGGTCACCCGTCGTTCGTGATGAGCAACAGCTTCTCCAACCAGGTGATCGCGCAGATCGAGCTGTGGACCAAGAACGACGAGTACGACAACGAGGTGTACCGGCTGCCCAAGCACCTCGACGAGAAGGTGGCCCGCATCCATGTCGAGGCCCTCGGCGGCGAGTTGACCAGGCTGACCAAGGAGCAGGCCGAGTACATCGGCGTCGACGTCGAGGGCCCCTACAAGGCCGACCACTACCGCTACTGACGGCCACATCACCGAGCGTCACGCCAGCGTGGCATTCGGCGTCGAGCGTCACGCCAGCGCGTCCCCCGCAAGCGGGCGGTGCCCCCAGACCGGCCCCGGCGATAGGCTCGCGCCGTGCTGATCGCGATCGAAGGGGTTGACGGCTCCGGCAAGCGGACGTTGACGCAAGGGCTCAGCAAGGCCTTTCGTGCGGCCGGGAAGTCGGTGGCCACCTTGGCCTTCCCGCGTTACGGGCGATCGGTGATCGCCGACGTCGCGGCCGAGGCCCTGCACGGCGAGCACGGCGACCTCGCGTCGTCGGCGTATGCGATGGCGATGCTCTTCGCGCTCGACCGCGCCGGGGCGGTCGAGGAGATCGAGAGCCTCGGCCGTGACCATGACGTCGTGATCCTGGATCGCTACGTCGCCTCCAACGCCGCCTACACCGCCGCGCGCCTGCGCGAGGATGCGGCCGGTGATGCGGTGGCCTGGGTGCATCGGCTCGAATACCAGCGGCTGCGGTTGCCACCGCCCGACCGGCAGGTGCTGCTCGCGGTCTCGGCCGAGCTCGCCGCGCAGCGCGCCCGGCACCGGGCCGATAACGAGCCGGGCCGGGCGCGCGACAGCTACGAACGCGACGACGAACTGCAGCAGCGCACCGGCGCGGTCTACGCCGAGCTGGCCGCCGCGGGCTGGGGCGGGCGATGGCTGGTCGTCGACGCCGAGGTCGATCCGGGGGCGCTGGCGGCGACTCTGACGGCTCCGGACGGGCGAATTTGACGGGTTTTGCCCTTCTAGCGCAAGAAACGCCCGTGTGGTGCCCGAGTTTTATCCCGATCTGGTGACACCATGGACTCCATGAGGCAAAGGATTTTGGTCGTCGACGACGACGCTTCGCTGGCCGAGATGCTCACCATCGTGCTGCGTGGGGAGGGCTTCGACACCGCGGTCATCGGCGACGGTACTCAGGCCCTGACCGCGGTGCGCGAGTTGCGCCCCGATTTGGTGCTGCTGGACCTGATGCTGCCCGGCATGAACGGCATCGACGTGTGCCGGGTGTTGCGTGCCGACTCCGGCGTTCCGATCGTGATGCTGACCGCCAAGACCGACACCGTCGACGTGGTGCTCGGCCTGGAGTCGGGCGCCGACGACTACATCATGAAGCCGTTCAAGCCCAAGGAGCTCGTCGCCCGCGTGCGCGCGCGGCTGCGGCGCAACGACGACGAGCCCGCCGAGATGCTTTCCATCGCCGACGTCGAGATCGACGTGCCGGCGCACAAGGTCACTCGCAACGGCGAGCAGATCTCCCTCACACCGCTCGAGTTCGACCTGCTGGTCGCGCTGGCACGCAAACCGCGCCAGGTGTTTACTCGTGATGTGCTGCTCGAACAGGTGTGGGGATATCGTCACCCGGCGGATACGCGCCTGGTGAACGTGCACGTCCAGCGTCTGCGGGCCAAGGTCGAGAAAGACCCTGAGAACCCGACTGTGGTGTTGACCGTTCGAGGAGTGGGATACAAGGCCGGACCTCCGTGATCTGGGGCTCGCGGCGACGCACTCGAAGTCGCTGGGGGCGCTCTGGCCCCATGACTCGCGGCATGGGTGCGTTGAGTCGAGCCGTAGGCGTTGCCTGGCGCCGATCGCTACAACTGCGAGTCGTGGCGTTGACGCTTGGGCTGTCGCTGGCAGTGATCCTGGCGCTCGGCTTCGTGCTGACCAGCCAGGTCACCAACCGTGTGCTGGACGTCAAGGTCAGGGCCGCCATCGAGCAGATCGAGCGGGCCCGCACCACCGTCGGTGGGATCGTCAACGGCGAGGAGACGCGCTCGCTGGACAGCAGCCTTCAGTTGGCCCGCAACACGCTGACGTCCAAGACCGATCCCGCCTCGGGCGCCGGGCTGGCCGGCGCGTTCGACGCGGCGCTGATGGTGCCGGGCGACGGCCCGCGCGCCGCCACGACGGCCGGACCCGTCGACCAGGTGCCCAACGCCCTGCGCGGTTTCGTCAAGGCCGGACAGTCGGCCTATCAGTACGCCACGGTGCACACCGACGGCTTCTCGGGACCGGCCCTGATCATCGGCACGCCGGCGTCGTCGCAGGTGGCCAACCTCGAGCTGTACCTGATCTTTCCGCTGAAGAACGAGCAGGCCACCATCCAGCTGGTGCGCGGCACGATGATCACCGGCGGCGCGGTGCTGCTGGTGCTGCTCGCCGGGATCGCGCTGCTGGTCTCCCGCCAGGTGGTCGTGCCGGTCCGATCGGCGTCGCGGATCGCCGAGCGGTTCGCCGAGGGGCACCTGTCCGAGCGGATGCCGGTGCGCGGTGAAGACGACATGGCGCGGCTGGCCATGTCGTTCAACGACATGGCCGAGAGCCTGTCCCGCCAGATCACCCAGCTCGAGGAGTTCGGCAACCTGCAGCGGCGCTTCACCTCCGACGTCAGCCACGAACTTCGCACCCCGCTGACCACCGTGCGCATGGCCGCCGACCTGATCTACGACCACAGCGCCGACCTCGACCCCACGCTGGCCCGGTCCACCGAGCTGATGGTCAGCGAGTTGGACCGGTTCGAGACGCTGCTCAACGACCTGCTGGAGATCTCGCGGCACGACGCCGGCGTGGCCGAGCTATCCGTCGAGGCGGTGGACCTGCGAACCACCGTGCAGAGCGCGCTGGGCAACGTGGGCCACCTGGCCGAAGAGGCCGGCATCGAGCTGCTCGTGGACCTGCCCACCGAAGAGGTGATCGCGGAGGTCGACCCGCGCCGGGTGGAGCGGATCCTGCGCAACCTGATCGCCAACGCCATCGACCACGCCGAGCACAAACCGGTGCGGATCCGGATGGGCGCCGACGAGGACACCGTCGCCGTCACCGTCCGCGACTACGGGGTGGGGCTGCGGCCCGGCGAGGAGAAGCTGGTGTTCAGCCGGTTCTGGCGCTCGGACCCGTCGCGGGTGCGGCGGTCCGGCGGCACCGGGCTGGGCCTGGCGATCAGCATCGAGGACGCGCGGCTGCACCAGGGCCGGCTGGAGGCCTGGGGCGAGCCCGGCCAGGGGGCCTGCTTCAGGCTGACGCTGCCCCTGGTTCGTGGCCACAAGGTCACCACCAGCCCGCTGCCTTTGAAACCCATTCCGGAGCCTTCCCATTCGGGTGAGCAGCCGCCCCAACAACCCGCGGTAGCCGTGCAACAACACGGCAAGGCCCGCCACCGCGAACACGCCGACAGGAGCGTCTGATGCGGCGGCTGCTCGGGCTGCTGTTGGCGGCGGTGCTGCTCGGCGGCTGCGCCGGGGTGCCCAGCTCCTCGGCCCCGCAGGCCATCGGCACCGTCGAGCGACCGGCGCCCTCCAATCTGCCCAAACCGACCCCGGGCATGGATCCCGACGTGTTACTGCGCGAATTCCTCAAGGCCACAGCCGATCCGGCGAACCGGCACCTGGCGGCGCGGCAATTTCTCACCCAGTCGGCGTCCAACGCGTGGGACGACGCCGGTAGCGCCCTGCTGATCGACCACGTCGTGTTCGTGGAAACCCGTGCCGCCGAGCGGGTTTCGGCGACGATGCGGGCGGACATCCTGGGCTCGCTGTCGGATGTGGGCGTGTTCGAGACCGCCGAGGGTGTGCTGCCGGACCCCGGCCCGATCGAGTTGGTCAAGACGTCGGGCGGCTGGCGAATCGACCGCCTGCCCAACGGAGTCTTCCTGGACTGGCAGCAGTTTCAGGCGACCTATAAACGCAACACCTTGTACTTCGCCGACCCGACGGGCAAGACGGTGGTTCCCGATCCGCGCTACGTCGCGGTGTCCGATCACGACCAGTTGGCCACCGAACTCGTCTCCAAGCTTGTGGCCGGGCCGCGGCCCGAGATGGCCCACACGGTGCGCAATCTGCTCGCCCCGCCGCTGCGGCTGCGCGGGCCGGTGACGCGGGCCGACGGCGGCAAGAACGGGATCGGGCGCGGTTACGGCGGCGCTCGCATCGATCTGGAGAAACTATCCACCACCGATCCGCACAGCAGGCAATTGCTTGCCGCACAGATCATTTGGACCCTGGCCCGTGCCGACATCAGGGGCCCGTACGTGATCAACGCCGACGGGGCACCGCTGGACGACAGGTTCGCCGAAGGGTGGACAACCTCCGACGTCGCCGCCACCGACCCCGGCGTGGCCGACGGCGCGGGGGCGGGGTTGCACGCCCTGGTCAACGGGTCACTGGTCGGGCTGGACGGACAGCGCGTCACCACCGTGCCCGGGGCCTTCGGGCGGATGGGGGACCAGACCGGCGCCGCGCTGTCCCGCAGCGGACGCCAGGCGGCGTCGGTTGTGACGCTGCGCCGCGGCGCCCCGGATCAGGCGGCGTCGCTGTGGATCGGCGACCTGGGTGGCGAGGCGGTCCAGTCCGCCGACGGACACAGCCTGACGCGGCCCAGCTGGTCGCTGGACGACGCCGTCTGGGTGGTGGTCGACAACACCAACGTGCTGCGGGCGATCCAGGAACCGGCGTCGGGCCAACCCGCGCGGATCCCGGTGGATTCCGCGGTGGTGGCCAGCAACTTCCCCGGGCCGATCACCGACCTGCAGCTGTCCCGCGACGGAACGCGTGCCGCGATGGTGATCAACGGACAGGTGATCCTCGCCGCGGTCGAGCAGACGCAGGCCGGGCAGTTCGTCCTCACCTACCCGCGGCGGCTGGGATTCGGCCTGGGCAATTCGGTGGTCTCGCTGTCCTGGCGGACCGGCGACGACGTCGTGGTGACCCGCACCGACGTCGGCCATCCGGTGTCCTACGTCAACCTCGACGGGGTGAACTCCGACGCGCCCGCGCGCGGTCTGCAGGTCCCGGTGTCGACGGTCGCGGCCAACCCGTCGGCGGTGTACGTCGCCGCTCCGCAAGGGGTGCTGCAATATTCGGCGTCGGCCCCCGAAAGCCAGCAGAGCTGGTCGGAGGTTTCCGGATTAGAGGCGCCCGGGGCGGCGCCGGTGCTGCCCGGCTAGGACTGAGCCTTCTTTCTGCGAGCTCGTCTTTCCGGCTACCCTCGCAGTGAGGAGGCGCGCCGATGTCGCCTAAAGTTCCCCGCCTGCGTTGGGATGATCCCTTGCGCGCCTTGGACGTGCTGTCCTCGCTGTGGTCGTCGAGCGGGTTGCCGTCCGTCGGCGCAGGAGCCGCGCAGGCGGTTGCCGCGCCCTACCGGACCCTGTTCACGAGTCTGCAGCAACTGCTCGTCGGCAAGGAAGTCACGGTAGGCCTGGGCGACCAGGATGTGGTGCTGACCGTGACCGAGTTGGACTCGGCGCTCGAGCCGCAAGGGCTGGCCGTCGGTCAGCTCGGCGAGGTCCGGGTGGCCGCACGCGACATCAGATGGGGCGAACAGCGCCTGCAGCACGCCGTTGCCGTTCTGCACAACGTGCACATCCGTCCGGGCGTGCCGCCGGTGGTAGTGGCGGCGCCGGTGAAGTTGTCATCGACGCTGCCGGCCAGGATTTTCGATGATGTGGTGCGCCAAGCGGTGCCACAGCTGCGTGGTGAGCTGTGCGAGGACGGGACGGCCCGGCTGCGATGGGCGCGCCAGCCGGGCTGGGGAGGTCTCGAGGTTGACGTCGACGTGGTGGGGAAGACGCTGTGGCTACGGCCGCGCGCCGTGGTGGCCGGGCAACGACGATGGATGCTGCCGGCCCGGACGCCCGCTTATCGGGTACCGCTGCCCGAGCTCCCACACCAGCTGCTGGTCACCGACGTCAGCCTCGGGTTGGATTCCCTGGAGGTTTCCGCGTTGTTGCCGGAATGGCGAATGGATCTGCCGCTGAGGAACCTGGAAGACATCATCACCCGGTTGAGCCAGGGCGCACTCAGCTTCACCTGGCCCTCGCTGCTGAGGGGCTCCGGCTGAGCGCCCGGGTGAACTTGTCACCCCGAGCCGCCACACTTTCTCCTGTGCTCGACCTCATCCTGCCGCTGGAATGCGGCGGCTGCGGGGCGCCGTCGACCCGCTGGTGTGAGGCGTGTGCGATCGAGCTGTCGGTGGCCGCCGACCAGCCGCACGTGGTCAACCCCCGCATCGACCCGCAGGTGCCGGTGTTCGCGCTGGGCCGCTACGCCGGCGCCCGCCGCCGGGCGATCCTCGCGATGAAGGAGCGCGGTCGTGGGGACCTCGCCGCACCGCTGGCCCGCGCGCTGGCCATCGGGGTCCACCGGCTGCTGAGTTGGGGGATGGCCGAGACCCCGCTGACGCTCGTGCCCGCGCCGACCAGGCGTTCGGCGGCGCGGCGGCGCGGCGGTGACCCCGTCACCCGGCTGGCGCGGGCCGCGGTGGCCGGACACCCGCACGTCGCCGTCGTGCCGGCCTTGCGGATGAAGGCGCTGGTCCGCGACTCGGTGGGCCTCGGCAAGTCCGCCCGCGAGCGCAACATCGCCGGCCGGGTGGTGCTGCGCGGTCAGCGGCTCACCCAATTGGGCACCGAAGTCGTGCTCGTCGACGACATCGTCACCACCGGGGTGACGGCGCGCGAGTCGGTGCGGACGCTGCGCGCCGCCGGGGTCAGCGTGGCCGCGGTCCTGGCGATCGCGACCGCTTGAGGCTGTGCGGCGGCCAAGAGGTTGTGAAGAACTCGCAACAGCTGTGCGAAATTGGTGGCGTCCCAAGGCGAACACGAGCTAACGTCGAGGACAACCTTCAGGAACATCCTGGGCTTCCCGGTCATTGCGCACCGGTTGCGACTTCCCAGGTTGAGACGCCACATGCGGAGGGGGTGAGTATTCGACACCTTGCACCGGCGGGCAGCCTGCTGCGATGACCACTGGGAAACCGCTCCAACCCCGTCGGCGCGTCTTGTAGAAAGCCGACACGCTGCGCGTGCGACGTGGAAAAGAGAAACGAGTTGTCACGTATGTCAAGGCTTACCGTGGATTCCGGTCAGACTCTCGACCAACCGCCGGCAGAAGCCGAGCCGGCCGAACAGACAACCAACGCCGAAGTCGTGTTCAAAGGCCGCAACGTCGAAATCCCCGATCACTACCGCATTTACGTCTCGCAAAAACTCGCCCGCCTCGAACGATTCGATCGCTCCATCTACCTTTTCGACGTCGAGCTCAAGCACGCGCCCAACCGGCGTCAGCGCAAGTCCTGTCAACGCGTGGAAATCACCGCCCGCGGGCGTGGGCCGGTCAGCCGGGCGGAGGCCTGCGCGGACAGCTTCTACGCCGCCTTCGAGTCGGCGGTCGACAAGCTGGAAAGCCGGCTGCGCCGCGTCAAGGACCGCCGCAAGGTCCACTACGGCGACAAGACGCCGGTCTCACTTGCCGCGGCCACCGCGGTGGCCCCCCAGCCGGAGAAGGCCTTCAACGACGCACCGGTCGAGCCGCACCAGCACGATGGCGCCGGCTTGGAAAACACGGTCGGTGATGACGACCACGAGCCGGGTCGGGTGGTGCGCACCAAGGAGCATCAGGCCACGCCGATGTCGGTCGAAGAGGCGCTTTATGAGATGGAGCTTGTCGGGCACAATTTCTTCTTGTTCTACGACAAAGAGACCGAACGGCCGTCCGTCGTCTACCGACGCCACGCCTACGATTACGGCCTGATCAGGCTTTCCTGACCGCGCCGATCTACCTCGGAGCCGACGTTCGCCGGCTTTGCGAGCGTGTCACCTACGATGGATGGCGCCTCACGTAAGAAACATCCACATCCAACAGGGGACATAGCTGTGCTGTCGAAGTTGCTGCGCCTTGGTGAAGGTCGCATGGTCAAGCGCCTCAAGCGGGTGGCCGACTATGTCAACACGTTGTCGGACGACGTCGAGAAGCTCACCGACGCCGAGCTGAGGGCCAAGACCGACGAGTTCAGGAAGCGCCTGGACGAGGGGGAGACCCTCGACGACCTGCTTCCCGAGGCGTTCGCCGTGGCCCGCGAGGCCGCGTGGCGGGTCCTGGACCAGCATCCGTTCGACGTGCAGGTGATGGGCGCGGCCGCGCTGCACCTGGGCAACGTCGCCGAGATGAAGACCGGTGAAGGCAAGACCCTGACCTGTGTGTTGCCCGCCTACCTCAACGCGCTGGCCGGCAATGGCGTCCACATCGTCACCGTCAACGACTACCTGGCCAAACGCGACAGCGAGTGGATGGGCCGGGTGCACCGCTTCCTGGGCCTGCAGGTCGGGGTCATCCTCGCGCAGATGACGCCCGACGAACGGCGCGTCGCCTACCACGCCGACATCACCTACGGCACCAACAACGAGTTCGGCTTCGACTACCTGCGCGACAACATGGCGCACTCGCTCGACGACCTGGTCCAGCGCGGGCACAGCTACGCCATCGTCGACGAGGTCGACTCCATCCTGATCGACGAGGCGCGCACCCCGCTGATCATCTCCGGTCCCGCCGACGGCGCCTCCAACTGGTACCTCGAGTTCGCCCGCTTGGCGCCGCTGATGGAAAAGGACACTCACTACGAGGTCGACCTGCGCAAACGCACCGTCGGCGTACACGAAAAGGGCGTGGAGTTCGTCGAAGACCAGCTCGGCATCGACAACCTCTACGAGGCGGCCAACTCGCCGCTGGTCAGCTACCTCAACAACGCGCTGAAGGCCAAGGAGCTGTTCAACCGCGACAAGGACTACATCGTCCGCGACGGCGAGGTGCTCATCGTCGACGAGTTCACCGGCCGCGTGCTCATCGGCCGTCGCTACAACGAAGGCATGCACCAGGCCATCGAGGCCAAGGAGCACGTCGAGATCAAGGCCGAGAACCAGACGCTGGCCACCATCACGCTGCAGAACTACTTCCGGCTCTACGGCAAGCTCGCCGGCATGACCGGCACCGCCCAGACCGAGGCGGCCGAGCTGCACGAGATCTACAAGCTGGGCGTGGTCTCCATCCCGACCAACAAGCCGATGATCCGCGGTGACCAGTCCGACCTCGTCTACAAGACCGAGGAAGCCAAATACATCGCGGTGGTCGACGACGTCTCCGAACGCTACGAGAACGGTCAGCCGGTCCTGATCGGCACCACCAGCGTGGAGCGTTCGGAGTACCTGTCGCGCCAATTCCAGAAAAGGCGCATTCCGCACAACGTGCTCAACGCCAAATACCACGAGCAAGAGGCGGCCATCATCGCCGAGGCGGGCCGCCGGGGCGGCATCACCGTCGCCACCAACATGGCCGGCCGGGGCACCGACATCGTGCTGGGCGGCAACGTCGACTTCCTCACCGACCTGCGGCTGCGTGCGCGCGGCCTGGACCCGGTGGAGACGCCCGACGAATACGAGGCGGCCTGGCACGAGGAGCTGCCCATCGTCAAGGAGGAGGCCGGCGCCGAGGCCACCGAGGTGATCGAGGCCGGCGGGCTGTACGTGCTGGGCACCGAACGCCACGAGTCGCGCCGCATCGACAACCAGTTGCGCGGCCGCTCCGGCCGGCAGGGCGACCCGGGCGAGTCGCGCTTCTACCTGTCGCTGAGCGACGAGCTGATGCGCCGCTTCAACGGTGCCACGCTGGAGGCGATGCTCAACCGCCTGAACCTGCCCGACGACGTGCCGATCGAAAACAAGATGGTGACCCGCGCGATCAAGAGCGCCCAGACTCAGGTCGAGCAGCAGAACTTCGAGGTCCGCAAGAACGTCCTCAAGTACGACGAGGTGATGAACCAGCAGCGCAAGGTGATCTACGCCGAGCGCCACCGCATCCTCGAAGGTGAGAACCTCCAGGACCAGGCGCTGGACATGGTCCGCGCCGTCATCACCGCCTACGTCAACGGCGCGACCGCCGAAGGCTACGCCGAGGACTGGGACCTGGACGCGTTGTGGTCGGCGCTCAAGACGCTGTACCCGGTCGGCATCAAGCACGAGACGCTGACCCACCACGACGCCGACTCCGAGCGGGACGACCTGACCCGTGAGGAGTTGCTCGAAGCGCTGACCAATGATGCCGAACGTGCTTATGCCGCAAGGGAAGCCGAGCTCGAGGAGCTCGCCGGCGAGGGCGCGATGCGTCAGCTGGAACGCAACGTGCTGCTCAACGTCATCGACCGCAAGTGGCGCGAGCACCTTTACGAGATGGACTACCTCAAGGAGGGCATCGGGCTGCGCGCGATGGCGCAGCGCGATCCGTTGGTGGAGTACCAGCGCGAGGGCTACGACATGTTCATGGCCATGCTCGACGGTATGAAGGAGGAGTCGGTCGGCTTCCTGTTCAACGTCACGGTGGAGGCGGTGCCCGCCCCACAGGTCGCTCCGATGGAAACCCCGGAGGGGCTGGCCGAATTGGGGACTGCCGCCGCCGGTGCCGAAGAGCAGGACGGCGAGGACCGCGCCGCCGCCGCAGCACGCGAAGAGGCCCCAAGCACGTTGCGCGCCAAGGGCATTGACGACGAGGCACCGGCCCTGACGTATTCCGGCCCGTCCGAGGACGGTTCGGCGCAGGTGCAACGCAACGGCGGTGGCGCGGAGAAGGCGCCCGCCGGTGTGCCCTCCGGAGCCAGCCGCCGCGAGCGTCGCGAGGCCGCGCGACGGCAGGGTCGCGGCGCCAAGCCGCCGAAATCGGTCAAGAGGCGCTGACCGCCCGGATCTTCGGCGCTTACCGTTTCGGCGCCGAGTGTGCGGCTGGCCGCACGTTCGGCATCCAGTGTGCGGCTGGCTGCACATTCGCGCCCGAGCCAAGCGCGCGAGTATTTCTCGACACGGCAGCAACGCCTATGCCCTAGGGTTATCAGGCATCGGCTTCTGAGTGGCTACACTGACGCCGCGGCCATGACCGGTCCAGAAAGGGGCGAGTTTCATGCCCTTCGGCGGAGCTGTGTCGCGGACTGAGGTTCTCGCGGCGCTATCTTTGGCGATCGACCTTGGGCTCGGGCAGCCCATGGACCACATGCTGCGGTCGGCGGCGATGGGCACGAGGCTTGCTGAGCGGCTTGGGCTCAGCGAGCGTGAGCGCGGGACCGTTTTCTATACGGGCCTGGTGATGTGGATCGGGTGTCATGCCGACTCGCACGAGTACGCGCAGTGGTTTGGCGACGACATCGCGATGCGGCATGACAGCCACTTCATCGACTGGTCCGGCGCACCGTACCGGCGATTTCTCATCGGCAATCTGGGCCGTGGGTCGACGTTGCCGAAACGGGCCCAGTTGGCGGCCAAACTGTTCTTGGACGCACGCGGGAATCTCGGGGCGTTGGTGCGGTCGCATTGCCTGTCGGCTGCATTGCTCGCCGAGGAGATCGGCTTGGGCGCCGACGTATGTGAAGCCCTTCCCTACGCGTACGAACGGTGGGACGGCAGTGGTCTTCCCGCTGCGGCCGCCGGATCCCAGATACCCGTGGCGATGCGGGTGGCGCAGGTTGTCGACATCGCCGAAGTGCACCATCGCGCTTACGGTGCGAGGGCCGCGATCGCGGAGGTTCGCCGCCGCAGCGGCAAACAGTTCGACCCGAGCATCGTCGCGGTGTTCACCGCGGCCGCAGACGACCTGCTGCGCGAGAACGAAGATGTGTGGTCGACCGCTGGGGCCTTGGCGCCGGATCCGGGGGAAGCGCTGAGTGGTTCCGCGCTAGACCGACTCCTGCGCGCGATGGGTGACTTCGTGGACCTGAAATGCCCGTTCACCCTTGGGCATTCCCGCGCCGTGGCCGAGCTGGCAGAGAACGCAGGGACATGTGCCGGGCTGCCGCAGGACGAGATCGACATTCTGCGCCGCGCTGGCTACGTTCACGATCTTGGTCGGATCGGTGTGTCTAACCGGGTGTGGGAAAAGCCGGGTGAATTAACTCACGCCGAACGCGAGCGTGTGCATTTACATCCGTATCTGACCGGCCGGATTTTGGCCCGGGTCGGTGGGCTGAAGGCCGTCCGGGAGGTCGCGGTGAACCATCACGAGCGACTCGACGGGTCGGGTTATCCGAATGGCCTCCGGGGTGATGACCTGTCTGTTCGCGATCGGGTACTCGCCGCCGCCGAAAGCTATTGCGCCTCAATGGAGCCGCGACCGTATCGCGATGCACTTGACGAGGCCGCCGCGGCCAAGCAACTGCGAACCGAAGCGGCCCACGGCCGCATGGACGGCGACGCGGTCGAAGCTGTGCTGGAGGCTGCGGGCCACCGGCCGTCGCGCAGAGCCGCCAGGCCAGCGGGGTTGACGCGGCGCGAGGCCGAGGTATTGCTCCATGTCGCACAGGGGCTATCCAACCGGGAGATCGCTTCGGCCCTTTGGATTTCCGAGAAGACCGTGCGCAATCACGTTGAGCACATCTATGCCAAGATCGGGGTCTCGAACCGGATCGGGGCCAGCTTGTACGCGGCACGGCACGGCCTGACCGGCAGCCCGCCCCACTAAGACGCGTGTCGGCTCCCGGGCAACGCCGGCAAGGCTCAGATGTTTGGGGCAGACGCCTCATGTGCAGGCAGGAAATCCAGGCGAGGATTTCCGCATGACTCGCACCGCCCGCCGCCAAGCAGCGGAGGCTTCGATCGGAATTTCGGATGCCGTCTTTACGGTTCGCCCAGCGACGACGCCGTTGCGAAAGCCCGTGGGTCGTATGTCGCGACACATGGCCGATATGAACGATGGCGGCGCGGCCGTCCCGTCCGATTGGCAAACCGGGCTCTCGTCAGGGCCGTGGCATGAGGTGCTCACCGACGGCCACGCGTCTCTGGTCAGAGCAAGGCACGCATTCCGCTACCTGCCCTCGGCGCCGCGATGCAAGCTGTGCAACAACCCGTTCGGCGGCCCCGTCGGCCGGCTCTTTGCCGCCGCCGGATTCCGCCGATCGCGCAAGAATCCCAACCTGTGCACGCGATGCTGCGATGCACTGCCGCGAGGGGGAGCGGAGGTCGACATCGCGGTGCTGTTCGCCGATGTTCGCGGCTCCACGGCGCTCGGCCACCGTCGGGCCGCCGCAGACTTCGCCGCGTTGCTCAACCGGTTTTACAGTGCCGCGACGCAGACACTTCTGCGCCATGACGCGGTGATCGACAAACTCATCGGGGATGAGGTGATGGCGTTCTTTGTCCAAGGCATCAGCGGCCCCCAGTATCGTCAACGAGCCGTTGAGGCGGGAGTCGACCTGCTCAAAACGGTCGGGTACGGCACACCCGATGGGCCCTGGCTGGACGTCGGCGTCGCGGTGAACGCGGGCGTCGCATACGTTGGCAACGTTGGCGGGGCCGTGGTCGACTTCACCGCCCTGGGCAGCCCGGTCAACGCCGCCGCCCGGATGCAGCAACACGCCGCCGGGGGCGAGTTGTTAGTCGCTGACGGAGTCGCCAATGAACTCACGGCCGACTTGCGGCGACGCGCGCTGAATCTGCGGGGACAGGAAGAGCCGATCAACGTCTTCGTCCGGAAAGTGTGAGCCTTCTGTAGAACACGGTGTGATCGTTCGGCTTAAATCTGGCATGGCGTAATCGTCGTGGTTCGGCGTAATACCAAGTGTGCCAACCTGTTCGGAAGTTCAGGCGGTTCCCTCGGAAGGGCGGGACGTCGTTGGTGCCGGATGCCCGGGCCCGCGACCTCCGTTGAGGATCGCGGGCCCGGGGGCGGGACCGTCATCGCAGGGATGCGCCGGGCCGCGATCGCCGGTCCAGCACCCAGGCGGTTGCCAGCGTGAGGACAACGGCGAACGAGGCGAGCGCGATGAGGCTGGCGGCGGTGCCTCCCTGGAAGGTTTCGCGGTAGGCGGACATGGCCGGCAGCGTGGCGGTGTAGCGGTCGAGCCCGAGGTCGCGACCCAATGCATCGAATGCGTGGCGGTTGGACAGGACCAGGCTCATCAGGCGCCCGGGGGTGGCCATCTGGTCGACGGGGACGATGGCGCCACCGAACAGCACCTGAGGGAAGCACAGCATCGGCAGGGCGAGAGCTGCCTGCGCGGCGTTGGAGACGGCGGCCGAGGCGAGAAGGCCCAGCGCCAGTGCCGAGGTCGCTTCGATGACAATCGTCGCGAACAGCAACGCGTACACGTCCCATCCGACGGCGGGGAGCCGACCGAGTGCACGCAGCACGACCAGCAACACTGCGCTCACTCCGGCCAGAACCGGAAGCAGCGCTGTTACCTTCGATGCCACGTAGGCGCCCACGCTGAGCCCGGCCAGGCGTTCGCGCCGGAATACGGCCATCTCGCCGACGATCTGAAGCAGACCGTACGTCAGGCCGAAGAAGAAGCCGTCAAAGGCGATCCAGAACACGATCTGGGCCGGGCCGACATCGGCCGCGCCACCCGGATCGAATGCGCCGCGCTTGAACAATGTCGCCATCATCGCCGTCACAAGCACCGGCGAGCCGAGCAGGATCGCAAGGGTCAGCCGGTTACGGAGGAGAACATCAACATTGCGCCGTGTGAGCAACCACCATTGTCGGACCACGCCCGAACGCTTGACGTCGGACCGGGTGGCGGGGGCCGGCCGTTGAGTCAAGCAGGGCCCGATTGTTGACTTCACGCGGCCTTCTGCGAATCGCTCCGCCCACATCTGCGGTGTGTGCTCGCCGGCCAGGCGCTCGTACACATCGGTGAGGTCTTCCACGCCGAAGTAACGCCGGGCCGCGGCCGGGCTGCCGGTGAAGGCCAAATGGCCGTCGCGAGCCAGGAAGACCACCCGGTCACACCGGTCAATGCCGGCCGGCTCATGTGTTGTGAGAACGACGGTGACCCCGCGTCGGCTGAGCCGGCGCAGCAGGCGCATCACGTCAGCCGCAGTTGAGGGATCGAGCCCGGAGGTGGGTTCGTCGAGGAAGAAAACGCGTGGGCGGGTCAGCAGCTCCACGGCGATGCTGGCCCGCTTGCGTTGACCGCCGGACAGCGCACGCACCGGCACGTCGGCCCGATCGGCCAAGTCGAGGTCCTGCAGGGTCTCCTCCACGATCCGTTCCGTTTCAACCGCAGATGTGCCCGCTGGGAGCCGTAGCCTCGCCGCGTAGCGCAGCGTGCGGCGCAGGGGCATCTCGAGGTGAATGATGTCGTCCTGGGGCACGTAGCCGACTACGGAGTCGGCGCTGACGCGGGCGCGGCGAGCGACACCGTCGTGCCGAATCTCCCCGGCGGACGGCGGCTGCAGTCCCGCGAGGATCTCTAGCAATGTGGTCTTCCCCGCTCCGCTGCCGCCGGCGATGGCGACCAATTCGCCGGGTTCCACCGAGAGCGACAGTTTGTGGAGGATCTGGCGCCCACCGACGCGCCGGCTGACGTCGATTGCATCTACCCGCCCGCCACCCTGCGCTTTAGCTGCCTGATCCGACCGCTGAGTACCGAGCCGCTCGATGGTCGTTGCGTTACATGTCGATTCGGTCATGACCTGATCTCCGTACTTTCTCGAAGTAGTTCTGTCATGGGCGATCATCGGTCCACCGCTTCCACGGTGGCATGAGGCGTTTGCCTCAAATCGCAACGTCCGCAACAGCCGCCGCCTCCACAATCACCCCTGTCGTGAGGCATCAATTGGGTGCACTAGCAGTAGATTCACGCGGTCTCGCCGGACTTCGTTGCGCGCCCCACTGCATCGGCGCCGGCAGTACGCACTTCGAAGCGGACTAGTCAAAAATAACTAGGGCTCGCTGCCCAAAGTTGAGGCAAATGACCTATATACCAAAAGCAGCTGCGCGGTCGAAACTTAGGCCATGAAGCGTTATCTGATCATCGGTTATGGCGCGGCGGCTTACCTGCTGTTCCTCGCTGCCTTCTTGTATCTCGTTGGTTTCGTGGGCAACCTCGTGGTGCCGCGCAGCGTCGACCACGGGCTCCCCGCGCCCATCGGCGAGGCGGTGCTGGTCAACGTGTTGCTGGTTGGCGCGTTCGGCGTCCAGCACAGCGTGATGGCACGGCCGGCGTTCAAGGCGTGGTGGACACGATTGGTGCCGCCGTCGATAGAGCGCAGCACCTACGTGGTGCTGTCGAGCGCCGTGCTGGTGCTGCTTTATTGGCAATGGCGAGACCTGCCGGCCGTCATCTGGGACGTGCGGCAGCCGGCGGGGCGGCTGGCGGTGTGGGCGATTTTCTGGCTGGGCTGGGCGATCGCGCTGGCCTCGACCTTCATGGTCAGCCACTTCGACCTGTTCGGCCTTCGGCAGGTGTATCTGGCGTGGCGTGGAAAACCCTATACCCACATAGGTTTTCACGCTCGCTTCCTCTACCGGTTGGTGCGCCACCCACTCATGCTCGGTTTCCTCATCGCCTTCTGGGCGGCGCCCACCATGACGGCCGGACACCTGCTCTTCTCGATCGCCATGACGGGTTACATCCTGATCGCCGTGCAATTGGAAGAGCGCAACCTGGTCGCGGCGCTGGGTGACCAATACCGCGACTACCGCCGCGACGTGCCGATGCTAGTCCCGCGCCCACACCGGCAAGCGTCCGAAATGGTTGGCCAGCACTAACTCTCGAGGAGCTTGGCGATCCGCTCCAGGGTGGCGCGCATCCCGTCCTCGGTTAGTTGGGGCATCGAACCGCTGGTGATCATTCGCTTCTGCTTGTCCTGCGACACGTCCCAGGTTTCGCGCACCAGCGTGCCGCCTGGGTCTGTCGGGGCGGGGCTCAGTTCGTAGCGCCAGATGCGGCCGCCGAGCAGGCCTCCCATCGCGGTGGTCTGCCACGCGATGCGGCGGTCGGGTTCGTACTCGATGACGGTGTTGCTGGTGCGGTAGGGGACGAACAGGGTCTCCTTGCGCCCCTTCATCGCCATCCCGAATTTCGAACCCATCGACAAAGGAACCGATTGCTGCGAAGCGTGATTCACCGACTCCGAACCGTCGAAGCTGGCGTGTTTGCCGGCATCGGCCAGCAGCGCGAAGATCTGGTCGGGCGACGCCTTGATGACCCGCTCGACGCTGACTGTGCTTCCGTCCATCCGCTTACAGTAGCCCCCGCGCAACTGCAAGGATGGACGGTATGGATGTCAAGGAGGTGTTGCTGCCCGGCGTCGGTCTCCGATACGAATTCACCAGCCACAAGGGTGACCGGATCGGGATCATCGCGCGACGCGGCGGCGATTTCGACCTCGTCCTGTACGGCCCCGACGATCCCGACCAGGCTCGGCCGGTCCTCCACCTGACCGAGGACGAGGCGGAGGCCGTGGCTCAGATCCTGGGCGCGCCGCGCATCGCCGAGCGGTTCACCGAACTTTCCCGGCAGGTGCCCGGGCTCGAGACGGGGCAGGTCCACATCGTGGCCGGCAGCCCCTTCGTGGGCCACCCGCTGGGTGACACCCGCGCCCGCACCCGTACGGGGGCATCGATCGTCGCGATTGTGCGCAACGAGGAAGTGCTCGCCTCGCCCGGTCCGGCCGAAATGCTGCGGGCGCAAGACGTTCTGATCGTGATCGGCACCGAAGACGGCATCGCCGGTGTCGAGCGGATCATCGATAAGGGTTGAGCCGATGCAGGTTTCGGGGGCGCTGCTGTTCCAACTCGGCGCCCTCCTGGCCACGCTCGCCGTATTGGGCGCGATCGCGCGCCGATTCGCGTTGTCCCCGATACCCGTCTACCTGTTGGCAGGTCTCTCGTTGGGCAAGGGCGGCCTACTGCCGGTCGCCGCGGCCGGCGAGTTCATCGAGACCGCCGCGCCCATCGGTATCGTGCTGTTGCTGCTGACGCTGGGTCTGGAATTCTCGGCCACCGAATTCGCCAGCAGCCTGCGGCACCACCTGCCGTCCGCCGGTGTCGACGTCGTCCTCAACGCCACCCCCGGCGCGGTGGCCGGCTGGCTGCTGGGGTTGAACGGCGTCGCCATCCTGGCCCTGGCCGGAGTCACCTACATCTCCTCGTCGGGTGTCATCGCGCGCCTGGTGCAGGACTTGGGCAGGCTCGGTAACCGGGAAACGCCGTCCGTGCTGTCGGTCCTGGTTCTCGAAGACTTTGCGATGGCGGCCTACCTGCCGCTGTTCGCGGTGCTGGCCTCGGGCGGCGGCTGGGTGCATGCCGTCGCCGGCATGGCGGCCGCGGTCGGAGCGCTGCTGGCGGCGTTCGCCGTGTCCTATCGCTGGGGACACCACGTCGGCCGGCTGGTCGAACATCCCGATTCCGAGCAGCTGTTGCTCAGAGTCCTGGGCATCACCCTGATGGTGGCGGCGGTGGCGGAGGTCCTGCACGCGTCGGCCGCCGTCGGCGCGTTCCTGGTGGGCCTGACCCTGACCGGTGAGACCGCCGACCGGGCCCGCAAGGTGCTGGGCCCGCTGCGCGACCTGTTCGCCGCCATCTTCTTCCTGGCGATCGGCCTTTCGGTCGACCCGCACGAGCTTCTTCCGATGCTCCCGGTGGCGCTGGTGCTGGCCGCCGTGACCGCGGCGACGAAGGTGGCCACCGGGATGGTCGCCGCCCGGCGCGACGGCGTGGCACGGCGCGGGCAGCTGCGCGCGGGCACCGCGCTCATCGCCCGGGGCGAGTTTTCGTTGATCATCATCGGATTGGTCGGCACGTCCATCCCCGCGGTCGCGGCGCTGGCGACGACGTACGTCTTCGTCACGGCGATCATGGGTCCGGTGCTGGCCCGTTATGCCGGCGGCCCGCTGCCTTCCGGTGCCGGCCCGGGCTGAGCGTCAACCGATGTGCAGGGCCACCAACAGCCAGCCGCTCGGTCGGTGGCACCCGTTCCACGCGGCAGGCGATGGCGTGGATCCGGTCCCCGCGGCTGTAGGACCCGAAAACCTCGGCCGCGGTCTCGAGGTCGCGGCGCCCGGCGGGTTGCAGCCGCATCCGGCGCAGCACCGCGGCGCCCTCGCGGCCGCGCGCATGGCCGGCCGCCGAATGGCCGATCGAGAGCACGGAGTCGACCAGGCCGGGCGCCAGCATGGGCCGCAGCTGCGCGGCGGGACGGCGGCGGTCGATGACTTCCAGCACTCGGCGCAGCGCGGCGTCGGCGAAGATGGCCGCCTGCCGCATCGGCGCGGACGCGACCGGGCTGACCTCCGCCGTCGGCGCCTGCGGTTGTCTGCTCGGCTGCCCGGTGTAGGGCCGGCGTGGCGCACGCGCGGGGCGGCGCACCGTTGCGCGGGACGATGGACGGCACGGGGGGACGTCGCGCCTGGGCGGCTCGTAGTCGACGACGGGCGTCACTGCGAAACCGTCGCCGCCGGATGGACTCACGACAGGACTGATGGTCAACGCGCACTCTCCAAATCAGTGATCGATGCCGAGCCTGCTGGAGAGTGGCAGACAGTGATTGGTCAGTGGTCATCATGGCACAACTCGAGGTCGCGCGTACCCGCGCTGAGCTGTGCCCCGGCCAGACGATTACCGTGGGGGCCCAAGAGGTCCAAAAAACGAAATTCGCGACGGACTGAGGATGAATTGACAAGGAGGACAGCGCCGTAATGGTGACCCGGTTGTCCCCGACGGACGCGTCCTTCTACCGGCTGGAGAACACGGCCACCCCGATGTACGTGGGGTCGCTGTCCATCCTGCGGCGTCCGCGCGCCGGGTTGAGCTACGAGACGCTGTTGGCCACCATCGAGCAGCGGCTTCCCCAGATACCGCGTTACCGGCAGAAGGTCCGCGAAGTGCGGATCGGCACGGCAAGGCCGGTGTGGATCGACGACAACGACTTCGACATCACCTATCACGTGCGGCGGTCGGCGCTGCCGTCGCCGGGCAGCGACGAGCAGCTGCACGAGCTGATCGCGCGGCTGGCCGCGCGGCCGCTGGACAAATCGCGGCCGCTGTGGGAGATGTACCTGGTCGAAGGCCTGGCCAAGAACCGCGTCGCCTTGTACACCAAGTCCCACCAGGCGCTGATCAACGGCATGACCGCGCTCGAAATCGGCCACGTCATCGCCGACCGGACGCGCCGTCCGCCGCCGTTCCCCGAAGACATCTGGATACCGGAACGCGACCCCGGCAACACCCGGTTGGTTCTGGGCGCGATCGGCGACTGGGTGGTGGGGCCGGGCACGCAGCTGCAAGCCGTCGGGTCTGCGGTGGCCGGATTGGTGACGAACTATGGCGAGCTGCTCGAAGCGGGCCGCCGCGTCATCGACATCGCACGCGCGGTGGCGCGGGGCACGGCACCCAGCAGCCCGCTCAACGCGACGGTTTCGCGCCACCGGCGGTTCACGGTCGCCCGTGGCAGCCTCGAGGACTACCGCGCCGTGCGAGCGCGCTACGACTGCGACATCAACGATGTGGTGCTCGCCGTCGTGGCCGGCGCGCTGGGCAACTGGCTGCTGTCGCGCGGGGTGGCGGTGTCACCGACCGCGACGGTCCGCGCGATGGCGCCGCTCTCGATCTACGCCGACGACCAAATCGACTCGACCGGCCCCGGCCAGACGATCAGTCAGGTCACGCCTTTCCTGGTTGATTTGCCGGTAGGGGAGGCGAACCCGGTGGTGCGGCTCTCGCAGATCGCGCATGCGTCCGAATCCAACCCGACCGCCGCCAGCCTGGTCGACGCCAGGACCATCGTCACGCTGTCGGGTTTTGCGCCACCGACCCTGCACGCCATGGGCATCCGGGTCGCCACCGGCTTCCCCAGCTTCTCCAAGCGGACGTTCAACCTGCTGATCACCAACGCCCCGGGCGCCCAGTCGCAGATGTACATCGCCGGCACCAAGTTGCTGGAGACCTACGCCGTCCCACCGCTGCTGCACAACCAGGCGTTGGCCATCAGCGTGACGTCTTACAACGGCATGCTGTATTTCGGAATCAACGCCGACCGCGACGCTATGAGCGACGTCGACCTGCTGCCCGGCCTGTTGGGTCAATCCCTGGAGGAACTTCTGGAGGCTTCCCGCTGAGTAGTGGGGGTGAAAATCGGTGGCTAGTTCTATCATTCGTTGGTGAGCACCGCGACAAAAGACGGCGCGTCGGCCAAGGCCAGCGAAAGCAAATCGACGGCGCCGCCCACACGAAAAATTTCCGACGAGGTCTACCAAGCCGAATTATTTCGGTTACAAACGGAATTCGTGAAGCTGCAAGAGTGGCTGCGGTATACCGGTGGGCGTCTGGTCGTCATCTTCGAAGGCCGCGACGGGGCCGGCAAGGGCGGAACCATCAAACGGATCACCGAATACCTGAACCCGCGCGTCACCCGCATTGCGGCGTTGCCCGCGCCGAGCGATCGGGAACGTGGCCAGTGGTACTACCAGCGCTACATCGCCCATCTTCCCGCCAAAGGCGAAATCGTGCTCTTCGACCGGTCGTGGTACAACCGCGCTGGCGTCGAAAAGGTGATGGGATTCTGCACGCCGCAGGAGTATGTGCTGTTTTTGCGGCAGACGCCGATCTTCGAGCAGATGCTGATCGACGACGGGATCCTGTTGCGCAAGTATTGGTTCTCTGTATCCGAAGGCGAGCAGCTGCGCCGGTTCAGGGCGCGACTGAATGACCCCGTGCGGCAATGGAAACTGAGCCCGATGGACACGGAATCGCTGTATCAGCGGGAGGACTATTCGCGCGCCAAAGACGAGATGATGGTGCACACCGACACCCCGGTAAGCCCTTGGTATGTCGTGGAATCGGACATCAAGAAGAACGCACGGCTGAACATGATGGCCCATCTGCTGTCCACGATCGAGTACCACGACGTGGCGCGGCCCAAGGTCAAACTGCCCAAACATCCGGTAGTGAGCGGGAATTACCAGCGCCCGCCGCGTGAGCTGTCCACGTACGTCGACGACTATGCGGCCACATTGATCGGAGGCTGAGTGGGGCCCGCCACGATGCAGGTCTACATCCCGGCCACTCTGGCGATGTTGCAGCAGCTCGTCACCGACGGCTCCCTGTGGCCGGTCAACGGCACGGCGTTCGCGGTCACGCCGACATTGCGCGAGGCGTACGCGGAGGGCGACGACGACGAGCTCGCCGAGGTGGCGCTGCGCGAAGCGGCGCTGGCGTCGCTGCGACTGCTGGCGGCCCACGAGCACAGTGCCGGTGAAGCGGACGCCGAGGGGGCCGCCCTGCCGCCCCGCCGCGCGGTGCTGGCCGCAGAGGTCGACGACGCAAAGTACCGTCCCGATCTCGACGACGCCGTCGTCAGGCTCGGCGCGCCCGTCTCGGTCGACCAGGTGGTCGCCGCTTACGTCGACAATGCCGGCGCGGAGCCGGCCGTCACCAGGGCGATCGAGGTCATCGACGCCGCCGACCTGGGCGACGAGGACGCTGAGCTGCTCGTCGGCGACGCGCTGGATCACGACCTAGCCTGGTATGCGAACCAGGAACTGCCATTCCTGCTGGACCTGCTCTAACGCGTCGAATGTGACGCATTCCTGGCCCGCCCGCCTGGATACGGTACCGTAAGTTACGGTACCGTAGCCTTTATCAGTAGACTTTGTGAGGGGCGTGGAATCGCCCCCAACGTAGACCGGAAGCCAAGCGCCGCGTCGTGAGCAGGAGCTTCCTATGAGCAAGCAATACGCACCGATCACTGCCAATCTCGTCGACACCAAGCGCCCGGTTGTCGCCGGGGCCGACCGGCATCCCGGCTGGCACGCGCTGCGCAAGATAGCGGCGCGCATCACTACGCCGCTGCTGCCCGACGACTACCTGCATCTGGCCAACCCGCTGTGGTCCGCGCGGGAATTACGGGGCCGCATCCTCGAGGTTCGCCGGGAGACCGAGGATTCGGCGACCCTGGTGATCAAACCGGGCTGGGGCTTCAGCTTCGACTACCAGCCGGGCCAGTACATCGGGATCGGGTTGCTGGTGGACGGACGCTGGCGCTGGCGGTCCTATTCGCTGACCTCGAGCCCGGCCACGGCGTCGGGGTCACCGCGCACCGTGACCATCACCGTGAAAGCGATGCCCGAAGGGTTCCTATCCACCCACCTGGTGGCCGGCGTCGAGCCCGGGCACGATCGTGCGGCTGGCCGCGCCTCAGGGCAACTTCGTGTTGCCCGACCCGGCGCCGCCGTCGATCCTGTTCTTGACCGCCGGGTCCGGGATCACTCCGGTGATGTCGATGCTGCGAACGTTGGTGCGCCGCAATCAGATTGGCGACATCACGCACCTGCATTCGGCGCCCACCGAATCCGACGTGATGTTTCGCACCGAGTTGGCCGACCTGGCCGCCGACCAGCCGGGCTATCGCTTGCAGGTGCGGGAAACCCGCAAACAGGGCCGACTCGACCTTGCCTCGCTGGACCAAGAGGTGCCGGACTGGCGCGAACGTCAGACCTGGGCGTGCGGGCCGGAGGGCATGCTCAGCCAGGCCGCAAAGGTGTGGTCGTCGGCGGGGATCGGCGACCGGCTGCACCTGGAGCGATTCGCGGTGTCCAAGGCGGCACCCGCCGGGGCGGGCGGAACAGTCACGTTCGCCCGAAGCGGGCGCGCCGTTGACGCCGATGCCGCGACGTCACTGATGGACGCGGGTGAAAACGCCGGCGTGCAGATGCCTTTCGGCTGCCGGATGGGCATCTGCCAGTCCTGCGTAGTCAGCCTGGTGGACGGCCACGTCCGCGATCTGCGAACCGGCGCCGAGCACGACCCCGGAACCCGGATCCAGACCTGCGTTTCGGCCGCGTCCGGCGATTGCACGCTCGACATCTAAAGGCTACTCACAGGTAACCTACGGATTCGTAGGTTACGATAGCGTAGGTAAGTCACGACACAACGATCGCAGGGAGAAGAAGAAGACGATGGCGATCACCGACGTCGACGTATTCGCCCATCTGACGGACGCCGACATTGAAAGCCTGGCCGTTGAGCTGGACGCCATCCGCCAGGACATCGAAGACTCTCGCGGCGCGCGGGACGCGCGCTACATCCGTCGCACCATCGCAGCGCAGCGCGCGCTGGAGGTGGCCGGCCGGCTGCTGCTGGCCGCCAGTTCACGGCGTTCGGCCTGGTGGGCGGGAACCGTGACCCTGGGCGTGGCCAAGATCGTCGAGAACATGGAGATCGGCCACAACGTCATGCACGGCCAGTGGGACTGGATGAACGACCCGGAGATCCACTCCTCGACGTGGGAGTGGGACATGAGCGGGTCGTCCAAGCACTGGCGGTACACCCACAACTTCGTGCACCACAAGTACACCAACATCCTCGGGATGGACGACGACGTCGGCTACGGCCTGTTGCGCGTCACCCGCGACCAGCGCTGGAAGCGCTTCAACATCTTGAACCTGTTTTACAACACCATGCTTGCGCTCCTCTTTGAATGGGGCGTCGGCCTGCAGCACGTGGAGATCGGCAAGATCCTGAAGAAGCGGATGGGTCACGACGAGGCCCGTCAAAGGACCGACGAGTTCTTGGCCAAGGCGGCTCGGCAGGTGTTCAAGGACTACGTCGCGTTCCCGGCGCTGACCTCGTTGTCGCCCGGCGCGACGTATCGGTCCACGTTGACGGCCAACGCGACCGCCAACGTGATCCGCAACGTCTGGGCCAACGCCGTCATCTTCTGCGGCCATTTCCCCGATGGCGCAGAGAAATTCACCAAGACCGACATGATCGGCGAAACCAAGGGCCAGTGGTACCTGCGCCAGATGCTGGGCAGCGCCAACTTCGAGGGCGGGCCGCTGCTGCGGTTCATGAGCGGCAACCTCTGCCACCAGATCGAGCACCACCTGTATCCCGATCTGCCGAGCAACCGGCTGCACGAGATCTCGGTGCGGGTGCGACAGGTCTGCGACAAGTACGACTTGCCCTACACCACGGGCTCGTTCCTGGTGCAGTACGGCAAGACGTGGCGCACGATCGCCAAGCTGTCGCTGCCGAACCAGTACCTTCGCGACGACGCCGACAACGCGCCCGAGACCCGTAGCGAGCGGATGTTCGCCGAGCTGGAGCCCGGTTTCGCGGGCACCGATCCGGCGACCGGACGCCGGCGCGGGCTCAAGACCGCCATCGCCACCGTGCGGGGTTGGCGGCGCGCCAAGCGCGCCAAGAGGCAGACCGCAGAGGCGCCCGGGGACGACCTCGCCGCCTAAGATGTTGCACTCACCGCTTGACAATGCCGCCTGTTTTTCGCAGTGAGTGCACGTTCGGCGCGGCGAGCGGCCTCAGGCCGTTACTTTTTCGGCCAGGGCCGCCAGCTTGGCGTCGAGTTTCTCTGCGGCGCTGAGCAGTTCGGGATTGGGCTCGACCACCATGAGCGACGACGGCTTGACGTAGGTGAGGCTGCTGCGACCCCCGCCCTCGTCGACGAGCAGCAGCTCGACGGGGGCGAACAGGCCGGCGGTCACGTCGTGGCGCAGCATCGTGATCGCGATCAGCGGGTTGCCGAGGATCACGCGCAACACCTTGCGATCGATGCCGGTCTTGGTGATCCAGGCGCCGTGATCGAGCAGGCCGAACAGCATGAAACCGCTTGGCCCGACGTGGCGTTCAACACGTTCCCGATAGGACTCCCAGCTGTCGGTGGCCTGCGCGAACTCGCTGATCGGCACCGGTTTGTCGCCGATGTCGGCCAGCAGCGCGGCCACCAGCTCGTCGTAGCTGTTCGCGCTGTCGTAGCGCACTCGCACCCCGTCGAAGCGGGTTTCACGCGGCATGATCGGCCTACCCAAGCCGCTCGATGATGGTGGCGTTCGCCATGCCCCCGCCCTCGCACATCGTCTGCAGCCCGTACCGCCCGCCGCGCTGGTGCAGCGCGTTGACCAGCGTGGTCATGATGCGCGCGCCGCTGGCGCCCAGCGGGTGACCGATCGCGATGGCCCCGCCGTTGACGTTGGTCTTGGCCAAATCGGCCCCGGTGTCGTGCGCCCAGGCGAGCACGATGGGCGCGAACGCCTCGTTCACCTCGAACAGGTCGATGTCGGCCAGCGTCAGCCCGGCGCGACGCAACACCTTCTCGGTGGCCGGGATGACCCCGGTCAGCATGTAGAGCGGGTCGGAGCCCACGACGGTCGTGGTGTGGATCCGCGCCAGCGGGCGCAGGCCCAGCTTGTTGGCGTGCTCGCTGCTGGTGATCAGGACCGCGGCGCTGCCGTCGGAGAGCGGCGAGGAGTTGCCCGCCGTGATCGACCAGTTGATCTGCGGGAAACGCTCTTTGGCCGCCTCGCTGTAGAACGACGGTTGCAACCCGGCCAGCGTTTCGACCGTCGTGCCGGGCCGGACGATCTCGTCGGTGGCGAGCCCGGCGATCGGGATCAGCTCGTTGTCGAAGAGCCCGTCCTTGGTGGCGCGGGCGGCCTTGTCGTGACTGCCGGCGGAGAACTCGTCGAGCTGGGTGCGCGAGAAGCCCCACTTCGCGGCGATCAGTTCCGCGCTGATGCCCTGTGGCACCAGGCCCTCCGGGTAGCGCGCCGCCATGTCCTCGCCGAACGGATTGCTGCCCGGCAGCACCGAGGTGCCCATCGGGACGCGGCCCATCGACTCCACGCCACCGGCGATGACCAGGTCGTAGGCGCCGGCCAGCACGCCCTGGGCGGCGAAGCTGATGGCCTGCTGGCTGCTGCCACACTGCCGGTCGATCGTGACGCCGGGTACCGACTCGGGGAACCCCGCGCCCAGCAGCGCATTGCGCGCGATGTTGACGGCCTGGTCGCCGACCTGGGTGACGGCACCGGCGATCACATCGTCGATCTGCACCGGGTCGACGCCCGCGCTGGCCACCAGTTCCCGCAGGCTGTGTGCCAGCAGGTCGGCGGGCAGCACGTCGTGCAGCGCGCCGCTGGCCTTGCCTTTGCCGATCGGGGTGCGGACGGCACCGACGATGACGGCGTCGCGGCCTTGAACCATGGCTCCTCCTTGAGACCTCGAGGCTAAGTATGCCTCGCTTTACCCAGGTAAACATCTAGGTACACTAGAATCAACCCAGACGGGAGGTGATTTGCGTGACACGAGCTTGCTTCGGCGGAAGTCGCGGACCCCAGTCCCAACACAAAACGCGGGTGCAGCGGTTGCACGCGACGTCGGCTGCGGCGGTCGGTTGGGGTTGTCAGTGGTCCGCTTTACCGTCGTGGTGTGCAGAAGCGTTACCGGTACCGCATCGAACCGACACCGGCTCAGCAGGCGATGCTGGCGCGGATATTCGGATTCGCCCGGGTGGTGTTCAACGACGCGCTGCGGCTTCGCAGCGAAGCGTATCGGGCTGGTGTGAAGCTGTCCGACAGCGAGATTCAGTACCGGGTGATCACCCAAGCGAAAACCACCAGCGAGCGGGCGTGGTTGGCCGAGGCGCCGAGCGTGGCCCTGGTGCAGTCAGTGAACGACTCGCGGCGAGCTTGGCGCAACTTCTTCAACTCGGTGTCGGGGAAGCGACAGGGCCGCAAGCTCGGCCGCCCGCGCATGAAATCGCGCAAAGATCAGAGGCAGTCGTTTCGGCTTACCCGCAACGGTTTCCGTCTCCGCTCGAATGGACGATTGTTTGCGGCGAAAGTTGGCGAGATTCGGGTGCGCTGGTCTCGCGGGTTGCCGAGCGATCCGTCAAGCGTCACGATCATCCGCGAACCCGACGGCCGTTACTACGCGAGTTTTGTCGTCGATGTTCCGGTTACACCGTTGCCGGTGGTGCATCGGGAGGCGGGGGTGGATGTCGGCGTCACGCGATTGGCGACGATCGCCACCACGGACGGGGCGTGGACGGAAATTGCGAATCCGAAGCATTTGGTCCGCAAGTTACGCAAACTACGGCGATTGGAGCGGGAGAAAGCCCGCCGGCAGAAAGGATCAATCAACAGGGACAAGACGCGGCGCAAAGTTGCCATCGCGCACAACGAGGTGGCACGCAGTCGGCGGGACCATCACCACAAGCAGGCTTTGGCGTTGATTCGCGAGAACCAAGTGATCCACGTCGAGGACCTCAACATCGCGGGGATGGTCACCAACCGTCGGCTCTCCCAGGCCATCAGCGATGCCGGGTGGGGTCAGTTCGTGCGGATCATTGCAGACAAGGCCAATTGCTACGGGCGCACCGTCCATCAGGTGTCGCGCTGGCTGGCGTCGAGCAAGACGTGCTCTGCGTGCGGGCATCGGCTGAACGAACTTGGCTTGCAAGTCCGAGAGTGGACGTGCGTGTCATGCGGCGCCGTGCACGACCGCGACCACAACGCCGCGAAAATTATCCTCGCCGCCGGGCGGGCGGAGAGGTTACACGCCTCCCACGAAAGTGGGCGGGATCGCGCCAGCGATTCCGGTGGAGCCCCCATAAGACCTCCTATCACTCGGGAGGCGCAGGGTGATGAAGCAGGAAGCAACCCAACGGCGGCGTAAACCGTCACAGCAGTCGTCGGATCGTTCGACCGAGGGGCACGTCAAATTTCTGCAGGGCGCGCTGGCGGATCGCGACAAGTGGTCGGCGGCTGGAGAATGCGCGATCGAGAAGACCATGGCGGTGGTCGGCACCAAGTCCGCGATGCTCATCATGCGCGAGGCGTACTACGGCACCACCCGGTTCGACGACTTCGCCCGCCGGGTCGGCATCACCAAGGCGGCCACGTCGGCGCGGCTGGCCGAACTGGTCGCTCTCGGCCTATTGGCGCGGCGGCCCTACCGTGAGCCCGGGCAGCGCGGCCGCGAGGAGTACGTGCTCACCGAGGCCGGCGTGGATTTCATGCCGGTGGTTTGGGCGATGTTCGAGTGGGGCCGACGTCATCTGCCGGGCCGCAACCGCCTGCGGCTCACCCACCTGGGCTGCGGCGCCGAGGCGAGCGTCGAAATTCGTTGCACCGAGGGACATCCGGTGCCTCCTGGCGAGCTGGGCATGCGGCTGGCTAAGTCTGGTTGAGCACCGCGAGCAGCCGCCGGGCCGCGGCGACGCGGCGGACGGCGGGCCCGGACAGCGTGTCCAGCGCGCACTCGGGGTCGGCCGGCGGTCCCATGTGTCCGCAGCCGCGCGGGCAGTCGGCAATCGCCTCGGCCAGATCGGAAAACGCCATCAGCACGTCATCGGGCTCGATGTGGGCCAGCCCGAAGGAGCGGATTCCCGGGGTGTCGATCACCCAGCCGGTAGCCTCTAGGGGCTCTCCTAGAGGAAAAGCGACCGACTGGGTCGAGGTGTGCCGCCCCCTGCCGATCTCCGTCACCTCTCCGACGGCCCGATCCGCCTCGGGCACAAGGCGATTCACCAGCGTCGACTTGCCGACGCCGGAATGCCCGAGCAGCGCGGTGATCTTCCCGGCGAGCAGGCCGGCCACCGCGAGCAGCGGATCGTCGCGGCCGGCGGCGACCACTGTCAGGTCCAGATCGACGAACTGCTCGGCGAACGGCTCCGGCGGGGCGAGGTCGGTTTTGGTGAGGCACAGAATCGGGGTCAGGCCGCCGGCGTAGGCCGCGATCAGCGCCCGGTCGACCAGCCCGGTGCGCGGCGGCGGGTCCGCGAGCGCCATCACCATCAGCAGTTGGTCGGCGTTGGCGACCACCACTCGCTCGGTGGCATCGGTGTCATCGGCGGTGCGCCGCAACACCGTTCGCCGCTCGCCGCGGCGCACGATGCGGGCCAGGGCGTCCGTGCGCCCGGACAGGTCGCCGACCAGATCGACGTCGTCGCCGACGACGATCGGGGTGCGGCCCAGTTCGCGCGCCCGCATGGCCGTGACCCGGCGGTCGGGGCGGCCACCCAGCACACATCCCCAGCGGCCGCGGTCGACGCTGACCACCATGGCCGCCTCGGCGTCGGCGTGCTCGGGACGGGTCTTGGTCCGCGGCCGCGAGCCCCTGCCGGAGCGGACCTTGACGTCGGACTCGTCGTAGTCACCGGGCCTCACATGCCGGGCTCCGGCTCGATTGCCCGCCTCCTCCTCGGGCCGCCACGGCGGCCCGCATCGTCGCCGGGCTCCGCGTCGGCGAGCATGCGCGCCCATAACTGCGGGAACTCTGGCAGCGTTTTGCTTGTGGCGCCGATGTCGTCCACCTCGACACCCGCCACCCGCAGTCCGACGATAGCGCCGGCCATCGCCATTCGATGGTCGGCATAGGCGCGCCAGGTGCCGGGGCGCAGCGGTGTCGCGGTGATCACCAGGCCGTCGGGCGTTTCGGCGCAATCGCCGCCCAGACGGTTGATTTCGGTGCTCAGCGCGGCGAGCCGATCGGTCTCGTGGCCGCGCAGATGGGCGATGCCGGAGAGGCGTGACACCGAGCCGGGGGTGGCCAGCGCGGCCAGCGCCGCCACCGACGGTGTCAGCTCTCCGACGGCTCGCAGGTCGACGTCGAAGCCGGCGTAGTCGGCCGACCCCCGCACCTCGAGGAACGAATCGGTCTGGGTGACAACGGCATTCAGCTTGCCCAAGACGCCCAGGATGTTGTCGGCGGGCTGCACGCTGGTCGCCGGCCAGCCGGTGATGCGCACCGTTCCGCCGCTGACCACGGCCGCCGCCAAAAACGGAACGGCGTTGGTCAGATCGGGTTCGACTGCCCAGTGCCGGGCCGCGACCGCGCCGGCGCGCACCCGCCAGCGGTTTGGGACGGTATCGTCGACCTCGACTCCGGCCTGCCGCAGCATCACGATCGTCATCGCGATGTGCGGCGCCGACGGCAGTGCCGCGCCGGTGTGCTGGACGGTCAGCCCTTCGGTGAACGACGGTGCCGACAGCAGCAGACCGGACACGAACTGCGAGGACGCCGACGCATCGATGGCCACCGTGCCGCCGTCGACCGATCCGCTGCCTTGAACCCGGAAGGGAAGACCGGCGCCGTCGATCCGGACGCCGAGGCCGCGCAGCGCATCTAGCAGCGGCGCGATGGGCCGGGCCCGGGCTTGCTCGTCGCCGTCGAACGCCACGACCGAATCGGCCAGCGCCGCCAGCGGCGGAACAAAGCGCAAGACCGTGCCCGCCAGGCCGCAATCCACTCGGGCGTCGGGCGCGGGGGTGATGCGGCCGCTGACCGTCAGTTCGGGTCCGGCCCCGTCGACGCGCAGGCCGAGGGTGCGCAGCGCTCCGATCATCAGGTCGGTGTCCCGGCTGCGCAGCGCCCCGCTGATGGTGGAGGCGCCGTTTCCCTGCGCGGCCGCCAGCCCCGCCAGCACCAACGCCCGGTTGGTCTGCGACTTCGAGCCCGGCACGGTCACGGTCGCGTGCACCGGCGCGGTCGCCTGTGGGGCCGTCCACGCCTTGGTGCTGCTCACCTGCTTCATCCTGCCGTGTCGGCGAGTGTCGTGGATACGGGGCACCATGGAAACCATGTGCGGACGTTTTGCGGTGACGACGGACCCCGCCAAGCTGGCCGAGAAAATCAAGGCGATCGACGAAGCGACCGGAACCACGCCCAACGCCGGCGCGCCCAACTACAACGTGGCACCGACCACGACCATCGCGACCGTGGTCACCCGGCACACCGAGCCCGAAGACGACCCGACTCGCCGCGTCCGGCTCATGCGCTGGGGCCTGATCCCGCCCTGGGCCAAGGCCGGGCCCGACGGGGCGCCGGAGGGCAAGGGTCCGCTGCTGATCAACGCCCGCGCCGACAAGGTCACCAGCTCGCCCGCCTTCCGCTCGAGCGCCAAGTCCAAGCGTTGCCTCATACCGATGGACGGCTACTACGAATGGCGCGTCAATTCGGACGGTGCCGACAAGAAGTCCCGCAAAACGCCGTTCTTCATGTACCGCGAAGACGGCGAGCCGCTGTTCATGGCGGGTCTGTGGTCGGTTTGGAAGCCCGCCAAAGACGGCCCGCCGCTGCTGAGTTGCACGATCATCACCACCGACGCGCCCGGGGAGCTCGCCGAAATCCATGACCGGATGCCCCTGGTGGTGCCCGAACGGGACTGGGACCGCTGGCTGAACCCGGACGCCCCGGTCGATGAAGAGCTGCTCGCCGGCGCGCCCGACGTGCGCGACATCCGCACGCGCGAAGTGTCGACACTGGTCAACAACGTCCGCAACAACGGGCCGGAGCTGCTGGAACCGGTCGACTCGCAGCCCGAGCAGGCTCGGCTCCTATAGGCCGCAATAGCCTCACACCAGCGAAAACAGGGTAGCTGCCTACTCCGGGCGGCTCGCTGGGTCTCCCGCGAGTTCCCGCCGCTACCCGAGTCCGGCGTCTACGAGCAGACGTGACAGTCCGACTTTCTCGCACCGCGCCGCCACATCTGCAAGCAGGGCGTGAGCGTCATCCGATCTGCCTGCTGCCCTGAGCGTTTCGACCAACAGCAGTTGCGCGGTCAGCGCCGCCAACGGCCTTCGCGTGTCATCGATTCCGGCAAGCAGGTCGGCTGCGCGTCGGCACGCCTGCTCCCGGTCGTCGGCCGAATCGCTCGCCGACAACAGCCGAATCCCGGAATTCTCGTCGAGTTCGGCTGTGATGACGGCAATTCCGTCGTCGTGAGGAATTGTGCGGGTGGCTCGCAGCCGGGCGGCAACCTCCGGCGCGATCTCGATGCCCAGGCGGATGCGCTCGTTGGCGATGGCGGCCGCGAGGCGCGGTAACCGCAACTGCTCCGCGGCTTTCGCGCCGTCGGCGAGGCGCTCGACCGCAGCGCCGCGTTCCCCCTGCGCCGCCTTGATTCTCGCGCCGGTCACGTATTCGGCGATCATGTAGTCGACACCGGCGCCCTCGGACCCCAGCTGGTAGCTTTCGTCCAGTAGGCGCATGGCCTCGGCCAATTCCCCGGTTTGGTAGAGCAGGTCGCCGAGAAGCGCACCGGCCAGCCGTGCGGCGTGTGAGTGCGGTCCTACCGTCACGCCCATCTCATACCCTTCCCGGAAATTCGCCAGGGCGGTGGGGATGTCGAGCTGATACCTGGCGGCGATCCCGCCGAAGCAGCGCGCGTTGACGCTGGCGAATGGACCCATCATCTCCTGGTAAGGCGCCGCCCACGCCAGCAACCGGTGCACGGCATCGAAGTCGAAGTGATAAATAGCGGCTAACGCTGCACAATTTCCGGCCACGCCGGGAACCCGGGGATGGAAAGTGTCCGGTCGTGACAATGCTTCGGCGACCAGATGATCGATGCCGCCCATCCGGTCGGCGAACATGTCGGCGACTGCGCGCAGCACGTCGGCTTCGACGCGCAGGTCCGCCCGTGTCGCGTCGTTGAGGTCCGCACGATCCAGGGCTGCCTCGAAAGACTTCAGCGCCGCGGCGGCGGGCGCCGCGCGCTGCAGCAGAATGTTCGCCCACGCGATGGTCAGTTGGAGACGTGCCCGCGAAACCACCAACCGCGGCGGCAACTTCTTGACGATTCCCAGCAGGGTGGTCATTTTGGACTGCTCGAGCAGGTTGGTCTCGTCCTGCTCGACCAAGTCGACCGCGCGCGTGGAGTCGCCCGAGGCCAGCGCGTGGTCGACGGCCTCGTTGAGGTGGCCGCGTTCGACGAACCATTCCGACGCGGCCTGGTGGAGTTGTTCGACCCGCTCGGGGTGGTCACGGTCGAGTCGGCGGCGCAGGCATTCGGCGAACATGTGGTGGTAGCGAAACCAGTTCGGGTCCTCGTCGCATCGCTGCAGGAACAGGCCGCGCCGCTCGATCTCTTCCAGCATCGCCTGGCCGCGGGGCACTTCAGCCAGCGCGGATGCGAGCCCAGCGCAGGTCCGCTCGGTGATCGACGTTGCCAGCAGGAACTCGGTCATCTCCGGTTCCAGGGTGTCCAGGACATTTTCGGCGAGGAATTCGCCGACCATGTCGGTCGCGCCGGATAGTCGACTTACCAGGGCGTTGGTGTCGCCGCCGCCGCGCAGGGCAAGCGCTGCCAGCTGTAGGGCGGCGACCCACCCCTCGGTCGACGTGGTCAATGCTTGCACGTCGCTTTCCGACAACTGCAGGTCATCAACGTCGTTCAGCAACGATCGAGCCTCATCGATGTCGAAACGCAGTGCGTCAGAGTCTATTTCGACCAATTCATCCAGGATCCGCAACTTGCTCACGGGCAGTCCGGCGCGTGACCAGCTGGTCACGATGATCTGCAGGTGGTGACATCCACGCTCGAGCAGAAAGCCGAGAGCGGCGGTGGTCTGCGCGTCCGATACCCGCTGCCAGTCGTCGATGACCAGTGCCATCCGATCGTCTTTTTCGTGAATCTCGTCGATGAGCTTGGTCAAGACGTAGCGGGCGGCGTCGTCGCCGTGGTCCTCGAGCACCTGACTCAATGACGCGGCGAGCGCGGGACGGACCCGCTGAATCAACTCGAGCAGATGCGCCAGGAACCACACCACGTTGTTGTCGTCGTCGTCGATCGTCAGCCAGCCGACCGCGACGCCGTCGCGGTCGAGTTCCTCTCGCCACTGGGCCGCCAGCGTGCTCTTGCCGAAGCCCGAGGGCGCATGGATAAGGACCAACCGTCGGCGACCGCCCGCCCGGAGGACGTCGAACAGCCGGTTGCGGGCCACCAGCGATCGGGTCGGAACCGGCGGTCGGTATTTCGTCGCCGGAGTGGGGGGCGTCGGTGTGGCCCCGGTATCCCGCCGAACCTGTGTCGCGGCCACCGATGACGTCCGGTGCTCCACGCCCAACTCAACGGGACGGGCCATCTCGTCGACGGCCACACCGCTAGTGCGCTGAACCTCGCGCAGTTCGTCGCCGAACGCCGCCGCGCTGACCGGACGAGCCGCGGGATCGCGGGCCATGGCGCGTTCGATGACCGCGGAAACTTCGGCAGGAAATCCCCGCTCACGCAGATCCGGTATCGGTTGTGACGTGATTCGAAGAAACTGAGCGACCACCTTCTCCCCACTGCGGCGCTCGAACGCGGCGTGGCCGGTCAGCGCGCAGAACAGCGTCGCGCCGAGCGAATACACGTCCGATGCGGGTGTGGGTGTCTTGCCCTCGAGGACTTCGGGCGCGGTGAACGCCGGTGAACCGGTGATGACGCCCGTGGCCGTCTGGAAGCCGCCGGCCATCCTGGCGATACCGAAGTCGGTCAGCTCGGGTTCGCCGTACTCGCTCAGCAGAATGTTTCCCGGCTTGACGTCACGATGCAGGATGCCCGCCCGATGGGCGGCCTCGAGCGCACCCGCCAGCTTCACGCCGATGCGCAGCGTCTCATGCCAATCCAGCGGACCGTGCAGACGGATCAGCGCTTCGAGTGAATTCTTGGCGTGGTAGGGCATCACGATGAACGGCCGGCCCCTGGTCGTGGTGCCGACTTGCAGGATGGTCACGATGTTGGGGTGGCCGGATAGCCGACCCATCGCGTGCTGCTCGCGCAGGAATCGGTCGAGATTTTCCTGGTCAAGGTCGGCGGTCAAAACCTTGACGGCGACCGAGCGGTCCAGCATCGGCTGAGCGCATCGATACACGACGCCAAAGCCGCCGCGCCCGATTTCGGCGACATCTTCGAATCCCGCGTCGTGCAGCTCCGCGGGAATGTCAGAGACCAGATCCCGCTGCGACGCATGTTGATCGACGTCGGCCATCAAGGTCACTATCTCACGCGCGAGGGGCGTTGACCTCCGTCAACAGCCACAAAATATCGCCGATCCCGCGGACCGGCGTCGCCGGGCGGGCACGCTGCGACCGATCCTGGAAGCGCGTTGTCCACCGCGGACAACGGTCTGGCCAACTTTGTCGGTTGGCGACGGATCCGGGCACGCGACCGGGACTTAGCATGCGTATGTGACTGGCTCGTACACATACACATTCGAGGACATTCAAAACCGCCCGGTCGCAGTGATCGGGGCGGGGACGCTGGGCCGCCGGATCGCGCTGATGTTCGCCAGCCGGGGCGGAACGGTGCGGATCTTCGCGCCCCGCGCCGAACAGCGCGTCGCCGCGGTTCAATACGTGACCGAGACGCTGCCGAAGGTGGTGGCCAACCGAGGCTTCGGCGAAGTGGGTGGCGCGGTCGGGACGGGGTCGCTCGAAGAGGCTTTAGACGACGCCTGGCTGGTCGTTGAATCCGTCCCGGAGAAGCTCGAGATAAAGATCGCGACGTGGGACCAGATCGACCAAGCGGCGCCGCCGGACACCATCTTCGCGACCAACTCGTCGTCGTACCCATCGCGTCTGATGGCCGAAAACGTGCGGGACAAAACCCGTTTGTGCAACATGCACTTCTACATGCCACCGGAGGTCAACGCCGTCGACCTGATGTCCGACGGTCAGACCGACCGCGGCCTGCTCGACACACTGCTGAGCGTGCTGCCCGAGTTCGGCGTCCATCCGTTCGAGGCGCGCAAGGAGTGCACCGGCTTCATCTTCAACCGTATCTGGGCGGCCATCAAGCGCGAGTCGCTGGCCGTGGTCGCCGAGGGCGTGGCCCGTCCGGAGGACGTCGACGGAATGTTCAAGGTCAACTGGGGCGTGCCCGCCGGGCCGTTCCAGATGATGGACCTGGTTGGACTGGATGTTGTGCTCGACATCGAGAACCACTACGCCGAAGAGTTCCCGTACTTACCGAAGCACGTGCGCGAGTTGTTGCAGTCCTATGTCGATGCCGGCAAGCTCGGCGTCAAGACCGGCGAGGGCTTCTACACGTATCCGACCGGTGCGCGAGCGTAACGCCACGGCGGACAGAGGCCCGGTTTTTCGCCATGGCGTTACGCTCGCGGAGCCAGGTAGGCGAATTGTCCTTGGGTGACTGCCTTTCAGTTGCTTAAAACCAAGCGCCACATGCCGGCAGCCACACGATCCGGGACACACCAGAAATTGTTCCAGTTACCCGGCGTTGTGGCCTTCACGCCCGGGTCGGCGTCCTGACAGGCTTCCCGAGTCGGATAGCTGCCCTCGGTTTGAATCGTATCGGCCTCGCTGATGCCCACGCCGGTGGTCATCAACCCCGCGAAAGCCTAGTACGCCGGCAGCGGCGATCGTGACGCCTGCCTTGCCCGCCGATTTCACGAATCGCTCCATTGCCATCCGATCCTCCTGTGGTGCTGCATGTGCCAGCAGTTGTGCACGTGTAGTCAGATGACTACACGTGCACAAGGCTTGGTGTTACGCCCGCCGAGCCAGATAGGCGAGCGCGAGGTGGGCGGCGTTGGCGCCGCACATGCCATGGGCGCCCGGCCCCGGCGGGGTGGCCGCCGAGCAGATGTACATGCCAGGCACTCCGATGGTGTAGGGCGACAGCGTGATTCGCGGCCCGAAGGTCAGCTGACGAATGTCCTTGGCGCCCGTCATGATGTCGCCGCCGACATAGTTGAGGTTGTAGGCGGCCATCTGGGTGGTCGAGCGAACCGTCTGGCCGACAACGCGTTCCCGGAAACCGGGGGCGAACCGCTCGATCTGGGCGATGATCGCCTCGGTGGCGTCGCCGGCATAGCCGTTCGGGACGTGCGCGTAGCTCCACACCGGGTGCGTATTGCCCACCGAGCGTAGCGGATCGGCCAGATACTGCTGACCAACCAGCACAAACGGGCGCTCGGGCATGCGGCCGGCGTGGATTTCCCGCTCGGTCGCGGCGAGCTCGGCGTAGGTCCCGGCCAGGTGAACCGTGCCGGCGCGGTGGGCGTCCGGGTTGGTCCAGGGCACGCCGCCCTCGACGGCGAAGTCGACTTTGAACGCACCGGGACCGCGCCGGAACCTGGTGAAGCCACGCGAAACCCGACGCGGCAGACGGTCCCCGAGGATCCCGGCGACCGCACCAGGCGCCAGATCGAACATCGTGACGTCCGCGGGCGGCAGCTGCGACGCCGTCTGGACCCGGACACCGGTCTCGATCTTGCCGCCCAAATCGCCAAGCAGCGCCACCATTGCGTCGGTGATCGATTGCGATCCACCTTCGGCCACCGCCCAGCCGTGCCGGTGGCCGGCCGCGATGATGCCCATCCCGATGGCGGAGGTCATCGGGTAGTGCAGCGGCCGGAAGGCATGGGCCGCAACACCTCCGAACAAGGCCCGCCCCTCCTCGCTGCGGAACAGCCGGGCGAACGTCGACGCGGGAAGCACGGTGGGCGCACCGAACCGGGCCAGCATCAGCGGATGGTGCGGGAACCGCAGCAGGGGCCGCATGATGTCCTCGCTGAGTGCGTCGAACCGGGCTGCCGGATAGCCGAACGCGAGCCGCCACCGTGATCCGTCGCGACCGAGACCGGCCGCGGTCTGCTCCACCGAGCGGTGCAGCACGCCGGCGCTGCCGTCGTCGAGGGGGTGCACGCAATCGATCTCCGGCCAGCGCCACGTTAGGCCGTACCGGTCCAGGTTGAAGCTGCTCAGGAACTGCGAGCCGACGGCCATCGGGTGGATGGCCGAGCAGTGGTCGTGCAGCAGGCCGGGGATGATTGCCTCGCCGCTGCGGGCGCCACCGCCGACCTCGTCGGCGGCCTCGAGCACGGTGACCTGCACGCCTTCGGCGGCCAGGGAGAGGGCGGCGGCAAGCCCGTTGGGGCCGCCGCCCACCACCAATGCGGTACTCATGCCAGGGCTCCGTGACCGTGCTCCTGATCTTCGGCGGCCGCCGTAGGACTCGTGCCGCGCAGCGACCCGTTCGCCGCGTCGAGAAGCGACCATCTCACCTGAGTCGGGATGGGGCCGTTGGGCAACCAGGGCTGCTCCTCAACCGCATCGGCCACCTTCCAGGTGCCGCGCTCGACCACCCCGAGTGCGGCGTCGATCAACTGATAGTGCTGGACGCCGCTGCCAAACGCTTCCGACTCCACCCAGGCTATGACGCACTCGCCCGGCTCGAATCCGGCTTCGTCCTGCACGGCCCGGATCATGTCTGCGTCATGCAGGTGGCCGTCGCCGAAGTTGAAGCCGATCAGTGAGTTGCAGGTGAACTCGCCCTCCCGGACCGTCCGGACGTCGATGTCGGGTAGGTGGCTCAACAGCAGCGAGTACAGGCCGCGGGCCTGGCTGTGCATGCTTCGCCACGCGGTCGTCTTCTGCAGGGTGATCTCCGCCCACTTCGGCTCGTAGCCGGCCGCGATGAACTGGTCGATCTGGTTGGACGCCGAGCGGGTGACCTTGTTCAGCTTCTGCTCGGTACCGGGCGCGAAGGTCCATAACGCCGAGGCCCAGTTGCCCGCGTACTGCCGCATCGCAGGCAGGAAGGACACCTTGTCCGGCCGCAGATTGCCCAGGATCGGGTAGAACAGCAGCGCGGCCGCGACGATGAGGGCCAGCCAGGGCGGCGTCATGTCCCAGGGGGCGTATCCGTTCCAGTTCGGGAAGCCGAGGAAGAGAAAAATCGTGGTGTAGGCGAAGACCACGTTCCATTCCAGCGGCACCGCAAGCGGGAAGGTCGAGATGATGAACAGGTGGAAGCCCACCATCAACAACGCCGCAACCAGCGTCACCCACTTGTTGGTGGAGAAGAACAGGACCAGCGGAGCAATGATCTCGACCGTGGTGCCATTGACGTGTGCCATGAAGTCCGCCAGCCGCGACGGCCGCATGTCGCTCCCGAATTCGCGGTAGTGGGCCCGTCGCAAAAACTTGGGCGCGAATATCGTGTTGCTCACCATCGGCGGAATGACGTTGGAGAAGTGCTTACCGAACTTCGACCAGCCGGCACCGACCCAAACCACCACGATCACCATCTTCAGCGCGATGATCATGTTGACGAACGGGAACACGGCGAAGATGACCAGGACCGGCAGGTACTGCTCGCCGCGGGAGGCCAGGAAGATGGTCTTGTCCCGCAGACCGATCAGCACCAGCAGCGCGATCGGCGCGATCAGCAGGGCCGGGTTCACCAGACCGGATGTGTTGTCCGGCACCGCCTTCGAGAGCGAGTCGCTGTGCACGCCTGGTGACAGCAGCGGGACGGCCAGGCTCACCAGCAGCGCCAGGTAGAGCGCGATGTCGAACCAGGTGCGCCGGTCGCCGTTGGTGAACGGCACCCACTTCCACGGGCGCAGCCGGATGGTTCCCGGTCGGGCCCAGAACAGGATGCCGCCGGTCATCGGCTTGACCTTGCCGGCCAACGGCCCCCAGGAGCCGGCCACGCCAATGGCCTCGAGCAGCACGGTCCACAGGATGACCTTCTGGTAGACGATCGGTTGGTTCCACCATTCACTTACGTGCCAGAAGGCGGGCAGCCCCGACGTCAACGTCGCGATTGTGATGCCACCGATCGCGAAGAACACGACCAGCTTCAGGATGTACATGGTGTGGATCATCTTCGGTGAGCCGAAGCCATGTTCGGCCCAGTCGGTGGCGAGGATCCGCATCCGCTCCATCAGCGGCTTCTCCAGGAAGGTGTCCGGATCAACATCCGGAAGATAGGGCTTGGTGAATCCCATTGTCGTGGCTCCTTCGACCTTTGTTTGCTGAGAGTGGCGCCAACATTAGGAATTATGCGCGGTGTGACACAGTCAGTCACCAACAAAACCGCGCGGCGGTGTTATCGCCGGGCGACAACCGGGTCTAACGTCATGGATGTGAAGAAACCACCTCTTGACAGCGGTGTCGAGGTGAATAGTTACGTCGCCGAGGTCGCCGGCCGATTGCACGGACGGGTGGCCGACGTGTCCTCGGAGCTTCGTCGCTCCCTCGAGGAGCAGATCCCCGAGCTGCGCGGCGATCCAGCGCTCGTGGAGTTGCTCGGGACCAGTGTCGAGGGCAACGTGGACACGCTCTTGCACGCGTTGCGCTACGACATCGCAGTCGAGCGCGTCGAGGCCCCCACCGCAGCGCTGGAGTACGCCCGCCGATTGGCGCAGCACGGGGTGCCGGTCAATGCGCTGGTGCGCGCCTATCGGCTCGGTCAGCGCTGGATGAATGAGGCGGTTTTCGCCGAATTGCGCACGATCGATATCCCGGAATCGATGAGAGTGGAGGTGATCGAGGCGATCACCGCCACGATGTTCGGGTACATCGACTGGATGTCGCAGCAAGTCGTCGCAGTCTACGAAGACGAACGCGAACGCTGGCTGGAGAACCAGAACAGCCTTCGCGCCCTCCGGGTGCGCGAGGTTCTGGCCGCGAACAAGGCCATCGATGTCGATGCGGCAACCACGTCGATCCGGTATCCGCTGCGCTGGCACCATCTCGGGCTCATCATGTGGTATCCGGACGTGGGCTCCGAAGGCGACGACCTTGCCAGGCTGCAACGGTTTGTTCGCGAACTGGGCGAAGCCGCCGGTGCCGGCGCCGGCCCGCTCTTCGTTGCCGCCGATCGAAGCTGTGGATGGGGGTGGCTGCCGTATCGCGCCGCGACGACCGACGCCGCTGACGTCGTTGCGAAGGTCCGCCGGTTCGCGCTGACCCGCCCGGACTCGCCGAGCGTGGCCATCGGGACCATGGCGGGCGGCATCGAAGGCTTTCGCCGCTCACACCGGGAGGCTGCCGAAGCCCGCGGCGTCGCGATCGTCAGGGAGCGCCCCAATTCATCAACGCCGACGGTCATCGCCGCCACGGATCCGGGGTTGTCCGTGGTGGCGCGTCTCGGTGGCGACGTGGTCGACACCCGCGAATGGGTGGCCGCCGTGCTGGGCGACCTTGCCGGCGACAACGAGAACGACGCGCGGCTGCGTGAGACGTTGCGGATGTATCTGGCTTGCGGTTCCAGCTACAAGACGGCCGCCGAGGGACTCAACATGCACTTCAACTCGGTGAAGTATCGCGTGGGCCGCGCCGTTGCGCGGCGCGGCCGCGAGATCGGCAGCGACCGGCTCGAGGTGGAACTTGCGCTGCTCGCGTGCCACTGGTACGGCCCCGCGGTTCTGCAGCCCAAATGAGCGGGCCCGCACCTGCTGGTGCGGGCCCGGTCGAGTGGTGCGGGGCAGACGTCACGCCATGGCGGGAACGGCGAGACGCGGGGATGCTGTGCGCCGCGGGAAGTTGGCCGCAACGCGATCTTGGGTGCTGGTCCGCGCCTGGCCGGTGATTAGGTGGACTGCGGTAATGATCGCCGGCAGGAGCACGGGGGCCAGGACCATCAGCATGATGAGGGCGGGCAGCAACATGGTTTCACCTTGATTTCTCCGCAATGCGGTAGTCGGAATCGGTTGTGGTACTTGATAATTCGACCCGTTTGGATCGAATCATTGGGTTCGTCGCAAAACGTACCGCCGCCACCGCGGTGCGGTCATGTCCTGAACCAACCAACTTGCGACGCGCTCTTGTCTCGCGACGACAAATTGGTCGCGGAGGGGCCCAGTTACGCCCAGCTACCGCGCGACCGCGGCCCCATATATCAGCAGTTTCAGCCCGACATTGTTCGCGATACCGATGCGCGATGCCGAATTGTGTCGCCGCGGATATTCCATTGATGTCGATTCCGATTAATGATATTTGGATGACAAATACTGATCAGACCGTTTTCGAGAATCCACTGCGTCAGCTTGCTCGCAGTGCGTGGCAGTTGCTTCTGCTCATCGGTGTCGTGGCTGTGGCGCTCGGTGTCATCGCGCTGGTCTGGCCAGGCAAGACACTGCTGGTCGCGGGTGTCCTGTTCGGCATCTACCTGGTGGTTTCCGGAATTGGGTATGTGTTTGCCGCCTTCGGCGCACATACTGGCGCCGCAATGAGAGTGCTGATGTTCCTCACCGGTGTCGTGTCGCTGGTTCTGGGTTTCTTTTGCTTTCGCGACAAACTCGAGTCGATCCTGCTTTTGGCCCTGTGGATCGGCATCGGTTGGGTGTTCCGCGGGGTGATGCTGCTCGCCACGGCGCTATCTCTCGACCACCTGCCCGCACGCGGTTGGCAGGCGCTCGCCGGTGTGATCATCGTTATCGGCGGCGGGGTGCTGATCATCTACCCGCTGGATTCGATCGAGATCTTGACCCTGGTCGCCGGCTGGTGGCTGATCGTCATCGGCATCATCGATGTCATCGACGCGTTCCAGGTTCGCCACCGGACGAAGGCGTAACAGGGTCTCACAGGGCCGCTTAGGGCAGTCTCTGCTCGATCTCGAAAGCCAGACACAGCTCCGCGAGATCTTTTGGCCGCGAGAGTGATCGGCCGGTCAGCTCCTCGATGCGGTGCAGCCGGTGCCGCACGGTGTTGGGGTGGCAAAAGATCTTCGCGGCGGTGTCGTTGGCAGAGCCGCCCGCCCCTACCCAAGCCCGGAAGGTATCGAGAAGGACGGTGCGTTCCTCGGCGGCCAGTTCGTCCAGTGGCCCTAGTACTGATGACCTGATCTTCGTCATAACCTCGGGCGCACTGACCGCCGCGACGGCAAGCGGGGTGTCGTCGAAGACAGCAATGAGCGACTCGCCCGACGGCTTCGCGGTGACCGCCAGCCGGGCCAATCGCAGTGCGTCGCGTGTTTCGGCCAGCTCGTGAAACGGCGGACTGATGCCGACTCGCGCGGTCGCGGCCTGCCGGAGCACCTCGACAAGCTTGCCGAGGGCGGCTGGCGTCGCGTTGCCCCGCAGATGGACGATGCCGACCTGTAAGTCCGGCAGCAGCCGCCACGCCGACCGGATGTCGCGGACGGACAGCTTGTTTTCGATTGTCGGCAATCCGAGCTTCCCGATCGCCGGCAGCTCGGCTGCCACGACGACGTAGGGTCCCGAGGTGGGTAGCCGCAGCAGGTCGGCGGCCTCCCAGAGGCTTTGCGTGTCGGTGATCCGCCGTGACAGCAGCGCTTCCACCAGAGCCGATCGCTCTTCTTCTTGCTCGAGAATCTGCGTGGTCAGCTGCTGGCGGTAGGCGGAGGCCATCATCTGGGTGAAGGTGTCCTGAGCGAGGAAGACCCGTGCGGTGGCATTCAGGATCGAGTCGGTGGGTATTGCCGCGGCGCGCGCGGCGGCGAGGGTCTGCTCCCACATGAATCGAAATCCGATCCGGTAGGCGGTCATCACCGCCGGCAGCGGCACACCGGCGAGCGCGCGTGCGGTGCCGGTGTGCTCGGCAGGCGACACGTCGACGTCCGCGTCCCCGGCGAGCGAGTCGAAGATGAACGTCACGTTCGCCACGCAACTTTCGGCTACTTGATCCTTCGTGACGACGGTGCCGTCACGGTACGCGTCGATTTCCCGGCAGAGCAGATCCGCCATCGCTTTTCCCAGTCTCGGGGCGCGGGCCAGCATGAGTTTGCCGAGCTCGACGATGTGCGGATCAGGGGCGGCGCCACGCCGGTCGCCGACAGGGTGTGTTGTCGCGCTCATATCCCCAAACCATAGGCTCTGCCCACTGGCGGACGTGAGCGGTCAGCCGTTCCGAGCCCACAGCAGCAATGCGGCCGTTGTGATCAGGCACAGTGGGCTGCCCCCCATCGTGTAACCGGTCACATGGACGGCAGCAAACTTCCGGGGGATGGTGGTGATAGCGCCTCGTCGGCGCATCGTGTTGGCGATGCGAGACATGAAGGGGCGAGCTTTGGCAGCTGACCAGACTGGCCTATGACTACGGCTTGGCTCGTTCGCTAGGCCTGACACCAATACCGATAACCCCTAGGGGCGAGCCATGGACGAACTTTTAAACGCCGGCGAGCTTGCGGCCGGGCAATTCGATTGGTCTGTGGACAACGCCCAGCTGTACGCGGAGTATCGCCGGCTCGCGGCAGAGCAGGCGGCCTTGCGCCGACTGGCTGCGCTAGTGGCCCGAGGGGTCGAACCGTCCGAGGTGTTCGACGCGGTGGTCAAAGAAATGCGCCGATGCTTGCCCACGGACAGGGCCGGATTGTGGCGTTACGAGACAAGCGGCGAAATCACGCTATTGGCTGTCGATCACCGTTCCCCGGCACCCGTGAAGTGGCCCGTGGGCACCCGAAGCCCGATCGACGGCAACACCCTCGCAGCGACGGTGCAATGCACGGGGATGCCCGCGCGGATGGACAGCCATGAGAACAGCGCCGGGTCGCTCGCCGCACGAGTCCGAGAGGTGGGCGTGCGTACGGCGGTGGGCGTGCCGGTCATCGTCGATGGACGCGTGTGGGGCCTGGCGGCCGTGGGTTCGGTTGAACCCGGGCACATGCCGGCCGACACCGAGGCCCGCATCAGCGGCTTCGCCGAACTGATCGGCACGGCCGTGGTGGCCGGATATCGTGACGAGCAGAAACGCCAAATGCTCGATGACACGTCACGGCGCTCGTTCTTGATCGACTCGCTACTCGAGGGCCGAGTCTTCGACGACTGCAGCTTGAGCGAGGTCGCCGGCAATCTTCGGCTGCCAAAGGATGGTCCCTTTGTGGTCATTGCCGCCGAGGTTGGCTCCGGGGGCAGCGAGCCGCTGCCGGTCATTGAATCGAAGTTGCGCAGCCTCGACGTGTATTCGGCATGGCGGCTCCTGCCCGATTGGCAGCTCGGGATTGTGCACGTCGCATCCGAGCAGCGACTCGATCAGGTTATCGCTCTGGTGTCTCGGACGGCGGTCGACCGCGTCGGGGTGAGCGCGCGATTCAACGATCTCCGCGAGACGCAGCGGGCTCTGCACTTCGCCAAGCTAACGCTGCGGGGCCAGCCCGACTCCGCTTCGCCGGTCGCGGTGTTCGACGGAACGATCCTGGCCACCGCCGCGCTCGCCGACCCGGAGGTGATGGTCAAGTCGGCCGGCACAGCGTTGGCCTGTTTTGGCGACCTGCCCGACGGGGAGCGCGAGATCCTATTCGAAACGTTTCGGGCGTGGCAGGACACCGACGCCTCGGTGGTCGCCGCCGCCGAGCGACTCTGTTGTCACCCCAACACCGTGCGCTACCGATTGCGCCGAATCGAGAAACGCACCGGAAGATCTCTCGCGCGCCCACGGGACATCGCAGAACTGTGTCTGGCGTTCGAGGTCTATCGCCGGCTTATCTAATCGATTCACCAGAACGCCGACGAAGTGTCGACTTTTGTTTCTCGAGCACGGCGAGGACTGGCGCGACGACTCCTACCCTGGACGAGTCAGCGAAGCGGTCAAGGACGGGGTTGACGTGAATGACTGATCTCATCGATCGCATACGCGAGGTCATCGAGCGGCATCGCATTGAGGATTTCACCGCCGACACCGGCCATTCGTGCCACTGTGGGGCGAAGGAGTTATCCGATCATTCACGTCATGTGGCCCAAGAGATCGTTGCCAGATTGGAGTTGCGGCCAGAGCGGGCCGTCAGTGTCAAGGACGAGCTCCGTTACGTGAGTGCATGGTTCGACGATGAGTTGACAAAATTGGAAGGCAGTGAATGAGGGCACTATCCTGCTCGCTGCTTCAACCGACGCTCGCAAAGACAGTTCGGTGCGGCCGCGATCGGTGACGCACACGTCGGCAATGTCGGTCGCGCGGCTCTTGCGGCAACGATTTTGTATCTGAAGATAACGACGAGGATTCACGCTTCGGGCAACAATGAGATATGTTCGGCACGAAGAGACTTAGGCGATGGACCGTGCACGGTGTCAAGCCGGCGCAAGCCCCTCAACCGGATTCCTCAAGAGCCGTTGCGATTCTCCATCCGGAGCGGCTGGCGGCGAGAGACCGGTGCTCGTCGGGATTTCGACCAACACGGTAATTGCGGATCCGTTTTCTCGTCAGCCTTGCGCGGATCATGTTGTCAATCCTGGTTTTAACTGCCTTGTTGCTGGGCTGCGGCGGTGACACAAGCGATCCTTACCTTGTTTGGCCGGCGACATGCCGGCAAGTTTTGCGTGGCAAATCGGCGGGACGCCGACGTCGCTGCGGGCGTTGTTGACGGAGACAACCACCGCTGAGACACGTTGCAATCGACCATATCGACACTGGCGCTGGCTCATTCAATGATTGATGCGTCGGCGAGCAATCGACGGCCGGCAGCGAAACCCGTCGCCCTGCAGCGACAGGAGGTCGTCGGGTTGCGAACATGAAGTCGACGATGTAGAAGGAGCAACACCATGAATAACGTTCTGGCCCAACAGCCGTGGAAAGAGACGCTGGCGGTCGGCGTGCTGACAGCCATTTTGGGCGGCGTGGTCCTGGCGTGGCCTGGCCCGTCGATCCTGGTCAGTGTCACCTTGTTCGAGGTGTGCCTGCTAGGGCTCGCCTAACTGTTTCTTGGCTCACAGTCGTCGATCGTTTCGGCGATGACGGCGCTGGGCGCTTTTCGTACTCCGGCGGATCGAGCAACGGTGCGTCGGGTGGCGCCACCACGCCGTGGCGGCTTGCCACCCCCGGACAACAACAGTGTCGACCATCTTCGTCTCCCGAGAACAACGGCCGGGGGCCGGTCGGCACCTACTGTGCCCCCATGAAAAGCGACATTTTGCTGCACCAGGTCGCTGACGTCGCAGACGCGGTGTACCGCCGAACCGATGAAGTGTCGATCCTGCTAGCCCATGCAATCACCCGCGAGGTGTGCCTATACGGGGAGACTGCTGCGGTCCCGTTTGACCTGGTGGCTGCGGGTTGTGCGGCCAACGTGCGAGCGGTCTTTGTAGCGATCGCCGCGGGCGGAGAATTCAACGTGACCGCGGCCGCCCGGCTGGGGGTCGAGCGGGCGCGTGAGGGGGTGCCGCTGCCGTCAGTGATGGAGGCTTATCGGGTCGGTTTCCGACGGCTATGGGAGGTCGTTGCGGCCGAGGCCGCGACCCGGCCCTACCTGAATGGCGACGTGTTGCGCACCTTGACCGCCAAGTTAATGACCGCCCAGGACGTGTTCACTGCCGCAATGGCCGCTGGATACCGACAGGAGCAGACCCGCCGGGTCGTGGGCGACGAGACGCAGCGGTCGGTGCTCATCGACGCGCTGCTGCATGGCCGGCTGTTCGAGCAGTGCAGCCTGTGGGAGGCCGCCGACTATCTTCGGCTGCCGAGCACCGGCCCGTTCGTGGTCGTTGCCGCCGATGTCGCCTTAACCGGGTTGGACGCCCTGCCGGATATCGCGGCGAAGCTCCGCACCCTGGACGTGTCTTCCGCGTGGCGGGGGCTACCGGACCTACAAGTCGGGATCGTGCATGTCAAGACAGATCGCCACCTGGCTGCGGTGCTGGCGGTAGTGGCGCGGGCGGCCGTCGCCCGGGTGGGTGTCAGCGCCCGCTTCAACGATCTGTGCGACACCGCGCGGGCGCTACAGCAGGCTCGGGTGACGCTGCGGGGCCGGGCAGATCCGGGCTCGCCGGTGTCGGTATTTGACGGCTCCATCCTGGCCACAGCCGCGGTCAGCGCGCCCGAAGTGATGGTCGAACTCGCGAACCCGGTGATGGAGTGTTTCGCAGATCTTGCCGACGAAGAACGGGAAATCCTATTTGAGACGTTTCGGGTTTGGTTGGACCACGACGGGTCGATGCGCACCGCTGGCGAGATGCTCTTCTGTCACCCAAATACGGTCCGCTACCGGATGCACCGCATTGAGCAGCGCACGGGCCGTTCCCTGACCCGTCCGCGTGATGTAGCCGAACTATGCCTGGCTTTCGAGGTACATCGGCGTCTCATGTAGCCGCAGCCGCACCTTGTTGAGGCCGTGTGCCATGTGCGCGTGACGCTATTGTCGTGCGGCGACGTGTTGGCCGATCCTGCTGACCTGCAAGGCCAGCGGGATTTCGCCGATGCCGTGAACCAGCGTGCCCGCGGTGGTCCATGTTAGTAGCGTCGTGATCGGTGCTTTCAGCGAACCCGCGATCGACAATCCGATCGCGAGCTCGGTGAGGCTTGCAATCGATAGCACCCACCCTCCGTGTTCTCGGTTGGCGATGGCGGCGAGGACACCGATGGCTCCCCAGAAGATAAAAAGGGCGCTCATCACCGCGCCCAACCCGACGATTGTGGCGTTCACGCCCAGGAACGCGATGACGCCGGCGACGACGAACAGCACCGCCAGCAAGCCAGCGAGAAAACCCTCTGCACAAATGCAGGATCTGCAAGGTGGGAATCGACTGTTTCGCCGTGCGCCAACTCGAAAATCGCGCTGCCTGGCCGAAATTTGGCTTCGGGAGCGGCGATTCGGCCACGGCCACCCAGCTGACCCACTATCAGCTCACTAATCGCTCGCGCGATCAGCTGTGGTGCGCCTCCGCGGCGGCCCGCGCAGACATCGCATCGAGCGATGCGTACTCGGCTTCGTCGACGGCGGCCTGCGCGAAATCGATCGCATCGAGCGCGTACGACAGGGCTATATCCGCGTCGGCATCCGCCGCGTCGGCGTCCAATTGTTCCTTCTTCTCCTTGACGCTTGCCCGCACCTTCGCGACATGGGCCTGCCACTTGCCGCGGATCTCCTGCCAATGCGACGACGCCTTGTCGCGGGCACCATCGGCGTTGGACTTGAACTGATCGGCAGCTGCCGTTGCCCTATCCCGTGCGCTGGCGGAGTCGGCAGCAAGCTGATCCCGGGTGTGCTGACTGGCCACGCGCAGATGCTGTGTCGCCGCCTTTGCTTGCTCGGAAATCTTCTCGAACTGTCCGCACAGATCTGGGTTTGCCATCAGGACTCCCTCATTGCCTTAAGGCGGGCTCATCGCCAACCGTTCCTACTCTTAGCCGCCTCAAGGCCGCCTAAAGTGATCGTCGGCGCCTGGTTGCCACCGGGCATTGTTCGCCCCGACATGATCATCGAGTGGAGATTAGTCGCTTCCATAAGCGCAACAGGGCAACCCGCGAGCAGTGCTCCCGAGTGCGCCCGCGTCACCGGAGTTGTGTCCGGGCACAAGTCGCGCCGCGCCTGCACCGTCGTTGGACATCGACGGCTCTGTGCCGTTTCCCCGATGGTGTTCGCACTAGCAGATTTGAGGAGAAGCAAGCGTGCGCTGGCTCTCGAATTGGCCCGCGCACCGGGCGGCGTCCGGTCCAGCCCGGTATTTGTAAGCGGAGCGTCACATGGAGCGCGAGTCGAACACGCGATTGGGACTTACGTCACAGTTGCCTTGATTGATCAATTCGCAGCGTTGTTGACGATATGGCCAGTCGCTATTCCATGACAGCTTGGCGTGCGCCTCTAGCGCCGCCATCACCCGTTGCCTCGCTGCTCGAACCTCAGGCTCCTGAGGAAGTGTTGGTCAGCGACGTCTCCGGTTTCCGGACCCGCCCTTGCCGCGGGGTGCATGACGGGCATCGCGAAGCCGGTTCCGGGCCCGACTCCGAAGAGTGGACGCCGGCAGAAACCGCCATTGCGGCGATCTGGGTCGACGGCCATGTCCACGACATCAGCGTGAGCCCCGACGGCGAACGCCTCTTTGTTGCCCGATCCGACTCGGTCGTGGTCATCAACGGCCTGCACCATATCGTTGGAAGGATTCCAGTCACGGGGCCCGTGAAAAGCCTGGTGATGGGCGAGGACGGCACGCAGCTGTTCGTTATCCACTACGACGGGTCGGTGGTGGTCGTCGATACCCACGGCTACACCGTGCAAGCGCCGTGGGGCGGGTGCGCTTCGAGTGTGGTAGTTAGCCCGGGTGGACGTCACCTTTATGCAGCCCACAGCGGCGGGATCTCCGTGATCAACATTGCTTGCGCGACAACAGTTGCCACGGTGCCGGTCAACGACGTCGCTGCGCTGGCGATAAGCCCGGACGGCGGTCGCCTGTACGCGATCTCATGCGATCGACACACCTATTACGAGTATCCCGCGGGCTGGCTCACCGTCATCGACACCGCGAGCCATGCGGTTGTCGAAACCATCGCCGTCGGCGCCTGTCCGGAAACAGTAACCGCGAGTCCGGACGGTGCTTACGTGTACGTCAGCCACTACGACACGTGTTCGGTGTCGGCGGTCGACCTGGCGACCGGCAGCGCCACCGCGGTCGTGCTGCCGGACGCTCCACTGGCCGTGGCGTTCAGTCCGGACAGCACGCACGCCTACGTGCGCACTGAGCGTTCGCTTGCCGTGATCGACACGACGACCAATGACGCCGACGACATCGATACCGGAGATCTGCCGAGGGGTTTGCAGCTCAGTCCCGACGGAAAGCGTGCCTACGTCATTAATTCCGGCGATCGCACGCTCTCGGTCGTCGACACGATCACGAACTCCGTCACGACCACCGTCGACCTGCCCGGCTATCCCGAAGCGGTGGCGGTCAGTCCCGACGGGGAACGCGTCTATGTCGGCGACTATTGGTCCGGTACCGTCGCGGTGTTTTCGGTACCGACGGTGAACGATCTGCACGCCAACGCCGCCAGCTGAACATGATGCCCGAGAGGTCGTCAACGTCCGCTCTGCGATTGTCGGTAGCGCGTCAGCCACCGCCTGACGGCCTTCAGCTATCGGAAAACCCTGTCTGCCAGAATGACTAAGGCAGTACGCCACAGTTTGATTGCCACGGTTGACGCTTTGGCCGGCGTCTCCAAGCGACTTCAATGACACCGCGACCGTGATCCGCTCGTCCACGCGGTCCGCTCAGCGGTCCACGGTGCCAGTAAAAGCCGGAACGGGCGCAACGGCGTGGGGCCGACTCCCCCTACGGAGGATCTGGTGTCCTTCACGGCAGCTTCTCCTTACGGGCAATCCCAGAAGTGTTGCCAGGAAGCGATTGTCGCCATGGCGGTCATCAAATCCGTTGTGCGTGTATGGCAGCCGGGATGGTGTGGTAACGAACGGGAAGACGAGGTATTTAGGCCACCGCAGCTGGCGGCTGCCGCGTCTGCTGTGGCGGCTGCAACGTTGGATGGCGCCTGGGGCGCCCCAGGGTCGGCCCGCCCCTCAATTACGCAATCCAACTTGCGCAATTTAGATTGCGGAGTTACCCTGGGGACATGGCCCGACCGGTGTCCCGATCCGCCGCCACCACCGCGCGCGAGGTCAAGGTGGTGTACAGCCGTCTGCGTCGTCGTACCTACGCGCTGGCGCTAACCGACGATCTGAGCGGCTCCCAGGCCGCGGTGCTGACCCGGCTGCATACGGAGGGCCCGTCATCGGTGAGCGCGCTGGCCTCCGCAGAGGCGATCAGCCACCAAGCGATCGGCGCGATCCTGGCGGTCCTTGAGAGACGGGGCTGACATCCAGCGCAGCCCCGACCCCACCGACGGTCGACGACAACTCGTCTCCTTGACCGATGCCGGGGTGGCGCACGCCGAACACACCACCACCGCACGGGAGGAATGGCTGGCCCGGGCACTGCAGGACCGACTTACCGAAAACGAACGCCGAATGGTGCGCCATGCGATGGCGCTTCTCAACCGACTCGCCGAACCCGATTCGACAACAACACACTAAGGGAGTCGAACGTGGAAATAGGTTTTCATTTCGTCAACTTCGACGTGCCGGGCGGAGTGCAGGCACTGCCGGCCACGCTCGCCGCAGCGGCGAAGGCCGCTGAACAAGCCGGCGCCTCCTGGTTCACCATGGCCGACCACTTTTTTCAAATGGATAACCTTTGGCCTGCCGAGGCGCCGATGCTTGAGATCTACAGCTGCCTGGGATACCTGGCCGGCCAGACGCAGCGGATCAAGCTGGTGGTGCTGGTCAGCGGCGTCACCTACCATTACCCGGGTCTGTTGGCCAAGACGGCGACCACTTTGGACGTGTTATCGGGCGGACGGCTGGTGTTCGGCCTCGGAGCAGCCTGGTATGAGCGAGAATGCGTCGGCCTGGGGGTGCCCTTTCCGCCGTTGTCGGAGCGCTACGAGCGGCTGGAAGAGACCCTGCAAATCTGCCGCCAGATGTGGAGTTCGGACAACGGACGTTACGACGGTAAGTACTACCAGCTCGCTGAGACGCTGTGCTCCCCGCAACCGATTCAGCGGCCGAACCCGCCGGTCCTGCTCGGCGGTACCGGGGAGCGCAAAACGTTGCGTCTCGTAGCGCAGTACGCCGATTCGTGGAACGGCGGCTTCCAAACCGTCGAAGAAGCAGCCCACAAGATCGACGTGCTCTACCGGCATTGCGACGCGGTCGGCCGCGATCCAGGCGAGATTCAAAAGACCGCAATGATGATCATCGACCCGATGGCCGACCTCGACGGATTCCTGCGCACCGCAGAGCGATACGCCGCGCTGGGCATCGATCTGATCGACATCATGCCTCCGGAAGACACCACCGACCCGGTGGCTTTCGCGAGCCGTCTGGGCGAACTGGTTATACCGCGGGTGGCCCAAATTGAGTGTGGCCCAAAACCGCGCGGTTCGGCGGACCACCTGCACGCGCCATGACGGTCACGTCATAAGACGATGCTCCTGTCGCCAGCCGGGTCAGCCGGCACATATCGAAATACGAGGTTGAGAAATGACGATCGAGATAACGGGAGGGCCTGAGACGCCCGCGTGCGACCCGCCGGACGTATTGCAGCAGGGCGGCGTTCGGAAGCAGGACCAGGCTTCCGACGCGACGGTTCTGATCACCGAGGCACAGGTGGCCCTCGGCACTGCGGCAGCAACGGGTGTGCGACGGAAGGACCGTCGGTGGGTTGCGCTACTGAGCCGGATCTTCGTGCCCGCGCCGAAGGCATCACGCCCGAAGCGGCGTCCTTACCAACCCCGCATGGCGTATCTGGACCACTCGCGAATGGCACGCGAGATGGAGCGACTGTGACTCCTTTTTCGTGCTTGCGTTGGCGGCTGCACTGGCGCTGGCGACGGCCGAGGCGAAGCCACACACCGCGCCGGTGAGCAGACGGGAGAAAGGGCCAACGATGCGGAGTGCACCGCTTGGAATGCTGGCGATGCCGCCGGTGGTGTTCGGTGTCGCTGGGCACGCGACGGTCTCGCGATGACCGCAAACTCGCCTAGCTCGGGCGCCGAATCGGCAAGTAGCACTAGCGATCCCGACGCGCAGGCAAGACCCGCGAACAATGGCAAACCAAGCGGTTTTCAATCTGACCTGACGATAGATGAGGATGCGGTGGACGGACTCGTAACCGCCGAGGAACCTGCGGGCGGGCGCCCGCACGAGTCCGTGGACAGCGCGCAGCTGTATGCGAAGTATCGCCGGCTGGCCGCCGAACAGGCCGCCTTGCGCCGACTCGCCACACTCGTCGCGCGCGGCGTTGAGCCCATGGAGGTTTTTGGCGCGGTCGCCGAGGAGATGCGCAGATGTGTGCCCGCAGACACCGCCGGATTGTCGCGTTTCGAGACGGATGGCGAGATTACGCTCGTGGCCGCTACTGCCGATCCTGAGGCGGTGGCGAGATGGCCGGTGGGCACGCGAAATCCGTTGGAAAGCAACACCATCGCTTCGCTGGTACTACGCACCGGCCGGCCCGCGCGGATCGACAGCTACGACAACGTTGCCGGGTCGATCGCTGCTCGCGTGCGCGCGGTAGGCGTGCGGGCGGCGGTGGGGGTGCCGATCATCGTTGATGGACGCGTATGGGGCGCGGTGGCTGTCGGTTCGCTGCAACCCGGCCCGATGCCAGCCGACACCGAGGTCCGCATCAGCCGCTTCGCCGAACTGATCTCTACTGTTCTGGTGGCCGGTTATCGCGACGAGCAGAAGCGCCAACTCCTGGCTGAGGGGTCACAACGTGCGAATCTGATTGACGCACTGCTTGAGGGACGAGCGTTCGACGAGTGGAGTCTGCGCGATGTCGCCGGCCATCTTCCGCTGCCGATCAATGGTCCTTTTGTGGTCGTCGCCGCCCAGGTTCCCACCGTGGGTGATGAACCGCTCCCCGAGATCGAGTCGAAGCTTCGTAGCCTGGACATCTTTTCCGTGTGGCGGCTGCTGCCGGATTTGCAGGTCGGGATCGTGCACGTCACGTCCAGCCAAAAACTCGACAGGGTTGTTGCCCTAATGTCTCGGACCACCACTGCGCGGGTGCGGATCAGTGCGGCCTTCAAGGATCTGCGCGATACGCCACAAGCCCTGCATGTGGCAAGAGTGATGTTGCGGGGTCGGCCCGATTCCACCTCGTCGGTCGCTGTGTTCGACGGCTCCATCCTGGCCACCGCTGCCGTCAGCGCCCCCGATCTAATGGTCAAATCGGCCGCCACGGTATTGGACGGTTTTGCCGACGTTCCCGATGAGGAGCGGGAGAAACTCTTCGAAACGTTTCGCGTGTGGCAGGAAAATGCTGGATCGCTGAGCCTTGTCGCTCAACGACTTTTCTGCCACGTCAACACCGTGCGGCACCGCTTGCGCTGCATAGAGAAACGCGCCAGTCGATCGCTCTCACGTCCCCGCGATGTCGCCGAACTATGCGTGGCGCTCGAGGTACATCGCCGGCTCATGTAGGCCTGAAGACCGGCTACGGGGGACCGGCGTTGTGCTCCAAGGACTTTCACGGTGACATCGCGGTGGCCAAGGCATCGGCGCAGACGCGGCGTGCCGATGGTGGCCTCGACCCTGACTCAAGACCGCATGGAGGAAGTGGCCCCTACCGGTCGCGTCGTTTTCTAGTGTTCGCTCTTACACCGTCGGCATGGTGACGCTGTACTCAGCCACAATGACCGCGACCGGTGCCGGCGCGATGATGCATCACAGGTACTTCGAACGGGAGGACACGATGTCCAGTCGGGCCATGCGGTCCAACCTAGTCGTCGGTGTCGACGGGTCGCCCGCATCCGATGCCGCCGTCCGCTGGACGGCACGTGAGGCCATGATGCGCGCGCTGCCGATCAAACTCATAAACGTTGTTTCCCCCACGCTGGTCAGCTCGGCGATGGCTCCCAACCACACCATTACACAAGGGGAGGAACTCCAGGCGCGTCAGATCCTGAAGCAGGCACGACGAATCATCGAGGAGTCGGCCGGTGCGAAGCGGCCGGACATCCACACCCAGCGCGTGTATGCCGGCGTTGTGCCGACGCTTGTCGACGCATCAAACGATGCCCAGATGGTTGTGGTGGGCAGCAGCCGGCGTGCATTCGGCCGGGGAATGCTTGGTCCCGTCATCGCGGGGCTGCTCCACCACGCGAACTGCCCGGTTACGGTCGTTCCCGATCCAGAATCGGCACAGCATCGGGCTTGTGACGCACCGGTTCTCGTCGGTATCGATGGCTCAACTGCGTCGGAAGGGGCCGCTGCGCTAGCCTTCGACGAAGCGTCGCGACGCGGTGTACCACTGCTGGCAGTCCAGGCTTGGAGCGACGTGGGCGTCTTTCCCATCCTCGGCATGGACTGGAGAACCTACCGCGACCAAGCCGCGGAGCTGCTCGGTGAACGACTCGCCGGTTGGCAAGAATGCTACCCGGACGTGGAAGTGCGCAGACAATTGGTCTGTGACGTCCCAGACCGCTGGCTCGTCGATGCGTCCAAGAATGCCCAACTCGTGATCCTGGGAAGCGGTGGCCGCGGCGGGTACGCCGGGATGCATCTGGGCTCCGTCACTTCCGCGGTCGTGCGGTCCGCGCGCGTTCCGGTCATTGTTGCCCGCGACGGCTGCAATGGCTCTGCCGACAATGAGTGGGTACGACGCGTTTGGGGTTGGACCTAACCAGTCTTCCGAGCGATCGAAATTCCACACGGGCCGAACGGGCACCAGTTGCCTCGTACCTTCGAAAGAATGCTTGCTCATTGCCGCCCCCCCGGTCGGGTACGCCCTCGGTCGGTGGAAATGCACCGGTGCCCGCTACAGCATCGCGGCGTCGGTGTTGTCCCCGCGCACAACGGTGTGAATCAGCTCCTGAACAACGATCGGATTATCACCACCGCGCTCAGTAAGGGAAGGGGCTGTCAATGAGGAACGGCCGTTTGGCTTATCCAGCTTGGACGCGAGGAACGGTATGCCAGAACCCGATTCATAACCGGACAATCCTCGGCGGCTCAAGCGCCCAGTGGGCCGCCGCACTGCACGAACAGATCGCCGTCCGCCGGGCCGTCACGGGCGCCGTGATTGGCGCGTTCGGCTGCCTCCCTATTTCCCCTTCTTGATAGCGGCTCAAGGTTGCCTCACACCATGACGACGGCGAATTTTTCGAACAATACCCGCACACACCGGCCGCGGCGGTTTGCGGTGAATGGGAATAGCGTCCGCGCTGAGATCGACGAGGAGGTCCGCCGAATCGCATCCGCATTGGCGGGTCGCGTCGACGAGCTGGCGCAATCTGTGGCCTCCGCGGTAAGGGTGGAGGTCGACTTCTACAAGAGCACCGGGGTAGTGACCAACGACGAACTGCTGGCCAGCAGCATCGACAACCTCCAGTTCGCCTTGAAAGGTCTTGAAGCCGCCTGGGGTTTCGACACTTCGCCCGCCGTCGCGACGGGTTCCAAACGCGCCGCCGCAGGCGTCCCGCTGCCGGCGGTGATGGATGCCTACCGCACCGCCTCACACCATCTCTGGGACGCGGTGGTGCAGATCGCCACTACACGGCCAGATATCAGCCGCGACGTCGTGATCAACGCGACCAAAAGGATTTGGCATCTTCAGGACGCGTACACGGACGCGATGACGGCCGCCTACCGACAGCAGATAACGCATCAGGTGCTTGAGGACGAGGCCGAACGCGCTGCGCTGGCCGAGGCACTGCTCGACGGGCGCAACCTCACCGACTACACCGTGTGGGAAGTCGCCCAGCTGCTGCGCTTGCCGATTTCCGGGCCGTACCTGGTCATCGCTGCCACCTGTCCAACATTGGGCAAGCAGGCGCTGCCTGGAATCACCGCTAAGTTGCGCGGCGCCGACATCTTCTCCGCGTGGCGGCTTCTTCCCGACCTGCAGGTCGGCATTGCCCACGTCCCAACCGAATCCAAACGCGACACGGTGGTTGAGCTCCTCAAAAGGCAGGCCACCACAAGGGTCGGCGTCAGCCCGACGTTCAATGACCTCGGTGACACAGCGCAAGCCCTCCGCTACGCGCGTGTCGCACTGAATACCCGAAGCGGCAGGAGCGGCGGCGTTGCCGTTTTCGAAGACTCCCTGCTGGCCGTGGCGGCAGTCAGCGCGCCGGAGGTGACCAGCAAGGTGGCAGCCATCATTCTCGGTCAATTCGACGATATGTCCAGTGACGAAAAAGGTGTGCTGTTCGAGACTTTCCGCGTGTGGCTGGCAGAAAAAGGCTCGACCGCCAAAGCCGCAGCACAACTCTACGTTCATCCCAATACCGTCCGGCACCGACTGCACCGCATCGAGGAGCGCACCGGCCGGTCGCTCGCGGTGCCCGATCAACTTGCGGAACTGTGCCTGGCCTTCGAAGTCCGCGAAAATATGCCGGAACCATAGGGTCCACGCATCCGGCGTCTCCGCCGGCGCGAAGGCCACATGCAGAGCGCGCCCGGGTTAATCTCTCCGCCGCCGTTGGTTGTTGGTGAGGGCCATGGAGCGGCTATAGGGTTGCATACATGATCGGCAATCTTTCGATCGAGTCAATCAATCGCACGCTGGGCGAACTGGGTGAGGGAACGACATGAACGGCACCTCGCGGACCGACGCCTGGCCATCCCTGATGGTGGACGAATGGACGGCCACACGCGACACCTTGCATATGTGGACCCAGATCGTCGGCAAGATCCGCATGGATCACATGCCGCTGATCAATCACTGGTGGCAAGTGACGTTGTATGTGAGTCCACGGGGGTTGACCACCGGCGCAGTTCCATACCGGGATGCGGTGTTCGACATGGAATTCGACTTCGTTAGCCATATGCTTGTGATCCGGCACAGTGACGGGGGTCAGAAGGCGGTGCCGTTAGCGGCCAAACCGGTCGCCGAGTTTTACGGAGAGACGCTCTCCGCGCTCGACAGTCTCGGCATCGAATCGCGTATCAGCGGCAAGCCCAACGAGGTAGAACCCGCTATCCCGTTCGCTGAGGACTACCAGCACGCTGAATACGATCCCGATGCGGCGCGCGCGTTCTGGCAGCAGCTGGTACAGGCGCACCGGGTCATGACCAACTTCCGCGCGGCGTTCGTCGGAAAGGCCAGCCCGGTCCAATTCTTCTGGGGTGCTTTGGATTTAGCCTGTACACGATTCTCCGGACGGCCCGCCCCCCTGCATCCGGGAGGAGCCCCTAACTGCCCGGACTGGGTGATGGCCGAAGGGTACTCACGCGAACTCAGCAGCTGCGGCTTTTGGCCCGGAGGCGGCAAAGAGGGAGCGTTCTACTCCTACGCATACCCGGAGCCGGAGGGCTTCTCCGCCCACCGCGTCGAACCGGACACCGCCTACTTCAGCGACGAACACGGAGAATTCCTGCTGCCCTACGAAGCCGTGCGCACTGCCGATGACCCCGACCGTGCGGTCGCCCGGTTCTTGCAAACCACGTACGAGGCGGCCGCCGAACTCGGTGGCTGGGACCGCAGCGCACTTGAAGACGACCCGAACCGCCTGCCGCCGCTGTCCGTGCGCCGCAGCTAGCGCGCGTATATATGGCGTCGGACGTGCGCCGACTTCCCCACGCCCGTTGGAACGCATTTGTGCCGCAGCGTGTTCGGCACTCGGGGATTGGTCCTTCATCATCGCTGGACGGTTCACCGACCGGATGGCGATCGACCCCGACCGGCGAGGTCTTGTTCCGGCTTACCGCCGTCGGTGTCGACTAATTTGCCTGAAGCCCGTCCATCAGGCGGAACTGACAGTGCGCAAGCACCGCACCGCTTGGCCTCATTCGTCGGCGTGCAACATCAGTCGCAGACGCTCCGTCTTGTCTGAAGTCCAGGCCGGCGGCTGCAGGATCGCGGCCCAGCCGTTGGCGACGTCTTTGACGTAGCGGTGACCGTGCCCGTCGGGAACATCGACGGCGACGGCCATGTCGGCCGATACCTGCAGGAAGGTCACCACCGGGATCCATTCCATGTCGCCCGGCACGTCGTAGCCGCGTTTTTCGCGCAGCCAGTCCGGTTTGCGCAGCAACAGGTCGGGGTTCCACCACGCGATCGGGTCGGACGCGTGTTGCAGGTACACGATGCGGGGGTTGGCCCACGGGTCTGGCGGGCGACCGAGGTTGTCGGCCCTGGCGGCGAATCGAACGTCCTGGCCCTGCTCATAGATCGGCAGCCATTGCGGTGAACCCGCATCGCGGGTGCGAGTCACCTCCAGCCACATCGTGTTGTTGAATGTGGGCCCACTAAACAAGGCCCCGTCGGTGCGCGCGACGATGTTGTTGGCGGACAGGAACGGCGCCTCCCCGCCGAACGATCCCAGACTCTCGCCGAACACCACCAGCTTGGGCCGCTGTCCTTCCGGCAGCGCGCGCACGCGTGCCGAGACCGCTTCGAAGAGCGCTTGGCCGGCCTGGCGGGCATTTTCCTTGTCCACCAGGAACGATAGCCAGCTGGGCAAAAACGAGTACTGCATGCTCACGATCGCGGTGTCGCCGTTGAACATGTACTCGATCGCGTCGGCTTCGGCCTCGTTGATCCAGCCGGTCCCGGTGGTGGTGGCGACGGCCACGACCTTGCGCTGCAGGCCACCGGTGCGTTCGAGCTCGCGGGCGGCCTGCTCGGCGGTGGCGCGGATGCCGTGGGCGGACTCCAACCCGGCGTACGCGCGGATCGGCTCTGTTGCGGGGGCGCCGTTGAATGCCGACAGCTGCCCGATGGCGGGGCCGCCGGCGACGAAGATGCGGCCCTGCTTGCCAAGCGACCCCCATGACACCAAGGAGCCGGGGCCGCCCGAGCGCAACGGCGTCGTCGGCGCCGGGGTGTTCGGACTTTGCTCGTTGTTGACCGCCTTGAATGTGGTGTTCAGTGTTCGCATCGCGAAGCGCACCACCACGCCGTTGAGGATCCCGACTATCAGTACGGCCACGAGCAGCGCCGCGACCACCGCCGAAACCCGTGGCGGGGCAACGTGATTGAGCTTGCTTACCAGGAAGAGAATTAGCCGCCTGATCAGCTGGCCGATCTCGACGAGCACAAACAACACCACGATCGAAAGCACTGCAGCCAACGGGTGGTCGTGCCATGTCAGCCGCGGGACACCCATCAGGTCGCGCACGTGGTCCTGCCAGACGTGGAACCAGACCACCATGCCGATGGTGCCAACCACGCCGGCGGCGACCAGCACGATCCATGCCATGCGCGGCGCGGGCGGGCTGGTGTCTTTCGATCGCATGTAGCGCACCAGCCACACCGCCAACACGCCCAGTGCGTAACCAATTGCGCCGGATACCCCGCTGACCAGCGCCTGGAAGAGCGGCCCGCGGGGCAGCAGCGACGGGGTCATCGACAACCACAAAAGCACCAGTCCGACGGCGGTGCCGGTGAACGTGTAGCGGCGCACCCACCACGGCCTCTTATTCACTCGCGGCGCTTTTGCCGGGGGTGTGTGCCGGGGTGGTGCCGTCGTGACGGGCTCTTCGGTGGCAACGTCGCCAGGCGCTGTAGCGGCGGGCTTCTCGCCAGGGGAGGGAGCCAATTCGTCAGGGCCGGAACCGGGTTCGCTCACCATTCCTCCTTAGCGGTGTGAGGCTTAGGACGCTTTCGGGTGCCGCGATGATGCCCCTCTTTGATCGTCGGTGCCGAAGGCCATCGTCGACCCGAGGCGGCTGCGATTGTCGGACTCACGCTCTGCCGCCAGCGGGGCGGCTGGCCGAGGCCGGCGAGCTGAGTAAGACCGTTGAGCGCGGTCCCACGTCCAAATGCCCCCCGGCCGTGCCTGTGTGGGCCGGGTCGAAGGTGTCGCACACGATGTCCCAGCGCCGCGCCGAGACGTCCGCTGGTAGCTGGAAGGTCAGCGGCTCCCACCAGGCATTGACGAAGATGAGGAAGTCGTCATCGACCAGCGGTGTGCCGTCTGGCGCCACGTCTGGATCGGTTGAGCCGTCGATCAAAACCGCGACGGCGCGCGCCTCGGGGTCGGTCCAATTCTGGTCGCTCATCTCGGCGCCGGCCGGGGTGAACCAACGTAGATCCGCGGAGGCGGGGCCGGTCAGGAAGCGGCGCCTGCGGAACACCGGGTGCCGACGGCGCAGCGCGACGAGGTCCTTTGTGAATTTGAGGAGTTCGTGGTCGACCGTTGACCAGTCGAACCAGGTGATCTCGTTGTCTTGACAGTAGGCGTTGTTGTTGCCCCGCTGGGTGCGGCCGAGCTCATCGCCGCCCAGCAGCAGCGGGACGCCCGCCGACTGCAGCAGTGTCAGCAGCAGAGCACGTTTCTGCCGGGCCCGCAGCGCCAACACGTCGGGGCCGGTGGTTGGGCCCTCCACCCCACAGTTCCAGGATCGGTTGTCGTCGGTGCCGTCACGGTTGTCCTCCGTGTTCGCCTCGTTGTGCTTGCCGTTATAGGACACGAGATCGGTGAGGGTGAATCCGTCATGCACCGTGATGAAGTTGACCGACGCGCTCGGCCTGCGCCCCGCGGCGGGGTCGCCGTAGATGTCGGCGGAGGCGCACAGACGCGATGCGAAGTCTCCAAGCAGCCCGTCGTGGCTGCGCCACCAGTCGCGTACGGTGTCGCGGAAGCGCCCGTTCCATTCGCTCCACTGCGCCGGGAACCGACCCACGTCGTAGCTGTCGAACCGGCCGACATCCCACGGCTCGGCGATCAACTTCACCTGCGAGATGACCGGATCCTGGCCGACGAGATCGAAAAACGCCGAGAAAGGGTCGAAGCCGCCCTCTTGGCGGCCAAGGGTGGGCGCTAGGTCGAAGCGGAAGCCGTCGACACCCATTTCGGTGACCCAGTAGCGCAGCGAGTCCATGATCATGCGTAGCGCAACCGGGTGGCCCGTGTTGACGGAATTGCCACAACCTGTGGTGTCGAGGTAGCGGGCCGGGTCGGCCGGGTCGAGGCGGTAGTAGGCCGGGTTGTCCAGCCCCCGGTGGCACAGCGTCGGCCCGTCGGCTCCCGCTTCGGCGGTGTGGTTGAACACCACGTCGAGGAGCACCTCCAGCCGCGCGGCGTGGAGGGTGTCAACCATTCGGCGGAACTCCTCGACCTGGCCGCCGGGTTGACCGGCGCGCACGGCCGCGGAGTATTCGGCATGGGGGGCGAAGAAGCCGATGGTGTTGTAGCCCCAATAGTTGGTCAGCCCGCGCTGCACCAAGAACGACTCGGGCACGTTGTGGTGCACCGGTAGCAGCTCCACCGCGGTCACCCCCAGGTCGATCAGGTGTTGCAGCGCGGCTGGGTGCGCCAGCCCGGCATAGGTGCCGCGCAGATCCGCCGGTACGCCGGGATGGGCGGCGGTGAACCCCCGCACGTGCAGCTCGTAAATGATCGTGTCGGCCAGCGCGTGCCCCGGCCCGGGCACGGCCGGTGGCGGGGCGGCTATCACCAGGCTGCGCGGCACGTGAGCGGCCGAGTCCAGCGGGCTCGGGGCACCGGGGTCATCGGATGCGTGACCGAGGACTTCGGGCCCGAACCGGACCCGGCCGTGGATCGCGCGGGCGTAGGGGTCGAGCAGCAGCTTGGTCGGGTTGTAGCGCAGGCCGCGCGCGGGATCGTAGGGTCCGCTGACCCGGAAACCGTAGGCCTGCCCGGGTGTCACGCCGGGCACAAAGCCGTGCCGGGTGTCGCCGTCACGTTCGGGCAGCACCAGCCGTGTCTCGACCCCGTCGGGGTCGAACAGGCACAGGGTGACCTCCTCGCCGGCCGATGCCACGGCGAAGTTCGTGCCGTCGGCGCTGGGTGTGGCGCCCAGCGGGTCGGCGCGGCCGGGCAGGATTTTCGGGCTCATCGGGTCTCCTCACCCGGCACGAGCCGCTGGATGACCTGCGATACCGCGGGGTAGGCCCGATGGCGGCGGCGGATCACGTCGCCCACCAGCCCGGTCCACCCGGTTTGATGGGATGCGCCCAGGCCCGCGGCGTTATCGCCGTGGAAGTACTCGAAAAATAGCAGGTTGTTCCGCCAGCGGGGGTCGGTCTGAAACCGGCCCACCCCACCGAAGCAGGGCCGGGATCCGTCGCTGCCGACAAGGAATATCGACACCATGCGTTCCCAAAGATCGGAGGCGACCGCGTCGAGGGTGACGCAGGTGCCCGAGCCGGTCGGGTATTCGATCGTCAGCTCGGCGCCGAAGAATTCGTGGTAGCGCTCCAGTGCCGTCGCCGCGAGGTAGTTGAGCGGAAACCACACCGGGCCCCGCCAGTTGGAGTTGCCGCCGAACATCGCGATGGTCGACTCGGCGGGCTCGTAGTCGATGCCGGCGCGCACGCCGTCGATGTCCAAAACGTACGGATGGTCCCTGTGGTAGGCCGACAAGGAACGCAGCCCGTGCGGCGAGAGGAACTCGGCGGGGTCGAATAGGGTTTGGCAGAGCCGACGGACCCGCCGGAGGCTGGTTACCCCGACCAGTAGCCGCCGCTCGCCGGGCGTGCCGCGCAGGATCCCCGCGGCGACCATGTCCTCGGTGCCGCCCAGCCCACGGCGTCGCAGGTAGTCGGCGAACCCCTTGTCCGTCACCAACGACTGGTCGATGGCCTGCTCGTTGACCACCGCCGCGGCGAGCAGCGGGATCATGGCGACCATCGAGCGCACGCGAACCGGGACCGCTTCGCCATCGGGCAGCACGATGCGGTCATAGAACATGCCGTCGCGTTCGTCCCAGACGTCCACCGTCTCCAGTGCGTCCGCGATGCCGGCGAAGTGCTCGAGGAACTTCTGCACCAAATCGAGCGTGGGTCGCTGTCCCGACCCGTGCAGGATCGCCGCAATCGTGGCCATCGACAGCGCGTACCCCGCCATCCACCCGGTGGCGTCGGACTGTTCCAGGACACCCCGGACGGGAAGGTGGGATCGGTCCAGCGGGCCGATGTTGTCCAGCCCCATGAACCCGCCCTCGAACAGGTTGGAGCCGTTGGCGTCCTGCCGGTTCACCCACCAGGTGAAGTTCACCAACAGCTTGTCGAAAATCCGGCTGAGAAAGTCGAAGTCGCGGCCCCCGTCGATGCCAAACACCTCCAGCGCCGCCCAGGCCTGCACCGGCGGATTGACATCGGAGAAATCCCACTCGTAGGCGGGCAGCGCCCCGTTGGGGTGTTGAAACCACTCGCGGCACAGCAGCGACAGCTGGTACTTCGCGAACGCCGGATCGACGTGCACCAGCGCGACGCAGTGAAACGCCAAGTCCCACGCCGCAAACCACGGGTACTCCCAGGTGTCGGGCATCGACATCACGTCGAACGCCTCGAAGTTGCGCCAGCGGGCGTTGCGGCCAGACTTCCGCTGCGCCGGGGGCGGCGGCTGGGTCGGGTCACCGTCAAGCCAGCGGGCCACCTCGTAGTAATAGAACTGCTTGCTCCACAGCAACCCGGCGAACGCCTGACGCATCACCGCGGCCTCGTCGGCCGACGCCGCGGCCGGGGTGAGCTCGGCGTAAAACTCGTCCGCCTCGGCGCGCCGCTGGTCCACCACCCGGGTGAAGTCCGCGCCCAGCGCCGTGGCCGAGTCCGGTCCGGTGCGGGCCCGACGCAGCCGCAGCCGCAGCTCGGCGGTCGCGCCGGGGTCCACCGTGAGCCGGTACCACGCTGCGCACTTGCTGCCCCGCCGCTGCGGGCTGACCGTGTCGGCCCCGGACACGACATGGTCGTTGATGCCGTCCTTGGGCCACCGCGAGCCACCCGTGACCCCGTACAGCCGAGCAACATTCGTCTCGTTGTCGCAGAACAGCAGCTCCGGGCCGCCGCCCTGGGGGGCCGGCCCGGGCAGCAGTTCGAGGTCACCAAGGAAGGGGTGCTCGACGGCCACCGTGCCGGCGGCGGTGGCAGCCAGCGTCGGCGCGGCCGTCCCGACGTCCCAGGACCAGGTGTTGCGGTACCAGAGAGTCGGCAGCACGTGCAGCTGTTCGCAATCGGGCCCCGCGTTGGTCACGCCGATCGTCATCAGTACGTCGGTAGGGTCAGCCTTCGTGTATGACACATCGACGATCCAGTAGCGGTCGTCGTCGAAGACGCCGGTGTCGAGCAGCTCGTACTCGAAATCGAACTTGCCGCGCCGGCGGTTCTCATCCAGCAGCTGCTGGTAGGGGAACGCCCGCTGCGGGTAGTGGTAGCGCCAGCTGTTCCAGGCGTGGCTGGGCAGCGCGTCGAGGTACCACCAGTACTCCTTGACGTCCTCGCCGTGGTTGCCCTCGGCCCCGGTCAAGCCGAAGGCCCGCTCCTTCAGAATGGGATCGCGCCCGTTCCACAACGCCAGCGCCAGGCACAGCCGCTGCTCGATGTCGCAGAAGCCGGCCAGCCCGTCCTCGCCCCAGCGGTAGGCGCGCGAGCGCGCGTGATCGTGCGGCAGGTAGGTCCACGCGTCGCCGTCGGCGCTGTAGTCCTCGCGGACCGTGCCCCACTGGCGTTCGCTCAGATACGGTCCCCACAAATACCAGTCACTGGCCTGCCGCAAGCCCAGATCGAGCCGGCCGAAGCCATCGACCCGGCGGCGCTCCGCACCCGCTGCGGTCGGCGTCATGTTGAACCTCCAAATCGTGCCGCATCTCGTGTCGGGGCGTGTGCCATGTACGCGTAACGCTATCCTCGCGCGGCAACGTGTCGGCCAATCCCGCGGACCAGGAAGGCCAACGCGATCTCGCCGATCCCGTGAACCAGCGTCCCCGCGGTGGTCCATGTCAGTAGCGTCATGATCGGCGCCTTCAACGAACCCGCGACCGACAACCCGATCGCGAGCTCGGTGAGGCTGGCAATCAGCAGCACCCACCACCCGTGTTCTCGGTTGGCAGCGAGGGCGGCGAGGACACCGATGGCTCCCCAGAAGACAAAAAGGATGCTCATCACCGCGCCCAACCCGACGATTGTGGCGTTCACGCCGAGGAATGCCACGACGCCGGCGACGACGAACAGCACCGCCAGCGAGCCGCGGGCTATGCGACCACCTCGGGATGACATCATCGCGCCCGCCATTACCTCATTGGCCGCTGCCACCAAACAGAACACACCGGCGAGTATGGCGAGGGTCGCTACGGTGGCATAGGCCAAGCGCGGGATCGCGAGTCCGATCACGATCCAGGTCACGCCGGCGATAAGAAGCAGCCACCAATACCGAGTCTTTGACGCAAAACTGTTGGTCAAATGGTCGACGAGATCGTGCGCTCGCCTCGACGGCGTCATCGCGGCCTGACTGGTCTTACTCATTGCTACTGCAGCGCAATCGATTTGCCAGTGGCTGTGATGGTGTCTGTAAGCGGCGCGACTGGCCAGTCGTGACTCATCACGGCGTCGCGGCGGCCATGGTGCCGGTCATTTTTTCGACCTTCTTCACGTCGCTACGCATACCGAACCCGGAGATGACCTCCATGGCGCCGAGGATGGTCAGCCAGGCTCCGACCACAAGAGCCAACGTCTCGATCGAATCGAACGGGTATGCAAGTACGACGAAACCGGCGATGACGCTGATAGATCCAAAGACGATCGCCCATCCTCGACCGGGAAACCGTGGAACACTGATCGCCGATGCCGCGACAAACACACCGCGGATGATGAATCCGATCGCAACCCAGATGGCGAGCAAGAGAATTGCGTACCCCTCACCGAAGTGACGAAACGCCAAGATCCCAAGGGCGACTGACGCTACGCCGCTGATCACGTTCAAGAATCGGCTGCCGCCTGAGGCGGGCAGGCTGAACGCGAGGAGCACCAGCGCGACGCCGGACACCACCAGGTACACACCGAACAGCACGGCGGCCGCAACGACTGACGGTTGTGGCCAGGCCAGGATCACAACGCCGAGCACCACGGCCAAGAGGCCGGACAAGATCGCCGATGTCGAGATGCCTCGCATTAGATTTGAAATATGAAGGGAGTTGTCGCTCATTGCATTTCCTTACTAGATGTGATCGATTTTGGCCTCGCGAGATCCGACTCTGGCCTCACCACGTCGCCGCCCCGATGGGGTGCTCGCGCACGATGTGATCCGTTCGAGCTCATCGGGAAATCCTCTGCTCGAGCGCGGGAGGCGGGCGTATCTCGCCGCCAACTGCATGACGGAACTAGTGTTTTCGGATGCCGGCGTCGAGCGGATTCGGTTCGTGCACCAACGCGAAGATCCCGCCGCTCAGCCGAAACCTCCTTCTGGAAGCGGCGATTCGGCCGAGGCAACCCAGACGACCCAATACCAACTCGCTAGCCGCTCCGGGATCCAGTACGGTACCAGTCCGCGGTAGCGCGTGCAGACATCGCATCGAGCGATGCGTACTCGGCTTCGTCGACAGCGGCCTGCGCGAAATCGATGGCATCAAGTGCATAAGACAGGGCTATATTCGCGTCCGCGTCCGCCGTGTCGGCGTCCAATTGTTCCTTCTTCTCGTTGACGCTTGTCCGCACCTTCGCGACATGGGCCTGCCACTTGCCGCGGATGTCCTGCCAATGCGACGACGCCTTGTCGCGGGCACCAGCTGCGTTGTCCTTGAACTGATTGGCAGCTGCAGTTGCCTTTTCCCGTGCGCTGGTGGCGTCGGCAGCAAGCTGATCCCTGGTGCTCTGACTGGCGGCACGCAGATGCTGCGTGGCCGTTTTTGCTTTGTCGGAAATTTTCTCGAACTCTGTGTTCAGATCGGTGTTTGCCACCAGAAACTCCTTCATCACCTTAAGGCAGGCTCATCGCCAACCGTTTTACCCTGAGGCCGACTGAAAGCCGACTAATGTGATCCTCGATGCTCGGTGGCGACGAGTCATTGTTCGCCGAGACATAATCGTCGTGCGGAGATTAGTCGCGACGACAGCAGCAACGGGTGCATTTGCGCGTATTGATTCCCGCGGCCGTCCGCGCAGCGCCCGTGTCGATGGAATTCTGTTGGGGCACAATGTCGGGCGCTTCATGTGGGGTGCTCGGAGAGGACTTCTTCGATCGCGGCGCGGATAGACCTCGATCGTGCAGTGTCCGTCTCGGACGATCAGATGTCCTTGCGGGCGACGATGAAGAAATAGCCGTCCTCGTCGACCCGGCCGATGTCGCCAGTCGAAAACCAGCCGTCGACAAAGTCGTCCGCGGTGACCTCCGATAAGTTCCAGTAGCCCTTCATCACGTTGGGACCGCGGACTTGAATCTCGCCGGGTGTCCCGGTCGGAACCTCGGTGGCGTGTTCGTCGACCACCCGCATCCGTACGCCGTCGATGGGTGTGCCGATCGAACCGACCTTGCGCAGCGCGGCGGGATGATCGAAGCACGCCGGCCCGGACGTTTCCGGCAGCCCGTAGCCCTCGAGCACCGTGCAGTCGAACTTGCCCTCGAACCGGCGCAGCACCTCCACCGGCATCGCCGCGCCCGGGGAGATGCAGACCCGTAACGAGCCGAGGCTGGGGTCGTGGCCGGCGGCGGCCCCGAGCATCGCCGCGTACATGGCAGGTAGGCCCTCGAAGACCGTAACCCGTTCGGCTGCAACAATTTCCAGCGCTCTGCCAGGGTCGAACCTGGGAAGCAGTACCAGCGTCGCGCCGGTCGAGACGGCTGCCGCGAGACCGCAGGTCATCCCGAACGCCCCAAACAGCGGCAGGCAAGTCAGCATGACGTCGTCGGGCCCAATGTTGAGCAGCCTGCGCGCGACGACGGCTTGGGTGCTGACCAGGTTGTTGTGGGTGAGTTGGGCCCCCTTGGGCGCCCCGGTTGTGGCGGACGTGTGCAGGATGACCGCGTTGTCGTCGCTGGCGCGGGTCACCGGCCACGCCTGCCCGAGAAAGTCGCCGGTCAGCTGCTCGAGCGTGTGCTCGCCCAGACCGATTGGGGGAACACCGGCGGCCAGTGCACCGGCGGTAGCCGCCGCCCGGCATGACGGCGCGAAGACCAGCAGGCGCGCACCGGTGTTGGTCAAGACGAACTCGACTTCGCGGGCGCTTCGCAGCGGATCCATCGGCACCACAACGGCTCCTGCGTGCAGCACGCCGTAGAAAACCATCGCGAATTCGGGACGGTTCGCCAACATGACCCCCACCCGGTCACCCGGGCGGAGACCTCGGTCGCCGAGGTAGGCGGCGAACCGTGCGGCATTGTCGGCCAGCTCCGAAAACGTTGTCGTGACCCCGTCACAGCGCAGCGCGGGCCCATCGGGGTACATGTCTGCGGACTCGACGAGATACAGGCTCAAATTGGTCATGAAAACATCCCGGGCGCAATGCCTCCCATGCTTTGACGATGGGACCGGGTTGGCCACCTGTCGATAGAATCAGTGACAACGAGCACCGCTAGGCGGTGTTGGATCTAACAACGGCTCATCCCATGACCGGGTTTACCCTGGATTGCAATGCCGTACTGGGAAGTCGACGCTCAGGTGAAGCGGCCACCACGCTTTCCACGCCGACCAGCAGTGAGCATTTGTTAAGGGAGTTATCGCAAAGGCAGGCTTTGTTGGCCTGCGGCGGCACGTTCTTCATCGCGCATAGGCCCGGCGGTAAATGTGCTCGACAACCGTGATGGTGGCCAGATTGGTGACCGCCGAGGGAACTCGAAGGTGTTGCACCCCGCGCACAGCGCCGACCAGCTGATGTGACGGGTAAGGCGGTGCTCAGTCCCGGTTCCTGCCCCCCAACAGCTGCAGGAAGAACGAGAACACGTTGAGCGCATCCAGGAAGATCGATGCGGCGATAACCGGGGCCGAGTCCAGATCCGTCGATCGGCGGAGCCGCTGGAAGTCGACCATGGTGAGGCCTGCGAAAATGACCAACCCGAGGATCGAGTAGATGACCGCACCGCCGGGAATGTGCACGAAGATCAACACGACGCCGAATCCGATGAGCGCAAGTAGCGCCCAGAAGCCGACGCGGGCGATGCCGGACAGATCGGTGCGGGTGGCGTAACCGAAGGCGCCGCAGCCGGCGATGAACAGAGCCGTCGCACCGCCGGCCTCCCACAGCGCCTGGGGGTCCGCGTTGGCGTAGTAGACCAGCGTGGGCGACATCGCCAGCCCCAGCAGCAGCCCCACACCGAACAGCAGTACGATGCCCAGACCAGCGGAACTGCGGATCGCGAACCGCATGCCGATCAGGCAGACGAACGCCAGGATGAAGAACACGAACGCCCAGCCGTTGCCGAGGTTGCGGCCCAGGTAGCCACCGAGCGCGAATAGGCCGGCGGTAGCCGCCACGAACCACATGACCTGACCGAAAAGGGTACGGGTCCGGTTTTCCACCCCGACCGTGCCGTAGTCGGGTGAGCTCATGGCATCGGATCCGTCCCGTGTGAAGCTTCCATGCCCGAAGTGTTTCACCGTGGCGAGCCCGCGTCGATGGCACAGGTGACAACGTCGGCATCTGATCGGTGTGTCTCGGAACAAATGCATAGTGTGATCTATGCCGTCGGGAATGTGGGAGGCGCAATGGCCTGACTTGCCAGCAGCCGCTTGACATCCCACTGCCGGGGCCCGGCTAGTGTCTCGTCGAAATCTTTGACGTTACGACCAAACTTCGCTGGGCTCATCCCTGTTAGAGCCAGCTTGGTTGCCACGAACCCAACGGGGTCAATGGATGCTGGTATTCACCCGGCGTCTTCGGCCGCAAAGCCTTACGCACGTCGACGTGAATACCCTGCCCCTCGCCGGTCCGCTCTCTTCCATATCTTTGCGATCAGGATTGCCTTGGCGGCGAGCGACATTGCGCTGATCGATCCATAGGGCAATCGATCCGGCGTGATGGGATCAGAGCCGTAATAGGTGACCTTACCTCCGGAATCGGAAGTTGTTGCCTCCAAGCTTTGTAGCAAAGCGAAGAGCTGTGCGCCGTCACACCAAAAAGGCCAGGTTGTTGTTCCCGCCGACATTGTCGTGCGAGGTCGCCGAGAGGACGATTGGAAACGCCACGAGACGCCCAGAACCGGGCACCTCAAGTAGATCCCCAGAGGCAGACCATGACCAGCTTGAGCGCCAACCTTATCGCATCGAAAGATCGCCACCCCGACCGCATTGCGCTGCGCTGCGACGATTTGCAGTTCACCTTCGCCGAGCTCGACGCCGCAGCAGCCCGTGTCGCGACGCTGCTGGAGCACGCCGGCGTCGAGCCGGGCGACCGAGTGGGTCTGATGCTGCCCAACACGCCCGCGTTCGCCATCGCGTTCTACGGCATCATGTACCGCGGCGCCGTCGCTGTCCCGATGAACCCATTGCTCAAGGGGCGCGAGGTGGCCTACTACCTGTCCAACAGCGGCGCCAAGGCGTTGTTCGCGACGCCCGCTTTCGCCGACGAGGCTACCGCCGGCGCCGACGAGGTGGGCGCCCTGTGCTGGGTCGTCGATGACGCCGGACTGGCCGAGCTGATCGCCGACCGGCCGGCCCAGGACTCACCGGTGGAACGCGGCCACGACGACGTCGCGGTCATCCTGCACACCTCCGGAACCACCGGCAAGCCCAAAGGCGCGATGCTCACCCACGGCAATCTGGGCCGCAACGCTGAAGTCAGCGTCCGCACCCTGGTCGAGACCGGGCCGGACGACGTGATCATGGGCTGCTTGCCGCTGTTCCATGTGTTCGGCCTGACCTGCGGGCTCAACGGTTCGGTCTTGGCCGGCGCGACGTTGACGCTCATCCCCCGATTCGACCCGCGCAAGGCTCTCGAGGTGATCGAGCGCGACGCCGTCACGGTGTTCGAGGGGGTGCCGACGATGTATTCCGCGCTGCTCAGCGTGGCAGACGACGCCTCGCCGGAGGCAACGCGCAGTCTGCGCACCTGTGTCTCCGGTGGCGCGGCGTTGCCCGTCCAGGTTCTCGCCGACTTCGAAAAGGCGTTCGGCTGCACGGTTCTCGAGGGTTACGGGCTATCGGAGAGTTCCCCGGCGGCCGCGTTCAACCATCCGAACCGGCCCCGCAAGGCGGGCTCGATCGGCACCCCGATCCACGGTGTCGAGATGCGGGTGGTCGATCCGGACGGAGTCGAGGTTCCGCAGGGCGAGACGGGCGAAATCCAAATCCGCGGCCACAACGTGATGAAGGGCTACTGGAACCTCCCGGACGCCACCAAGGCCACGATCACGCCCGACGGCTGGCTGAACACCGGCGACGTCGGACGCGTCGACGAAGACGGCTACTTCTACATCGTCGACCGGACCAAAGACATGATCATCCGCGGCGGCTACAACGTCTATCCCCGCGAGATCGAGGAAGTGCTCTACGAGCACCCGGCGGTGGCCGAAGCCGCCGTCATCGGCATCCCGCACGACTCCCTCGGCGAGGAAGTCGGTGCAGCGGTCGCCCTCAAGAAAGACGCCGAGGCAACCCCGGAAGAGCTGCGCGAGTACGTCAAGGCCCGGGTGGCCGCTTACAAGTATCCGCGGCAGGTGTGGCTCGTCGACGCTCTGCCCAAGGGACCCACCGGCAAGGTGCAGAAACGCGACATCACCGTTCCGACAACCGAAAGCACACGATAACTATGGCAACCCCCAAGGCTCCCACGACCAGAGTCGACGAGCTGGCCGCACCGCTTGACCTGCTCCTTACCAGCGCCACCAAGCCATTCGCCAGCCGAATGATGCCGAACGCCACCTGGGCCCGCCTCGCTGGCAACCTCGCTCAGCACCCCGGCGCGGTGGCCGACCGGGTTGGCACGCTGACCCGTGAACTCGGCGCTATCGCCGCCGGCAAGTCGCACCGCGCTCCGGCGCGGGCTGACAAACGCTTCAGCGACCCCGCGTGGCAAGAGAATCCGCTGCTGCACCGGATGATGCAGGCCTATCTCGCCGGCGCCGAGACCGCCGAAGGCCTCCTCGACGACGCGCAGCTGGATTGGCGCGACAGCGAGAAGATGCAGTTCGTCGTAGACAACTTTGTGGAGGGCCTGGCGCCCAGCAACAACCCGCTGATCAGTCCGCTCGGCTGGAAGGCGCTGATCGATACCGGCGGATTGAGCGCAGTACGGGGCGTCAGAGCCTTTGCCCGAGACATCCTTTCGAAGCCCCGCGTGCCGGCGATGGTCGAGCCCGACGCCTTTGCGGTGGGGGAGAACCTGGCTATCACCAAGGGGGCCGTCGTACTGCAGACCTCGGTGTTCGAGTTGATTCAATACGTCCCGCAGACACCCAAAGTGCGCGCGATCCCATTGCTCATGGTGCCGCCGGTGATCAACAAGTACTACGTCATGGATATCGCGCCCGGGCGCAGCATGATCGAGTACTTCGTCCAACAGGGCCAGCAGGTCTTCGTGATTTCGTGGCGCAATCCGCAAGCGCGTCACCGGGATTGGGGCTTCGACACTTACGGCGCGGCGATCGTGGAGGCAATGGACGCGGTGCAGAAGATCACCGGGACCGACACCACCCACCTGCTGGCCACCTGCTCGGGAGGCATCCTGGCGGCGATGACCGCGGCCCATCTCGGTGACATCGGCGAGGGCGATCGCGTCGCGGGCCTCAACCTGGCGGTCACCGTGCTGGACGAGACCCGGGCCGGGTTCGCGGCGGCGGCCATGAGCGAGCGCGCGGCGCAGGCGGCGATTCGAGTTTCAGCCAGGAAGGGCTACCTCGACGGGCGAGACATGGCGGAGATGTTCGCCTGGCTGCGGCCCACCGACCTGGTGTGGCGGTACTGGGTCAACAACTACGTGCAGGGCCGCAAGCCGGCGCCCTTCGACGTGTTGTTCTGGAACGCCGACACCACCCGGATGGCCGCTGCCCTGCACCGCGACCTAGTGCTGATGGGGCTGCGGAACGCGCTGGTCACCCCCGGCGGGGTCAGCATGCTGGGCAGCCCGGTCGACCTGGCCAAGATCACCTCCGACGCCTACGTCGTCGGCGGCGTCGCCGACCACATCTGCCCGTGGCAAGCCACCTATCGCAGCGCGCGCCTGCTCGGCAGCAAGGACAACCGCTTCGTGCTGTCCACCAGCGGTCACATCGCGGCACTGGTGAACCCGCCCGGCAATCCGAAGGCGTCGTTCCGGACCGGTCCGGTTGATGCGGAAGATCCCGAACAGTGGCTGGACTCTGCTCAGCAGTCCGCTGACTCCTGGTGGCCGGACTACGTGGCCTGGCTCGCCGAACGCAGCGGCCCGGAGGTCGACGCTCCGAAAACGCTGGGCGCCGACGACCTCCCACCGCTCGGTCCGGCCCCGGGCAGCTACGTCATGGAGAAGTGAGCAATGCGCCGCACCGTCGCCGCGATCAAACCGGTGAGCGCGATTGGCGAGGTACGCTACATCACCGCCGGCGGTCAGCGGATTCGAGTGAACGTGCGGCAGGGAACCGGCGTGCCGCTCGTGCTCTGCAACGGCATCGGGGCCAGCCTGGAAGTGCTCGATCCGCTGGTGGAACAGTTGGATCTCACGGTGATCAGGTTCGACGTGCCCGGCACCGGAGGATCGCCCACAGCCATTGCCCCCTACGGATTTCCGTACCTCGCCTGGGTGCTCGGCCGGGTGCTGTCCAAGCTGGGAATCGGTGTCGTGGACGTGCTCGGGCTGTCCTGGGGCGGCGCCCTTGCCCAGCAGTTCGCGTTCCAGAATCCGCGCCGGTGCCGGCGCCTGGTGCTGGTGGCGACCGGAACCGGCGCGCTTATGGTGCCCGCGCATCCGCGAGTGCTGGCGAAAATGCTTACCCCGCGCAGGTTCTCGGATCCCGACTACGCCGCATCCATCGCGGGCGACCTGTACGGCGGTACCGTCCGCGCGCATGGCGAAGACGTAGCGCGACTGTTCGTGCGGCAGCTGCGGGCCGGTTCGAAGATGGGCTACGTGCATCAGCTGCTCGCAGGCGCCGTCTGGACCAGCCTGTTCGCGCTGCCCGCGGTGCGGCAAGAGACGTTGATCGTCGCGGGCACCGACGATCCGATCATCCCGGCGGTAAACGCGCACATCTTGCATGCCTTGCTGCCTCACTCGCGGCTGTACTTGCACTCCGGCGGGCACATCGACCTGGTGCACAACGCCCCCGAACTCGCGCCCGTCATCGAGAAATTCCTGAGTGAACCAGGAGAACGGTCATGACAACGATGCCAAAACAGTTCAGCGCGTTTGAGACACGAGGCGCCAAAGACGCCGATCCGGCCACCGCCTCGCTCGTCGAGGACATCGCCCGTGCCCGGGGGACGGACTACTTCCTGATGCGGGATCAGCTGACCGACCAGGAAAAGGAGATCATGGCCAAGGTCCGGGCGTTCGGCGAGGCCGAGATCCTGCCGATCGTCAACGACTACTGGGAGCGCGGCGAGTTCCCGTTCGAGCTGATCCCCAAACTCGCCGCGCTGAACGTTGTCGGCGACTACAACCTGGGCGACTACGGGTGCACACCGATGACCGCCGTCGCCAACGGACTCGTCAACTACGAGCTGTCCCGCATCGACGGGAGCATATCCACGTTCTTCGGTGTGCACCTCGGGCTGGCGATGCAGTCGATCAACATCCTCGGTTCCGAGGAACAGCGGCAACGCTACCTACCGGCGATGGCGCGCCTGGAAAAGATCGGCGCGTTCGCCCTGAGCGAGCCCGAGCACGGCTCCGACGCCGTCATCCTGGAGGCCACCGCCGAGCGTGATGGCGATGAGTGGGTCCTCAACGGCCGCAAGCGTTGGCCGGGCAACGCAGTGTGGTGCGACATCATCGTCGTATACGCCCGCGACACCGCGGACAACCAAGTTAAAGCGTTCGTTGTGGAGAAGGACAACCCCGGATACGCGGCGACCAAGATCGGCGGCAAGATGTCGCTGCGGATCGTGCAGAACGCGGACATCGTCCTCACCAATTGCCGAGTGTCCGAAGACGCCCGGCTGCAGAATTGCAATAGTTTCAAGGACGTTGGCAAGGTGCTCGCCGGCACCCGCAATTTCGTCGCATGGGCCGCAACCGGGAACGCCGTCGCAGCCTACGAAATCGCGCTGAACTACGCCCTGCGGCGCAAGCAGTTCGGCAGACCAATCGCCAGGACCCAGATGATCCAATCGATGCTGGTGGAGATGTTGGGCGACCTCACCGCGATGCAGCTCTACAGCATCCGCATGGGCCGGCTCATCGATGAGGGCAAGGTCGAAGAGACGATGGCCGCACTCGCCAAGTACTACTGCACGGTCAAGGGCCGAAACGTGTGTCGACTGGCCCGCGACGTGTTGGGCGGCAACGGCGTAACGCTGGACTTCCACGTCATGCGCCACCTGTGCGACATGGAGGCTCTGGTCACCTACGAAGGAACCGCGGAGATCCAGTCACTGATCGTCGGCCGGCACATCACCGGGCAGAGCGCGTTCGCCTGACACGTCGAGTTTGTTCGCGGGCGTAACGTCACGGCGAAATCCGGCGCTGATTTTCGCCGTGGCGTTACGCGCGCGCCGCCAAATCCCAAGTGATCGCGGCGGTCAGGCGGATCAGGTCCTGCGGGGCCACCGCGACGTCCCAATGTCGCTTGCCGGCGCTGCACAGCACCCGATCCCAGCCCAACGCGGAGCTGTCCAGCACGGTCCGCAGCCGCTTGCGCTGGCCGAACGGGGAGATACCGCCGACCACGTAGCCGGTGGACCGCTCGGCCGCAGCGGGTTCGGCCATGGCGGCCTTGGCCACGCCCAGCGCGGCGGCGGCAGCCTTCAGCGACAGCTTCGACGGGATAGGCACGATCGCGACGGCCAGTTCGCGGGGCAGTGCGATGATCAGCGTCTTGAATACCTGATCGGGCGCGAAATCCCCGGAGTCCGACAGGTCGGTAATGACGTCGAAGTGCAAGACCTTGTGTGGCACACCGGCTTTGACGAGTGCGGCGATCCCCGGTGTTGCTGCGACGGCCACGCTACTCCTGACGGTCGTGACCCGCTGCGCCCGGCTCCGCCGCGCTTGCGATCACGACAGGTTAGGGCCCGGTGTATCCCGGCGGGTTGACGCCGTCCACCCAGAAGTCGACGCCGAGCTGCGCACCCGGCACGCAGTTGTATGCCGACAGGTCGGTGACGCCGGATTCCACCAGCACGTCCTCGCACAGCAGCATGTTGCCGGTGTACTCCCGGGCGGGTTTGTTGAGGATGACGTAGGCCGCGTCGGAGTACACCTCGGGCTTGCGGGCCCGCCCCATCGCCTCCTCCCCGCCGAGCAGGTTCTGCACCGCGGCGGTGGCGACCAGCGTGCGCGGCCACAAGGTGTTCGACGCGATGCCCTCGTCGCGCATCTCCTCGGCGATCCCCAGCGCGCACAGCGTCATGCCGAACTTGGCCATCATGTACGCGGTCGGCTTCAACCACTCCTTGCCGAGCAGCACCGGCGGCGACAGCGTCAGGATGTGCGGGTTCTCCCGGCCCTTCAGATGGGGGATGCAGGCCTGCGAGACCGCGTACGTGCCGCGCACCTGGATGCCGTTCATCAGGTCGAACCGCTTCATCGGCACCTCGGTGATGGAGCCCAGGTTGATCGCCGACGCGTTGTTGACGCAGATGTCGATCCCGCCGAATTGCTCGACGGTCTTGCCCACCGCGGACTCGACCGAATCAGGGTCGCGGACGTCCCCGACGATCGGCAGGGCCTGCCCGCCCGCTTCCTCGAGTTCCTTCGCGGCGGTGAAGACCGTCCCCGGCAGCTTCGGGTGCGGCTCGGCGGTCTTGGCGATCAGGGCGACGTTGGCGCCGTCTTGTGCGGCGCGTTTGGCGATCGCGAGGCCGATGCCGCGACTGGCGCCGGAGATGAACATGGTCTTGCCGTTGAGGGACATGGCGTCACACTAACGCCATGCTCGAGCCGGCCGGATCGGGGGACCGCACGACCGGATTCCGCCCTGGAAATAGCCGGCTACCTGATGCTGTTAAACAAGTCGGTTTCTGATGCAGACGCGGCGGACCCGGGCAGACACTGTCGGGTGGAGCCTTTAGATTGGGAGGAGCAGTCTGGTGCCAACGGCGACGAGCCTGTTGGGCAGTCCAATCGGCGCTGAGCAGTTGACTCGCTTGCTTGCGAGTCCGGTGGTGCTTTCGGCGCCATCCGGCGACACCGCTGCGGAAGGGACCGTGTTAATCGAGATGGCCGATACCGACGGCACGACTGAATCAGAGGCTCCCGAGCCCGTACCGCACGAGGAGACGGACGAGGAACTCACGGCGCGGTTCGAGCGCGACGCGATTCCCCTGCTGGACCAGCTCTACGGCGGTGCGCTGCGCATGACGCGAAACCCCGCCGACGCGGAGGACCTGCTGCAGGAGACGATGGTCAAGGCCTACGCGGGATTTCGCTCGTTTCGGGCCGGCACCAATCTCAAGGCGTGGCTGTACCGGATCCTGACCAACACCTACATCAACAGCTACCGCAAGAGGCAGCGGCAACCGGCGGAGTATCCGACCGACGAGATCACAGACTGGCAGTTGGCGTCCAACGCCGAGCATTCCTCGACCGGCCTGCGTTCGGCCGAGGTGGAAGCGCTGGAGGGGCTGCCGGACAACGAGATCAAAGAGGCGCTGCAGGCGTTGCCGGAGGAGTTCCGGATGGCGGTCTACTACGCAGACGTCGAGGGTTTCCCGTACAAGGAAATCGCCGAGATCATGGATACGCCGATCGGGACGGTAATGTCTCGGCTGCACCGCGGCAGGCGTCAGCTCCGTGGTCTTCTGGCCGACGTGGCCAAGGAGCGGGGCTTTACCCGCGGTCAGCAGGCGCACGAGGAGGTGTCGTCATGAGCGAGTTCGCCGGCCCGGCCGAGCCGGGCACAGACGACAGCCATTCCCACGGCCTTGGCTGCGCGGAAGTGATCGCCGAGGTATGGACCCTGCTCGACGGCGAGTGCACGCCAGAGACTCGCGAGAGGCTGCGCCAGCACCTCGAGGCATGCCCCGGATGCTTCCAGCACTACGGGATCGAGGAACGGCTCAAGGTGTTGATCGCGACCAAGTGCAAAGGCGAGAAGGCCCCGGAGGGCCTGAAGGAACGCCTGCGGCTGGAAATCCGCCGCACCACCATCATCCGGGGCGTGGAGTAGCGCTCCCGGCTACGAGTTGGGCCGCTTGCCGTGGTTGGCCTTGCTGTACTTGCGGTCGCGCTTCTTACGGCCACGCTTGGCCATTTCTTCGAACCTCCGGTGATTGTTCGTCAAAAACGGGCGCTTGGCGCCCGTTAGCTCGCCCCACAGTGTCTCACGGCCGGCCGCACGCCGTCTCACGGCCCGCGTGCCGCGGGCCGGACCGGTCCTGTGGTTCGATATACATGAGCCTGATAGACCAGCAGCCAGCATGCGCAGATGGCCGGGATGAGTGGGGTGAGGATGGCCGAGGATGTTCGCGCCGAGATCGTGGCCAGCGTGCTAGAGGTTGTTGTCAACGAGGGTGACCAGATCGGCAAAGGCGACATCGTTGTGCTGCTGGAGTCGATGAAGATGGAGATCCCCGTGCTGGCCGAAGTCGACGGCACGGTCAGCAAGGTGAGTGTGTCGGTGGGCGATGTCATTCAGGCGGGCGACCTTATCGCCGTGATCAGCTAGCCGCTGAGCCCCCTGAAATCCCCGTACCTACCGCCGGAAAACGACGCGGAGTAATCGATGTCCACGCTCGGTGATCTGCTCGCCGAACACACCATGCTGCCGGGCAACGCGGTGGACCACCTGCACGCGGTGGTGGGGGAGTGGCAGCTGCTGGCCGACCTGTCCTTCGCCGACTACCTGATGTGGGTTCGCCGCGACGACGGCGTGCTGGTGTGCGTGGCGCAGTGCCGTCCGAATACCGCGCCGACGGTTCTGCAAACCGATGCGGTCGGCAGCGTCGTTGCCGCCGACCGGCTGCCGCTCGTCGCCGAGACTTTCGACCCCGGCACCGCAATTTCGGAAAGTGATGTGGCACAAGAATATTCGTGGCAACTGCCCGGCCCGCACGTCGAGGCCTCCCCGGTGCGGTATGGCGGCCATGTGGTGGCGGTGCTGACGCGGCATCAAACCGCGGAAGCGGCCGGCCGCGCGTCCGGCCACCTGGAGACCGCGTACCGGGAATGCGCCACGGACCTGGTGCACATGCTCGCGGAGGGCACCTTTCCCGACTCGGGGGACGTGGTCATGTCGCGCTCCACCCCGCGTGCGGGTGACGGCTTCATCCGCCTCGACGTCGATGGTGTCGTCGCCTACGCCAGCCCCAACGCGCTGTCGGCCTATCACCGGATGGGCCTCACGTCGGAGTTGGAGGGCCACAACCTCATTTCGGTGACGCGGCCGCTGATCTCCGACCCGTTCGAGGCGCAGGAGGTGGCCGAGCATGTGCGGGACCTGTTGGCCGGCGGAAAGAGCATGCGGATGGAGGTCGACGCCGGCGGCGCCACCGTGTTGCTGCGGACGCTGCCGCTGGTGGTTCATGGCGCCAGCGCCGGTGCCGCGGTACTGATCCGCGACATCACCGAGGTCAAGCGCCGCGACAGGGCCCTGATATCCAAGGACGCCACCATCCGGGAGATCCACCACCGGGTGAAGAACAACCTGCAAACGGTGGCGGCGCTGCTGCGCCTGCAGGCCCGGCGGACCGTCAACGCCGAAGGGCGGGAAGCGCTGATCGAGTCGGTGCGCCGGGTGTCGTCGATCGCTTTGGTCCACGACGCGTTGTCGATGTCGGTGGACGAGCAGGTGAATCTCGACGAGGTCATCGACCGGATCCTGCCGATCATGAACGACGTGGCGTCGGTGGACCGGCCGATCCGCATCAACCGGCTCGGTGACCTGGGCGTGCTGGACTCCGACCGCGCGACGGCCCTGATCATGGTGATCACCGAACTCGTCCAGAACGCGATCGAGCACGCATTCGATCCAACGGCCCAGCAAGGGTCCGTCACCATTCGAGCCGAGCGCTCGGCGCGCTGGCTCGACGTCGTCGTCCACGACGACGGGCGCGGGCTGCCCGAAGGGTTCAGCCTGGAGAAGTCCGACAGCCTCGGCCTACAGATCGTCCGGACCTTGGTGTCGGCCGAACTCGATGGCACGTTGGGGATGCGTCGAGCCGCCGCCCGCGGCACCGATGTGGTGTTACGGGTACCGATCGGACGGCGGACCCGATTGCTGCTGTAGCTTTCCCACACAACAGTGCGGCCCCGACGATTGTCGGGGCCGCACTGTATGCAAACTGGGTCAGACTCCGCTACGGGCCTTCGTCCGGGCGTTGCGACGCTTCAGTGCGCGCCGCTCATCTTCACTCATGCCCCCCCAGACGCCCGAGTCCTGGCCGGTGTTCAGGGCCCAGGAGAGGCACTCCGTGGTCACCTGGCACCGATTGCAGACCAGTTTCGCGTCAGCGATCTGCGCTAGCGCCGGGCCGCTGTTCCCTACCGGGAAGAACAGCTCCGGGTCCTCGTCGCGACAGACCGCCTTGTGGCGCCAATCCATACGTTGTTACTCCTCACTGAGTGCGCAGCAAGGCGCACGGCCTTTTTTCTTCGGCTGTTAACACGTGCACAAGAAAAGGGTCCGCACCCCTACATAAATTTCTGCATGCAACCTTTCGATCGTTTCACAGGCTCAACAGATGTCAATAGTGTGAGTTGCCTCGTGGGCTATTTCACGTGACTGATTTCTTAGTCAGGCCCTTAGACCGTTGTACTACACTAACGGGCCGCTTCCCACGAAAAGTTTTCGCGGGCAAACGCCCGGTCTTTCGTTTGCCCAGTTCAGAGGTGGTTCTTCCCCGGAGGGGCGACCACCGGCAGCACGTCGGGAACCGACCGGAACGTCATGGTTTGGCGCAGGCCGAGGTAATCGCCGTCGAACTGGCTGGCGATCGGTTCCCCGGTCGCGGTCACCCGTAGGCAGGACGCGTCGTCGTCACGGACGAGCTGTTTGTGGTTGCCCTTCGGCCCCTTGGACAGGAGCTGGCGGACCAGTCGCAGCGTGGGGAACACCTTCATCTCTGTGAGCGCGAACACACCGAGGCCCGAATCGAAGCTGCAGCCGGGGTTGGTCACCATCGGCCGGTTGTCGCTGTAGGTCCACGGACTCGTGTTGGACACCCAGGCGAAGTGCACGCCCGGCACGGGTTCGCGGCCGGGTAACTCGACCGTGAGGGTCGGTTTGCGACGGCTGAACGCCACCGTGACGGGTATCGCCACGCGCCAATAGCGCAACGGCGTGACCCTGACGCCCTTGTCGCGTTGCGCCTCCACCGCGGCGACCACCTCCGCGTCGACGCCCATCCCGGCGTTGATCACGGCCCACTGCTCGCCGCAGTCGATCAGGCTGATGCGGTGCCAGGTCTGGTGACGGCGGTAGTCATCGAGCAGCTGGATGAGCTGGTTCGTGGCGGCGACCGGATCCGGGGAAATGCCCAGCGACTTCGCCAGCACGTTCGCCGATCCGCCCGGCACCACCGCGAGCGCGGGCACCGGCCCCGGAGGGGAGGCACTGGGCCGGCCCAGCATGCCGTTGACCACCCCGCTGACGGTGCCGTCGCCGCCGTGCACGACGACCAGGTCGACTCCGTCCTCAACCGCTCGCTGCGCGAGTTCGGTCCCGTGGCCGCGGTGGGTGGTGTGCTCGACGGTGAGCTGCAGGCGGCTCTTGAGCGCGTGCGCCAGCAGGTCGCGACCGGCTGGAGTGGTGGAAGTGGCTGTTGGGTTGACGATCAGCACCGCACGCATGATCCCCGAGCTTATGCGGGCTGGTTAAGACGCCTTAAGACGCCCATTAAGACGCCCTGTGGGGGAACCGCCCGGTCGGGCGGGAAAGCCGGGAGGCGTGACTACGCTGGCGCTGTGAATCTTCCCGGCGAGCCCGCGGCACCTGCACCCGCCCCAGCCGCCGTGCGCGGCGCGGGCCTCCTCGTCGCGCTGCAGGGGGTGGCCGCACTGGTGATGGCCGCGGTGTTGGTGGTGCGGGGGATCGCGGGAGCCGACCAGCGCGTGGTCAACGGCCTGGGCACGGCGGTCTGGTTCGTGCTGGTCGGCGGCGTGGTGCTCGCCGCCGGACGCGCGCTGGTGGTCGGCAAGCGCTGGGGCCGCGGGCTGGCGGTGGTCACGCAGCTGCTGCTGCTGCCGGTGGCGTGGTACCTCGCGGTCGGCTCGCATCAGCCGGCCTTCGGCATTCCGGTGGGCATCCTGGCGCTGACCGTGTTGGTGCTGCTCTTCACTCCGGCGGCCGTGCGCTGGGCCGCCGGCGGCGGTCAGGGTGGTCCTGCCAGCTCGGCCAACCGCGAGCCCGACAGCCGATAGGTGGTCCACTCGCGCTGCGGCACGGCGCCGACCTCGTCGTACAGCGCAATGGCATCGACGTTCCAGTTCAGCACCGCCCACGACAACCGCGTGTAGCCGTTGTCCATGCATTCGCCGGCCAGCGCCGCCAGCAGGGCGCGGGCCAGGCCGCGGCGGCGAAACCTGGGTCGTACGAACAGGTCTTCGAGGTAGATGCCCGCGACACCGTCCCACGTGGAGAAGCTGACAAACCACAGTGCCATGGCGGCGATCTCGCCGTCAACGTCCGCGACGTGCCCGTGCACGGTGGGTGAATTACCGAAAAGTGCTGTGGAAACATGTGTTTCGGTGACGGTGCATTCGTCGGCGGCGCGTTCGAATTCGGCCAGCCCATGGACCATTTCGGTAATGTCGGCGGCGTCTTCCGGCATGGCGCGGCGGATTTTCTCCGTCATTGCTCAACTTCCAGCGCATTCAATATTGTGGCGAATTTCGTTGTGGTTTCCGCGACTTCATCATCGGGATCCGATTCGGCGACGATGCCACCGCCGGCGCGCGCGAGAGCGGTGCGGCGGTCTGCCGACAGCTGCGCACAGCGGATGGCCACCACCCAGTGGCCGTCGCCGCTCGCGTCGCACCAGCCCACCGCCCCCGCATAGAACCCGCGGTCACCCTCCAACTCGGCGATGAGCTCGGTTGCGGCCTTCGTCGGGACCCCGCCAACCGCCGGAGTGGGATGCAGCGCCAACGCCAGATCGATTGCGGTGGTTGACTTGTCGCGTAACCGGCCGCTGATCGGCGTGCATAGATGCCAGACCGCCGCGGTCCGGCTCAATTGGGGTTCGGGGGCGATGGTCAGTTCGTCACACAGGGGTTCCAAGGCGGCCCGCATGGTCTCGATCACCAGCCGATGCTCGTGACGGTCCTTGGCCGAACCGGCCAGCGTGGCCCCGTTGGCGGCGTCGACTTCCGGGTCGGCGGCGCGCGGGGCCGAACCGGCGAACGGCCGGCACACGACGCGGTCGCCGGTGCGCGCGACGAGAAGTTCGGGGCTGGCGCCCACCAGCGCCACGCCCGCGTAGTCGTCACCGGCGGCGGTCAGGTCGACGAGGTAGCCGTAGGCGGCCGGGTCGGCGGCGACGAGTCGGCGCAGGATGACGCGGGCGTCCAGCGGGGCATCGGCGACCAGTTGCAATGCGCGCGCCAGCACCACCTTGCGCAGCGGATTCTCCGATGAAACGAGCTCATCCCGCGCGCGACTGATCCGGCCGCGGTATTCGGCCGGCGGCGGGACGGCGGCGGCGATGCGCACCGCAGGCAGCGGGCCCGTCGGCCAGTCGGGTGGACCGTCGGTGCGCAGCACGGTGCCCGGCACCAGCAACGCGGCTGGTCTGTCCGGGTCGAAAGGCAACGCGCCCAACAGTATTGGGGCCGACGCCGAGCGCAGCGCCGCTTGTGCCGCCGGCACGTCGCAGTAGCGCGTCCGCACCCCGTCGGCAACCAGAGCCCCTCTCGGCCCGCACAGTGCGAACGGCGGTTCGAGGGAGCTCACCCGAATGCGGTCGGCTGCGGGTGGCCGGTCAATCCGAGCGCGGCGAGCTGTCGCACGCCATGCTCGAACCCGCACACGGCGACCGAGCCGGCGAGCATCCAGAAGCGGCTGCCCTCGACGAGCGGCAGCTCGACCCAACGTGTGATTACCGAACGGGAAAAGTGGCTATGGCCCACGAACACCACGTCGCGCGAGGTCATGTGTTCTAACGCCAATGCGACGGCCCGGTCAGTGCGGTCACTGACTTGGGCCACACTCTCGCCGCCGGGGCATCCGTGGGTCCAGACCAGCCAATCGGGATCGCTTTCGCGGATCTGCGAGGTCGTCAACCCCTCGTAGGAACCGTAATCCCATTCGGCGAGCAGGGGAGTGACCTCGTCGACGGCGAGCCCGGCCAACTTGGCTGTGGTCAGGGCACGTATACGCGGGCTGCTGAACACCACCGGCTCGGCGAGTTTCAGGTCACGCAGAACCCGCCCCGCGAGTTCGGCCTGGACCCGGCCGTGATCGGTCAGCTCGAGGTCGGTACGGCCGGTGTGCTGGCCGGATTTAGACCAGGCGGTCTCGCCGTGGCGGAGCAGCAGTAGTCGGTGGTTGTACAAGCCCATGTCGACCGATTCTGCCCCACGACACGCCGGGCCCGTCGCCCGAAGCACGCGGCGGGCAAGCATGCCAGGATGGCACTGTGACTAAGACCCGGGTATTGGCGGTGGCCAACCAGAAGGGCGGGGTGGCCAAAACGACGACGGTTGCATCGCTGGGTGCGGCGATGGTGGATACGGGACGACGAGTGCTGCTTGTCGATCTGGACCCGCAGGGCTGTTTGACCTTCTCGCTTGGCCAGGATCCCGACAAACTACCGGTGTCCGTGCACGAGGTGCTGCTCGGTGAGGTCGAGCCGAACGCCGTGCTGGTCACGACGATGGAGGGAATGACGCTGCTGCCGGCCAACATTGACCTGGCAGGCGCTGAGGCGATGCTGCTGATGCGGGCCGGCCGCGAGTATGCGCTCAAACGCGGGCTGGCCAAACTCTCCGACCAGTTCGACGTGGTCATCGTCGACTGCCCGCCGTCACTGGGTGTGCTCACCCTCAACGGGCTGACGGCTGCCGACGAGGTCATCGTGCCGCTGCAGTGCGAAACACTGGCACACCGCGGTGTCGGCCAGTTCCTGCGCACAGTCGCCGATGTCCAGCAGATCACCAACCCGCATCTGCGGCTGCTGGGCGCGTTGCCGACGCTGTACGACTCCCGTACCACCCACACCCGCGACGTGTTGCTCGATGTCGCCGACCGCTACGACCTGCCGGTGCTCGCCCCGCCGATCCCGCGCACGGTGCGTTTCGCCGAGGCCAGCGCCTCGGGCTCGTCAGTGATGGCCGGGCGCAAGAACAAAGGCGCGGTGGCCTACGCCGAGCTGGCGCAGGCGTTGCTCAAGCATTGGAAGACCGGCAAACCGCTGCCGACGTTCGCCGTCGAGATTTAACGGCCGAGTGTGCTCTGTGTGCCCTGCGTGCCCTGTCGGCTTTTAGTGTGCGGTGACGGCGCGGCCGGTCGGCGTGTCGCTGCCGTGGGCGCACACGGAACGCCGCGGCGCGGCCTGACGACTGGTCAGCCCAAGGCCACCACGGTGTCGGCGCGCTGCTCGAACACCCTGGACCCCGAAACGATGGGCACGACAGGCGAATTGCTCGGCGCCCGGTTCACCGGGATGTAGCGTTCGTTCGCGCCGCTGAGCGGCTCGTACACCCCGATCGCACCCGTGACCGGCACCAGCAGCCGGCCGGCCATCATCACACCCGGTCCCAACGGCGCCGTCGTCTCGCCTGCGGCGATGGTGTAGCGGAGGGTCAGGTTGCTCGCCTCGAAGACCATCAGGGAATCGCCGGTCCACCAGGTCACCAGGGTGCCGGTCTGCGACACCGCCGCCGTGCTCGTCGGGGGCTTGGGCAGCAGTGTGCTCGACACGGTGGTGCCGGTGTCGTCGACTACGTCGACCCTGGGCTGCGGGGACGGCAGGTACACCGCGGTCCTGTTCTCCCAGACGGTCAGCACGCGGGCGCCCGAATCCGCCCCGATCCCGGGTTCGGCCACGACGTGTTGCTGGGGCTCGTCGTCTTCCTTGCCCGCGCGCAGGAGCACCAGCCGCAGGTCGGCCTCGTGCGCGCAGCTCTCCAGCACCGATACCGCCGACGAGCTGGCCGCCGCCGAGACCAGCCGGCACCCGGAGTGCAGCCCCCGCGCCGACGGTTTCACCCGCGCGTCGGTCTCGCCGTAGGCCAGCATGCGGACCATGTCCGAGCGCCACAGTTCCAGCCGGGTATCGCCGGCGGACAGCACCGTTGTGCCGTCGGAGGACAGGCGCACGCGCGGGTCGGCGTAGCCGCTACGGGCGGCACCGCGCCGGCCGGTGGCCCCGTCGAGGGTGCTGACCTGCCCGCAGCCGCGGTCGTCCTGGTACACCGCGATGGCGTAGTGGTAGACCCAGGACACCCCGCATAGGTCGCTGTCGCGCGCGTAGCTCCAGCGGGACCGACCCGTGCCGGGGTCACGCCCTTCCACCTGCCGGCCGTCGCCGGTGGCGATCGTCCCGCTCACCACCACGGGCGCGGTGGTGGCGGGGCTTCTGGCGGTCCACAGCTGTTTGAGGGTGGCCGGGACTTCCCGGGCCGGCGTAGGGGCGGGCTGCCGGAACGGCGGCCGGACGGCTGATGGTGGCCCGGGCGTCGCTGGTCCACCAGATCAGCGCCGTGGTTGCGGCGACGACGACCGCGATCGTCGCGGCGGCGAGAATGTCGCCCTTGCTCCGGCGCTCGGGTTTGACCATGCGTCGGCGCGGGCCTTCAGTTGGCGTGCGCGGTGGCCGCGTTGACTGCGGCGGCCGCGGTGACTTCCGTGGGCTTGCGGCGCCGACGGCGGCGCCGAGGGGTCCCCGCGTTACCCGATGGCGTCTCCGCGGCGGCTTCACCGTTGGAGCCGCTGCCGGCCGGGTGCGCGGTGACGGGCTCGCCGCCACGGGTGCGCCGCCGCCGCGCGCCAGAGCGCGTACCACCGGACTTCTCCGGGCCCCGGCTGCCCTGGCCATCTGTCGGGCCTTTGCGTTCGGCGTCGCGGCGTTTGACCGGTGACTTACGCGGCGCGCCGACGGTGCCGCCCGCTTCGGCGGGGATGCCCAACTCGGCGTACAGGTGCGGGGAGCTCGAGTAGGTCTCGGCCGGATCGGGCGAGCCCAGGCCCAGGGCCTTGTCGATCATCGTCCAGCGGGGCAGCTCGTCCCAGTCCACCAGGGTGACCGCGATGCCGGTGCGGCCGGCGCGGCCCGTGCGCCCGATGCGGTGGACGTACATCTTGTCGTCCTCGGGGCACTGGTAGTTGATGACGTGGGTGATGTCGTCGATGTCGATGCCGCGGGCGGCTACGTCGGTGGCCACCAGCACGTCGATGTCGCCGCCCCGGAAAGCCTTGAGCGCCTTCTCGCGCGCTATCTGTCCGAGATCACCGTGCACGGAGCCAACCGCGAATCCGCGCTCGGCCAGGTCGTCGGCCACCTTCTGTGCGGTGCGCTTGGTGCGGGTGAAGACCATCGTCGCGCCCCGGTCACGGGCCTGCAGGATCCGGCTGACCAGCTCGATCTTGTCCAGCGCGTGGGCGCGGTAGACGAACTGCTCCGTCGTGTCGTGGGTTGCCGAGGAGTGCGGGGCCTCGGCCCGGATGTGCGTGGGCTGGACCATGAACGTGCGGGCCAGCGTGATGATCGGGCCCGGCATGGTCGCCGAGAACAGCATCGATTGCCGGTCGGCGGGAATCTGGCGCAGGATTCGCTCGATATCGGGCAAGAAGCCCAGGTCGAGCATCTCGTCGGCCTCGTCGAGCACCAGCGCCGACAGCCCGCCCAACTGCAGGTGCCCCTGCTGGCACAAATCGAGCAGCCGACCGGGGGTGCCCACCACGAGGTCGGCGCCGGCGCGCAAGGCGTCGATCTGTGGCTCGTAGGCGCGTCCCCCGTAGATGGACACCACCGAGACCCGGCGGCCGTCCTCGGCGGTCAGGTATTTGGCGGCGCAGGCCAGGTCATCGGTCACCTGCAGGCAGAGCTCGCGGGTGGGCACCACGACCAGGGCCCGCGGGGTGCCGGTGAGCGGTCTGACACCGGCGCCGGCGGTGATGCGCTGCAGCAGTGGCACGCCGAACGCGAAGGTCTTGCCCATGCCGGTGCGGGCCTGGCCGATCACGTCGTCGCCGGCGAGCGCCAGCGGCAGGGTCAGTTCTTGGATAGCAAAGGGGCTTTCGATGCCCTTTTCCGCGAGCGCGCGGACAATTTCGTCGCGAACGCCGAGTTTGGCAAAGGTAAGTTCAGTTGTGCTTGTGAGTGCGGTCATACGTGGATGACAAGCCTTTCGGTGACGGTATCGGTGTTGTGTCGGTGTTTCTCTGTCGCGGTCACGCGCGCACGAGTTCCGACTCCGAATACGTCGCCGAGTCGCGGCCCCAGTTACAGCCTGAGCGGGGCTCAGCCCGGTTGGGCCAGTTGTGCACGCACATTTCGCCGGTACTGGCGGCTAATCGAAAATTCAGCCAATACCTGCGTCCATGATAGCTGGTCGAAAGCTGGCACCCATTTCGTCCTAATCCCGCCGACTAGAGTGTTGCCATGACCCCGCCCCTTTCCGGGCCCTCCTCCGCTGACCGGGTGGACGATCCGCCCACCTCTGAGCTGTCGGCAGATCACCCGGGCGTCAACGAGTTGTTCGCGGTGCTGGCCTACGGCGAGGTCGCCGCGTTTTACCGGCTCACCGACGAGGCGCGGATGGCGCCCGACCTGCGGGGACGGATCTCGATGGCGAGCATGGCCGCCGCCGAGATGCAGCACTATGAGCTGCTGCACGACGCCCTGGAAGCCCGCGGCGTCGACGTGGTGCCGGCGATGTCGAAATACGTCTCGGCGCTGGAGAACTACCACCGGCTGACGATGCCGAGTACGTGGTTGGAAGCCTTGGTGAAGACCTACGTGGGTGACGCGCTGGCGGCCGACCTATACCTCGAGATCGCCGACGGGCTGCCCGACGAGGTCGCCGACGTCATGCGGGCGGCGCTGTCGGAGACCGGGCACTCGCAGTTCGTCATCGCCGAGGTCCGCGCCGCGGTGACCGCCAGCGGTAAGCAGCGCAGCCGGCTGGCGCTGTGGTCTCGGCGCCTGTTCGGCGAGGCGATCACCCAGGCCCAGTACGTGCTGGCCGAGCACGACGAGCTGGTCGACCTGTTGGTATCCGGCCCCGGCGGACTGAACCAGCTCAGCGCGTTCTTCGACCGGCTGCAGGAGACGCACGACCGACGGATGCACGAACTCGGCCTGAGCTGACCCGGGTATTGGAGTTAGCGCTCAGCGGGTGCAGGTCGCCATGGCGGTGTTGTTGGCCGACGCCACCACCGGCTGACCGGCGGCATTGACGACCGAGCAATTGAGCCGGCCGTAGAAGCTGGTCGCGATGACCGACTCGGTCTGGACGCCGGGATTCAGCACGATCACCTTCGACCATGGCAGCGACACGTTGAACTCGGTCTGCGGGTAGCCCCGGGCATCGGTGTAGACCACGTTCACCAGGTCCAGCAGCTGTTTCGTCCCGGTCACGCTGTAAACGACGGTGCGCGGATTCAGCACGACCGGCGGCGGTTCGCTCGTCGGAGGCGGCGCGGCGGTCGGCGTTCGCGTCGGCGCCAGGCTCGGCGAGGCGCTGGGCGGCGTCACGGTGGTAACGGTCTCGGGCGGTAATTGGGGCCCAGAGGTGCTGGGTGACGCGCTGGGCGGGGCCACGGGGGATATCGTCCTAGGCGCCGGGGGTGCCGTGGTCAGCGTTCGGGGAGGCGGCGCTCCGACGGTCGCCTTGGTCGATGCGCTATCGCCGCTGTTGATGATGACGGCGGTCGCGATGGCCCCGACGGCCACCACGGCGCCGAGGATCGCGGCGGCCGGGCGCCAGCGGGTGTCGTGCGGCCAAGCCAGTTCGCCGTAGCCGTCCAGGACGTCGGTGTCGGCTCCGTCATAGTCGTCGTCGGGGTAGTCCTCGACTAGGTCTTGGACTGGGCCGAGACGATCGGTGAGCATGTTTCTGATGGTGCCGATGTTACTTCTGTGAATATCGGTGAGCGGGTGACGAGCGACATGTTGGCCGAGCTGGGAGCGAATCGTTATCTTCGGGCAGGCCCGTTTCGCTTACCGCGAAGCACGGCCCGGGGGGACATGCACAGCGGGTGCGTCCATTAGCCTGCTGGCTGACACGTCTGCGACTTCAATACCAACGGAAGGGGCCACCCCGTGGAGGTCAAAATCGGTATCACGGACAGTCCGCGCGAGCTGGTCCTGTCCAGTACGCAGACGCCCGCCGAAGTCGAAGAACTCGTCGCGGCCGCGGTGCGCGAAGGCTCGGGTCTGCTCAGCCTCAGCGACGAGAGGGGCCGTCGCTTCCTGATTCAGAGCACCAAGATCGCCTACGTCGAGATCGGTGTCGCCGACGCCCGCAAGGTCGGCTTCGGAATCGGGGCCGAATCGGCCGCCAGGGCCGCGGGAAAGGCTGCTAAGGGCGAGTAAGCGGCACGTGTGACAGCCCGCCCCAGGCGAACGCGACGGTGCCATCGACGGCATCCGCCTTGGAAATCGGGCGATCGGAGTCCAGCCAGTACCTGGCGCAGTCGACGCTGATGCCGACCAGGCCCACCGCGATCATCCGGGCGCGGTGGGGGTCCAGTCCGGAATCGGCGCTGATCAGGTCGAACACGGCGTCGATGCACGATTCGGTGGCGACCCGCACCTGCGCGGCCACCTCGGGTTCGGTGACGTAGTCGTTCTCGAAAATCAGCCGGTAACCCTGGCTGTCGTGCTCGATGAAGTCGAAGAACGCCTGGACCGCCGAGTGCAACCGCCGCCGGTTATCGGTGGTGGTGCGCAGCGCCTGCTGGACGCCCGAGACAAGGTTTTCGACGTGCCGCTGCAGCACCGCCAGGTAAAGCTCCAGTTTGCTCGAAAAATGTTGGTAGAGAACGGGTTTGCTGACCCCTGCCCGGTCGGCGATCTCGTCCATGCCGGCCGCGTGGTAGCCGTGGTCGACAAAGACGTCGCTGGCGACGATCAGCAACTGGCCACGACGCTCGTCCCGGGGCAAGCGGTTGCCGCGCCGGTTGGCGGCCACCACGCCGTCTCCCGGCCGACCACGGCCAGCCGGTTTGACGGCACGCCGTGCCGCCGCCTTGGCGAGTTCGCTCATCGAGTCCCCATCTGATTGTCGGCGGCTGACCATCGGACACCACCGGGGCCAGCCGCGCGCGGCTCGTCGCAAAGACATTACTACCCATGAGGCCTTCGTGATCGGCATCGGCGCCGTCGCCGCTGGCAGAGATGGTGTCGCGCGGCGCATTCGGGCGCGCCAAGGGGCGGTCACCGTGTCGGCTATGCAATCCTGGGGAAATGACGTCCCAGCGGCCTGTGCGCGGCAGCGGCCGAGTTCCGGTGCTGCGCGACGAGTGGCGAGAGCCGCTGCGGGCCCTGCGTGACCCGACCGCCCCGGGCGCCGGTCGGACCCGGGCCGACCGCGACCGGCCGCGTCGATGGCGGAAACAAACTTGGTTGGGACGGTTCGTATCCACCTACGGCTGGCGCGCGTACGCGTTGCCCGTTCTGGTGGTGCTCACCGCGCTGGTGATCTATCAGACGGTGACCGGCACGGGCGCGCCGAAACCGACGGCGACCCAATCCATTCAGGGCCCGCCGGACATCGGCGCGGTAGGCACTTCGATCATCGACGCACCGCCTCGCGGGCTGGCCGCCTTCGACGCCAACCTGCCGGCCGGGACGCTGCCGGACGGTGGGCCCTTCACCGAGGCGGGCGACAAGACCTGGCGTGTCGTGCCGGGCGCGATGCCCCAGGTCGGTCAGGGCACCGCCAAGGTGTTCCGGTACACCGTCGAGGTCGAAAACGGCATCGACCCCACGACGTTCGGCGGCGACGAGGCCTTCGCCGAGATGGTCGACCAGACGCTGGGCAATCCCAAGGGCTGGACGCACAACCCGCAATTCGCGTTCGTCCGGATCGATAACGGAAAACCCGACTTTCGTATCTCGCTGGTGTCCCCGCTGACGGTGCGCGGCGGCTGCGGCTACGAATTCCGGTTGGAGACGTCCTGCTACAACCCGGTTTACGGTGCCGGCCGCGAGGCGCGGGTTTTCATCAACGAGGCGCGCTGGGTGCGTGGCGCCGTCCCGTTTGAAGGCGACGTCGGTTCCTATCGGCAGTATGTGGTCAATCACGAGGTCGGCCACGCCATCGGGTACGTCCGCCACGAGCCCTGCGAGCAGCAAGGCGGTCTGGCGCCGGTGATGATGCAGCAGACGTTCTCCACGTCGAATGACGACGCCGCCAAGTTCGACCCCGATTTCGTCAAGGCCGACGGGAAGATCTGCCGGTTCAACCCCTGGCCGTATCCGATCGCGTAGCGCCCTGCTCGAGCGTCACGTGCGCCGAGACTGCGCTCACGGTGTGGGTTAGGGAGTAAACCTCGATCTGTACGCAGGCTCGGCGCCCGGCCCCGGGGAGTAACGCCAGCGGTCTGGGTGTTGACCTCATTGCCGTCGTTTAAGACAACTGCTGTGATGGTTATTGGACGACGCGTGAACAGTTTGAATCGCGAAGCGAACCGAGGAGATGTTCGGTGTCGACATCCCAGACATCACTGCCGCCGCTGGTCGAGCCCGCGCAGGAGCTGAGTCGCGATGAGGTGGCCCGCTACAGCCGCCATCTGATCATTCCCGACCTCGGCGTCGACGGTCAGAAACGGCTCAAGAACGCTCGGGTGCTGGTCATTGGCGCCGGCGGACTGGGTGCCCCCGCGTTGCTCTACCTGGGCGCGGCCGGGGTCGGCACCATCGGCATCGTCGACTTCGACGTGGTCGACGAATCGAACCTGCAGCGCCAGATCATCCACGGCGTGGCCGACGTGGGGCGGTCCAAGGCACAGTCGGCGCGCGACTCGATCCTGGCGATCAACCCACTGGTCGACGTGCGATTGCACGAGTTCAGGCTGGAGCCGAGCAACGCCGTCGAGCTGTTCACGCAATACGACCTGATCGTGGACGGCACCGACAACTTCGCCACCCGGTATCTGGTCAACGACGCCGCGGTGCTGGCCGGCAAGCCGTACGTGTGGGGGTCGATCTATCGCTTCGAGGGCCAGGTGTCGGTGTTCTGGGAGGACGCCCCCGACGGGCGGGGCCTGAACTATCGGGACCTGTACCCGGAGCCGCCGCCACCCGGCATGGTGCCGTCCTGCGCCGAGGGCGGCGTGCTGGGCATCATCTGCGCCTCCATTGCGTCGGTGATGGGGACCGAGGCGATCAAGCTCATCACCGGGATCGGCGAACCGCTGCTCGGCCGGTTGATGATCTATGACGCGCTGGAGATGAGCTACCGCACGATCAGGATCCGCAAGGATCCCTCCACGCCGAGGATCACCGAGCTCATCGACTACGAGCATTTCTGCGGCATGGTGTCCGACGATGCCGCCGAGGCTGCCAGTGGCTCCGCGATCACCCCGCAGGAATTGCGCGAGTTGCTGGATTCGGGCAAGAAGCTGGCCCTGATCGACGTTCGCGAGCCCGTGGAGTGGGATATCAACCACATCGACGGCGCCCAGCTGATCCCGAAGTCGTTGATCAGCTCCGGTGAGGGGTTGGCGCAGCTGCCCCACGATCGCAAGGCGGTCCTGTACTGCAAGACCGGCGTGCGCTCGGCCGAGGCGCTGGCAGCGGTGAAGAAGGCCGGTTTCTCCGATGCGGTCCACCTGCAGGGAGGCATCGTGGCGTGGGCCAAGCAGATGCAGCCCGACATGGTGATGTACTGACCCGATACCCCAGGTGGGCTCGTTTAGGCTACCGGTGTGAATGTCGAACCACCGCCGGAGCATGTGCTGGCGGCGTTCGGTTTGACCAGTGTGAAGCCCGTCCCGTTGGGGGGCAGCTGGGAAGGCGGCTGGCGGTGCGGCGAAGTCGTCCTGTCGATCGTGGCCGACCACGCCCGCGCGGCCTGGTCGGCCCGCGTGCGGGAGACGTTGTTCGTGGACGGTGTTCGGCTGGCCCGGCCGGTTCGCTCCACCGACGGTCGCTACGTTGTGTCGGGGTGGCGCGCAGATACCTTCGTTGCCGGCACGCCGGAGCCCAGGCATGACGAAGTCGTCTCGGCGGCGGTGCGCCTGCACGAGGCGACCGGCAAGCTGGAACGCCCGCGATTCCTGACCCAGGGGCCCACCGCGCCCTGGGGAGACGTCGACGTCTTCATCGCCGCCGACCGCGCCGCCTGGGAGGAACGGCCGTTGCAGTCGGTGCCGCCGGGCGCGCGGACGGCGCCGCCGACGGCGGACGCCGAGAAATCGATCGAGCTGATCAACCAGCTCGCCACGTTGCGCAGGCCGACCAAGAGCCCCAACCAGCTGGTGCACGGAGACCTCTACGGCACAGTGCTTTTCATCGGCACCGCGGCGCCGGGGATCACCGACATCACGCCCTACTGGCGGCCCGCATCGTGGGCCGCCGGCGTGGTCGTCGTCGACGCGCTGTCCTGGGGCGAGGCCGACGACGGGCTCATCGAACGCTGGAACGCGCTGCCGGAGTGGCCGCAGATGTTGTTGCGGGCGTTGATGTTTCGCCTGGCCGTCCACGCGCTGCACCCGCGGTCGACCGCCGAGGCGTTCCCGGGCCTGGCCCGCACCGCGGCACTGGTCCGGCTGGTGCTCTAGATTCCCCGCGGGAACTCGTAGCGGACCTCGTCCAGCGCGACCTTGCCGTCGACGGCGAGAACGCCTTCGGCGCGCAGCAACTCGAGCTGCCGGGTGGTCAGATGGCGCGCGGGGCGCCCGGACGCGGTGATCACCCGGTGCCAGGGCAGGTCCGAGGAGTCGGTACGCATGATCCATCCCACGATGCGCGGACTGGAAAGCCCTGCGACAGAGGCGATGTCGCCGTAGGTGGAGACCCGTCCCGACGGGATCGCCGCCACCAGCGAGCGCACCCGCTCGACCTGCTCGTCGGTCACCGGCGCCACGGTCAGCGGGCTTCCAACAGCTCGCGGATCAGCGCCGCGACTTCGGTGGGCTTGGCGGAGTGCACCATGTGGTTGCACTCGAATTCCAGCAGCCGGAAATCGGGCCCCAACCGTTCCCGAAGTCCCGCGATCAGTTGATCGCTGACGTACGGCGGCGAGGTCTGCTTCGCCCGGACCAATATCGTGGCCGTTCCGGGCCGCGGCAGCACGACGTCGCGGGCCAGCTCGCTCCAATACGACATCATCGCCGGCAGGCTGACGCGCCAGCCGTACCGTCCGTTCGGCAGCTCGATCAGGTGCTCGTCAATTTCGGCGTCGAGCAACGCGGGGTCCACATCCGCCCAGGAGCCGGCCGCCTTTTCCACCCGGGCTTCCTCGGCGTCCGGGTAATCGGGGGAGGAGAACATCGAATGGGCGATGTCGCGCATCCAGCTCCCGTCCAATCCGACGGCCGGGTCGAGCAGCAGCAGCGCCGACACCCGGTCCGGGCGAGCCGCCGCCAGATGCATTGCCAGCGCGCCGCCGAACGAGTGCCCAACCACCGGCACCGGCTCGTCGGCCTCCTCGTCGAGCAGCGTGGCCAACGCCGCGACGTTGGCGTCGATGGTCCACGGCGCCGCCCACGATGACCTACCGTGGCCGAGCAAATCGGGTGCGGCAATGGCGATTTCGGGCAGGTGGCCGGACAGGTGCCGCCAGCGCCCCCCGTAACCGGTCAGCCCGTGAATGGCAAGCATGCGCACCGGCCCGGCGGGGCCGTAGCGGTGCACGCGCAGGTCGGCAGTCACCCGTCGATGGTGCCAGTTGCGACCCGGGTGGGTGCAGTCTGGTGCCCGCCTTCAGCGACCGTCGTCCCAATCGTCGTCTGCAGCGTGGACTATGAAAGCCTGCTCGATCACATCGGCTTCGTTGGCATCGCGATCCGTGGCGTCGGCGCTCAAGTAGGCGGTGTCCAAGCCGGTGTCGTCGTCGGAATCGGCGGCCTGGTGTTGTTCCATCGCATCTGCTTCGGGCACTCCGTCATCGGGACCAATGCCCTCGACGTCGTTCACCATCTCCAGTCCTCCTTACCCAAGCGGGGTGTGTGGGCGTTCACGTCCAGTATCCGGCTGACGCCGACCCAGATGTCAGACCCCCGTGATTGCATGCAGCCATGTCATGCACCTGGGACGCCGAGGCCCGTGCCCTTCTGGCCCCCGGCCTGCGCGGGCGGGTGCGTGTCCTGGGCGGGCCGGGCACGGGCAAGAGCAGCCTGCTGGTCGATGCCGCGATCGCTCAGATCGGCGCCGGTGTTGACCCGGAATCGATTCTGGTGCTTACCGGGTCAGGCCGGGTCGGGGTGCGGGAGCGCAGCGCGCTGACGACGGCATTGCTGCGAGCGCGTTCCGCCGGTCCCTGTCGGGCCGCCGTGCGCGAGCCGTTGGTACGCACGGTGCACGGCTACGCGTACGCGGTGTTGCGCCGGGCGGCCGAGCGTGCCGGCGATGCGCCCCCGCGCCTGGTCACCAGCGCTGAACAGGACGCCATCATCCGGGAACTGCTGGCCGGTGACCTCGAAGACGGGCCGCTTGCGGCGAGCGCCTGGCCGGCCGATCTGCTGCCCGCGCTGCGCACCGCCGGCTTCGCCAACGAGCTGCGAAACCTGTTGGCGCGCTGCTCCGAACGCGGCGTGCACCCACAGGAACTGGAGCGAATGGGCCGCCGGTGCGGACGCCCGGAATGGACCGCCGCCGGTCAATTCGCGCGGCAGTACGAGCAGGTGATGTTGCTGCGGGCGGCGGTCGGGACGGCGGCGCCGCACGCGACGACGCCGGCGCTCGGTGCCGCCGAGCTCGTCGGTGCCGCGCTGGAGGCCTTCGCGGTCGATCCGGAGTTGCTGGCATCCGAACGCGCCAGGGTGCGCGTCTTGCTGATCGACGACGCCCAGCAACTCGATCCGCAGGCGGCCCGCCTGGTCCGGGTGCTGGCCGCGGGCACGGAACTGGCGTTGATCGCCGGTGACCCAAACCAGGCGGTGTTCGGCTTCCGGGGCGGCGAGGCGTCCGGGTTGTCCCCCGCAAGCGGGTGGTACCCCCAGGCCGATGATGCACCGTCGGTGACGCTGACGGTGTCGCATCGCTGCGCGCCGGCCGTGGCGCGCGCCGTCAGCGGCATCGCGCGCCGACTGCCCGGCGGCAGCCCCGGCAGGCAGATCGACGGAACGGGGGCCGAGGACGGATCCGTCACGGTTCGCGTGGCAGCCTCGGCGCACGCGGAGGGGGCGACCATCGCCGACGCGTTGCGGCGCGCCCATTTGATCGACGGGATTCCCTGGTCGCAGATGGCGGTCATCGTCCGGTCGGTGCCACGGGCCGGCGGGCGGTTACCGCGCGCGTTGGCCGCCGCCGGTGTCCCGGTGGCCGCACCCCCGGCAACCGGACCGTTGTCCGACGAGCCCGCGGCTCGGGCGCTGCTCACCGTGCTGGCGGCCACCGCTCACGGACTGAACGGCGAACAGGCGCTGGCATTGGTGACCGGGCCCATCGGCCGCGTCGACCCGGTGTCGCTTCGGCAGCTCCGCCGAACGCTGCAGCGCGCCAACCCCGGTCGCCTGCCGGGCGACTTCGGTGGCCTGCTGGTCGACGCGCTGCAGGCCGACGCGCCGTTTCCCGGACCGCAGTCCCGCGCGCTGCGGCGGGTGCGTGCGGTGCTGGACGCGGCCGTGCGCTGCCATCGCGACGGCCAAGATCCGCGCTACACACTCTGGGCCGCCTGGCACCGGTCCGGTCTGCAGCGTCGCTGGCTGTCGGCCGGCGAGCGCGGCGGCCCCGCCGGGGCCCAGGCGACCAGGGACCTGGATGCGGTGACCGCTTTGTTCGACATCACCGATCACTACGTGTCCCGCACGCCCGGCGCGTCGTTGCGCGGGCTCGTCGAGCACGTCGCGGCGCTGCAGCTGCCCGGCGCCAGCACCGAGCCGGTGTCGGAGTCGGAGCAGGTCAGGGTGCTCAGCGCGCACGCCGCGCTGCGACACGAATGGGACTTCGTGGTCATCGCCGGCTTGCAGGAGGGGTTATGGCCCAACACCATTCCGCGCGGTGGCGTGCTGGGTACCCAGCGGTTGCTCGACGCGCTGGACGGTGTCACCGAGGATGCCTCGGTGCGGGCGCCGCTGCTGGCCGAGGAGCGCAGGCTGCTGATCGCGGCGCTGGGCCGGGCCCGGCGCCGGGTGCTGGTGACCGCCGTGGACAGCGACACGGGCGGGGCGGACGGGGAAGCCTCGCTGCCATCGGCGTTCCTCGCCGAGATCGCGCAGTGGGCCGATGATGCCGCCGATCCCGTTGACGCGCAGCCGATCTCAGCACCGCGGCTGTTGTCCGCGGCGGCCCTGGTGGGCCGGCTGCGGGGTGTCGTGTGCGCCCCCGACGGCACCGTGGACGACGTCGTGAGACGTTGCGCGGCAACGCAATTGGCCCGGTTGGCCAAAGCCGGCGTGCCGGGCGCCGACCCGGCCGGCTGGCACGGCCTGATCCCGGTCAGCACCAGTGAACCGCTGCGGGGCGGCGGCGACCTCATCACGCTGACGCCGTCGACCCTGCAGACGCTCAACGACTGCCCGCTGCGCTGGTTGGCCGAACGGCACGGTGGAACCAACGCGCGGGATCTGCGGTCCACCATCGGCTCGGTGCTGCACGCGCTGATCGCCGAACCCGGCAAGACCGAATCGGAACTGCTGGCCGAGCTGGACCGGGCCTGGAAGCACCTGCCCTTCGATGCCCAGTGGCATTCGGCCAATGAGCTGGCCCGGCACCGCGCAATGGTCGAGGCATTCATCGAGTGGCGCGGCCAGACCCGAGGCGAACTGACCGAGGTCGGGATTGAGGTGGACGTCAACGGAACCCTGGAGACAACGGGCGGTGACGGCGGCGAAATTCGGCTGCGCGGGCGAGTCGACCGGCTGGAACGCGACGCGGCCGGCCGGCTGGTGATCGTCGACATCAAGACCGGCAAAACACCGGTCAGCAAGGACGATGCCCAACAACACGCACAGCTGGCGATGTACCAGCTGGCGGTGGCCGAGGGCATGATCCCCGCCGGTGATGAGCCCGGCGGCGCGCGGCTCGTCTATGTGGGTAAGTCGGGTGCCGCCGGTGCCACCGTGCGCGAGCAGGATCCGCTGACAACCGCCGCCCGGGACGAATGGCGCAACCTCGTCCGGCTGGCGGCCGACGCGACAGCCGGCCCGCAGTTCATCGCCCGGCGCAACGACGGTTGCGCGCACTGCCCGATACGGTCGTGCTGCCCGGCCCACGTCGACGGGGCAGCGCTGTGAACCCGCGCTACAGCCCGGCTGAATTAGCTTGCGCGCTGGGGTTTTTCCCGCCCACCGCCGAGCAGGCCGCCGTCATCGCCGCGCCACCGGGCCCGCTGGTCGTCATCGCGGGGGCCGGCGCCGGTAAGACCGAGACGATGGCCGCGCGGGTGGTGTGGCTCATCGCCAACGGCTACGCCGAGCCCGGCCAGGTGCTGGGGCTCACGTTCACCCGCAAGGCGGCCGGCCAGCTGCTGCGCCGGGTCCGGTCCCGGCTGGCCCGATTGGCCGGCATCGACTCTCCCGCAAGCGGGTGGTACCCCCATGGCGCGACCAGCGCCACAGCCGTCGAGCCGGCGGGCACCCCGGTGGTCAGCACCTACCACGCCTTCGCCGGCTCGCTGCTGCGTGACCACGGCCTGCTGCTGCCCGTCGAGCCCGACACCCGGCTGCTCGGCGAGACCGAGCTGTGGCAGCTGGCCTTCGATGTCGTCAACGGGTACCGCGGGGAGCTGCGCACCGACAAGACCCCGGCCGCGGTCACCTCGATGGTGGTGCGGCTGTGGGGGCAGCTGGCCGAGCACCTGGTGGACACCCGCCAGCTCCGCGACACCCACGTCGAGCTGGAACGGCTGATCCACACCCTGCCCGCGGGCCCCTACCAGCGCGACCGCGGGCCCAACCAGTGGCTGCTGCGGTTGCTGGCCACCCAGACCGAACGCGCCGAGCTGGTGCCGCTGCTCGACGCGCTGCACGAGCGCATGCGCGCCGCGAAGGCGATGGACTTCGGTGTGCAGATGGCGTCCGCCGCACGGCTGGCGGTGACATTCCCGCACGTCGGCCAGGACCTGCGGAACCGCTACCGGGTGGTGCTGCTCGACGAGTATCAGGACACGGGGCACGCCCAGCGCATCGCGTTGTCGGCGCTGTTCGGGCGTGGTGTCGACGACGGGTTGGCGCTGACGGCCGTCGGCGATCCGATTCAGTCGATCTACGGCTGGCGCGGCGCCTCGGCGACCAATCTGCCGCGGTTCACCACCGACTTCCCTCGCTCCGACGGCACCCCCGCCCCGGTCCTGGAGCTGCGGACCAGCTGGCGCAACCCGCCGCGCGCCCTGCGGGTGGCCAACGCCATATCGGCGGAGGCGCGGCGACGGTCGGTTACGGTGCACTCCTTGCGCCCGCGCCCGGATGCCCCGCCCGGCACCGTCCGCTGCGCATTGCTCGCCGACGTGCGGGCCGAACGCGAGTGGATCGCCGATCAGCTCGACGGGCACTACCGGCGAGCCCACTCCGACGGCGTCAGCCCACCGACCGCCGCGGTGCTGGTCCGCCGCAACGCCGACGCGGCACCCATCGCCGACGCCCTTCGCGCGCGCGGAATACCGGTCGAGGTGGTGGGTTTGGCCGGGCTGCTCTCGATCCCCGAGGTCGCCGACGTCGTGGCCATGCTGCGGCTGGTCGCCGACCCGATGGCGGGCGCGGCGGCGATGCGGGTGCTGACCGGCCCACGATGGCGCCTCGGTGGTCGGGACATCGCCGCGCTGTGGCAGCGGGCGCTCGCCCTTGCCGGGGGACGCTCGGGCGGGACGCCGTCGCCCGAGTCGATCGCGATGGCGGCCGGCCCCTCCAACATGGGCGCCGACGTGGCGTGCTTGGCCGACGCGATCAGCGATCCAGGCCCGGCCGGTTCGTACTCGACTGTTGGGTATCGACGCATCACCGCGCTGGCCGCCGAACTGAGCGCCCTGCGCGGCCACCTTGGCCATTCTCTGCCCGACCTGGTCGCCGAGGTCCGGCGCGTGCTGGGCGTCGACTGCGAAGTCCGGGCGGCGTGTGCCGTCGGGCAGTCGTGGGCCGGCACCGAAAACCTCGACGCGTTCGCCGACGTCGTCGCCGGATACGTCGAACGAACAAGCGCTGCAACGAAAGAGACCGACGTGTCGGCTAGGGCATCAGTGGCGTCGGTGGCCGGCCTACTGGCCTACCTGGACGTCGCCGAGGCCGTCGAGAACGGATTGCCGCCCGCGCCGTCGACGGTCGCGCGGGACCGGGTCCAGGTCCTCACGGTGCACTCCGCGAAGGGTCTGGAGTGGCAAGTGGTCGCGGTGGCGCATCTGTCGGGCGGAATCTTTCCGTCGACCGCGTCGAGGAGCACCTGGCTCACCGACGCCGCCGAACTGCCGCCGCTATTGCGCGGCGACCGCGCCTCGGCGGGCTCGCTGGGCATCCCGGTGCTGGACACCTCCGACGCCACCAATCGAAAGCAGTTGTCGGACAAGATCTTCGAGCATCGCCGTCAGCTGGAGCAGCGGCGCGTCGACGAGGAACGCCGATTGTTGTATGTGGCAGTCACCCGGGCCGAGGACACCCTCTTGGTGTCCGGCCATCATTGGGGATGCACCGGAATCAAACCGCGGGGTCCGTCAGAGTTCCTGTGCGAGCTGAAGGACGTCATCGATAGTTCGGCCGCGGCCGGCGACACCTGTGGGGTGGTGGAGCAGTGGGCACCCGAACCCGCTGACGGTGAACGAAATCCCATGCGCGACAACATAGTTGAAGCAGTCTGGCCCGCCGATCCGTTGGCCGCGCGGCGCGGCGAAGTCGAGCGCGGCGCGGCGCTGGTGCTCGAGGCCATGTCGGCCGACGTGAACGAGGCCAGCGCTGACGTCGACGATTGGGCCGACGACGTCGATGCGCTACTGGCCGAGCGGACACGGTCGGAGTGCCCGCCCGCCCGCGCTCTGCCAAGTCAAGTGTCGGTGAGCGGTCTGGTAGACCTGGCGCGTGACCGGGCGGCCGCGGTGCAGCGGATGGTCCATCGCCTGCCGACGCGCCCGGACCCTCATGCGTTGCTCGGCAACGCTTTTCACGCCTGGGTCCAGCAATTCTACGGCGCCGACTCGCTGTTCGACCTGGGCGATTTGCCGGGCGCGGCGGACTCCGACGTCGGCGACACGCAGGAATTGACCGCGTTACAGACGGCATTCGCCCAATCGCGATGGGCGGCCCGCGCTCCCGTGGCCGTCGAGGTGCCTTTTGAGATGCCGATCGGCGATACCGTGGTGCGCGGCCGCATTGACGCGGTGTTCGCTGACCCGGATGGGGGCGCCACCGTCGTGGACTGGAAGACCGGTGAGCCGCCGCGCGGGGCGGAAGCCATGCGGCAGGCCGCCGTCCAGCTCGCCGTCTACCGCTTGGCGTGGGCCGCGTTGTCCGGGGTCCCGGAATCATCGGTGCGCACCGCCTTCTACTACGTGCGCACCGGCGCCACGATCACCCCCGATGAACTGGCGGATCCGGCCGAGCTGGCCGCGTTGCTGGGTGGCTCTGCCGGCGGCGGCTCCGTGACGGTGTGAGGAGCGCTGCCCAAGTAATGGGCGACCCGCCATCGTGGTTACATAGGAGTCGTGCGTGTCTCGTGCGCAGGGTCAAGCCGATGACGGACCGCCGTGGGCAACGGTAGGTCGCGCAAACTGAGCGGTCTGGATGAGACGCTGACCGCCCAGCCCGGTCATCAGTTGGTCGGCGTGCTGCGCATCCCCGAAGAGCACGGCAGCCCCGTCCGGGTCATCACGCGCCGGGTGGCGATCGCGTTGCTGGTGTTGTTCGCCGCCACCGTCATTGTTTACCTGGACCGCAACGGTTACCGGGATGTGCGGGGCGAGCGCCTGACGTTCCTGGACTGCCTGTATTTCTCGGCGGTGTCGCTGTCGACGACCGGTTACGGCGACATCACCCCGTACACCGAAGCCGCGCGTTTCATCAACACCGTCGTCTTTACGCCGCTGCGGATCGCGTTCTTGGCCGTGTTGGTCGGCACGACTCTCGAGGTGCTATCGGAGCGCTCCCGGCAGGCGTGGAAGATCCAGCGTTGGAGGAGCAGAGTGCGCAACCACACCATCGTGATCGGCTATGGCACCAAGGGCAAGACGGCGGTCGGCGCCATCTTCGGTGACGAGGCGGCTCAGGGCGAGGTCGTCGTCGTCGACACCGATCGGTCCGCCCTCGAACACGCAGCAACCGCGGGCCTGGTCACCGTGCACGGCGACGCCACCCGGTCCGACGTGCTGCGGTTGGCCGGGGCGCAGCACGCGGCTTCGATCGTGGTCGCCACCAGCCGCGACGACACCGCCGTGCTGGTTACCTTGACGGCGCGGGAGATCGCACCCAAGGCCAAGATCGTGGCGTCAATCCGGGAGGCCGAGAACCAGCACCTGTTGCAGCAATCGGGGGCGGACTCGGTGGTGGTTTCCTCCGCAACCGCCGGCCGGTTGCTAGGCCTTGCCACGACCAAACCCAGCGTCGTGGAGATGATCGAGGATCTGCTGACTCCGGACGCGGGGCTGGCGATCGCCGAACGCGAGGTCGAGCAGACCGAAATCGGCGGATCCCCACGGCATCTGCGCGACATCGTGCTCGGTGTGGTGCGCGACGGGCACTTGCTGCGTATCGACGCCCCGGAGGTTGACGCGATCGAGGCCACCGACCGGCTGCTCTACATCCGCAACGCGGGGCACTAGTGGCGATCGCAAGCGCGGCGGGGCCGGGCGCAGCGGGTCGCCGCCAGTTTGGTTCGGTGGCGATCGCAAGCGCGGCGGGGCCGGGCGCAGCGGGTCGCCGCCAGTTTGGTTCGGTGGCGATCGCAAGCGCGGCGGAGCCGGGCGCAGCGGGTCGCGACCCGGGAAGGTAGGGCCTGGCGTGGATTTCCAGCTGCGGGACATTCCAGTGCTGTCGCGCGTCGGCGCCGACCGGGCCGATCAGTTGCGCACCGACATCGAGGGTGCAATGGCGGGATGGGCGGATGCGGCGCTGTTGCGGGTGGATTCGCGCAACCAGGTGTTGGTGACCGACGGCCGGGTCGTGCTCGGCGCCGCGGCCGCAGTGGCCGACAAGCCGCCGCCGGACGCGGTATTCCTGGGCCGCATCGAGGGCGGCCGCCATGTCTGGGCCATCCGCGGTGTGCTGCAGGCGCCCGAGGATCCCGATGTGCAGGCCGAAGTGGTGAACCTCCGCAGTCTTGGCCCGATCTTCGACGACACCAGCAGCCAACTGGTGTTGTCGGCCATCGCGCTGCTGAATTGGCATGACAGCTCGCGATTCAGCGCGGTCGACGGCTCACCGACAAGACTGGCCAGAGGCGGCTGGTCGCGGGTCAACCCGGTCACCGGTCACGAGGAGTTCCCGCGAATCGACCCGGCGGTGATCTGTCTCGTCCATGACGGCGGCGATCGTGCGGTACTGGCTCGCCAGGCGGTTTGGCCGGAGCGGATGTTCTCTCTGCTGGCCGGATTCGTCGAGGCCGGTGAATCTTTCGAAGTGTGTGTCGCCCGGGAGATCCGGGAGGAGATCGGCCTGACCGTGCGCGATGTGCGTTACCTGGGCAGCCAGCCGTGGCCGTTCCCGCGCTCGCTGATAGTCGGTTTTCATGCCCTGGGCGACCCGAGTGAGGACTTCTCGTTTAACGACGGCGAGATCGCCGAGGCGAACTGGTTCACCCGCGACGAGGTGCGCGCGGCGCTTGCGGCCGGCGATTGGAGCAGCTCGTCGGAGTCGAAACTCCTGCTGCCCGGATCGATTTCGATCGCACGCGTGATCATCGAATCCTGGGCAGGGCTCGATTGAGCTCCTTAGCCGCCGACTTGGGCCAGCTTCGCCTTGACCTGTGGCGCGCTCGGGTTGGTCAGCGTGGACCCGTCGGCGAACTTCACCGTCGGGACCGTCCTGTTGCCGCCGTTGACCGAGCCGACGAACTCCGCCGCCGCCGAGTCTTGCTCGATGTCGACCTCGTCGTAGGAGATTCCGTCGGACTTGAGCACCGTCTTGAGACGGTGGCAAAAGCCACACCAGGATGTCGTGTAAACGGTGAGCGGCGCGTTGGGCATAGCCCGTCTAACGTAGCCGAGCGACGATGCGTTCCGTGACATGAGGAGCAACGCAATTCACGCGTTTCGCTGCACCCGGTTTGTCAGCCACCCCTGCCAGTATGGAAGCCACGATGAACGCCATGCCGATGGTCGCTGACCCATTGACCGCCGACCTGGACGACGAGCAGCGCGAAGCCGTGCTGGCTCCCCGCGGACCGGTGTGTGTGCTCGCGGGCGCCGGAACGGGCAAGACCCGCACCATCACGCACCGGATCGCTCAGCTCGTCGCCAGCGGTCACGTCGCCCCCGGGCAGGTCCTCGCGGTCACCTTCACCCAGCGAGCGGCGGGGGAGATGCGCTCCAGGTTGCGCACGCTCGCTTCCACCGGCCACACCGGTTCCGCGGTCGGCGCGGTGCAGGCCATGACCTTCCACGCCGCCGCGCACCGCCAGCTGCGCTACTTCTGGCCGCGCGTGGTCGGCGGCACCGGCTGGCAGCTGCTCGACAGCAAGTTCGCGATCGTGGCCAGGGCCGCCAGCCGTTGCCGCCTGAATGTCAGCACCGACGACCTGCGCGACGTGGCCGGCGAGATCGAGTGGGCCAAGGCGTCGCTGATCGGACCCGAGGAGTACGCGCCCGCCATGGCCGCCGCCGGCCGAGACGTCCCCATGGACGCCGCACAGATCGCGGCCGTCTACTCCGCATACGAGGCCCTCAAGGTCCGCGATGAGACGGTGACGCTGCTCGACTTCGATGACCTGCTGCTGCACACCGCGGCCGCGATCGAAAACGACGCCGCCGTGGCCGAGGAGTTCCGCGACCGCTACCGCTGTTTCGTCGTCGACGAGTACCAGGACGTCACCCCGCTGCAACAGCGCGTGCTTACCGCCTGGTTGGGCGACCGGGATGACCTGACCGTCGTCGGTGACGCCAATCAGACCATCTACTCGTTCACCGGGGCCACGCCTGGCTTCCTGCTCGACTTCTCGCGGCGGTTTCCGGACGCCACGGTGGTGCGCCTGGAACGCGACTACCGGTCCACCCCTCAGGTGGTGTCCCTGGCCAATCAGGTGATCGCCGCGGCCCGCGGCCGTGTCGCCGGCAGCAGGCTGCAGCTGTCGGGCCAGCGCGCGCCGGGTCCGGCCCCGTCGTTTCAAGAGCATCCCGACGAAACCGCCGAGGCCGCCGCGGTCGCGGCGTCGATCACCCGCCTTGTCGAATCGGGCACCCCGCCATCCGAGGTCGCGGTCCTCTACCGGGTCAATGCGCAATCCGAGGTCTACGAGGAGGCCCTCACCGAGGCGGGCATCACGTACCAGATTCGCGGTGGCGAGGGGTTTTTCAACCGTCAGGAGATCAAGCAGGCGCTGTTGGCGTTGCAGCGCGCGGCCGAGCGAGACGCCGACGGCCCGTTGCCCGACGTCGTCCGCGCCGTTCTGGAGCCCCTTGGGTTGACGGCCGAGCCACCGACCGGCAGCCGGGCCCGGGACCGCTGGGAGGCGCTGGCCGGGCTGGCCGAGCTCGTCGACGACGAAGTGGCGCAGCGCCCGCAACTCGACCTTCCCGGGCTGGTGGCCGAGCTGCGCATGCGCGCCGACGCGCGCCATCCACCGGTGGTGCGGGGCGTCACGCTGGCCTCGTTGCACGCCGCCAAGGGACTCGAGTGGGATGCGGTGTTCCTGGTCGGGTTGGCCGACGGCACGCTACCCATCTCGCACGCGTTGGCGCACGGCGCCGAAAGCGAGGCCGTCGAGGAAGAGCGCCGACTGCTCTACGTCGGAATCACCAGGGCGCGAGTCCATTTGGCGCTCAGCTGGGCGTTGGCCCGCAGCCCCGGCGGACGGCAGAGCCGCAAGCCGTCGCGGTTCCTCAACGGCATCGCGCCACAGACCCGTGCCGATCCCGCGCCGACCAGATCCCGGCGCGCCCGGGGCACCCCAACGCGCTGCCGGATCTGCAACAACAACCTGACCACCCCGGCGGCCATCATGCTGCGGCGGTGTGAAACCTGTGCGGCCGACATCGACGAGGAGCTGTTGCTGCGGCTCAAGGCCTGGCGTCTGGACGTCGCCAAGGAACAGAAGGTGCCCGCGTATGTCGTCTTCACCGACAACACACTGATCGCGATCGCCGAGCTGCTGCCCGACGACGAAACGGCCCTGATCGCGATCCCGGGCATCGGCGCGCGAAAGCTCGAACAGTACGGGTCCGACGTGCTGGAGCTGGTCAGGCAAGCCCGCTGACGGGCAACCGCGGCGATATTGACCGGGCTGAGCCGACGAGGGTGGGGCCGATGGACGAATTCAAGGCAATTGCCGTACTTAGCGCCCACAGTCGGCGCCCGCTGAAGCAACCGCGCAGGTCAGAAAATCGGTTGTGGCCACCGGCCGCTACCATTACCCTCGAAACAGCATTCTGCTGCCGGTTGAGAGGAGGGTCGCCACGATGATCACCAACGCGTTGGGTGCGCGCGTGGCCGCCGCGGTGCTGACCGCGGCTACCTCCCATGCCGCCCACACCGCCGCGCCGGCGGCAGCGGTCAAGCACCGTGTCGCCGCCGCGACCGACGCGTCCGTGAATCGGGGTCATACCTAACTAGCCCGGTTTTGCCCAGATGGCCACGGACCCGAAGTCACCAGGATCCGTGGCCACAGTTTTAGGGTCGGCAGCCTGCCAACCTGGTCCGGATCACAACGAAGGACAGCCACCCGACCAGGAAGCAGGTGAACAGGACATGTCGGCACTGCCAGTCCCCAGACCGACGCTGCCGGAGTTGCCTTGTCATGTCGACGATCCCGACCTGTGGTTCGCCGACGCCCCGGCCGACCTCGAACGGGCGAAGACGCTCTGCGGGGGCTGCCCGGTCCGCCGCCAGTGCCTGACATCGGCGCTGGAACGGGCCGAACCCTGGGGTGTGTGGGGCGGCGAGATCCTCGAGCGGGGATCGATCGTGAATCGCAAACGCCCGCGCGGACGTCCCCGCAAAGAGGTCTGCAAAGAGGTCGCAGCCGCTTAGGCCGCGAAAGTGCAACTGCCGACGCGTTTCTCGAAAGACGGCGTCGGTAATTGCACCCTCGCGGAGTCAAACAACCGCGGTGTCGGGCTCGGCGAAACCGGGGATCAGTTCTTCGGAGAGCGCCTTGATCGGCACGTGCGCATCCAACTGGCAGAGGATCGCGGCCACCGCCGAGATCACCCGCATCGGAATGGCCAGCTTGACCGGCAGGTCCATCTGCCGGGCCGTCCTGATCTGCGACACCGACCGGTCAATCTGACCAACGGTCATCTTCTGCAGCCACTTGCGGGTGTAGTGGAAGACGTCGACCTCGATGGGCTCGACGTACTGGCGCAGCATTTCATCGATGTCGCGCACCGACACCTGCTGGCCCCTCTGGATGAAGCCGGCCTTCTCCATCGTCGGCAACAGCAGGTCGTAGTTCTTTTCCTTGGCCAGCCGCATGATCATGCCGAGCTCGATGGGGAAGCCGCCGGGCAGGGGCGCCACGGCGCCGAAGTCGATGACGCCCATCCGGTCATCGGGCAGCAGCATGAAGTTCCCCGGGTGGGCGTCGCCGTGCATCATGCCCAGCCGGCGGGGTGCGTCGAAGGTGAGTTCGAGGAGGCGGGTGCCGATCAGGTCGCGCTGCTCGGGGGGCCCGTTGCGGATGATTTCCGCCATCGGCAAGCCGTCGATCCACTCCTGGATCACCACCTTCGGCGAGCTGGCCACGATGTGTGGCACCGCGAAGTGCGGGTGGTCCTCGTAGGCTTTGGCGAACGCGCGCTGGTTGTCGGCCTCCAGCCGGTAGTCCAGTTCCATCTCGGTGCGCTGGACCAGTTCATCGACCACGCCCTGGACGTCGGCGCCCGGCGAAAGCTGCTTGAGCACGCCGACCATCCGCTGCATGCTCTTGAGGTCGGCGCGCAGCGCCTCGTCGGCGCCTGGGTATTGGATCTTGACGGCCACCTCGCGGCCGTCGGACCACAGCGCTTTGTGCACCTGGCCGATGCTGGCCGAGGCCACCGGCTTGTCGTCGAACGAATTGAAACGTTCCCGCCACTTGGTGCCCAGTTGCGCGTCGAGCACCCGGTGGACCCTGTTGGCCGGCAGCGGCGGGGCGTCCTTCTGCAGCTTGGTCAACGCTTCGCGGTAGGGCTCGCCGTACTCCTCGGGTATGGCGGCTTCCATCACCGACAGCGCCTGGCCCACCTTCATGGCCCCGCCCTTGAGCTCGCCCAGGACGGTGAACAACTGGTTGGCGGCTTTCTCCAGCATCTCGGCCTGGACTTCGTCCTTCGACTTGCCCGTCAGCCGTTTACCGAAGCCGAGCGCCGCCCGACCGGCGAAGCCGACGGGAATGCTGGCCAGCTTCGCGTTGCGCGCAGCGCGGCCGCGCTTGATGTCTGCCACGTACCCATCATCCATTACGGTCGGCGCGCCGTGCTGTTGATCCGGCCACAACGAGCCATAGGTTGTCGCTTGCATGTCGTAGCCCGCGACTCGTCGAGACACGCATCCGCTGGCATAGGCGACACCGAAACAGGGGCGTCAACACGAGCACAACGGATGCTTGGTCCATTGCCGCGCGACGATCGAGCCCGCGTTGACGTCGAACTCCAACGTGGCGTTCAGCGCCGCGGGCGGCGCGGGATCGGGCACCGCCTCCTGCCCACGCACCGCCGCGATCACCCGGTTCACCTGGCTGAGCGCCAGCGCCGCGGTCGCTAGCAGGGTGGCCCGGTCGGCCACCCCGACGGTGTCGCGCAGCTGGGCGGCGATGGCCGGCCACGCGGCATCGCGGTCGCTGCGGTGCAGGTCGGCACAGCCCAGGCAGCTGGTCACGCCGGGGATGACCAGCGGGCCCACCAGGCCGGTGCCGTCCCGCACCCGTACCGGCAGGTGTGAGACGCCCTGGCTGTGCAGGTCGCGCACCATGCGTGGGTCGGCGACCAGGTAGTCCGACAGCACTACCAGGTCGACGGCGGCGGGCGACACGGCGGCGTGTGGTTGGCTGCTGTGCGCGATGCGAGCCCCCGAGCAGCGCAACGCCTCCACGAGCAGCTCCGACAGCGGCCCGCGGCCGTGGATGCGGATCGACGCCGCCCGGCCGCGGGGTTGCCGACACTCGGTCGCGACCCCCGCGCCCACGAGTTGGGCGACGAGGTCGGTCAGCCCGTCGGCTTGCTTCAACCCCCGGTCGACGGCGTGGCGCCGCAACTCGGATATCGGCGTCGGTGAGCGCATGGACCGCAGCAGCCTGGCCAGCTCGGCGGCGGCCAGGCCGCACGGTGGACGGATTAGCACGGCGCGGCGCGGATCCCAGCCGACCTGCACGGCACCGTCGGGTCGCAGCAGCACCGGCATCGCCGGGTCCAGCGCATACAGCGAAAGCGCGGTCGCCGACATGGGTCGAAACTGTGCCACGCCGACGGCGAACGCTGCGCTCAGTTATCCACAGCACCGCCGTCGGGGCCGGGTTCTTGGGTATCGGTCGAGTCCTCGAGCTTGGCGATCGCCTCGTCGATGCCGCTGGTGTCCCCGAGTAACCTTCCCATTCCTTGACAAAGCGAACCAAACAAAACCGCAATTTCCCTCGGAAACGCGTCTGGTTACCCCGATCTGTTATTCAACATGCCGCAGGTCACCGGCCGCCCCCGTGGAGAGCAGGGACGGCCCGATCAACTGTTCCGACGCGGGCCATGGCGGTAGGGGTGCCCGCTAATCCGTTTCGGCGGGAGGCAGTAAACGACAGCCGACGAAACAGGTAGACGGTTACTCATGCTTCCCCCAGGCCTCTTGCTTACGTTGCATATACCTGAACACCATGGCGCCCACGACGTGGAGGCCGCCCTGTTCTGGATCTTCACCGGCATCATCATGGTGATCGCATTCGGGGACGTTTTGACCCTGTTGGCTGTCGCGTCCGGGATCGTGGCCACGGCCTGGTGGATCTCCCGCAAACTTGAGCATCGCGAGGCGAGAAACGATGCGATGACGGCTTCGGTGACCCATCTTCGCCCAGCGTTGACCGATCGACGCGACCTGAAAAAAACTCAGGCAGACTCGTCACGGCGTACCCCTCACGCCGCGTAACCGCTCCCACGGGGGAATCCGGTTCCCCTTCCCTTACCGGCAGCAATCACGGCGGCGACATTGCCGTTCAGACAGAAAACAGCAATAGAAGGACGATCGGAAGTGTCGCGAGCACCCCGAGTGCGGCGCCGATTTCATTGCCGTTGGAGCCGTCCAGGGCGTTTTCAGTGGTCTTTATGTTCGTTCTCTTGCCCTCGGCTATGTAGAGTGCGCCGCGTGGACTGTGCCACGCCGGGGGTGAACCCCGCGCTCAGTTATCCACAGCGCCGCCGGCCGAGTCTTCAGTACCGGGGTCCGCGGAATCTTCTTCGAGCTTGGCGATGGCCTCGTCGATGCCGCTGGTGTCCCCGCCGATGATGCGGTCGATGAACCCGGCCGGCTCGTCGAGGTCCTCGGCGTCGGGCAGCAGGTCCGGGTGCTGCCAGATGGCGTCGCGGGCGTCCGCGCCGGCGGCCTCGGTCAGGCGCTCCCACAGCGCGGCGGCCTCCCGCAGCTTGCGTGGCCGCAGCTCGAGGCCGACCAGCGTGGCGAACGTCTGCTCGGCCGGGCCGCCGCTGGCCCGGCGCCGGCGCAGCGTCTCGCTGAGCGCGGCCGCGCCCGGAATCCGGTCGCCCAGGGCCGCATTGACCACCACCTGCACCCAGCCGTCAATCAACGCCAGCAGCGTCTCGAGCCGCTCCAGCGCCTGCTTTTGCGCCGGGGTCGCCTTCGGCTCGAAGACCCCCTGACCGAGCAGGTTCTCTATGGCCGCAGGGTCGGACAGCGTCGCCGGATTGAAGTCGCGTGCCAGCTCCTCGATTCCGGTCATGTCGATCTGCATGCCCATGGCGTAGGCCTCGACCGCACCGAGCAACTGACTGTTCAGCCACGGCACGTGGCTGAACAGCCGGTGGTGCGCGGCCTCACGGGCGGCCAGGAAGGTCAGGATCTCGCTGCGCGGCCGCTCGAGCCCGGCAGCGAAAGATTCGAGGGCATCCGGCAGTATCGCGGCCACCCCCTTGGGGCCCAGCGGCAGACCGATGTCGGTCGAGGTCAGCACCTCGCGCGACAACCGCCCCAGCGCCTGACCCAGCTGCGAGCCGAAGGCCATGCCGCCCATCTGCGACATCATCGCCAGGAGTGGACCGGCCATGCTCTTGGCCTCTTCGGGCAGGGATGACGACCACACCGTCGCGATCTGCTCGGCCATCGGATCGCACAGCCGCTTCCAGGTCTCCAAGGTGTTGTCGACCCAGTCGCTGGGACTCCAGCCCACCGCCCTGGTGGTGCCGGCAGGCAGCGCCGTCGCGCCGTCCAGCCAGGTTTCGGCGAGGTGGACCGCGTCGGCGATCGCCTTGTTCGTCGAAGCGGGGACGGGCGCGACGAACCCGATCGAGCTGGCCGCGACCCGTCGCGCCAATTCGTAGTTGACCGGTCCCGATGCTTTCCCCCCGGCCGTGACGGTGCCCGCGCCGCTGAACATCTGGCCCAGCTGGGTGAAGATCTGACCCAGGTCGCCCATGCCGAAATCCCCGCTCATGCCGAAAGCGCCCAGCGGGTCGGATGCCCCAGAGCCGGAATCGGGATCTTTCTTGCCGCGCTTCTCGGGCTCCGGGTCGTCGCCGGAGGAGAAGCCGAAAGGCAGGTCAGCCATAACGTCAACGGTACTCACCGCTGGAACAGAACGTGGGATCTATGGTCACGCTTGTAGCTAAACGAGCCTGACCGGGGTCCGTCTAGTGTAAGCGGCGTGAACAGGCGGATTCTGACGTTGATCGTCGCGCTGGTGCCGATCGTGGTCTTCGGCGTGCTGCTCGCGGTGGTGACGGTGCCGTTTGTGTCGCTGGGCCCGGGGCCGACGTTCGACACGCTCGGTGAGGTCGACGGCAAGCAGGTGGTCGCGATCCAGGGCGCCCTGACCCATCCGACAACGGGTCACCTCAATATGACGACGGTGTCCCAGCGCGACGATCTGACGTTGGGTGAAGCGCTGACGCTGTGGCTTTCGGGCCAGGAACAGCTGATACCGCGCGATCTCGTCTACCCGCCGGGCAAGTCGCGCGAGGACGTCGACAAGGCCAACAACGCCGATTTCAAACAGTCCGAGGACAGTGCCGAATACGCCGCCCTGGGATTCCTGAAGTACCCGCCCGCGGTCACCGTCGCGACCGTCACCGACCCCGGTCCGTCCGCGGGCAAGCTGAAGTCCAATGATGCCATCGACGCGGTCAACGGCACCCCGGTGGCCAACGTGGAGCAGTTCACGGGACTCCTCAAAAACACCAAACCCGGCCAGGTGGTGACCATCGACTATCGCCGCAAGAACGAGCCGGCCGGCGTGGCGCAAATCACGCTGGGGACTAACAAGGATCGCGACTACGGATTCATGGGTGTGGCGGTGCTTGATGCGCCCTGGGCGCCGTTCGTCGTCGACTTCAACCTCGCCAATGTGGGCGGCCCGTCGGCCGGGCTGATGTTCAGCCTGGCGGTCGTCGACAAGCTCACGAACGGTGACTTGGCCGGCTCGACGTTCATCGCGGGAACGGGCACCATCTCCGTCGACGGCAAGGTGGGCCAAATCGGCGGCATCACACACAAGATGGTCGCCGCCCACGGGGCCGGAGCCACGGTGTTTCTGGTGCCCGCGAAGAACTGCTACGAGGCGACCTCGGACAACCCGTCCGGCTTGCGGTTGGTGAAGGTCGAGACCCTGGGCCAAGCGGTGGAGGCGCTGCACGCGCTGCAGGCGGGAGGTCAACCGCCCAGTTGCTAGCCCGCTCGTGTTGGGGTGTGAGGTGCGTACAGTTGTCACCGACGCCAGCCATATCGATCAGGGAGCGTAGCCAGTGGGGATGCGGCCCACCGCAAGGATGCCGAAGCTGACTCGGCGCAGCCGGATTCTGATCCTGATCGCACTTGGTGTGATCGTTTTGCTGCTCGCCGGTCCGCGGCTGATCGACGCCTACGTCGACTGGCTGTGGTTCGGTGAGCTCGGCTACCGCTCGGTGTTCACCACCGTGCTGGTCACCCGCATCTTGGTCTTTCTGGTCGCCGGTCTGCTGGTCGGCGGCATCGTGTTCGCCGGGCTTGCGCTGGCCTACCGCACCCGGCCTGTATTCGTCCCGAGTAACACCAACGATCCCGTGGCGCGCTACCGCACCGTCGTCGTTTCCCGCCTGCGGCTGGTGGGCATCGGGATACCGGCGGCGGTCGGCCTGCTGGCGGGCATCGTCGCGCAGAGCTATTGGGTGCGGGTCCAGCTGTTCCTGCATGGCGGAGACTTCGGCATCAGGGACCCCCAGTTCGGCAAGGACCTGGGCTTCTACGCGTTCGACCTGCCGTTCTACCGGCTCGTGCTCAGCTACGTGTTCGTGGCGGCGTTCCTGGCTTTCGTGGCGAACGTGTTGGGGCACTACATCTTTGGCGGCATCCGGCTGTCCGGCCGCACCGGCGCCCTGAGCCGCGCGGCGCGGATCCAGTTGGTCAGCCTGGTCGGCATACTCGTGCTGCTCAAAGCCGCTGCTTATTGGCTGGACCGCTACGAGCTGCTGTCGCACACCCGCGGCGGTAAGCCGTTCACTGGCGCCGGGTACACCGATATCAACGCGGTGCTGCCGGCGAAGCTGATCCTGATGGCGATCGCGCTCATTTGCGCCGCCGCCGTATTCTCCGCTATCGCCCTGCGGGACTTGCGAATTCCGGCCATCGGCCTGGTCTTGTTGCTGCTGTCGTCTTTGATCGTGGGCGCCGGGTGGCCGTTGATCGTCGAGCAGATCAGCGTTAGGCCCAATGCCGCGCAGAAGGAAAGCGAATACATCAGCCGCAGCATCGCTGCGACGCGCCAAGCCTATGGTTTGACGTCCGACGCGGTCAGCTATCGCAACTACACCGGCGACGGCCAGGCCACCGCCCAGCAGGTCGCGGCCGACCGCGCGACCACCTCGAACATCCGGCTGCTCGACCCCACGATCATCAGCCCGGCGTTCACCCAGTTCCAGCAGGGCAAGAACTTCTTCTACTTCCCGGACCAGCTGTCCATCGACCGCTACCTCGACCGCAACGGAGCGTTGCGCGACTATGTCGTCGCGGCCCGGGAACTCAACCCCGACCGGCTGATCGACAACCAACGCGACTGGATCAACCGGCACACCGTCTACACGCACGGCAATGGATTCATCGCGTCGCCGGCCAACACGGTGCGCGGCATCGCCAACGACCCCAACCAAAACGGCGGCTACCCCGAGTTTCTCGTCAACGTCGTCGGCGCCAACGGCAGCGTGGTATCCGACGGGCCGGCGCCGCTGGACCAGCCGCGCGTCTACTACGGGCCCGTCATCTCCAACACCTCCGCCGACTACGCGATCGTCGGAAAGAACGGCAACGACCGGGAATACGACTACGAGACCAGTGCCGAAACCAAGAACTACACTTACACCGGGCTCGGCGGAGTCCCGATCGGCAGCTGGATATCCCGCAGCGTGTTCGCCGCCAAGTTTGCTGAGCGAAACTTCTTGTTCTCCAACGTGATCGGCTCCAACAGCAAGATCTTGTTCAACCGTGACCCCGCGCGGCGGGTGGAGGCCGTGGCGCCGTGGCTGACGACCGAAAGCGGGGTGTACCCGGCGATCGTCAACAAGCGACTGGTGTGGATCATCGACGGCTACACCACCCTGGACAACTACCCGTACTCGGAACTGACGTCGCTGGAGTCCGCGACCGCCGACTCCACGGAGGTGGCGTTCAACCGGTTGGCGCCCGACAAGCAGGTCTCCTACATCCGAAACTCGGTGAAGGCCACAGTCGACGCGTACGACGGCACCGTCACGCTGTACCAGCAGGACGAACAGGATCCCGTGCTGAAGGCCTGGATGCGGGTCTTCCCCGGCACCGTCAAACCCAAGAGCGACATCACACCCGAGCTCGCCGAACATCTGCGCTATCCCGAAGACCTGTTCAAGGTGCAGCGGATGCTGCTGGCCAAGTACCACGTCAACGACCCCGTGACGTTCTTCTCCACGTCCGATTTCTGGGATGTGCCGCTGGATCCGAATCCCACCGCCAGCAGCTACCAGCCGCCGTATTACATCGTCGCGAAAAACATTACAAAGAACGACAATTCGTCTTCATACCAGTTGATCAGCGCGATGAACAGGTTCAAGCGCGATTATCTGGCCGCCTACATCAGCGCCAGCTCCGATCCCGCGACCTACGGCAAGATCACGGTGCTGACCATCCCGGGTCAGGTCAACGGCCCGAAGCTGGCCAACAACGCGATCACCACCGACCCGGCGGTGTCCCAGGACCTCGGCGTGATCGGTCGCGACAATCAGAACCGGATCCGTTGGGGCAACCTGCTCACGTTGCCGGTGGGCCAGGGTGGTCTGCTCTACGTCGAGCCCGTCTATGCCTCGCCGGGGGCCAGCGACGCCGCCTCGTCGTACCCGCGCTTGATCCGGGTGGCGATGATGTACAACGACAAGATCGGATACGGCCCCACGGTGGGTGACGCTCTCAACGGATTGTTCGGGCCCGGCGCGGGCGCGACCGCGACGGGGATACAACCCACCGAGGCCGGCGCGCCCCCGAATCCGCCCGCCAGCCCACCGGCGCCCGCCGCGGCACCGGGTCCGACGGCGCCGCCCGCGGCCGTGCCGCCGGCTCCCGACGGGTCGGTGACGTTGTCGCCGGCCAAAGCCGCTGCCCTGCAGGAGATCCAGGCGGCGCTCGGCGCGGCGAAAGACGCGCAAAAGAAGGGCGATTTCGCGGCCTACGGTGCGGCGCTACAGCGGCTGGACGACGCGATCAACAAGTACAACGCCGCCAAGTGATTTCGACCGCGTAGCCCTCACCCCTGCAGTCGGCGGGCGACCTCGCCGTACCGCTCGAAGCGGTCCTGATCTCCCAGGGCTCCTAGGGGGTTGTACAGCACCAGGCGCGATGCGGTCGCGGCGTATTTGTCGGCCAGCGCGTCGGCCAGCCCATCCCAGGTCGACTCCGTGGCGAAGGCCGCGATGTGCTCGTCGGTGATCTGGGCGGCCATGCCGGGGAAGTCGCCGGCCTTCTGCTTCTCCCGGATCCGCGCCGTCGTCCCCTCGAAGCCCGCCTCGTCCCAAATGAATGCGTAGTTGGGTGTGCTCCCGTAGAAGGCCATGCTGGCCCGCACCGACTCTCGTTCCTTGTCGCGCTCTTCGTCGCTGTCACCGACGATCGTCATCACCGGCACGATCAGGGCAATGTCCGACGGGGAGCGGCCCGCTTTCGCCGCTCCCTCGGCGACGTTGGGCACGGCGTGCCGGGTGAGGTAACCGGGCTCGCCAAGCGGGTGGATGTGCACCCCGTCGGCGACTTCGCCCGCCATCCGCAGCATCCATGGATTCACCGCTGCCACATCGACTTTGGGATCGGGCGCATCGATGCGCCCCGGGCTCCACTGCGGGGTGATGAAGTCGAGATCGTAGAACTCGCCGTGGTGATCGAGCTTCCCCGTTCGGAAGGCGGTGAAACAGGACTTCACGGCGAGCACGTAGTCCCGCAGCCGCGGACCGGGTCGCTCGAAGGCCATGCCGTATCGCCGCACGACGTGCGTGCGCACTTGCGTGCCGAGACCGAGCCGGAACCTCCCGCCGGTCGCTTCCTGGAGCTCCCACGCCGTGGCCGCCGTGACGAAGGGGCTGCGCGGAAACGCCACCGCGACACCGGTGGACAGCTCGATGCCGGGCGCGGCTTGGGAGGCGACAGCGGCGTTGAGGTAGGCCGTGCGACCGGTCTCGGTGAACAGCAGACCGGAGAACCCCGCGGCCCTGGTGCGACGCGCCAAATCACCGACCTTGTCCAGCGGTTGCGGGATCGCCATCACATCGATGTGCATGGCGGAACAGTATGCCCCAAAGTCGCGTGTGTTCCTTTGTTGCCATTGCCCTCAACCGCGAGAAGCGGTACGGAATCTGTCCCGGTAGGCCCTTGGGCTGATGCCGAGGTGGCTGAGGAACACGCGTCTGAGCGTCTCGGTGCTGCCGAAACCCGCTACGCGCGCGGTATCGGCGACGGTGCGGCCCGCGTCGAGTGCCCCACGGGCGAAATCGATTCGGACCAGTTCGACGTAACGGGCCGGGGGCATTCCCAGCTCAGACTGAAACAGCCGGGTCAGTTGACGCGTGCTGAGGGACGCCCGGGCCGCGAGCTTCTTCACACTGTGGTCGGCGCCGGGGTCGGCGGTGACCGCATCGGTGACCACCCTCAGCGGAGACTCCGGCGGTGGATCGGCCTCAACCAAGACAGAGAATTGGGATTGTCCGCCAGCGCGTTTCAAGTACACCACCAACGACCGCGCCACCTCACGGACCAACTCGGGGCCGTAATCCAGTTCGACCAAGGCCAGTGCGAGGTCGATGCCGGACGACACACCCGCCGAAGTGAAAACATCGCCGTCTCGGACATAGATCGCGTCCGGCTCGACGCCCACATCCGGAAAGGCCTGGCCGAGCAGTCGGGCATGGCGCCAGTGCGTGGTGGCGCGCCGGCCATTGAGCAGCCCCGCCTGGGCCAGGATGAACGACCCCGTGCACACCGATGCCAGCCGGCGGGTTCGAGCGGGCACGGTTCGCAGCGCCTCGACGAGGGCGGGATCGATCGGTTGTCCGACCAGATTGTCGCCCCCGGCGACAATGACGGTGTCGGCGGAATCGATTGACGAGATGCGCCGGGTGACCGCGAACCGCGTGCCGACCGACGTCGTCACATCGCATCCGTCCACCGAGGCGATCTCGAGCGAATAGTTCGCGCCGAACCGGTTGGCTTCAGCGAACACCTCGGCGGGTCCCGCCGCGTCCAACAGCTTCACACCGTCGAAGACGACGATCAACACCGCCCGAGCGTCCGTCACCCGTCCATTGTCGCGGGCCGTGTCGCATTCTGTGGGAAGGACGGCCCAGACGGCCATGCGTGGAAGGCTGTTACCCCCGCAAACTTATTACAAGTCGTCGAAACGAGGAGATGATTATGGCCACACAATCCACCGAAAACATTGCCGGCATCGTCGTGCCCGACACCCCACTCGTGCGCGAGGTCACCGGCTTCATTCGCGAGGCCGAAGACGACTTGCTCTTCGACCACTCCCGGCGGGTATTTCTGTTTGGCGCGCTGCAGGGGCGCCGCCTCGGTCTGCAACCAGACCTGGAACTGCTCTACGTGGGGGCGATGTTCCACGACATCGGTCTCACGCCGCGCTATCGCACTTCCACTCTCCGCTTCGAGGTCGACGGCGCCAACGCGGCCCGGGACTTCCTGCTGGAACGCGGGTACGACCGAGCCGACGCCCAAAAGGTGTGGCTGGGCATCGCGTTGCACACCACTCCCGGCATACCCGAGTTCCTCGACCCCGAAATCGCCCTGGTGACAGCCGGTGTCGAGACCGACGTGGTAGGCATCGGCCGCGACGACCTTGCGCCCGAAGCTCTCGCTGCGGTGACCGCCGCGCACCCCCGCCCGGATTTCAAGCGACGCATTTTGGCGGCATTCACCAACGGCATGAAGCACCGCCCGCGCAGCACCTTCGGCACCATGAACGCCGACGTGCTCGAGCACTACGACCCCACCTTCGTCCGGGACGACATGGTCGACAAAATCCTCAACAACAGCTGGCCCGAGTAGCAGAAATATCCTAATCACGTTAACAGTCAAAGGAATCCGCCATGACAACTGCACTGTCCGCCAATCGTCGTGACGCCGACGAGGTCCGGCTGTTCCAGGCCCCGGCTTCCCTGTTCGAGGATCTGCAGAAGGTGCTCGTCGACTTGGTCGAGTTGCAACTGCAGGGCAAGCAAGCGCACTGGAATCTTGTCGGAACCAACTTCCGGGATCTGCATCTACAGCTGGACGGCATCGTCGATGCCGCGCGTGAAGCCAGCGACACGGTCGCCGAACGGATGCGCGCCCTGGACGCCGTTCCCGACGCGCGCTCGGACACGGTCGTTTCCACAACGACGGTCCCCGCCTTGCCGCCGGGTCTGCTCGCCGTCACCGAGACGGTCGACATGATCACCAATCGGATCTATGCCGTCGTTGGCACGATGCGCATCGTCCACGACGACGTCGACGCCGCCGATCCCTCGACCGCTGACCTGTTGCACGGGATCATTGACGCACTGGAAAAAGAGGCGTGGCTGCTGAAGTCGGAAAACGCAGCAGCGCAGTGAAAGGGGAGTCATCACATGGTCGAGGCGAATCGGATCCCGGTCACGGTGGTGCAGCCCGGCGCGGGAGACAGCGTGGAGCTGCCCGGTTTCGGGGCGGTGTTCAAGCTGTCCAGCCGCAACAACGGGGGAGAGGTGGCCATCGTCGAGCACCCCTTCGCCGTCGGCGTGCTCACCGCCGCTCACCGGCACACCCGCGAAGACGAGCACTCGATCGTGCTGGCGGGGGAGATCGGTTTTCGCTCGGACGACAGCGAGGTGGTGCTGGGGCCCGGTGGCTACATCACCAAACCGCGGGGGCAGATGCACGCGATGTGGAACGCCGGCAGCGAGCCGGGCCGCATCATCGAGGTGATCACTCCCGGTGGCTTCGAGAACTATTTTCGGGAGCTCGGTGAACTGCTCGTCGAGCATGCCGACGATCCGGCGGGACAGATGCTGCATGAGCTGCCCGAGTTCGGCGAGCTTGCGGACAAATACGGACTGACGTACGGGAACCCGGACTGGATGGACGACATCAGGCGGCGATACGGGCTGAACCCGCCTTCGCACTGACGCCCCCGGCCCGAAATGCCAGCTCACTCGGACCGCCCGGACCGCTGAACCCGCGATTTGGTGAGGTTCCCAGGTTTTGGGTAACCTTGCGTTTACCAACGCGGGGTGGAGCAGCTCGGTAGCTCGCTGGGCTCATAACCCAGAGGTCGCAGGTTCGAATCCTGTCCCCGCTACTGATGTGATGTCTCCAAGACATCGGAATAGTTCTGAACCTGCGTTAGGTTCGGAACTTTTTCCGTTTGGGGCCTTTGGGGGCGCCGGTGGGTTGGTAGTCCTTGGTGGGGTCGAGGGTTAGCTCGCGCAGCAGCTCGCCGGTGGCGGCGTTGATGATTCTGATGTGGAGGTCTTGGACGAGGACCAGGACGCGGGTGCCGGTGTAGGTTCGCCCGACGCCGATGTGGTGCAGGCGCCCGGCGACGCGCAGGGTGATGACGCCGGCTTGGTCGATGCGGTCGGTGCGGACCCGGTTGTGGGTGTCGGTGCGGGTTGCTGGGTCGGCTTTGGGTCGGGCCGTGTAGGCGGTGGCGGGGGTGGCTTGATGTGCCAGGGCGCGGTGTGGTCGGCGGTGGTTGTAGGCCTCGACGAAGGCGTCGAGCTGGTCTTGCAGCTGGGCGACGGTGGCGGCTTTGGGTTGTTTGGTGAGGAAGCGTTTGAGGGTTTGGTGGAATCTCTCGACCTTGCCGCAGGTGGTGGGGTGGTTGGGGGTGGAGTTGATCTGGGTGACTCCGAGGCGGAGTAGTTCGTTTTCAAAGCCGTTGCGGCCGCCTTTGCCCCCGGAGAGCCGGGTGGTGAAGACCATCCCGTTGTCTGTCAACGTCGAGGCTGGAACACCGTGGACTGCAACAGCTTTGCGGAACTCGGCCAGCACGATGGGTCCGGTGACGCGGCGGTGCGCGGTGACCGAGAGCGCGTAGCGGGCGTGGTCGTCGATCCAGTCGAGGATCTCCACGTGAGTGCCGTCAACGAGCCACCAGTGGGTGAAATCGGCCTGCCAGCGTTCGTTGGGCTGCTCGGCGGCAAACCGGACATAGGAGGACTTGGGGCGCCTCTGCGGTGTCGGTGTCACCAGGCCTGCGGCGCGGAGGTGCCGGTGGATCGAGTTGACCGACACGACCACGCCGTGGTGGTGCTGTAGGTGCCAGGCGATGGTGTGCGGCCCATGGTCGAGGCCTTTGCCGGCCAGCTGGTGGCGCAGGTCGATGATCAGCTCGATCGTGGACTGCGCCAGCCGCGCCGGGCTGGTGTGCGGGCGGCGCGAGCGCGGCGTGAATGCCGCCTCGCCCTCACGGTTGTAGCGGGCCACCAGCCGGCTGATCCAGCCCTGGGAGACCCCATACTCACGGGCCACCTCTGATTGGCTGCGGCCCTCGACGACAACGGCGGTGATGACTAGGCGAGCCTTCGACACTCGCCGACAGTCGGACGCTCAACCTATTCCGATGTCTTGCGACACGCTATTCCTATGTCCTGGTACCAGACACTGTCCCCGCTACCAGCGGAAATGGCCCCGGAGACTTCTCCGGGGGCCATTTTTATGCCGGATGGCCACGTATTTGGACACATTAGCTAGGTTTACTAGTTAACTCTCCTGTACCTTTATTGCTGGATTCCAGCCTTTTGCCGAGCATGATGGCGTTCCCTTGCTCCGGCGGCGCTTCGGTCATCGTTTGCCACGGCGCGATTTACTCAGAAGCTCAGTGCTAGATGGCTGTCGTCACGGAATTCACGGTAGACGCCGCCCGGACCCGGTGGAGGCTTCAGCTGGCATCATGCAATCCCGACGGCCCGATACGTGGCTCCATCGAGCAGGATGGTCTTGACCCTTATGCCCAGGCTGGGTTCGATGATGAATACGCCAGCCAGACACAGAAGCTGGACTGCTGGCCAAGGTCGAGCACACTTGGGGGGGCCTGCAATGAGGACGGTCGCTCGTCATCTGGTTCCCATCATCATGGTGGCGTTGGCGTCGATGGCCGCCGTGACGATCGCTACGCCGGCAGTGAGCTCGGCCGAATGCGCGGACGGCGAGTGGTGGGACCCGACGGGCAAAGTGTGCCGGCCGCTGGGCGTCGGGCCACAACCCTTGGCATGCGAGCCGGGCCAGTGGTGGGACCCGACCGCTAATGTATGCCGACCGCTGGGCGTCGGGCCGCAACCGCTGGCATGCGACAACGGCTGGTGGTGGGATCCGGCCGCCAACGTATGCCGTCCGCCACTGGTACCGCCGCCCGGCTAGGAGCCGGTCGGTATTGCCTAATCGGACATTGATGGTGGGCGTGCTCGGATGCCGGTAGGGCTGGGCGGGCTGGCGTGGTGATGTAGGTGCCGTGTGGATTGTGGGTGGGGCATGCGTCGCCCGGGGTCAGGTGGGGGCGAGGGCGGCAAGCCCACTGACACCGACGACGCCGTGAAGTTTGCGTAGGTTGTGGCAAGCGGCCAGCAGCAGCCATTCGCCGCGGGCCTGGTCGAGTCCGCGCAACAACAGGTGTTTGGCGTTCTGCAGGGTGCTCATTTGGCCGAAGACCGGTTCGACGATCGCCTTGCGGCGGGCATAGACGGCCCGGCCGTTCTGGGTGCTCAGTTTGCGGGCCATGCGCTGTTTGGCGGTGGCGGACTTGGGGATGCGGCCGCGCGGGGCAACCGGCGGAGGCTCGCCACGGCGCGCACGCCCGGTGGCCACATAAAACTCGGTGCCGTGTTCGGCGGTGAACGCGTCGGCACACTGCAGGTTGTCGGCCGAACAGTAGCCGGCATCGGCGAGCAGCTGATCCGGGGCGCACCCGGTGTTGGCCGCGGTCTGCTCGGTCATCAGGATCAGATTGCCCACATCGGCGGCGTTGGCGTTCACCTCGGTGGCCACGATCACCTGATGGTCGGCGTCGACCACGGCCTGGGCGTTGTAGCACTGGTGGAACGCCCCGTCGCCGGTCAGCATGATTTTCGAGTCCGGATCGGTGAAGTTGCGCTGCGCCTTGGGTTTCGGCGTCGCCGCATCCGCCGCCGCTGTGCCATTAGCGGTGACGGTGTCCGCATCGTCTCCACGGTCGCGCGCGGCGGTCTCGGCCCGCTCCCGCGCCGCGGCCGCGGCCTCTTGCTCGAGCGCGGCCTTGGCTTCGCGGATCTTGCCCAGCCGTGTTTCGCGTCGGCGCAGCGCCTCGGGCAGCTCGTCGCCGCGGTTGTTCTTGCCGTAGCGGACGTCTTCGGCCTTGTCGATGCGCTCAGCCTCGGCCAACAACGCCGACACCTGCCCGGCGAGGACCTTTTCCTTCTCACTCATCCGCGCATAGCTCATCGCCTTGCGCTTGGAGGCGTTGGCCCGCACCTTCGTCCCGTCCAGCGCGACCCGGCCCAGCCGCACCATGCCCGCGGCCTGACACAACGCCAACGCCTGCACAAACAGGTGTCCCAGCGCAGACAGATGCCGCTTACGGAACCGCGCGATCGCCCGATAATCCGGTGCCGCCCCCGCGGCCAGCCACCGAAACGCCACGTCATCGGTGCACTTGACCTCGATCGCCCGCGACGAACGCACCCCAATCGTGTAGCCATACAGCAGGATCCGCACCATCAGCCGCGGGTCATAGGGTGGGCCACCCCGCCCCTCGGTATAGGCGGCCCAGATCCGCGACAAGTCCAGGTGCTCACCGACCAGCTCGGCAATGAACCGGGCCAGATGCTCGGCCGGCAACCAGTCATCCAACGACGGCGGCAACAACAACCCCTGCCCCGGCTCAAACGCCCGAAACATCTTATCCACGCACGCTTTCGGCGCTACAGCCCGCGCATCAACTCGCTGCGCCGGATCTATCGCAAACAGCCCATCCCAACCAGCATCACCAGCCACACCTCATCATCACCTGCACAAAGCCATCAGACGAGCACCCCGACTGGCGTGTTACTGACCCACGCTCCTAGTCAGTACAGCGGGTCCTCGGCCCGAGCCGCGAGCTGTCGGCCCGAACTCGAGATCGCACTTGCCCAGCACACGAGTCCGGACGGTAGCCTTACGCCGCATGAACGACTCCGTCGTCGTCAAGGTCAAGCCCGGCAGTCGCAAGGGACCCCTTGTCGAGGTCGGTCCTGACGGTGAGCTGACGATCTACGTCCGGGAGCGAGCGGTTGACGGCAAGGCGAACGACGCGGTCATCCGGTTACTGGCAGCCCACCTTCAATTGCCAAGAAGCCGAGTCGAATTGGTATCCGGAACGACGTCGCGGCTCAAGCGCTTCCGCGTGAGCCGTTGAGCAGCGCGTCGCACGCTAGTGCGGATTCTCAGCTGACCGCCAGGACAGACCGGCACAGCGGGAGCCGATACGGTGTATTCATGCGTCGCGTGGACTACGTGATCCACTACGTCGAGTCGCTTAGGCGGTCGGTGAGGTTCTACCGCGACGTGATCGGGCTCCAGGTGCGGATCGAGGGCGACGGCTACGTCGAATTCGAGATGGATAACACCAAGTTCTCGCTTTTCGAACGGTCGAAGCTGCCGGGGCTCATCGGTCGCGAAGGCGGCAACCCGCCGTGCGGCGAGATTGGCTTCCTGATTGAAGACGTAGATGGGGAAGCGGAGCGGTTGAGAGGGCTCGGTGTCGAGATCCTCAGCGGACCGGTCGATCGGCCATGGCATGAAAGGACGCTCCACATCGCCGACCCGGACGGCAACATTATCGAATTCGCGCAAAAGCTGCGATGATTCCCGGCCTGTCGTGCCGGTCGAAGGCCAGCGTGGGCGGGGAGCTCAGTGCTAGATAGCCGAAAGTGAATTCGTAGGAGGCTCGCATTATGCCCTGGTCCCGGGCGACGCCGGACACGTGTCACGCAAATTCACGTCGGGAAAGGGGCGGCATGCCAGAACCATTGCAGGTCTTGGCGAACCTGAGCGGGTCTGCGGGAAAATGGATGCAGCGACCGCAGCAGGGTCAGGTCATTGAAAATCTTTGAGCCAGTTGCGTTGCGACTCCGGCACGTCGCCGAGAGCGATCGCCAACGTCAGGGTCATATCATGATAGTCGGGTCGCCTGGCGGCACTCACACAATCGCGATGGACGTTGCTCGTTCGGCTTCAAACCACGTCGGAGCACGCTGTGGTGAAGCGAACAATTTCTTGGCCGTTCGGGACACCACGCAATCATCCATTCGACCTCGGCGCCCATCCCAAGGAGACACCGCGGCAGTGACCCAAAATTCATGGATAACAGCGGTTATCCATGAACGAGTCCGCCGATAGAAGCCCGGCCCATCGAGGGTTGTCGTAGGTGGGTGTTTCACTAAAGCGGAATCGTGCGGACGGAGGATATGCATGCGTTTATGATGAGTTCGCTCTCCCGCTGCGGAGTTGGTCACCGAGCGCGGTTATCGGTTGAAGTTTGTCGACATTTCGGAGTACGAGAAACTCCAAGGCTGTGTGACCTGGTTGAGTATGCAGGTTCTATAAAGGAGAACGATGCCGCCTAAGTCACCGACATCTACCCCGAGGCTGCCGCCCGCCCGGGTGGCTCGCGCGGTCGAACGAGTCCGTCATCACGTGGGGCGTCTGTACCAGCGACTGGCACCTCCGCCGATCACGGTCGTCGACATCATCTTCGGGGCCTTTCTGTCGCAGGCCGTCTCGGCATCCGCGCAACTGGGTATCGCCGACGCGCTTGCTGCGGGCCCGTTGACCAAGGAGGAGTTGGCGCGCCGCGTCGGGGCGAACCCGGACAGCGTGGCGCGGCTGATGCGGTTGCTGATCAGCCGCGGCGTGTTTCGCAGGCGCCGCGACGGCCGTTTCGCGCTTAACGCGCTGGCCGACACGTTGCGCACCGACTCGCCGATCTCGATGCGTGGGGTTGCGCTGCTCTACGGCTCGCCGCAGCATCGGGCGAACTGGACGCGGCTGGCCGATGCGGTGCGTACCGGAGAGCCGAACCCCCCCAAAGTGTTCGGAAAGGACCTCTTCGACTACCTCCCCGAAGACCCGGAGTGGGCGGAGATGTTCAACAACGCCATGACCTCCACGTCGTCGGTGTTGGAGGCAGCGGTGGTCGCGGCGTACGACTTCAGCAACTTCGGCGTCATCGCCGATATCGGTGGCGGCCACGGCCGGTTACTGTCGTCCATTCTCGCCGCGGCACCCGCTGCCCGCGGCGTGCTTTTCGATCTCCCCCAGGCGGTCGAGGGTGCGCCACCAATGTTGACCGCGCACGGTGTCGCTGACCGAGTCACTGTGGAGGGCGGTTCGTTCTTCGAAAGCGTGCCCGCCGCTGACGCCTATGTGATGAAGAACGTCATCCACGACTGGCCTGACGACAAAGCCATCGCGATCCTCGGCACCATCAAAGCCGCGGCCCCTCCGGGTGCGAAACTGCTGCTGCTGGAGATGGTCGTTCCCGATCACGACCGCGAATTCCTCGGCCATTACGCCGATATGGAGATGCTGGTGATGGCGGGTGCACTGGAACGCGGCCTCAAGCAGTGGATCGACCTACTCCGGCGGGGCGGCTTCCGGCTGCAGCGCGTGGTGCAGACGGCAGGACCGCTCTGCGTCATCGAAGCCGTGCCCAGCTAGGAGGCAATCGTCCGTGGCCAGCTGGGACGACGTCGCGTGGATCGTTGCCGAACTTCCGGACACCGCCGAAGTGTCACCCCACAATTGGCGGGTTCGCACCAAACTGATGGTCTGGGAGCGGCCGCTGCGCAAAGCGGACCTTGCGGCACTCGGCGAGGACGCACCCGAGGGCACTGTCACTTTGATTGAAAAGTGTAGTGGCGCAGTTGGGTTTGAAGCAGTCGCGACGGAACACCGTTGGGTCGTTCACATTTCAGGCGGCAGCGTCGGGCGCGGTGACCTGACGCCAGACCGCGAAGCGGTCGGCCATCTCGGTTCGCCATTCGGTCGCGCTGAGCAGATGCCGTCGCGGCCGGAAGTGTGCGAAGATGCCGCGGAAGGCGGACAGGAACCGTTGCGCATGCCGCAACGATTTGAAGCGTTTCATCGCCCGTTCGCGTTGTCGGGTGGGCTGATGAGAGTTCTCGGCGCGGTTGTTCAGATACCGCGACCGCCGGTGCTCCACCGACGACATGAGCTCGCGGTGGGCGACCTGGTAGCTGCCCAGCTTGTCGGTGACCAGCACGCGCGGCACGTACCGCAGGCCCTTGAGCAGCTTACGGAAGAATCGCTTGGCCGCCACCGCGTTTCGGCGTGACTGGACGAGAACGTCGAGCACGTTGCCGTGCTGGTCGACCGCGCGCCACAGATACCGCAGCCTGCCGTTGATCCCGACGAACACCTCGTCGAGGTGCCACTTGTCGCCGGGGCGCGGGTGCCGCCGGCGCAGCTGGTTGGCGTAGGCCTGCCCGAACTTGGCGCACCACCGCCGGATCGTCTCGTAACTCACCGCGACACCGCGTACGAGCATCAGCTCCTCGACCTCACGGAAGCTGAGCGGGAACCTGAAGTACAGCCACACGCAGTGGTTGATGATCTCGACCGGGTAGCGGTGGCCCTCCTACGACGGCGTTGCGGTGGTCACCCCACGAATCCTCCCAGGTCGCCCACACTCACCAACGTGACAGTGCCCCCGCGAGACCATCGACTGACTCAACCCGAGGTGGGCCGACATCGACCGCGTCGACCAGTGCGTGGCATCCACAGGAGTGGTCTCCAACGTCGCGGCGATCAGCGCTTCGATCTGCGCATCGCCCACCACCCGAGGCCTTCCCGGCCGCGGCTCGTCGAGCAGTCCATCGCAGCGCTGCTCAACAAAGCGATTACGCCACCGCTTCACCGTCGACCGCGAGATTCCCATCCGGGCAGCCAGGTCGGAATTTGACTCACCATCTGCGGCCGCCAACACAATTCGCGACCGCAACGCCAACCCTGCAGCACTTGTTCGACGCCGAGCCCACCCCTCCAACTCGGCACGTTCAGCATCGGTCAACACGATCACGGCAGCCTGCGGACTGGGCACAACCCAGTCTACCAACTGGACCGTAATTAATGACTCAGGACACTAGAAGCTCCAGTCCAGTGTCTCGTATGCGGCGGAGTGGCGACGCATGCGTCTGCGTAGGCCGGCAAGGCCCTATTGCACGGACCCATCGCAGACCGGCTAGACCGCAAGTCCCAGGAACACTACAAGTGCACGGTCAAGTGCAACGACGTCAGAGTCTGACAAGCGACCGACGCGATGGGTGAGGCTAGTGCGAGGAACCGTAGTGACCTTGTCAACCATCAGCTGGCTAACAGACGTCAAACCGGTTGTGTCGGAAGGCTGCACGGGAAGTCGCAACAGCGGCGCGTCGACGTGACTAGTGGTGAACGGAACAACGGTGACCGAGGCAGTTGCGTCGAACCGGTCATCCTGAATGATGACGACTGGGCGAGGTTTGCCGCTGTAGGCACCGCGGGCCGCCGCAGTGTAGATGTCGCCCCGCCGCACGTCAGGTGTCGTCGTCCCAATCGGAGGACACCGCATCGACGAAGGCTTGATCGTCTCGATCCTGATCGCTCTCAGCGATGAGTGCCGATTGGCGGTGTGCTTCGCGGACGAATTCGGGGGCGTTCACATCGGGAACCCAGATCTGAATCGGCCGCAATCCTTGTTGGCGCAGTCGTTGGCGATACTGCCGTACCCGGTCGCGGGTAGATGCCATACGCCCATGTTACATGTAACGGGGCCGAGCGCCTGCGGATGCGCGGCCAACCGCCCACGCGATCGGGGAGATTCTATATCGTGCAATGGGGAAACGTTCCTGCCTGGTGTGGTGGCCACGGATTTGGACACAGAAGACGGTGGAACCGATGCGAATAAGCGGGACGGGGCGAGACAGCTTGGACGGCTGAACGTCGATGACCTGCCGCTATGAGACCGAGCGTATTGCGGAAGACCGCGACCGGTTAGCTCATAACCCAGAGGTCGCAGGTTCGAATCCTGTCCCCGCTACCAGCGGAAACGGCCCCCGGAGAGTTCTCCGGGGGCCATTTTCATGCCCGATGGGAACACTTTTGGGAACATTAGCGTCGCTAATCGTCAGCTGTCGTGTTCGCTGGGATCCCAGGGGTCGCCGATCAAAAACGCCGCGGCCTGTTCGGCGGCGTCGCGGTCATCGGTTCGGACCACGTGGGCATAGGTCTGCAGGAAGAATCCGACGTTGGCGTGACCGATCCGCTCGCTGATCACCTTCGGGTTGATCCCGGCTTTAAGCGCCCCGGTGGCATAAGAGTGCCTCAGATCATGAAATGTGATCCGCGGTAGTCCTGCGGCCGCGGCGAGACGGTCAAAGCGCTGCCTGATCGTGTCGGGGTGAGGTGGCCGGCCGTCCTCGAAGGTGAACACATAGTTGCCCGGGTTGTAGTCGCTGCCGAAGAACTCACGTTCGCGCTTCTGGATCTCGCGCCAGCGCTGCAGGGCGGCGGTGGTGACCCGATCGATCGAGATCGTCTGATCGGCGTTCTTTGTCTTGCCGCCTGCCTTATCCCGCGCTCGTCCCCCCACGACCACCCGATTGTCGTGCACGGTGATATCGCCGGCTTGGAGGTCTACGGCCGGCCACTTGAGTCCGCAGAGCTGGCCGCGGCGTATCCCGGTCGTCAGTTCCAACAAGAACAACGCGGCAAACCGATCCTGTTGGACCGACTTGAGGAAGATCTGGATCTGGTCGGGCGTCCAGACGTCACGGCGGGTTCGGGGGCGTCTCGGCGGCTTGATATTGCTCGCGGGGTTGATGCCGATGTACTTCCACGCGACGGCGTCGACAAGTGCACGGTGGATCAGCGCATGGACGTTGCGTACCGTCTTCGGCGCAAGGCCGCGTGTCGTCTTTGTTGGCACAATGCCAGATTTGTACCGGCGAACCGCTGCTCGTGCCGCGTGGATTGTCGTCTTACACGCTTCGGACACCTCCCGAGGCGTCGGGTCTTCGCCCTTCGCCACGCGATCCGACCAATACGCGTACATCTCGCTGTTGTTGTCGGGTTTGACCCTTCCGTCTGCTAGCAGCCTCCGGTAGAGCTTCAGCAGCTGGGGCTCGTTGAGTCTTTGGAGGCGTTCCTCGCCGATCCACGGAATCACGTATGCGGCTGCGTAATCCCTCCAGTTCTGCCACGTTGTGGCATCGATCGACGGCTCGACAGCGGCAAACCATTCGGCGAAGAACTGCGAAACCGTACGCGTCGAGGGCCGGATGACTCGCCCGCGATCGGCTTCGCCCATCGCCTCGCGGCAGGCTTGCCACGCCGCTTTTTTCGTATCGAAGCCGCCCCGGGTAATCCACGGATGTTCCCCCGTCGGCAGATCCCTCTCCGGGCCGCGGAACTTGTAGTACCACTTCGAACCGCGCTGGTATACGAACCCTTTCACGAGGCCATCAGCTCGCGAAGCCCAGCGGTAACGACGTAGACCCGACCGCCGAGCCGCCGGATCGGAAGCTCGCCGGAGGCGACTAGCCGATACGCCGCAGCACGGCTGATTCCCAGCAGCTGCGCCGCGCGGGGTACCGCAAGCAGCAGGGGCAGGTCATTGAACACGTTGTTCTCCAAGGTAATTCACCACCTTTCCGTACGTTGAAGGGACGTGCTTCCGGATGGACGTGCCCTGTGGACTTGCGGGCTGCACTGTGGACAAGACCGGGCGACTTCGGTTCCGTCGGGCTCGGTGACTGAGATTGTGCGAGAATGCGTGTCCTCGCATTCACCACACCAAGGCACGGTTAGTGGACGTAGGTCGCGTAACTGTGCGAGATTGGTAAGCCGCCGGGCGAGCACCCGCACCGGATCACGCACCCCGTCGGGGTTTTGGACCAGGTGCTCGGTGAGATCTACCGCCGGCCATCCGTGCGCCAGAGCGGACTCGACGGCCGAGAGGAGACTATCAGCCTCGCGGGTGCCTAGCTTCCACGCTTCGGTCACTGCCGCCAAGATCTCAGCGGCGGCATCGCTCGCTTCGGATGGGGATTCAATTGGTGGATTCAAGTGGTCCCGCTGTGGGACCCCCGGGGGGTGCCGCTTTGACACCGTCCCTGTCCCGCCTTGGGACGGGGCCCGTCTCGAATCGGGACCCGGGGGGCTCAGATCGGGACGGGGGGGTCCCGGATCGGGACTAGGCGAAAGGTGTGGTGCAAGGGGGTGATTCAGATAGTAGCGGGTCGAGCGTCGCGCGCCGGAGTCGTGGAACTGTGGACGCCGGCTGATGAAGCGACGCGTTTCCAGATCCCTAAGTGCGCGCAGGACTGTGCTCCTGCCGGCATTGGATTCGGTCATCAGGGTGCGAATAGAGGGGTAGCACGAGAAGTTCTCGTCCCCTTATTCGCCAGGAGGATGAGGATGAACTTCGCCGCCGAGGAACCGACATCTGCGTCCGTCGCCCAGGCGAGCGCACTCCAGCTCATCCTGACGCCGGGGACGAGGATTGCGCGTCGCGCTCAGTCTCGGCGGAGTCGTCCCTGTGCGCACTCTGCATGCACCGTTCCATATCAAGCACGATAAAAGGCGTGATCACGCTGCGCCACAATCGGTCTCAGAATTATCTGCCAAATTTTCGCGTTGTCGGATGTCTGGTTACCGCTATTGACCGGAACGCAGTGAAATATCGTGAAAGACGTCGCGGTTCGGCAGTCGCCGACAGTGTCACCCGGTCGCGGACGAGGAAGAATCATTGATATGCCTTCAAAGGCCAGAAGTCGCATCTGACATCTTCCCTAGCGGACTCATCAAAATTTGAGCGAGTTCATGCCTGGATGGTCGCGCGCGAGTTCGCAGAACAGGATAAGTGGGAGAAATTCTGCGTGAAGGCGATTTAGTTCTTCGCGGAACCACCCGGGCGGTGCGGTGTCACATGACGCGAACTATCTGCTGATGCCGTTCGTCGGTATGAAGCTCTCGCCATATCTCTTGGCCGGTGACGATCTTGTTGAGCCACACTGTCGCGCTGGCGAAGGCGGTGGAGCCGGCAAGGACAGCCTCGGCGGGTTGTTTCGTTACAAGGTAGGTCGCGCCAGCGGTTACAGGCCATGGATATCAAACCTAAGGCCCGCATCCTGACAGGGCCTCCACCAACGCCGCCGCCACACTGGACAAGGCGGCCATCCGCACAGGGCGGTTCGACTCCGTCATCGAGGTCGGCTACCCCAGTCCTAGCGAGACTGCCCGGATCCTGGCGGCGTTGATCCGCGATATCCCGGCGGCCAGGCCTTTGACACCGCGACGGTGGTGGCCGCGCTACCCGAGAACACCAGCGGCAGCGACATCCGCGAAGTCGTCCGCCGTGCCGTACTGGCCGGTGACGACGGAAACGTCAACACCGCAATGCTGCTGTCCGAGGTGGGCAATGGGCGATACCGAGCCACGGTCCCGGCAGGGATGTACCTGTGATGACCGATCGCAACGATTTCCCCGAACTCACCGAGGCGCAAAAGGCACTTTGGCGGGCGGTGGTATCCGACGCGCGCGAAATGTCGGCCGGCCTGCATGACGGCACCGCGACGCGGGAGGACATGCAGGGTGCGCTGTACCACCTCTTGTCTTGTGACATCGATTGGGACATGCTGATCAACGCCCTACATGTCCCGCCCGACGCGGGACCGTATGCCCCAGCGCTCGAGCGGATCCTGCGCAGAATCCCGGACGGCTGGGGGCGCTGGCGCCGACCGGTAAAGCCGTCGACGTGGCGGTGCGCGAAGGTGCGGGCGATGCCGGCTACACGGTGGCCAAAGCGGTCAAAGACTTGCGTGAGCACGCGCTGAAAATCGATGCCCGAACGCTGGTTGTGGTCGATGAGGCCGCCATGGTCGGCACCCCGCAGCTGCGCGAACTATTAACCGCCAGCACGGCGGCCGGGGCCAAAACCGTGCTCGTCGGCGACGCCCACCAGCTCGCCCCGGTCAAGGCGCGCGCAGGCATGTTCGCCCAGCTCATCGAGGACCTGCCCTGGGCCCAGCGCCTGTCCGAAGTGTGGCGCATGCGTGACCCCGCCGAGCGCACCGCATCGCTCGCCCTCCGCAATGGCGGACCCAAGCCGATACGCCGCGCCGTGGAGTGGTACCGCACCCACGACCGGCTACACACCGGCGACGCGCTGACCATGGCCCACGACGCGCTAACCAACTATCACGCCGACATCGCCGCCGGCAAAGACGCGCTGCTGATGACCGACACCTGGGAACTTTCTGACGCGCTGAACAAACGCGTTCACGACGCGACGGTGGCCGCCGATGCGCCCACCGTCCCCGCGGCCCGCGGCCACCGCATCGGAGTCGGCGACATCATCATCAGCCGCGATAACGACCCCACCATCGAGGTCTATGACCACGACGACATCACCAAGCCGGCCGGCCAGGTGCGCAACGGGCAACGCTGGCTCGTCTACAAAGTCGATGCCGACACCGGGCGCATCGGCGCCCGGCGCATCGGCGATGACGCGCGCACCGCCTTTTCCGGCGATTATTTGCGCGAGCACATCACCCACGGCTATGCGACCACGATCCACGCCAACCAGGGTGAGACCGCCGGCGACCACCTCACCGCCGGCGCGGCCCACTCCGTACTCGGCGAGCGCTCCTCCCGCGCCCTGGCCTACGTCGCAATGAGCCGCGGCACCGATGAAAACCACGTCTACATCCACACGAAAACTGTCGGCGAAGCCGATCACGAACACACCGTGATCGCCGCCCAGCCAGTGCATGTAGCCAGCCGCGGCACCAGCCACGAAGCTGCCGCCCGGTTACGCGCCATCATCGGCCGCGACGACCGCGCCCACACCGTGATCCAGGCCGCGGCCGACACCGCTCGCGACCAGCTTCCCCAGCAGGTCGCCGACCTCATTGACCGCCACGAGCGCACCCGTGCCCGGCTGCGCGCCGACTATCGTGCCTACACCGCCGCCCGCAGCGGCTATGACCTGGCCGCCGAGCTGCCCGCGCTGCGCGCCGAAATCGACTTCCTCGACATCGCGGGCCGCCGCTTGGCGCCCGCTACCGGCTACCCAGCCCCCGCTGACAGCCTTGGTCACCTCGAACCGGCCCACCGCGGCGCTGTCACCGGCATCGCCAGCAGCCTTCAATCCGTCCAATCTCTGCACCTCTACCCCGGCGCCGACAAGCCCGCAGCACTCGCGGCCCTCGCTGATGCCGTCCACCGCGACAACCATCACCTGCTTGCCCTACCTGCCACCCAAGCTGCCGCCGAGTACGCCTCCAACAGCCGCTACGCCGACATCACCAGCAGCCCCGATCAAGCACTCGACAAGCTGCAAACCGGACGCTGGAAGCTGCCGCTGGGCGGCCTCGTGATCGTCGACGACGCCGACCACCTCAAACCCGACCAGCTGCACTGGCTCGCCGAAAACGCCGCGGCCACCAACACCAAACTGCTGCTCGTCACCACCCCCGACCACCGCCAGCCGGCCCACACCCTGCCCGCCGCGGCCGACCACCTGCTGCCCTGGGCCCAGCAGCTCGGCCGCCCTGACCGCGGCCACCAGCGAGCACGCACCGCAATCGAACGCGCCGACCACCACCTCGCCACCGCACAATCTCACACCGGCCCGCAGTATCAGACAGCACGCCAGCTCCTACAGCGGCGCGATCAACTCCTCGACCACTTCAACGAAATGCGCCGCATCGCAGCACAACTCGACACGATCGCCGCCCGGGACCGCGCCCGCAGCCGCAGCCGCGGCCGCGACTACGGACTCGAACTCTAATTCTTTTCGGCGGATACGGCGTACAGCTCTGGCACCGAGATCGCGGCAGTTCCCTCGTGCAGACCTAACACGCGCCGCGTCTCGGCGTCGATCAGATCCCGCGCTGCCATCTGGTTCGCTACCATCAGAGCACGCCCGCGGCCAGTCATGTCGTCCGTGGTGGCTTTTCTGATTTCTGCCTGGCGGTCGGCGCAGCGCAAAATGATGGTTTTCGCACGCCGGGACGCGGCGGCCAGCTGCAGGCGCAACGTCGCAGTTTGTTCTCAGCGGGCCCAGCCGCGCACGCGCAGATTCGCAACGTCGGCCCGCAGCGCCTCTCGTCGCGCGCCGACGACCACGCCTGCGCTTAACTCGTCCTGCCAACCGCGCAACCGAGAATGTCGTTGCTCCCAATCCGCCGCCGCCGCAACATAATCCGCTTCGGTGACCAAATCGTTCGCCAGACACAGCACTGCCTGGGCGCGGTCAAGTGGTGAAGCGCTAAATTCACGAGCCTTCGGCCGTTGCGCAGCGCGGGGGCGCCAGCGCACTGCCCCGAACCGTGATCAGTCGAATTGCTGTCCGGACCAAAGGCATGCGGCCAAGGGGCTAACGACTCTGCCTCCTGCGCGGCGGTGCTTGTAGCATCGGGGCAGCAGCTTGCGCACCACCTGCTCAAGCGGGAGTGGCCCTACCCCCGCAAGCGGGTGAGTGGGCCTAGTTCGGTCCCTCCGATCGTGCGCGAGAATGCACGGTGGCCCATGGAGGGAGTTCAGACAATGGACCTTGGCAGCCTCGCGGGAACAATCGGTGCGGAATGGATCGGCAAGCCACCACATGAGGAGCTGGACCGCAAGGTTCGCCCGTTACTGCCGTCGGAAGACCCGTTCTACCAGCCACCACCCGGCTATCAGCACGCGCTGCCGGGGACCGTGCTGCGCTCACGCGATGTCGAGGTGGCGTTTTTCGGCCTGATACGGCTGCGGGCCACCGCCACCCAGCTGCTGTACCGGACGATGGACATGAACGGCAAACCCGAGGCGGCCGTGACGACGGTGATCGTCCCCGCGGACGTGGCTCCGGGCCAGACCTGCCCGCTGCTGTCGTATCAGTGCGCCATCGACGCTGTGACGTCCCGCTGTTTCCCGTCTTATGCCCTGCGGCGACACGCCAAGGCCATCGGCGCGGTGCCGCAGTTCGATTTTCTGCTGGTCAGCGCCGCCCTCGCCAAGGGCTGGGCGGTCTCGGTACCCGACCACGAAGGCCCCAACGGGATGTGGGGCGCACCGTATGAACCTGGCTACTGCGTCCTCGACGGAGTCCGGGCCGCACTGAGCTCGGAGCGCATCGGATTGTCCGCATCGGCGCCCGTCGCGTTGTGGGGGTACTCCGGCGGCGGGCTCGCCACCGGCTGGGCTGCCGAAATCTGCGCCGATTACGCACCCGAACTCGACATCGTCGGCGCCGTGCTGGGATCACCCGTTGGCGACCTGGGCCACGCCTTCCTCCGGCTTAACGGCGGCTTCCTGGCTGGTTTGCCCGCGTTGGTGATCGTCGCGCTGGCACAGCTCTACCCAGACTTGGGCCGAGTGATTCGCGAGCACACTAACGAAGAGGGACTCGCTCTGCTGCGCCAGCTGGAGACCATGACCACGGCAGGCGCGGTCATCCGGATGGTGAGAAAGGACGTGAGAGAGTACCTCGACCGGCCGCTGAGGGAGATCCTGACGATGCCGGAGGTCCAGCACGTCTTCGACAGCATCAAACTCGGCACCACGGCGCCGACACCGCCGGTATTGATCGTGCAGGCCGTACACGACTACTTCATCGATGTCGCCGACATCGACGCGCTGGCCGACGCCTATTCGGCCGGCGGAGCCGACGTCACCTACCACCGGGACGCGTTCTGCGAGCACCTGCTGCTGCACCCACTGTCCGCCCCGATGACGCTGCGGTGGCTGTCGGACCGGTTCGCCGGCCGACCCCTGACCGATCACCTGATCAGAACGAAGTGGCCGACCATGTTCAATCCCGCGACCTATGTCGGCATCGCCCGGCTGGCCGTGTTCGCGGCGGAGGTCCTCACCGGCAGGACGGTCCGCCGCCGTCCGCTGTGACTTATGACCTGGCGGAAGTTTCCGCGGTCTCCGGCGACACGGTCACCGCAGTTGGCGCTGAGGCGCAGCCGGATAGCCGCCAAGGTCGTCGCGTCGGCAACGTGTACGTCGCCGACCACTACAACAATCGAGTGGTGATGTTGATGGCGGGCTGATGTGTCGCGCAGCGCCCGCATCCCGGACGTCCCGACACGGGTTAGGGTACCTGGGCCGAGCACGGTGAGGGCAATCGTCACACCGCGCGTCGACTCACGGATCCACCGAACTACCCCGCCAGCGGCGGCAGCCGCGGGAGGCAACCTCCCACTCCGCACGAACGCCAGGCGCGGCGTTCGACAACGACGAGCTACCCGAAACGCCCCCCGACATCACGCCCGCAACGTCAACCCCCGAGACCTCAAACGCCGCAGCGAAGGCCGCCCGAACACCGCTCATCCACAGACCTCCGATCTTGCTAACAGTCAAGCGGCGGCTCGTGTGGGGTGCGTCGGCGGCGGTCCGTATGCCTTGATCGGGTCGTAGGTTTGGTCGGTTTGCAGGCAGTGGTAGAGCTGGCCGAGCATGCGGTTGTAGAGGTGGCGCAGTGCGGCTGGGTGATGGTCGCCGCGCGCTCGGCGGGCCAGGTAGTGTTCGCGGGGCGATCCGTCGCGGCCGGCAGCGACAAAGGCCCAGACAAACCCGACTGCGGCCATGCGATTGTTCTTGACTCGGCGGTAAGTGACGGTGGTGCTGCGTCCCGATGCGCGGGTGACCGGCGCCGATCCGGCGAACGCTTTGAGCGCGCGAGCGTCGGCGAAACGTTCACGGTCATCACCGATTTCACCGAGGATGCGGGCTCCGGTGAGGTCACCGAGACCGGGGAAGGAAGTGATGATCACGTGGTCGGGGTGCTGCTCGAAGGCGGTGATCACCGCTTACCCGAGACTTTCGGTACTCGCGCATTCCGTATCCAGACTGCCCAGTAGCGCCAGCGCCTGCATTCCCATCGCGTCTTCGAGCGGCGCGGGTTGACGTAGCTGGGGCACGTGTAGTGCCGAGTGGATCTGCGCGGTCAGAGCATCGATTCCGCGCTGACGTCCCGATCGCCGCAGCGCCGCAGCGATCTGCCGCTTCGACAACGAAGCAGCCATTGTCGGGGTCGGGGCAAGGGCAAGTACCGCACGCGCCTCGCGGGTGATCAGGTTGGTGGTAACACCGGCGAATGCCTGCAGAAATCCTGGATAGTACTCGCGCAGTACCGATCTCAACTCGTTGCAGGCACGGGTGCGACGCCAGGTGGCGTCCTGGTGTGCCCGCGCCAGCACCGTGATCCGTCGGGCCAGATCGCTGTCGGCGGGCAGCTGGCGGTGCCGGTCGGCATCAGTACGCAGAATGTTCGCCAGAACC